>NZ_CP142690.1:0-155091 GCF_045689705.1 Pantoea sp. S18 | reverse complement strand
GAAAAAGTAAGTGACCCCGTTGTTTTAAGGATTGCAAGCGGAACGGCAAACATTAAAAACTGATCGCAAAGTGCACCTGTAAACCGGGAAAAGACAAAACGTTTTAGACCGAAACTTTCAGTGCCCATATAATTCTCAACAGTAATTTTCCATATAGAAGACCGTGACCATTTTTGCTTCAAACAGCCTGGCCGGAGTGAATTTTGAATGCATTAGATAGCGTTATCTATCATACTGTTTAGTGACGGAGTAACTAGATATCTGAAAAGCGAAAGAGCTTTGCGTGAAGAGCATAAATGAATTAACAGAAGTACTTCCGGGGCTGATACTTTTTGTTAAAGTTGCCGAAACGGGTAGTTTTTCCTCAGCAGGCCGTGCGCTCTCTATGACGCCGTCCTCGGTGAGCCGAATGATTGATCGTCTCGAGAAACGTCTGAACCTGGTATTGTTTTTGCGCACAACGCGTGCATTGACCATTACTGAATCCGGAGTGGAAATCTATAATCAGGCCTTGACAGTCATATCTGCAACAAACGCTCTCTTTGCCAGGGCTGAAAGTTTTGGCGATAAGCCACAGGGGCTGTTAAGAGTTACAGCTCCAAATACACTGGGTAAAATTCTGCTGACACCCTTTTTACCCTCTTTTTTAACAAAGTACCCTGATATTAATGTTGATCTAAAACTCACCGACACGGTAATCAGTGTTTCACAGAGTCAATGCGATGTTGCTCTGCGGATCACGGACGCGCCTCCTGAGGAGAACGTAGCGCGAAAATTAATGGAGATTGATTACGTTCTGGTATGTTCAGCCAATTATGGCAGGCAGCTGCCTAATAGCCCTTCAGGCCTGCTAGCGCATAGCATTTTTTCACCTGACGAATCACAGTTTCAAAGGGAGTGGTATTTCTATCGGAATAAAACGACTGAAAAAGTTGTATTGACGCCACGACTTACTATCAACTACAGCGATGCCATGATTGAAGCGGTTTTATCAGGCGTCGGAATTGCACTGGTCCCCATGTTCATCGCCAAAAGTTATTTGGCCAATGGCAGGCTTATCCAGGTTCTACCCAACTGGGATATCGTTACTCCCAAAATCATGACGGCCTATGCGATTACTCTGCCTGGAAAGCTGATTCCGTTAAAGACGCGACTATTTGTAGATGGATTTATTGATTGGGTGAGGACTTTTTAGCCTGAGTAACTTACTCTTAATGCATGAATTAGTCGTATAGATCAAGCTGATAATTAACCATAACTGGGGGGACGCCTGCACAGTAACTCCAGCATTAAGGCGTTGAATTTATGGTTAGCTTTTGTATTTTTATTACATTAGTCAATCACTTTTGCATAGCGCTGAAACCTCCTAAATAGATGAAATATAAACCAGATAAAAAGTTATCCTTGTAGCAAACATTACTGCATTTTTTATGAAAAGGCTGTTATTTCACCACAAGCAAATGCCAATACAAGTAATAAATGGTTCTTTTTTGTAGGTGGTCTTTTTGATAGGATGATTATGACGGTTCAGATATGACTTAAGAAAGAGTATATTTAAGTGATACGATGGCTTTCTCGTAAATCTGGTAACTTTAGAAGGTTGCGCTAAAGATTAATTATGAATAGTGTATGCGCGAAGAAAAAAATTAAAAGATTTACGCATGCAATACTGAATGCTGCAAATGCAAAATTTTTAAGCTACAAAGCATGGGAGTCGAGTAATGCTATCGAGTTATTATTACGCTTGTAACAACTCTTTTTTAGGTATGATTGTTCATCGTAAAGGTTGTATTAATTTAATAAAGAAGAAGCAGGCTTTCCTGGGTTCTTTTTATGGATATGCTCAAGCTATGGTTGTGGCAAGACAGCGTTATCCTGAAATAGACCAATGCTACGAGTGTGCTAATTGGCCACTGCATCATAACTCTTCCTCAGCTAAAATTGATAACCAGTCTGTGAATACGATTAATGAGACGGCAGCGAATCCAGCCTTGATGCCTTCCTGTGAGGATAAGCCAAAAAATGCCGCTCAATACAAACTCGCACCCAGAAAGCACTACTCGCCATAATATTCTAGTGAGAAATTTGACTATTTAATGATGAACAAAATCATGTCAGGGAACACCCTGTAACTCAACGGGGGAAGTGATTTCGCATGCCTACAAAAGGTATGTCTTCTATCATTTGATGACAATTTTTTGAAATTTACTCGCATGTGTAAAACGATTGAATAGTTTACATTCGCTAGGAACTTTATGCATTAGGTCCACTATATATAAGCGGATATTAGAATGTCATTAGTGAAATATGCTATTAGGAAATGTTTTCGCAAGGATAAAGTTTAAGTTGGCAGATGCGATGATTGACGTGTCTGCAATTAAATTGTGCTTAGTACACTTTCTGTAAAATAATTGACTCTTATCGTCAGCATATTAATTGTCTAAACTATTACGAAATATCCCATCTTCGAGCAGGCATTAATATTACGAGGTCATGTCAATATCAGCTATGGAATGGTTTCCTGCTCGAAAATTTTCTTGTCGAGAAGGTGGTAATTAGGCGCAATACGCACAATTTATTCAAGCATTTCCATGTCACATTATCCCGTAGGGTCTTGAGTCCATCGATCCTGGGCTTTGACGAGCAACATCGGCGTATAAAGCGCTGCAATGCTGTCGCTACTGGTATATTAAGCAGTATCAGTCCCGCAGCACTTGCAAGTCAGGGATATATGCACTTCTTCGGTTTGCAACTGAAAGGCCTTCAGAGGCCCGCCCGGCCCTCTCCAGACGCAGTTATTACCGCAAACGAACGCTTTCCTGTTTGACCCCTTTCTGAACCAGTCGGGACAGGATCATTCGTTAAGCTCAAAACGCTTAAAGCAGGATAATGTTCCTTTCCAGACGGCCCCCATGGACGCTGAATTTCATACGGGACAGCGCTGAATATCAGTAGGCGAAACCTTACCCGGTTTAACCTGCTGACAGCATAGGGATGAGCACATTTGTAGTTAAAGATATCACCTGATTTTAGTCCGAAGCTCCTTAAGCCGCTTTTCTTCAGCCCGGCGCTGCTTATCCCGTCTTATTCTCTCTACAGTTTCCCTGAGCGTTGCTGCCTTAATCGGCAACTCTTTTGTCCAGAATGCTTCCGGAACGAAGTAACTGTCTGGTTCTGCCTCAAATACGGCTATCAGCTGCTCCAGAATGAGGTGCAAGTTTATGTTGTGTTCGACCTGTGATCGGATAACGGATTCCTGCATCGCAATTCTGAATAATTCATCAAGGTAAACTTTCATGGCCCGAAAACTCACGGGATGCGATTTCGTTTTGTCTTCCGGATCAGTGATAGCATCAAACTTTTCCAGCATAAAGTACACAGCAGGAAGCATCATAGCTTTAATGCGCGCCACCTCAATTTCAGGGCTCCGCCTTAAATCTCTCAGATTGCTTAACCTTGAGCGGATGCAGGCGATGGGGTTAATCACTCTGACCAGTTCATGGGACTCTGCGCATTCAGCCGCATCCTGCTCAACCATAAAACGCTCGGTATTCAGGATCAGGTTATCACCTGAAAAATCTTCGTAGTTAAATCCGGACGGAAAGTCTATGACATCGACCGTATTAGGGCGATCGGGAGCATCCGGATCTGCGAAGAAACGGCCATCAACTTCTTTAATTTGTTCTGTATCGCCATCAACCAGTGCAAACCGCGCCAGGGACGGCGGTTGCCCCTGTTCATTCATATTTGGATCCACGCCAAGAGCTGCAGCTATTGCAGTAACATCATGACGCCGGGCGGAGTAATCCAGGTCCACAGAGGTGACAAGGCGGGCATCAGGAAGCGCATCTCTGTAAAGCTCTCTGTAATAGGAGACCCAGTACTGTATGGCTTGTCCACCGATTGTAATCACGGGGTCAGCAAGTGTTTCTGCTTTGGCGATCAACTGTTTATTGAGGAGATATGCCTGTTCATAAGGCGGGATGACAGAGGATTCAGACATAAAAAAACCATCTTTAAGAAGATGGTTCATTTTGCATCATGAAGAGGTTTCAGGCAAAGCTGACGACATGTTTTGATGAAAGTTTACAGGATTTGCTGTAAGGGGACTTCTCAGCTGGTTTGTAGCCGAGTTCACCCCGGGCCACCGCAGCCGCTTTTTCATCATAACGCTTATGTTGTGCTTCTTTGATTTCAGACGGAGACATTTTAAGTAACCGGGTTGCCTTTAGTAGATGACACTCCAAATTTATACCTTTTCATGTGCGGATTCCAGTTTTTTGGCCATTAAAGAAGCAAAACACAGGCTGTGTCGGAATATCACTGCAGGCAAGTCATGCTGAGAGAATCGGGATCTGCAAACAACCAGGATTTTGCAAAATCTGATTATTTTCGGCAGTACTGGCAAGAAGATGATGAAGGAAAACATCAGGATCGACTTCCTGCCTGCGCCATCCGGCACGGCTGAGTAAAGCATCGATCGGGGCAAAATATGCAGTTATACGAACGGACAGCGATTTGAGCTGATTGCCATCGTCATCAAACCCGCTTTCGAGATCGGCTTTTCGCAGAAATAAGCACGATGCTTTTGGGCTGATACGAACGGCCTGACGGCCCTCCCACTCAGATTCGCTTAAAACTCGGTAATTTACACCGGTGAGTGTAATTGCATGTATGACGTGTTGAAGTCTGAAGAGATCATTTTGTCACAGCAGGTCGCCACTACTGGCACGCCAGAGATACTCAAGCTTTCCAGGTAAATCTGCGCGAAGTCCCTTTTCTCTTCCTTCCTTTAGTAGCCAGCGAATGTCATTTGCCAGCTCGCGGCGGAATAGCCGCTTCTTTTCAGCCGTTGCCAGCCATTGGCACAGGAAAAGATTTTCCTGTGCCGGCGAGTTTACCGCGCCTGCTTTTCGTGCAAGGTTGAGTGCAATCAGTCCGTACCAGGCCAGATGATCGACATAGAGGTTGGATGTTTCCATAAAAAGCCTGCGTGATCTTAGTTAAGTCTGTTTAAACAAGCTACAAATGAGGTAATGCAGATCGTAACGTCAAAAGACGTGAATTTCATTAAATACTGATTGAATTAGTGCATAAATTTCACGGTTATGAATCGGATTGTCGCCTCTTCCTCAGGAACCCGACGCGCAGATAACACCGTCCTGTCCGACGCCGTTTAGGCAGCGGCCTTCGAGGCGCACTGAAGTCAGATGGTCGCAGACGAAAGAACGAACCCGCGGTATTACTTCCAGCAACGAAAAACTCATTAGTTACAACACCCGTTAATCAGCCACGACTGATCCGGCCCTGCGGGCCGGGCGGCGGGGGCTGGTCAGTGGGGGCACCCCGGCTTCAGGTACAGCGCAGGTCTGGGCTGAGAGGGGCGCAGGATTTCAGGTTTGGCTCGGTGCTGGTTGTTAACAGAACTGTTATTGTGTGTTGTAACTAATGAGTTGTTAGCCACCGCTTGCCGGTGGGAGCTACTTTCGGTTTTTGTTATTGGTTTCGACGTCGCAAATAAAGGCTCCCGATTTACCCACGCCTGAGGCCTGCATGAAAACCTTCTTTATTACTTTGATTATTTTTTTCTGACGTAAGTCAGGACTGTCTTGCGCGTAGCACTGACTCTGTTTGCCTGTAATCACAGCTTACTGATTGCGGATAACTGTGGTTAAAAAAGGTGGTGCACGGTCTGTGGCCACCTTTCATGTTTCAGAGGAAGGACATTACGGCGTTGCTGTGTACATTCTGCATCCGCCACGATCGCAACCACCGCCAGCGAAGACGGTTAAAATAGCAGGGCGATGTCAGTGAAGGATGTCAGGTATGTCGGGCAATGCAGGCTCATAATCGAGGCCCAGCTCCAGCTGGCGCAGACATTTCCACACCAGGCGGTCAAAGTCTTGAGGTGAAAGATCGCGCCATGCATGAGCCGGGCGTGCGCGCAGCAGCTTAGCCATCGCGTTGCGCCGGTCATCGAGAGGTAGCTTGCTCAGTAGTTTACGGCGCTTCTGCTTTGACGCTTTTTCCCTTCGGCTGATAAGTGTGGCCATACGCATGTGTTCATACCACCGCCGGCGTGCGGCGCGAACGGAGGCATGTGTGCCCGGCTCAATGATGCCGTCGGCTTCGGCAGCCAGGCGTTCATTGCGTTCTGCCAGGAATTTATCCATGTCGATGCCGCAAAGCTCCCAGAAACGATCGGCCAGGACGATATGGCGGGGCATGCAGTAGCCTGTAACCGGGTCCATTTCCAGATCCGGTCGCTCAATCAGGCCGTAGCGCTCCCACTCTTCGAACAGGCGGGAAAGTCTGCAGGGCTCAACGCGGGTTTCGGGAATAACACTCCCCTTTTCATCTTTCGGGCTCAGTTCGTCGGCCAGTTTACTGCCGTTGAATGTCACCACGGACGTGGCCATATCCGCGCGCTGGACACACAGCGGCCATATTGCGTCGTACAGCGCCTGTTTCTCGGGGCGAAAATCACGTTTACGCCCTGCTGCATCGCGCAACTGGACAAAATAAGGATGGCGGGACATGCGCTGGCGCAGCGTCATTTTGCCTGTGCGCTTGTCTTTTACGACAAGCCGGCTCATGGCATGCCCCATCTGCCCGGGGAGACGCTTATAGTCTTTTGGCGCGAACCACTCTGGATTAGAGCATTTGCAGGCGGTGGAGTGATCGCCCCGATGGCGATTATCAGGTCGTTGAGATGTGTTGAGAACCGTGTGCTTATCCATGTCCCCCGGCGCTTATATTGCTCGGGAGGAGTAAGCACAGAACGGATTGTCTTTTTCCGGGCATAAAACTATACTCCCCGCACAGGGCAATAGTCCTGTGCAGTTGTATGGAAGCCCCGGTAATCTTGTCGCGTCGCCAAACAAGAAAGATTATCGGGGTTTTTCTTTTCTGATTTGGTCCTGCCGCCTCAGATTCCCTGCCATCTTGCGGCGTGGCCAGCCATCAACACTCAACTTTCCGTAATCTATCACTCAGTTATGCTTTGAGCAATAACGTGAATGATTCACAAATTTCTCTTACGCACGAGTTCTTCACGGATGAGCCGCTCAAGGAGTTCAGACTGTGAAATGCCCTCATCCTGGCAAAGGCCAACGAGAGCATTCTTTACCTCGTTCTCAAGGTAGACTCTGAGCACCTTATGCGTCTCACGCATTCTTGCCTGATAAGCCTGCGTGCGTTCTTTATCGGAAGCTGGATTCTTCCGATCGCGTGAGTTTTTCTTAGCGGGGGGTGATGTTACTGAATCGCGGGCTGCCATGCTCGTTTCCTGCAGCAAAATAAGACTTTCCGCAGAATACCATAAGCCAAATCAGTAATATGCCTAATTTACGCTAACAGAAAAGCCACTGGCGAAAGGCTCATCTGAAGCTATGGACGGTCGTTAAGGCGTATCAGTACGGGAGCCGGTACGAAGTACCTTCGTCCCATCGAGACTGCCAGTGTTGCAGATAGCGGCTGGCCAGTTCCGGCATATTTTCAATGATCAGCGCATTTTCACTGTTTCGCCGGGCAGCTGCCCGGGTGTAGTTATAGCTGCCGGTTTCCACCGTGCGACCGTCTGCAACAATGAACTTGTCATGAAGGGCGCCGTACTTGCCGTTCAGGCGAACCTGGATTCCGCGTGCGGCAAGGAGATTGATAGCCGCCCGGCTGTTGCGGTTCTGATTCGCCCTTTCATCAAGTACCATGCGCACGTCCACTCTTCGCGTTCTGGCACGAATTAGCGCAGACGCAATTTCAGGAGAGGTGAAGCTGTAACCGGCGAGACGGATTTCCGTCTGCGCATGGTCTATGACGCCGAGTACCTGCGTTTCGGCGCTGCCTTCTGGGGAAAAGCCTACATTTACGCCGGACGCAGCGTGCAAATACGTAAGTGGCGCCAGCACGGCTACGCTGCTTAGCACCAGAGTAAAGATTTTTAACATCGGGAAGTTTCTAAGAGGGTCGAGAGCGTAAGGGATTTTCAATCCAGGACGCGAGGGACCGGCCAACCGCAGGGCGGCAGGCCGTCAAATCTGTCAGTCAGGAAGGATTACAGCTCCTCCCACTCAGGCAGGCCTTTTGATTTACGACGATTCCGGAAGACTGCTGCCATACAGACACCATAGAAAAGGCCGGCGAGGAGCGACGTGATGATTGCTTCAGAAGGACTCATTCCACCTGGATGCCAGGTGATGAACCACATAATCAGCCCATAAGAAACGCCGAAATACGCGCTGAGAAGCAGCAAGTTTGCACCGAAGCTGTTAAAGAGGGCCGGTGGTAATTTTAGTCCCATTGACCACAGCAGCCGATAGGTAAAGGGTACACGCTGGCTTTTACGTAAGCCATTTTCAACCATCAGCGCAAAGGCCTTGTCTGTTTTTCGCTTAAATTCTGCATCTGTCATTCAGTCAAACTCCTTTTAAACCGCACAGCTAAAGATCCTACCATACGGATTATCATCATAACGGCAACCTTGATTTTAATCAGGTTTTCCCGTTACCAGCACGTTAATCAGGCTCAGATCAGAGTAGGTCTGCCGAACCAGCAGCACGCCCGTGAAGAACACGACCATATTCAGGAGAGGCAGCAGGCTGAGGCTCACATCATGCAGCGCCATACCCGCCAGCGGCGGCAGGATCAGCGCACTTATGCCCGTGGCCGCCATGACGACCGTCAATTTGCGCCCCCGCACAAACCGCCCGTTTTCCCGCTTCACCAGCTGCGGATGCATCAGAAGGGTGACCGGCATCATGGCCGGGCGCGACTTCATGTCCTGCAGGCGCGCCACATCTACGTCAGGCAGATGGTGTTCAGCCGCAAAGCCACCAGTGACGTCATCAACTGCCTGTCGTATACCGGCAGAATAGTGGCCATCGGCACCCCGGCTCCAGCGACGCAGTAACAGGCCCGGCTCTCGGATTTCCGGCAGCCAAGCGAATAGCATAAGCAGTGAAACTATCGCCGTTGTGGCGGCTAGTAATACAGTCATAGGGTTCACTCCATCGTTTTCTGGGTTTTCTGGCCGAATTCAGGCTCGGGTTCGCTGCGCTCATGGCGCATCACGTTGACTTCATCGTTCATCATTGAGGGGCGGTTTTCCCGCTCCGGCGACAAGCCGTAGTCGCGATAATCCAGCACTTCCTCTTCACGCATCTCCTCCAGCGCCGCAGCAAGCGCGGCTTCGCGGTTGCTCTCCCGGTCCTCTGGTACACTCGGCTCACCATCGTGCGCAGCAGGCTCCGGCTCTTTCTCCTCCTGCCCCAGCGCCGTCTTAACGGCTTGCTCCAGCGCCTCATCCTCCCGGCGGTCCAGCTCTTCGCCGCCCGACGCTGCCGATGCTGATGTGTCTTTAACTTCCTGGGGTTCACTGTAGTCAGCAGCAAGCACGACGGGACTTTCGCGGTTGTCCTTCATCAGCTGTAGCGCCGCTACGAGATCCGCAGCTTCCAGCACCTTTCCGTGCTTTTCGCCGCGCTGCATTACGATGCGCACACCGTCCGTTGCCCCTTCATAGTGGGCGGCAGCGAAATTCATCTCTCCGCTTGAGGGCGTTACCGGAACGTGCAGGTTCCCGCGCTGACGGCCATGCTCGTTGATCACCGGCCAGAGCATTTCCGGCGTCTGACCGGACATAAAGCGCGCGTCGGCCGTCAGGTCCCGATCGACCCGGTCAGCAAGGCGCGTACCTGACACCGGCAGGCTTTTGTCCCACGCCTGTATTTCGCGGTTCGCACGCACGTCCTCTGCGCGCATCAGCACGTCATGCACCGTCTGACGCCGTCCGCTTTTACTCTCCACCTTCGTTGCCCAGCCGGACAGGTTGTCAAAGTAGGTCTGAACGTGCTCTTTTGCCCTGGAAAGCTGTACGTAGGTGCTGTCCAGCGCCGCCATCCTCCCTCTGGCGCCCTCTTCGCCAAACAGGCCGATGAGGTATTTGACCGATGCGCCCTGTGAGCTGTAGGTGGTGACGGCGTAGCCGTAGTCCATGTGGCGGTCGGCGTAGCGCGCGGCGGGGTCAAATGAGAGTTGCCGGTCGCCGGTATCGAGCGTGATTTTTCCCTCCCGTGATATATCTGTTACCACGGCCATGTCGCTGGCACGCACGTTGCGGTCCCGGTCCGTCGCCGCGAGGCGAATTTTCTCACCCGCGCTGATGTCCCGGGTGACCTCCTCAAACACCGCCACGTCCTCCTTGCGCAGCTCAGCGGGACGCAGCCAGCGGTCCCCTGCGCCGTCGAGCCCGTCGATGCGCACCACGCCGCTCTCCTTATCCGTTTCACCCACCCGGAAATACTGCTCGCCCCGGCGTACGACGTTGCCCACCTGCGCTTCCCAGAACGCCTGACGGCCCAGATCGGCGTTGCTGTTGTTCACGCGCACCAGCAGCGGCACCGAGACACCGTCACCCAGCGCGCCCTGCGTCTGCAGCCGGTTGTGTACCGCGCTGTTAATGGCCTCACGGTCGGCATTGAGCTCCGCCACGATTAGCGTATTGTCGCGCGCCTCAGGGGTGCGTCCGCTGTAGTCTTCCGCAATCAGATCGATCAGGTCAGGAGCCTCTTTCGCTGCAAGGTCCGCGCCTGGCCCATTCGCTTCACCGGCCATTCCCCTACCGTCCATCGCGCTGCTCTCCGGTATGTACGCGCCAGGCTGGCGCGGAACGCTATGCGGGCTGGTGTCCGTCGTGATGCGCACCGCCTCGCGGACGTTACCGGCGATAACCGCCTCCACGGCGGGCTTCAGCGCCGGGATCTGACGCACGATTTCCTTCATCACTGCCACGTCGGCGGCGCTGCGTTCAAGAGCCAGCGCAAACGGCGCACCGGACTCCAGCGACTTCAGCTGATCACGGTCGCCGCTCAGCACCCCCCGGCCGCCACCTTCGGCGATCACGTTCAATAGTGAGGCCATCTGCGCGTTGCCGTTCATGGACGATTCGTCGATAACGAATACGGTGTTGCGAAAGTCACGCGCCTGACCGGCGGCCTGCCACTGGCTGCTTTCGCTGAGGAAGCTCGCGATGGTCTGAGCCGGAATACCCGCGCCGGACAACTCGCTGACGGCGCGGTGCGTGGGCGCCAGCCCGCGAATGTCCGGGCTGTTTTCTGCGGCGGAGAGCGCTGCCGCTACGGTGCGGAACTGCGTGGTTTTACCCACGCCGGCATACCCCTGAATGGTGGTAAAGCGATCGCGGGTGGTCAGGATGAGATTGCCCCCCCCACGCTGCCCGTCCGTGAGCCCGGCGGCTTTCTCGTCGTTCAGGCCGCCTTTCAACAGGGGTTCCACGCTGTTTTTGCCTTCAGCAACGTGGCGAAGAATCGACACCTCGTTCTCAAAGTTCTCACGCGAGATGTATTTCCCGGCAGCACCCTGTTCGGCGCTGAGCGCAAAAATCTCTCCACGCTGTACCAGGCGCGACAGCTCCTCACCCGCTCGTGCCGGTGTGATACTGCGGTCTGCGTTAATCACTCCAGCCAGTGCCCGGACGCCCGTGAACGTCACGTCGGTGCCTGTGGCTTTCTCGATGGCCAGCCGCATCGCGCGCTCCGGATGCGACATCTTCCGGGACGACAGCTCACGTAGCGCGTCCGTGAGGTCATTTTCCTCAGCGAGCGATTTGATGCCCTGCGTCACGCTGACCACTGGGCGGTTTTCCTCCAGGCGGCGGCCGATGGTGGCCTCGTCCAGCGGAGTGAAGGCAATCACATCAGAGCCGCTGCGGCGCAGCATGTTAACGGTTGCATCATTCACCTCCTTGCCGGACAGCACCGCAACCACGCTTCCCCCGGTGCGACGGGTGGCGCCAAAGGACTCGGCGTAGGCGTGGTCCGCGTAGAGCGGTGCGTTGCGGTCGAGTTTCACCCGCTCGCCCTTTGCGTTCTCCATTGTGATGGCATCCTTAAACAGCCAGCGTCCCTCCTTCACGCCGGTAACGGTCAGACGCTCCCCGCTGCCGGCACGGCTGCCGAGATCGGCCGTGGCACGCAGCTGCTCGCCCTCACGCAGCTCAAGCTTTTTCTCCCGGAACAGCCGGTAATGGCTGTCGATACTGCTGATACTCACGCCCTGCGTCTGACCCTTCTCATCTTTCAGGGTTAGCAGGTTGTGACGCTCGCTGACGCCCGCGATGGTGAACACCGTTTTCTGGCCCTGCCCCTCGTGAAGCTCCAGCACCATACCCGCGCGGTACACGCTGCGATCGTTGCGGCTTGTCGCGTCCAGCCATACCGGCACCCGGACTGTGGCCTCGCCCAGCACTCGTCCGAGCAGCCCGTCATCGGTCAGGACCTCACGGGTACGGGCCGTCAGCTGGTCGCGCATGCGCGCATTCCCCGCCTGCAGCGACACCGGCCGCCCCTGCGCCCTTTCCTGGGCGTAGTAGCGCGCCGCCACGCTGAGCCGGTCTTCAACGGTGTCCTTCTGCACCATCGTCACGCGTACGTTTTCGGTCTTCGGTGAGGCTGTAAACTGCTTTACGCCCGCTGCGCTCAACACCTCTGACGCAAAGCCTGCCGTGCGGCGTGCGTGAGTATCGGTCACAAGCGTCGTGCCATCGTGCTGCGCCACCGTCTTCAGCACGTCGTGCAGGCCGGAAGTGTTAAAGCGTTCGGCCTCAGCCACCAGCACCAGCGGGCGCACCGGCAGCTCAGCGGTCTGCATCTCCTCCGCCGCCATAATCCGTACGTCGGACTTATCCCCGAAGGTCGCCACCTGACGCTTTCGCGCGGCCCCGTCGGCGGCAACCACTATCAGCGGACGTTTGCTCTCGCTGGCCATCGCCATGATGCTGCGGTTGAGCTCGCTGATGAACTGCGTGCCGCCGCGCACGTCAATCAGTGACACCGCGCGATCGGCGTCGGCCACCTGCGCCAGCACGCCCCGCTCGCCCGCCCGTGCCGTCAGTCTGCCCTGCTTTTCCGCCAGCCCACCGGCCAGTTGGGCCAGACGCGCCTCATCCCGGACGTGAGCGGCGGTGGTGAACAGCGTCTGCTTCTTGTCCACGGCGATCAACTGGCCGCGTCCAATGGCGGTATCGATGGCGCTACGCGCCTGCCCGTAGACGCCCGGAGCGACGGGAACGTGATTGAGTACGCTGGTCATCACGTCGTCGTAGGTCACGCGCACGCTTTTTGACGACAGGCGTTCTATGGCCTCACGCACCGCGCCCTCTAATAACGGTGGCGTGGCGGCCTTGTTTTCCTGCCCGGCGCTTTCGGCTTTACGCTGCTGGCGGCGCTCCGCCAGCTTCTCTCTGAACGCCTCAGTGTCAAAGCCGGTGTCCTTCAGCACCGACTGCCAGTGCTCACGCAGCATCTCCGGATCTTCGAAGTGCTTGGCCTGCCTGGAATCCAGCGCGGCCATGCTTTTTTGCTTCGCCGTAGCGTCTTCACCCACGAGATCGATGATGTCCTGACGGCGTGATGAAAAAGGCTTTACCGGCACGCCGGAGATATCCCACTCGCCGCGCGGACCGGTGTCTTCGGTCTGGTAGCCCGCTCGTTCGATGATGGAACGGAAATGCCCCCGATATAGCGCCCCGATGCTGACCTGCTCATTCCACACCACGTCCGTAAAACCCTGCTTTCCGTTGATGTCGGTGGACAGCGTTTTCCAGCCGTTCTGTGAGAGCGTGGCGTTTGCCACAACCGCGTGCGTGTGCATCTGAGGTTCCAGATTGCGGCTGGTGTCGTGCATGAAGGTCGCAATCACCAGGTTGCCGGTTTTCTCCATTTCGGTGATGCCGTCGGTCATGGTGCGCGTGGTGGCGAGCTTCTCCACCTCATCCAGCGTGCGACGCACGGCCTCCTTGTGCGCGTCCACGAGGAAGCTGTCGCCCGTCACCAGCGCCAGCACCGAGGCACTTTTAGGCGCTGAAAAGGTCAGGTCGTAGCCGGGACGGTGTTTGTTGACTCCACCCTCCATGCGGCGCATGTCGGTGCCATCCGGCAGCTGGCCTTCGAGCACCGCCACGAAGGTATCGCGGTTAACCGGCCCCTCAAGGCCCAGATTTTCAGCACCCGTGCCGAACCACTCGGTGGACTGCTCGCCAAGGAAGTAATAGTTATCTTCGTTGGTATAGTAGGCACCGGCTTTACCGGCGCTTTTGACAGTGGAAACGGATAACATGATTCACCTCAGTTACGGTCCAGGCCAAAATCTGCGGATTTATGTTTCACCACGTCCATAACCTGCAGTGGCCTATCGCTTTCGGACGGAGCGACTGTTGCTGGCGCAGGGCTGTCCGGTGCGGCTGACTGCGTGGACTCAGATACAGGAGGTGGGAATGCGGTGACACGACCGCCGGCTTCTTCCTGAGCCGACTGAGCGTCTGTTTTCGCTGAGATGGATGTTGCGGTTTCAGCTGCAGGTGCCGTTGCGGGTGGTTTCGCATCTGGCTTGCTCTCTGCTGCATCCGGGGCAACTCCACTTCCCTCTGCGTCAGAGCCTGAACCAGCGTCACCAAATAACCGCCCCACAATCTGGCCCGCCTCGTTATCGCTGGTCTCGCCTGCAAGCGTTGCCTCGATGTCCGGGTCAAACACGTCTTCAACGTTTCGGGGGATGCGCCCTTCCGCGATTTCCCGATAGGGTTTCCAGGGCAGCTTCATGCGGACCACCGGCCATTCGCCCGGCAGGGTGATGTAGCACTCAAGGTCGTTAAGGCTCTGCACGTCTGAATAGCTGACCAGGAACTCGTTGACCTCGTCTTTGGAAAACTGCACACCGTCGCGGATGATGTCGATGCCGTAGCTGTACTGGTCTTTGAACTTCTTGTGGCGTTGCTCGCCAATTTCCTTCTGCACCCAGTCCGCAATCGATCCGCTGGGCGCGCGGTAGAATACACGCGTGTTAAGCAGGTCCCAGATGGATTTGGCGGCGTTGGTTCCGTAAATCTCTTCAAGCTGTGGGAAGTTCTGCAGCCCGACAACGGTTGCGCCGCCGAATTTACGGCCCTCAGCAAGAAACTCAGGCAGGATGGGCAATTTGTGCAGGGAGGGGATCTCATCGTAATACTGCCAGATTCGGCGCTCACGACTGGCTTTTAACCCAAGAATCCCGACCATCGTCATGTAGATCCATGCGCTCAGTAGCGGCTTGATTGCGTTATGGTTCTGGCCATCACTGGAGATAAATATCCACGGATTATCACCGCTGGGATCCTCGGTATGTAGCCAGTCGCGAATGTTGAACGGGCGGCGGCCCTGCTCGTCCAGCCCCTGCAGGTACCGGAGCGAGCGCACGTAGGTGGTGAGAATGGTGCGGATGGTCATCGCCGTTTTCTCGATGCTGCCATCCACGAGGTTCGCCGCGTCCGTACCGTCCAGGAACTTACGCAGGTCGGCCAGACTGATGGACATCAGTTTTTTCAGCAGCTCGGCGATGCTACGGTGTTTTTCACGCGCCATGCGCCGCGCGGTGGCCACAAACAGCGATCGGGCAGACAATACCCAGAATGGGTCACTGCTACCGCTGCTGTCAGGCAGCAGAGAGGTCGCGAAGTTCTCAAAGTCACCAATAGTCTGGCACTCTTCCCACAGATCCCAGGGCGCGCAGCGCGCGTCAAACGGGTTGAGGATGATGTCCTTGTCCTGGCGATAGAAGGTCGGGATGAAGTTATTGCCTTTGTCATACACGATGACGCGATCGCCGCGCGCCCGAAGCTGGCGAAGCATGTCGTTCAGGGCCGTACTTTTTCCTGACCCGACGGTGCCATGAAAGCCGAAATTCTGCATCTCAGAGTCTTTGAGGATGTGCAGGCCACCAATACTGAGCGGCGACATCAGGCCGGCTTTTTTTAGCATGCGATTCACATCTTTATAACTGGCCGCCAGAATGCGGCCGCCGGTAAGCTCGCTCTCGCGCTGTTTAGCCCCCTTGCTGCCCAGAAACCAGGTAATGGCCATGATCGCGGCCACAAAGCTGAACGCCGAAATACCCCAGCCGTAAAAGGCGGTGTCCTTGACGTGCTGCCCCATCAGCACAAAGTACGGGTCGTTCATCACCTGCAGCGCGGTGTGCTTGAACACCACTACCTCGCCGTTTGGTCGCTCAAAATGAAAGGTCCAGCCTGCCTGTGAGTGTTTGCCAGTGAGCTTTGCCAGCGGCATGATGAACCAGCGGATAAGCCAGTAGGCGCTGCCGTGAACGAACTCTTGCAGCGTGAGGCGCAGCAGCATCCAACTGAAAAATACCAGAGCGGAAAACAGCACGACCCAGTAGGAGGCGATGTTCATGATCTGCACAAACATGCCGATCATGTATTTCATCACCTGACCGCCCTGGGTAAAGTCGCGGGCGTTGAGGCTCATTGAAAGTCCTTAATGTGGAGCACAGAGGATGACGCAGGGCTGCGGGCAGGCGAAAGCCAGGCAGGTAACTGCGCAGGGTTTAATTACGGTGTGAGCGCGCCCGGTTGGGCCGACGTGATGTTCCGCCTCCTCCTCCAGACGCAGGGTGCGTCAGGAAGTGCGGCGGGCGGTCTTAGCTGACTGAAACCTGAAACAGCGGCTGGTTAATCTGATTGCGGACAAACTGGCTGTCGGCGTCGCTCAGCGACCGGTAATGCGCCGAGTGGAGCTGAATGTTGTTCATCAGGTCGGTGGTATTGGTGAAGAACACCGGACACGCCTGCCTGACGTCCTGTAGCACGGGCTCAATGATGTGGGTGAACGCATCTGCCAGTCCTTCCTCTTTCAGGTCATTTTCGACCATTTCCGCATACTCATTCAGCGGACAGACTGTTACGCCGGGAGCGTCAAACAACACGCGCAGCGTCCCTGCATAGTCCCGAACCTTACAATCAAATGCGTCTTCCAGCACCGGTAGCCGGTTATTGCTGCACTTGGGTGAAAGCAGCCGTTCAGGCTCCACCGTGGCGGCGGTGTAGTATTCGGTCTGCTGCCGGATAATCCCGGCTGGGTCGGCTCGTCGCCATATAGCTATTTCCCGTGCGGACGGCCTGTCCCCGGCATTCACGCTCAGGCGTGGCTGGCAGGATGCTGGGATCCAGTTTCTGGCCACCGCCGGGGTTTTATCCCTGAACGGCGTATTAAACACGCCGCTCCAGAGGTGAATGGCGTCCGTAGCCGCATCGTCATCGCCAACAATATGCATGTGCACCCGATGCGTTGAGACATTTCCCTGCACCGCCCAACGGGTAATAACAGTCAGGTCAGTCACAACCCTATCGGTATTAAGCAGGATGCCGTAAATAGCTTTACGTCCCTTTTTACGACAGACGTAGTGCAGCCGTTTATTAGGCGAAGGAAATCGAACGTAAATATCCCGCTCAGCATGTAGGTGAAGAGCCAGCTCAGGAATTTGGACATCAATTAAATCGACAGAGATATTTGAATAATGAAGAAAGAAAGACGGACTTAGATGGATTAACATTATCACCCTCAAAATTCAATAAAAGCGCAGCCCCGTTTATTAACGGGGAGAGCCATGTATAAAGGAAAAAAGAATTAATGACTGAGATGATTTTTCACTGCAGATGCTGTCCCAAGCAAGCCTGACAACTGAAATCGTGATAGATCTATAGTTAATATAAAAAGACCAACGAGGGTTAGTACAAAGTTTCCGAATACAAGAGCACCTATATTAATTTCGGTGGTAATCGTTACCATTCCCAATACAACCATGAGTACAAGCCATACTAGGCTGTAGGTCTTAAGCTTTGACACTAAAACTTTCGTTAATTTCAACCCTCTTACTTCAGGAGTGTTTATCATACTAAATAAATTCACATATCCAGATGAGAAAGCAAATATAAACACCCAATTTAAAAGTCCAAAAGCTAGAACCCCTAAGCCAATCAAGATGTCCCCATTCATGTCAGGAAGAAAGAATGAGAGGACAGCGAAGATGAGATATACCGATAAGTGATACCTGAGACATTTTAAAGGATAAAAGAAAGATGGAACTATCTTTTTCGAGGATAAGATAGCTTCTGCCATTACTTTCGAATCAGACTTTATTTCATCATAACTAATATTCATCTAATCACCTTTTCCTATCATCTAGGTCCCTCTCTGTTTCATTTAAGAAATCTTTATAATCCTGAGAGTCTTTTAGTTTTAAACCTCTTTGTTCTTGATGTTTATCTGCTGCTTCTTTATTACGCAGATATTCGTTTGAACTAACAGTATACTCCCCCATACGAGATGCTATAGCACTGTCAGTTTCGCTCTTACCTTTATCTAGATCTCCTTGCGCATCGCTTGCTCTATTCTTGACCATACCTTGCTGAGCTTCAACATCATATTTCACATCGTTGTGAATATCGTTTTTGACCACGCCTGCTTCAATGCTTTGGTTCGCGTTATTATATGCCCCCCCAAATTGAGCGCCTGCAGTATTCGCCGGTGCACCCATACCCTCACCCGTGCTTCCTGCATTTTGTGCATAGTTGCCATCAACACGGCCCTGAAATTTTTCAGCAAAGAACTCCTGGACCAGACCATCACGCTGTTTCTGAACGCCTTCATCGGATGTATTGGTGAGGATGGTTTCGGCATTACCTGGCGAGCGCTGCATTGTCCACTGCACAAACTGCTGCGTGTAATTATCACGCGCGCCTGCGCTTAGCGTTTCCGTTTCAGAAGCCATTTTCTGCATTTCATGCGTGTGCGCCTGACTGGCCGTGTACTGGGCATATTTGCTGTCAGAGGCAGTGATGCCGGAAGAGATCTGGTTCATCAGACCGGACGCATTATTATTTACATGCTGACCGTTATAAGAGGTGTTGTAGTTACGCAGTACATCCATTCCCTGACTGAAGTCCTGCGATTCACGAGCCGAAATCGTCTGCGAGTTGTCATTTCCACTTTGCCCACCTTCTGTCGTTTGTGATGTTGAACCTGAGCGCCCTGTCGCTTCTAAGCCACCATGCACATCAATTTTACCCGAAACCCCTGTGGCATAAGACCCTACTTTCCCCCAGAGCGATTTATTGCTGTCAAAACTTGCCTGCCCGCGCATACCACCATTAATAGCCAGGTCACGCGATTTATTTTCAAGCTCTGAATAGGCTTCACTCAAGCTGATATTGTTTCGGTTCGCATAATCCTGCGCCACGCTCTGCATTTTGTTCACGCGCTCAGCATCCGTCACGGTCATGCCTGTCTGAGAGGACAGCGTGGTCGAGTCGCTATTGCCGAACTGCTCATGGAACTGTTTGAGTTGCGAGCCGGTTTCCTGCACTGAGTGGTTATAGCCCTGCGCTGCCATTTCGGTCTGTGCCATGCTGTCGCGCACCGAACGCTGTGCCGCGCTCGCGAGGTTACGGTCAAGGTGCAGGTCAACAGGCAGGCGGCTGGTCGCGCCAGAGGAGTCGTAAACCGTCTGTCCGTCCTGCGTCATCGTGCGCGTGGCGCCGTTGCCCAGCTGCATGGTGGTCATGCCTTCGCGGTAAGCGCGGTTCAGGTCCGTCTTATGCCCGTTGATGTTGTCCAGCTGCACGTTGCCCACGCTCAGGTTGCCTGACGCCACCGCAGCCGAATCGGACGCGGATGCGCTGCTGAGCGCGCTGCCCAGACTGGAACTGAGGCTCGCAAAGCCCTGACCCAGCCCGGTGAACAGGCGAAACGCCAGGAACGGGATGGAGAGCATCAGCCAGCCCGCGATGCCTGCGGTGGTGGTGCTGGTCTCCATCAGGCGGTTCATGTTGGAAAGCGTCGGGCCCGTCGCATGGAAGCTGTTCTGCGTGCTGTAGTTCACCGCAAAGTTGAAGATGGCGAACATCACCGGCCAAAGCATCAGGCTCCCCATAAAGTTCAGGTAGCTCTTGATAACGGACCAGGCGATTTCCCGCACGTACAGCGCGAGCACCATCACCGGGAAGATGCAGATGCAGAACAGCAGCAGCACCGTGTGCAGCTGCGGCAGCACTTCTGTTGCGATGGTGTAGCTCACCGCATGCGACAGGCGAAGCTTCATCAGCGACTGCTCGGACGCGATGTCCACCATAGACGCCGTGTCGTTCATGCCTTTCACGTAACTGTTCAGCCCGCGACGCAAACCCGCCACGGCGATGTTCTGCATCATGATGCTCTGGGCCGACTTGCTGCTGCCAAGGAAGTAGTCGTAAGAGCCCGCCAGCTGCTCGGCGTACACTGTCTGCGGCGCGTTGTTGCCCGGCAGCATGCGGACCGCGTGCGCCATAAACGTCGTACCGGTGGTATTGCTCTCCGCCGTCAGCAGCGTTTTCAGTCTTGGTGCGGCGTCGCGACACACCATGAACGTGGTCCCCGTGGCGTCACGCCAGTACACCGCACGCAGCGGGCTCGGGTTACTGAAAATCTGCGCCTGCACATCTTCGGACTCCATTATGTCCTGCATGCTGTATTTGTTATTCAGCATGATGTCCGGCACCACGCAGTTTTTCGCGTATTCCCCCATGTTATAGGTCAGCACCGGGTTGCGGCTGTCGATGGTAAAGCTGTCCTGCATCAGCTTGCTCGCGAACAGCATCCCGGTTTTGGTGTAGGACCGCTCATCCGGGAAGTGGAAGATATCTTCATAGGTGGTCGTGAGCGTATAGCCCACACCGGTCGCCAGGTACAGCGGCATAGCGAGCCCCACCGGCACGTTATCCACCCGTCCGATGGTGTCCGGCGCGGTCAGGTCGTTAACCACCACCGTGAGCTTGGGCGTCAGCAGCAACGCGGTGACCAGCGTGAACGTTAACCCCCAGCCGAACATCGCGGTGAGGTTGTGCGTCCGCAGGTAGGTCATCACGCAGAAGGCGATGCCGATCATTTCCGCCACCCAGATCGTGCTGCGCCAGCCGCCGTTTTCCATTACGGTCGCCACCGCGTTGAGGCCCATGGTGATCATCCCGCCGGAGCTGACCACCCAGATATCAAGCGCCATACGTTATCCCCCAAACTGGTAGTTCGACAGCACGCTGTCGGAGACGGACGAGGAGAGCTGCTGGCGCGTTTCGGACAGGCTACGGTCATACTCAGCCAGCCCGTTCTGCTGCACCTGAATGCGCTGCACGCGCGCGCTCAGCTCGTTGCGCACCTGGCGCAGGTTCTCGCGAAAGTGCCTGTTCTCTTCTTCGGTATCGAGCGTGCCCGCCGCGCCGCTTGCGGCCACGTCAATCAGCCCGTTGATGTAGGACATCACCATGTCGGCCGCGATGTACTCCGCCAGGCTGCTGACCACGCTCTGGTCCATGCCCACCGATGCGGAGTCGATGGTGTAGCGCAGGATACGCACGCGGGTGCTGTTGATGAGCGCCTTCTCGTTTTCCGTCATCGCCGTGTCGCTGCGGGCCTTGTCAAAGATGTCGTTGAGCATGTCGCGCACCCGGCCGGTCATCCCCTCGTCTTCGCTCAGCGTCAGATCCGCAATGGTCGGCGACAGGCAGGTGGTGTTGTCGTTGCAGCGGTAAATTTTCTCGGTACCGCCGTTCAGCAGCGTGTTGAACATTGACTCACTGCCGCCGCGCGGCTGGAGAAACGTCGGGTTGCCGTTGGCGTCATAAATCACCGTGCCCACCATCGACATGATGAACTCCTTGAGCGCGCGATCGTTGCTGAAGAACTGGTTGAGCTTCGTGAAGGTGTCCCACGTCAGGTTGCGGTTGCGCGGGATTCGCTTTTTCTCGTCGTCGGTCGCTTTGTTAAACACGCTGTTGGTCTCCCCGCCCACGCCGCAGCCCTGCCGGGAGGCGGCCCAGTCGGAGAACACGTCATGCTTGGTACCGAGGTCCTGACAAATCTGCGAGCTGGCGGCCTGCGTTTTGGGCCACAGGCCGCCGACAATCGACTGTGCCGCCTGGCAGGTCGAGATGTTCATGTTGTTGGTGTCCGCCGCAAGCTTCTGCAGGTAGTCCTTTACCGCCTTGCACTGCGGGCAGATGGTTTCCAGCCCGAGGTCGAAGGCATAGCCCGCCGCGTTGCTCAGTATCTGCTTGCCCATGATTTTGATGCTGTCGCTGTTGATGAAGCTGAACGAGCCGAGGTAGGCATCGATACCGCCGCAGCCCGACTTGATGTCGGGCAACGTCACCGATATCAGCTGGATGTTGCGCACCGGCGCGCGGATAAACAGGTTTCCCCCGGTCAGATAGCCCGCCGACTGCCCTTTCCAGGCAGCCCCCTGCGTGTAGTTGCCCCCGCCGCCGCCCATGTCGTTAAAGAACTTGTTGATGTCGTTCTGCACGTCAGCAAAAGCCGGAGTGGACAGTAGCAAAAAGCCAGTAACCATTGAGACACTTACCGCAAATTTACTCATCACAGCACCCCCAGACGTACGGCCAGCGCAAACGACTCATCCAGACGCTGCTTCAGCGCCTCCTCGCTCATTTCCCCCTGCGACAGCGGGATGGTTACCAGCGACTGCGTGTTGATAATGAAGTCGGTGGGCGTTGCCTGCGGCAGCTCCGCAAAGAAGTCCTTCAGGATGCCGTCGTTTACCGGCATCACCGTCGGGAAGACCGCGTCGCCCTTGCCGTCAAAGCTGTAAACGAAAATACCGATGCCGGTCTGTTCAGAAACCGACTTCAGGGTCGGGTTAAAGCGGTGGCAGTACGGGCAGTCGGAGCGGACGAAGTGCACGATCTGCCAGTGCCCTACGTCCAGGCGGCGGCCGTCGCTCAGGTGGTACCACACCGGTTTAACTGACTCGGGCTGCTCTGATGGCGCGGACGTTTCTTTTTGTAGAGGAGTTTCCTCGGGCGCATCCGCGCCCCCTTTCGCCTGCTCCAGGCGGGCAATGTCGTCAATCGTGCTGGCGCTGGCCATAACCGGCGCGAGCATCAGCAGCGCAGCAAAGAGTTTCGCAATCATGTTTAATCCTCGGGCTGGAAGTCGGTAACGATGTTGAGCATGCGGCGCGCCAGGTCATCCTGGGTGATAAAGCCGTACGCCAGCGGCTGGTACTGCTTCGTGCGCGGCTCCACCAGGTAGATGGCCGGGAAGTGTTCGATTTTCATTTTCTCGGCCTGACCGGCGTTCTGCCGGGTGTCTGGCAGGTCCGGGCTCGCGCGCCCGTCCACGGTCACGGGGATGACGGTCAGGCCATACTGCTCGCTGAACTCCTTCACCACGCCCCCGAGGCGGTTATCCAGCGGCTCGTTGCCGCGATAAAAGAAGAACACGCCGTAGCGCTGGTTTACGTAGCGAATGGCCGCCTGCTGCTTCTGTCGCTGCTCCGTGTACTGGATGTTGGCTGTACCGTTGTAAAACGGGTGCTTCAGGCTGTAGTCGAGCTCCGGGTTGTCCAGCAGCACCTTCTCCCAGCGCGAGGCGAAGAGGCTGGCCTGGTTCACCATCCAGTCCTGAACGACCTTGTAGCGCCGGATGTTCTCTGAGGAGGGGTGCAGCATCGCCTCGTTCATCAGGTTGTCGCGGAAGGCCTGCAGCCGCTTCATCTTCTGCGTAGGCGTTTCCTGTAGCGGCGCGGCAGGCTGCGGAGGCTGTTCCTCTTCTTCTTTTTTGACCGGCTCGTTGTACCAGTACCAGCCCACGGCGGGGTCGTAGTGGTAGCCGTCAGGCTGTTTGTCCTCGGCGGCGTAAAGCGGCAGCGCCGCCAGCAGCAGCGACAGGCAGAGGTGTTTTTTCACGGCTGGTCTCCTGACTTCAGGCTGTTCTGGATATCTGACTGAATGCGCTCCGTGAGCGCCCCTTCGTCGGGGAGCTTCACGTTGCTGTTGAGGTCGTCGTAAAAGTCGCTGAAGTCGATGTGATCAAACTTAATGCCCTGCAGCTCGGCAATTTTGATGCCACGGCAGTCCGGGCTGCTGGCGTCACCAAAGCTGATGCCCAGCTGGTCGCGGCGACCCTGCTCCTGCACGATGCGGGCAAGCTTGCTGTCAAACACGCAGTAGCCCTCTTTCTTCTGCAGGCAGACGCCGAGCACTTTGCGCGAGCAGTAAGAGCCGACCTTCACGACGAGCTTCTTCTCCTTGCCGGTGCCGATTTCCTTTTCCTCGGTGTTGCACTGCGCAAGCCCCGCGTCCTGACCCCAGCCGCCGCTTTTGCAGCAGTTGCTGAAGCCCGCCGCGCTCTGGCGGCAGGACATGCCCTTACCGGTAAACGCAGTGACCTGATTCGGATCGATGCCTTCCACATTCTCGCCGTAGGCGGCGAGCGCCGCCAGTTGCGACACGGCCTGCTCGAAGTTCTGGTTTTCCCCCGCCTGCATGGCCGAACAGCTGCCGTCAGAGCAGTAGAACTCTGAGCCGCAGAGGTAGCCGGTGCTCTTCACGGTGTGCGCACACTGATAGGTCAGCTTGTTGTAAACGCAGAAGTTGCCGATCTTCTGCGTGCAGGTGCGGGTGCCTTCGCTGCAGTTGGGATCGTCGATATATGCCTGGCAGGTATTGGTGTCGTCTTCATACAGGTTCCACTGCGTGGTGTAGCCCCAGCAATCGCTGTACAGGCTGTAGGCCTGACCGCCGACCGTCACCGAGCGGGTTTCACCGGGCTCGCTGCATACCTCGCTCATCTTCACGGCGTCGCCCATGTCCGCCGGGCAGCTGCTGGTCCACTGCAGGTCGGCCTTCACCGTGTCGCGCACGCCCTGCATCGGAAACGTCATGCGGAAAACGTATTTCCCGCTCGCGAGGTTTCTGAGAATGCCGTCACGAGTTGACTCGTAATAGCCGTCAGTGTCGTAGTGCAGTTGCAGGGTAATCACCTGTCCTTTGGTGACCTGCTGCGCAGAGATATTCATCGCACCGCTGTTGTTAATTTTCAGCTTAAACTGCTGACCGAAAGCCCGGATCGAGTAGCCCAGACGATCGCCGTGCCAGTCTGAAGCCGCCGGATAAAGCAGCTCCCAGGTGCCGCTGCTGATGGTGCCGTCTTCAGGTATCACGAAGTCGAACAGCATCCAGTAACCGTCCGCTTTTTGCCCGGCTACGTTGCGGGCATCAAGCACCAGCTGCGTGCTGTAGGCCTCGCGCGATCCGGTGGTCACGATGGTCGCCTTGCGGGTGCATGACTGCGTCAGGCTGTTCGCCAGCTCGCAGGCGTGCGTGGTGTAGGTGGTTTTGTTCAGCTCCTGCGCCACGCACTGGCTGCCGTTGACACCGGTAATGGCGTTCGCGTTTTCACGGATTTCATCACTGTACTTCATCATGTCCGAGTCGTAGCTGAGCTTGTCCGCAGGATTGTTCACGTACGATTCGCGTGCGGTCTGTCCGAGGTCAGACTCCGTGAGCGCTTTCTGTCCCTGCACGTCGATGTCGCTCGACGTCTGCGTCGGGTCGCTGTAGAGGTCGCGCTGCGGCGCGTCTGAGCTGTAGTTGTCGAAATAGCTGTCCGGATCGGCGCTGGTTGTACCGTTTGCGGATTTACCGGCGTTGATGCCTTCCTGGTTCGAGGCATCCATGGATGCCGCCTGAACGCTTGCGGACAGGCAGGCCAGCAGCAGCCCCTGCAGCAGGGTGCGTGTGGGTGTGATCATCTGGGTTTTCCGTAAGCGTGAAGGGTTGCCCGCCGCAGCGGGCAGAGCGTCAGGGGTTGTCCCGGCAGTCGCCGCGCTGACCAATCATGTCCAGCGCCTGACTCAGCGCGACGTTGCCGTAAACGATGTCAAAGTGGTCGCCGCACTTCTTCACCAGCGCCGGAACCTGCTTCACGCCGTAGCGCGCAAAGCGCACCGGGTCTATCTGTATTCCGCGCACTTTGTAGGTGGTGATGAGGTTCAGCATGTACTTCGCCGTCTGATCCATGTTGTCGTTGATAAGCCCCCGGAAGTAGACGGGGATATTTTTCGCCTCCGCCGCCTTCATCAGGATGGCCAACTCCTTATCCGGCAGGGAAGACGACAGGAAGTAAGCCGTCTCGTTTTCCGTGCTGGTCACCTGCGTGCCGTCTTCCGCCAGCACCGGCAGGCTGCCGGCCAGGCAGGCGCTGAGAAACAGCGCCGCGTTCAGTCGTTTCATGTGTGCCTCGCTTACATCACGCAGTTGCGCTTTTTCCAGATGAGGTAGCCGTAGTTCTTTTTGCTGGTCGGCATCTCCTTGCCCGTCTGCCACAGCATGACATTGCGCCCCAGCGGGTGGCAGGACGCCACGTCCGGGATGGTGTTCACCATCTGGTAGCGGTAGCGGCTTTTCGGCAGGATCACCGACGGATACTCGTAGCAGACCGCAACGTCATACGGCACGGTGTCGAGGATGAGCCCCTCCCGGTGCAGCTTGAAGTCCATGCGCTCGGAGAGCAGCACCGAGCTGTTGAGCCCGCTCGACTCGTTGACGATGTTGCCGGTAAACGGGTACATCGAGCCGTGGGAGCCGGCGCACCAGAACAGCGCGTCAATCGGACGGCTCACGCCGGAGGCCACCGCGTCCGCCGCGCAGGCCATCTGCGCAATCGGGTTAGCGAACAGCATCACTTCAGGGTTCAGGAACAGCGCCAGGTTGTCGTTCTGCCAGGTCGGGTCCAGCTCCGACAGGTAACCGATGTCGTACTCGCCGCCCTGCAGGCACATCTCAGAGGTGATAATGCTGAGCCAGGAGATCAGCGGGTACTTGTACCAGTGAACGTGGTAGAAGGTGCCGGGGTGCTCGTTCGCCGTTTTGGTGCCGACGCCCGTACCGGTATTCGGAATGTTGATGTTGAAGCCGCCCATGTTCACCATGCAGCCCGGCGAGCGGGTAACGTCCGTCATCGCAAACGGCTCCCAGTACCCTACCGCGACGCCGGTACGCTCGAAAATCGGCGGCGGTACCGGGCAAATCTGAATGGGTGACGCCGGGTTGTCGGTGTCAGGAAGCGTCCCGGCAGAGACCTGCACGCTGCCCACGCTCATCGGGAAAATGCACTCCCAGCAGACGTCGGTGATGGGATTCACCCAGCGCCCCTCGCAGGTCAGGGACGTGTTGCCATTGCTGCCACCGGAGTCGGCGGCCCAGGCGGGCTGACAGAACCAGACCGCCAGCGCCAGAATAGCCGTGTGCCAGACCATGTCAGCCCCCTTTTTTTACGCCGCCGCGCGCTTTTGCCACCGCCGCCTGCAGCGCCTCAAGGCTGGTTGCGCCCGGGATCACGCTGACGTTGTCAGCGGTCGCGCCCTTCACCGGCATAACGAAGAAGGCGGGTGTACCCTGAATGCCCAGGCGCTTCGCCAGCGCGTTGTTGGCTTCCAGCACCGCGCCCATCACCTCCACATCCGCTTTCGGCGTCGACGTCACGCCCGCCTTCACCGCCGCCTCGCGAATGTCCGCGTCAAGCAGCTTGCCCTCGTTGTGGCCGGTGGCGTACAGCGCGGCGTGGTAGCGGTGATACACCTCTGCACCGCCTGTTTTGTACAGGGACAGCCCGACTTTCGCTGCCTGAATAGATGCAGGCCAGCGGCTGCCGAAGATCGGCCACTCCTTATAGATAAAGCGCACGTCCGGGTTGTGGCTGATGAACTGCTCAACGGTCGGGGCAACCTTCGCGCAGTAGATGCACTGATAATCGAAGAACTGAATGACCGCGACGTCGCCCTCCGGGTGCAGAACCGGCGATGCCTGATCGTTCAGCAGCGAGGCTTGATCCTGCAGGGCTGCCGTCACGGCGGACCCCATCTGCTTGGTCTGTGCCTGCGCCTGCAGATTCTGGCTCATCTCAATAAGGATCTCCGGGTGCGCGCGCAGGTAGTCTGCCGCCACTTCACCAATCTGCGCTTTCTGCACGGCGTTAAATGACGATTCAGTGGCGTATGCGTGCCCCGTCAGGCTGAGCGCCAGGGTGGTGGTGAGGATGTACTTTTTCATGTCTGGCTCCGTTAGCGGTCGGGAAGACTAAATTCAGTGATAAGGAAGCGTTTTTGTCCGGGCGCCTGCTTCACTTCCGCAGGCACCTGAGTGATGCCGAACTTTTTCGTGATACTGCCGGTCTGGTCGAAGTAGACCCGGCTGCTGAGGGCGGTGGCGCCGTCGCGCACGTTGCCGTTGACCAGGATGACGCGGGAGGACGTGGTGTGCGGTACCTGCTGCTTCATCCAGGTAATCTGCCGGTCATCGTCGGCGTCAATGAAGTAAAGGGTTTCGTCGAACACCGGAATGACGTCAAACGGGTTCACCCTGTCGCCTTTTTGCGCAAACACCACGCCGTTCTGGTCGGCGATATCGCGCTGCACGGTGAACGACGGGTCAAACAGGCGGCTGCGGGTCTCGTGCGCGGTGGTGATGCCCTCCACCGGTGGCGGTCGCATCGCCTGGTCTTCCGCCTTTTCCTGCATCTCGTGCTCAATCTGGGCCTGCGATTTACCGGCGAAGTGCTGTTCAAGGTTCTTCTTCAGCACGGTAATGAGGTCGTGTTCGCGGATGTTCCATGTGTCGCCAAAGGTGCCGATGTCTGCTGCCCCGACTTTCAGGCTCAGGGCGGCGAACAGCGCGCCGGCGGCAACGCGCGCAAGCGGGGTAACGTGTTTCATCGGGAGGCTCCCGGTTTAGGGTGATCGGGTGGTGTTATTTCGCTGAGCCGGCCTTCATCAGCTCGGCGAGCCGGCCCTGTATCTCCGGCGTCGCGTCAGGCAGGCCGGTCACTACGGCAGGACTCACCATAATGGCCGCGCCGTGTGAAGCCGCGTATTCCGCCGTTGCGGTTGTGACGCTCTGGTCAAAGCGCGTAATCAACGCTTGGCGCTGTTCGTCAGTCAGATCCAGCTTCGCGATCTGGCGGATCAGCGCGTTAGTAGTGCCCTTCATGTCGAAGGTGACCAGTGCGGGCTGCTTCAGCCAGAGAAACCACACGACGGCGCACGTGGCGACGCTCAGCAGCGTGGACGTGGCAGCGCAGGTCACTGTTTGTTTAAAGTCCATTCCAGACTCCTTTGCAGGGAAAATGATTAGGACAGGGCCAGAAGTCCCAGGACCAAAATACCCACCATGACCGTGCTTAAAATTATGTAGGTTTTCAAAGCTGCATCTCCTGAAGCATGTGAATGATGTCGCGCTTGTGCGCGTCGTTGTCGGCCATCTCAAACAGGATGTCCTTGATGTCGGCGCCCTCACGCAGGCGTTTTTCGCGGTAGGTAAAGTCTTCGCCTTTGGAGGAAAAAAGCCCGTCGCTCAGCGGGTCGAGGATGAGCCGGTGGAAGCTGGAGAACTCCCCCACGCTCAGCAGAAACGAGCTGTAGCGCGCTTTTTTCGCCGGCGGAAACTTGCGGATCATCTCCCACTCCAGCTCGTTGAACGCGTGCGGCTCCTCCTTCTGGAAGGTGGTAAACGACTTGGCGTCCTGCATGCAGGTGAACTTGAACGAGCTGTTGTCGTAGGCCGCGAGCGCCGCCGTGGACAGGTTTTTATCGCGTATCGCCTGCGTCACCGTGCCGTAGGAGCCGTTGTGCCGGCGGGCGGTGCGGTAGCCCTCTTCAATGAAGTCCTTGATCTTGGTGCTGGAGCCGCCGAGCAGCTTCCACCCCTCGTCGATGATGTTCATCTTCCGCATGCTGCGCGGGGTGGTGTACATCATGTTCTCATTCCAGATCATGATGCTGAAAAGCACCGCCGACAGCAGGTCCTGCTGTTTACGCAGGTCGCCCAGTTCGGTGACCACGAACTGCAGGTCAGGCCTGAGCGTTGGCTCGGACGAGTTGAAGAACCTACCGTAAATGCCGCCGGTGCTGTACTTGCTCAGTAGCGTGGTGATTTCATCAATGCGTCCGCCAATCTGCGAGGAGTGCTCGCGGCTGACGGCGGCCTGCCTTTTCTTTAGATAAGCAATGACGTGATCGATGCGCATGTCCTGCTGATACTGCGGCCACGATTCGGTGATCGCCTCCAGGATCATTGATTCGTGCACCTCATCCAGCAGGCCGTTGGGGCTCGCGAGAATGCACAGCTGGTCGCGGATGCGCTCGGCGGCGAGCGTAATGTCGGTAACGTTGGCAAAAGGGTTAAAGCGAAGCGAGTCCCCGTTGATGTAGGTGCCGCCCAGGCTGCTGCAGGCCGCCTTGTAGGAGTCGCCGATGTCCTGCACCGCCACCGTCCCGCCCTTGTCGAGCACAGAGCGGGCAATGGAGTTGGCCAGCACCGACTTGCCCGCGCCCGAGGTGCCCGACATAAACCAGTTAAAGTTGGTGTTTGGCAGACTCTCGTCAAACACGTCGATAAACGCCACCTGATTGCGGTAGCTCGGAATGAGAATGCCCGAGGCGCACAGCTTGTTATCGCCAATCACCGGCATCAGATTCACCGCGTGAAACGACTCCGAGCGCTGAATGCCGCCGGTCTTGCGACAGTCGTCGCGCAGCTTTTTATTCACCATCGCAAATGGCAGCGTGGCCATCAGATTACGCAGCTGCATAAAGTCGGCGCGCACGAAGCGCAGGCCCTGTGCCGCGAAGGCGTTGCGCGCCTTTTCGGTGTAGCGGGACGTCAGGTCGTCGTCGTCCGGGCAGAACAGCGTGATGCCGTAGAAGTAGCTGGTGAGCGACGTCTGGTTCGACAGCAGCCGCGCGCGGGCGTCCTTCCACTCGGCGTGCTGGCGCGTGGTAGACGGAATGTACTTGGCGTAGCTGGTGTTCACGCGCGAGTCCAGCGACAGAAAGCGGCTGTTGGCCTCGCCCTGGCTCTTCATCTGCTCCTCGGTGGTGAGCACCATCGTGCAGATAAACGGGCAGGGTATGCCGTTAGTTGGCGACATCAGGTCCTGAATAATGTTGCCGTTCTGCCACAGATAATGCTCCTGCGGGTTGCGGTCCAGGTTGAGGTTAACCATCCGCGCCGCAAACGGCTTGTTCTTCGCGTCGCTGCCCTCGATGCGGATGTGTGAGGGTTTTACCCGCCAGGACGTGGTGCGATCCACGAACTGCGTGCCGAGATCGGCCGCCGGATCGTATTCGCTGTCGTAGCGCTCAAGCCGGGCCGGGTCATGGTTGAAGAACTCTCGCAGCACGCTGCTGAACTCAGAAACCCCGATGGCAGATGACCAGAGGTCGGCGGCGTTGAGGGCGTTCAGCAGGTTACGGCGTACATCACGCACGCGGATCATGTCGGTTTCGCTGAGGTTTCTGACCGGTGTTGCCCAGATGAAGAACAGGCGGTAGTCGCGCAGGGTCAGCGGATGGTGGAGGCCGTTGTTGTAGGTGTAGCGCGCGCCGTTGAGGAAAAAACGCGCGGTCACGTCGTTACATTCGTCCGCGCGGTGCCCCTTCCAGGCGAAGTTTTTCAGCCCCTGCTCCACCTGTTCTTTCACGGCGCGGGTGGAAACCAGCATCACCTGCAGCGGGATATCGCGGGGAGCCACGTCGCGCAGCAGGTACTCCAGGCTTTCGGCAAGCTTCTCGTTGGCGCCAATCAGCGGCTGGCACTCCACCACAAAGCCCACCGACTCCTTGTTCACCCAAATCTGGCTTTCGGTGTCGTAGTCCTTATAAGGCAGCAGGTCACGGATATGGGGATAGTCCATGTCCTGCAGCTTCTGGCGCGTCTCGTTCGTGGTGTCGCGCTCGCCCAGAATGCCCGCCACCGTGTCCACCACGTTCAGCGGATCAAAGCGGAAGCCTTTGAAAAATTTCATGCGGACCTCACATCAGGATGCCGTTCCAGTCACCGTGACTGGACACGCTGTAAATGACTTCGCCCATGTGGACGCTGTTGTCGGGGGAGACGTAAGGGGCAATCCAGATGCGTGCCACCCCGTCCGGGCGGCGAAACGCAGCGGCGGGCTCCGGAAAGCAGTGCGCGGCGCTGCAGTACGCGGTCTGATTCACGGTGGTGCGTAATACGCCGTTTTCCCGCGTGAACGGCCGGACCTTACCCGAGGCACCCAGACGCAGCGGGATACTTTCCCGGTCACCGCTGCGACCGCCGGGAACTTCAGCCTGCGGGTCAAGGCGGATGGTGCCGGTATCAATCAGGCGATAGTCATCGAGGCGGATGCCCGCACCGGTAAAACCGGCGGTACCTGTCGCCGCAGCAGGCGCGTTGCCGCTGCTGCCTGCGGACATGTCGTCGGCCTGTGACATCCATACGCCGGTATCTTTCGCCGGCTTGTCGAACTCAAAGTCGCTGTTCATGCCCGCGCAGCCGCCGAGCATCATGGCCAGCGCGCAGACGTTCAGGGCGTGTTTCTTAGTCATGGGGCTCTCCGTTAAGGTCAGAAATTTCGGTAAAGTCGATCCAGAGATCGCCTTTACTGCCGTGGGTGCCGAGGCGGGACAGCATGCTCATGGCGAAGGCGTCGCCGGGCGCCACCTCCAGCAGGCGGCGCAGCGTTTCCCCGAACAGCGCGACGTAACCGTCGTCCGGAATGAGGCCGGGCTTGCAGTAGAGCTTTTTGACGCTGTAGCCCAGCGCCTGCAGCCCCGGGATGCGCGCATCGGCTTCGCGCCCGAAGCAGCTCACCGTCCGTTCGGTAAACACCATCCAGCCGCAGTGCTCGGCGTGACGAAGCCGGATTTTTGCCTCCGTCATTGCGTGACGCCCTGCGGGGTCATGTTCTTCGCCTGCCCGCCCGATGGGGTGACGAAGTCATTCATGTTGAGCTTTGTCGCATCGCCGAGTTTGCCCACCAGGTCCGGCGGCAGACCGGTGTTGCCTCTGGCCTGCGTCTGGGTGTCCTGCTGCTGCGTGCCGTTGCGCTTCTCTTCTTTCGCGAGCTTCGCCGCCTCTTCATCCTCAATAAACTTCGCCCGGAAGCCCTCGATAAACACCACCTCTACGCGGTTCGCCGCGCCAATAGGGATGATCGGGTGATACTGCTCGGCGCGTTCGATGTAGTAGTCGGCCAGCTTGTCCGCTGCTTTGCCCACGCCGCCGCCCACGGCGCTGCGCGCCACGTCACCGCCGCTGACGGAACTGGTGGCACCAATGCCGGTGACCGTTTGCCCAACCTGTGAAGCGCTCTGCCCGAGCCCGCCCAGCGCACCGGCGGTAAATGCCAGCCCGAGAATTTTGCCGTTGCGCATCACCGGCACACCCTTGATGCCGTTCTTGCCGTAGAAGGCCACGTGCCCCTTGACGGCCTGGTCGATGTGCTTGCCGTCTATGATGCAGGACAGGCGCTGGAGCTGAACGATGGCGCGCTCGCTGGAGATGTCGCCGTAGGCCGCTGCCGTCACGAAGCAGTTGTCGAGGTGCACAAGCCTGTTGTTGCCCGGCAGGTGCGCCCTGCCCTTGAGCTTGAACTGCATGGGGACCAGGTTGTTCTCGCCGCGCACCGAGGCGTTTGCGTCCGCCCCCTCAATGATGATGGCGTCAGAGAAGGTGCCGGTCGGCACCCAGAACGAGGCGTCCTTTGTCTTTGGCTCAAACTGCGAGTAGTCGAAGGTCTGGTTGTCAATCTGCCCGGTCTGCACCGGCGCAGGCGCAAAGGTGTACTCCGTTCGCGGCGGCGTATTGCTGACCGCCCCCTGCTGCGCGGCCTGTCCGGCCGGAGCGGCCTTTTGCTGATTCTTCAGCTGGTCCATCAGGTCGCTCACGTTCTGCTGCAGCGACTTGTTGTTGTTCATCACGTCCGACATCTGGTCTTTCAGCGACTTGAAGTCCTTCTGCATTGAGGAGAGCTGCTCGCGCGCTTCCTTCTCGCGGTTCTGCGCGCTCACCAGCAGCGAGCCCTGCCCGGAACCGTCAAAGGCGTTCACCACGCCCCCGCCGGTCAGGTCCGGCTCGGCGGCGGCCTTATCCGGCTTGCTTTCCTGACTCCCGGTTTTGCCGCTGGCGCCCCGGTTGGCCAGATACAGCCCGCCGATGATGACGGCGGCAGCGGCCAGGATGATGCCAAACAGGCGGCGCTGCTTGCTGCGGACCAGGCTGTTAAGGTTCATCCGGGCCTCCCTTCGTGCGGAACACGGTGATGACAGACACCTTCGCGCCCGGCTCCAGCACGTCGAGTTGCGGATGGAACGCCACCGCCATCACACCCGGGCTCCAGAAGTAGCGTTCGCTCAGGCGGATGCGCTGCGAGGACAGGCTGATGAGGTCGGTGCGAACGATGCGCACGCGGTCCCCCTGCCAGGCGATGACCGGGCGCAGTGCAAACGCGCTTTTCACTGACTCGCTGACCGGCACGTCGGTGTTTTGACTGAACACGTAGCCGTCAGGTTTGCGGTTGGTAAGGAAGCGGCCAACCAGCGTGCTGATGAGCGCGCTGTAGGTGTCCTGCTTCTGCTCAAAGGCTCTGGCCTCCTCCGTGCCCTGCACCTCGCGGTTATCAACGGTGAGGCTCAGCCCCGCGCGTTTGCCGGGCCTGGCCTGCACCGAGAAGGCAAAGCCCGACGCGGTCTGCACAAACATGGTGAAAGGCTTGTCGGTGACGGTGGAAAACACGACCGCGCCCTCCGGCGTGGGCGATTTGGCGCTCAGCACGCCCTGCGCCGCCTGCACGCTGAGGATGCGGTCATCGCTGACACGCAGATAGTTGGGGTTGGTGTTGCTCACCGCCGCGTTCACGCGCGCGCCGGGGTTGAGGGTCAGCTGCTCGGCGCGGGCAGTCATCGCGGTCAGCAGCGCAACGGCGCTGATTAGCAGGTGTTTACGCATCGGGAACCTCCAGGAATGCGCTCCAGCAGAGACGGTTGTTGCGGGTATCGGTGCGCAGACGGTAGTGCTTCTTTACCGGCCTGCCGTCGTGCAGCCCGTAGCTCAGCTGCAAATCGCCGGTGACGTCCACAATCCCCCTGTCCGGCCAGACGCTGACATCTTTCGGGTAGAACACCGAGCCGCCGCTGTTGCCCTTCACGCGCGAGGCTTCATCCGCGAGCACGCCCTTTATGGATTTCTCCGCGCCGTCGCAGGCGCCCGCCAGCAGCATTTCGTGGCTGGCCTCGGCGTTTTTGTCGGAGATATTCAGGCGCAGATTGAGCCACGCCAGCGCCATCAGGCGCAGATAGCGGGCGTCGCCGCGCTCGCCGGTAAAGCTGAACGGCGTGTCGGCGCCATAGGGAACGATGATGGTCTGACGGTTATTAAGAAGCTGATTCATCAGCGCGCGGTTATCACCGTAAAGGCGCCAGCACAACGCCAGCGCCAGGATAGAGATAACGAGCAGCACCAGAATCGCCACGGCCATGTTGCGGTTGCCCGCCGAACGCAGCTTTAATTCCATGATGTCTCCGGAGGGGGTCAGGCGACCCAGTGCCGTTTGTAGCTGTCGGGCAGGATGCTGATAAAGAAGCGCATCACTGAGGTGGGCAGGCACCAGTACGCAAGGTTGAGAAGATACTGAGATCCGCGGCCTTTCTTGAGGTGACGTATTCCAACCACGGCGGCCAGGAGCGTGGGGCCAAAAATCCACATGTTGAGAAAGATGGCCAGCAGTGCCAGTGGCACATACAGGCAGAACTCATCAGGTGGCAGCCCCACGAACCGCTTTTGCTCGGAAAACGTAGCCGCACAGGTATACCGGTCACGTTTATCCATAAGCAGCCTTTAAGCAGGAATAACGTTGAAGGCGACGTTCACAAATACCAGCAGCGCCGCGATGCTGCCGAACAGCGCGAGATTCTTGGTTTTGATGTACGTGAAAGCGATGAAAGCAATCTCAATCACATAAAGGATATACACGACAGCGGAGTTACCGCCGAACGTATCCGTAACATCAGTTTTGGCCCCGGCGAAGTAGTCCTGGGCGTGGGCGGGCATCACATAAACAGCCAGGATCGCCAGTGCAGAAAGCTGCGCGGTGGTACTCAGTTTTTTCCACGCTACCGCCCCTGCCTTGCGGCAGTAAGTTACAGACGAAGAGAGAGAGCCCTTCATAGGTTTTTTCCTCAGTTAGGGATATAATGATCAGTCGGTTGAACTATCGTTTGTCGTTGTCCTTACGGACTTAAGTCAAATTTTGTTCTTTCTGGTTACGCCTCCTTTACATATCTGTGGGATTGAAACAGAACCTTACGGTTTCTTAACTGGCTGACGTTTTTTTACGCTCACCGATCGCTCACTTCAATATAAGTCATTGATCTTACTGATCAATTTCATTTATCGTCAGGGTGGGAAATTTCACTTAAGTCACTAACTGATTGAATGGAAATGAGAAATCATGGCTGATGTTGCCGATTTGGTTGTGCATATCGCCGATCCGGCGGGCGTCACGGCTGAGATTTTTAGGACAAATGATGAGGCGGCCTTAAGTAATCTTCTGGACGAGGCGCTGCTTCGCTTTATGCGCGACCCCGGCTGGATTGAGGTCAACACGGCGGAAGGCGGCTACTACGCCTGCCAGCTCGTCACCTACCCCTTCATCTCTGTGATGAGTAAACATGTCCACTCCTCTCAGGTGCAGACCCTTGCAGAACGCGTCGGGAAGATTATTTATCCCTATTATTCAGACGCGGTGGTGCCGGATTCCTGGATACTGGTCAACCGGAATTTAGTCACCCCATTACGTCGCCCCAAAGTGAACCTCTGGCTCGCACGTAAATTAAATAACAGCCTGAATAAATCGGTGTTCATCGAACCGGGTGCTGAGCCTGAAAATAAACAGGACACCCCTCCGGTAATAGCATCAACACCTGTTCCGGCAGTAAATGACAAACCGCCTTCCAGGCCGAGAAAAAGAAAAGGCGGCCCCGATCCCGAAAAAGTCATGGCGTGCGTCACGCTGGGCTGGCGCGTCAGGGATATATGCGAAGAACAGAAATGCTCTGAAGGCTACGTCTACAATCTGATTAAAACCCGCAAAGGAACCTCGGCGATGGAACTGCGCTGGAAACAGTGGGAGTTAATATCGGCCATGTATCACGCGGAGCCGAAAATAACCGTTGATGAAATCGAGAAGACTTTCGGCATCACCCGCGCCGCCGTGTATTACGCTGTCCGAAAAATAGCGGAACGTGACGGTAAAGCTTTAACGCCCCGGGAACGGGAAAAGAAACTGACGCCCAGTGATGCTCAAAATATTAAGAAAAAATTAGAGGACGGAGCGCTCAGAAAAGATATTCTCGCCGAGTACGGCATTACCGCAGAGACGCTGATTAAACACATCGGCACGCGCGAGGATTACCGACCCGTTCCGAAAGAATTAAAAGAACAAGTCATTCGGCTGCGCGTGCAGGGAAAAACGTTGCAGCAGACGGCGGATATTCTTGGTGTTACGGTTTCCACAGTGAAAGACGCCTGGAAGGAAAAGAAGCATTCGCCTGACATTCAGGAAAAGCGGGTTAAATACGATAACCGAAACCCTCTTTCTAGACGCGACCGCGATCAGGCCGTCAAAGCCGTTTTAATCGACGGGCACACCCGGAAACAGATTTACACCCAGTACGGTATCAATGCGCTGACCCTACGCCGCTATATACGGGAAGCGCAGAAGAGAGAACTGGAAGCATTGCGTGAAAAGGATGACGATGCGGAAAACAGTGGTGATAATTGACCAGGCTAATCTGGTGCCGGAGAGAAGGCACCAGACATAAAAAGGGTTATTTAAAGTATTCCTGCAATTTACCCGCCACGCGCTCGTTCACTTCCTTAACCCACTCCGGATCAAGAACCATTTCATTCTTAATAACCTTGCTGGGATCGACAGTCTCCTTCTGGACGCCGAAGATAGCGTCAGTGATAAAACCGCTGACGAGAACGTTTTTAGCAATGAATTCCAGCTTCTGGTCCAGCGTTTTCTCTGAAGCATCTTTGTTGATTTTATTTTCATAAACCCGAAGGCCGAGCTTGAACATTTCCATCACGAATGCCGATCGATTCGCTGTATCGCGCGACATACCGTCTTCCAGCTTTTTTTCCACGTGCCCGTCTATCTTTTCCAGCAGTGAAAACGGGATCGTAAGATTTACTCGGTTGCGTTTACCTGAATTCTCGTCATTCATATTTAATTCTCTTACTCATTTTTATTTAGGCTTGAAAAAGCACGTCAGACCAGTGCGTCTGGCAGGAATCACATCGGATTTTTTGGGTAACCATCAGGGAACAACTCCTCTTAAAGTGAGTAACCATGTGGAAACCACCCAACGTATTATTAGCCTAACCTATTGATATAAATATAACAAACCTTCTGGTAACCTTTAAAAAACCTTCTGGATTCCAGAGAGTTACCATCTGGTAAGTGACCATCAGCCTAAATTTTCTACAAAATATATCTAACTCTCTGTTATTAAATGAGTAATCAGACAAATATAAATTTGCGAGTGGTGTGTAAAAATCACTTTCTTATGATATTATTTAGAGCAACAACCTCCCCGACCTTTTTCAAAACCGGAGCCGCAATGCGACTATTTTGGTACGCTGCTGCCCTGCTGGTTACAAGCATTATCCCGACCAGCGTGAAAGCGGACTGTTTTATTAAAGCAGGTGAATGGTATTCAATTGATCCGGATTATCTTCGGGCTATCGCCTGGCAGGAATCGCACTACAACCCGACGGCTATTAATACCAATAAGTCTGATGACGGGAAGCCGGGAAGTAGTGATTACGGTATCATGCAGATTAACTCGGTAACCATGCGCAGATTACAGAAAGAATATCCGGGACTGAGCAAAGAAAAGCTGCTTTCAGATCCGTGCCTCAATATTTACATCGGGGCGATGCTGCTGCGTCGCAACTTCAATCAGTACGGCACTACATGGCTGGCGGTCGGAATGTACAACGCAGGTATGAAGAATATTCCGGTAACGATCAAGAACCGGTATAACTACGCGATGATCATCGACGGGCATTATAAAGGCATTAAAGCCGGAAAGATCCCCCGCGTTCCAATCGGCTGATGCTAGTTATCCATTTATCCAGTAGGCGAGAGAATCGTTATCCATTTCTGGGCGCCGGTTAATTCTCAGACAACACTGAACATCAACGCACAGAATTGCCCGTGACGGTTCAACACCGGAACAGGGTAACCCGGGTAGCGATATAAAATTTCAAAATTCCCCATCAAAGATAATTATGTAAACCCCTTTTTTCTGTCGTGCTTAAATTTACCAACAGAAAAAACGAGCCAAAAAAATGGAGCCTTTAGGCTCCTTCTTACTTACGCTATGGTTACCGCAAGTATCTTATTTATTTCACCCTGAATGCCCTGACCATGGCCAAAGTAATCCGGACGGATACGATACAGTTCGCCAGAGTTGTAACGGGCAACAGATACCTCTTCCCCATCGAGAAGGTGATCATATTTAATTTTAAGGATCCCGATAGCCTGCTGTTTCATCGTGTCAGAGTAATCACGGTCAACAAAAACATAACCCACGCCGCCATAAATTTCATTGAACGAAGACGAACAGGAAACAGACATATCCTGCATGCCGTCAAAATAGCTGTCGCGGTATTTAGCCGTTATCTCTTTTACCTGCTCTTCCGTCGGCCCGTCGGTCCAGTTCACGCTGACGCTGTCATAACTGCGCTTGCGAACTGAAAACTTAACGCCCGGAAATTTCGCCTTCAACTCTTTGCGAATATTCCCTGTTACCTGCACCGCCCCTTTTTTATCCTGAGACAGGGCTGAATATTCCGGTGCTGTTTTAAGACGTTCACATTCAGCACGATATTCCCTTTCCTCTGCCTCACGTTCCTGCGCCTCCCGGATCTCTTCTGCCTGAGCGTTTTCAACGATGCGCATAACTTCTGCCGTCGGTTTTATTTCCGGGAATATGCTCCATTGCCTGCCGTGCAGAATGCTTTCAGGCAGCCCCCGGGATATTTTCCCGCCCTCGAAAGCAATATCAAAGGTGGCATTTCCACCATACGAAACGACGCCCGAAAGCGATCCCACTGAGGCCGGTTTCTGCTCCCCGTTGATGGCAAACACCACCCCACGACCGCGATTGTATAGCACCGTACTGACAACCTGACCGATGACCACTGCCTGCGCATTTTGCATTTTCATTTCAGTTTTCCTTAAGTCGGTAAAGATGAAAGCGCGACCCGCACTGGCAGGCCGCCGCACGGTTTCAGAAAGGGATCTCGTTAAGTCCGGCATCATCGCAGCTGGCAGTTTCCTGATTTGCACGCTCAGGATTCAGGGCTTTTTCAAGCGTGATAAAACCGCGTGCAACGTCACTGGCCTGGTAATGATCCAACCCTGCCTCCATCGCCGCATCGAAGGCCGCCAGAAACTTCTGCACCTCCTCATTCCGCACCTCAGCAGCCCGACGGATATAATCCCGGCAGACCTTCTGAAAAGAGTCCGTGCGATAAAAGACCTGCCCACGACTGGCAATGAGATAACGCCCGGCTGCGTTCTCTCCCATGTCGTACAGCGCCGTCATGCCGCCCTCTGAACTCGCCAGACGTGGCAGCTCCCTGTGTCCCTTCTCAATCAGCCCGTTCACCTCGTTTTCATCAAGCAGCAGAACATCAACGCCATAGCTGCCGTTACGTGCCGGGAAGTGCTTCCCTTCAGCAGGCGTGACGTTTACGCCGTTTTCCCCTCTGGCATGCCAGCGCATGCGCAGGTCGTTTGCACTGACGCAGATTTTTTGGCCGTTAACCCATGTTTTGGAAGATTCTGAAGCGGCGACGTTGATGTTTTGTGTGTGCATGCTGGTGCTCCTGTCAGGTGATTGATTCATGTTTCGATGAGTTCCTCGCGGCAAAGGGCTGAGAAGCACGGGCAGGCGGCTGTGACCAGGGCGCCTCCGGCGTGCATTTCACCCTGGTCTCTGACGAATGGCTGTGCTTGGATTCGCCCGTCGCGTGGGACCAACCGCAACATGACCACCTCTCCCGGAAATGAGCAGGCACACACCCGACCGCAACGCGGGCGTCCTCAGCGGCCACGGCCTTTTGTGGCCAGTGAAGGCGCGGGCGCACGCCCGCTGCAGGGGTTGACCTTGCCGTTGCCATCAGACCCCAGCCGCCAGGCCCGAAACGCCGCTTCTGGCGGTTCGGCGGAGCTTACCGGCTGGCCGGTTAGCGCAGTCGGGCTGACGACCCGGCAAAGCCGGGGAGCCGAAGGGGGCCATTAAGTTCCTGACGCTTTCAGGCTGGATTACTACAAAACCGGGGAAACAGCTGCTGCCCACAGCAAGGCTTAGCTTCTAAAGGACGCAGAAAAGTAAGTGACAGATATGAGATGACATAGAGACAGCGCCCAGAGATAGAAAACGCAGGCGAGGGGAAAAGACCGGTGCGCCAGCACCGGCTGTCTCCGGCCCGCAGGGCCGCCCGCTTTTAAGCCGCGCCTGAAGCGGGCAGGATCTCCCCTGCACCGCCTGGTTTGTTCAACTTTATAGTTACATCGCCAGACCCGTTAAGAACATCTGCCGGTGCATATGGAAAAATTCGCTGAGGCCGTGCCTGGCATCCCGCCAGACGTCCGCCCCATACTCCTCACCATAGACGGATAAGAGCATATCCCTTGTCTGCATCCACGCCCCCACAACCGGTGCAGGCACTTTCGGGCGTATGACGGACCAGTCTGAGACCGAGGCCACCACAGCATGGGTGATCTTATTGGTGCATGCGGTCAGTGCGTCATAAAACGCCACGAGGGGCATCGTACGACGACGATCGCACAGCGTTGCCATTTGCATCAGAGCCTGCGTCAGCGCCTCTGGAAGCCGATCAACGTTAACCTTATCAGCCCACTCCCTGAGCTCAGGCCGGACAAAAGACGCGATGGCAGCCGCCACCTCCGGATGCCCCATCCACGCGCTGTCGACAATGGAGGCACCTGATTTTCTTGCTTTAACCCGCAACTGCCTTGCGGTTTCATAATTGTCCCAGCCACCCTCCAGCGCAGCTTCCGCGTACAGCGCTTCCATTTCCGCGTTGATGCGCGCCAGCTCCGCCGGATCGGTAACGTGTGCATGCCATATCATGCGGTCCACCTCACCCGTCAGCACCCTGCGGTAGTTTTCGTCACAGATGATGAAGGTCTGCGGATAAAAACGAAGCGGCCCCATATCCCGGCCAAAATCACTGTCGTAATAGTCTTCACCTTGCTCCCGTAGATCCCACTCATCCCTGAGCCAGGCGCTGGCGGCAAGATCCATCGCTTCCGCAATCGTCCAAGCGCGCCCGAGCGAAATCGTGCCGTCCTGCCAGTAGGTGCCGTAGATCGGATCGTCTTCCGGGTATTCAGTTCGGCCTTCAACCATCACGCTGAACGGTTTCAGACCTTCGGTGGCTGATGCCAGAAAACGCTCGCGATTCGCCGCCGCACGGTTTGTGAACACCGTTAACTCAGGAAGCGCGCCTGAAAAGATTTCCTGCCAGAATTCACTGCTACTCGCCAGCACCTCAACCGAGCACACCATATCGAGCACAGGCTGGGTGGTGATCGCGCCCATGCTTTCAAGGCTCTGGACAATTTCGGCGGCAGTTTGTGGACAGAAAAACTGCTCTTCGATTTGCTCAATATCCATTCTGGCATCGATGCGGTCCAGGGCCTGGTACATCATCAAATCACCCTCAATTTTTGCCAGAGCCACCAGCAGGTCACTTTTGCGCGCAAGCCAGAGGTTTTCAGGGCTTTTCACCCATGTTTTGGGAGATTCTGGCGTGGCGGTTTTGACGTTGACGTTGTGTGTGTTCATGGCATTTCTCCTGTCTTTGTGAGGGTTCATGTTTCGGTCGATCCAGTCGCGGCGAAGGGCAAAGGAGCAATGACAGGCAGGCAGTACAAGGGCGCCTCTGGCGTGCATTTCACCCTTGTACTGAATGAATGGCAGTGCTACGAAAAGCCCTCCGCGCCTGGGTTGACCGGAGCAGCCTCACCAAACGGGAAGCGGACATGAACACACCCCGGACGGCTTTGCCGGACCGGGCCTTAGCGGCCACGTCTGTCTGTGGCCAGTGAACGCGCGGGCGCACGCCCGCTGCAGGGTTTGATTTGGCCGTTGCCATCAGACCCAAGCCGCCAGGCCCGAAACGCATCTTTTCGCGGTTCGGCGAAGCTTACCGGCCTGCCGGTTAGCGCAGTCGGGCTGACGACCCGGCTTGCCGGGGAGCCGAAGGGGGCCATGTGTCTTGAGTTATGACTGACAATGAGACAGGAAGGCATAACCAGAACAAGGGGAATGCGCCAGCGATATCGCTTAAAACGGCGGTGAATCGGTAATAAGGAAAAAAGAACAAATATGAAAAGACAGGCTGTCGGGATAAGGAAGTTGCGGAGAGGGATGCGCGGTGCGTCAGCACCGCCTTTCTCTGGGGCCGAAGGCCCGCAGGGTTTCAACGGCGGCGGAACATGTGCACAGCCATCAGACCATTAGCAGGCAAACACTCAGCGCCATACAGTCAAGCATAATGGCTTAATCATTCGTACCTGCTAAGGCTAAGTCCGCTCATCGGCCAGTGATAGCCTGTGTTCATTGTCTGAAAAAGCTGCCCACTCCCCTGTAAGGATCTATTTTGCCGGGGACGATTTCCCGTACGCGCGGGCGGCATCACATAATGAACGCCATCAATGCAAAGGCATGTTTTCCTGCTCTTCACTGATAAGCACAAAAAAACGGTGTCGCTGATCCAGCAGGTATTCACGCGCCTGTTCGCTTATCCACGGTCGCGCCGCTTCTGCGGTATAAAGGTTGTATGAATGGCATTCCGCTTCGGTCATGACATGACCGGTCCAGGTCACATAGCCTGCTTTGAGCGGATTCTTTAGTGCCTCTTCCAGTCGTTCATGTGTAGTCATGGCTGTCTCCCGTTGCCCCTGCAGCACACTGCAGGGGGATCGCTGTTTATCTTTGCAGGCGTGAATACTGCCAGTGGCAGAACGAGCTTTGTTCACCCGCTTCCGGCAGATTCGCCTGCGCATATTTTTTCAAACCATCATGTTCTGACCAGAACAGCTCCAACGCGCTCACGGTTAACACGCCACTGACCTGATAGACATTGGTGGTCTGAAACTCGCGGTTTTCAGGGTATGCCTCATCGCCGAGGGGATTGGCTGAATGCACGATCCGCGTTTGATAGTTATCGGGTGCGGCTCCCGCCTTGGATGCGAAAACCGTGACGGTGACCTGTAGCTGCTCCAGCGGCTTAATCAGCAGTAGATCGGTTGAGGACGCATACTTGCCCGTGTCAAAAATCGCTTTGTCACGCGTAAACGTGGCAGCCGCCAGGTATTCAAGGTGCATAGTAAAATCGGTGCGCAGCGCGGCGCTGTTGACGTTGAAATCGGGCCGATTGATAACGAAAAGATGGCGGCGCAGGCTGCGACGAATGGCATCAAAATCAACACCGGAACGTTGAGCGTCTTTAACAGGTATAGCGGGAGCTGTCATGGTGAAATCCTTCATGTAGTTTGCTCAATAAAGGGCGCAACCGCGCCCCTGCTGCGTTCAGTTCTGCTGCCAGCGATGGGTGATCATGCCTGGAATCAGTCGGTATCCCACGTCGTACTCCAGCACCGCGACGGGCCATTTATCGCGCAGGTAAATCCGCAGCCCTTCCGGCTCGTCGGTGGGTTCATGGATAACACTGCACATGCCCAGCTCTTCCCACGGCACGGCGCTGAATCCGGCAAAGGTTCCCGCTTCGCAGATGTAGGCATACAAATCCGCAAACTGCGGCGCTGTCAGACCATGCAACGGCTCCTGCCCTGCTCCACTGGCGGACAGGTTTACATCCTGTGTCGGCTGTGCGACGATTCGGTTATCAAACATGTCGTTACTCCTTCGTGATTGATGTGACCGATAAGAGTTGCCGCTCGAACCGGTCGTTAAGAGAGCAGGCTTTTGCCTGCTTTTTTAATGCGCGTTTTCCGCCGCCATCGCCAGCACGGCATCCAGCACCAGATCCGCGTGTTTTTTCCAGGCATAGTCCCGGCACTCGAAATAGCGTCCGCGAATACGCGCAAAAATATGAGTCACCTTCCCGGAGTACATCTCACAACATTTGAACGTTTCGCCTGCGGGTGAGGACTGCCAGTCCAGCGGCGGCAACACGGTCAGCTGATCCATCCAGCGCGCCTCTGAGATTTCCTCCCACGGTCTGAACAGACGCGTACAGAACAGGGCATCCGCCTCGGATTCAGTCATCAGCGCCATGTCGGCGTACTGCACCTGCAACTCCTCCAGCGTTTCAAAACTGAACATGGACACGGTGCTCCCGTCTTTCAGCGTGATTGCCTCGCTGAAAATTTTGCCGGTATCGATGCGCACGAACACCCGCTCCTCAGACTGTGTGCTCCTGCCCTTAACCCATGTTTTGGAAGATTCTGAAGCGGCGGTGTTGATCTTCTGTGTGTGCATGCTGGTGCTCCTTTCAGGTGGTTAATTCATGTTTCGGTGAGTTCCTCGCGGCAAAGGGCTGAGAAGCATGGGCAGGCGGCTGTGACCAGGGCGCCTCCGGCGTGCATTTCACCCTGGTCACTGACGAATGACTGTGCTTGGATTCGCCCGCCGCGTGGACCGACCGCAACATGACCACCGGATCAAAGATGAGCAGGCACACACCCGACCGCAACGCGGGCGTCCTCAGCGGCCACGGCCTTTTGTGGCCAGTGAACGCGCGGGCGCACGCCCGCTGCAGGGGTTGTTCTGGCCGTTGCCATCAGACCCCAGCCGCCAGGCCCGAAACGCGCCTGTGCGGTTCGGCGAAGCTTTCCGGCCTGCCGGTTAGCGCAGTCGGGTTGACGACCCGGCCTGCCGGGGAGCCGGAGGGGGCCATACAACTTGGCAGGTTTAATCATCGGTGAATCAGACCAGGCAAAGAGTGAAAGAAGAGAGACGGAAAGAAAGGTAAAAAAAGAAGTGAAGTCAGCACGCGATAATTTTGTACTCACGATAACGGCTATACAGTCACGGGCATAACCGTCAGCAGCCTCTATAGTTAATAAAGATGATCCAACCGACGTCCTTTACAGAGAGAGCAAGCATGGAACCTTCCTATTACTGCTATCTGGTATCCACCAGCTCGGGAGCAGCCATGCTTCACTTGAAGGGATGCGCAAAACTCGACAATAATGATCCTCGTGTTTTCCTGGGATCCGTGTACAAATCCTACCAGGCGCTAAGCCTGGCAAGACGTTACTCTCAGGATGTATCAATGTGCCCGTATTGCATGGTGATATAACTGCACCACCAGCTCAAAACCAACCTGAATGTGTTCAGCATAGCCGTTCTCAATACGTGCCCATCTGAGCCCTGCCCGTTCTGAAGCGCAGCAGCAGAATACGTGCTGAACCGTCTAAATGCGTCATTACATCTGACTTGACTACGCATTTACATTTTACTTGGCGACCGTTTGCAGATCACTTGACCATCGCCAACTACATCTAATGGGGCAGATTTAGTTGGCATAAGGCCTTACATCTGAACGACTGCTGTGTGCCAGAAGCGGACATTGTTATAAATGGCAATTGATAAAACGTCAGCCGTTTATCTCGACTTACAGCATCTCAACCACTTCAAACTCTTCTGCGATCAACTCCATATCTTCAGAAAAATGACCTTCGCGGGTGAAAAACCGCTGATGCTCTTTCTGCCAGTATTCAAGGCTTAAATCGCCTTCACCTTCTTTGCGGGCGAACGCCTCAGTCACATCACAAAAACGCACCAGTCGCATTGAAACCAGTCTGATCACGCAGACCGGAACATTCTGTCCATCAAGGATAATGTTATAACTCCCAATCCTCGGGGCAGATTCCTCCTGCTGGTAAGAGGCAAAAGATCCGCAAGAGGCCGTTTTGATCCCTTTTTTGATTAAGTCCGCAAGCTCGCTAGCCAGTTCCGGGCTGTCACCCATTTGCCAGGCATCTGCGCCTGGATACTTCATTTTTATTTTCTCAACCGAAACCATTAAAATCCCCTCTGAATCGTCGATGAAAAGAAAAGTTATACATTTTTTATGTATGGGCTGTCCCGACATTATCAGTGATGCCTTTCTTCAGATAATGTGGTCCGCTTATCGCTCATAGCGGACCTGACGCGCGCGTCCGCTCTGTGCCAGAAGCGGACCTTTCTGCTACTTCCAGGTGCTAATAAACCGGGTACAGGAGAACTGCTAGTTGTGTTGTAAAAGAAAATTTTGAAGCTCAGCGGCGACTACTTCTGGTGCCTCTTCGGCCATGTGGTGACCGCTGGCTATCGCTTTTCCCCGGACATGTGGCGCCCATCTTTTCCAGATACCCAAGATGTCGCCGTAAATATCTTCCAGATCATCAAATTTTGACCATAAACAGAGTGTAGGGCATTCAATCATCCGCCCATTCTGACGATCATTAAGCTCATGCTCTTTGTCTATATAAAATCCGGCACGATAGTCTTCGAGCATCCCATGTATAGTTTCCGGGTCGTGAATAGCTTTTCTGAACTCAAGGTACTCTTCATTTCCCATCGTTTCAGGCTGGCCTCCATACCACTTATCAGGATCAGTAAGTATTGCCCGCTCCGGTTTTTCTGGTTGCGCAAAGAAGAACCAGTGATACCACTGCCGGGCAAACTTCTCATTACACCTATTGAGGGCTTCAAGTATTGGAATGCAATCCAGTACGGCAAGCCGTGTGATTCGCTCTGGATAGTCAAGAGCAGCTCTGTAAGCTGTGTAACTCCCTCTGTCATGCCCAACAAGCGCAAATTTCTCAAAACCCAGATGACTCATCAACTCAATGCAATCTCTTGCTTTAGCTCTTTTAGAAGAACCAGCATGATCGCGCTGATCAGCCGGCTTTGATGATTGGCCGAACCCCCGCAAATCAGGACATACGACGGTAAATGATTTGGCCAGCTCGGGAGCTACTTTTGACCAGGTTACATGGGTACGAGGGTGTCCATGTAATAACAGAACAGGTGGTCCATTACCCCCATAGCGCACATTAAGCTCTGCTTCTGAAAGAATGACTCGTGTATGTGTAAATCCCTCAAACATTTGCTACCTCCCACGCCAAAAGTGTGGAGATAATTATAGGCTGCTGTTTAATCGGGCACTTTGTTACGTAAGGGGCCGAGCAGAATTCATCTTTCACGACGAGACTGATGATGCAAAGCAAGGTGACATTGTGGACAAAATTCTAAAATGAATGTCCGCTCATCGCGGACCTGCCGCGCGCGTTCGCTTCGTGCCAGAAGCGGACGTTAGCAGAACGTCTGTGATAAACCTTTCATGACAATTTCAAGTTGTGGGCGAAGACGTTGTTAAAATACGGAGTGCTACCTTTGCCAGTCAGTACAAGGGGGCTGAAACAAGCTCCAGATCTTACCTGCCAAATATTCTTAACTTTGGGCATATAACGTTGCTATAGTCTGGCGACGGTGGAAACCAGCTATGTGAATGTCCATATCAATTAGCCAGGATGGCTCTGTGAAAAATAAAATCCTCTTTCTGCTGTCTGCCTTTTCCGCCTTTGCCGCTGCAACACAGTCTCCTGATGAAGTCATGGTTGCCGGTGGGAAATATTATGTCGGTAGCGTTTTTGGCCAACATGACTATGCAGCACACGCCAACATCACGCTTAGTACCTTCTGGATCATGCGTACTGAAATCACCTACCGGCTTTATTCAGATGTTCACGAATGGGCTGTTGAGCGTGGTTATGTATTCGGTGTCGGATGTAATGGGGCCGCTTACGAGGACTGCCGGTCGGCGGATACAGACAACGGTGCACATCCGGTTACCAGTGTTGAATGGTCAGATGCGGGGATTTTTGCAAACGCCCTGAGTGAAAAGGCAGGGCTGAGACCGGTCTATCTCAATAATAAGGGCGTCCCGGCACGTGACAGTTCCCGTTACGAATTTACCCAGGATGCCCGGGCTAATGGTTACCGCCTGCCTACGGCCGACGAATGGCAGGTTGCCGCCCGTGGAGGAAAGGCCGGACTGGAAAATGGCTCGTATGGTTTCAGATTTGCTGGCAGCAACAAGGCAAATGCTGTCGCCTGGTTCCCTGACTTCAACGATCCGAATTTCGGCACTGTCCGTGTGAAAAGCCTGCGGCCCAACGCGCTCGGTCTGTATGACATGAGCGGTAACGTTTCGGAATGGGTTGATGCTTTCGACACCCTTTCCGGTGTGAAAATGTACTATTTTTGCGGCGGCAGCTTCTTGCTGCATACGGGCAGTCTGACCAGCTGCGACACGCACAGTGCCGGCTATGCCCTGCCGGACACTGGCTTCAGACTGGTGCGGAAATTTTGAACCTGAAAATGCCTTTTATAATACTGACAGCCATTCTGATAAGCCTTCCGGCTTCATTACAGGCAGATACCCATATTTATCTGAAAAAGGGGCTGAACAGCATTGATTTGAATGGTGATGGCATACCAGACACCGTCTTTTCTGCGACTTACGACAATAATACTTCTCATCCCAGTGAAACTCTCAGCATCTTTATTAGCCAGGAAAAAAACTGGCTTATCGTACCGGTCCCGGATGACGATGGCTTTACCTGGACCGATTTAAGGCTATCAGCATCTACCCTTAAGATAAGCGGCACAGAACTTCACCGCTATAAAGGGCGGGTATACCTTATCAGGGCGGCCAAATATGGCGGCAGCGGTGGCGAGGGAGATCTTACCGATAAATCGCGAGTAAGGTTTTCACGATTTCGGCTGGAGCAAAATAACGACGATCCCGGGACGTCTGTTTTTTACTGGGATCCAGCAGGGGTTTATCTTACTGAACAAACGTTTGATGAAGTGAATGAAGCTTTTCAGATTCTGGATATGGAGAAATTTCGTTGAAATGTATCACAGGGATTTTGCTTTTTTTCCTGTCGTTCTGCTGTTGTGCGGGGTACAAAAGTCATTACCGTGAGCTTATACAGCAGTCACTTAATCGGCAGTCTCTTTGTCTGGGTGAAAAGCAGTGGCCGGTTGCAATAAGAACAGGCACTGACCGTTGGATTAATGCAAAAATGGAGGCACTTGTCGATGCCGGCCTTATCACCGCTCATGTGAAAGCAGGCAGTAAAATCTGGCAGTTAACCCCGTACGGCCGGGCTTCATTCACGAAATATCATGATTTCTGCTATGGAACCATGCGCGTCAGAAGCATAAAGGCTGTCTCGACAGATAACAGAGGCATGACTGATGTGACATTTACTTATTATATTCATGCCCTGCCAGAATGGGCTAAAAATCAATCAGTACGCGTTGCCAATACTGATCTCGATAATCTGGTCATGGGTATTGATTCAGTGCGCTACCAGGCCCTCTTTGATACGGACAACCAGGGAAATGTCCGTCTTATCAGTGAACCTGAACAGCTTGATTTACTGTATTAGCAGACGGGCCTGAAAAAATTTTTGGGGGTTAAAGCTTAGCAATCCACTTCGTTTAACGGCGTAAAGACTGACACTCCAGCAATAAACTATCACGCCGGAACCGTCTGTCCTTAACAGCTTCAGCATCGGATATGTTCACAAAGCCAGTGTCTGCTGTTAGCTAAGAGTAAGCCGCACGCTCCTGGTCGTCTGGCGCCAAAAGCAGACTTACCTCACATCACCATACGCCGGTCAACCGGGCAGCTCACCAGCATTTCTCAGGAATTGAATACAGAGCAATCATTCCATTCTTTTGTCAGCACGCTATATCTTCCAGCGTGATCGATGCCCCGCCGCAAACAATGACCAGTACATTGTCGGCAGGAGTGAACCTGATTTTGTTGTCATAAAGGAGTGACAATGACACTCCGCATGCCGGCTCAGTGAGTACGCGATGATCATCGAGAAAGCGCCGGCAGGCATGCAGTGCTTCCGCATCAGAAACCAGCATACTTCTTACATCCAGTCGGCTGGCCACGTTAAAAGCATTTTCGCACACCTGGCTTGCGGCCAGCGTTGTGGCTATGCCGCTGACCTTCTCAAGACGCATCAGCTTATTGGCATTAAGCGAGGCATTAAGCGAGGCGGTACCGTGGGTTTCAACGGCATACACCGGAATGTGGCCAAACTGATGTTTTTCCAGTCCCAGCGCTATGCCGGACAGCATGCTTCCGCCGCCGACGGACAGAATAACGGCATCAGGTTTTACACCCTCACTGATGACTTCATCCACGATTGTGCTGATTCCTTCCCACAAAAGCGGGTTATCAAAGGGATGGATATAGATGATGTCCTCTGTCGCCAGGGACAGGGCGTAATCGTTAGCCTCACTCCATACTTTCCCGTGCACAATGAGGCAGGCACCTTCCTGCTCAATAAGCTGTCTTGCTCTGGCTGACGTGGTTTCCGGCACAACCACAGTTACCGGCAGCCCCAGCCTGCGACCGCTGTGTGCCACTGCAATTCCGGCATTTCCACCCGATGAACTGACAAATGCTGTAGCGCCCTTACTGGCATAATAGCAACAGGCATGTCCCGCGCTGCGGAGCTTAAAAGAGCCGGTGGGCTGGGAAGACTCCATCTTCAGCCAGACATGGCATCCGCTGTGCTGGCTTAAAGGGAGCGAGTGGATGAGAGGGGTACGGATACCTATTTCCATTAATCTAAATCCTATGAATTTATTTCACAGCATAGTTGCTGTTCTGCCCGAAGCCTGTCCAGGATGACATCATAAGGTTTATCAGCAGAACGCGGTGGATACACATCTGAATGGTTGTGCTGGTTACAGTTACACATGCATATTCCACGGATGTCTTCTTACCTGTGATACTCTCACTGACGGGAAGCAAAACGATAATTATAATTAACTCAGGTAAATAATCAGAAAAATCATAAATCTGTAATTCTTGAAGCCACTCAGCGATAATTGGTCAATCGTAAAAAGAATGTCGAAAGGAGGCACTGGCGATGACTGTTTCTATAGGTGTGCTTGCAGGTATGGGACCCCGATCCACAGCTCCCTTCATAGATATGCTGGTGACAGACTGCCACGTCGGGTACGGAGCGAAATATGATATGGATTTTCCTAAAATGCATATCATCTCGTTGCCAACGCCTTTCTGGCCGGGCAAAAAAATTGATGATGATGCGATGATCGCAACCCTGCAACAGGGTATTTCAGAACTCGTCAAGGCAAAAGTGAGTCTGATCGCTGTTCCCTGTAATCTTGCACACTGCTATTTTGCTGAAATGAAAGCGGCGAGCGCTGGTATTCCACTTCTGCATATTGCAGACAGCGCACTTAAGTCACTGCCTGCAGAAGTCACCAGGGTAGCTGTACTGGCTACAGAACCTACGCTGGATGCGGGTTTCTATCAGGCGCGGATAGAAGCTTCTGGCAAAGAGATTATTGATTCATCTCTACTTCGTGAAATGACCACATCGTTGATTGAGCGGGTTAAAACGAAAGGTTTTCATGACCCTGATGCACAGGCAGAGTGGAACAATTTAATGTCTGTAGTGGAAAATCTTAAGGTGGAGGCTCTTCTTATTGCCTGTACAGATCTGGGTCCCCTGATAACTGAAAATGCTTTCAGCTTTGTCATCGTGGATACGGCAGCCAGCCTTTCCAGCGCGACCATTAAAAACTACAGGAGACTGTCCGGGAAAACTACAGGCGAAATCCATATTACCGGCTAACCTGAGGTCAGCTTCGAAGGCCCTGAATTGAGCTGCTTTGTGCCAGAAGCAGGTGTTATAAGCACACAGGTAGGTTAATACACAGTGCGCTGGCCTTACGTTAAGACAAACCATAGCAATTGTTCTTTAGTCGTCAGCAGGATGAAGGGAGGTCAGTACGATCTCCCCGAGTCGTCGGATGTGAAATTACAATAAATTCTACGGAAGACCCTGTGTCGTTTCTGGCTTGATGCTTTGTTCCCGGTGGAATTTCCAGCCCCTGCAGGGCTTTGATATTATGCAATTGACCTTCCAACTCCATCGAAAGAACACCATTTAGAACAAAGAAAAACTGTCTGGAAACGGAGTGAAAGTGTCGCTTTTCATAAGTGCCGGCAGGCATTTTTTCATGAATAACCAGCATGTCCTGACGGTTTACCAGATACCAACCATCGCAATCGTCGCCCCAGAAATAATGCTCTGCATTTTCCTTTGAAATCATCATCCTTCTCCAGTTTACATGCGCCCATCTATAAAGACCTTAAGAAAGTTATACCGAGAAATGCTGTCGATTCGCAACAGGTTATGCTTTGGTTATTTACCTAAAGATCTGAAGTGCATCGTTCAACATATCCAGTAGTTATCAGTGTATTGGGATAGCAGAATTTTATCGGGCCATAATGTCCGCTTTTCGCTCACAGCAGACTTTGTCGAACGGACAGTTCAACTCCGTGCCAGTTCCAGTGCTCAGCTACGAGTAAAGCTAATCAGGTCAGCTTTTGCTGCGGCATACGCAGTTCGTTTAAGACTGCCGAGCACTGTTAGACTGAAAAATTAACGCTCTTCCGTCAGCCTCGATATTTCATTCAAGTCAGAATAGCCCGATTATCCTGTATCGCCGGGAAGAGACTGACTTTCATGACATATTCAAAAAACTTTATACCAACGTCACCAGGAAGCTGTGGCTTAACCAGTTCGACGTTGTTTTTGATTTAATCCAAAATGAATCGCTGTCTGGGCATGATCCGAAACGGTATGAAAAATTATGGCTATGCTTTAAATGGCTTTACTTAACTCAAACCGGAGAGGCTATGGCAGAACATAGAGGTGGTGCTGGTAATTTTGCCGAAAATCCAGCGCGCGCGGCTGATGCTGGTAGAAAAGGCGGTCAGGTAAGCGGCGGTAACTTCAGAAATAATCCCGAACGTGCTGCTGAGGCAGGCCGCAAAGGTGGGCAGGTCAGCCGAAGAGGAAAGACAGAAAGCCTGTCGTCTCAGCATTACCATCTCACTTACGATTCATATCGCAAATGAGATGGTATGTTCAACGGAATCACAATACGTAGTTGTCTCAAGCTGAAGGCCCGCATTTCACTCAAAGCGTTCATTGCCTTCCTCTCAATTTTATAACGGCTTAGGGAAGCGATGAGCTATTTATGGCATAGCTCTTCAGCCCGAACAGTTGGTGTCATCATCACAGCCCCCCTCAAACCAGCAATAACGCTGTCGGCATTGTTGCGCGCGCTGATGAAGCGGTATATCGGGCAAAGCAGCAGGGTCGTATCCGGTGGGTAAAGCAAACCCGGCTTAAGCTTCATCGCGGGTATCCTAGTTCGCAGGAGGCGTAAACCAGTTCGACTTTGTCACGATAACCGGCTGCTCGGGCTGACTGATGAAGTTAGGCGACATGATCTGCACGCCGAATTCATTGAATACATCCTGTATATGGCCGTGAAGAATACTTCTTACCCCGGCCAGCGATTCTCCCGCCTGAAGCCGGACCTGAAGTTCATATGCCACATACCAGTCCTGCAGCGCCAGCTGGCGCACCAGCGGAGTAATACTGCGATTAATCCCCGCCGTGCGACTGGCGGCCAGCTCCAGCATCGCTTCAACCTGCCGCCAGGGCGTGTCATAACCAATGGTGACGCTGGTCGTCATGTTGACGCCGTCGCCTTTCAACGTAGCGCTCAGGTTTACTATTCTGCCGCTGACGACCACCGCGTTAGGAACCGTTACCTCGTAATTCTCGCGGGTCAGAATTTTCGTTGCCAGCATACCCACTTCGCTGACGACGCCTTCATGATCGACAATCCTGATCACTTCGCCTTTTCGCAGCGCACGGGAATAGGTCAGCACCAGGCCGCTCATGGCATGGTTCATCACGCCTGCCGATCCCAGCGTCAGCATCAGTCCGAAGAAAACGCTTATTCCTTTGAAGGCGAGCGAATTAGCGCCGGGTAAAAACGGATACGCCGCCGATAAGGCGAATAGCCAGATAACAACGCTGATGAGTTTCCGGGTGACGCCAACGGTATCCGGATGCAGGCCCGGCAGGTGTAACTGCCCGGTCTCAACCCGCCTGAGCACCAGCCGGAGCAATCGTGTCACCAGCGCCGTGATCAGGAAGATGACGACAACAATCAGCATGCCCGGCAGCGCGGAAAGGATTGCCAGCCCGAGACGTTGCAGCAACCCTACCGCATAACCTCCCAGCTCCATGCCCCAAATCCGCGTCCAGGGAAACAGCCGCAACACCCAGCTGATCCAGATGTAAAATGCCACGAGGAAGGCCACGGTAAGCACAATGGCATACAGCCGTACCTCAATGGGACCGAGAAAAGCGCGCAGTGCACCCGGAATGAGGCTTTTCCGCTGAGCGCGCCTTGCGGCATATATCCGCTTCAGCCAAGCATAAGAGCGCAGGGCAAACAGGATAAACGCGATCAGTAACAGCGCTCCCACAAGGCTTTTACCCGCTGAGAGCAATAGATATCGCGATGAGTACTGTTCAGACAGTGATTTTCGCAGTGTATCCAGGCGGAGCCTGACGCGCTCCGCGGCCTGCGCCAGCGTCAGATCATCGCCTTCATCCAGATCGCCCTGCGCCAGTAACATAAAGGGTTTGCCGTTAATGGAAAAAAGCACCGCTGACTGTTGGTAGCGCGTCAATGTATGCATCTCTACCGACTGCGCGAGGTCCTTATCATCGAGCGAGCGCAATATCGTCACAATGCGCTGGACCCGTTCCTCTGGCGTGGTCAGGCCAAATTTAGCCTGGAGCATTACCACGGGCTGATTAAGCAGATATAAGGTACGCGCTTTTTCCTGTGCCGAAGGAGCCTGACGCGGCTCCGCGCCCAGAGCGTTTTGGAAGGCGAAGAACAACAGGCAACCGCATAGAAACATCACCGCTTTAATCATTTTGCCTCCAGAAACCGTGCTTTGCCTGGCGGTAAATCCGTCCGGAAGGCAGCCGTCAAAGCGTATTATTGAAATTGCCAGGTATACGAAATAAGGAAGCGCGTGTCGGGATCGTCCAGATAGGTGTTGTTGTCCATAATGAACGTCATAAGGTTCACTGAACTATGTTTATCAAATTTGTAACCAGCGCCGATCCCGCCAAAATAACCCCGGTAATTTTCACCCTCATCATTTTTAGACCCATAAGAGCCCGCCGCAAACCCAAGTATTGTGAGTTCAGGTGTAAGAGGACGAAGCGTGAAGGCACCCAGATAGCCACTGCTGCCGGAGGTGGTGATGGTGCTGAATCCATACTCGGAGGGCGTTCCATCGGCGAACTGGGGCGCATTACAGTCCGCAGGATTTCCGGTGCTGCAGCCGGTTATCTCGCCAGTGTTGTAGGTATATCCGGCCATGGGGAATATCTGGAAACCGGCTGGCGCGAAGCCAAAATAACTGAGAGGGACAAAAGTTCCGACGGAATAGTTAGTCTGGGAGGCGCCATTGGTATATTGATTTTTACCAAAATTAAAGTTAACGATGCCTACCGGAAACAGCCATGACCCGCCCACACGCCACTCGCTGGCATCACTGTTAACGCGTGCATTCAGTTTTTTTGCCGGGTCCAGCGCGACCGAACCGGAGAAAGAAAGATTACTGTCATCCATGTCATAGGTGTCTGACCAAGAGACGCCTACTTTGGTCGTCACTTTAGTCGGATCATCATCAAGCTTATCGCGATTATTATTAGCTTCAGCACCACAGGCCCCATAACTCGATGCCAGCAGCCCTAAAGCTAAACTCCATTTATTCCCTAGATAGCGTGACATGAATGCTCTCCAAATACGTATTTGGGGGAGATAAACGCTTTGATGTGATTAAAGACGATAGGGAAATGCCGCCGCAACTTAGGGCGGCGGCATGTGGCATCATTTATAAACTGTTGCCGTACCCTGTACTTTACCTTCCACTCGGGCCGAGGTAATCACATAGTATTTTCCACCTTTTTCATCTGCCAGCTTTGATAATTCATCTTTGGCATCTTTTGGATCGGTGAACGTACCGGAAGTCGATACGGTTCCGACTTCAGTATAATTTTTGGCTTCATCTTTACTGATTTCCTGCGCAGCCATCGCGCCAGCTGAGATAAAAAAGGCGCTTGCCATAACGAGGGATTTTATCATCATATTTTTCATCATTAACACTCCAGTGGTTTATTATTTCCAGGGTGACAACACGTCTTAACGGCAGAGCCATTCAGTTATGAAGCAGGTACTTGCCAGTTTTAAACATCAAAACGTGTAGCTGTAATTCATGCTGAAAAAGTACAGTTCAGGATTTTTGTATGCGCCGCTGAGCAGAGGTGATGAGACCTGCGATGTTTCCATTTTAAGGTATTCAAATGCCGCACCAATATTGCCCGACTCAGTGAGCTGATATTGCGCGCCCACACCAAATCGCCATGCATCACCTGAAGGCATCGTCATCGCCGTATCATTCTGATCGCGGTAAAAACTGCTGTCATAAGCCACACCGGTATTAAGCCGCCAGCGATCGTCTGGCCGGAACTGAACACCGAGTGCGGTATGCCATGTATCTTTTAACCGGTTCTGACGCTGTACGTTCTCCCCGGATAAAGAGATCTGATTGCCTCCATACATGCTCCAGTTCTGCCAGCCAAGATCCCCCAGGAGAGACCAGCGCTCATTTATGTCATGCACGGCACTCAGCATGAGCTGATCGGGTGCATTAATCTGAGCGGACAGCGGCAGCGTAAATTCAGCATTAGGGAATGCGGGAAAGCGTGCTTTTCCATCAATGTTGAAATGATATTCCGTTTTACTGGCGTAACTGAGGCCTACGCGCGTGGCATCAGTGAGTTGAAAAAGTAAACCGGTTCTGAAATTCATTGCCCAGTCGTGATCGCTGGCTTTTTCATCCTGCCCATCCACATTGCGCGTAAGAGACAAGAAGCCATAGTTAATGCCTAGTCCGACTCCCCACGACAAGCGTTCATTTATCTTCCAGGCAAAAGCAGGGCTCAGCGTCAGTCCAATCAACGTACTTTTTTTAATTAACCTGTCGCCAGCCCATTCACCAAAATCCAGTCCCAGCCCGTAATTGCCATACAGGCCAATACCAGCAGAAATGTTTTCTGTCAGGCGCTGGTGATAAAACAGACTGGCGCCCGGAAACCATCCTATGGTGTTACCCGGGCTCTTTCCCTGAAGTGCTGCATCATTGTTAAGATGGTATGGCGTGTCGCCATACAGTGCCTGAAGGCCGCCAGTAATCATGTGTTCTGGCAAACGCGTCATGCCTGCGGGATTGGTCATTATGGTAGATGCGTCCTGCGCGCGGGCAGCCTGTCCTGCGCCCGCAAGCCCGGTGTCTTCCGTGGCGATTTCATACAAATAAAGCCCGCTGGCACTGGCTGAGCTGACGCAAAGACTGCCCAGTAATATCATCGCCAACCTGGAACTAACGGATGAGATCTGCAGCATTATTCATTTCCTGCAGGTTTGCTGAAATCAGGGCAACGTATGGTATTCAGCTGCTGCTGATACTGGGCTTTTTTTCCTTCCTGCAACGCGCTGGCAGCCGCACTCAAAGCATGATGATTTACTTTGCTGGCGGTGAAGACTGCCCGGACCTTTTCATCGGGTATGTCAGATCTGATATCACACTGAGTACGCAGATCGCTGACAATTTTCTGTTGAGTCAGGGCGGCGGCAAGATTGTCGTAAGGTGCTGCGTTTGCACAAAAAACCATGAGTGACAGAGCGCCTGTAACCAAGCGAAACATAGTGATTTCTCCCTACACTGATTCTACTATTTAGTTGGGAAATTGCAGATTAAGACCGGCAAATATCTGCCAGCGCGGTTGTCCAGGGCCGTTGTCCGCCACCGAACCCTGCGGTTCGATAAAGAAGTTGTAGACGGTATTTTTACTCTTTATCACCTGCCCAATACCCAGCCCGAGCGGTACGCCGTAGCCATCATTCTGGAAGTTGTAATTCCAGATAGGGGCTGAACGCAGGTAGGTTCCTCCGCCAAGCTGGAGAAACAGGAAAGGCTGAAATGCGGCAACGTTCACATCGCTTCGGTTACTCTCTCCGGCAAAGCTGTGCTGCCATGAGGCGAGATATCCGTACTGGAACGTGGGGGAGCTGGCATCAAAAAGAACGTTGACCAGACCTGCTGACCATTTCTCTGAACCCAGCGCGTTTTTACTGGCGGTGGGAGCGGTGATCTGCGGGCCAAAACCGAAACTGACGGCAGGATTGCCGGTATCAATCAGCCAGGCGGTGAACAGGTTCATATCGCCCAGCCCAGTCTGGCGTCCGCCGGTCGGAGGTGATGGATAAGTATTAAGTGGTAGCGAAGCGCGCAATAACCACTGGCTTTCGCCCAGCGTGAAGGGTTGGGCATAGCGAAGCCAGAATTGATTAGCGGTTTTATCGCTGCCGCTCATATTTCCGATGTAATAATTCTGCATGTTAAATGCAGTCATATTCGCTAACGGGTTATTAGCCTGCGCGGAATCTGAAGCTGCATCAGCAAAAGAACTGAAAGCAGAGCCAAGAAATAAGACTGCCAGCGCAGAATGCCTGAGGTTCATGGGTTGCTCCAAAGCGGTTACAGGACACGAGACCTGTCATCAGAAAAAACACCCTGTGTCAGAGACAACACAGGGTTCCCGCTTATGGCGTGACGATGTTGAACCAGAACTCGAATTTGTCCATATACCCGAGTAACTCATCGACTTTTCCGGCATCGCCGGTAACTTTCACTTCGCCTTTATCTTCGGCCTGCTTCAGCGTTTCATCCTTCAGGATGATTTTGTTCAGCGTATCGCGGTTAAGCGTCAGAGTGGCATCGGCCTTGTCAGCCTGCTGGTTGGCAGAATGGTTGAGTACGCCGTTCTCCAGTTCCAGCTTGTATTTGCCGCCATCCTCACCGAGATCAACATTGATCACCGCTTTGGCATTACCGGCTTTTTCGCCATCGATATGTACCGCCAGGAAGTCAAAGAACATTTCCGGCGTCATCGCGCGCACGGTGTCCGGGCTTGCGGTATTCGGTGTTGGCAGTTTCTGCACGCCGTTACGCAACTCCTGGGCGCCAGTAAGATAGAAGTTACGCCACGGACCGGATTCGGCCTGGTAGCCCATCTGCTCAAGCGCATCCGCCTCCAGCTCGCGAGCCGCTTTATTCTGCGGATCCGCAAACACCACTTTGCTGACTACCTGCGCTACCCAGCGGTAATTTCCCTGGTCATAGTCGGTTTTGGCTTTTTTGAGGATATTGTCAGCACCGCCCATATACTCTACAAATTTCTTCGCGGCTTCTTCCGGTGGCAGCTCGTCCAGCGTGGCTGGATTGCCGTCAAACCAGCCGAGATACAGCACATAGGTTGCCTTAACGTCATGGCTTACTGAGCCATAATAACCGCGGTTGGCCCACGTTTTAGACAGACCATCCGGGAGTTTGAAGTTTGCAGCAATCTCGTCGCGCGTCAGCCCCTTATTCGCCATACGCAGCGTCTGATCGTTTATATAGCGATACAGGTCGCGCTGGGTACGCAGCAGCTTGTTGACGTTGTCATTGCCCCACGTCGGCCAGTGGTGCTGCGCAAGAATGATCTCGGCTTTATCGCCCCACAGGTTTATAGCGTCGTTGATGTATTTGGACCACGGCAGCGGCTGGCGGATTTTGGCGCCGCGCAGCGAGTAGGTATTGTGGAGGGTGTGGGTCACATCCTCTGCGGTTTCGATGATTTTCTTCTCTTCGATATACCACAGCATTTCAGAGGGCGCTTCCGAACCCGGTGCCATCATGAAGTCATAGGTGAGGCCGTCAATGGTGCGCTTCTCACCGGTTTTTGTAATGTAATCTGTAGGCGCAATCAGCGTCACCGTTCCGGCTGATGTTGTAGTACCAAGACCTGCACCAACCTGACCCTTAGGATCGGCTTTCAGCAGGTTACCGTACATGTAACTGGCACGGCGGCTCATGACGTTTCCGGCCATAATATTTTCTGATACGGCTTCTTCCATAAATCCGGCGGGAGCATAAATTTTCACTTTACCGGCTTTAACGTCAGCCTCATCGACTACGCCGCGCACGCCGCCATAATGGTCAACGTGGCTGTGGGTATAAATAACCGCGACCACCGGCTTTTTACCGCGATTTTTATAATACAGTTCCAGACCAACCTTCGCTGTTTCAGCCGAAACAAGCGGATCAACTATGGTAATTCCATGCGTGCCTTCAATGATGGTCATATTTGACAGATCAAGGTTACGTATCTGATATACGCCATCTGTGACTTCAAACAGGCCGCTGATATTAATTAACTGCGACTGGCGCCAGAGGCTGGGGTTAACGCTATCGGGCGATTTCTCGCCTTCCTTGATAAAGGCGTACTGCTGTGGATTCCAGATGACATTCCCTGCTTCACCTTTGATAACGTCCTGAGGTAAGGCCGCAATAAAGCCCTTGTGTGCGTTATCAAAGTCAGTTTTATCGGAAAACGGCAGCTGATTATAAAGCGCATCATTCGCGCTTTTGGTCGCGGAAGCAGCGTCTTTTCTGGCGTCATCAGCAGCATAAGAAACGGAGAGTGAACTTAGCGAAGCAGCTAGCGCCATGCATACTATTAGTGGCTTCAGTTTCATGATGGTCCTCAAATGTGTCACTTAAATTATTGAATCTAAATAAAACCGAGGTGCAATCGATCCTGCCAGAAGGCAATCCTTTCTGCTGGCAGGTGGTACATGGCGAAATGGGTGAGTTCTGAAACATTTCGATATAAAGCTAGTTGAAGTTTTACTCTTAGCAAGCTTGCAAAGCTAAACATTAGATCTAAATACCAGAAAGTTCCTTTAGTGCAGCATTCATAACTGGTATGGCAGCATGATGTTCTATGCATATTTTTGAAAAAAACAGTCGATTTAACAGGAGGTTGATGGCTTTATCGAAGCCAGCAAAAAGCAAACTATGTTTTTTCGTTCACTCTGAAAAAAACTTTCGGATGGTATGTTACTTTTAAATAATAGCGGAGCAATTTCACATAAATCATATATAAGCGCTTGTTGTCTGATATTTATGTGCTAAATAAGTGAAGCTTGCAGGGCCAGTTCAATCTTTATCAAAAAATGCATGTTAAGCTTTCTAACCTGCTGGGTATATAAATTTAGTCATCACTCTCTTATTTTTATGTGCGTTAAGTTATCAACATTTAGCATGCTAAAGGTCAAGTCTGATGTGAAGAAATCTTGTCAAATTATCACTGGAGCATTCAGTATGCTGATTGATGCAAGTGAAGCCCGAAAAGAATTTTTGGTGACGCGTACTGGGGTTATCTGGTTCCTGATTATTAACGTCGTCTTATCTTTATATCTTGTGATGCATATATTTTTTCAGTCGCGTTCAGAATCGCGCATTAGTGTAGTGTTTTGGCTATGTCTGTTCATTTCTATTTTTTCAATATGGAATCTTGCATTAACGGAAGTTATACGCAGGTCAGGTTATTTTGTTAAGCGGCATCTGTTACTGGCTAATGTTTTCTTATACGGGGTTTTGTGGGCGATGATAATACACGCTCTAAACTTTTCGCACGCTAAGAATGAACTCACAATTCTGCTATCTTTATTAATCATTTTCCCAGCCGTTATTGCTTTCCATCTATCAGGTGCGATGATTATTGCTTTTTGTTTTCCCGTATTGCTTGTAACGATAGGTGAAACAATTGTTGCTGGTACAGAAGCAAATTATTTCGTCCTGTTCTCTTATTTCATGGCTTTGGCCGTCATTTTCTCCTCGCGAATCGTGCTGATGGAATGGTTTCGGAAATCTGAAGAGAGCGAAAAACAAAATGCCCGCCTGGTTCAGAAACTTACACGCCTTGCTGACCGGGATAGTTTGACCGGAATGGCAAATAAGCGTTACCTGCGGGAATATTTTCACGCCCGAACCAAAAGCCCTGTATCTGAACACAACCCTGTTTATCTTATTATGATTGATGTTGATTTCTTCAAATACTTTAACGACTTATATGGTCATCTTGCCGGTGATGAATGCTTGATGCAGGTAGCGAAATGTATTAAGGATGCAGTGAGGAATGCTTCCGATCTGGCTGCACGCTTTGGCGGTGAGGAGTTTTGCGTCCTGTTGCTGGCTTCAGACAGGGACGGCGTTCTCACTGTATGTGAGCGAATCCAGCAGAAGATTCGGTTAGCGGCAATTGAGCATGGGGGATCGTCCATTTCCAGCCATGTCACGGTCAGTCAGGGAGCAGCCCAGTTGCATCCTGGAGAATCACTCGATGAGCTTATTAGTAATGCAGATGAGCAACTTTACCTTTCTAAAAAGACAGGGAGAAATCGCATTCATATTTCCGAGAGATAATCCGTTTTAGCCCACACTGCAAGCCAAAGCATTAATCCTGGCTACAAAGAAGCAGGCCAGTTTTAACTAAATAAAAAAACGCCCACTAAAAGCGGGCATGGTAGCGATAGCTATCCAAATCTCTCTTATGTAACGCATGCTGTGTGTTTCAACCACAATTGTGGTTTACATATATTACATTACATTACATTACATTACATTATTATTTTAAAGTAGTTACATGATTGTTTCTACTGAAATTATAGTATCTTGTCACCCGATAATTAATACATCCCAATTTTTTATTACATTAACCATTTTGGGAATAAATTCGAACATCCGATTTCGCTCAAAGCTGCCGGTCAACTAGGAAGGAAATTGTTTCTATTTTCTATTGGAGATGACCAGGAAGTAAAATGCAAATGGGTAGTCTAGTGAATGCAAATACCCACTATACACTGCAGACGATTTAGGATGACGAATTCTGTGCCGGAAATGACGGTATGCTGTCCTCTGCGTTTTTTACGGTAGCGTCCCATGACCACCATCCGTCGGCGCCGTACTCCTTGTTATATACCTCGATTTTCTCAGCCCGCCGCGCACTGTATTCATCCGTGTTCATGCCAAACACTTCCATCGGCACTGACTCTTTGCCATCCACGTCCGTCAGGACAAAATCCGGCAAGGTGTCTTCCTCAGCATCAAAGCGTAGAGGCTTAATAAAGCTTCGTTCCTCTTCACACAGGCGGGCTTCGATAATCGCCTCATAACCTGAGTCCACCGGGATAAAGCGCGGCGTAACACGCATCAGCGCGATCCCGATGACCTCCGGTTCCCTGATGGGAACATTATGGCCGTTTATCCTCTCAAAGCGCAGCGTGGGAGGCTCCGTTTCAACGATGGCCACCACCTTATGCCCCGCCTTCCAGGCATTGAGTTCGGATCCGAAACTGCGCTCACAGGCTCTCAAGGTATTGGGGGACACGTTAAGCGTGGGGAACCCGATCGGACTTGAAAGGCTCAGGCGCCCCTCCTGCAGCGCGGTGTAGCCATCTTTCGCGTCCGCTTTCAGCAGGGCGATGGCCATCAGACGCTTTTTGTTCTCCGTCGCATAGCGTACCCGCTGCTGGTTTGCCTGCTTCTGGGTCCCTTCACCCGCGGCGCTGACGAGCAGCACGTCGGCAAGCGTCAGCCTGCTGACGCGGATGTTCTGCGCCATGCCGATGATCCGGCTGGCCAGCCACAGCGCATTGCGCGGCCGGTTTTTCACGTACTGCGGCTTCCAGGTGTTGATTTCAGCCTGCTGCCAGATAAAGTGCCCCAGCCCCAGCAGGCGCATGGAGGGTTTGGCTTTGCCCGTGCGCGGGTGTCTTGCCGGATTCACATCAGATAGGGGTTTGTCGGTACCGTTTTGCCGCGAAAGCCCGACCGGCAGCGTGATGCTGAACGTGCCGTCATCATTCACCCTGACTACGCTCGATGAGTAAGCACCTGCTGAAGCTTCATCGGGCCAGACCGAGTAAAAGCGACAGTCATGCCGGTGCTGGCCGCCACTGTGTTTCCAGCCTGAAAGGCTGAAGCGGTCAGATTCTTTCAGGTAGCGCACAACCAGCCTGCGAAGGGTCAGATCGTCTGGCTTGCCTTTGCAGAGGCAGGTCACTCTGGCTTCTACTTTATTCGCGTAAGCATCCCCGAGCTTCTTGCGCCAGTCGCTGTCGTAATCGAGCTGCTCATGAGGCTGAAAAATCCCGCCCTGAGGCAACCCGGTTATCTGCGCGCTGAACGTTGTTCCTCTGGCCATCCTATCCCTCCTTCATTAATGCCCTGATAAGGTTAACCTGTTTTATGTTTTAAGTGGGCCAGACGCAAACGTTAATGCTCAGGCAGACCACATGACTGCCCCACCACCGTCACGTTGCCTGTCGCCATCAGACCCCAGCCGTCAGGCCCGAAACGCAGCCCCTTGCGGTTCGGCGAAGCTTGCCGGTTTACCGGTTAGCGCAGTCGGGCTGACGACCCGGCCTGCCGGGGAGCCGGAGGGGGCCAACCATGCCATCCGTCCACACACGCTCATCACGCCCTGCCCGCAAAAAGACAGGCAAAAAACGGGTAAACAGACCACCTGCTGCATTCCCTCAACCTCTCAAGGGTCCGTGCTGCCGGTTCAGCTAACCACTGAAATGAGCGCTAGCTCTCTATAGTGGATAGAGACTCAGCAGACTACAGAACGGCGTAAGGAAACGGCCGGTGCGTCAGCACCGGGCACTCTCCCGGGCCCGCAGGGCCGGCCGCCTTTCCGGCGCGCTCGCAGGTCGCTACGGGGCCAGACCCGGCCCCGCCGCCTTACAGTCCGACGTTCTCATCCAGTTCTGCGAGATAATGCATTTCCGCCATACCCACCAGCGAGACAAACGACACCTCCCCGCCGGTGATTTCCTCCTGCTCACACAGGTGCATCAGGTTGGCAATCAGATCCTGAACTGCGGTAAACGCATCATCGCCCCGGCCATCAAGCCCGACGCGCCGGGCAAAGACCCAGAGCGCTTCAGCGGCAACCGTGGCCCGGTCGGTGTTGCCCCAGATAAGCGCCGGGCGTTCGGTGCCTTCCGCCATTGCGGCAATCTGCTCGATGACGTCCATGCGAACCGGCTCGCGGGTATCGGTCAGGGCGGGGTGTGTCTCGTTATCCAGTGGTAAGGTCTGCGAAATAGCCATAATGATCGTCTCGTGGTTGTTCGATGTTTCCGTTAGGCCCCGGCTTTGCCGTCGAAATCAGGGGCGGAGAATGGCAGGGCTTAAACCCTGCTTTTTTCTGTCCTTTACTCGGGCTTATAGGCCACCAGGCGCACCACGCTTACCCCCGTTCCCGCAAACATGTTCTTGTGACTACCCGACCAGCTACAGCTCCAGTCCTTAAGCACATCTTTAAACAGCAGGCCCGCAGGCAGGATCGCGGCCAGTCGCCCACCGGGTTTCACCAGTTCAGCCGCCGTATTCAGATGCGCCAGTGCGCGGCCTTCGCTGTAGGGCGGATTCATCACCACCACGTCAAAGCGTTCGCGCGTCTCCTGCGCCCACTGCAAAAAATCTCCTTCGATAACACTAAAGCCCTTGGCCTCCAGCACACGGCAGTGCAGCGGCGAAATCTCCACGCAGGTGGTCTGCGCCATCGGCATCAGGTCAGCAAGTCCGCCCATGCCTGCGCTTGGCTCCAGGCACTTGTCACCCTCCTGGATGGCCACCTCATCGAGCAGCAGCGAGGCGAGCACCTCGGGCGTCGGGTAAAACTGATGTGTTTTCTGATCCGGCAGCGCCCCACTCAGCTGAATATCCTGGATCGCCGTGGTCGGGTCGTAGTCGAACTCATACCAGGTCAGCGCATTGATGTTCTTCTTCACGCCGCCCAGGCTCATCAGCACTTTCTCAGCTTCGGCGCGTGCGGCCTTGTCTCCGTCCCGGTAACCCTTAAAACGGCGGTTAAACGGATTCGTTGTAATCGGCTCGCGCGGTTCGTCCCAGCGGTTAGCCTGAAAAGGCGTTGTGCGCTCTATTTCAAGCTCGCTCAGTTCTGCCAGCACGGAGAAAGGCAGGAGATTGGATTGCAGCGCAAAGGATTTTGCCTTGCTTCGCGGCTTCTGACGGTGCTCCGCCGGAATGGCCGCCGGATGCAGGAAGGCCAGAATGTCATTGAGGCGCCAGGCCATGTCGGGATGAATTTCCAGATGAGCCGTGCCCTTGAGAAAGGCTTTGACGCGCAGCGCGCCGCCATCGAGCGTGAGCCACTCCCCGGCGCGCTGGCGTGCAATCTGCAAAATTTTGTCGGTGGTGCGGTAGCTGGTGGGGTCGCGGCCCATGAATTTGGCGATCACCTGACGCAGGTCATCAATGTAGCCGGTGCGCTGGTAGTTATTGCCGCCCCACTCGTCATAAACGCGTGCCATGATCATGCGCTTGCCGAAGCCTTCCGGGCGGTTGGTGGCGTGCTCCCCTGACAGGTTGCGAAAGATGCTATCCACACGCTCAGAGAAAAACTTCTCACGCGAAAACAGCAGCTCGGAGAGCGTGGAACGCACGGTCGCCTCTTGAAAGTCCGGCGCTTTCATCTCGCGGATCTGCTCGTTCCACTCGTTGCGGCGATCGTTGGGCATGTACTCGTACACGTCCGTCAGGTTTAACGCCTCCTTCCAGTATGCCGCATTCAGCGACGCGACAGCGCCTGTAACGTTAAACACCTCCCCCACGGAAAAACCGTAACCGCCCCGACGTCCGCTCAGGTTACCGCTGATAAAGTGCGCCACGGCTGGCGAGTTCTCATGGCTTGTAACAGCGCCTGCGATTTCCCTGATGATGGCGCGCGTGTGCTGGTAACGCCCCAGCAGAGAATCCACCAGATCGGACTCAACCGGCGCAAAAAAGCCCTCCCCTAGGACCTCACCCGCCTGACTCAGATCGCCCTGGCCTTTAAAAAGAGATGATTCTTTAGATTCTGAAGCCGTGAAGTTGATGTTCTGCTGTGACATGTTGTTTCTCCTGTTTGCGTTTAAGTGATGTTTCTCTGAGTTCCTCGCCGTGGGGGCAGAACTGGCGCGCGGGCATCAGGCAGAACGCAGGGGAAAACGACAAAGCCGCAGCCCGCAGGGACCGGGTGCAGACGTTTAGCCAGGCGACCCTTGCGTGAGGCCGCCCGTGTGGCAGGTTTCTGCACGGCGAAGGAGCTTAAGAGAACGAAACAGGAAGGCAGGTGATGAACAGGGCACAGCCCCGGACGGCAGGTTGACGCCGGTCCGGTCCTCAGCGGCCACGGATTCTCGTGGCCAGTGAACGCGCGGGCGTAAGCCAGCTGCAGGGGTTGATTTGGGCGTTGCCATCAGACCCTAGCCGCAGGCCCGAAACGCCCCGCACGGTTCGGCGGAGATTACCGGCTAAGCTGGTTAGCGTGGTAGGGCTGACGACCCGGTATACCGGGGAGCTCGGAGGGGGCCATAGGGCTGGTAAGTGCCAAAAGCGGACTTGCAAATGGTTTGTTATGACAAGAGCATCCGCAGTTTTATCTAACATTTGATTTAGTGTTCCTCACGCCCCTTAGTAATTTTTCTTCAGTCCCAAAACTATAGTTTCCTCAAATTGGCATATTTCGGTGCGGACCGAAGTATCAGCTTTTAGTGGGGTATAAGCTTTCTGAAAATTAACTGAGGAGCAGATCAATGATTGCAGTTCTTTTTGAAGCAGATGCTTTACCTGAAGCGCAGGAACGCTACCTTCAACTTGCTTCAGAGCTCAAACCTTTATTGTCAGACACGCCGGGCTTTATCTCTATTGAACGATTCCAGAGTATGAGTTCGTCCGGGAAAATACTTTCTCTTTCATGGTGGGAGGATGAGAAATCGGTAGCTGGATGGAAGCAGAATATCATGCATCTGGCGGCACAGAAGGAAGGAAAAAAATCGATTTTTTCATTTTACAGAATCCGCGTTGCAAACGTATTCCGCGACTATTCTTCTGATAAGGAAACGCATCAGCATGTATAACGTACACATAATCCTCGATAATACTCCGGGTGCGCTTGGACAACTTGGTAGCGTGTTGGGTAAAAACGGTGTTGGACTTGAAGGGGGCGGTGTATTTTCAACACCTGAAGCGGGACATGCCCATTTTCTGGTTGAGAATGGCGAGAAGGCCCGCAAGGTTTTGTGTGAAGCTGGATTTTATGTGCAAAAAATATCCCGCCCTGTAATAAGAAAGTTACCTCAGGAGCGCCCGGGGGAACTGGGAGAGATAGCAGAAACAATCGCCAGGAATGGCATTAACATTCTGGTACAGTACAGCGATCACCGTAACCGACTCATCCTACTGACAGATGACGATACCCTGGCAGCGGAAGTGACGCAAAAATGGACAGTACCCCCTGAATGAACTTTCTGAAAACTGAATATGTCAGTGAGTCGGATGATTCTCTCGAAAAATCGATGTCTCTGATTGCTTCTTCCATCGCTGACCCTTCAAGGGTCAGTATACTCTGCGCCCTGATGGATGGACGCGCGTGGACAGCAACAGAACTCAGTGTAGTTGCAGACATTGCCGCATCCACGACCAGCGGGCACCTTCACCGGCTTCTCAGCAACGGACTGGTTATATGCCTGACGCAGGGACGCCACCGTTATTACAGCTTGGCGGGTCATCATATCGCCGAATTGCTGGAGAACCTGATGGGGGTATCGATGCATACCTTCAAATCCCCTGAGCCACGAACGCCGGTAAATTTACGATTTGCCCGTACCTGTTATGACCATCTGGCAGGCGAACTGGCTGTAAATATTTATGCATTTATGCTGCAGGAAGGATGGTTTGAAGCAGGCGGCACCGCACTGACAAAAACAGGTCAATCCCATTTTCAACATATTGGCGCAGTTCTGAACCCGCAATCACGCCGCAAATCCTGCTCTGCCTGCCTTGACTGGAGCGAAAGACGTTTCCATCTTGGGGGAGATGCGGGCTCAGCAATGATGACGCTTTTTTTGCAAAAAGAATGGATAACCCGCATCCAGGGGTATCGTGAAGTGAACGTGACTGCCAGGGGCAGAATTGCCCTGGGCCGTCAGTTCAATATGAAATTTGACTGAATCAGATTGTTAGAATCGCAGTACGTTCTGGATCTTTCAGATTTTCTTAAATGTCTTAACCGAGAAATGATTGAACAAATTCAGCATGTCCCTGTCGGAATATACATGGAGAAGATTCTCTGTATCGAATTTCACCCGCTTAAAGCGGGTTTTTTTTGTCTTCTATCTAGCTGGTCATGGCATGAAGCAGGTAAAAAAAAGCCCGCCGAAGCGGGTGTCACATGGTAGTGACCACACCAGGGAAATTCGGTTTGTTAACGCATCACAGAAGCTACCGTGACTGCACGTCTGAATAAACTTTAGCAGCAGTTATGATTCTCCGGTTTTCACATGTCCAGATTTAGTGCAAAGAAACGTAAAAGTCCGTTCTTAACTTCATAACACTCAGCTTCCTCCCCCCGTTTCTTGCCAGACGTTTGTGATTAGCCTGCTATATTTTTAGCTGCGCTTAACACAAATAAGGTTACGTTATGACGACAAAAATCTTGAGAGGTGGTTCAGGCAACTTCGCGGTTAATCCAGAATGTGCGGCCGAGGCAGGCAGTAAAGATGGTAAGTTGAGCGGGGGGAATTTTCGGAATGATCCTGCTCGAGCCCGAGAGGCGGGTCGCAAAGGAGGTCAAGTAAGCCGAAGAGGAAAGGTTAACAGCCCGTCATCTACTGGGTAGTTTTATAACTCACAGGCCTGAGTTATCAGCTCTTAATACCAACTTATCGGTTACCGGTATAAGGCTAACGACCAGGCCTGAAAGTAACATCAAGATTCCATCAGGATTACCCTGCTAATGTCCGCTACGTGCCAGAAGCGGACGTTGCTAACATCGATCCATACAAATTTACGGACAATAAATCATAGGAATGCAAGCATGTGACATAAAGTCATTTTAAAGAGTCAATAACTTAACTCTATCATTAAGGAGCGATATTGAAGCTTTTTGATTATCTAAGGATGGTGTGCCCAGATCTGACCGCTGAAATCACCAAAGTCCACCTTGCTCAAAGGAATGACTACAAGGAGGAGCCACTCGTTAAATTTCGCGAAGGGGATTTTGACGATTGGCAGTGCTGACAGAATGAATCGCCACAGATTTAACTAAATTAGCTTTATATTTTAGCTTAAGCGTAAACAAAGATAGCTTTGAACTTTATTGATAATTTCGTTTAACTTATTGAAAGACTAGGTGGTTCTGTATATTATTATTTAACCATTCGAATTTAATCACGGATGGAGTTTTATCACTCTTGGATTAGGGAAGGCCTTTTATGACTGAAATAACTCATTCAACGATACAACCTTTAATTTCTGCATTTTTGCAAGAATTAGCTAATCGCTATTGGACCCCTTTATATCACTACGTCAAAGACAACCCTCAGCTAATTAAAACAATGCCTGGCTTTCTTATTCACCATCAAAAAATAATAGTATATGTTGGTCGAACTCATATTGCGATTGAATACAATAACTCTGAACTTTTAGAAGAACTCCCAAGTGGCTATAAGATGGAGGTTCAATATTTTGATTATTCGGTAAAAGAATGCAATCTATTTGAAATGATAATAGGCTTTGATTATGACTCTACGGTTGATTTTACCTTCGCTCTACCGGCATTCAGCGAGGACCTTCTGTTTCCAACAAATAGAGGTTATGATAAGCTTAGAGAACTAGGATGGAATTTCAGTGCTCAAAACAGTATTATGGGATTCAATACTCCAACACCAGTCGTTGCTGAGGGGAGTTTTACACGTATAGTCAATGGAATGTTTTTTGATGCTGACGATTCCGGTCTCAGAACCAGAAGGATTAAATGGATTGATTTCTTTCCAATTACATTTGATGGGACTAGTGAAGATAAAGACATAATAGGTTTTTCTCTAGATGGCATTGAGGAGGTAGTAGAAAGTGATGCGCACTATTGTTATCCTCTACCTTATGATTATAAATATAAACAATTACCAAAAATTAATAATTTTATTGAAAAATGGGGTAATATTGAAACATCTGAACCTGAGATAACTTCTTTCTTATCGGATCCTGAATATGAATTCATATTGTCCATGAAATTTGGGGCAATAAGCATACACTCTGAACTTACCTGTGAATGGCAAAGTGAAAATCGACCTGATATCCGTCCGGACTTTTTTGTAGTTCAACCGAATGGATTCGCTGATATAGTTGAATTTAAATTACCAATCATTGATAAAACGTTTGTGGTTGGAAAGGATAATAGAGAAACATTTAGCTCTTGGTTAAATTCCTACATCTCCCAAACACGTGTTTATAGTACTTATTTTGATGACCCCAATAACAGGAAATGGTTTGAAGATAAGTATGGATTCAAAGTTTTTAAACCTCGGAGATGGATAGTGGTTGGACGGCGTTATGATTTTGATTCCGATGTTTGGCGTGAAATAATGTCAGATTATCAAAGCTTGGAAATATTAACCTTTGATGATCTGATTGACGGAACGGTAGCGCAATTCTATAAGTGATAATATTGAAGTGTTAATTTGGAGGTTTACAACTTCATAATTAGATAAGCGGGCTTCTGCCCGCATATCATTTAATATTGCTGCTTAAATAATTTGGGAAGTACATTAACCCAGTCTTTACTTCTGTCATTATGATAGTGTGCTTTTTAAAGAGTCACACTTGCAAGACAAGTATGATTATATGGTAAGGAAAATATCTTAAGTTATGATAGCGCATTTTAAAATTTCATGGAAACGGTTTATTACTATTCGCAAACGAAACGAATATATTATGGGTGATTTTTAACGTCCACCCTGAAATTATTTTTAATATTAAATAGGCATTAACTTTCTAGAAACATGGAGGTCCGCTCTTCGCTCAAAGCGGCCATTTGTACTGCAATAAATACCCCATACAACTCGGATGAAAAAAGCATTAACTTTTTCGCATTGATTATGGTGACTTTGATTATTGAATTAGCTATCAGACCCAAGCCGCAGGCCCGAAACACAATCTTTGCGGTTCGGCGAAGCTTGCCGGCGAGCCGGTTAGCGCAGTTGGGCTGACGACCCGGCCTGACGGGGAGCCGGAGGGGGCCATCAGGCTGTTAATGCGAATGCCTTTATGTGACTTAATACAAGATAAGCAGATGTCGTCCCTCAGCGAGATAAAACAGCCACATGCAGCAAAGATAAAATAGAGGATGACCACTTCCCCGGATGAAAAAGCACTCGCGAAGGGGAATGACCGGTGCGTCAGCACCGACTCTCCCCGGCACGCAGTGCCGCCCGCCGTTCAGTGCGCCAAAAGCAGGCGGAGTGGCCCCGCCCTGCTGGAATGACCAGGCGATGACTTAGCCGTTAAGGTGCCCCCGCTCCGCCAGTGATACCGTGTCGTTGCCAGCCACGATAATGTGATCGATAACCCTCACCGCCACGAGTTCAAGCGCAGTTTTAAGACGTGCGGTGATAGTGATGTCTGCTCTGGACGGCTCAGGCGAGAAGGAGGGATGATTGTGGCTCAGAATGACGGCGGCGGCGTTTAACTGAAGCGCCCGACGAACGACCTCGCGAGGATGGATTTCGACACTCGCAATGGATCCTTCAAATATCTCCTCATAGGCCAGCAGCTGATGCTGGTTATTCAGAAATCCCACCGCAAACACCTCACGGTCACGCCCCGCAAGCTTGGCCCGGAAAAACTCGCCAGACACTGAAGATGAGTCAAAGGTGGTGCCCGTGGGATAACGATAGTCAATCGCCAGCACCGCTTCGGCCAGGATCTGGGTGTCAGTTGCCATCACGTAATTACCCTGCGTATCGCGCACGTGAAGTCGACTGAAAAAGCGCACGTTATCCGTGACATTTTCCAGTGATGATTCTTCAGATTCTGGAGCCGAGGTGTTGACGTTCTGCTGTGACATGTTGTTTCTCCCGTTCAGTTTCATGTGATGTTTCTCCGAGTTCCGTCGCCGTAAGCGCATAACCGGCGCGCGGGAACCAGGCTGAACGCAGGGGAAACGGCAAGGCCGCAGCCCAAAGGGACCGGGTGCAGACGTTTAGCGAGCGGCCCTTGTGTGAGGACGCCCGTGTGCCAGGTTTCAGCACGGCAGAGGACATCGGGAAACGAAACAGAACAGCAATTGATGAACAGGACGCAGCCCCGGACGGCACGACGTATCGCCGGTCCGGTCCTCAGCGGCCACGTCAGTGTGTGGCCAGTGAACGCGCTGGTGTCAGCCAGCTGCAGGAGTTGATTTGGCTATTACCATCAGACCTCAGCCGAATGGCCCGGAACGCAACGCGGTCCGGCGGAGCTTGCCGGCTTTGCCAGTTAGCGGAGTCGGGCTTGACGACCCGGCAGCGCCGGGGAGCCGGAGGGGGCCATGAGTTAAGGGCGATTAATCCTGAATAACATCATGAGGACGCCGCTGCAGGAGCCACTATCCTTAATGGAGGAGGAACAAACTATGTGCGGACGATTTGCGCAGTACCAGAGTCGGGACGTGTACTTAGACGCACTCGGCATAGCCGACAGCGACTATGTTCACGATCCGGAACCCATCGGTCGCTAGAACGTCGCGCCAGGGACGAATGTGTTACTGCTGAACCAGCGTGACGGCGAACTGAAACTAGACCCGGTGTACTGGGGTTATGGGCCTGAATGGTGGGATAAACAGCCGCTGATTAACGCACGCGGTGAAACCGCCGCCTCCAGCCGGATGTTTAAGCCACTCTGGAACCATGGCCGCGCCGTTGTGTTTGCAGACGGCTGGTACGAGTGGCAGCGAAGCGGTGACAAAAAGCAGCCTTACTTTATTTACCAGAAAAGCCATGAGCCGCTGTTCTTTGCAGCGATCGGCAAAGCCCCCTATGACGACCCTCACGGGAAAGAAGGTTTCCTGATCGTCACTGCTGCCAGCAGCAAAGGCATGGTAGACATACATGACCGCAGGCCGCTGGTGCTTAAGGCGTCATCCGTCGCCGAATGGTTGAGTGAAGACACCTCGTCGGAACGTGCAGAGGAAATAGCGAAAGAAGCAGCACTTCTGGAAAGCGATTTCAGCTGGCATCCCGTTTCGAAAAAGGTTGGCAGCCCTAAAAACCAAGGTAAAGAATTGATTATTGAGGAGAAGGATCCGATTCTTTAATCCCGCAATTCAATATCGCCTCCTCTTTTGCATGTTATTTGTCAATGCATTCGCGTTAGGGATAAAAGACTTCGGTCACACAATCACTAATAAAACGCTTCTCCAGGTGACTGATTTCCATGTGCATTGACTCTCCCTCAATTCGGAAGGGGATTACCGTTCCGTCACTGGTTTTGAAACCTGACTTACTCTCAGGATAAAACAGAGCTATGCGATATTCGGTTTCATGGCTGAATTGAGAAGGCTTGCAGAACACAAGCTCTTCAGGCGTGAAGGTTCCAGGGAATGTACCGAGGTGATAGTACGTGACATCCTGCCCCTTAATGTCCATACCGGGGAACCGTTCAGAAGCAATTTCAAGGCGTTCCTGAAGCATCTCGACATCAAAACCGATGCAGATATCCGCGTTGAACGTTCCATACAGCTCAGGATCGTTTTTTCTGCTTGTGAAGCAAACACAGTAGCAGTGGCGCGGAGTAAGGGTAAAGAATGGATCAGCCGCCATTTCATCCGGATTCATAACCCGCCCTGCTATGACGATGTTTACCTGTCTCCTGTCGAGAGTGAAAATTTTCTCCATCTCATTATCCCGCATTTTTTCGTTTTCCATCCGGGAATAATGACTGAGATCGCTGAGTCGCAGACCTTTTTTTCCTTCGATTACGGGCGCGAGGAATTTCTTTTTCCCATACAAATACCTAATTGTCACTGGCCAATCTCCGCAATGTAGCTCTTACTGTGCTTGTTATAAAAAAGAGGATGCGATAATTCAACCTTCTCTTAACTGTCTACTTTAATGAGACTTTTTGAAATATTCCATTTCAGTTCAGTTAGAATGGATCCTCATCCTTTAAACATCTGGAGACAAGATATGTCACTTAAGATGACTGTTGGCGATTTGAAACGGCAGCTGTCCGGCGTGGATGATGATACAGAGATCAGTTTCGCTGGCGGCCTGACTTTTTACCGCTTTAAACGCTGGGGAGATAATGAGCTTCTGCTTGAGTTTACCGAAGCGCAAGCGGCGACCAGCGACAGCTTTAAACGCAAGCATCCCAACATCCTGGTTAGCTTCTGTCGTCCAGGTGAATTTGAAAACCTTTAGTTCACGGAAGATAGAGACCAAAAGTAAGTTAAAGGCCGCATAAGCGGCCTTAGTTTCATCCCAGTTATCTTCTTTCGATGATTGAGAAGCGTAGTAGCTGCATCACCTGTTGATAATGTATTGCGGGGTTATCACTCAGTTTGAACCCCAAACGCCACGCATCGTCCGCTAGTTCAACTACATCACTTGCAGTCCGAGATGCGACATCTCTGCGGACCCAAATGCTGAAAATCTCATCTGACTTTGCCATCTCTCAGTTTCCTCGTTAATTTTCACGCTGTCAGATTGCTGTCACGACTGTTGAAAAACTTAATGATCCCTCAAAAAATTAACTATCGACCAGTTCGCTCTTTGGCCCGTATCTGGGTTGAATGTGATACCTCAGCAATCAGACCCTAGCCGAATGGCCCGGGACGCCATGCGATCCGGCGAAGCTTGCCGGCTTTGCCGGTTAGCGGAGTAGGGCTTGACGACCCGGCAACGCTGGGGAGCCGGAGGGGGCCATCAAGCTGTTAAGGCTTTTAGTTTTTAGAAGACGAACTCGGGACAATCAGCAGTGCCACAGCAGAGGCATCAACAGCTGCAGGAATCAGAAAGAGAAGGACTTGAGACGGCGTACCATAGAAACAAAGCGCAGGCGAAGTGGGATGAACGGTGCGTCAGCACCGTTTTATCACGGCCCGAAGGGCTGCCGGGTTTAACGCCTCAGTATCCGGTAGCCCGTGACAAGCAACATGATACCAAGCGTCATAATGACGTACGGTACCTTTCAGCTATTACAACAGAATGCCCCGCAGGCCGAAAGCTCGCAGGACATTCGGATTCAGCGTTTAAACGTCAGTCGGTTCGGCAGCGCCAGCCTGTCAGCATTCAGCGCCTCCACCGTCGCGCCTTTTACCTCGACCTGAATGTCCAGCATGAGCCGCCAGAGCGGCTCCTCCCAGTACCAGGCAGGATCGAGATACTGGCAGGATGCAAACTGCGGCAGCCACGCCATCACCATGTGCAGAATGTCGAATTCGAAGAACTCCTGTTCCTGCTACTGTGTGTACCATACACAAACAGTCAGCGGCGTGTGAAACGTCAGATCGATTTTCGCCTGCGCCAGACGCTGCTGATAACGCCTGAGCTTCTGATCATGCAGCCTTACTTCCTGATTAATTTGGGGGTTAACCCGGTGAGAACTGCGCTTATCGAGGCGCTCGCGCAGCCTTAACGCAGTCACCGGAAACAGCCTGTATCCGGTGTCCTGCGAAAGCGGCGACGGACAGCGCTCCCCCCGGGAAGCAATCAGCGTATTGAGCGCTGTCATGTACTCTACTGCTGTAGGCGCAAAGCGGTCACGCAGGGAATATTCTGGCATTACCCGGCGCAAATGGTCTGCTTTGATCGTCCGGATATCGCATTAATGGCGCACAACGGCGCTGGCGTAAGGATGCGCACCGCGTGCCGCCCTGTCCTGCTGGCGCTTTTCAACGTCGGCAATGGCGAGGCTGACAGCGAGCGTATAGGGACAGGCAGGCACGAGCGAGAGGTGACGGGAGATCGTGTTCATGGCTTTTCTCCTTATGTAATGACCGCCCATTCGGGCGGTCTACTGCTGTCAGTCTTCGCTGTCCTGAGTACTTTCCCTGTCGCTTTCTGCCGCATCGTCTTTAAGTGGTTGCATCCACGCAGGAACCCAGCGGGCGTCTTTGAGCGCTTCCTCCGCAAACTCGGCGGCGTCACCTTTTTTCATTTTCTCCGCATCGCTGGCGTTACCTGTCTTACCTGCCTCCGTCAGTGCGCCCACAATCTGATCTTTGCTCATGCGCTTGAAGAACCCTTCGGCTGAAGGCTGCCACCAGTCAGCGAGATCAAAGCCCATCGCCGTCTCCAGCATATCGAGGTTGCTGGTCTGGCTTTTGCCATAGACCCTGTCCTGAAAGCAGCAGACAGTTGCGGCGCTGCAGAACCCCAGAATACCGAGCACATCTTCAGTGCTCCATTCCAGCAGCCAGCGGAAGTCCTGCGCCCAACGATCCGGCAATCTCGCCTGCCACTCCGCTTTCTGCTGCTGCATAAACTGCCAGGCTTTGCCCTCCTCCTTAGAAGCGGAGTCAGAAACCAGCGAAGAGCTGTTGTCGGTCAGGCTGACTTTCATTGGGGTGTTGTCATAACTGCTATGGCTGAACGTTGAACGGCACAGCGTCCAGGTCAGCATCGCGACCGATATATCCGGTTTTGAACAGAGTGCGGCCTGTACCGCAAGCGATCGCTCGCAGGACATCGAGCGCACCAGCGCGGTGGAATAGCCTTCAGACATCGCCTGCACGTAATCTTTGTTTTCAGGTTTGTTTTTCTTCGGCAGGTCCGCCACTCTTTGTACGCCGCGCTGAATGAAGCACACGCCGGACTCATAGCAGACCACCGCGCCCGTTTTGTCTTTATCGAGCGCCGACCAGTGACGTTTGTCTGCGGCGTTTTCCAGCGCGGCAATCTGCTTTTTCAGCTGCGGCTTGAGCGCTTCATCGTCGGTGAGACGCCACTGCGCACGCAGATCGCTCACCTGCGCATCTTCTTCCGGGGTATAGTCCGGGCAGCGTTCCTGTGGCACCGCATAGGAGCGTTTCACCTTACTGTCCCAGGAATGCATGCGCCCGTCTGCCCTGACCTCCGTCCAGGCAAACCCCTCCTCTTTCGCCACGGCTTCCGCTATCTGCTGCAGCTTTTCAAGCGTCAGGCTTTCTACAAGCGCGGTGTCGATGTAGCCATCCTCCTCACCGCTGAACAGATCGGCACGAATAGTGCCGCCTGCCGCCAGGTAGGCATCTTTGCCCACGAAAGCGAACTTATGGGAACGGCTGATTTCAGTCTCTGACGAGGTGACCAGGTTACGAATGGTGTCGGCTGACGGGTTGTAATAGCTGGAAGCCTGATCCCACACCTCAATCTGGCGCTCGTGCGAGTCGGCGAGTGTCAGCGCCTGACACTGCTCAATCGTAATCTTATCGGCGGCCAGCTCGTCAAGAATGGCAGGCGCCAGGCCGGAGAGTTTCAGGCAGCGCTGCACGTGGCGCCAGCCATAGCCCATTAGATCTCCAATCTGCGCAGGCGTCTTACCTTCGTCAGCCAGCGCCTGGAATCCTGCAATCTGCTCGGCAGGATGCATGCTCTCGCGCTCGCCGTTTTCAACCATTGAAGCCGCACGGGCCAGATCCTCAGACACGCGCTTAACGGGAATAGGCTGATCGGGCTGATAAACGCCCTGTGCCAGCAGCAACTGCAACGCTGTCAGGCGACGACCGCCGCAGGCAACGCCCAGCAGGCCGTCAGGCATATCATGCGCGATCAGGTTATGCAGCAAACCTACGTTTTTGATTGTCGCCGCCAGTGACTCAATGCGCGACTGCACGTAAACCTTACTGCGCACATTGAGCGGTGACACCGCCAGTCGCGACAGCGGGATCATCTCGATTTCTACTTTCTCCAGCGCCTGTTCAACCGCCACCGCTGCCGCCTTATCAGCCTTCGCTTTCGCGGGACAACGAACGGGTTTTGTCTTTAAAACCGATGATTCTTTAGATTCTGAAGCCGGGGTGTTGACGTTCTGCTGTGACATGTTGTTTCTCCTGTTTGCGTTTAAGTGATGTTTCTCTGAGTTCCTCGCCGTGAGGGCAGAACTGGCGCGCGGGCATCAGGCAGAACGCAGGAGAAAACGACAAAGCCGCAGCCCGGAGGGACCGGGTGCAGACGGTTAGCAAAGCGGCCCTTGCCTGAGGCCGCCCGTGTGGCAGGTTTCTGCACGGCGAAGGGGCTCAGGAGAACGAAACAGGACAACAGGTAGTGAACAGGGCACAGCCCCGGACGGCAGCTTTACGCCGGCCCGGTCCTTAGCGGCCATGTCATTCTGTGGCCAGTGGACGCGCTGGCGCTCAGCCAGCTGCAGGGTTGGCATTCGCATTCAGACCCCAGCCGTCAGGCCCGAAACGCATCTTCGCGCGATTCGGCGGAGCTTACTGGCAAGGCCGGTTAGCGCAGTCGGGCTGACGACCCGATATACCGGGGAGCCGAAGGAGGCCCGCTCTCAAGTATGAGATGTCTTACAACTGTGGCAGTTTCAGGATCATTTTTCAGCTGGCAATAATGGCACAAGACGATCGCTTATAAAGTTGAAGCCCCCTCTGCATGAATAAAATGACCGATAAAATAATATCGATAACAACGTTATATGTAATTGTAAGCAGGAGGAAATCTGGTATATGTCACCTGTTATCTCACGCGCCGCATTAAATTTGACAGGAGACTGATGCAATGCAGTTTGTAACCAACGGACCGGACATTCCTGATTCATTGCTGCAGGCACATGAAGAAGGACGAGTCGTATTTTTCTGCGGTGCCGGCGTTTCTGTTCCTGCGAAATTGCCTGACTTCAAAAAACTCGTTCAGGATATTTTTAAACAGACAGATCCCCGTAAAACGCCACAAGAGGAGGCCACCTTTAATGCTTGTCAGTATGACGCCACCCTCAATTTACTGGAACATCGACTGCCGGATGGGCGAATAACCATCAGGCGAGCGCTGGTCTCGGCATTGACACGTCGTTCATTTCCTCATTCTGCAACAGAAACACATTCCGCCTTGCTGTGCTTATCCAGAACACATGACGAAAGGATGCGACTGGTCACAACCAACTTTGATTCGCTGTTTGAGCTGGCGGGCAAACGAGACAGCTACAAATTTCCGGTGTTCTGTGCCCCCATGCTGCCTGTCCCCAAAAACAGCCGCTGGAATGGCCTCGTGTATTTACACGGAGCCATAACCCGGAAAATGGATGACACCGCCCTGAACCGGCTGGTTGTGACCTCTGGCGATTTTGGTCAGGCCTATCTGACGGAACGCTGGGCAGCACGTTTTGTCAGCGAGTTGTTCAGAAACTATGTTGTCTGTTTTGTCGGGTACGGTATTAATGACCCGGTGCTTCGCTACATGATGGATGCGCTGGCGGCCGATAAACTTCAGGGTGAAACTACGCAGCCGACCTGGGCCTTCGCCAGCTACAAAAGCGGGGAAATGGAAGATAAACGCACGGAGTGGCAGGCAAAAGGCGTGACACCACTCCTTTACCAGGTCGAAATATTAAAGAATAAGGACCAAGATCACTCCCTGCTGCATAAAACCCTTATCGCCTGGGCGAATACATATCGGGATGGGGTAACAGGTAAAGAGCGCATTGTGCTGGACAATGCTTCATCCTTACCATCCAAAAGTACGGTGCAGGACGACTTTATCGGAAGAATGTTGTGGGCGCTGTCTGATAAATCAGGGTTGCCAGCCCGGCGTCTGGCAGAGCACAACCCCGCACCACCCCTTGAATGGTATTTCACAGGGCTAAATGAGAACCGTTTCAGGCAAGCGGACCTGAGACGGTTTGGCATTACTCCTCGCGACAGCGGCGATGAAAAACTAAACTTCAGCTTACTCAGCCGGCCTTCTCCTTATCATTTATCGCCGTTTATGATGCTCTTCGCGGGCGAACATTATCCCACACAGTGGGATGAGGTCATGCTGCACCTGGCACGATGGCTTTTGAGGTATCTGGATGACCCTAAGTTGCTGGTGAGTTTTGCAAAGGGAGGCACCCGGTTGCATCCCTCTTTCAGGAACATGATCGCTGAAAAGATCGCGTTATATGCAAGGCTTGATAGGGAGGGTAAAACTTCAGAACTCGATGCCATCAGGGAGAACTCCCCTACAGCCATTCCCGGCCCGCAGATGCAGGTGCTATGGCAGTTATTTCTGAGCAGCCGGGTTCAGCCTTCATATATGAACGGTGACATTATCTCATGGAAACGCCGGTTAGGATCCGGGCAACTCTCTCCAACATTACGCTTTGAGCTGCGTGAATTGCTGGCACCACATATTCGCCTCACTGAACCTTACGACATCTCTTCACTTTATGGCGACTCAACAGACAATACTCCGCCTACCATGAAACAGCTTGTGCAATGGGATCTTGTGCTCTCACTAAGCCATGCGCGTTCCATGCTAAACCCCGCCTCGGATAAACACCTCCGACAGGTTCTGCCTGCGCTGTTTGACGATTTTCAGCTCTTACTCAGGGATGCTCTCGACTTGTTGAAAATGATGTCTGAGGAAGCAGACGATTCTGACCACTCTCACTGGTACCAGCCGTCAATTTCACATCATCCGCAGAATCGCGGACACAGAGACTGGACGCTGCTTATCGAACTGTTGCGGGATGCATGGCTGGCGATCTTAAATACCGAGAGAATCCGCGCGACCCAGGCTGCAATCGGCTGGTACCAACTGCCTTATCCACTATTCAAAAGGCTTGCGCTGTTTGCCGCGAGCCAGGACGACGATATCCACGGGAAAACATGGGTCTCCTGGCTAACGGATGACGGCGCACACTGGCTATGGTCAGTTGAAACCGCTCGCGAAGTTTACAGATTGCTCGTTTTGAGGGGAAATAACCTCCACAAGGGCGCACAACAACAGCTTGAAGACGCGATACTGGCCGGCCCTCCCCTTCCTCGATACGGTAGTTTTGAAACCGATGAACAACGACAGGGATACCTCAGCAATAAAATTTGGCGCGCACTCGCTAAGCTTGAATCATCGGGACTTCAACTGGGAGAAGCCGCTTCTTCTCGCTTACAGGCGATTTCTGCGAAATATCCAAAACTCAAGCTGGCATCTGATGAACGAGACGAATTCAGCATGTGGACGGGTGCTGTGGGTGACAGTGAATTCGAAGCGCGCTACAGCAACAATCGAGCACCTAAACAATTAATGGCTCTGATTAAGTGGCTCAGGAAAGACCCCAGAAAACAATGGACACCGGGTGATGATGGCTGGAGAGAAGTGTGCAGAAGCCATTTTGACGTTAGCCTTGAAGCGCTCTGGCATCTTTCTGAAAATGGGTTCTGGCCAGAGCAACGATGGCGGGAGGCACTGCAGACCTGGAGTCAGGACGATATGCCTCTTAAAAGCTGGGATGCTGCTGCCCCTCTGATTAAGGATATGTCAGAAAGTCTTCTGCATGCCCTATCCCATACTTTTGGCTGGTGGCTGGAGTCCTGCTCAAAAGTTCTGTCAACCCATCAGGACATCTTTAAGAGCTTATGCTCGCGCATGCTGGCAATATCCTTTGAGGTGAAGTCAGGCACATTGGTTAATGGCAAGCCGATTGATAATCCCGTCAGCGAAGCCATAAACCATCCTGTAGGGTACGTAACTCAAGCTTTAATGAACCATCTTTTCAGCAATGATATGAAGGATAACGATCTGCTTCCTGCTTGGGCTGAAACGTCGTTTACCACTCTTTGTGATGCCCAAACACTCAGGTTCCGGCACGGGCGTGTAATCCTGGCGGCAAACGTCATCGCACTGTTACGCATTGATCCCGTCTGGACGACGATAAACCTCCTGCCACTCTTTAACTGGAGCAACGCAGAAGAGGCAAGATCGGTGTGGGCGGGCTTTTTATGGTCCCCCCGTTTGTACAAACCCCTGTTTGACCTTTTCAGGCAGGATTTCCTTCGCACGGTTGTGCACCTGGATATGCTGGGTGAGCATCAGAATCAGTACATTAGTGTGCTGACTTATGTTGCCCTTGATATGGCTAAAGATTTTACTGATGCTGAACTAAGGGATGCGTTCAATGCTCTGTCTAATGAGGAACTTGAAACCGTTCTTCAGGCACTGACACAAGCGCTCGATGCTGCTGGTGAGCAGCGTGAGGCATACTGGAGAAATCGAATTGAGCCCTTCTGGAATAACCTGTGGCCAAAATCAAAAGACAGAATCACTCCTCGTATTTCCGAACTGTTGGTACAGATGATTTTGTCTGCTGGAGATGCCTTTCCATCGGGTTATAGGCTCGTAAAAGGGTGGGTACGTCCCGTAGAATTTCTCCATTACTTGTTGAACGAAATGGAGCGCTCCGGTGTGTGCTCTGCATTCCCACAAGAATCTCTCGACTTGCTAGCTGCTCTCGTCACCGATCAGCCTTTCCCACCGGAGCAGCTTCAGACTGGCCTCAGAGAGATAATCGCCAGCGATCCCAGCCTTGAAAGAAACCCACAATATGCCCGCCTGAATACATATTTACGTCGTAAGCGCCCATAAACTTAGGCCTCAGCAAATTATTCACTTCCTGCCGAGGCCAGTGTTGTATTGCAGTCCATCGGCAATGTCATGGCTGTCCAGTAAGGTCAGGGTGATGACCCGTACGGTCACTCCCCTGGCAATGCCAGCCACAAACTGATGACGATCCGATTAGTTGGCAGGATCCGACGTTCGATGTCTTTCTTCTGTACCACGCTTACCCGTAATTTTTATTCGCACTGATGATTGTTCCCTCTGTCATATCAACGATAATGGCAAGAACGTAATAGCTCGTTTCAAAAGGAGCTTGAATGAGATTATCAAGATCATTATGCAAGGTAGTCGGGGATATCATCTCTACGACCGGATCACATGCATCACTTGAGTCACTCTTCCACTCTGCTGGCGCGCCTGGAGTTGCACCGACGGGTCCCCACAGTACCCGTTGGAAAGACTGGCTTTATTTAATCGGTCAGGATCCCGGGACGGACAGTCTGGCTGCTTTAGGGGGAATCATTGAAGAATTTATGGACATTTCTCCTCCTGCGGGCAGCCCTGAATTTGTGGAATGGAGCGAAAAAAGGAAACGGATCGAGTCCGTTTTGCACGATAATAGTCTGCGCTATTATCGGTTTGGTCAAATATTGCCCGTTGGGCATATTCCCGTCACTGATATAGCAGCAGAAGAAAACGTCAGTAGTTTTCATCAGCCCGTCATCCCTGAGAAAGTAGAGGCCCTGTTAGAACGACTCGTAAAAGGCCTGCAACGTGCAATGCATCCCCTCACAAACCGCAGGAAAGGCAGCCAACGCCTGTCGTTCGAGAGTGAATACGATGTTCAGGATCTCCTTCACTCACTGCTCAGACCGTGGGTTCAGGATATACGCCCGGAGGAGTTCACACCCAGCTACGCTGGTGTAAGCACCCGAATGGACTTTCTGTTACCAGCGCACAACCTGGTGCTTGAAACAAAAATTGTACGTGACCGCCACCACTCCAAAAAAATTGGAGATGAACTTACGATCGATATAGCGCATTACCGTAAACACGGGGACTGTAAAAACCTGTGGTGTGTTATCTATGATCCAAACAAATTCATCACCAATCCGTCCGGATTGATCGCTGATCTTCAGGGAGAACATACTTCTAAAGAGGGTGAAGTCAGCGTGAGGGTCTTTGTGCTGTGAGCCGGGTTTTCTGGAAGCTAAATGTTTGAAGCCGTAACGCCTAAAGCACGGGGTACCCCGATGAAGGTACCCTGCGTCAGCATCTCAGATACATGTCTTCCGGGATTGACTCTAAATCAGCTCCGGGCCCAGAATGCCCGAACATAGACCTGCCGGGCTGAACCATCAACAACGTTCACTGAAACTGCATTCACAGTATCAGTACGATGCACGCACGCGCCAGATCCATGTCATATTCAGCAGATCGTTTACCCGCACTCCCCTTCCCCGCCAGCAGGAGAACCATCGTCTGTACGAAGACGGTGTCTGCCAGGCTAGCGAGACTTCCGCTTCGCAGATGAGCGTCTCCATATGTGTGGCGGCTTTGCACCAGGCAACCTCCGGCTGAGTCAGTATTAACGCCAATGGCGTCTTTACTTCGCACACACGGGTTACTTCATTATCTGTCACTGATTTAACACTTAACTGCGCGGTGCGAGGGCTTTTATCTCCGGGTGCATATGAAGCTCCCTGCACTTCTGACGTCACCGGATGGTAGTGAGAGCACTTAAGGTCGGCCACCTAAGCCATCATACTTAGCCCCACAGGCAGTTTCGTGGCGCTGGAAATACTGGGAATAAACCGGGTATGCATCAGTTGATCCCCCCGCGGCGCAAAACAACGGCAATCTGCCCTGGCGTATATCCCGCTCTCACCATCTCATCGATACGCTGCAGCAGTTTCCGGATGATGTCGGTTGCCAGCTGCTCGCTGATCCAGAAGTACAAACCCGTGTGATCGGGGTTCAGCCACATTAATCCGTGCCAGAAAGGCGACTCTCCGCCTGGGCTCAGAATATCAAGGGTGACGTGCCGGCATTTGCGGTGCGTCAGCCGCAGGTGGACCGGAAACACGCCGCCCCACTCTCCCCGGATTTCACACTCCGTACGCCAGGCATCACCGGGCTTAAGCGCGTGCAGGACGGCACCAGTCATACGCTGACGAAACTCTTCGCCTCGCGCGCAATAGGATTCGTACTCACAGGGAGATAACGCCCGTAGCCGGGCAAGCGTCAACGGCTCATCTCGGGTCATCTCACCGCTGTGGCTGCTCATGTCACCGCCAGCCAGCCGACCGTAATAGCGGGATAGCTTGCCGCCACGAATATTTTCTTTAGACTGAATAACTGACATATCGGGTTCCTTTTAATTTGATTGTCACGCCCTGTGCGGAGTTGCAGCTCCGCCAGGGCGCTCTCTTCGAGTAGTCGCGGTTCTTAACGGTCCCGCTTCCGTGGACCCTGCCATGTTTAAAAAGGTATCGAGTCGTCAAAGTCTTCGGGAGGTGGCGGATAGTTCCCGAGCTCTGGCCATATAGCCTGCGGTGTTGTCTGCGGCTTTACTGGCCGCGACGCGCCCTTACCCCCTCTGCCCTGGCCTCTTTCACCCCCCATGGATTCTGAACGTTCAGGCTTCGCAGCCGGGGGCTGAATCTGATTAGCCGGCGCTTGCCTCGCGTCGGCATTACCACCGCGTCCGCCCAGCATCTGTAGAGTACCGGCTGCGTTGACGACCACTTCCGTGGTGTATTTATCCTGTCCGTCAGTGCCCTGCCATTTACGGGTGCGCAGCTGCCCCTCAATGTAGACCTGCGCGCCTTTGCGCAGATATTCTCCTGCCACTTCAGCGAGCTTTCCGAATAGCACCACGCGATGCCACTCCGTGATCTCCTTATTTTCACCGGTCTGCTTATCCCGCCAGTTTTCAGACGTTGCCAGCGTGATGTTTGCCACAGCCCCACCGTCTGGCATGTAGCGCACCTCAGGAGCCTGTCCCAGATTGCCGACCAGAATGACTTTATTGACGCCTCGTGCTGCCATACTTCTTCTCCTCTTGAACTGAGTTGTTCACCCCATCACCCGTTGAGTTTCGGGAGCCGCGGTGTTGACGTTTTTGTGGAACTCGACTGGTTCAATCCCCCGGTATTCACTTCACCCGTTTGAGATCCTTCGCCGCGAGGGCGTCAACCAGCGCGGGGGATGGCAGGCGTCCGGGGCGCCGGGGACATTTTTTTCTGGTCTAACGCAGTGGCCGGACAAAAATTTTCCCGGCGTTCATCCCATCCTGGACGACCAGGTCGCCTGTGCTTGTCTCAGCCCCTGAGAAAGGACTTAAACGGTGATGACTGAAGGAATGAACAGCATGATGCAGCGGCAACGGTGGCTGAGCGGCAGCCAAACGACGTTGCACCTCAGAGCGGTGGGAAGTCTGGCCGCCGCGGTTATCTGGGAACCGGGGTGACGCGGTAGTGAACCGGAAGGCGTGCGCGCCTCCGGCCAACTGTGAGTAAAGTCAGCCGTCAGGGTTCAGGTTTATATGCGCCCGACAGTGCCGTGCAGGGATACGTGAAGTGAGATAATCGAGAGAGGCGGGCTACAAACCTGCCCCTTATGCAAAACCTTTAACAATACACCGCAGAAGCTCACCGAATATGCAGCCGGTAAAAGGAGTCAACCAATCCGGAGTCGAATTAAAGAGGAGGATTATCCACATCTGCGCTGCACATACAGCTAAGAAAGCTGTGGATAATCTGCTGCATCGTCCGCTGACGGAAGGCCGAAGCATCATGGTGATTTTTTGAACACTCAGTGCGCAATAACATGAGACATTTCAGGGCTCGTGAAAATTATCCCCCCTCCCCTGCCCGCAGCATCTTGCGCCGTGGTTAAAGTCAGTTAATACTACTGTAATTATATACAGCACACTGGCAGGAAATTTGATTATGTTTCACACCCTCAGGCTTATTAATCCGGCACAAAATCCGCCCCCCAGCTTCCGTCCACTTTTTCTGGAGCGCGTGCCCTGCGGGTTCCCGTCCCCCTGCCAGGATTATGCTGAACAGGAGCTGGACCTCAATGAACATCTGATAGCCCATCGCTCAAGCACTTTCTTTCTGCGGGCTGAGGGTAACAGCATGCAGGATATCGGACTGTACGATGGCGACCTGCTTATCGTTGATCGTTCACTGAAACCAGAGCACGGCGACGTTGTTATTGCGGAGGTCTTTGGTGAGTTTACCGTCAAGCGCCTGCTCATAAAGTCGCACGGCCCGGTCCTTCAGCCCATGAATCCTGCCTATCCGGTCATTACTCCTGACCCTGAGACGCTTCAGATCTTTGGCGTCGTGATCCATTTTGTTCATACGACGCGTCGGAGAAACTGACGTGTTTGGCCTGATCGATGTGAACTCGTTTTACGCGAGCGTAGAGAAAGCATTCCAGCCATCACTGAGGAATGCACCTGTCTGCATTCTTTCAAATAACGACGGTTGCGTAATCGCTCGCAGTAAAGAGGCTAAGAAATACATTAAGATGGGCGAACCTTGGTTCAAAATTAAGAACCAGCAGTACCCCGAGAAGATCCACTTTTTCTCCAGTAATTACGCCCTTTATCATTCCATGAGCACGCGCGTGATGTCCTGTATTGAGGAGATGGTTCCCCGGCTGGAGGTTTACTCCGTCGACGAAGGATTCTGTGACTGCCGGGGGATAGATCTGACAATGACCTATGAAAACTTTGGCAGAATGATCCGTGCCCACGTCCTTCAGTGCACCGGCCTGACGGTGGGATGTGGGCTGGCGCCAACGAAAACGCTCGCAAAATCTGCCCAGTGGGCGAGCAAGGAATGGCCTCAGTTTCACGGCGTGCTGGCATTAACGCCCGATAACCCCGGGCGCATAGAGGCGATGCTTTCCCGACAGCCGGTTGAAGAAGTCTGGGGTGTTGGCTCCAGGATAAGCAAGCGACTTAATCTTCTAGGCATTAAAACCGCGCTCGATCTCGCCCGCACCTCCCCTGTTTTCATCCGTAAAAACTTCAGCGTCGTGATGGAAAGGACCGTGCGGGAACTCAAAGGCGAAGCCTGCATTGAGATGGAGGATGCCCCTCCGCCAAAGCAGCAAATCGTTGTCAGCCGCAGTTTCGGAGAACGTATTACAACCTATGATGCGATGCGCCAGGCTATATGTACCTACGCAGAACGCGTTGGCGAAAAGCTGCGTGCTGATCGGCAGTTCTGCCATCACGTGTCAGTTTTTATCCGCACGTCACCCTTTGATACCGGGCAGCCCGCTTACGCCAGCACGGCGTATGTCAGGCTGCGGGTCGGCACTCAGGACACTCGTGACATTATTGAGGCCGCCGTAAAGTCGCTCGATACTATCTGGCGGCCCGGCTTACGTTACGCAAAAGCTGGCATCATGCTAGATGAGCTGAGACCGAACGGCATTGCACAACTCAATCTTTTCGATGAAGAAACACCGCGTCCCGGCAGTGAGGCGCTGATGAATCTGATGGATAAAATGAACAGGAAAGGACGATACAACATTGGGTTTGCCGGTAAAGGTATCCAGCCAGAATGGAGGATGAAGCGGGAGATGCTCAGTCAGGCATGGACAACAAACTGGGAGCAGATCCCTGTGGCAAAAGTCTGTTAGGTAGCGAGCCTCCTGACGAATCGATCAACCAAAGTCACCGTGCTCTGGTAACTGGGACCGCGGTCCCAGGCGGGCTGTCACGGGTTGACACCACCGTTTACCACCTGGGCAAACATCAGGTGCCGGGACGATTCAGCATATATTCCTCCAGAATTGTTGAACTGGAGAGCGGCATCCGGAAATGAGATCGGCTTTTATTTATCTGGGACCGCGGTCCCAGCAAGAGAGCCGTTACATACTGTCGCCGCGTTCACCAACAAGACATGGCTCTGTCACTGGATAACTGACGGCTTAACCATCCGTCGTACGTTGTGTCGCAGACCAATGGCAACAGGTGATGGCTGCTCCATTATGTGAATCGTTCCCCGGCTATGATCGACATGCAGGCTGAATGGTATATCCAAATAATCCGCATGTGGGAACCCGGACTCCGTCGCCGCAGCGGGGAAAAGTTATATCCCGGCCCCTCGGTCAAAAAACCTCTTTTTACTAGCCGGAAAGACTTACCGTGAAGCCTACCTGCGAACTGGGACCACGGTCCCAGACACAATCAAGCATGACTGACATGTTGATGCCCAAGTGATGATTCGATCACAATACAGACGCTAAGATAATTATCCTTATCGGGGATATGTCGGGTATCCATCCACGGCAGGGAAAAATGCGCGATGCCTGGCTGGGACCGTGGTCCCAGCCAGGCGCCGATCATGTTCCGGGATTCACAAAGAAGGGCAATAATTTGGATCAGGGTAACGGTGACCTGAACAATAACGTGTTGTGCTCAGCAGCAGGAACATGAAAAGAAAGTCTGAAGCGGGTGCCGGGGCATGAGAAGGGCGGCCGGAATGCAGACTGGGACCGCGGTCCCAGGGAGGGAAGAGGTATGTCGCCACTGACTGTACAGCGCCGAATATTATCCGGAGCAGTGGATTGCATGCTTAAAGAGGCTGGGACCACGGTCCCAGGTGTAAACGACGTTCCTGTGCTGGGACCGTGGTCCCAGCAAAATCATCAGGGCTGCAGTTGTGTCAGCAGTTCTTCAAACCGGGCAATAAGTGACTCAGGGACCTTGGTTTTATCAAGACTGAATAACACCTTATTCCCCTTATACTGGGCCGAGGCACCAGGCGCAAAATCTTTCTTAATGGCAGGCTCCCGAACTAAAGGGGCGTTTTTCGACAGCGCCTTATTCAGTTCCTGCAGGATCTCTTCTGAATCATAAAGCAGGCCGTTTTTGCGGCCTGCCATCAGGGTCTGCGCCTGTTCATCCAGCAAAGCTTCTTTGCCCTCAAATGCCTTAAATAACTGATCACCCGCTCTGGCTGAAAGCTCACCCGGATGCGAGAAAAGCGAGAGCACGTCATGAGGCAGCTTTGATGTGTTGACGCAGCGTGTAATGACTTTACGGGAAATGCCTTCCGCATTGGCGAGCGCCGAGATGTTATTCGCAAACTCTTTTTCCAGCCGCATCGCGTAGCGCCTGCCGCGTTCATACGCGCTGGTGGGCCGGTAATCATTGCCGAGCTTGCACAGTGCGTCCATCTGTTCATCGTCCAGATCGCCCGTCAGCACGCGATATTCAGACGACGTCAGGATGGCCGTCATACGGCGGCGGCTGCCGTCGGCCACTTCTATCCCGTCCTTCACCTGACGACCAAACGCCGGGTTCTGCTGGCCGTTCAGCTGGAAGGAGGGGATGAGATCGTCAAGGGCGTCTTCCGTCAGAAACGCCTGCACACGCTCGTTTCCGCCCCAGACTCGGGTGGACTCTTCGACTTGACCGGCTGGCACGGTTTCCAGGGTAAACTTAACGTCCCGTCCGCACACGGGCAGGACAATCGAATTTCCTTTGGTCATACTGCCAACGCGGGCTATCAGCGAATCCACCATCGGGGCAGCAGGCGCGGCGGACGGAACTGCCGCAGAAGAAGAGGGCGATGTTTTTGGAATAATGGGTGCACGTTTCATCAGCGGATCTCCCAGCGCGGCTTAATCAGACGGTCAAAGATTTCGTTGCAGACGGGCTCCCAGATGGCCAGCGCGTTTCGCCACGCGCCAGTGGAAGAGCGCTGGTCGATGGCCTGCTCAAACACTGTGCGCATCCTTATTTGTCCTTTACCTACCTCATCGGTTTCGCGAACGACGTTTTTGAGCACCATGCCGCCCCAAGCGTCACGGATCTGCTCTTCCATCCACGGCGACTGCGAGCCGTTATTGTTGCTGTATTTGGTGAGCAGGATCCTGACGTCCGGCTCAAACCCCTGCAGGTCGACGTTTTTCAGCAGGTCGCGGAGCATGTCAAAGAACTGCAGGGCAGAGGTGTAGTCAAAGAGCTCGGCAGGCGTAGGCACGATAAGCACGTCGGCCGCGCACACCACGTTGATGGTCCCGATCCCGAGGTTTGGTGCGCTGTCGATAACGACCACGTCATAGTCCTGTGCCACCGACTCGATGGCGAGCCGGAGCATCATGTGGGGCTCGGTGGGCAGCTTGCCCTCGTCGTAGCGTCCCATGAGTTCGGTTTCAATACGGTGCAGCGCCAGGCAGGACGGAATTATATCCAGCCCCGGCCAGCAGGTCGGCCGGATGGCATAGAAGGCGTCATCACGCTCACCGAGGTAAAAGGGCAGCAGCGTATCTTCGGCGTGAATGTGCAGGTCGGGCACCCAGCCGTGATACATGGAAGCCGTTCCCTGAGGATCGTTCCCTTCAACCAGCAGCACCCGCAGGCCCTTTAGCGCGAGATCCTGCGCCAAGTGAACCGACACGGAGGTTTTATAGACGCCGCCTTTGTGCGCGGCCACGCCAATTACGGGAGGGATACTTTCATCGGGCCGGCGCAGGCGGGTCCCGAAAACATCCCTCATATGATTGATCTGCTCGATGGTATAGCCCACGCGCTGCTCCACCCGTCCGCGCATCTCCAGATCGGGGTAGGGCAGCCGCCCGGCCTTTTCGGCGTCGCGGATAGCCTGAGGCGATACGCCAATCAGATCGGCCGCTTCGCCGACGCGCCAGCGACGCGTGATCTTCCGTGCCTCCGGGCTGTCGTCGTTAAACTGCGCTACGGCAATCGCCCGGGTCATTTCATGTCCGGCGGCGATACACTGGTCGAGCGTATTCATCAGTCCCACACACTTCTCCTTATTAACTTTGCATCAACACATTAAATCTTGATGTTTATTGCAAAGCAATACCAAACTTGCAAATAGCGGCACTGAGTGCAAAGTTTCTAAATTTACCCCCAGACCGGTGCCGTATGTCTGCCTCACTACGGCATCGCCCGTTAGGGCGCGGGCGTCGCGCATAGCAGCTGCCGCACCGGTATCCAGAACCGCACCTGCTGCCCGGCGGCCATGTCCAGCGTAAAAACTATCCTATACACCTCGGTGCTGAGCCGAATACCACTATGCGCTGGGCAGTCCACAGCTGGGTCAGCCAGTTACGCACCGTGCGGTCGGAGACGGTCCAGACGGGCAGGGCGCAGCGCTCGCCGATCTCCGTGTCCGCTTCCAACTCCTTCCTGGTGCACGGAAACAGCGTTCTCATCTCGTCAACGTAGGCCGGATCGGAGAGAGGCACCACGCGGTTGGCGCTCTTCCCCCGCCGCTGCCTGGCGGTGCGGATCACCACGTGCGGGGGATGGTCTTGTTGAGCCGAAAGTCGCGCCAGCGTCCACCCGAAGTCCGGCAGTGCGGTCAACGGGGCCGTGGCGGCGAGGGTGCTCAGGGTGGGAAGCGTTATAAGACTCGGTGTATGTCTGACGACGGTGCGTGAATTCTGCAGGGGAATGGCCCCGATACTTTCCCAGAATTCACGTAGCGACGTTTCGTCTTGACGGTGCTTGTTGATCTTAATATTAAAGATGAGTTGAAGATAGGTCGATTCATCAAGACCTTTATTACACACGACTTTGACATGAAGCAGATAGTAGTTGTCTCCGTCGACGGTCCTGCCTGAAGACAAGGCTTTAGCCATTGGTAATGAGCAGCCATGAACGAACTTTATACTTTACTTATTCGTGATTTTGGCTAGCCAATTTATGCTACATACTCCACCACTTTTATGTAAATCATGGAGTAAGTCCCGCCTGACAACGAAATTTGGGATACACATTAGTTTTAGAAGCGATTAGAAAAGAAAAAAAAGATCTATTAGTTTAATCTCAATGACTACTATGGTGAGTAACCTACTCACTACAGCAGTCTTATGGCGCGTAGTGGCTCGTTTGAACAACGGATGCTGCGCCATCTAAGCCAATGGAATCAAATTATTTTCTCGCCATAATGGTCAGTCTCTCACTATAGCGGTCAGAAGGTGTCTAGGCTAAACGTTAGTCTGACCCTTCTGTGTATCAAACCGCTATGTTCACATCTGAATTAAGAACTTGTAACCTTGGCTCTCTCCAGCTTTGCTGACAGATCAGCAACAGTTCAGTGGGTACGCTTTTACAGGGTAAAAAGTTCCAATTCACAGTTCACTCGTCAGTAATCGCAAGTTTAATACGATGATCGTACTTCTAGCGGGGCTATTTTCAAGGATTTAGATATCGTATTGCGCATATTTGACATGATGCTCTAAGAACACTTTTTTGTGCGTTTTTCCACATTATCCACAGGTCAGATCCAATAACTTGATCCTAGTATGATCCCATTGAGATCCTAAATAGATCCCGGTAGCGCCGCAACCCTTGCTGCTATTGGATAAAACGCCTATCAGTGACTGCTGTAGTGAGCATAATGACCTTTATAGCAAGCAACTTGACCGCTATGGAGAGTACCAATGACTCATGAAGAGAGCGGGTGATGACCGCTATAGTGAGTAACGGGCTGATTTGCTTGTTAATAAGTCATTTTGTTTTTATTTAGAACAATCCTTTGTCGCCACTGGCCCTTACTCAATAGTTAGATTGCCTGTGCCTGAGGTTTAAAATAGTTATGCACCGAAAATAGCATCCGAAATGAGCAGTAAATTGGTTTTGAAGTTATCAACTGGATAGATTCAGTAACAGATCCTTACTAGGCCCTAAATGTTCCTAACAGATCCCTTCACCCTGTGAAGCCTTGATAGTATTGGTTCTAACTATGATCGCTGACTGCTATAGAGAGTAAAAAGACTACTATAGAGAGTAATTAAACCGCTATAGTGAGTAGAATAACCGCTGTAGTGAGTGATAGTATCCACTGTAACGAGTAACGGCGACTATCGCTTGTTCAAATCACGGATTTTCCAAATGCCGAAAAAAGAACAAGAAATCAATCTGATAGCTGAAGCATTCAGTGAAACGGACAAACGAACTGGTGAAGTTGTTCACCTCACGCCTAACAGTAATAATACTGTTCAGCCTGTTGCGTTGATGAGGCTGGGGCTGTTCGTCCCCACATTAAAATCAACCGCAAACGGTCGTAAAAATCAGATGTCTTCCATGGACGTCACCGATGAGCTGAAACAGCTAACGATCGTAAAGGCGGAAGGGTATGAAAATATCAAGATCACCGGTGCACGTCTTGATATGGATAACGACTTCAAAGCATGGGTCGGGATCATTCATGCCTTTGCGAAATATAAAGTGCTGGGAGATAGCGTAACGCTTCCCTTCGTTGATTTCGCTAAACTCTGCGGTATTCCATCATTACGCTCGTCTGCGAAGCTTAGAGCGCGTCTGGAGGCCTCTCTGACACGCATCGCAACGAATACCATCCACTTTGCCAACAAAGAGGGTGAGTACTACGTGACGCACCTGGTTCAGTCAGCAAAATACAGTGTTAAGAATGACACTGTGACCCTGCAAGCCGATCCTAAGATCTTTGAACTCTATCAATTTGATCGCAAGGTGTTGCTTCAGCTCCGAGCTATCAACGAATTAGCGCGTAAGGAGTCTGCACAGGCACTTTACACCTTCATCGAGAGCTTACCCCCAGATCCCGCCCCGGTGTCCATGCAGCGCCTTCAGGCGCGCTTAAATTTGACCTCGCGGCCTAATACCCAATATGCCACCGTCAGAAGGGCAATGGAGCAGCTTAAAGAGATTGGGTATCTCGATTACACAGAGTTCAAACGAGGATCAACGATCTACTTCTCGATCCACTATCGGCAACCTAAGCTTAGGCCTGCAAACATCCCAATCAGTCTTCCGGAACTTGAAGATGATGAATTGGATAATGACAATGAAATTGCTCCGGCTAAGAAGCCCGTGAAGCCGAGAGCAGCTCCTAAAGCCAAGAAGGAAGCTGCCGGCAAGATGGTCATGTTGTCAGAGGAAGAGCTGGCTATGCTGGAAACCATCAGGAAGAGCAAGAAGAAGTAACGTCAAAAAATGACAGGAGAGGGCACTCAACCATGAGTGCCTTTTTTATATTCTAGATAACAATGACCGCTGTAGTGAGAAGCTCACTCGCTATAGCGGTCTTTATGTGCGCCATAACTGTGACCGTCATCACTCTCACTACAGCGGTCATTTGATCGAATTGTCGGAGGGTTGAATTGAACTCCTCTCTCTATAGCAGTCTTTTATCTCGCATCAACACCAACCGCTATAGTGAGGAAACGCCGATAAATGTATGGTTGGGTATGACTGCTGTAGCGAGTAGGCATTACATCGTATGGTTAACGTTTTGCACAGCACCCTGGTGATCACTAACCTTCAATCCCTTGTTACAATGGGTGTTAGTGATCACTAACTTTTTATATTTCCATCAGGGACTTCAGTTGATATACAGCTATCTATTTGGAATCGAGTCTTTATATTCTACTAATACTCATCACAGCAGTCATTACCACTTACTCGCTATAGCGGTCATCGTAGATCTCCGTTCCAACTACTCACTACAGCAGTCGTTACTCTCTATAGCGGTCAATGCTAATTACGAGTTACTACTCACAAGTGGAGTCACCCTGGTCCCATAGACAACTCTACTCAATATTTTGAGCATCGTCGGAGTCTATGGCCCACCACGATTTACCCCTGAGTTTAGAGAAGAAGTTGTCCACCAGATCACCGAGCGGGGCTTATTCCGTCGCTGACGTTGCTGAACGTCCTGGCGTCTCGCAACATACCCTTTACACATGTGTTCGTTCCATAAAACCTGCTGCCGGCGGGCACCAGGCTCAGGATCTGCTGGATGTCTGGACGCAGACCCTCCGACCGAAAACACAGCTCAAGCGAACTGAGGAGGAGCGGGATATCCTGAAAAAGGAGGCGCGTTACTTTGAAAGGGGCCCAGACTAAAGTACCACTTCATTAACGATCACCGTCAGGTCTGGTTGATCACACTGATGATACGGGTTTTGAAGGTTGCACTTTTCGATTTGTACGTCTGACTACACTGCTCGGTATCAGCTGGAGAGCAGGATAATAAGCGCTTGCTCACGCTTATATGCGACTCTTATACCCTGAGTGGCGGCGTTTATGGATCCCGGCGGGTTTACAGTGACCTGCGAGAAATCGGAGAGATATGCAGTAAAAACAGGGTAGCGAAAATTATGCGGGATAACAGAAGAAAGGCCGTGCATGCCTATCAAATCCTGCGAGGAACATGGAGACGTCCGTCAGTAATCACTCCTAACTATCATGCGCAAGCAGGCCCGGCTTATTGAGCCTGTCCTGTAGCGGCTGATTAACGAAAACGGCAGCATAAATGTCCTGTTTAAAGACTTCTTTTGAGCGCGACTTCAGCGGCAGCACTTCATTTTCCCTGTCTCTTTGCAAAGTTGAAACTGAAGCGACTTAAAAGCGTGTCAATACGGTGTGGATGGGATGTAGGCATACGAGTCCTGGTGTAAGACTTCTGAATAAACCACCACTGGCGTCAATAATACCCTTTCGTTGTACAGCTGACCCGGGAGGACGTGCTGACAGGGCTGAAGAGATGTATAAAAGGCCGGGATGCGATGAGGTCCGGCCCTACACCGGAACATCCGCGAGGCCCTGGCGAAAGTCATACGGAAGACGTCACTCTCTTCAGCTTCCACCAATAAGATGCTGGCAACGGTTTTTGGGATCCCAGTTCCGTTTCAGGGGCGTTTTGAAATCAGAAAAGATGCTGATAGCTTTGGTGTAAGCTGTTACCGGGTAGTCGGACGGAATTTCCCTCGCCCCCAAGGCGGGATCCAGGAAATAACGTTTACCAGGTTCTGGGATAAATGAAACCCAGCGTGATTCGGTAAATCCGTCTTTATTGTACGTCATTTTCCCGTCAACCAGTGCCCACTGGCCTGCGGAGTAGAGCTGTTGCAGTGCCATCAGCTGGCCGGGCCTGACTTTAGCGGACATCAGTCTTCCCTCAGAGGGAAGAATATTCGAACCCAGCTCGTAGCGCTCCTTTCTGTCGAAGCAGGTTCCTGTCTTTTCATACACGGAAAGGTAGAAAGTACCGACAAACCCTTCAGGGTCCTGAGCAAAAACAGTTGCCGCATCCTGACCGGTATAGTTGGTATAGTCACGGGGCAGGAGGGCGGAACAGCCGGCAAGCATCACTGCTGGCACAAATACAAGAAAGGCGCTGAAGGGGCGCATGAAAGGCATAAGACACTGCTCCATATTTCATAAATATGAACAGGTATCGGCTTCGTCTTACTAAAGATTAATGATTTCTGACGAAAAAGTACGTTCCACAAAAGGGTGAAGATATGCCCCTTTGTTTACTTTCAGCATCTCACTTAGTTCCTCATTGGTGTAAACGTTGCCTGCAACGTGAAATCCTTTCTGAAAGCCATCATCATTTCTGATAAAAGGCCAATATTCGACGACAGATACGTCGGGTTTTCTGTCTGAGATAGGTCACATCCGGCGTGAAATTAATGCACCTCTCCGCCAGCCAAAAAATCCAGGGGATGAGCATTTAGTGAAGCTTTTATGAGAACGTAGTCATTGGTAATTTCTTGTAAGGGCTGAGCGTTTCTGTGGGGGCCCTGCTGGGGGTAGACGTACTCCCAGCCCAGGTGAACCTTCTGCAGCAGATGCCGGAAGACACGGCGCAGGGTGACGTACTTTTTCCTTCCCCGGCACGTTGCGGCTGATTGAGTTCAAAAACGCGGCTAATCGGTCAGATAAAGAGGAGATCTGCTTCAGAAAGCTCTCCCATGCGCTGGAGTGCCGTGAGGGACTGAGAGAGGTTTCTCACCGGGTCAAATGGTACGTTGAGACCACTACAGCAGCACCACGAACGGCGAGGCGAGCGGGGCGCCGGTGTACGGGGCGTCCAGCACGAAGTCCTCTCTGGTTAACGGCAGGATCTCATTGAGCCGGGCGCCGGTGTTCCACAGCGCGTCGATGAACAGGCGTTTGAGGAGAACGGTCACCTTTGCGAGCACCACTGCCACCTCGGGGGCCAGCAGGTTGCGGGGCATGTCGGTGCCGTACGCGGCGGCCAGTTTGCGCCGCGCCACGGCGCTTTCGTAGTCAAAGTAGCGCGCGGCGCCCGTTCCGAACACATTCTGTTATGTGACGCCGGAGCGTGAAATCTGCGCCGGTTCGAGGGGTAACGTGCCCAAACTTTTAATCTCCGTTGCCAGGCGGGGTTGAGCGTATTTTCCCCCTGTCTGTCCAGCGAAAACCACGGGAATAAATCGATCCTACGGAGCTCCGTTCCTGATCGATTTTCCAGCTTTTCTCCCGTATACAGAGAATAACCTGGTCGGCGCAGATTAAACGTCGCGGGGATCGCGACCGGTAAGTGAGCCAATCGTTGCGTAATCCGCTGACGGAAAAGGGAAACCGGCGGGAAAGGAGGGGCAAGAGCTATACCAGGCACTCTTGGATAGATGCCTGGCTGTGATGTAATCGCCCGAGAGTAAAGTAAACTGGTTCTAAGACAGAAAATGGTTATCCATTTACATTTGTATTAAAGATATATTAGATTGGGCTTATCCTTAGTAGCAAAAGCAAAGAAGACAGGGAAAGTATGAAGCTCAAAAAAATTGATATTAATGGAGTCGGTGGAATTAAATCACTCAGAGTTAGATTCAGGGATGATATGAATATCATCTGTGGCCCAAACGGAATTGGCAAATCGACAATATTATTGGCTGCAACTTTCCCTTTTTTATATGGTGGAACTAACCGGGTAAAAAGAAACGTACTTACAGAAAGAGGGAATATAACACTTGAGGTTCAGGACAGAGATATAACTTTCACGCCGAGCGTTGATGTAAATACACATTTACCACAAGATTGGCTGAACCATTACTCACACGATGGATTTGATAAGAGAAAGTTATTTAGATTTGATACTACGCGGAACTTCGACTACCAGCTATTAGGGGCACTTAATGCTGATAAGAGATTAGATGAAAGCGAAGTATCTCAACAATTGAACACAGGTATTAACTTACACAATATAAAAGAATGGTTTGCAAAACGCACCCTGTTTGAAAAAGTTGATAGAGGCTATGGCCCTAATACTCTTAGGAATCTTACTCTTGCAAGAGTATGCATATCAATTCTAAATCCAGATTTTTCCTTTAGCCGTGTAGACCCCAGAACTTACGATATATTTGTTAACACACCTACGGGTGAAATATGGTATGAATATCTCTCATCAGGTTTTAAATCCTGTATGAGTTTACTGCTAGGGATCATAAAGGAAATAGAAATAAGATATAGCGATGAGGATATTTATGCGCCAGAATTTGATGGTGTGATACTTATTGATGAAATCGAACTTCATTTACACCCTGAATGGCAGGCAAAAATTACTGAGGCTTTGACGAAAACTTTTCCCTCAGCACAGTTTATCATAACAACGCACAGTCCACACGTTGTACAAAATGCAAACGCAAATCAGATTATTGCTTTGATTTCAGATCAAGATGGTCTGGTGCGCCTCAAAGAGTTACCCGAAAATGAGATGGGTTATTCGGCATGGACGATTGAGGAAGTATTGTTAGATGTGATGGGCATGCAGAGTACTCTGAGCAGAGATTTGCAGAAAAAACTTGATGAGTTCGAGCATTGCATTGATTCAGAAGACTATGATGGTGCACACAAAATATATGAACATCTTGATAAAGCACTTCACCAAAGTAATGTTCTTCGCAAGTCGCTTAAAATAAGTCTTACTTCAATTCGTGAAAGGGATGAAGAAAATGATTAAGCTTGAGAGGGATTTCACACCTGAGTTTTTTCTACGTGAAGATCTTAAATCACTTACTATTGAATTTAAAGACTCAGGGAAAGCCGTATGGCACCATCCTGAAGTAAAATCTGGTTGTCTCAAGTTGGGGCACGGCAAATGTGCATTCTGTGAAGTTATACTCGAAGAAGCCAGCACATATAATGAAGTTGAACATTTCAAAGATAAGAAAAAATATCCTGATGATGTTATCAGCTGGGAAAATCTGCTACCTTCCTGCCGACACTGCAATGGTTCGAAACAAAGCCATGACGTTGTAAATAGTCCTATAATAAATCCATGTCACGAGATACCTTCAGACCATCTCTTCATCAGAGGATACAGAATTAGAGGGAAAACTGATTTAGGTGTGCAGACAGTTGAGGTTTTGAACTTCAACCAAAGAGAACATAAGTTCATACCACGATGTAAAGCTGGAGATGTTATCGAAAGTAGTTTAGATGATGCCTTATACCGGCTGGAAAGTTATTTGAAAGAACCAAGTGTAAGGCGAAAAAACATTTTAAAGAATAAAATTGAGGCAATTCTTGAAGAGTGCCAGAAAACAGCTTCCTTCTCAGCGGTATCAGCGACGGTGCTACATGGATCATCTGATTATATACAAATTAGGGAAGCAATGATTGCAAACGATATCTGGACGGATCATATGCAAAAACTCCATGACAATGCCCTTCTTATCAGATTACCGGAAATTCGCTAAATAATTTTAGGTCCAGGCACTTCTGGATGCATGCCTGGCACTGGAAAGATAAAGATGAAAGAATATCCAGTGTCCGTGCAGGAGAGAAAATGAGAATGCCTTGCAGCGCAGATTTAAAGAAGATAGCGCATCGCTCTGCAAAGAGTGTACTGCGAAAACAGCGGGCGTTCAGAAAGATGAGGAGGGCGGATGAACGTAGTGCAGTGAGAATGTCATCAGGTAGGGCAGATAACACCTGACGTTATTTTTTCGGCACACAGGTATATGACAGGTGATCCGGACCGGAAAAACACCTTACCGGACGTTCACAGGATTATTTCGGTTTCTCCCAACCAGGCCATTGCATCCATAATACCATACCACGCTACCGACCTCGCCAGCGGATAATTAATTATGTTCATACCATTGATGAGATATATATCACAGGTTTTTGCAAACGCGTCCACTTTAATAACGCGCACCGTTTTCCGGGCAAGCCGCTGCCATTCTTTGCGCTCACCGATATTTATCCAGTTTTCGGGGATTGCTGCTCTGATATTTTTCTCACCGCCTGACAATGTCATCTCTCTCTCGAGCTGCCTGATTTCAGCCGACAGCGCTTTTGCCCGCACGCTCAGCTCGGCCACATCATGTGCGTATTCAATGGCCGTAATGACGTTCTGAAGCCTCCCGGTCAGTTCATCTCTTCGTGACGCCATAACCGACAGCCGGCTGGCCTCAGACTGCCGGGTTACCATACCTGATGCCCCTTTTAACAGGCCTGATATGAGAAAACGATCGGTCAGATCCCGGCGGAGATAGGCCGACTGACAGCGGTTTTCCCGGCGCATGGCGCAGACATAGTGGCCGTAGCCTTTCGCCGAGATGCCGGACAGAATAATGGAGTGGCCGCACTGCTTACAGCGCATCAGACTTCTGAATATGTTTATAAGGTAAGGATTGAAATTGCTGTCTTTCCTGCTTTCAGGCTCATAATTTATCAGCTGGGCGCGCTCAAAATCGTCTTTCTCAATGATTGCAGGGTAATAGCCGGGAATTTCATTAACGCCCGAAACGGTAATATGGCGGGAAGACTGCAGGATCCCGATGACGGATTTCATTTTTTATCAGGCGCTCGACCGAAGCAGAATGCCATTTTGAGGCCCTGCCCCTGAGGTTCTCAGTGCCCCTCTCATTAAGCTCACGGCAGATCCTTCCGTAAGACAGCCCCTCCAGGCGCAAGCGAAAAATCAGCCGTATAATGTCAGCCCGGTCTTCCAGGATGTCAAATCCGTTACGCGCGTCATTAACCCTGAGCCAGTAAGGACATTTGGCCGTCATAACGCGGCCACTCTGTGCCGCTTCCCTGCGTTTTTCAGCCCACGCTGCGCGCATACGTTTTAACTTAATCTCGCTTTCTTCGTTGGCGCGCTGAGCGATTAGGATAGCCCTGATGATGGCAAAAGGATCGTCCAGGGAATCACGAGTGTAATGTGTGCTGTCGCTGAGCGTCACGACATCGATCCCAGCCTTGAGAATTGCGTGTAGCCGACCGGTTGCATCGCCGATTTTTTCGCGCGACAACCTGTCCAGGCTTTCGATAAGCAGCACGCTGCCGCTTTCTATGAGGTTACGCTGCACCGCCTCCATGAACGCGGAGAAGGCGCCCCGGGCAGCATGCTCACCGCGCCAGGCACTGAGTCCGAGGTCCTCAAACGTCACCGGATCGAGGTAGTAGTCAGTGTGTTGTTTCAGCCATTCATCAATTAGCCTTTTCTGCCTGCGGACGGAGTCGCCCTGAAGCTGTGTCAATGAGGAAAAACGCAGATAGGCAATCGCCCTTTTCATAACGATCTCCACGCAGAACGTTGAGACGGGTGAATTCCAGGGGGGCTAATGCGCCAACATACGCATACGGCGCATTATTACACTCCCGCAGCCGGCTTTTGTATCATAGGCTGCGTTGACTTCCTCAACAGCAGCGCACCAAAGACATCAACGCGGGTAAGAAGGAATTTTTACCGGCGCGCGGCGTAATCCTTACGCCCCCTTTCACCATAAGGGTGTTTCCTGAGAGGTTTTACGGAGGGTTATTTTTTAGATGGTCGGTATAGGTGACAGCTCCCTCAGAGAATTGACGGTCCCTTTACGACGAAAGAAGAACTTGGTTTTCGGTGAACATCACAGACAACTGTAAGTCTGGATTGTAAAGTAATTGCCTTAATTCCTTGATGTGACTATAACGTAAAATGAAGCAGGACAAGTACAGACGTCAGGCTCCAGCTGGATTTCCGGCAGCAACTTACCTAGCAAAATGTAAATGCGAATCAGACCGGACGCCATAAATTAAAGTCATTGTGTCCCTGTGAGCACGGCCCGTAGGGACAGCATGTCGGGACCGATAGTGTTGCTGGTTGACCAGTTTAATAAATATAATGTTTCCCCTTTTTTTAAGTGTTAATCAAAAGCCAGTTCCTTTTCACACAGTATGGAATCAATCTACTATGAATAGTAATCCGGGTTTGTTCGACCATATCATTGGTGAAGCTGCGCTCACGATTTTATCGCAGAAACTACCTGTTTCTTTAGGACAAATTCTGAAGGAGCTTTATGCTATGGCAGCTTCGACTGCAGATTCATGCCTGAAAGAATCGTGTCTGGGTGCCATTTCGTCGCTTGAAGAAGCATGTTCTGCATCATATTTAGTGAGCAGTCGACCCTCCCGAGGCGGTAATTTCATGCATTGATGCCCGCATGAATTTTACTATTGAGGGCTATCGCGCAGAAAAGATGAATAATCGGGCGCAGTGCTGTGTTTCCTCAGACAGAACATCACCTTTTATCCCACTGCTTTTGTGCCCGCTTTACGAAGGCGTTCAGCCGCGTCATGCGCCATCGCCTTCGCGGGAAGTCCGGCCGAGGTGGTCTTAGCCTTTTCAAGTTCATAGAGGATGTTGTTACGGTTGACCGGCTGGCCTTGTGCAATTAATTTCTTAACCATGGAGCCAATCATAATGGCAATGGTTTGATCTCGTGGTTTGTTAGCTTTTTTCATATAGCATTTCATTACTGTTTACGCTGAATTACACTCAAACTTCAGAACGCAATGTTGTAGATACGGTCTCAGATTGTGCCAGGGGCAGTACCGCCTGTTTAAGCGAACCTGCCCCCGAGTTTCAGCTTTTTGTTCTCCGGCTTATTTTTCCGCCTTTGCGTCCGGCTTCTCTTGCCCGTTCCGGATCGTTTCTGAAATTACCGCCACTCATCATTCCGCCCTTGCGGCCGGCTTCGGCAGCCCGTTCACGATCCGATGCAAAGTTGCCAGCCCCGCCTCTGTACGTCGTCATAACTACCTCTCGTTAGTTTGCGTTAAGTGCAAATAAATAATAGCGGGTGAGCGAAACCACAACGGTCTGGCAGGCATTATTAACGCCTCGTTTAACAGGTTTTAAGAATGTTCTTATTAATCAGTAGGGCATTTTATTTGCGGCGGCGAGTATTAAACGGTACTAAAGCAGTGTTATACATTAGTAATGGCGTTAGCTTTCAGGTGGGAAAATCCTGTCACCGTCCACATGTCTAATGTTCTCTGTGAGAAAATTTGTTAGTCGGGTGGCTCTGAAGGCAATTTGAGTCAAAAAAAAACCCGCTCAGCGCGGGTGAAATTCGTTACAGAGAAGATTCTCCATATTAACTAAGGCATTGGGAGGGAACATAAGTTCAGAATTTTTTTTACGGAATCTTTTAGCCAGAAGAGCTACTGTCCGTCTCGCAAAGTGTTTCCTGTAGCGGACATAACAAAGTTGACGGGGATTTAAGCAATAATGAAGCCGACGCCGCAGGAAAATTTCAAATGGATCGGCTATATCCTCCAGTAATTTACATGTTGCGTGGCGGGATTAAAACACGCAAATCGCTTTCTATGCGCCGTAAAAATTTAAAAATTAAGTAGGCATTTCGATTCGGAAAAAACTTATGCGACCGCTTATCACAAGTTTTCGACGTGCTTGAAGGTACAGTGAGTTAAAAAAATGAAAACTATCCGATTTAAGCACGTACCGTCTGTAGAGAGTGGGAAAATACTGGGGCGCGGATTCTTTTAATAATTGCAATTGATAAAAGGTGTGCAGCGAATCAGAAAGTGAGCGGGCCCTATCAGAGTATTGTTTAAAAGCCAGACCCGCCATTTTCGACAATATCCCAGATTTTTTGACGTATTAAATTCCTCTTTGAAGCATCAGGCTCAGCATCTAGTTCCCTGAACAGAGCCCAGATTTCTTCTTCAACCCTTAAGTGTTTATCCGACTGGGAGCCTTGGTCGAAAATGGCGTCATCACTTGCCGGGCGGTAAGCGCTATGTTCGTTATTCCAGTATGTCTTTTCAGTCATCTTTGTCATCTAAACCCATAACATTTTGCCGATTATTTTCGTACTATTAAGGGTAGTAATCCTGGTCGATACCACAAGCGGAAACGGGAAATTCGTCAGCAGGATAGACTGCCCCTCCCCTAAGTTCACAGAGCATAAAGAATTTATTTTTGTCGGGATTAACCCTCACTGACATTCATTACTGATAACTGAAATATGTCCATTTTTCTCCAGAATGGCGAACTTTATATCCGCGAGTTTATGAACGCCCTGATTAGTACGAGCTGAGACCATTATGTCGTCCAGTGTGATCCCGGTTTTTCTTAATTTATCTTCCAGCGGCTTGCCATTTTCCACAAGGATCACCGCCGAACCATCCACCAGAAAATCAACCCAGCGGGTTTTCTTCTTGATAAAGCCAAGCATGATATCCAGAACTATCAGCGTGATTATCGTCAGCGCGGCACCGGTAACTGAAAAATCATCTCCCAGGAGGGCCTGCTGCGTCGCTTCACTTATTATCAGCAACAGAATCAGATCAAAGGATGTCATCTGAAGCAGCGCTCTTCTGCCCGCGATCCGAAAGACGATTAACAGAACGCAGTAAATGCCTATCGCGCGAAAAACGGTTTCCATTTTTTGCTCCTGTCAGGGATAAACGAGCTGAAAGAATGAGATGGGCTTATTCCCGTCGACAGTGACAAGCGTGCGTCCCGCGCCAGCTGTGCGTGGCTGCACGCCAAGCCAGAGGGTTTGTTCCCGTATCGGTTTTATCAGATGATATTCAAGAATAAGTTTTTTTCCGTCACTGTAAGCCCGGAAGGGCTGAGGATGTAGGGTGAGCACCTCGAAATTATCCATAAAATCACCCCCAAGCGTGACGCGGGATATTTCCTGATCGGAAGGCGCAAAGATGATTTTCATATCCATATTACTGATCACCCTGCCAAAACGCTCATATTCAATACGAGTGCTCACATCCCGGGCATATCCTTTACTCAGGTATCCCTTCGAAAAAACGCCTGCCACCCCAGACAGTACAATGAGAATTAGTATCAGCGTCCCCCATTTTTTCAGGCTGTTATCAACCTTTATCCACGTGTAGTTTTCATTGATATGGTCAGGTGTATTGTCGTCGTTTCGATCATTCATCGGGGCCATCCCTTCAGTCAACTGCCAGCCGCGCTGCCAGTGAGCTTTGAAAAAAACAGTCCGGATAAGCCCGGTAAACGCGGCTTTCCGATTCAAGGATGTATCATTGAGTTCCAGTTTGCCGTGCCGGGAGAAGTGCACCTCAAGTTTAGTTAATAAGTTTCATGAAAAGGTTTACCTAACTTTATAAAAGTCTGAATGTAGATGAGGCACCTTTAAGAAATGTCTTAATAAAGTACAGTTGGTCAATATATTCCTTCTAAACAAGAGGTTATCAATTAATAATGGCATGCTTTTATTAAGGACATGGAGGGATCGCTGTTTTGAGCAAACAGAAACGTCAGTATGGCCCAACGCCGGAGCTCGTTAATTTTGCATGGACATTGCTCGTCTCCCTGTCTTTATATCTTCAGGAAAACCCGCGTTCAGAAATGCAGCAGCATATGCACATTATGCGCTGGCTGGGAAACGCCAGAAAACGACATCTCTTCCCCAAGTCCCTTGCGGCTGAAATTGACTGGTTTATTGCAGAAGGGAAACGCCGGGGGCCACGAGCCGGACTACGTGCCAAGGCGGAATACATCTGGCATACCGCCACCGGTGCAACGCGGCAGCAAAGCGACCTTCGCCGTCTCAGCTTTTTCATTGATGCCGTCAAAAGGATGGGCTGGCAGGATCGACTCGTCAGCGATGCAGAGTGGCTGAACATCGGTAAAAGTAATCATTCCGCCCCCACGGTCTGGCTGCGTAAGAGTGAGCTGAATAATGCCTTTGATGTTGATGAAAGCATGAATCGTCCTCTATCGCTTCGCCTGAGCCAGCCCTGGGAGGGCATTAAGCTGATTGCTGAGGACTGCTTTCTTATGGCCGAACCTGCCATTGAGAGTAAGGATGATTGCCACTATGTGTTAACAAACAGACTGTAACGCTGACAGGCATGACTGTTCCGTTTGACTCGAATATGCGGGTCGTCCATCAATAATATTATTAAGATATTATTTCTCCGGTTCGCTTTAATATGACTTTCGTGGCTGCGCTTATTATAGCGAGCCGGTAGTTACTAAGGCTCAAAATATAACGGCCGTTTGTCATAAGTTGGAATATCTACCTATGCTTAACTTATCGGCAATAAGAGCACAGGAGTAATTCAATGAACAAGGCTAACGGCATCCCCGCTTCAGATACACATTCTCCTGCAGAAGCTTATCCGGTTCCACCTTTCGAACATAAAAAACAGCCTTTTCCCGGTTTGGCCAGTCAATGAATCCGCGTCCCAATCACGGTGAAGCATCCTACAGGGGAAGCGGACTTATCGCAGGCGGAAAGGTGCTCATCACGTACAGAAATTCAGGGATCGGACGCGCAGTTGCCATTGCGTTTTCACGCGAAGGTGCGGACGTAGTCATCAACTCTCTTCCTGCCGAAGAAGATGCTCAGGAAGTGGTTGCACTGATACGGGCAGAGAACGGTAATGTTGTCACGATCCCTGGCGACATCCGCGAAGAGACGTTCTGTAAATTATGGGTCAGTCAAGCTGCTACCGCGCTGGGTGAGCTTGACATACTTGCCAGTAACACAGGGCGTCACCAGTTTTGCGAGCCGGTAACCAATCTCTGCACCAAGGATTTTGGCGCCACGTCTAAAACGAATCTCTACGGCATGTTCATTATCAACAAAGGGTCGCTCGGAAATCTTTTCTGTGACGCATCAATAATTAACACCTCTTCCGTTCAGGCATTCAAGCCCAGCGAAATTCTCATGGATTATCCCCAGACCAAGGCGGCTATCGTCGCGTTTACCAAATCGCTTGCCAAACAGCTCGTTCAGACTGGCATAAGAATCAACGCTGTAGCGCACATACTGGACGGTCCTGTAGTTATATGGTGGGCAACCACAGGAAAAAAATTGAAAAATTTGGATCATCCTCCCCGCTGGGACGGCCGGCTCAGCCCAGCGAATTTGACCCTATGAATGTGACGCTGGCCTTGACCGAAAGTAGTTATATCTCCGGCCAGTTCTGGTGTTGCGACGGTGGGACCGGAACGCCGTAATGGTTTAGCTTTTTCCTCCGGGTGCTCAGGCGGCTCAGTTAGGGTGCCTGAGCATTCCATCGATAACGTTGTGTATTCAGGCAGCCATGCGTCAGGCTTCAGCGGCAAACACTCCGCTCACAGTCCGGGGCCAGCAGGGATACCTCAGAAAGGATTGCAAAAATATGAAAGCCCTTACTTACCATGGCCCACATAAAGTCAGCGTAGACACCATGCCTGATCCGGAAATCCAGGCTTCTGATGATATTATTCTCCGCGTAACGGCTACCGCAATCTGCGGCTCTGATCTTCATCTCTATCGGGGTAAAATTCCGGGAACCCACCATGGCGATATTTTCGGCCACGAGTTTATGGGGGAGGTTGTCGAAGCTGGGACGGCGGTGACGGCGGTCAGGAAGGGGGACCGCGTGGTTATCCCGTTTGTGATCGCCTGCGGTGACTGTTTTTTCTGCCACCTTAGTCAGTATGCAGCCTGCGAGAAAACCAACAGCGGAAACGGCGCGGCCCTCAATCGCAAGAATATTACCCCGCCAGCAGCGCTGTTTGGCTATAGTGATCTCTATGGAGGGATCCCTGGAGGGCAGGCGGAATATGTGCGCGTGCCCAAAGCGAATACGGGTCCTTTTAAGGTTCCGGACACGCTTTCAGATGAAAAAGTTCTTTTCCTCTCGGATATCCTGCCGACGGCCTGGCAGGCGGTTAAAAATGCAGAGGTGAAGAAAGGTTCAAGCGTTGCCATCTTTGGCGCAGGTCCTGTGGGGCTTTTAAGCGCAGCCTGCGCACGCCTTGAGGGCGCTGAACAGATATTTATGATTGACCATAACGATTACCGGCTGGCTTTTGCCCGGGACCGTTATGGTGTTATTCCCGTCAATTTTGACAAAGTGGACGATCCTGCAGCGTGGATAATCGAAAATACCCGTGGTAACCGGGGCGTCGATGCAGTTATCGATGCGGTGGGCTTTGAAGCGAAGGGGAGCATGACTGAAACCATCCTTACAAACCTGAAAATTGAAGGGAGCAGTGGCAAAGCGCTGCGTCAGTGTATTGCCGCCGTTCGTCGTGGCGGAACGGTTAGCGTGCCGGGCGTCTATGCAGGGTTCATTCACGGCTTTATGTTTGGCGACGCCTTTGATAAGGGATTAACCTTCAAAATGGGACAAACGCACGTTCACGCTTATCTGCCGGATCTACTGGCGCTGATTGAACAGGGGCATCTCAGGCCGGAGGAGATTGTCACACATCATCTGCCTCTTGAAGACGCCGCCCGCGGTTATGAAATATTTGAGAAACGGCAGGAAGAATGCCGAAAAGTGATACTCGTACCGGGGATGCCTGCCGCCAGCGCAACGGTATGAATTAAACAGGACCGTCTCCCCGCTGGAGGTTGAGCGGGGACTGATTCTCTTAGTCTGTCCCCCAGTCTAGTCTGAAGATTTCCTTGTTAGGAGCTTACTTAATTAATTTTCGCGAATCAGAATGTTACAGATGATATAAATGAAACCATTATAAAACATTAATCTGATATTAACGAAGCGTGATATATTTGATGACTGACCATATCTGATTTTTTTAAAATTATTTGCAACTCCTGTATTGGTTGCTAGTATTTATCTTGCAGAACGCGCATCGGGCTGCTTTCTGAAAAATATGGCGTATTCAGTCCGGTGTTAAATTCTAACACGAAGAGGATATTATTATGACTCAGCATCGTGGCAATTCCGGCAACTTTGCCGAAGACCGTGAAAAAGCTTCTGAAGCCGGAAAAAAAGGCGGGCAGCACCGAGGCGGTAACTTCCAGAACGACCGCGAAAAGGCTTCTGAAGCCGGTAAGAAAGGTGGACAGAACAGTCACCGCAGCTAGGCGGTAACGCAAGGGAATGCCGTTCAGCGGCCCTGAGTTGCTGAAGCTCAAAACCTGGCTCACCGAATGGTGAGGCAGGTTTAAAATATTTCCGGAAGCGCATTTTCTTTAATTCATAATAAGTTAATTCACCTCTTAAGATTATTCCTAATCAATTATTTTCCTCCTGACAATCTTCCGCATTTCAAATATTCATCTAAGATCTATCATGATGCTAAATAATACTAAGACATGTTACCCCTACATCTTCGGAGATCATTATGACGATTAAAACGCTGGAAGATTTATTTATTCACGACCTGTCAGATATCTACAGTGCAGAAAAGCAAATAACCCGCGCCTTGCCGAAAATGGCCAGAGCAGCTACGGATGAAAAACTGATTGCCGCATTTGAGCAGCACCTTGAAGAAACCCGCGGTCAGATTGAAAGGATTGATCAGCTAGTGGAAAGCACAGAAGGCGTGCGGATCAAACGTATGAAGTGTCACGCCCTTGAAGGGCTTGCGGAAGAAGCTCAGGAGATTATCGATTCCGTTGAAGCGGGCCCCGTGCGCGATGCGGGTTTGATCGGTGCTGCGCAGAAGGTTGAGCACTATGAAATTGCCACCTACGGTACGCTGCATGCGCTGGCCACAAAGCTCGGTTACAAAGAGGCTGCACGCCTGCTGGCTGAAACGCTGCAGGAAGAGAAGGCCACCGACGAAAAACTAACAATCATTGCCGAGCAGAAATAACCGCTTAAAGCATCACGCTCTTGTCATCGCCTGAACTCGCTCAACAGGTCCTGTGAATAAATACGCCGTCCAGTCTGTGTAGGGCTTAGGGAAGTAATCAGGTCCGCAGACCCTGAATAAGACGCGAGTCCGGTCCAGTGGGATAACGTTAATCTGAGGAGTACATCATGACGCATGAAGAAAACTATCTTGCCTGGGTAAAAGATGCTCACGCGATGGAAAAGCAGGCGGAAAGCATGCTGGAAAAAATGTCCGGACGACTGGAGCATTATCCGGATCTCAAGGCGCGCATCGATCAGCATATTGAGGAAACCCGTGAGCAGCAGGCACTGGTTGAGTCCGTCATTGAGCGCTACGACACTTCGAGCTCCACCTTTAAGGACGCGATAGGCAAGTTATCGGCCATGGGGCAGGCGATGGGCGGCATGATGGCGGATGATGAGGTTGTTAAAGGGGCCATCAGCGGTTACGTCTTTGAGAATCTCGAAATTGGGAGTTATACGTCCCTGATTGCCGCCGCTAAGCTGGTCGGTGATTCGGAAGGGGTTCGGATCTTTACTCAGATCCGCGAGCAGGAGATCGCCATGGCTGAATGGTGCCTGCAGCATCTTCCTGACGTAACGGAGCAGTTTATGATTCGATCAGCCACGCCAGGCGTGGAAGCTAAAAAATAACAACATCCTCTATGCCCGCCTGATGCGGGCATTTTTTCGTTCGTAAAATACCGGAAACGGGAGTGAGCTATGTTCAGACATGTCAAACAACTGCAGTACACGGTTCGCGTTGCGGGGCCTAATCCAGGACTCGCTAATCTGTTGCTAGAGCAATTCGGTGGCCCGCAGGGTGAGCTGGCTGCTGCATGCCGCTATTTCACGCAGGGCCTGAGCGACGAAGATCCGGGGCGCAAGGATATGCTGATGGATATCGCCACTGAAGAACTGAGTCATCTGGAGATCATCGGCTCGCTGGTCGGAATGCTTAATAAAGGAGCAAAAGGCGAACTGGCTGAAGGCACCGAAAAAGAAGGTGATTTGTACCGTTCCATTACCGGTAACGGCAACGACAGCCACCTGACCGCACTTTTATACGGCGGAGGCCCGGCCCTCACTAACTCCGCCGGCGTGCCGTGGACCGCCGCCTACATTGATACCATTGGTGAAGTGACTGCTGATCTACGCTCAAATATCGCAGCTGAAGCGCGCGCCAAGATACTGTATGAGCGCCTGATTAATATGACCGACGACCCGGGTGTAAAGGATGCGCTGGGTTTCCTGATGACACGCGAAGTGGCACATCAGATTTCCTTTGAAAAGGCGCTTTATTCCATTCAGAACAGTTTCCCGCCGGGCAAACTGCCGCCGATTGAAAAATATGCGAACGTCTATTACAACATGTCTGAAGGCGGCGAGGTCCGGGGAAGCTGGAACTCTGACGAGAACTTCACGTATGTCGCCGATCCGGCGCCCGCCGTGGATGGCGGTGACGGAACGGCGAGCGTTAAGCTTTCCGCCGGGCAGAAGGCGGCCGTAGAGGCTCTTGCGGCACGAACGGCTTCCGATCCGCAGGTCAACCCGGTGACAGGAGCGGATATCGGCGCCGTCCCGCCGATTGAAAATGAAGCGGCATCTGAACGCCCTTCCAAAAAATAGTCACCTGAGAAATAACGGCCCGGCATTTCCCGGGCCGCGCATTACGAGGGAAAAGTGTGCTCAGCATCATCAGATATTTGTTCAGCAGTCCTGAGACGCTGGTCAGTGGAATGTCACGAGGCGATCTGCAGACGCCTGAACAGGAAGAAGAACGGGTCCTCATCAATGAAGATGGCGGTTCATCGGTAAACATTTATTGCCCGGAAGTGCAGGAAGACTTTGCCCGCCACGTGGCTACGCTCTGCAACGTCCGTCCGGGGAATACAGGAATTAAGTAGCGGTAAGCGGGCAGGAAATCAGGGATAAATACGCCTGACTACGGCCGTTGTGGTGGTAAGTGATACATCACTTATCCGAATGAAGCCTCCCATTACAGAGGCTACATATAAGCAGGGATGAGGGTATGGGAACATCAGATCAGTCCGGGGTGGTGCTGCCACTGCGTACTGCCGGTTACCTTAAATGTTATTCTTCCAGCAGCCTGGAAAGTTCGCAGAGGCTGAATTTTACCGCTTTGCGAACAACTTCCTCCGCCTCTCCGTCAAACACGCGCTTGCAGGTACGAACGCTCTCATCTTGCAGACACCACGCAAACCAGATCGTCCCCGCAGGCGTCCCGTCGTCTCCCCCCTGCGGTCCGGCGTAACCGCTAACGGCCAGGCCAATGTCGTCACCCGTGATTTTTTTTGCTCCGCAGGCCATTTCACTGACAGCGGCTTCGCTTACAGCACTATACCTGTTCAGAGTGGTCAAGCTGACGCCCAGGACGCGCTGTTTGGAGCGGTCACTGTAAGTAATGAAGCCGCTGGTATAAAAACGGCTACTCTCATTCACGGCAGCTAATGATGCGCCTACCCACCCTGAGGTACAAGATTCAGCTGTGGTCACACTTAATCCTTTATGGATCAATATTGCGCCCAGCTGACTGGCGAGCCCCGTGAGTTCCTCATCCATTTTGTTTCCCCGCATGATGATAATCGCATCCTTCGCGTGAAGAAAAACCACGAATTACAGTGGAGTATAGAAGGGTTTCATGTTTTAAGGCGCAATCTGAAACGAGCATGATTGCATAACAGGGGATCTTAATTACGGTTAAAGGCAAAAAAACGGACAGTGACGGCGAGCAGATAATTCCAGAAGGGTACCTGAATAGCGGATCTTTCTCGTTTTCTGAAAATTTCTAAGTTCAGATTACCTTAACAAAACTAAGCCGCTTAACTTTTATATTATCCTCTACCTATACTCATAGACAGGCCGTGCAACTTAATCTCGCAGAGGCAGCTATGGATAAATCATTTTACTGCTATCTGGTTTATAACAGTGCCGGAGATATGGCGGTGCATAGACAGGGGTGCTTACATCTTACTGACGGCATACGGAGAATTTTTCTGGGATCAGTTTACCAGAATTACCAGGCTATGAATCTGGCTCGCCGTTACAGTTCAGATGTATCACTTTGCCCATATTGCATGGGTGAGTAGCCTGTGCCCATCAGTAAATACCGTTCCAACTCTTCCCGGCAGCTGTTAATAAAACGGTCGTTCTCACTTTCACCGATTAACGTGCGGCAGATGCTCAAAACGGCAGACGTAACGCTATCAGGAAAAAATACCGTAACGGCGGCAAGCTGACAGAAACCGGTGCCAACAATCTGCTGCGGTTTAAAAGGCAATACTGAATGTCCTGTAGAACTGCCCTGAGCAGGCTAATCTACCCTTACCATAATTTGTCCTTTCATGGTTTCTGAAAGCCTTTTTACCCCACCTTTACTCAGGCAACTGAGCTCTAATTGCTTCCGGCAGTCAGAAAGCAAGTCACTACGCGCATCCAGTGCGTGAGAAGTGTTTTTTTGGTTTCATGCTCGCGCATGATGCGGGATCATTTTGCCATGACATTATGCGCATTGTCCGCAGATAAAAGACCGCCTTAAGAAGATCAATTTCGTTAAACAGGTCATATCCTTCCAGTTGAGCTGGACGGTTCAGAAATCCTGATTTTTCCTGCGCAGACGGTCAGCGGCCGCGGTATCCACGTATTTACTTTCGTTAACGCCCTGACGCCAAAACCAACGGCCGGAGCCGTTTTCAGGCGCCCTTGCTATCCTTTTAGTTCGCAACATCGACAATGGGACGGCAATGATGAATATGAAAACCAGTGACTTTTTCGTTCAGCGCCTGAGAGAGTGGGGCGTGACGCGCATTTATGGCTATCCAGGTGACGGCATCAACGGCGTGCTGGGAGCAATTCAGCGCGCAAATAAAAAAGGGGAAGGCATTGAGTTTATTCAGGTTCGCCATGAAGAAATGGCAGCCTTTATGGCTGCCGGTCATGCCAAACTGACCGGTGAAATGGGCGTTTGCCTGTCTACCGGCGGCCCCGGCGCAACCCACCTCCTCACCGGGCTGTACGATGCAAAAATGGATCATGCCCCCGTACTGGCGATAGCTGGCCAGGCGGAGGCAACGGCCAGAGGGGCAAGCTACCAGCAGGAGATGAATCTGGACCGGGTATTTTCAGATGTGGCTAACTTCGTCCAGGAAGCGGCAACGCCCGCTCAGGTACGTCATCTGATCGATCGCGGCGTGCGGATTGCTAAAGCGCAGAACGGTGTGGCAGTCCTTATCATCCCTAAAGACATACAGGATGAAGAATGGCAGCCACCGCAGCATGTTCATGGCTTCACGCATTCAGGTAGTGGATATCAGCGTCCTAAGGTGATCCCCTATGAGGCCGATCTGGCGCGCGCAGCAGAGATACTGAACGCAGGGAAGAAGGTTGCGATCCTGATAGGGTCGGGCGCGCGCAATGCGGCGGTAGAAGTGGTACAGGCAGCAAATATCCTGGGGGCGGGTGTGGCTAAAGCCCTGCTCGGAAAAGACGTTCTGCCGGACGATGCGCCTTTTGTCACAGGCTCCATTGGTTTACTCGGCACCCGGCCCTCCTGGGAGCTAATGCAGAACTGCGATACCCTCTTCATGATTGGCAGCGGGTTTCCCTGGACGGAGTTTCTGCCTGAAGAAGGGCAGGTGCGGGCTGTCCAGATTGATATCGATCCCGCCATGCTCGGGCTGCGCTATCCCTGTGAGGTCAATCTTCACGGAGATGCGAAAGAAACGCTTCGCGCACTGTTGCCATTACTGACGCATAAAGAGGACCGCAGCTGGCAGGAGAATATCGCCGTGCAGGTTCAGGCCTGGTGGAAGCAGATGGAGGAACGTGCGCTCGCGCCTGCCAGCCCTGTGAATCCACAGCGGGTGGTATGGGAAATGTCACCGCAGCTTCCGGACAATGCGATCGTGACGTCTGACTCGGGATCATGCGCTAACTGGTTTGCACGCGACTACCGCGTCAAGCAGGGGCAGCGTGCAACGCTTTCAGGCGGCCTTGCCTGCATGGGGGCCGCGGTCCCCTACGCTATCGCGGCGAAGTTTGCGCATCCGGAACGTCCGGTAGTCGCTCTGGTGGGGGACGGAGCCATGCAAATGAATAACATGGCGGAGTTGATCACCATACAGAAATACTGGCAGCAGTGGTCTGATGGGCGACTGATTGTATGCGTGTTTAATAATCAGGACCTCAATCAGGTCACCTGGGAGCAACGCGTAATGGAAGGGGATCCCCGCTTTGATGCCACGCAGCAGCTGCCGGAAGTAAAATATGCCGAATTTGCAGCGTCTCTGGGGCTGACAGGCATCTATGTTGATGACCCTGAGCAGCTGGCCAGTGCCTGGCAGCGTGCGTTAAGCGCTGACCGTCCTGTGGTACTTGAAGTAAAAACCGACCCGGAAGTTGCGCCTCTTCCGCCACACATTACTTTCAAACAGGCGAAAGCCTTTATGACATCTATGGCAAAAGGTGACCGCGGGGCAAAGCAGGTGATCAAAGATACGGCCAGTCAGCTGTTTGCAAAAAAAGGGTAACCGGCAATCGTAATTTGTCCTGAGGTGAACGCTTCCGGACAAGTTGAAATTATTGTCTCTTACCCTGAGCAGAATCATTCACCACGCCCCTCCGCCTGACTGTTCCCATAGTGACACTGCCCTCATTTCCCTGTTCGCTTCTTTCCCTATCCTCTATTAGGGTTAGTAAACAACATTTCATGAGGAAAGGGTGATGACGGACAAATCAGCAACCAATGAGCTGGAACTGCTGGATAAATACTGGCGCGCGGCGAACTATCTTTCGGTAGGGCAGATTTATCTGATGAGCAACCCGCTGCTGCGCGAACCCCTTTTGCCAGAGCACATTAAACCCCGGTTACTGGGGCACTGGGGGACCACGCCAGGCCTGAATTTCATTTACGCTCACCTTAATCGCATCATACGGCAGCGCAGTCTGGATCTGCTTTATGTTTGTGGTCCGGGTCACGGGGGGCCGGGAATGGTGGCCAACACCTGGCTTGAGGGCAGCTACAGTGAAATTTACCCCCACGTCAGTGAAGACGAAGCCGGGATGCAGCGCCTGTTCAGACAGTTTTCCTTCCCCGGCGGTATCCCCAGCCATGCTGCTCCGGAGACACCGGGGTCGATAAATGAAGGGGGAGAGCTGGGATATTCGCTGTCACACGCCTTCGGCGCGGCATTTGATCATCCCGAACTGATCGTGCCCTGTATCATCGGCGACGGCGAAGCAGAAACCGGCCCGCTGGCGGCAAGCTGGCACGGGATCAAATTCCTCAATGCCCGACGTGATGGTGCTGTCCTGCCCATCCTGCACCTTAACGGTTATAAAATTGCTAACCCGACACTTCTGGGACGCAGCAGCGATGAAGACCTTGAGCAGCTCTTCAGCGGGTATGGCTATGAGCCCCTGTTCGTCTGTGGCCATGAGCCTGCCGATATGCACAGGCAAATGGCCGACGCGCTGGATCGGGCTTTTACAAAGATTGCCGGTATTCAAAAGGAAGCTCGCACCCACAATACGTCTGCCGGCGTTCCCCGCTGGCCTATGCTTGTGCTGCGAAGCCCTAAAGGATGGACAGGGCCGCAGGAGGTGGATGGAAAAAAAGTAGAGGATTTCTGGCGTGCGCATCAGGTACCCGTGTCTGCCTGCAGGGAGGATGCGTCGCATCGCCGCATCCTGGAAAACTGGATGCGCAGTTATCAGCCAGAAGAGTTATTCGACGCAAATGGAAGGCTAAAAACCGAATTACGCGCGCTGGCACCAGAGGGCAGCAAACGCATGGGATCCTCTCCTTATGCAAACGGAGGACGTCTGCGGCGCGAGCTCATGACGCCTGATATCCAGAATTTCGCGCTCGATACCGGTCTACCCGGCAGCACCAGTGGTCAGGCGACTGAGCAATTCGGCCGTTACCTTAGCGAAATATTCCGGCGCAACCAGGATAACTTTCGCCTGTTTGGCCCGGATGAAACGGCTTCAAACCGTCTCTCACCGGTTTTCGATGTCACTGACCGCACATGGATGGAACCCCTAAAAGATTATGATGAACAGCTGAGCCGTGATGGCCGGGTAATGGAAATTCTCAGTGAACATCAGTGCCAGGGGTGGCTCGAAGGTTACCTGCTTACGGGGCGCCACGGGCTGTTCAACTGCTACGAAGCTTTTATACATATCGTGGATTCAATGTTCAATCAGCACGCGAAATGGCTCAAGGTGACGCGCAAGCTGGGCTGGCGAAAGCCTGTTTCATCGCTTAACTACCTCCTCTCTTCCCACGTCTGGCGACAGGATCACAACGGCTACAGCCATCAGGATCCGGGCTTTATCGATCACGTCGCGAATAAGAAAGCTGACATAGTACGAATTTATCTTCCGCCGGATGCCAACACGCTGCTATGGGTGGGCGATCATTGTCTGCGCACCTGGGACCGCATCAACGTGATTGTTGCTGGTAAGCAGCCTTCGCCGCAGTGGCTGGATATGAAAAGCGCGATTGCCCACTGTGAAGCCGGAATGGGTGTGTGGGAATGGGCCAGTAGTGCGGGTGAACCCGATGTCATTATGGCGTGCGCTGGCGATGTGCCGACGATGGAAACGCTGGCGGCGGTCGATTTGTTACGCGCTTATCTGCCTGACTTGCGCATCCGCGTCGTGAACGTCGTAGACCTGCTTGCTCTGCAAACGCAGGAACAGCATCCCCATGGTAAATCGGAGGCAGAATTTGACGCCCTTTTTACCTGCGATAAGCCGGTTATCTTTGCTTTCCACGGCTATCCTACACTGATCCACCGGCTCACTTATCAGCGTAACAATCATCGAAACTTCCATGTGCACGGGTTCAACGAAGAGGGGACTACGACCACACCTTTCGATATGACCGTGCTGAACGAACTGGATCGCTTTCATCTGGCGCAGGCAGCGATTAAGCATGTGCCGGGGGTGGCTGATCGCCATCCAGAACTGCTTGACGATCTTCAGGAACGTTTAGCAGAACATCATCGTTATGTGCGTGAATACGGGGACGATGTCCCAGAAGTTAAAAACTGGACCTGGTCTGGATTAAAATAACCTCAGGGAGGCCTGGCCCTGTCACCCCGGTACTGTTCGGCGCCGGCCGGTGGATGCCGTACTCATATTATGCGAACTGGCTGCTGGAGTTTGATGGTCCGGCGCTCGCCAGTAATCATCAGGGAAGGGCATTCCGCTGGAGTCGGTGAGGGTGCTACCGGGCTGTTGGACGCAGGGTTCGCAAAGATTCACCCCTCATTTCAACAACGGGATAACAAAACCATCCCCGGATGCTGAACTAATTACCGGACGGCAATGTCCGGATGCTGTTGTTCTGGCTGCCGGCAGAATTACGTTCGCTGGTGGATGGGAGTACTCAGGGGATGACCTCATGAATTGAGAATAACCCGTTAACAGAACGGTCCGGCGCGATCGCCACTGAGTCACTGTTGTGGCGGCTTCCTCATCGAAGGCAGGATACCGGCATCGCCTGCTTCATTACCTCAGAATGAATAAAGTCTGAAAACTGCGGCGCCAGTTGTTTCCTGGCCACAACGCCCCCACACGGTTATTCACTCCAGGGTTTTTTCGGATAGACCGGATCGGTCCCGCGCGGGAACTGAAAGTCTAGATTCCGGTAATGCTGCAGGCGCTCCCTAAAGTAATCCGTTAGCGCCACCGGTCGCTGCCTTTTAACCTATGGAGGGACATAATAAGACGCTCTTTATACAACACCCCTGATGCGGTCAGATCCACGTTTACCTTCGCACAGAGGTCCGGCTTTCTTGTCGCTAAATTGTGAGAATGTAAAATCCTCCTGACGTCATATACCCCGCTATGCTTACTAAAGCAGGAGGTTATGTGCGGACGATTTGCGCAGTACAGCAGCCGCGATGAGTATTTTGACTCAGTCGGCTTGAAACCGGACGAAATCATGTTTGACCCGCAGCCCAATTGTCATTTCAACGTGTCGCCCGGCACTAAGGTTCTGCTCCTCTGCGAGCGTGAGGAGTCGCTACACTTCGACCCTGTGTTATGGGGCTACACCCGGCGTGGTGGGATAAGCAGCCGCTTGTTAATGCAGCGGCGAGCGGATGAATGTTTAAGCTGCTGTGGAACCACGGGCGCGCCATCGTGCCGGCGCACGGCTGGTTCGAATGACAGAATGAGGGCAGTAAAAAGCAGCCGTTCTGAATCTACCACAGGAAAAAAGAGCCCCTGTTTTTTGCCGCCATAGGTAGGCAGCCTTACAGGCAGGACCACGGCTAAGAAGGATTTCTAATTGTCACTTCCTCAAGCAACCAGGGCATGTTCGACATCCATGATCGCAGACCGTTAGTGATCGGCGCTGACGTCGTTCGTGAATGGCTGAGTGCCGAAACGATACCGCAACAGGCAGCAGAAATTGCTCATGAATCCTCCATTCCCGAGAAGGAATTCACCTGGCATCCGGCAAGTAAGAAGGTAGGAGATATACACAATCAGGGGGAAGAGCTGGTTAACCCCGTTCATGAAGCAGCAGCCTGAAATGACTTTTCGAACGGGCGGCCAGAAAAAATCCCCGCCAGAGCGGGGATTAAAAAGACCAGTATTGAAAGTCTCTCGCACGCAAAACGTGCCGTGTGTAGTCTTCATAAAAATAATGAAGCGCATCACAGATTAGTAGGGGAGTCAGGGAGCGGCAAACCGGAAAGAATAAAAACCACATTTATTTTAATGCGCCTGAAAATAAAGCATTAACCCCTGAATTAACTCAAATAATCAATAATCATTAAAATCTTAAGTGCATAATATGCAGGCGTAAAACGTATTCATTTCTCTGATTTTGAGCCTAAATTTGTAGAAGCTGAAAAGTTCCCCTTTCAGCGTCCGTTCAGGTGCAGCCAAATTCAGGCAACTTTAGCTGTCACCTATTTTTCGCCTTGAGCTTCATAGCCTAAAGCTTAAGATAGCCTGTCTTAGGCGTGTGCTGGGCCACAGACCTTCGTTTTAGCAAAACTCAGGGAGCTTCAATTCCACCATTACTGTCAGGAATGGGGCCGCAATAGTTTAAAGGCGAATGGTTGTAATACCCGTGCCTGCACCGTTATCTGCCTTGGATCGTTTCGACGTAGTCATAGAGATTGTCGGCGACGGCGCTTAATAACAGTTCCAGGGCCTGTGGGCTATGCCCACCCACACGGACCATTCTGAGTGCGGTAAGTACCGCTGTATGAGCATGCCTGACAGGCAGATGCACGGTACAGAGTGGGATGACGTTGCTCATGAGTGCTCCCGGCTGATGGATTGTTTACGCTGGGTATGTTTTACCGACTCATATACCAACGTTTCAGGATCCGCTGCCGGCAATCATCGCCGCTGGTTCGATCGCTGCAGTACGGGGGTGTCATTTTCTTCTAAAAAATCCTGCCCTTTTTGGGTCATCCTTACACTGTAGTAGCGTATTGGATCCAGCGGCTCAGTTGCAAACTCAATTAACCCCGCCCGCTCTAATGGGATTAAACTCAGTGCCGTTCTGTCTTCTCTTTTTTTCGTGAGGGCGTTGTATCGGACCTGACAACCATGACTTCTGTCCCCCCTTAATAAATAGTTAGTTTTATCGCGCATTGTACGAAGAATGGCCAAAGATGAAGCTGAGTAAGGCATTGGGGCCCCGCTGTTGCTGATGTCATTTAATTTTAGACGCAATCCAGCGGTTCTTGCTTTCCTTCACCCTCAGCCAGAAAGGAACAAAATACTGAGGTGTTGAGGGACCGGCTTCAGGCACATATTTGAGAATGATGCGTATTGATTTAACCTTTTTATTTCATGAATTTATACGAAATAATGCTGCAAAGGGGGGTTGTAAAGCATGCACTTAAAACCATGAGGAAATCATTAACGGGTAGGGTATAGCTAATCTCCCTTCCTTTGTAAACGGAGACGCTAGGCATGCTGCACTAAGACGAAGCAGGCATCATCTGCCGGCACTGCCGGGGTCCGCTCAGTAAGGAAGAATATTTTTTGGTTGATTTACCTCTGAAGACTTCAGGCCAGCGGTGAACCGGCCTGTTTGCGTGTGCGTCTGGGCTATCGCGTTGCGGGCAGTCTGATATCTTTCAGCATCGGGAAAGCCATTTTCATATGATCTTCGCTTACCACGAAGGCGAGCAGCTCGCCTGTCTCATTACAGCCTTTCGCTATAACGCCAGCGGGGGAAAACTCCATATTCCAGACCAGCGCCGGGTTAGCGGGATCACCCGCCAGGTGCAGCGGCATATCCGGGGTTTTCACTTTGACCAGCATCGTCGGCAGCGTGAGTTTCGCGGCGTCGCCGGTGAGGTTTTTAGCCAGCGTCATAGCAGCCCGCGTAGCAGGCTGAAGATAGGACATCAGTTCTCCCTGAATTTCGGCGCAATCGCCCAGTGCGTAAACGTCTTCGGCAGACGTTGCCAGCGCATCATTAACGACGACACCGCGCCGGACTATAATACCCGCATCGCGCGCCAACACCACGGCGGGGCGCAGGCCGATCGCGCACACGACCGCATCAAAGCTTTGCCGGTGCCCGTCGCTGAACATTGCTATCAGCGAATCGTGATGCCGGACTACTTCGGTAATCTCTGTTTTGAACATGAAGCTAACGCCATTATCCATCAGTCGGCGCTGTAGCCGCGCGCTGATCTCCGGAGGCAGCAGCGAGGCGAGTAAGCCCGCGCTGCGGTCTGTCACCGTTACATCTTTACCAGCGCGGTTTAAGTCCATCGCGATTTCCGTACCGATTAACCCGCCACCGATCAGCAGTATGCGCTTGGCGTTGGCGAGTTGGGCTTCGCAGCGGCTGTATTCCTGCTGGCTGTTCAGCGTGTACAGAAGTTCGCTACCCGGTACGGCTGGCAGAATGGCATCCGCTCCCGTTGCCAGTACCAGTTTTGCATAACCGAAATCACCGGCGGTGGTATGGACGATGTGCGCCGCGGTATCTATGCTTTCGACCCGCGTATGCGGATGCAGCGCAACGTTATGACTTTCCGCCCAGGCTGCGGCACTCTGGCGCGTCAAATCGTCTGCACGCTGCCCCAAGCTGAAAACGTGGCTTAGCTCCGGCTTGTTGTATTCGTCGCAGCTATCCGCTGCTATAAGCCGCACCGGCACGCTTTTATCCTGGTGGCGAATGTTTTTCACCAGCTGGCGGGCGGCGAAGCCCGAACCGATTATTAAGATATCAGATGCCATCGCGTTAGCCCTCGAACGGATCGAATACGTCTTTACCTAATGCGCAGACTGGGCACAGGAAATCATCCGGCACATCTTCCCATTTGGTGCCCGGCGCGACGTCTTGATCCGGCTCACCTACAGCCGGATCGTAAACCCACTGGCACACGGTGCAGATCATCTTCTGCGAAACTTCTTCTCCCGCTTCCACAACCCCCACACCGTCCGCGTTTACGGGCGCTACAGAGGCGGCATGCTCGATAGCGGCAGCATCAGGCATAGGCGCAGCAGAGATAGGGGAAAGCGCCCATTCACGCGCAATCTTGCGTCCGTGCTCACGACATTCCTCCAGCGCGGACAGATCGGGACGCCATTTCGCTTTAAGGGCGATAGTCATATCAAAACCGGCATCCTGAAGACGGGTAGCAACACGGTCAACCGCGCCCCCTGTCCAGCCGTAGGAGCCGAACGCCGATGCGCGCTTGTTGCGGAACTTCAGCCCGGTGATCTCTTCGAGCATGCCCGCAACTTTCGGCATCATCACGTTATTCATGGTCGAGGAGCCGACCAGGATGCCTTTTGAGCGGAAACAGGACGTGATGATTTCGTTTTTGTCGTGTTTAGAAACGTTGTAAACCTTCACGGCCACACGCGGATCGGTTTCGCGGATACCTTCGGCGATGGCATCTGCCATCATGCGCGTATTGTTGGACATGGCATCATAGAAGAGGGTGATCCGGTCTTCCTGGTAATCCGCCGCCCACTTCAGATACAGTTCTACAATCTGCTTAGGGTTATCGCGCCAGACCACGCCGTGCGAGGTGGCGATCATGCTGACCGGCAGGTTGAAGCCCAGGATTTCATTAATTTTCGGCGTCACCAGGCGGGCAAACGGTGTAAGAATGTTGGAAAAGTAGCGCTGGCACTGGTCGAAGAGTTCGTGCTGATCCACTTCATCATTAAACAGGTGTTCATCGCAGTAATGCTGACCGAATGCGTCGTTACTGAACAGCACAGCATCTTCAGTCATGTAGGTCATCATGCTATCAGGCCAGTGAAGCATAGGTGTTTCCACAAAAATCAGTTTTTTGCCATTGCCGATATCCAGTGAATCACCGGTTTTCACGACGTTGAAATTCCATTCAGGGTGGTGATGATGCCCGTTGATGGAGTCCACACCGTTCGCGGTACAGTAAATCGGGGTGCCGGGAATGAGCGCCAGCAACTCTGCGAGCGCGCCGCTGTGATCTTCTTCCGCATGGTTAACGATGAGGGCATCAATCTTTTTCAGGTCGATTTCTTCCGCTAGGTTCTTAACGAAGTCGCTGCGGAACTTCAGATCGACGGTATCGATCAGGATGTTCTTTTCTTCGCGGATCAGATAGCTATTGTAGCTGGTGCCGCGCTGCATTTTGTATTCTTTACCGTGGAAGTGTTCTACCTCCCAGTCGCGTTTACCTACCCAAAAAATATTATTCTTAACGTGGATATTCATGGATCGCCCCTTAGCGTTCTTTAAATTCTGTCTGTTTCATTGCACGGGGCGTACCAGTTTTTAACACCTTGATTTATATAATGTCGTGCCGAAATAATTGTTTAATACACAATGTGTTCGGGTTGTGATTAATACACAATAGTGTTTAAATGACAATGCCGTAGGCAGTAAAAAACCCGCCCAAGCGGGCAATGTTAGTGCGGGGTGCGTTACCTGGCTGCGGGGACGTGGACGACCTGCCCGATACCTTTGCCTTTCAGTTCTTCATTCGGATCGGCAAAGAAGTCGATATTAAAATAGGTGTCGTCGGTAAGCAGCTCGATGTGGTGCCAGTACTGCGGCGGACTGATGCCAAACTGCCCGGCATTAATAACGACTTCAGCCTCCGGCTTTTTGTCCGTCTCGCTGGCGAAGCCATAATATTTAACCGCGCCGCGCATAACGGAGAGACGGCCGAACACGCCTTTTTTCGTGTTGTGATGATTGAGCAGCGCTTTCGGCACGCTGTCTTTATCCCAAAAAGGAGTAGAGCGGGTATGAACAAAGTGTGCGGGGATGATATGGGCCATTGTGGGCCTCCTGTTAGCAGATGATGCCGCCTTGTGTAAGCCATTTGCGGCGCTGTTCAGCAAGTTCTTTTTTCTCGGTGCTATGACGGAATACCGCCAGACGTAAACGATGCTGCTGTTCAAACCGGAATTCCCGGCTCAGGTCCGCGTCTTCGCTGAGTTCGCAAAGAAGAATATTTATTTCGCGGATGATATTGCATGCGAGTGCGTTATCTACCGCTTCGATCACTTTATCTGTGTGCGTCATAAAATCACCTTTGGTTATGATAAAGCGTTCAGCTGTTGCAGAAGCAGCGCACCGGCAAGGATTAACGCGACAGGGGTGTAAGGGATATCGAGGTCAACCCAGGCTTTTCGCCCGTCGTACTCGGTTTCGAAGTGGACACGTTCAGCAGAAACCTGTTTGTAGGTAAAGCCCAGGCCGCGACGTGCGCCGCCGAATGCAGCCCAGCGGAGGGCATCGGCGGCGGCGTCCATCTGGCCGGGTGATAAAGCAGTGGTAGCTTTATATGTGTCTGACATGATTTTGCACCTTTGCGAGCATAGGTACCTGAAAGAGCATAATTCGTGCCACTTGACATATTTTTGATTTAAATCACATTTTTCTCTTGATGTTGTGACTAAGACAATGGCTCGCATTGTGATTTATACAATAAGTGTGGAAATTACAACATGACAATCTCAGTTGAATCTTTAGCCTCGATCGCCGTGGATATTCAAAACGGGATAAGAGGGCGTGATCGCTTTACCCGCCTGATTGAGTCAATACACGGCGCGCTTAAGTGCGACGCGACCGCGCTGCTGCGGTACGAAAATCAGCAATTCCGCCCGCTGGCGACTGCAGGGCTTGCGCCGGACGTGATGGGACGCCGGTTCAGCCTCGACGCTCACCCCCGCCTTGAGGCTATCGCCCGCGCGGGCGACGTGGTGCGCTTCCCTGCAGACAGCGATTTGCCCGATCCCTATGACGGGCTGATACCGGAACAGAAAGAACTTCATGTGCACGCGTGCGTCGGAATGCCGCTGTTCTCCGGGCAGACGCTGATCGGCGCGCTGACACTGGACGGCATGAACGCGACACAGTTCGATGAATACAGCGATGAAGAGCTGCGATTACTGGCAAGCCTCACGGGCGGAGCGCTGAATAACGCGCTGCTGCTTGAACAGTTGGAAAAAACCGCCGCCACCTTCACGCCACCAGCGCGCCGGCCGGATGAAAACGAAGAGGTCGACATTATTGGCGAGTCTGCGCCACTGCTGAACCTCAAAAAAGAAATCGGCATGGTAGCCCCATCCGACCTTAGCGTGCTGATCATGGGCGAAACCGGTACAGGTAAAGAGCTGGTCGCACAAGCGCTTCACCGCCAGTCAGCGCGCGCGGCGAACCCGCTTATCTATCTGAACTGCGCAGCGCTGCCGGAATCCGTGGCAGAAAGCGAGCTGTTCGGGCACGTTAAGGGGGCGTTCACCGGCGCGATTCATGACCGCCCCGGTAAGTTTGAACTTGCGGATAAAGGTACGCTGTTTCTTGATGAGATCGGCGAACTGCCACTATCACTTCAGGCGAAGCTACTGCGTGTGCTGCAATACGGTGATCTTCAGCGCGTGGGAGAAGATAAGGCGCTTACCGTTGACGTGCGGATAATTGCCGCGACGAATCTGGATATGCGCTTGGCGGTAACAGAAGGTAGATTCAGGGCAGATCTCTATCACCGGCTAAGCGTGTTTCCGCTCTTTGTACCGGCGTTGCGTGAGCGGGGCGATGATATCGTGCTGCTGGCCGGGTACTTCTGCGAAAAATGCCGCGTTAAGTTTGGTTTGCAAAGCGTGGCGCTTAGCCCCGCAGCCAGAATACGACTTGAAGCCGCCAACTGGCCCGGCAACGTGCGCGAGCTGGAGCACGCGATCCATCGCGCGGCAATTGTTGCCCAGGCGGATAACCGTTCCGGCGATGTGATTCTGTTACCCCAGCATTTCAGCTTCGACGGTGTGCATGCGGCTAAGAGTGAGTCCGTCACTACGGCGGCGGCGGCAGATATTTATGATATGGGCCTGCACGATGCGACACGCCAGTTTCAGCGCGAATATATTCAGCGGGTTTATGAAGCGAGCGGCAGGGTCTGGGCGGAAGCAGCGCGACGGCTCGGTGTCGATCCGGGCAACCTACATCGGCAGGCGCAGAAACTCGGGCTGAAGTAATGCTCCTGAAAAAGGTATACCTATAACGAAACCGTTTATTGTGAATTGGATGCCAGTGCCATGCTTACGCCGGTTGTAGTCCACCATAAACTCTGCGGTAAAGGCGTTGGCAGCGCCAGGCGTACTGATACCACGAAGCCTGAGCGCCTTAACTAGCCGGTCCTGCAACGTGAGATGCGCACGTTCCACGCGCCCCTTGGCAGAACTGGTGTTGGCGCAGTTGCCGGTGATGTTCAGCTCGTTCAGCACGCGCCCGAACTGCGTCTGGTCGTCGCCTCCGGCCGCATTTTTATTGTTGATGCGGAACACGCTAGCCTTGTCTCTGTAAAACGCCAGCGGCTTGCCGTACAGCTCAAGATAACCGCGCGTGGCTTGAAAATAGGTGAAAGTAGACTCGGAGCGGACGAAATGAAGCTGCATCAGGCGGCTGTTTGCGTCATCCACGTAAACCAGCAGCGTGCAGGCCGGACCACGTTCCTCAAACCAGCGATGGTCGCAGCCGTCGATCTGAATCAGTTCGCCGACACAGGCGCGGCGGTAACGAGGCTGCTGGATCCTGGAAGCGCGATGCCTGCGAGGGATCCAGAAACCAGCCAGCATCATCAGCTTGCGTACGGTCTCTTTAGACAGCATCACGCCGTGCAATTCGGCCAGCTTCTCGCACGCGAGCGTGGGACCAAAGTCCGGGTATCTCTCAAGGATGATCTGAAGGGCGCGTTCGGCAAGACCTTCGGGAAGCTGATAGTTGCTGGGCTTGCCGCGCCGCCGGTCAACCATGCCCAGCGGGCCTTCGATGCGATAGCGCTGGAGCGGACGACGACACTGTCTGTCGGAAATGCCGAGACGTTCAGCAGCGAGATGGATTGTCAGACGCCGGTCGACAACGTCCTGAATGACTTTAAGTCGGTTAACTTCGTTCATCGTGAAAAACTCCACACCAGAAGCCGCCATAACAAGTTCCTCAGCAGGTCACCTGAAGCGGCCATGTCAGCTTAGCTCAAAGCGGACATTACTATTTTTCCTCCTCACAAAAAGTGCATATAATGTTATTTATTTTAATTATCAAATGGTTACGAAACATCTTTTTTAGTAAGTATCCCCTCAATCCTAGCTTATACAAGTCACTCAGATAATTCAGGCCGACATCCACCTATCCCTTGCTTCCGGAAAATTGCGGTAAGCGCAATTAATACCTGACGTCATTTTGAGGCACACAGGTATATGGAAGGTGAGCCGGACCGGAAAAATACCTTACCGGACGTTCACAGGATTATTTCGTTTTCGCCTAACCAGGCCATAGCATCCATAATACCTGACCACGCTACCGGCCTAGTCAGCGGATAGTTAATTATTTTCATTCCATTGATCAAATATATATCACAGGTTTTTGCAGAAGTATCAATTGTAATAACGCGCACCGTTTTACGGGCCAGCCGCTGCCACTCTTTGCGCTCACTGATATTTATCCAGTTTTCAGGTAATGCTGGGCTGATATTTTTTTCAATGCCTGACAGTGCCATATCTTTTTCAAGCTGCCTGATTTCAGCCGAAAGCGCTTTTGCCCGTGCGCTGAGCTCTGTCACTTCCTGCGTGTGTTCAATTGCCGTGATGACGTTATGAAGCCTGCCTGCAAGCTCATCTCTTCGTGACGCCATGACCGACAGGTAGTCCGCCTCAGACTGACAGTTAACCATTCCGGAAGCCCCTTTTATCAGGCCCGATATCAGGAAACGATCTGTCAGATCCCGACGGAGATAGGCCGACTGACAGCGGTGTTCCCGGCGCATGGCGCAGACGTAGTGTCCGTGGCCTTTCGCCGAGATGCCGGACAGAATAATGGAATGGCCGCACTGCTTACAGCGCATCAGGCTTCTGAATATATTTATCAGATAAGGATTAAAATTGCTGTCCTGCCTGCTTTCCGGCTCATAATTTATCAGCTGCGCACGCTCAAAATCGTCGTTCTCAATTATTGCAGGGTAATAGCCGGGAATTTCGTTAACGCCGGAAACGGTGAGGTGCCGGGAAGACTGCAAGACCCCGATGACGGATTTCTTCTTAATCAGGCGCTCGATTGAAGCAGAATGCCACTGGGAGGCTTTGCCTTTGAGGTTCTCAATGCCTCTTTCATTGAGCTCGCGGCTGATCCTTCCGTAAGACAGCCCCTCCAGGCGTAAGCGAAAAATCTGCCGTATAACCTCTGCCCGGTCTTCCAGTACGTCAAAACCGTCGCGCGCGTCATTAACCCTGAGCCAGTAAGGGCATTTGGTCGTCATCACGCGGCCGCTCTGCGCCGCTTCCCTGCGTTTCTCAGCCCACGCCGCGCGCATACGCTTTGACTTAATTTCGCTTTCTTCATTCGCACGCTGAGCGATCAGGATAGCCCTGATGATGGCAAAGGGATCGTCCAGCGAATCACGGGTATAATGCGTGCTGTCGCTGAGGGTCACGACATCGATCCCAGCCTTGAGAATTGCGTGTAGCCGACCGGTTGCATCGCCGATTTTTTCTCGCGACAACCTGTCCAGGCTTTCGATAAGCAGCACGCTGCCGCTTTCTATGAGGTTACGTTGCACCGCCTCCATGAACGCGGAGAAGGCGCCCCGGGCAGCATGCTCACCGCGCCAGGCACTGAGGCCGAGGTCCTCAAACGTCACCGGATCGAGGTAGTAGTGAGTGTGTTGTTTCAGCCATTCATCAATTAGCCTTTTCTGCCTGCGGACGGAGTCGCCCTGAAGCTGTGTCAGTGAGGAAAAACGCAGATAGGCAATCGCCCTTTTCATAACGATCTCCACAGCGAGCATTAATATGGGAGGGCATCTTCATGCAAGATTGCCGTTCTGTTGCGCTTAGATACGCATAAGGTCATCGGAAGCAATATAGCAAAACGTTAGGCTGGGAATGCCTGGTGAGTTCAATTTCTGGATTTTCTCAGTCCTATAGGGGCCTTAATTACCCATTAGACTTAGGTCATAGCTGAGTTACGAGTAGATTTTGAGGCGTCAATCGGCTCCCGGCAGGTAAGAGCATACCTAACAGAAATATCCTGAATATTCCTGTAGGAGAGTATTAGTCTCATGAAGTTGTTGCTGGTGCCTTTTGTTCGGCGGATAACACTATCAGTGATAAGGTGTCAAAAGATAAAGGAAAATCACTGGACTATTTTCTTATTTGATACATTTAAAGAGGTGATAAGGGATTGTTTAGTCTGTTTACCGGCGTCAAAATACTTAAGAAACTTTTTTGCCGCATGCCATACTGGCCATCCGAAAGACCGATAATTCACTGTTAACGGCACAGGAACAGTAGCGGACTTATTGAGATGATGAGCCCGGCCAGCTAGGGCGAAGATGGATTGAAGTGGTTGATATCTTGGACTGCATAGTAATACCAGCTTGGATGAGGCTTTTGAGGCATTAAAGTCGATAATTCTGAATAATCCCGTGAAACTGAGAATTTATTGCTGAGCCCGCGCGGTTTGTAGATAAATATACATATCTTGAACTCGCCTGCTGAATTAATTGGAGTTTATACATGAAAATTGAATTTATTACTGACAGCTCCGGTAAACGTAAAGCGGCAATCGTACCCATTGAATTATTTGAAAAACTCATTAGTGATAACAAGCTTCCTGAACTATGGGATTCAGTCCCTCATCCGGCAGGTCTGAAGGGGGAAGCAAAGGTTCCTGGCACCGTAATGAACATCTCAATAGAAAAAGGCGTAACGCTTCGTGCTGCGTGGCGTCTTTACCGCAATCTAACTCAGTTACAGGTTGCTGAGGCGATGGGTATTACACAGGCTACTGTTTCGTCGATCGAAAGAGGGTCAAAACCTCACTTTTCTACTATTGTAAAGCTGGCCGCGTTGTACGGTTGTGTGCCCGCGCAGTTAACAGATGAATGAGGTAATACGGTACCCGCGCCATCCGCAGGCGTTAAAAGCGAGCTGAAATAACGACTTTGCAACTATAAACTAAGCACACATACTGTTAATTATTGAATAATATCAATAACTTATAAAAGTACGCCAAATACTTATTATGTTAAATGAAGCATCTCATTGCACTTAAAATACTCCAAATCAGCTCGTCACCCGTCACCCTTTCACATTATGCTCTGATTGAGCATCCGCGTTATGACAGCTAATAATAAATTTAGGGCCAACCTGTTAGCCTTACGAAATTTCAAACGTGTTGCTGAAATAATTCCCCGTAACTGACTGTAACGAATGATGGCAGCGCTAGGCGCTGTAACATGCCTTCGCCTTCTGCCAGAGCAGCTTTAGTATCAATTTTTCTTCTCTATAACACGCAACGCCAATGTGATCTAACAACCTCAAAGATTTATAAACTTGAGTTGTAAATTGCACCGGCAACAGCGCAAATGGATACGTCAAACCGTAAAGTCATGTCGCCTTAATGGTTATGCAATGCCTATGCTCATGGATAACCTGCTTGCCTTGATAAAATTGTTTGAAATCGATGCAACATTTTTTAAATCGCTTATCATCGTTCGCCTTTTAAGCTCAAAAGCACTAACACACAGCTAGATATACCATATTCTTTAAAGTTAATAATGCATATGACTAGTTCTTGAAAAATTGGAAATCTTCACACTCACATCAAGATATTGAATAATAAGGATAAAAAATCATTAAAGAAAGTGACGATTGGATTCTATTGCACACTAACCCATAATTTGATTAAATAAAATAATAAGAATATTCTCATTTTGTGATTTTAGTGGCCTCTAAGGGATTTGAAATGACTATCGATTCACATCAATTAATTTCTTTGTTTAGAAAATATGGTTTTGAATATAAAAAAAACTCATCAGGCAACGGGTTTTACGCTTTTACTTTTAAGACCGGTTTCTTCCATAATGCTGAAGTGGTTTATACTGAGCAGTCAAATCCAGTAGATGTCGAAAGATGTTTGAATGATCTCAAAAACATTGGGTATTCTACTAAAAAATCTTTATTTAAAAGTTTAGAGGAAGTTGCTGAACAACTTTTCAAAGGCTTTTTCAATGTGGATGAATGGAAGGAACGGATCTCGTATGAATATGGAGTTTATTGCGAAAAAATGATCTCTTTACTTCCTGATGGTGCAAAAAATTATAGTTATGTCCAGGTTCCATTTGAAAAAGACAATAAAAAATCAAATGCTGGGTTAATTGAAGATATACTGGCTGAAATAAATAAGACAGCATCTCAGCTTATAATTATAGAAGCACCTGCAGGATTTGGGAAGACTTGTACTTCATATGAAATATTGAATTCTTTAGTTTCTAATGACGATACTCCTCTGCCGTTCTTTACTGAATTTTCAAGAGACCGTCAGGCAAAAGTATTCAGTCATGTTTTCGTACGTGAAGTTGATAGAAGCTTCAGGAATGTAAAAAGTGATTTAGTAATAGACGAAACTAAAAATGGAAGGATTGTTTTAGTTCTCGATGGATTTGATGAGCTTTTAAACGAAACATCAACAAATAAAACAAATGAAATTGACTTCGAGAAAGCCCAGCCAATGCTTGAAACTATTGGCGAGTTACTCACTAAGTCAGCTAAAGTAATTTTAACATCCAGGAGAGCTGCAATTTTTGATGGCGAAATATTTCAAGAGTGGAAGGATAAGTACCAGGAGAATTTTAATGTTGTAAGGTATAAACTTAACTCTCCAGAAGTTAGAGACTGGCTAAGTTTAGATAGAATAAATAAACTCGAAGAATCTGGCTTAGATATTAAAAAGATTTCTAACCCTGTACTTTTAGCCTTCCTGCGTTCTATCGAGGATGTGGATTTTAATAATCTATGTGGGCAAAGCTCTAAGATTGTTGATCACTATTTTCATGCAATGCTTGAAAGAGAAAGAGAACGCCAAGATCTCTTAATGGTACCTCAGCAACAAACATCAATCCTCTCGATGATTGCATTAGATATGTGTGAAAATGATTACACTAGTGATAATAGAGAAAAAATAATTGCACTCATCAAAAATAAAAGTTCGAATATACTCGAAGAAACTAGACATTTGTACCCTGGTAAAGATCGTCCGACTATAGATGCCCTGGCAAGTAAAATCGCAACTCATGCTTTCTTTGATCGAAGTAATCAGGGTGAAAACAAAATAGAATTTGTTAATGAATTTGTTTTCGGTAATTTTATTTCCAATGGAGTCATATCTAATTATTCGAATGAATGGTTGGCAAGTGATGAGCGATTCGTAGAACCGGCGGTTCAATCTTATCTTCCAAGGGATACCGATGATAGAATCCTCTTATGGGAAAGATTAAGTGGTATGCGTGAATTTTTAAGCGCCACTGACCATATGAAATATGAATATATGCTTTGCCAAGAAGTCGATCAAGCTGTGTATGTGGAAACTACTATAACTGGATTAGATTTTGATAGCGCCATATTTTTCCCAAACCAAACAATAAAAAACTCTGTATTTAATGAATGCGTATTTTCCAATATTGTTTTTAACTTTAAAAACTTTAAAGATGTAACATTTATATCTTGTCAATTTTATGGTTGTGAATACGATAATAATGATCATCCTTATGATATAAGCTTCTTGAATTGCTCAGATAATAACGGAATCATAAATGAAATTGAATCTTTTGAAGCATCACAAAATGATGAAGATTTAGAGCTTCAATTAGAAAAAGAAATTTTATCAAAATTTATGCAGTTAGGTTCTAATTCAATAGCACGTCTTCATATATATACTGGAGTTTTATATAAAATTGATGGTTACACAAGAAAACAAATTACTAAAGCCATCAAAAGTCTGAAAGAAAAAGGATTTTTAGAAAGTGCAAATAAAAGCTCCTTTACAGCAATTAATAGATTTTATGTTGGTGAAGTGAAGAAGGTTTTGGGACGATAAAATGAATAATTTTAGCTTCAGTGATACGTTAAGATTTGATGTTGAAAATCTGATATCTTCAAAGCTTAATAGCTTGGGTATAATGTTTCGGTTGTTCGCAAGAAATAAAGATACTCAATCATTAAATAAAAAGTTAGAAAACTCAAAATACGGAACAACTCATAAAATTCAAGATGCACTCGGAGTAAGGATTGCATTATATTTCAATGACGATATTGAACTTGTCCACACTATTCTAAATGAAATTTTCATTGAAAGAGAAAAAGATCATAGTATTGACATAATGACTGCTGCTGAATTTTCTGCGGTACGATATAACATAATATATGAACTCCCGGAAAGATTATTAAATGGAGAACGCAATTTCCCTGCATCCGCACATCTAATTGACACCACTTTTGAGTTGCAAATACGGTCTATCTTATCTGAAGGATGGCATGAGGTAGAACATGATCTTAGATATAAAGCTAAGCAAGATTGGATTGGAAATGATGTTGAAAGCAGGAAGTTGAATGGAATTTATGCAACATTAGAAACGTCTGAATGGACTATGATAAAAATTTTTGATGAATTAGCCTATAAGCACTATAAAAATAAAAATTGGAACAGCATGCTTCGTCAAAAGTTCAGACTAAGGCTCACTACTCAAGAGTTACATACTGATATAAGAAACTATTTCGACGCAAACTTAAATGTTGCTAAAGATATTTATAGAATTCCGCGTAAAGCCTTACTTAATAAAATGTCAGAGAAGGATTTCACGCTACCTTTAAATGTTAATAACTTGGTTTATTTTAGTAACCTTTTTTTTATAAACGATGAAGGTTTGAATAAAATAACTCCAAGCATGTTTAGTGAGGAGTTTCTTACAAACTAATACACCCTAAATTCACACTAATAGAGAGAGCTCAATGCTCTCTTGCCAAATTGACTATGAATTTTTTTATCTTAACGAAATGTATTTTTTGCCTCATATTCTTATAGCATTACTAAATTCTCTCAGGTTTTTCGGCAAGTTGATGCTACTGAAATTTCTTCTTTACACTAATTTCATTTAGAGGGAGTAATCTTAACTCTCACGACACCATTCCTTCCCTACTGGTCCTACGTTTACACCAAATCCTGGCCTTATATAATTAACATTATATAAGTCCAGACACCGGCGCAGAAACGCGCTATCATCATGATCCGGGGCGGATCCTGACCTCTGTGGCCACTTTTACGAAACGGCGCGACCTGAACCCTAACCGGCTGAACAGGAGCTGAGCGCAGGCGGCTAAAACTCCGGCAGCGCTACGTAAAATCTGGCGGGTATCTGCCCTGCTGTTTACTCAGAATTCACGTAGCGTTGCCGCTTCATAAACGGGCGAAAACTGAGCAACATGAGCGAACTTTCCGGTTTTAACGGTGTTGCCCTCAGCGGCAGCGCCGATGACGATCTCACCGCGAAGCTGGCCGCGTTCGTCCGGCACCGCGAGGCATTTTCGCCTAACACGTGGCGGCAGCTGATGAGTGTGATGCGGATCTGCTGGAGCTGGTCGCAGGAAAACCGGCGGTCATTCCTGCCGATGTCACCAGTGGATTTGCAGGACTACCTTTTTCACCTGCAGGCAATTGGTCGGGCAACTTCAACCATAGCTGTACACGCAGCGCTTATTGCAATGTTACACCGTAACGCAGGTCTGGTCCCTCCGACGGTCTCACCCGATGTTGTGCGCGCCAGAAAGAAGATAAACCGTACGGCCGTGGTCTCGGGTGAGCGCACCGGTCAGGCGGTACCCTTCTGCCTGCCGGATCTGAACCGCCTTGATGCGGCATGGAACAAATCTCCCAGGCTTCAACACCTGCGTGACCTTGCCTTCATGCATGTGGCATACGGCACGTTGTTGCGTATGAGTGAGATATCCCGCCTGCGGGTGCGGGATATCTCACGCGCAGCGGACGGGCGCATCATCCTCGACGTCAGCTGGACCAAAACCATCCTGCAGTCGGGCGGTATCGTTAAGGCGCTCAGCGCTCGCTCTTCCGAGCGGCTGATGGAGTGGATTAACGCAGCCGGTCTGGCTGGCGAACCTGATGCGGTATTGTTCTGCCCCATTCACCGATCAAACAAAATTACCACAGTCGCAATAGTGCCTATGAGCGCGCCATGTCTGGAAGATATCTGGCGGCGTGCTCGACATCAGGCGGGTGCGAAGACTCCACTGAAAACGAATAAAGGACGTTATTCCAGCTGGAGCGGTCACAGCGCCCGGGTCGGCGCCGCACAGGATATGGCCAGAAAAGGGGTCTCCATTGCGCAGATTATGCAGGAAGGCACCTGGACACAGACTCAGACGGTGATGCGTTACATTCGCAGAGTAGATGCGCACAAAGGTGCCATGGTTGGGCTGATGGAGGATGAAGACTGGCAGTATTGATCCTGTTTAAATCAGTGTTGTCAGGGGACGCAGGCGTGAAACGGTTTCCGGCAACTGCTGGCGCGCTGACGGCGTACGGCATCATGAACGACAGGAATATCTAGTTCGGTCAGATCTGTAATAAAGCTGTCAGGATGAATGGCGCGCAGATTCCAAGTCGCGAGAACATCTTCAGGGAAATCTTTCAGATTAAATGTGACAATTCCTTCAGCCTGGGCAACGATTGCCGCAGCGACGACGTGACGATCGACTTCATCAGGCAATCCCCTGATGGATTCAATCAGAGACTGATATCCGGTTACAAGAGCACGGGCACGTGGCGATCCATCAAGGCACGGACTCGCTCAAGCTGAGCCCGGTTCAGTTCGGTGCGATTGAGCAGGTTCCGGATCCACTCTTCGTGTATGTCTTCCGTCCATCTCGCGCGAAACTGTCCGCCGGCAGCAAGGTACTTCAGGAAGCTGCGCAGAGGTGCAGGGTAGAGAACGCAGGCGTCAAATATTACGGTATACCCAGAACTCATTCGTAACCCAGCCCAAGTTCCTGGTCGAGCGCACCCAGCTCATCAAGTACATCATGCCTCTGGTTTACCAGTTTGTTACGGTATGCGAGCGCGTCCACGTAGCGGATTTTACGGCGGTTTCCTGCGCGGTGGTAAGGCAGTTCACCGTTGTCCAGAAGCCGAATTAATGTTGGGCGCGAAATGTTTAAAAGATCGGCCACTTCCTGCGTAGTCATTTCAGCCCCGACCGGAACAAGACGCACAGCGTTCCCGTCACCCAGTTCGGTTAGCACGTCAACCAGCATACGAAGCGCGCTGACCGGAATGCTGACATTGTGGATCCGGCCACATTTGTCAGTGAGTGAAACCTGCTGAGACTCTGCGCGTGTTTCGAGGACGGCGGAGAGCTCCCGGCTACACAGGCGCGCAAGTTCCGCTTCCTGCAGGGAAGGAAGCTTATTCTGGAGTTGTGTCATTTAAACTCCTCCTGTATCTGTTATTCGAAATTTTCGCAAATGATGGCGTCTTATGCAACAGCATTCTGATGTGATGGTGTGGAATAACGTTCGGGGCTATGAAGCCCGGCAGCGCGGGCATGGCGGTGAGGTCTGTTTACCTAGTGCGCAGATGCCACTCCATCAGAAAAATACAGCTGTTGGAAGGCAGAACGCTGACTCTGAAAACTTGACGATAACAGATGCCAACCACGGATTATTGTATGAAGTTAGCGGACACATCAGCCGATAATCGCTTATATCGCAAATACCGTTAGCGTCTGGCTGGTCAATTACTTCAGAAATACTCCGCAGTTTGATTTCTGCAGACTTATCTACAACGCTAAGGATGGATGCTATACCCAAAATGAAACTCTTTTATCTTAGAAATGATGAACTCCAGAAACGGCAGTGACTGATGAAGGGTTTCTCTCACGATAAGTATTGAGGTTAATCAGTATCGACAGTCTACAGTGGGGTTCAAAATAATGAGCATTGTTATCAAACCTTCCCTTTCCGCCATTTGGTCCACTGACGCCCGTGGCATCTGTGTTGCCAGTCAGGAAAACCCAATGGGCCTGCTCCCTGCTCTTAAAGGCGTTACGCTGAGTGCATGGCTTGAGTTCGCACAGGCTGATGATGATGTAACGATTGCACAGCAACTTACTGCAGCGCTGAAAATGTTCACTCCTTTTCATATTGAAGTGCCTATTAACTGCCTTGACGGGACCACGCGTCGGGTGATCCTGTCTGGTCTACCGGAATGCCACGCCAGCAGCTCGCTCAGCCACTTTAATGGATTTATTCTGGATATAACCGGCCAGCGTAAAACACTCGAGGATGCTCTGCGGACGGCAACCGAATGCCGCCTGTTGATTGAAAACAGCACCGACTTAATCGCGCATTGTGACAAGAACGGCAGGTACGTTTCGATTTCGCCTTCTTACAGCGAGATGATTGGGTGGTCAGTGGACGAGATAGTCGGCCAGCGCGTGGTGGATTTCCTCCATCCTGACGATCGCGAACCAGCCGGGGATGCATTGATGCATATCTTTAAGGGTGGCGTGCTGCAGGACGTTGTAGAGGTACGTAAAAGGCATCGTGACGGCCACTATATTACGCTTGGCACTAAAGCCTGTGGTGTAAGCGATCCCTCTACGGGCAATAATATCGGAGCCGTGCTGGTTTCACGCGATATCACGCAGGACATGGAAAAGATCAGAAGGCTTGAGAAACTTGCTACCCGGGATACGTTGACCGGATTGCCTAACCGTGCCTGGATCTACGATAAAGTCAGATGGATGCTTTCTCAGGGAGAAGAGCCTTATCTCACAACAGTGTTTTTTATCGATCTTAATGGTTTTAAGCCGGTTAACGATACCATGGGGCACGCAGCGGGTGACAAATTGCTGCGGCAGGTCAGTGAGCGATTAACACATTGTATGCGCCCGGGGGACTCAGTAGCACGCCTGGGGGGAGATGAGTTTGTCGTAGCTGCTAAATGCCGCAATCGCGGGGCGGCCTCAGCGGTTGCGCAGCGTCTTATTGACAGCCTTCAGGAGCCATTTGTTATCAATAATATGGACGTGAATATCGGGGCATCAATAGGAATAAGTCTTGCGGGATTCGGTTCTGCATCTGTTGATCAGTTATTTGATAACGCTGACAGTGCGATGTATAAGGCGAAAGCGAAACGTTCGTGTAGTTATCAGTTCTATGAGGGCGTAATCGCTATCAATTTAGAATAAATCAGCAGGGATCCATAAAGTGTTTATTTTCAGGATTTGCGTTGTGCCACGTGTGTCGTGGTTCAGTCCGTTGCAAACCGACTCGAATTAATAAATAAAAAACCCTATCAATGGCTCCATGAACTTTTCATTCTTCAAAGCTGTTCCGGAGGCCCTCCTGAAAGCATGTAATGCCTCAACCAGGAAATTCATTAACGCCACCTGACCCTGATATGACAGCCTGACCCTCTCATAAAAAAACCGGCACGCGGCCGGTTTATGAATTAGACTCAATGGCTACCACTTATAGTGGTTGGAGTCTTCCCAGTCCTTTATCTCTTTTTCAGCCTGCTCCTTGCCGTAACCGTAACGTTCCTGGATGCGTCCGACCAACTGGTCGCGCTTCCCTTCCGCGACGTCCATATCGTCGTCGGTGAGTTTGCCCCATTGTTCTTTGCCTTTTACTGCTTCCAATTACCGCTGATGCGATCTTCGTTCATGTCGGTCTTCTTCGTTGATTCACGGGCTGCTGCCTGGCAATCCCTGCGCAGAAAATAATGCTAATCAGTATGGATGATGCAGGTCATTTTCCCGCCCCGAATCATATTATCGGAATTTTTCTGAGATAAAGTCAGCCTCTCCGCGTGCAGTCTGTAAACTGTAACGCCCCCCGATGGCTACTGTTTAAGGGCGGATCCCGTGTAATGCCTGCAATTGATTCTTCCCTGCCATGAGACTTCGTCATGTAGCGGACACAGTTTGTTTATATAACCCTTCCCTTACTTGCTAAAGGGGAAACGGTAAACTAACCAGGGCCCGCGCGTTCCATCTTTACCCTTATTGTTATCCGCCAGATACTCTATCTGTGGAGCGGGCACATAGATCCATCCGTTAATAATGACAAGCGCGTCAGGTGTTATCAGCCTCTCATCCTGTATTAGCGTCTTTAAAATGCCGTCAGGCTGCAGTAAGTCGACAGAGCGTTTCTCCACATTGGAGAGGTAAATATTTCCTGCAGCGTCGATGGCAGACCCCCCTATAGACGGAATATCCGCAACTTTCTCAATATGGCCTTGCAGTGCCTCATCGCTTAAAAGGTTGTCTTTTAATGATGCCGTGGGGATACGGTAGAGTGGACCGGTGGGTGTCGCATAGTAAAACCATTGGCCGTCAGGGCTGACCTCAATGACGTCACTGTGGACGGCAGGTCTTTTGCCGTCTTTATCCTCAAGAATGCGTCCCTGATAACCTTTCTGATCGAGTCCATCTGATTTACGCAAAAAGGCACATCCGGAAAGCCTTCTTAACGTTTTGCCAGTTGTAAGGTCATGGATAATTACGCCACCGAGCCCGGAATCGGTAACATAAACTGAGCTACCCCGGATACGCAGATCGTTTGGTGCGCCACCCCGCGGTAACGCTTTCTCATCAAAGCGAATAACCTTTACCGCTTTGCCTGTTTCAATGTCGAATGCAACAAGCTTTGCCGCTCCCTTTGACGGATTTTCACCCTGAGGAGCGCCCTGATCGACTACCCACAGTAAGCCGTCACCGAAATTGTGGCATGCGTTAACGTTTACCAGGCTATCGACGCCTTCCTCACCCCGCTTCCATTCATTCCAGTGATTATCCGGAAAAGGCGTCAGCCCAGATGGGGTCACACGCGCAAGCGACGGGGAATTCTCATGCCCTCTGAAGCGGGGAAAGTTGAGGAACATGGCGCCACCGGCTGACACAGCAATACCATTGGTAAGCCAGGGTGAAGTTGCGGCAACCTGCAGTTGCGGTTTGACCTTCGACTCTGCCACAGCAAAGGCTGTCCGCGTAAGGCATAACGTTGCGAGCCCGCCAGCAATAAACTCACGTCTATGCATCGTCTGATCTCCGGCTAATGGACTCAGGCTTGCGGTAGCCAGCGCTGCTGAGAGGCCAGGGCGTCGTACCGGATCCCCGAAGGCAGGGTGATAAGCTCAATGAGGACGCCAAACGGTGTCATGCCAAACCATGTCTGATTTCCTGCGCCTTCCTCCTGAGCAAAGCAATCGGAAGGACCTTCAAGCATGTCAGCGCCATGCGCCCGCATTCTTTCCGCAGCCTGGTGAATATCATCCACATACAGTGAAAAGTGGTTGATTCCCGGTATTGCCGGATGAGCGGAGCGATCTTTCGCGGGTGGCTCTGTCTGAAATAATTCAACATTGCACCCATTTTTCAGCCGCAGCATGGAGAGCCCGGTAAGCCTGAGCTCCGCAGGGAAGCCATTTAGAGGAGTCATTTTCTCGCCAGGGATAAAGTTTTCGGCGTCAACGGGTGGAACGATACGATAGAGGACGGATGCCTCCAGCGCGCCGATGAAGAAATGTTCTGCCTGCTGCAAGTCAGAAACGGTAATGCCAATGTGTTCAATTCCGCGGATCATCTGTTGCATCCTTTTTAAGTGATTATAGAGCGTCGGCCAGCCTGTGTCTGAAAAGCCGGATCCGGCACCTTGCCCTGAAAAGCGGGTGGAGAATTAAGCGTGGTCGGTCAGCGCCTGCGCCGCGCAGATGAGGGCAAGGTGGCTTAACCCCTGCGGCATGTTGCCGCGCCACTCGCCACTGCGGATATCAAACATTTCATTGAAAGTTTCAACGTTTCCGCGCTGGCAGAGCTTATCCAGAATTTCTTCCATTGCTGTTTCGGCCTGCTGGGTCTCACCCATGGAAGCCAGCGCCTCTGTCAGCCAGAATGAGCAGGCTATAAACGTACTCTCTTCCTGTTCGGCACCCGTGTATCGGTAAAGCATCGCGCTGCCGTGGCCCAGATCCTCCAGGATGGCACGATAAGTGGCGCGCATGCGTTCCGGGTTAACCGTGTTGCCATAGTGGTGTACCAGTGCCAGAGCCGCGTCAAGCTTACCGTCACTGTGGGGATAGAAGAGATAGGCCTGTTTTTCTTCGGACCAGCAGTGCAGCTCAATCCATTCACTTATGCGATCCCGCTCTCTTTCCCATCGCTGTATCCAGGTGGGTTCAATATGCTTCGCTTTTGCCAGAGAAACCGCACTGTCGAGCGCCAGCCAGCAGGCCATTTTAGAATGCGTATAATGCTGTTCATCCGTTAGTTCCCAGATCCCGCTATCTTTCTGGCGCCATTGATCGGCGCAGTAATTTGCCAGTTCTCCCAGCATGCGCGACGTTTCCAGATCCAGAATGTGGCCGGCACGGATGAAGAGTTCTGCCGTAGCCAGCATGTCACCATACATGCTGAGCTGAACCTGGTCGCGTGCGTTATTACCAATTCGAACAGGAAGAGAATGCTGATAACCGCGTAAGGGTGGGTAACTTTCTGCAGGTACTTCGTCACCTTCCAGCGTGTAGCAGGCACGAAGCTGAGTGCCGTGGCGTATGATGGTTTTCGATAACCAGGAGAATGCGGCTTTACAGTCTTCAAGTGCGCCCAGAAAGACAAACGATTTGATAATCAGACAGGCGTCACGCACCCAAGCGTAACGATAGTCATAGTTCTTCTCACCGCCAATGCCCTCAGGCAGGGAGGTCGTCGCAGCAGCGGCCAGAGCACCGGTTGGCGAATACCAGAGAAATTTAAGAGACAGCGCAGAGCGTCTCACGTGATCCGCATAGCGGCCTGTATAGCTCAGGCTGTGCGTCCAGTCGCGCCAAGCCGTATGGCTGGTTTCAATACGGGCATCAATGGACGCCAGATCAGGCACAGCCAGCGGCTCGCGTTCCGTTACCAGCAGGGCTACCAGCGAGTGACTTTCAGGTCGAGTGCGAAGCGTTGCGCGTATCATCCCATCGCCTCGCTCGGTAATCAGCCAGTCATCAGTCGTGCGCAGCATCGCCATCAGGTCAGCAAGATGATAAACGTCCCCCTGTTCGGTATTGTCCCGCCACGGAGAGCGTGTTTCAGCAACGGTGCCAAACCGCAATGTCAGGCTCAGCTCAACTTCGCCCTCAACCCCCTCGATGCGTCTTGCCAGTTCGCTCCAGGGCAGCCGGCCTGCCAGCGTGCTGTTAATTGACTCGGTGATGAGTACGCTGCCATCGTGCGTGATAAACCGGGTTTCAAGCACGTTGCTATCGGGGCGGTAGGCCCGCTCCGTGCGGTATTCGTCTAAGGGTTCTATCTGAAAAAAACCGCCGATTTCGGGATCCAGCAGGCGGTCAAACAATGGCGGGGAGTCAAGGTTAGGCGCACACCACCAGTCAATAGCGCCATCCGGGGCAATGAGCGCCACAGAACGCCCTTCGCCAATTGCCGCATAGTCCCCAAGACGGGCAAATCCATCCTCGCGCATCGGCGATCGTAATACCTGATTATTCATTGCTCTTCCCTGCATGCTGAGACGACAACGTGACCGGGTTCGGCCACGTTCTTCATAATTCCTGCTGACGATCAGAGCGTGCCGGTACCGCCGTCAGAGCACCATACCTGGCCAGAGGTAAAACTGTTGGTGGTTTCGGCGAAGGTGACATAGAGGGGCGCAATCTCTGCTGGCTGGCCGGGACGCCCCAGCGGAGCGGTGGCACCAAACTGCTCAACTTTTTCCTGCGGCTGACCACCGCATATCTGGAGGGGCGTCCAGTAGGGGCCCGGTGCGACAGCATTAACTCGGATTTGCTGTTCACCGAGCTGTTTCGCAAGGGCTTTTGTAAAAGCCGCTATTGACGCTTTTGTTTGCGCGTAGTCCAGTAAAATGGCGCTTGGTTCATAGGCCTGCACTGATGTGGTGTTAATGATAGATGAACCGGCAGGCAGATATTCCAGCGCCGCTTTGGTTATCCAGAACATAGCGTAAACGTTGGTCTTAAATGTGGCATCAAAATCTTCCGTAGAGAGCGTACGGATAGATTCATTAAATTGCTGGCGACCGGCATTGTTGACCAGAATATCCAGACCGTCTAATTGACCGGCAGCTTCTTTAACCAGTTTCTGACAAAACTCTTCTGTACGAATATCGCCAGGTATGGCAACGGCTTTCCGCCCTTCGGCTTCGATTAATTTCACAACCTCCGCAGCATCCTGCTCTTCATCCGGCAGGTAATTAATCGCAACATCAGCGCCTTCACGGGCGTATGCGATGGCGACGGCACGGCCAATACCTGAATCTCCACCCGTAATCAGCGCCTTACGGCCGGCGAGACGGCCAGTGCCCCGGTAACTGGTTTCACCGTGATCGGGGCGTGGTTCCATTTTACTCGCCAGACCAGGAATAGGCTGATGCTGTTTTTTAAACGGCGGCTTTGGGTATTCCTGCGTGATGAGCGTCTTGTTAGTCAATGAGTTCATCTGTTTCTCCTTTTTGGTGAGTAATTAAGCCTGGCAAAAATGTGATATTTGTCACGCGTGAAATGAAAAAACGTTGAGAAATTTAAGCGGAGCGATTCGTTATAATGGATGAATATCCACTTGTGTGGAGTGAAATATTGAAATTCAATGCGAATATTAAGAGCGATATAAACTCTGGATTCGCGACTCAATCTGACAGGGGATAAAGCAAATAAAAAGGTGTTGTCAGGCCCGGTGAGTGCATGAAGAAAGTTGGATATAAATAACTATTGTGCAATTTCTGAATGGACTCATGTTTTCATTAACACCGTATTCCATTGTGTTCTCAGCAACCATGGACGCCCAAATGCAAGCCCCATCTGAGCCCCACTGGATGATGGCGTTGGGCTTAATTGTTCTCTTCCTGTCTTTAAGCTGATGGGCATTTCCGACTGTTCGGGCTGCTTAGGTCAGAACTGTTCCGAGGAAAGGACGCGACATGCAAATCGCCTCAGCTGTAACTTTTCGGTATTTTGCAACGCAACCGGCGAGCTGGCTTGCCCGCTATTACGCTTGCTGGTGGGTTATGTTGTGTTCTTTATCTCTGCGGCATTCAATGTAGCATCGCTGGTGTTTGTCGCGGTTATGTTGCCGGAAAAACGTGGAAAGCCGCTGGAATGAACCGAAACGTGCGTGTGAGTATATTTCGATAAAACGTCACTGACTCTGTGGCAACAATCTGAAGATTGAGGTTAGACTTGCGTTCACTATTAACTCCTGCGGCTTAGCCGTACGAAGTCATTCGTAAATGAATTAACTACCTTAAGGATTAAGTGAATATCAACATCATCGTAAATACCGCTGAGAAAATACTTTAAATGTTATGTGGTAGCAGAGACCTGAATTTTCTGCCCTGTAGCCTTCAGATAGGATAAAAAGGGGATGGCCATATCTGATATTCGCTCCCAGCCTGCCCGGGACAGCAGGTCATCAACCGCACCAGTGTCGGCAGTGATACGTGTCGCGATGGGTTTGACCTGCCCACCCTGCTCATCAAAACCCGTTTGCAGATCGCTTTTTCTGAGGAATATACCCGGAATTTTGGGGTTGAGCACAGGCACATGGCTGCCTTCCCATTCCGTCTCACTGAGTACGCCATAATTAATACCGGTCAGTGTAATCGCATGGAGAATATGCTGCAGCCTGAACAGGTCGTTCTGTGCCAGAAGATCACCGCTGCTGGCACGCCAGAGATATTCCAGCTTTCCGGGTAAATCTGCTCTGATACCCTTTTCTCTGCCTTCTTGCAAAAGCCAGCGAATATCGTTAGCCAATTCGCGGCGAAACAGGCGTTTTTTTTCAGCCCTGGCCAGCCACCGACACAGGAAAAGATTTTCCTGCGCGGGAGAACTCACCGCTCCGGCATTCCGTGCCATGTACAATGCAATAAGTCCACACCAGGCCAGATGGTCAACATGGAGGTTAGATGTATTCATAAGAAATAAATTCGCACGTCATTTATGTGCCTCAACAAACTGACCTTCTACCGTTTTTCAGCTGAATAAGCCTGTCATTATTATGACAGGATACTTGCCTGTAAAAAGCTTTCAATCTCTGAATCGCTTCATTTTCGCAATCGTTATTATAAACCAGGCGTTCGCAAGGCCCGGTGTTTTTATTCCGGCCCCAGGTCTTTTATATGCTGTGATCAGAAAATGAGCGTGGCTGAACGCATGAGTTTATCGAAAGGAGAAAATGTAATTCATCGTCCCCGTCTGGCTGAAATATCCATTTTTCGCATTTACCGCACCATGTCTGCGATATCAGTGAACAGCGCCTCTCTGTTCTGGTAAAGGATACTAAAACTGTACTAAGCAGAGAAGACGTCGTCGGTACGGTGACTAAAAATCATGGCCAGGCCCCGGTATATGCAGTGACGATCCCTCTGTTTTAAGGTAAACGTTAAGTGCTGTCGGAAGGTGGCAGTCAGCCTGTTACGGAATTCTGACGAGACAATGCTGACGCACCATTCTTTATACGTCCTCAAAGCAGAGTTGTTGATACACAGGCTAAAGATAGGAATGAAGCCATTCTGCCAGAGGTCCTGCCCTGCCCATCGTAATGATCCTTCAGGCTGAAAAAATTGACCATTGGCCGGAGAAAGGCCATTTCTGAGCGATCCGTACGACAGGTTTTAATCTTTGTCTGATGAGCAAACTCACATGGAATTATCCTGGAATAAATCTTTAGGTTTACAAGGCCGGAATAGCTGCCAGGCTAAGTTTTTAAGCGGGCATTTTGAAGAGGTCTGAAAGTGAAAAAATACACGCTTGCAGCGGCGGCTGCATCAGTCATTCTGTGTGGCGTTTGCTCTTTTGGGGCTTACGCGGGCGTTTTTGGTTAGGGCATTACTCAGTGCCGACCAGTCTTTATGTACAGTCGGCGCTACTTCCCATCTCCCCCTCCTCTTGTATTTAACAGTACCTGGTGATTAGTTATTATCACAACATTCATTACTGTGTGTTGCATGGCTTTCCATGGTGATCCAGACTCACTTGAGATTGTTGAGAGACTTACTGGCGAAACAGTCAATATCTGGGGAAGCTTATATCGTTCTAGTAAGGCTAAGGGTCGTTCATGAGCGAGAAGCTTAAGTTAACCGGATCTTTAGCCCTAAGGCACTTACTGGACAAAGTTGGGAAAATCCGACGGACTGCGAAAAGATAATTTCCGCGCCCTTCGTTTGAGCCATGATGGCCATCGGCCAAGCAAATACCTTCACCCCTCTTTCGCTTGAGGGGTATCTACCGCGAACGATTTACTGCTGTACCGCACATGATGTTAGAAAATACCCTTTTTCAGTAGAACCGGAAACATATGCGAACCCGGGTTCACCTAAGTGCATACCGGCAACAAGTAAACGTAGACGAGCGGCCTGTTCAAGAATGGTTTTTCTTGTTTTCTCTGCTTGGGCAGGATCATAGTCAAAAGAAATTGAAACTTCAGGCCTGGCGGACTGAATATGAGGATAATGGACAATGTCACCCCAGATCAGCAGGCTTTCGTCACATGAACTTATCATAAAACCGGTGTGTCCAGGCGTATGTCCCGGCAGAATTACAGCCTTGATCCCCTCACTGATTTCTTCGTCATTAATAAAATGCAGCACAGAGCCATATGCTTCCAGCGTGCGACGAACCAGCGAGCCGTTCAGCTGTAGACGCTCACTCATAAGTTTCAGCTTATTTTCATCCTGCCAAAATACTGCTTCATCTCGATTCAGGAATATCTTCGCGTTTTTGAATGTTGGCTGCCCATGCTCATTCAGCAGACCGCCGATGTGGTCTGGATGTCCGTGAGTCAGTAGAACGGTATCTATATCGTCTGTATTAACGCCTGCCAAAAAAAGGTTGTTATTTAATTCGCCACCTGCAGAACTCAGTCCTCCCGTACCTGAATCCACTAGGATGACGCGTCCCTGTCCGCGTATTAGATAGCAGTAAATATGAATATCATTAGGAGCTGTAACTCCAGAGTTCTCCTGAATTTTTCCAGCCTCGGTTAAATCAATTTCTGACAGTAAACCCAGGCTGGCATTCATTCGCCCGTCGCTTATTGCGGTTACCGCGTAATGACCAATTTTCTGCGAAACAAAAAGCGATGTCTCCATAGTATCCTCACTTAATGAAATAAAATTATTATCTTCAGCTTCATTCGGTCAGTTATGTTTAAACCAACCAGTAACAGTCGCTGGCAAGTCACGGTCGCGGTCTAAAGATATTGAAGTTAAACACCTGATGAGACTATGATAATTTTTGACTGAGTTGAGACCAAAATTGTCATGGACATAAAATTACTGCGTTCTTTCGCCACCGTTGCCTTATTCGAACATGTCGGACAGGCAGCTGAACGGCTTCATATTTCTCAATCTCCACTCAGCAGGCAGATCCAGCAGCTTGAAAGTGAATTGGGTATTACACTCTTTCATCGTGATAAAAAGCGATTACGGCTTACAGAAGAGGGAAGAAAATTTCTTAATGAGGTAACGCCTTTTTTACAACATCATGACCGACTTAAAGATTACGGTCGGCATCTTTCGCACGATTACGCAGGGAGACTGGATATAGGCTATGTAGAAGCGGCGCTCCATTCCCGGCTTCTTCCTGAGGCAATTGCACGGCTTGGAATGGGGCATGGAGCAGATATCCGCCTACATCCTATGCGCTCTAAGCAGCAAATAGAACATCTGAAGGAAAGAGCTATTGATCTGGCCCTGCTGCATACGCTACCTGATGCTAATGACATGTTCTGTCAGGAGAAAGTTCTGACAGAACATCTGTTACTGGCTATGCCAAAAGAAAGAATAATACCGGTTCCAAGCCCTGATGATCTCAATGGCCAGCCGTGGATAGCAGATCAGGAAAATCTGAATCCTACGGCGCGGGCGCGACTGCTCGCCGCATGTCAGAAAGGCGGTTTTCAACCCAATATCTTTCTGGAAGTCAGTGGGCCACTGGCTGCGCTGTCCTGTGTGGAGGCGGGGTTGGGTTTCACGTTCATACAGAAAAGTCTTGCGCGAATTGTACCGGATAGTGTTGCTCTGGTGTCACTTCCCTGGCTACCGCTTGAAATCAACCTTTTTGCCGTGTGGCGCAAAGAGGAAACAAGACCGCTGACCAAGCGTTTTCTGGCAACTCTGGGGCTGCACTGAAGCTAGAAGGTGATACCGGGACTCAAAAATGCACGGAAATGACAGTTTGTATATAACTAAATATGTAATAAAATTACCGTTGTGAGTTAATTAATATCTGACCGGATATTGTGCTGTTATATCTGACATTCAAGTGCATGTAATCACCGTTTTGCCTCTTACTCTGCCTGCACATTTTTTTTCCACCGGCTTTTTCCTACATTCATTTTATCTGGTCAACCGTTTTCCCTTGCTGAATGTACAGATGCATTCTGCATAATAATGTCCGCTTGTGGCATTTAACAGGCATCCCTGAGCGGAAAGTTTGCTCTTTTTATCTAATGTTTGTTTAAATTATATAACAATCTCTTTAGGTTATAGGCCGTTGAGGCAGACATAAAAGTCATACAGTACAGGAAAAGCAGCATGAAACTGGCAGTAATATCAGACATCCATGGGAACCTTCCGGCGCTGAACGCCGTTCTGGCAGACATACAGGCCCAGTGTGTCGATCTAATCCTGAACTTAGGAGATATCGTTTCAGGAGGACTACTTCCGGCAGAAACTGCGGACAGGCTCATGCCTCTCAATATTCCGACTATAAGAGGGAATCACGAACGGCAACTTCTTGAACAAGATTTTGCAAGCATGAGCTTGTCCGACAGGCATGCTTTTGAGCGCCTGCACGCACAACACTGGCACTGGCTTAAAAACCTGCCGGCAGAGCTGACCATCGGTGATGACGTATTAATGGTGCACGGAGTACCAGGGGACGACCGCATTTATTTTCTAGAAGAAGTTACTGCTACAGGTGTGAGACCCTCGCCAGAAGCGCGTGTTTTATCGCTTGTGGCTGACAGAAAGGCCTCATTAATCCTTTGTGGGCACACCCATATTCCCCGGCAGTTACGCCTGGCTGACGGTCGACTTATTGTAAACCCCGGCAGCGTGGGGCTTCAGGCATATGATGATGATACGCCCCGCTCGCATGTGATGGAAAGTGGCTCACCCCATGCGCGGTATGCAATTGTGGAGCGTCAAAATGGAGAATGGAATGTTGATTTTAAAGCGATTGATTATAATTGGGAATCTGCCGCCTCAGTTGCGTTTAAAAATAATCGGCCCGACTGGGTAAATGCTCTCAGGACAGGTCGAATGTAGAACCTGCGCAGCATTTTCAATGCCATTAAAGTCGTCGCTTTATAGACTTCAACACCCTTAAGGAAGCCACCCAAAATTGACAGCATGCGATCTGCTTTGAGCGATGGGCGGGCTACATGAATTCAACTCTAAACAACCAAAAAAATTCTGTCATTTTTCCAATTCCACTTCCGGCACATGCGGATATAAGATTTAGGACGAATGATTTTTTTAATTATAGTGAAATAACATCCCAGTCGCGACATTGATTGAAACCAGGATGTTAATGTTAAGATGACAAATCAACTGCCTTTCCTCTCCGGCTGACTAAACCACCTTTGCGGCCTGCTGCAACTGCACGTTCAGGATAGTTTCTGAAGTTGCCGCCGCTGACCTGGCAGCCTTTCTTCCAGTTTCAGCCGCACGCTCTGGATTCTTGGCAACCCGCCTCTATATCCTGCCATAGTCCTGCCAGTTTGAGTTAAGTGAAATTAATTGAAGCATAGACGTTATTTTGCTGAGTGTTTCTAATGAGGCACGTAATGAAATTGGCATGATGCATCAATTTTTCATTTGCTTTTTTTTAAACAAAACGATCATGGCGGGTGAAATTTGCTACAAAGAAATATCTCTGGTGCATATTATGGCAGCACAGAATACAAAAATTTCACACTTTACTGGAGGTGAACTTTAGCTATGTGCTAATGGTTTTGTCTGTAAGATATGCAGGTGTGCGCGAAAAGCGCACGTTATCCTTTGAGCAAAAAACAATTTATAAACAAGCTTCTTTATCCATTAAGTGTGTAACCAATGCGAATAAAGTACTAAAATTATTAGTTTACCAAATATATTTTGGCATTATTATGTGAGCTATTGAAAAATTTATTTTTAATGGGCGAGAGTATTTATGACTGTAATAATTCCAGGAATCGTAGTATTTGATATCGATGGCACGTTGACCGACAGCGTTGCTCAACATCAGAGTGCATTTGAAACAGCCCTTCGCACCTTTTGTTTTCCCAGTCTGAGAACAGACTGGGGCAATTACACCCACCACACGGATAGCGCCATCTTCGAACAAGCCTGGGAAGAGGCTCAATATGAAGGTCGCGCTGATTTGTCCGAGCTCGAATTCCAGTATCGACGCGCGCTGGAGCATGAAATTACAATCAGCCCTTTCACTGAAATAAAAGGTGCCTCTGCTTTCCTGCAATGGTTAAAAGAGCATTCATGGAGCGTTGTTTTCGCCACTGGCAGCCTTCGATTTGGAGCCGTGAAAAAGTTGGAAGCTGTCGGCGTTGACGCTGAAAAAGTTGATTTGATTACCGCCTCCGAGTTCAGAACTCGCGAAGAGATCGTACAAAAAGCTATTCATCTGGGCAGTAAAAAAATTCCAGGAGGACATGCTGATTCACTGATTTCTATAGGCGATGGGTTATGGGATTTAAAAACTGCAAATAATCTCAACCTGCCATTTATAGGCATAGGACGTGACGTTAAGGCTAAACTGCTGACCGATTTGGGTGCTCCAGTATTTGAAGATTTTACCCACCTGATGAACAATGGAATTGGATTATTCAGATAGATGGAAGGCCTGCGTGAGACTCATCGACATGATGAATTGGAGATTCCGAGGCAAAGTCATGATCGCGCTATACGAATGGTTCCGTAATTAAAAAGGTCCGAATTTATGAAATTTTGGTTTCACAATTTTATTTAAAACGTTCCTCTTTTGGCAGGAAAAGTTTTAACCAGTATGTGTATCCTTCGGTTGAACACGCAGCTAACTGAGCTTAGTGCTGCATATCAAAAGACTGAAAGGTAATTTCCTGGCTCCCTTTGATAGTTGGCGTATTCCCAGAAAGGCTATTATGCTTCCGCTTAGTTTATCTATAAATTACGGTATTTAATGTAAGAATGATGTGGCTCTTCCGTTGATAATAAGCATGCAAAAGCTGCATACCAAAGAACATAAATAACGTATGCTATTGTGGGCGGGATGATATACAAAACAGGCTGAATATATTTGCTAAGCGCTGCGAAAAAAATACTGGCAAATACCAGCGCAGTATGGGGGTTGCTGTTTTGCGTAAACACCTCAGACACTAAAGCTTTTGAAACGCTTAACTACTATGTCCTGGCAGAATCTTTAAAACGATTTGAAGTGCGACGAAACATTTCAACGCCAGCCACAAAAGATATCAACCGCCTGCAACCCTCAGTCCTGAGTAAAGAGACGGGACCTGAAGGACATGGAATTAAGACATGCTAATGTTATGGGACCAGAAATTAAACGCACGAAATCCCATCAATAACTGCAGCAACAGATAAAGCACCCGTTTCGAACTAAACATGACTATTCGGGCAACGAGATGAAAGCTCACTTCCTGGCTCATTGCTCCAAACGGGATCGCTACGACAATAGCAGAAAGCGCGGTCAAATGACTTGTCATCCATCTTCTCCATTGTGAAATGGGTGCCTTATTGCGCCAGTTGCACATCCTGTTAAATATTCCTTGCAAACAACAAACACGATGCCAACATTGTCCGCTCCTGGTATAACGTGGACGTACTGTGCTAACAATTTACATTCTGAGCTAATACGATAATGTGACAAACCTATTTGTATGGGATGCTAACTATATACGTTTGTCATAATTATGCCGAAAAAGTGTAATAAACAGTCAGTAAAAAGTTCCGCGTGAATGGTTATCAAGATTTGTAGCACTATTTATTTGCCATTATAGGTCCTATAAAAGCCGTAGCTCTTTTTCCTGCCGGTCTTGCTTGAGAATGCTCCAATATCAGTAATGTTAATTCTTTTGATCTCACTCAGCACAACAAAAAACTCACTTTTTCACGTTTGCATTTTTATCTCCAGCGGTGGGAGCCAGCTGCTATAGCCAAAAAACCGACGTCCTAACATTATTAATATGAATCCCAGCGCCATAGCTGCAACGAGAATAAAGCCGACAATCTGCAGCGGCTGAAGTCTGCCGGAAAGCATGGACACCAGTATGCCACTTACCGGTACGGAGCACATATTCATAAGGCCTATCAGGCCCATCGTTTTACCCAGATGCTCTTTCGGCAAAACCTGACTACGCAGCGTACGTAAATAAATACTGAAAGCACCGTCAAACGCCATCAGCATGCTGTAACCCAGAAGATACGGCAGGTAATTGCTGGACAGGGACATAACAATACCTGCGAATATCATTGCAAAGAATGAAACTGTACCCAGTGACAGCAGGCCAAAACGGGCAGCGAATCGCGGGATAAAGAAGAACATGATGACGGCTACGACTGCAGCAGTTGTCTGCAGAATGCCGAAGTACCGGTCGGGCAGATTAAACTCCTGCATCACAACAGCGGCGCTGACCACAAGAGCGGCACCATAGACCAGATTCACAACCCAGGTCAGAGCACAAATATGAAACACGATTTTGTGCTCTTTTAGAACATTGAGCGCCATAAGGTTCGATTGAATTATTGTCCTGAATGTCAGCTTTTCTGTCTCTTTTGGATCATGTGTTTTCAAAAAAAGATAATTACCTGCTGATACAGAAAACATCACAGCCGCAACAGCCAGTATGCAGTTAATACCGCCTGAAGATGAAATAGCTACTGCAATTGCAGGCCCTAATACCATAGTAATCTGATCAACTCCCTGCAGCATCGCATGCGCTTTCGGTAATTCATCCTTGGCGAGATGCCGGGGCAACATTGCATCAGTAGCGACAAAGTTAAGTACCCAGGCCACTGAGAGCAGTGCCATCATTGCTGCCAGAACAGGAAAACTGGCCTGTGGATACAGGAATAGCATCAGAATAGCGGTGCCCATTAATACCGCTCGCGCAGCATCCACATTAAAAAAAATAAAGCGCGGTTTCAGACGGTCTGCGAGAAAGCCCGAAAGAGGAAAAAAGAGTATGCGTGGCAACCACTCAATGACAAATGCCAGTGAA
>NZ_CP142689.1:0-976096 GCF_045689705.1 Pantoea sp. S18 | reverse complement strand
AGCCTGAGATCTTCATTCTGTGGATGAAAAGGGTCGTTTTCTGATTACAGTGAACATTAACACTGTTTATAGTGAACATTCTACTCTCTATAGTGAATAAACTACTGACTCCAGTGAACACTTTACTCATTATAGTGAACGCGATCACCTTCTGAGCCCTTGTGGGGTGCGGCCTGCGACGATCGGGGATCTCTTAGGATCTCTTTAAGATCTCTATATGATCTTTCTTTAAGATCTATTCACTGTATAACTTAATAACGCCAGGACTGAAGCGGCTTTGGACACGCAAAACGTTTAAAACAACCGCATCGCGATGACATCCTATTCGATCCCACCAAATCATCAGTTCTGTGCGACCAAAATCCTTCCAATTCTCCATAAATGAACAACTTCCTCATTATTATTCATTTTTAAGAAACCTCTACCCGGCGTAAGGTGAGCACCATTGAACATCACATCACTTATGACGAGGACATCTTGCATGACTGACAACGTTATTTCCCGCAACCCTACTACTGGCGAAATTCTCGCGACCTATCCGCTGCAGAGCGCAGCCGAGCTGGAAGCCGCATTGCAGCAAAGTGCTGATGCCTTCGCAGAGTGGCGCTATACGGCAATGCCGCAACGAGTCAAAGTGCTGCGTCAATTGGCTGAACAGATTCGCCAACGTCAGGATGAGCTGGCAACTATGGCTACGCTGGAAATGGGCAAGCCTATCGCTCAGGCACGTGCTGAAGTACTGAAATGCGCCAATCTCTGCGACTGGTATGCAGAACACGGCCCAGCGATCCTTGCCGACAAACCCACGCTGGTGGAAAACCAGCAAGCGTGGCAATCGTTTCGCCCGCTCGGCGTGATCCTTGCAGTGATGCCATGGAACTTCCCTTACTGGCAGGTTCTGCGCGGCGCAGTCAGCATGTTGCTGGCGGGTAATACCTATGTACTGAAACATGCACCAAGCGTAATGGGATCCGCCAACCTGATGTCGTCACTGTTTGACGCCACCGATCTGCCTAAAGGCGGCTTTACCGTGATCAACGTCGATAACGATGGCGTTTCGACAGCAATCAAAGATCCGCGTATTGCGGCTGTAGCGGTAACCGGCAGCGTGCGTGCAGGCGGAGCTATTGCAGCGCAAGCCGGTGCAGTATTGAAAAAAACCGTGCTGGAACTGGGCGGCGCGGATCCTTTCATTGTGCTGGCGGATGCAGACCTTGATGCTGCAGTGGCATCAGCGGTCACAGGACGCTACCAGAACACCGGACAGGTCTGCATGGCAGCCAAGCGCTTCATCATTGAAGAAAGCGTCGCAGAAGCGTTTGAGGCGCGTTTCAGCGCAGCGGTGCAGGCATTGAAGATCGGCGATCCTTTGGCAGAAGAAACCTACATCGGCCCAATGGCGCGTTACGATCTGCGTGATGAGCTGGATAATCAGGTGCAGCAGACCATCAAGGAAGGCGCCCGTCTGGTATTAGGCGGCCATAAGATCGACGGCCCAGGCAACTATTACGCCCCAACGATCCTCGCTGATGTCACACCAGCCATGACCGCTTTCCAGCAGGAAATCTTTGGTCCAGTTGCTGCAATCACCGTCGCTCGTGATGCACAACACGCCCTTGAGCTGGCTAACGACAGCGAATTCGGCCTCAGTGCAACAGTGTGGAGCGGCAATGAAGCACTGGCCAACGAACTGGCGGAAAAACTTGAAACCGGCGCGGTGTTTATCAACGGCAATGGCGCGTCCGATCCGCGTGTCGCGATTGGTGGCGTGAAGAAGAGCGGCTATGGTCGTGAACTGTCGAGCTTTGGTGTCCACGAATTCTGCAACATTCAGACGGTATGGAAAAATCGCCGCTAACTATTACCGGGCGCGTTATTCGCGCCCTCATCCACATCTCCCGCATCTAGTTACCTCCCGCCTCAAACCGTTGCACATCGGTTAAAATGTTGTGGACGAGTTCAAAAAATCCACCAATGGTATTATAAAGGTATTATTACTGGTGTTAGATTGGCCCCACCTACACCGGGGAGTCCTTTTAAATGAAAACAACAATCCCAAAACTGTCGTTCATGATGTTTCTTGAGTGGTTTATCTGGGGCGCATGGTTTGTACCGCTCTGGGCATTTCTCAGCAAAAACGGCTTCTCGCCGGTTGAGATCGCCTGGTGCTACGCCTGTACTTCAATAGCCGCCATCCTGTCGCCGATCCTTGTCGGATCGCTGGCCGATCGCTTCTTCCAGGCGCAAAAAGTGTTGTCGCTACTCACCATCGTCGGATCCATTCTGATGTTCTTCGCAGCCCAGCAAACCCACTTCGGCGGCTTCTTCCCGCTGTTGTTGCTGTATGCGCTCACTTACATGCCAACCATCGCCTTAACCAATAGCATCGCGTTTTCACACGTCGCGGATGTGGAGCGTGATTACCCGCGCATTCGCGTCATGGGCACACTTGGCTGGATCGCGTCCGGCATCGTTTGTGGTTTCCTGCCGCCGCTGCTGGGCTATGGCGATATTTCTGCCAGCAACGTACCGTTATTGATCACAGCGGCAAGCTCGCTGTTGCTCGGCATTTTTGCCCTGACGTTACCCGCGACCGAGCCGAAAAGCACCGGCAAATTCAGCCTGCGCGTAGCGCTTGGCCTGGATGCGCTGCATCTGCTAAAGGATCGCAGCTTCCTCGTATTCTTCGTCTGCTCCTTCCTGTTCAGCATGCCGCTGGCGTTTTATTACATCTTTGCCGAAGGCTACCTGACGGAAGTCGGCTTGCCGCATGCCACCGGCTGGATGACACTTGGCCAGGTTTCGGAAATCTTCTTCCTGCTGGCGCTGCCGTTCTTCATTAAACGCTTTGGCATCGGCAAAGTGCTGCTGCTGGGATTAACCACTGCCGCGTTGCGCTACGTGTTCTTCGTGTTCGGCGGCGATCAAAACATGCTGACGTATGGCTTGCTGTTCATGGGCATTCTGCTGCATGGCGTCAGCTACGATTTCTACTTCATCACCGCTTACATCTACGTTGATAAGAAAGCGCCAGTGGCGATGCGTAATGCCGCGCAAGGGCTGATCACGCTGGCCTGTCAGGGCATCGGCAGCCTGCTCGGTTACCGCCTTGGTGGCTACCTGATGCAGGAAATGTTTGCCTACGACCAACCCCGCAACGGGCAGACTTTCAACTGGGCCGGCATGTGGATGTTTGGCTGCGTGATGATCGTAATGATCACCATCGCCTTTATCGTCCTGTTCCGTGACGGCAAAAAACGTAGCGATGAACTTACCGCTTTCGATAATTCAGCAACTGCTGACAGCCATAAATAAGGGATTTCACCATGACGATGACAACGCAAGAAAAACGGATTTTAGGCGCGTTTTACGGCCAGGCGCTGGGCGATGCGATGGGCATGCCATCGGAATTGTGGCCACGCTCACGCGTGAAGCAGCACTTCGGCTGGATTGATCGCTTCCTGCCCGGTCCGGCCGAAAACAACGCCGCATGCTACTTTGGCCGGGCGGCGTTTACCGATGACACGTCCATGGCGCTGGCATTGGCTGATGCGATCGTCTCTCATGATGGCGAGATCAACGCGGAAACCATTGGCGCGAATATCTTGCACTGGGCTGAGTCGTTTGATGCCTTCAACAAGAATGTGCTCGGACCGACTTCAAAAATCGCGCTCAACGCGATGAAAGCCGGCACGCCGGTGTCGCAGCTGGAAAATAACGGCATGACCAACGGCGCCGCGATGCGGGTGTCACCACTCGGCTGTTTGCTGCCAGCACGCGATTTATCCGCTTTCATTGATGCCGTCGCGCTGGCGTCGAGCCCAACGCATAAATCGGATGTCGCGGTTTCCGGCGCAACAGTGATTGCGTGGGCGGTTTCGCGCGCTATTGATGGAGCCAGCTGGGCAACGATCCGCGATGAACTGCCTGCGATTGCACGCGCGGCGCAGGAAAAGCGTGTCACCACCTTTAGTGCATCAATGGCAGCACGCCTCGAACTGGCGTTGAGCGTTGTCGCGCAGGGCAGGGGCGTGGAATCCACCATGCAGCAGATTTACGATTTGGTCGGCACCGGCACCAGCACCATTGAATCGGTACCGGCGGCGATTGCGATGGTGGAATTAGCAGAGACCGATCCGAATTGCTGCGCGATCCTTTGCGCTAACCTCGGCGGCGATACCGATACCATCGGCGCGATGGCGGTGGCGATTTGCGGCGCGCTGCATGGCATCGACAGCATCGATGTTGCCTTGAAAGCTGAGCTGGATGCCGCTAACGCGCTGGATTTCACCCGCTACAGCGCCGCATTCACGCGCTTCCGCCAGCAGCGCGAGGCCGCCTATGTTGACGCCTGATGATCTGCAGAGACTCGAAGGCTGTCTGCCGGTGTGTGTGATTGGCGCGGCGGTTGTGGATGTGATTGCCGATGCTTACTCGCTGCCACATCGTGGCAGCGATATTGAGCTCCACCAGCAAGGTGTCAATGTCGGCGGCTGCGCGCTGAATGTGGCGATAGCGCTGCACCGGCTTGGCATCCCGTCCATCAATGCGTTGCCGCTCGGCAACGGCACATGGGCGAGCATTGTGCGGCAAAAGCTGACGGAATATGGCATTCATAGCGTACTGGAAACGGCGAAAGGCGATAACGGCTGGTGTTTAGCCTTAGTGGAACCCGATGGCGAGCGCACATTTTTGTCAGTAAGCGGCGTGGAAAATCAGTGGGATGCGGCGCTGCTCGACACGCTGCCGCAACTGGCTAATCGCTGGATTTACCTTTCCGGCTATCAGCTCACCAGTAAAAGCGGTGATGTGCTGATCGACTGGCTGGAACAGCAAAGCCAGCCGTATCAGTTGCTGGTGGATTTCGGTCCGCGTCTGGCGGATATCGGCGACGTGCAGTTCGAACGCATTATGGCGTGCCATCCACTGATTACAGTGAACAGACAGGAAGCCGAACTGTTGTGGCATGAGCGTTTGAATCAAAAAGAACCCTTTAATGCGCAACTGTTAATGACGCGCTGGCAGCAGCGTTTTGGTGGCGCGATGGTGGTGCGACTCGATAGCGAAGGTGCCGGTTTCGTTAACGCAGAGACACAAAGCTGGATACCGGCGCTGCCGACAACAGTGGTCGATACCATCGGCGCAGGCGACAGCCACGCGGGTGGATTATTGGCGGGATTGGCATCGGGTTGGTCGCTGGCAGAAAGCGTCGCGCTGGGCAATGCGGTGGCGTCTTATGTGGTGTCACAACGGGGCGGCGATTGCGCGCCCGATCGCGTCACGTTAACGGCTTATTGGCAGCAGCGCCTTACTCCGCAATAAACACATACATATCGCTACGACAGTAGCTAATGCTGTACTCCAGCGGATTGCCCTGCGCATCTAACGCCAGCTGCTTGATCACCAAAACAGGCACGTTGTCGGGTAGGGCGATCTGCTGCTGGAGCGCCTCATCAGGCATGCGAGCACTCACTCTGCTTTGTGACGTCACCGGCAGAATTTGCTGCTGGTGGAAATAGTCGTACAGTGAAATCCCAATCTCATCCGCATCGGCGATATAGCGCGCCGGCACCCAGGATTCTTCCACCGACACCGCTTGCTGATCGACATAGCGAATACGCTTCAGCAAATACACCTCGCTGCCTGTAATCAATCCCAGCTTTTCGGCGATTTCTGCGTCGCAATGGATTTTACTTTTGTTAATCCACACGGTGTCGGGCTTTTTGCCGCGTAATACCGCTTGTTGCGACAAGCCTTTCGGCTCTTTAAGCGAATACTCGAACTGGCTGCAGATCTGCGTGCCGTAGCCACGAGAACGCAACACCACACCCTCTTTTTCCAGCGCATCCATGGCTTTACGCACGGTGATGCGCGAAATGCTCAGCGACTGGCTGAAGTCACGCTCACTTGGCAGGATCTCTTCATGCACTAACACGCCATCGCGCACCGCATCTTTAATTGCAGTAGCAAAGCGTTTGTACAGCGGCGTGCGGCTGTCATCGGCAAGGGTAGAAGTCAGCCGCGAAAAAAGTACAGTTTGATCGGTCATAATGGTCGGGTTCACCTAATCCGGTAAGCGGATGAAAGCGTTATGATACTGACTTTTTAGCGGTAGCGAACCATTTTTGGGCTCTTTATCTTAAAGTTAACAAATAGTACAATACTTAAAATTCCCGGACCAATTATTGACATGAAATTTATAAAAAAAATTAGAGAATTAAATAGAAAAAGAAATCATTTAAAGAAAAAGCTGAAGTATAAAATCGCTTTATATAAAGCGACAAAAAAATGGCGTCGAATGCCAACAGAAAAGATCGCACCATCTAAAGTTCGCACAGCGCTGATGATCAGGAACGAAGGTAAGATTGGTGATGCTATAGTATCAACATGCATATTACGCGCGATGCATGAAGCAGGCATAAACATTGATGTTTTAGCGATAAAAGCAAATGAAATGATCTTCTCAGGTAATCCTTTTATCAGAAACCTTTATCTAACTGATGAAATGGATCCTCGGGATATGTATAACCATGCGATTCCCGATGATCTAATAATCACATTGAAAAATAATAATTATGATTTGATGATTGATACGGGTATCTGGGATACAGGCTTATACATGCCGAAGATGATACAAGCTATCTCACCTAAAATTTCATTAGGTTTCAATAAACAAAAGTGGCTATCGCATTACGACGTCAACATTGCATTTAATCACTATCAATCTCATGTTAAAGAGATTTATGCTGCGATTATGAATTACCTTGGCTTCCCTGATGCTTCGAATCAAAGGTATGAGGTATATTATAAGCAATCCATTTCAGACGAAGTTAAAGCAATCGATTTTTTTATAGGAGATAATAAAAAAGTCATCATCAATATGTATGCAAGTCACGATGATAGAAATTTAACACCACAACAAACTAAAGAAATAATTAGTGGTATTCTATTAAAGAATAAAAATGTAGACATTGTCGTTCTGGATTATAAAAAATCTTTCGTGAAAGACTTCTTCATTGGAGCAAAGGTATATCATGTACCATCGCTATATCATGCTATGGCAGCGATAAACTTATCCGACCTGGTTATATCACCTGATACGGCTGTCGTCCATGTTGCAGCTTTGTATGACAAACCGCTAATTGGTATTTATCGTGATATCCCTGATAACAATAAATTATGGTCGCCAGGTTACAAAAATGGTCATCAAATTTTCACGTCGACTTTTGTTGTTGGGGAAGATGCATCACTGGTCGATAACGTATTAAACGCTATTGATAAGTTCAATCTAAATTAGAGGGATCAGGCATAGAGTGAACATTATAAATTAGCAAATTTATTTAGTAATGTTTTCCGCTCTATGCCTGTTATTCCTTTTCAACGTAACGCCTAACTTAGCGTTATTCTAACGCTCATCAAACGGCACGCCGCCTTTTGACTTGTGATGTTTTGGCGTTTCGATGATGGAAACCGTTACTGAATTAGCGTCGATCTCAAACGAATCGGCCACCGCTGCGGTTACGGCTCTCAACAACTTCTTCTTCTGCTCAATCGTGCGACCTTCCGCCGCATACACAACAATCTCTGGCATCTCTGCTGCTCCTTAAAGTAAACGTTCGTTTTCAGCATACCGCAGCCAAAGCTCTGCGTGCAGCGTCAATCACCCATCTTCACCGGCAATCTGTGTTGAAATGTGTATTGTTATGTTATAACGTAATTAACTCTTTTAATATGTAGCGGTTTCAGTCGGAAATCATAATGAAATCAATGAAAAATTTGCTTATCGCTTCGGCGTTAGGCCTGGCTTCTTACGCCTCAATGGCGGCAGAACATCAGGATAAACCAGTGCGCATTGCGGCGCCGTTTGAAATCAAAGGTACCGACCCGGCGCTCTCCGGCGACATTCTGTTGCGTATGGATGTAGTGGAAACGCTGGTAGAAGTGAACGAACGCGCCGAGCCCATTCCGGCGCTGGCGCAGAGCTGGCAGGTTTCTAATGATGGTTTGCAATGGCAATTGCAGCTACGTCCCAACGTGCGTTTCCATGATGGATCGCCACTGGATGCGGCCGCAGTGGTGAAATCACTTAATACCGCGCGTAGCAAAGCGGGTTTGCTGGATAAAACGCCAATCACCGCTATCAGTGGGGAAGGGCAGCGCGTCACTATCACCATGCGCGAACCTTTTACGCCGCTGCTTTCGGTGTTAGCAGAGAGCCGTTCCCAGATTCTGGCATTAGCCAGTTGGGATGCGCAGGGCAACATTACCCGCATCATCGGTAGCGGGCCATTTATGCTGACGTCGTTCCAGCCGCCGCAATCTTTGGCGGTAAAACGGTTTGACGATTACTGGGGCGAAAAGCCGGCAATTGCGGCCGCCAGCTATCTCTCTTCCGGACGCGCCGAAACCCGCGCCTTGCTGGCGGAAAGCGGCGACGCGGATTACGTATTCAATCTGGATGCCGCCAGCCGTCAGCGTTTAGCGCGCAAGCCGTCGCTGCAACTGCCCGCTATTCCGGTGCCGCGCACGCTAATGTTAAAACTCAATGCGGGCGATCCGCTGTTAGCTGAACAGCCGGTGCGTGCTGCCATCAGCATGGCGATTGATCGTAACGCGCTGGCGATGGCGGTGCTACGTTATCCGGGTGCGGCCAGCCAGTTATTCCCGCCTAATATGGGTGAATGGCACAACAGCGCACTGCAACCGCTACAGTTCAATCCGCAACTGGCGGCAAAACAGCTGCAAGCGGCGGGCTGGAAATCAGGCGCGGACGGCGTGTTAACGCGCAACGGCCAGCGATTCAGTGTGACGCTGCTGACGTTCCCCGATCGTCCCGAACTGCCGCTGATGGCGATGGTTATCCAGCAGCAGCTGCGTAAAGTCGGTATTGAAGTGAAGATCAACTCAACCAACGCCAGCGAAATTCCAGCGCAGCATCACAGCAATCGACTGCAACTGGCGCTGTTTTCTCGTAATTTTGCGCTCACGCCTGACCCAACCGGCACGTTACTGCAGGATTATGCGGAAAAGGGCGGCGACTGGGGCGCGATGAACTGGCATCCAGCCGGTTTCAGCGCAGCGTTGCACACCTTAACGCAATCCAACGATGCGGCCGAACGTGCGCAGGCGCGTAACCTGATAACCGCCTCCTTACAGCAGGATTTACCGGTGATCCCGATTGCCTGGTATCAGCAATCTGCTGCGATCAACAGCAAGTTGAAAAACGTCACGCTCGATCCGTTCGAGCGTCACTTTGGTCTGCGCCAGATGCAGTGGGAGCAATGATGATCAAGCTTTTAGGCTGGCGCTTAGCGCAGGCGGCTTTCGTGGTGCTGGCGGTCGGTTTACTCACCTGGTTTCTGGTGCAGGCCTTGCCCGGCGACATGGCGTGGCGCATAGCCAGCGGGCGTTATGGCTACGATCGTGTGGATGCCAACGCGGTGGCACTGGTGCAGCAGGAACTGAGCGGCTCGCTGCAGCAGGGCAGCGCGTTGCTGCACTGGCTATTCGATCTGCTGCAGTTCAACTTTGGTCGTTCGCTGGTGTCCGGCGAACCGGTGATGGATGAACTTCGCTGGCAGCTGAGTCAAACGCTGGCGCTGGCAGGAACATCACTGTTACTGACGATTCTCTTCACCTTGCCGCTTGGCATTTGGGCGGGATGTCACGCCAATGGCAAGCTCGATCGCGCGTTGTTCTGGCTGAGCGCGCTGCTGAAATCGGTGCCGCATTTTGCGCTTGGCATGCTGCTGATTGTCCTGCTGGCGCTGCAACTCGATTGGCTGCCCAGCGCCGGGCACGGCGAGCTGCGTCATTTTCTGTTGCCATCGTTGACGCTGGCATTGTCCTTGGCCGCAGTGGGCGTGCGCGTGGTGCGTGAAGCGACTTATCAAGTTGTCACGTCAGGCTATTACCGCTGGGGCGCGCAGAAGGGGTTAGCATCCGCAACGCTAATGCGTCGTCACGGCTTACGAAATCTGGCATCGCCGGTGTTGACCTGGTTTGGCATGCAGTTTGTCTGGCTGGTGGAAGGTGTGGTGGTGGTGGAAACGCTGTTTGCCTGGCCCGGCATTGGTCACGCGCTGGTGCATGCCATCTTTGCCCGCGATGTGCCGGTGATCCAGGCCAGCGCCATGACGCTCGGACTGCTGTTCGTGCTGCTAAATATACTGGTGGATGCGGGTTGTCATCTACTTGATCCCCGAGGAGCACGCGCATGACAATTTCATTCTCGCGTCTGATCGGCCTGCTGTTGTTGTGCTTGCTGCTTGGCTTCGCCTTCCTTCTGCCTCTGATTCATCACGGCGATCCGCTGGAACAGGATCTGCTGCAGATGCTGCACGCGCCGAGCGGCGGCAATCTTCTCGGTTTTGATCATCTGGGCCGCGACATGCTGCCGCGCCTCAGTGCAGCGTTAAGCCTTTCGCTTGGCCTTGCTGCGCTGTGCGTGATGAGCGCGCTGCTTGCGGGCGTGCTGGCTGGCGTATTCAGCGCGCTGTATGGAGGCTGGTTGGATCGCCTGCTCAGCATGCTCGGCGACATGTGTCTGGCGCTGCCGGGATTGCTGCTGGTGCTGCTGCTAGCGGCGATTGCGCCGGATTCTCCCGGCATGTTGTGGCTGGGGATTTCGCTGGTGCTGTGGGTGGAATTCTTTCGCGTCACGCGTGCAACGCTGCGCCCGATTGTACATGCGCCCGGCATGCAGGCCTCAAAGCTACTCGGTTTCTCGGCGTTCTACCGTTTCCGCCGTCACCTGTGGCCCGCGTTAGCGCCGGTATTAACCACGTTGACACTGTTCTCGTTCAGCAGCGCCATCATGGCGGTATCGGCTCTCGGGTTTATCAGCGTCGGCGTTCGTCCGCCCACACCAGAACTGGGGTTGATGATGACCGAACTGTTGCCGTTCGCCTGGGAAGCGCCATGGTTGTTAATGCAGCCGGTAATCGCACTGTTTCTGCTGTTGATCAGCCTGAATCTGTTGATGAAAAAGGAGAGTAAATGAAAGGATTACAGGTTATCGGCATTAGCGTCACAACAGCCAGCGACACGCTGGTGGAACCGGTTGATTTCACCTTGCAGCCTGGCCAACCGCTGACTTTGCTGGGTGAAACCGGTTCAGGTAAAAGCCTGCTGGCGCAAGCGATCATGGGTATTTTGCCCGGCGATTTGCAGGCCAGCGGTACGCTGATCACCAACGAACAACGTTATATCCTGCCGCAGGATGCAGGATTGTTGCGCGAATTATGGGGCCGTACGTTAGCGTCGCTGCCGCAGGAACCGTGGCTGTCGCTGGATCCCACCATGTCAGTGCAGCAGCAGGTTGCAGAAGGCTACCGTTATGTTCGCGGACAGGCGAAAGCCGCCAGCACAATCGCCGCGCGTCGCGATTTACAGCAGCTTGGTTTACAGGACGCGGCGCCGCGTTTTCCGTGGCAACTCTCCGGCGGGATGGCGCAACGTGCCGCGTTTGCCGCCGCACGTGCAGGCGGCGCGGAGATACTGATTGCCGATGAGCCAACCAAAGGGCTGGATGTGGCACGTCGCGATGAGGTTGCGGCTTTGCTGCGCCGCGAAGTGGCCGACGGCGGCACACTGCTCACCATCACCCACGACATCGCGCTGGCCCGTCAGTTGGGCGGTGAGGTTATCGTGATGCATAAAGGCAAGGTGATCGAGCAGGGCAGGGCGCAACAGGTACTATATGCGCCGCAGCAGCGTTACACGCGTGAATTACTTGCCGCCGATCCCGCCGCATGGGCTGCACGGCAACAAACCATTGTTGGCAGCAAAGCGGTGGTGAGTGCTGAGGGCATCCGCTTGCAGCGCGGCGGTAAACCGCTCGGCGTTCCGCAAAACTTCACGCTGCACGCCGGCGAAATCGTTGGATTACACGGTGCCAGCGGCAGCGGCAAAAGTAGCTTTGGAGATGTGTTGCTCGGTCTGTTAACGCCGCAGCAAGGCAAGGTTACGCGCCATGCGGCGGTCGATGCGCTGAAATACCAGAAGATTTATCAGGATCCGTCAGCGCTGTTTCCGCCGACCCGCACACTGGCGCAAAGCCTCGACGATGTGTTGCGCCGACATCGCATTGCCTCCACGCGGCGGGATGCGCTGATGGAGCAATTGGCGCTGGCGCCGGAACTGCTGACGCGTCGGCCCGATTCGCTGTCGGGCGGCGAGCTGCAGCGCTTCTCGCTGTTACGCGTGATGCTGCTGGATCCGGTATTTCTGTTTGCCGATGAACCCACATCGCGTCTTGATCCGCTGGTGCAGCAGCAAACCATCCAGCTCATCACCTCGCTGGCGCGCGAGCAAAAGTGCGCGGTGTTGCTGGTGAGCCACGATCGCGATCTGCTGGAAAAGGGCACGCATCGGGTGATCGCAATGGAAGACGTCGCTTAACGCTCTGGCGGCTGGCTATCGCCGTGACCAAGTGAACGCTGCATCACCACGGTGTCCAGCCAGCGGCCATGTTTGAATCCCACCGATTTCATGACGCCGGTGTGCTCAAAACCGAGCGCCCGGTGTAATCCCAGCGATCCTGCATTCTCGCTATCGCCAATAATCGCGATGATTTGGCGAAATCCTGCCGCTTCCGCTAGCGCAATGGCTTTTTGCAACAGCGCGCGACCAATGCCTCTGCCGGTTTGCTGCTGATCGAGGTAAATCGAATCCTCCAGCGTAAAGCGATAGGCATAACGCGGACGATATGGCGCCAGATAGCAATAACCCAGCACCTGATCATCTTCCTGCGCCACCAGCCAAAAACCGCCGCGCTGCTGCACATCCTGCACGCGATTCTGCATTTCGCTGGTAGAAGGCGGTTCGGTTTCAAAAGTCGCGGTGCCGTGCAGCACATGCCAGGCGTAGATTTTCTGAATGGAAGCGGCGTGATGAGGTCGGGCGGGAATAATGTCCATATGTTCCTGATTCTGAGCGAAGAAAACCACAGCATGCCACCGCACCGCACGCGAATCATCGGATTTAACAATAGGAAATTCTGATGGCTAACCTTCTGTGCCGTAGGGTCGCCATTCATGGCGACCTGGCCTAACTCACGCTCAATTCTGCTCCGATAATTGCACCGCCATAGTATCCGCCTCTAAAGCCTCGAAAACATGCGGTTCGTCGGCGGGATAGCAAATATAGTCGCCTGGATGCAGCTCGACCGGCGCATCGCGCGGTCCCACCAGCGCACGTCCACAGGCGATGATCACATGTTCGACCGAGCCCGGCGGATGCGGTTTTGAGTCGCGCGGTGCGCCAGGTTGGCTGGTGACCAGATAGAGATCGCGGCGTCCGCCGGGCGGGCAACTTGCTAGCAAGGCCGCCTGATAATCCGCCATCTCCGCTGAGACGATCATGCCTTCTCCACGACGAATTACCTGCAAACGCTTCACTTCCGGCTCCATCAAACGCGCGAAAGGAATATTCAACGCCACACACAGCGCCCACAACGTTTCAAGACTGGGATTACCGTTACCCGCTTCGAGCTGCGACAGCGTGGATTTGGCGATCCCGGCGCGACGCGCCACTTCTGTCAGTGAAAGCCCCGCGCGCTGGCGTTCGCGCAGTAATCCGATAGCAATAATATCAATTGGCGTGGTCAAACCCTCTCCTGTTCTTTATATCGAACGATTTGTTCGTCTTGTAAAACGATTCTGGCGCGTTCATTATAACGGCTTTCCTGTTCGATATGAGATCAAATTGTGATGCGTCTGGGTGCAGTGCCGCTTGATCGCGGAGTAATAAAAGCCATATTCCTGGTTTGTCTGGCCGACGGTATTGTCGGGCTTTCTTACGGTTCGCTGGCGGCGGCCGAAGGGTTTCCGCTGTGGGTGCCAATTGCGCTCTCAACGCTAGTGCTGGCAGGCGCGTCGGAATTCCTGTTTATCGGCATTGTGGCGGGCGGCGGTAGTCCGCTGACCGCAGCTGCGGCCGGTTTGCTGGTCAACGCGCGTCATCTGCCGTTTGGCATTGCGGTGAAAGATCTGGTGGGCAAAGGTAGCCGCAGCCTGTTGGGATGCCACATCATGAATGATGAAAGCGTGGTGTTTGGCATTTCCCAGCCGAAGCTGGCGCAGCGTCGTGCCGCGTACTGGATTTGCGGTTTGGGTATTTTTACCATCTGGCCGTTATCGGTGATTGGCGGGGCGGTGATCGGACGCTTTATTCCCGATGTCTCGGCTATCGGGCTTGATGCAGTATTCCCGGCGATACTGATTGCGCTGATATTCCCGGCGCTGCGTCAGCGTCGCACGCTGATCCCCGCTACGCTCGGCACCGCACTGTCTGTGCTGGCGACGCCGTTTGTGCCAGCGGGCATGCCGGTTCTGTTTTCATTGCTGGGATTACTGAGCTGGCGGGAGCGTAAAAATGCAAAATAACCTGATCATTGGCGGTATCGCGCTGCTGGCGGTGGGCACATATGCGATCCGTTTCGCCGGTTATCGTCTGGGCAGCCGTATGCAGATGTCGGATCGCGCACGCAACATGCTGTCTGATGCCGCCACGGTTTTGCTGCTGGCGGTAGCCGTAACCACCGCGCTGTTTGAAGGCACACATTTTGCCGGAGTCGCGCGCATCGCCGGTGTACTGTTTGCGGTGTTTTTGGCCTGGCGGCGCACACCGTTGATTCTGGTAATCATCGGTGCCGCGCTAATGACCGCGTTGCTACGCTACTTCGGCGTGCCCTGATCGCGCCAGGTTTGCGCGCGTAATTCATATAATAAACTGGCGGGTGCGCCTGGAACATCGTGAAACTGGTCGTAACAGCGCAGTCCCGCTTTCTCTAACACCCGCTGTGACGCGAAATGATCCGGGCGCACCGCAGCATCAATCACCGGAAGCTGGCATTCATCGAAGCCATAAGCGATCACCGTGCGGGCGAACTCGGTGGCGTAACCTTTTCCCCATGCCTCTTCCGCCAGACGATAGCCAAGATTATTGACTGGCTTGCCAGCAAACTCGCGTACCGTTAAGCCGCCAAATCCCAAAACCTGATCCGGTTGCTCGCGCAGGAAAATTGCCCAGTTACCAAAGGGGAAGGATTGCCAGTGCGCCAGCCAGCGAGTTAATACCTCTTCTGCAAAGGCTAAATCGGGAAACGGGCCTGCCGGATTGAACATATTGGTATCCGGATCGCCATAGATGGCAAACAGGCGCTGAACATCGGTGGGGTCCACCGGACGAAGAAACAAACGTGATGAAGTGAGCTGCATTGTCGTAACCTTTTGTAGCCGGAATCGGCGTTATCTTCCTGATGAGTTTTGTTACTGTGATACTCCACGGATTACTAGCATAGAGGAAAACGTATGAAACCGCGTTTAGCCCGCTGTGATGAAACGGCCACGTTGTGGCGTATTCGCAACCTTGCGATTCGCCACGGTTGCCAGGCTGTTTATCCAGCAGATGTTATTAGCGCATGGACGCCCGATGCGTTACCGCACGGCTATTTTGAGGCGGTCAAAAGCAACCCGTTTTATGTGGTCGACGATGCTGAATATGGCGTCGCCGCGACCGGGTTTCTCGATCTGCACAGCGGCAGTGTAGAAGCAATTTTTACGCTGCCCGTTTGCAATGGCAAAGGTTATGCCAGCGCGATAATGCAGGCAATTATCGATGAAGCGCGTCAGCGTGGTTTTACTCAACTGACGCTTGCCGCCACGCCTAACGCCAGTGGCTTCTATCAGCGCCACGGTTTTCGTGTGGTGCGTGAAGCGCTTTATCCCTCGGCGCTGGCGCAAGCCGACCTTCCCTGCGTCGAAATGATCCGCGAGCTCTAAGGCTAAAATGACAAACAGTGCAAACAACATGGACCGCGCGAATATGGTAATTAACTGCGTAGCGTATCGCCACGGCAAGCGCGAAGAGCATGTCGATATCGCCGATATCAGTGAAGTATTAAAAGAAGAGAAATCCTTCGTCTGGATGGGTTTGTACCAACCTGAACCGGCTTTTATGCAGACGCTGCAGCAGGAGTTCAGTCTGCACGAACTGGCGATTGAAGATGCGCTGGTGGCGCATCAGCGACCGAAGATCGAGCAGTATGGCGATTCGGTGTTTATCGTGGTGAAAACCGCCCACATGGATGAGCAACAGCGCATCACTTTCGGCGAAACCCACTTCTTTCTCGGCAAAAACTTCCTGATCACCGTGCGTCACGGTTCTTCGGAAGGCTATGCAGACATCCGCACCAAAGCCGAAAAGAATCACGCGCTACTGTGTGAAGGGCCGGGTTACGCGCTCTACTGCATCCTCGATTTTATCGTTGATAACTACAGCAAAATCACCGAATCCCTTAACGATCGCATTAGCGGTTTGGAACAGGGCATGTTCACCACACGTTTCGACAGCGATGCGCTGCAGAACGTTTATCATCTGCGTCGTGAACTGCTGGCGCTGCGTAATGCGGCGCTGCCGGTGACCGAAATCTGTCAGCAGCTGGTGCGCTTCCACGAGGATATCATTCCGAAAAATCTGCGCGCCTATCTGCGTGACGTGCAGGATCACGCGCATCACGTGATGATCGATGCGGAAGATATGCGTGAAATGCTCACCAGCGCGATGCAGGTCAATCTGGCGCTGGTGTCAGTTCAGCAAAGCGAAGTGAATAAAAAGCTCGCTGGTTGGGGTGCGATCCTGATTGTGCCGACCATCATTTTCAGCATGTACGGCATGAACTTCCCCGATATGCCGGAGCTGCATACCCACTTTGGTTATCCCGCAGTGGTGGGCGTAACCGTCGTTATCTGCTGCGTAATGTGGTGGCGGCTGAAAAAGGCCGGTTGGCTATAAACGTTAAATGCCTGCATTTTTTGCACAACTTCCTGCAACCCGGAGTGAAATATGTCCTTTAATATTGGTCTTCTGCTGTTCCCCAACCTCACGCAACTCGATCTCACCGGTCCGTGGGAAGTGTTTGCCCGCATGCCCAACGTTAACAACTATCTGATTTGGAAAGATCGTCAGCCGGTGATGTCAGATCGCGGCCTGGCAATCGTGCCAACCGTGACCTTTAACGATTGTCCTCAACTCGATCTGATCTGCATTCCCGGCGGTCCCGGACAAATTGCGTTGATGGAGGATGACGAAACGCTGGATTTCGTGCGCCGCATGGCGGAAAACGCCAAGTGGGTGACTTCGGTATGTACCGGTTCGCTGGTATTAGGTGCAGCGGGTTTATTGCAGGGATATCGCGCTACGTCACATTGGGGTTCGCTTGATCAACTCAGCTTGCTCGGTGCCACGCCGGTAGCGGAACGTGTGGTGCGCGATCGCAACCGCATCACTGGCGCGGGCGTCACCTCGGGCATTGATTTCGCTTTAACCGTGGCGGAAGAGCTGCTTGGACGTGAAACAGCGGAAAATATCCAGTTGCAGATGGAGTACGATCCGGCGCCGCCATTCCATTCCGGTTCACCACGCAGCGCATCGCCGGAACGGTTGGCCGAGGCAAAAATCCAGATGCAGGATTTTATTGCTCGTCGACGTGCAGCGACCGAAAGTGCTGCGGCGCGGCTCAAGCGTGACTGAGAAAACTGGCGATTTCAGCCTGAAATCGCCACAGGTTTTACCGCTTAATGTGCGCTGGCAGTAGGGCGCACGGTGATTTCACTGGTATCCACCTCGCCAGGCTGATCGATGGCCCAACTCACCGCTTTGGCAATCGCTTCCGGCTTGAGGGCAATCTGGCGATAGCTCTTCATCGCCTCACGCGCGGTGCTATCGCTGATGATATCCGCAAGTTCAGATTCCACCACGCCAGGATTGATCACCGTAACCCGCAGATGCTGCGATTCCTGGCGCAGGCCATCGGAAATCGCGCGGACGGCGAACTTGGTGGCGCAATACACGGCGGCGGTTGGCGAAACGGTCAGTGCGCCAATGGAGGCGATATTAATAATGTGACCAAACTGCTGCGCTTGCATAGTCGGCAGCACCGCAGCAATGCCATACAGCACACCGCGAATATTGACGTCGAGCATCAAGTTCCATTCATCGACTTTCATTGAGCTCATCGGTGACAGTGGCATCACGCCCGCATTGTTGATCATCACATCAATACGGCCATATTTCTCCAGCGCAAAATCGGCCAGCTGCTGTGTATCGGCGCGCTGGGTGACGTCGGTGGCGAGATAATCCACGCTTGTGCCGCCAAAACGCAATTCATCACATAATGCCTGCAGACGATCGGTACGGCGCGCGCCGAGCACCAACTGATGACCTTGTTGCGCCAAATGACGTGCAATGCCTTCGCCAATGCCACTGCTGGCACCCGTCAAAATAATCACTTTCTTCACTGTGTTCATGATGCACTCCTCGTTGAGTTGACGAGGCTATTGTTGATAAATCATGCAGTGCGCAAAAGACCGGATTGTGGCGCATCATTGCCTGATTCTCTCGTGTGCATTATGCAACCACGATTTACACAGCTATGCTTTGCCTGAATCTCTCTGAGGAAATTTTCATGCCGCACACCGTGCAACAGCGCACCTGCGCTTTACTCAGTCAGTTGGCGCGCCAGGAAGGCTATACCGAATCGCTGCTCGATAGTGTGCGCTTTATGCGCGCCGATCGGCAGTGGACGCGCACGCCGGTATTGTATGAGCCGAGCATCATTATTATTTGTCAGGGATCGAAACGCGCTTTCCTCGCCGACAAAATGTATCGCTACGACGCACAACATTATCTGGTGTTGTCGGTGCCACTGCCGTTTTCTGCTGAGACGGAAGCCACATCAGAAGAGCCGTTGTTAGGCATCGCAATTCGTCTGGATGTTGCCATGGTGGCGCGGCTGGTGGCGCAACTGGCCAACAGTGAAACGGCGGTAACCGCTACGCCGGCGGGCATCATCTCAACACCGATCAATGAAACGCTGGCGGAGAGCACGCTGCGTTTGCTGGAAGCGTTGAGCGATCCGCTTGAAGCCAAAGTGTTGGGACCGGCGCGCGTCGAAGAGATCTGTTTTCGCGTATTGATGGGCGAGCAGGGCGGCGCAGTGCGTGCGGCGTTAACCTATCAAGGCCATTTTGGTCGTATCGCGCGTGCTTTGCAGCGCATCCATGCCGACTGGCGTCAGCCGCTGGATGTGCCACATCTGGCGAATGAAGCCGGGATGAGCGTGCCGCGTTTCCATCTGCATTTTAAAACGGTGACGCAAACCTCGCCGATTCAATATCTAAAATCGCTGCGGTTGCATCAGGCGCGTTTAATGATGATCCGCGACAATCTCACCGCCGCGGGCGCAGCAGCGCGCGTCGGCTATGAAAGTGATTCGCAGTTTAATCGTGAGTTCAAACGGATGTTTGGTCGCAGTCCGGCAGAAGAGGCGCGAGAAATGAAGCGGGCGTTTGAGTTGTTACCGCCGGAGCAGCTGTCCGGCCGATTACAGGCGCATTAACTTAGCGAATGCTCATGATGGCAACCACTAATAAAATCCAGAAGGCAGCACAGCCGGTAAACATCAGTTGCCAAACCTGATGGCGTTGTGCGGTGAAAAGAGTAGACATACGAGCACGTAAAATCGATTGCATAGCGACCTCAAATCAAAATGTTCATAAAAGTAAGTAAGCGAGCTGAAGCAGGAAAATTCTGTCAGCGAATAAGAACATTCTGACTTTTTTTGAGGGGTAAAATCGACAAGACCAGTCTTGTTTTTTGCTTGATAAATAAACGGTAGTAAAACAGAAGGCCGTGAAAGTCAGGAGGCTATTCACGGCTACATTGAGAGATTTTTCTTACTACACGCTACGCGTTACGCCGCCATCAACACGAATATTCTGAGCGGTAATATATGCCGCGCCGGGCGACGCCAGGAAGGCGATAGTTGCTGCCACTTCTGCAGAAGTGCCGTAGCGCTGTAATGGCACGCTGTCGCGACGTTCATTGGTTTTCGGCAAGCTATCGATCCAGCCAGGCAGCACATTGTTGATGCGAATGTTATCGGCCGCGTAAGTATCGGCGAAGATTTTGGTGAAGGATGCCAGCCCGGCCCGGAACACCGCTGAGGTCGGGAACATATCGGTTGGCTCAAACGTCCATGCCGAGGAGATATTGATAATGCTGCCGCCGCCCTGTTTCTGCATAACTGGCGTGACCAGACGCGTGGCGCGCACCACATTCAAAAAGTAGGTTTCCATGCCGAGCTGCCACTGCTCGTCGGTTAATTCCAGAATCGGCGCGCGCGGACCATGACCGGCGCTGTTCACCAGCACATCAATGCGTCCCCAGCGCGCCAGCGTTTGATCCACCAGCTTCTGCAGATCTTCAACGGATTGATTGGAACCCGTTACGCCCAAGCCACCCAGCCGCTCCGCCAGCGCTTCACCTTTGCCGGATGAAGAGAGGATCGCCACTTTAAAGCCGTCGCTCGCCAGTTTCTCCGCTGCTGCTGCACCCATGCCGCTGCCACCGGCGACGATTAATGCCACTTTTTCTACAGTCATTATTGATCTTCCTATTAATTAAAAATCGATTAAATCCAGTATAAAAGGTAATTTCGGCAGCAGAGAGTCAGTCTGTTTGCCAATTGACGATAGGAAAACTACAGGATGAGCCAGGGATTCAGCGAGCTGCCGCCGCTTAATGCGTTGAAAGTGTTTGAAGCGGTGACGCGCCATTTGAATTTTCGTCTGGCGGCGGAAGAGTTAGGCGTGACGCAGGGAGCGGTGGCGCAACAAATTCGCGGTCTGGAATCCAGCCTTGGGCTGAAATTGTTTGATCGATTGCCGCGCACGCTGGCGCTGACCGGCGCGGGTGCAGGTTATGCGGTCAGCATCCGTCAGGCGTTTGAATTGATCGATGAAGCCACGCGCACGCTGCGTCCGGAACCGAATCGCTTAACGTTGAGCGTAACGCCCACTTTTGCTAGCCGCTGGATGCTGCCGCGCTTACCGGGTTTTACCGCCGCGTGGCCGGATATCGATCTGCGCGTATTAGCTTCTGAGCGGCTGGTGCAGTTTCATCATGAAGGCGTCGATTTAGCGGTGCGCTACGGCAGGCCGCCGTTTGGCGCGGGTCTGGATGCCACTTCACTGTTTAGCCAAACGGTATTAGCTGTGGTGAGTCCGGCGCTGCTTGAAGAGCTGGGCGATCCGGCCGAAAGCGATAACTGCCTGCGCTACGCGTTGCTGCACGATGGTCATCATCTTTGGCCCGCATTTCTGGCGTTTATCTTCCCGCATGTATCGCTGCATCATCATCATAATCTACGTTTCAATCAAACCGCGCTGGCATTGGAAGCGGCGATCAGCGGGCAGGGCATTGCGCTCACCAGTCCGCATTTCGTGCAGAACGATCTGGCCAGCGGACGTTTGGTGCCGGCGTTTACGCAGCAAATGATGATGGATGCCGGTTGGTATCTGGTGTGGCCGCGCCGCCCGCGCGAGCAGGCGCCGGTGATAGCGGTGCGCGATTGGCTTTTAGCGCAGGTTAGCGGCTGATTATTGTTCAATAACGAAATCAATAAAACTGATGATCCGCATGGGATCATGAATGTTATAACTGCTTAATGATGCAGATGCGGGGTTTTATCCTGCAAAGGCAGTGGATTAGCAAAATATCGCGAAAATTCAGCAAGTAAAGCAACGGATTGCGCGTTGCATTCTGTCGGATGCTGTGAATAAATACGGAGTCAATTTTAATAAAAATGCCATAAAGGCCAGGCTCGCGCCTGAAAAAAGATCTTTGCATATGACCGATCATAAAGATGTTTTAGCCAGGGACATCAGCGCCAAAAGCGAAAGCATGCAGGCGCATCTCATCGCCATTCGCCGTGACATTCACGCGCATCCGGAGCTGGGTTTCGACACCGTCCGCACTGCGCACATCGTTGAGCAGGAACTGCTGCGCCTGGGTCTGACGCCGAAAACCGGCGTCGGCAGAACCGGCGTGATGGTGGATATTGTCGGCGCGCATCCTGGTAAAACCGTGCTGTTACGCGCGGATATGGATGCATTGCCAATCCATGAACAAACCGGTTTACCTTTCAGCAGCCAATATCCCGGCAAAATGCACGCCTGCGGCCACGATATTCACACCGCGACGATGCTCGGCGTGGCGGCGATTGTGCCGCACTATCGCGCGCAGTTGCATGGCACTTTGCGATTGATTTTCCAGCCAGCAGAAGAGACGCCCGATAGCGGTGCCGAAGCGATGATCGCCGATGGCGCGGCAGATGGTGTCGATCTTGCCATCACGCTACACAACAAACCCGAACTGGCCGCCGGTGAAATCGGTTTAACGCGCGGTGCTAGCACCGCCTCCAGCGACGAGTTTGATGTAGTGGTGCACGGTAAATCAACGCACGCCGCCCGCCCGCACATGGGAACCGATCCGATCATTGCCGCCGTGAATCTGGTGAGCCAGCTGCAAACCATTATTTCGCGCGAGCTCGATCCCGCCAACTCGGCGGTGCTGACCATCGGCCACATTCATGGCGGCAGCACGCACAATATCATTTCCGATAGCTGCCTGATTCAGGGCACGGTACGCGCCAAATCACCGGCGGCGCGTGCGCATATCGAAGAGGCGTTCAAACGTATTTGCGCGGGCGTCGCGCTGTCGCTGAATGTGCGCGTTGAGGTCAATTATCAGCGCGGCGTACCGCCGTTAATGAACGACGATGCGCTGATTGATGCGCTGGAACCGATTTTGTCGCATCAGTTTGGTAAAGCGATTGTCGCCAAACCGAGCGCCAGCTTTGGTGCTGAAGATTTCTCGCTGTTTACCGAGCGCGCGCCAGGCTGCCAGATCCACATTGGATCCGGCGCGCCGGGACGCGACGACCATCTGCACAATTCGGATTACCAACCCGACGAAAGCAGTATCCATGCCGGCACGCAGGCATTAGCCCGTTTAGCCATTGATTTACTCTCTTAAAATAACGAACTTCGAGGTTTTCTGATGATGCGTAAAGGACTGTTTACCGCTTCTGTGGGCATGCTGCTGCTTGCCTCTTCCGCTCTGGTGCAGGCAAAAGATTTTGGCACGCTGAAATTCGCCACTGAAGCTGCTTATCCTCCGTTTAACCAATCCACGCCGAACGGCAAAATCGTTGGTTATGAGCCGGATATGGTGGCTGAAATCGCTAAACGTGCCGGTTTCAAATACGAAATCGTGGCGCAGAAATGGTCCGGCATGATTCCGGGTTTAGTTGATGGCAAATATGATGCGGTGATCGATGCCGTGACCGTCACGCCGAAGCGTGAAGAAGTGGTGGATTTCTCACGCCAGTACACCGTGAGTGTTTCAGGTTTCGTCACTCTGAAGGGCAGCGCGGTTGATACCTTGCCAGGCAATGGCGAAGTGGTGCTTGCGGATGACGAAGCTGGCATGACCAAATCTATCGATGCTTTGAAAGCCAAATTCAAAGGCAAAACCATCGCGGTGCAGGTTGCCACCATTCAGGCTGACTTCCTCAACAAATATCTGGCGGATGTGGCAACGATTCGTACTTATCAGGCCGGACCGGAAACCTTCGCCGATCTGCTAAATGGCCGTGTTGATGCGGTAATGGCATCACGTACTAACCTGAATGCCTACGTGAAAAAGCATGCGGATACCGTGAACAGCACCGGTTACGGTTTCTCGGGCGGCGTGTTGGGCCAGGGTTCAGCCATCGCGATTCAGAAAAACAATCCTGAGCTGAAGGCGGCGCTGGATAACGCGTTAAATTCAATGATCAAAGATGGCACGCTGAAGCAGCTGTCTGAAAAATGGTTCGGCGAAAACGTCGCACCTAAAGAGTAATTCCAGGCGCTTATGGCTATTGATTGGCAAATCTTAGGTTTTGGTGACGAAGGTTGGGGCGGCGTGTTGCTTAACGCCGCCACGGTGACCGTCACCGTTTCATTATGTGCATGGCTGCTGGGCGCAATTCTCGGTAGCCTGTTGTGCTGGATGCAGATTGGTGGCGGGCGCTGGCAGCAGCGCCTCGCCAACGGTTACATCACGCTGTTTCGTGGTGTGCCGGAGCTGCTGGTGATCTACCTGTTCTATTTTGGTGGACGTCAGGTGGTGTCGTTTGTCGGGGAAAGTCTTGGCCTGCAAGGACCGTTTGATGTGAACGGCTTTGTAGCGGGTGCGATTGCCATCGGCCTGATCTCCGGCGCCTATCAAAGTAGTGTGTTCCGCGGCGCGTTCTACGCGATCCCGAAAGGCACGCTGGAAGCCGCAACGGTCACCGGCATGGGCCGTTTGATGCTGTTCCGCCGCATGATTGTGCCGCAGGCGCTGAAAACCGCGCTGCCGGGCATGGGAAATCAGTGGCAATCGGTAATCAAAGAGTCGGCGCTGGTTTCGGTCACCGGCTTAGTGGAAACCATGAACCAGATCTCCACCGCCTCGAACTCGACGCAAATGCCGTTCTTCTTCTACAGCGTTGGCGCGGTGATCTACCTGATCATCACCACCTGTTCCGATTTTGTTTTCCGCTATGTGGAAAAAGTGGCCATGCGCGGGCAACAACGCGCGCGGTTGTAAGGAGCCACGATGGATGTCACTTTCCTGCAGCACACCTTAGCTGCGTTGCTGCGCGGCCTGCCGCTCACGCTCAATCTGGCGCTGTTATCGTTGTTGGGTGGCGGCGTGCTGGCACTGCTGCTCAATCTGCTGCGGCAGAATCGCTTCGGAAGCTACGTTACCCGTTTCTACGTCTGGGTGTTTCGCGGCACGCCACTACTGATTCAGATCTTCATGATCTATTACGGCCTCGGCAGCTTGCCAGCGGTGCGCGAAAGCGTGCTGTGGCCGCTGCTGCGCGATCCTTACTGGTGCGGTTTGATTGCGCTGGTGCTTAATGATGCGGCGTACACCTCGGAGATTCTGCGCGGTGGGCTTAACGCGGTGAGCGTGCAGTCGCTGGAAGCGGCCAAAGTAAGCGGCATGTCGCGCTTCACCACGCTACGTCGCATCACGCTGCCGCTGGCGGTGCGTCAGGCTTTGCCGGCATACAGCAATGAAATTATCTCGATGATTAAATCGACCTCGCTGGTCAGCACCATCAGCTTGATGGAGATGACCGGCATCGCTGATTCAATTGTCTCTGAGACTTTCCGCGCGCTGGAGGTGTTTATCAGCGCGGCGATTATCTATCTGCTACTGACCGTGCTGGTGAGTAAAGCGGTGGCGCTGCTGGAGCGCCGTTTGTCCCCTTATCACGTTGGAGCACGTCCATGAGTAAACCCACTATCGCCCTGAGTCATCTCAGAAAAAGTTATAGCGGACACGAAGTGCTGCACGATATCAGCCTGACGGCGCAGGATGGCGACGTAATTTCGCTAATCGGTGCCAGCGGCTCAGGCAAAAGTACCTTGTTGCGCTGCATTCCGTTCTTAGAAGTGCCGCAGGGCGGGGAGATTGCGGTGGGTGATGAAGTAGTCACTATCGATAATCCCGACGAGAAGCTCAGCCGCGAGCAGCAGCGCCGCATCAAGCTGATGCGCATGCAACTCGGTTTTGTCTTCCAGAGCTTCAATCTGTGGCCGCATAAAACTGTACTGCAGAACATCATCGAAGCGCCGATTCATGTGCAGAAGCGCAGCAGTAAAGAGGCGATTGAAGAGGCGGAAGCGCTGCTGCAAAAAGTGGGACTGTACGAGAAGCGTAACGCGTGGCCATCGCAGCTTTCGGGTGGTCAGCAACAGCGCGTGGCGATTGCCCGTGCGCTGGCGCAGCAGCCGAAGGCGATTCTGTTTGATGAGCCGACTTCAGCGCTTGATCCCGAGCTGGTGGGCGAAGTGCTGCGCGTGATTCGCAGCCTGGCAGAAGAGGGGCGCACCATGATCATCGTCACGCATGAAATGGGCTTCGCGCGTGATGTCTCGAACAAGGCGGTGTTTCTGCATCAGGGCAAAATCGAAGAAGCCGGTTCGCCACAGCAAGTGTTCAGCGATCCCATCTCCGCGCGCTGTCGCGCATTTGTGAGTAGTCACTTACAGCGCAATAGTTAACAACAATTCCCTTTCCCTGGGCACCAGTTATGTGAGTGAGCTGGTGCATTTCTCCTGCGCCTTATGTTTTCCCTTTATTTCCTCGTAATCAAAACCATTGCTGTTGCAGCGGGTGGTCCGAATAGCAGCGACCGCGCGCCAGGCAGACTTCTGAAAACACGCGCCGACCGGGAAAAGTCGTTGAATCCCAATACGGCGCGGGTTACAACGTTTGACTTTAGTCAGGCCTCCTTTGCTGGAGTACTTCTTTACTGCATAACCACGGAATTCTATGCCGCACACTTACCGACCATGGATGAAAAGGTATTGGCTGGTCTGGCTACTGTTAACGCTGATCACCTTGATAGCGTTATTTGCCGATCAAATTTTGCAGCAGCAGCGTGTTGGCGAGGCGCAATTTAATCAGCAATTTAACCGCCTCGCTACCTTTCAGACGCAGAATGAAACGCTATTGCCGCTGCTGAATGGCGATGAGGACCTCGCTGCTTTGCAGAGCAAATTCCCGCAGCTTGTCCTGCTGGAACACACCGTAAATCGTCCGTTAACCGCGCCACGTTTTGAAGAAGTGAGCGGTGGACGCTATTGGCTCTACAACCCTTACCGCCAGATTCGCATGCTGATCGATTTGCACTTTGCCCTGCAAACCTCGGATGTGGCGCTGGCGCTGGCTTTTCATATCCACGCGCCGGCCGCCATTCAAACGGTGAACTATTCGGACTCGGCACGTTGGCAATGGCAGCGACCGTTCATCAATCACTATCAGCCGTTCTTGCTGAAAGGCAGCGCCAATCCCGACTGGCGAGCGCTGCATATGCTGCCATTTACGCTGGCGCTGCTGTTGTGGCTGGTGATTGGCGGCTTGGGCTGGTGGCTGCTGCGTCACTGGCGTCAGCATGTGGAGATGCGCCTGCGCGCGGACTATTTCCAGCGTACGCGGCGTGAAGCGCTTGGCGAGTTCACCGCCGGCATCATTCATGAAATCAATCAGCCGCTGACCGCCATTAACACTTGGTTGCATAGCAGTCAGTTACTGTTGAAGCAGGGTAAACACGAAAATCTGCCACAGGCGCTTAATGCGATGAGCTTGCAAACCGAGCGCCTTGCCGCGTTGCTGCAACGTTTTCGCGACATTGTGAGCGAACGTCCGGTGGCGATGACCGCCGTGAATCCGGAAGCCGTCTGGCGGCGCGTGACGGTTCTGCTGCAACAGGAACTGGATGATGGTGAGGTCGCGCTGCGTCAGCAGTTCCAGCACGGTCAGGCAAAAGTGCTGAGCGATCCACAGTGGCTGGAACAGGTGTTCCATAACCTGTTGCAAAACGCCATTCACATGCAGCAAGGACGCCCTGATGCGTGGGTGAAGATTGCATCGGAGCATATTCCACACGGCATCAAAATCATCATCAGCGATAACGGTCCCGGTTTCTCTGCGGAAGGATTAGCGCAGGCTTGCATGCCGTTTTACAGCTCGCGCGCCAACAGCATGGGGTTAGGCATGACGCTGGTCGAGAGCTTGATGTTACGCATGAACGGCCAGCTGCGGCTGGCAAATCGCGCTGAAGGCGGCGCGGAGATTACCTTAATTTTCCAACTGGCGGAGTAACGGAATGGTCGCAAAGGTTTGGTTAGTGGATGATGATTTATCCGTGCGTGAATCGCTCGGTTTTCTGCTTAAAACGCTGGAATATGACGTGGCCGATTTTGCCGATTTGGCCGCATTTGAAGCGGCCACGCAAGCACAGGAACCGCTGCGCGGCTGTTTGCTACTGGATGTGCGCATGCCAGGTATTAGCGGCCTAAGCTGGCTGGCGGAGCAGGGCGATCGCCATCCGCTGCTGCCGGTGATCATCATGACTGGTCACGGCACTATTGATGCCTGTCGTCGCGCATTTCGTCAGGGCGCGTTTGAGTTCTATACCAAGCCGCTGGATATAGAACCGCTGCTGGAAACCATTCATCTGGCATTCAATGAAAGTGAACAACGTGCCGAGCGCTGGCAGTCGCAGCAGGGTTTGCAGGCACGGTTTGCACTGTTATCGGCGCGTGAAACTGAAGTGATGCAGCTGATGATTGCCGGGCAAACCAGCAAAGAGATAGCGCGTGATTTATCGCTGTCACCACGCACCGTAGAAGCGCATCGTGCGGCAGTGTTTGCCAAACTGGAACTCAATAATCTCGCACAATTGATTCACGCCTGGCAGCAATTGAACCAGGTATAACTACCTGGATGAACGGGTAATCGCCCGAATATTTCTTTTCTCTGCCGCGCTTTAAAGTGTCACTCACTATTAAACAGGAGTGACACATGAACATCCGCCTTTCTCTGATTGCCGCTGCGGCGGCCTTTGTTTCCTTCGGCAGCCACGCGGCATTAACCGAATCCAACCTTTCACTGGCTGACGCACAGAAGCTGGCAAGCGCCGCGATTCAGTCGTGCGCGGCGAAAAACTACAACGTGGCGGTAACCGTGGTTGATCGTGCCGGTGTGGTAAAAGCGGTGCAGCGCATGGATAACGCCGGTCCGCACACCGTGGAAGCCAGCCAGATGAAAGCGTACACCGCGCTCAGCACCAAAAACCCAAGCGGTAAAGTGATGGAAGCGGCGCAGAATAATGCTGGTGCGCAGAATATGCGTGATATTCCTGGCTTCCTACTGTTGGCGGGTGGTATGCCGGTGAAAAGCGGCGATCAGGTAATTGGCGCAATCGGCATCGGCGGCGCGCCAGGCGGCAATCTGGATGAAGCCTGCGCGATGGATGCGCTGAAAGCGTTATAACAAAGTGTAGGGTCGCCATTCATGGCGACCTGGTTACATGCGGCGCGACAGCGCAAAACAGATCAGCGGCATCGGCAAGGTAAACAGCAGCAGCAACCACAGCAGCACATACACCGCGTCGATGCCGTTATTTTGCAGGTTGTTATACAGCTGAACCGGCATGCCCTGCGGGAAATAGGCGAAGATCATCACGATGCCAAATTCCCCCATAGCACGCGCCCACGCCAGTGCGCTGGCGGTTGCCAGTCCAGGCGCAGCTAGCGGGATCGATAAACGCCAGAAACGTTGCCACGGTGACGCACCCAACGTACGGCCCGCTTCCAGAATCGTCTTTGGCACACCGGCAAACGCCGAACGTGCGGTGGTGACGAAGTAGGGCATCGCGCCGTACCATTGCGCCAGAATAAACGCGGCCGGATTATTCACCAGCGTCCAGCCAAACTTCCCCAACAGTTCGCCCGGCAAGCTATACGGCCCGTAAGCGCTCACCAACAAAATCCCCATCGCCAGCGGCGGCGTCAGCAGCGGAATCATCACCAGCAGTTCGACGATTAACCGCATCCGACCGCGCGCCTGCGACAGCCACCATGCCAGCGGCAATCCACTGACAAAAATCAGCAACAGCGCGATCACACCCAAACCGAGCGACGTAGCGATAGCATTGCCATCGCCCCACGCCAGTTGCAGATGCTGCCAGTTGGTGACGCCAATCAGCGTGAGAAAAGGCACCGCCAGCAACAGCAGTGCTGGCAGTGACAGCCACAGCGCGGTGGCGTGACGGGTTTTCATTATGGGTAGATCGAACCGCCTTTCGGCGCGGCATAGCCATTCTGTTTAAACAGCGCCTGACCCGGCTGACTCAGCATGAAATCGACAAAGGCTTTGCCGGCTGCAGCGCCGTGCGGCGCATTTTTCAACACGGCGGCGTAGTAAACCAGCGGCTGCGTGTGCAGCACTTTGTCTTTGCCCGCGCTGTCTTTCACACTGAAACTCACCTTGTCGTACCACTGCTTCGCCATCGCCGGATTGCTCAGATTAATCTCGTCGGGCAGTGCCACATACGGCAGATGCGCGGAGATCACTTCGCTCTCGTAACCGGCGGCGGCATCAACCTGGCCGCTTTCCAGCCGCGTCAGCAGGCCGCCTTCCAGATGGGTTTGTGCCGGATTTTGATAGCCGCCCATAATTTTATCGGCGATGCCCGGCTGCTGGTAATACTTCTCGGCCAGCAGCAGGGTAAAGATGATGTTCTGACCTTTTGGATCGTTGATCGGATCGGTACGACCAAACTTAATGCCCGGCGTTGCCAGCACCTTCAGCCAGCTGGCGTCGCTGCCTTTGGCCTGCGCGAACTGCTGCGCGTATTTTCCTTTCGGGCTATACGCCACCACCATGCTGGTGCTCGCCACCGGGATCGCATCATCAATCAATCCAGCATCTTTCAGGATCTGCATCGGCCCCGGCGTGATGGAAACAAACACATCGGCGGTGATTTTTTTGCTCGCCAGCAAACGTGCCATGCCATAGGCGCCCTGGCCCTGACCTTCGTACTTGCCGTTATTTTGCTTAGCAAAGGCTGGACCTAATGATTGGTCCATCACTTTGCCCATGGAACCGGCGTAGGTCACGCGGATATCGGTATCAGCTTGTGCATGCAGAGTAAAGCCCGCGCCGGCAGTGAGCAGCAGCGCGGTGAGGTGAGTAAATCGCATTCCCTTTCTCGCTATATAATTAGGTAGATAGCGATTATCGGATTTGAGGCAAGCAGTGCAAGCGAAAATCTATTGCGAAATCATACCAAAGGCCCGCCACAACGGGCCGACGCGCTTAGGCAAGAATGCGTTTGGCCCAGGATTCAATCTCGTCGCCGCTGCCGATATCCAGCTGCACCAAACCGTTGGTAATAAAGGTTGGTGAAACGTGGATGCCATTTTGCCGTGAATATTTGCTGTGCCATTTAATCTCATTCTGCAGTTCGGCACGCAGGAACGGTTCGCGCGCGTTAACGCCGCTGTACTGCTCCAGTCGATCGAGAATCTGATTCGGCGTGGCATCCATATTCGGGCCGTGGCTGTGATCGGTAAACTCAAACTCTTCACGATGATCGGCCACCGCTTGCAGCACCTTTTTAGCTGCTGTTTTGCCTTCAGGCAAGGTAGAGGCGGCAAGGATGTAGCGCACAATCACGCCGGAATACATATGCCATGGCTGTGATTGCAAACGGATTTTTAACGTCATCTTCTCTTCACCCACTAATTGCAGCAGCGCGTCGAGCTTGTTGAATGCGCGAACGGAGAACGGGCAGGTCGGTTCCAGAAATACTTCAAACACTTTCGGGCCGTGGCCCCAAACCAGCGGATCGGCGTGTAATGCGGTGGATTGGCTCATGGTAATTCCCTGTTGCAGCGATAAAAGTTGCCTTACTTTGGCAAAGCGCTGCGTGGACAGCCAGTGCGGGCTTGTGCTTTTTTGTTACAAAGCCATTCGATTGCTGCAAATGTGGCGAAAGAAAAATCGTTTTATAGATCCGCGAGCTACAAGAAACTCGGCTCGCAGCAGCTTTGCACAGAAAATAAGCGGCTATAGTTAATCCTGTTTCAATCTTCTTACTTGTAGCATTTTTAGTTCATTTGCCTGGAGCCAAACGTTAAGAGCATCGAGGTTCAATGTGTTTGCCAATCTCTCCTGGAAAATCATTCATCAGGTTCTCAACGAAACCATTGCTGAGTTAATGGACGAACATCAAACGCTGGACGTTCCCACTCTGCGCGAGCGGCTGTTGGAGATGGCGGAGAGCGAATCCGATGAATTAATGGTGTTGTGTTACTGGCAAGCGAGCAGAGTGCTAACGCGCTTGCCGCCGACGGTAACTGCCAGCCAACTGATTGAAGAGGCGCGCGTCGCCTATCGCACGCCGATTAATCACGATCCGCTTTAACCCTTGATGCTTTTCAGCGGTTTAAACGCGTTAAAGCGGCTAAGTGACGGATTTATGGTCAAGAGCGGGAAACACGCTCTGCTAGACTTGCCCTGTCAAAAACCTGGATACAGAGGACAGTAATGAAAATCAAAAGTTATGCCGCCTTGAACGCGGGTGAAGCGCTGGTGCCTCACGAGTACGAAGCTGGTGAACTGGCTGCTGAAGAGGTGCAGGTTGAGGTCGATTACTGCGGTGTTTGTCACTCAGATTTGTCGATGATTGATAACGAGTGGGGCATCTCCTCGTTCCCGGTGATTGCCGGCCACGAAGTGATTGGTCGCATCAGCGCCTTAGGCGACGCGGCGCAAAATAAAGGCTTGAAAGTGGGCCAGCGCGTGGGCATCGGCTGGACAGCGAAAAGCTGCCAGCACTGTAACGCCTGTATCAATGGCGAGCACGTCAACTGTGAAAACGGTTCAGTGCCAACCATCATGAACAAAGGCGGTTTTGCCAGCCATCTGCGCGCCGACTGGCAATGGGTGATCCCGCTGCCGGAAGCGATGGATTACACTTCGGCGGGTCCGCTGCTGTGTGGCGGCATCACCGTGTTTAAACCGCTGTTGATGCATCATGTCACCGCAACCAGCCGCGTTGGCGTGATCGGCATTGGCGGCCTGGGCCACATGGCGATTAAATTGCTGCGAGCGATGGGTGCGGAAGTGACGGCATTCAGCTCCAACGCCAGCAAAACCGAGTCGATCAAAGCGATGGGCGCGGACCGCGTGGTTAACAGCCGCGACCCGCAGGCGCTGAACGCGCTGGCTGGGCAGTTTGATTTGATCATCAGCACGGTGGCGGTGGATCTCGACTGGGCACCGTACTTCCAGGCGCTTGCGCCGCACGGTAAATTCCACACCGTCGGCGCAGTGATGAAGCCGTTTGAAGTGCCAGCATTCAGCCTGATTATGGGCGATCGCGCGGTGACCGGTTCCTCTACCGGTTCGCCAAGCCAGCTGCGTTCACTGATGAAACTGGCATCGCGTGCGGATATCGCGCCGCAGGTGGAAGAGTTCCCAATGTCCAAAATCAACGAAGCGCTGGACCATGTGCGCGCCGGTAAAGCCAATTACCGCGTGGTATTGAAAGCAGATTTTTAATACGTTGTTCGGTGCGCAATAATGCGCACCGATTTACCTATCGCACCTCCCTCCCAAACAGCATTCACTATCTTAATCCCCTGATTGTTCGGCATATAATGACGCATCGCTTTGATAAACTGCTGTCAGCCAATCCAAATCGAGGACAGCAATGAAAATTTCCAGCTATGCCGCTCTGCAAGCGGGTGAGGCGCTGGTGCCTTACGAATATGATGCCGGTCCGCTGGCCGCCGAAGATGTGCAGGTCGCGGTGGATTATTGCGGCGTCTGCCATTCCGATTTGTCGATGATCGATAACGAATGGGGCGGCTCGCGCTATCCGCTGATTGCGGGTCACGAAGTGATTGGCCGCGTGGTGGCTTTGGGTGATGCGGCGCAAAACAAAGGGCTGCACATCGGCCAGCGCGTGGGCATTGGCTGGACGGCGAAAAGCTGCCAGCACTGCGATGCCTGTATCGAAGGCGATCAGGTGAATTGTGAAAACGGTAAAACTTCCACCATCAATAATCACGGCGGCTTTGCCAGCCACCTGCGCGCTAACTGGCAATGGGTGATTCCACTGCCGGACGCGCTGGATATCGCCACCGCCGGGCCGTTGCTGTGCGGCGGCATTACCGTGTTCAAACCGCTGCTGATGCACAACATCTCCGCCACCAGCCGCGTCGGCGTGATCGGCATTGGTGGTTTAGGCCATATGGCGATCAAACTGCTGCGGGCGATGGGCGCGCACGTTACGGCGTTCAGTTCTTCAGCCGCGAAAACCGATTCGATTAAAGCGATGGGTGCCGATCGGGTGGTAAACAGCCGCGATCCGCAGGCGCTGAGCGCGCTGGCCGGGCAGTTTGATTTGATCATCAGCACCGTGGCGGTGGATCTGGACTGGAAGCCTTACTATCAGGCGCTGGCGCGCCGTGGCGCGTTCCACACGGTTGGCGCGGTGATGAAGCCGTTTGAAGTGCCGGCGTTTAGTTTGATTGTTGGTGACCGCGCGTTAACCGGATCGTCAACCGGTTCACCGGGCCAATTGCGGGCGTTGCTGAAGCTGGCGTCGCGTACTGATATTGCGCCGCAAGTGGAAGCGTTCCCGATGTCGCAGGTGAATGAAGCGTTGGAACATCTGCGCGCCGGGAAAGCGAACTATCGCGTGGTGTTGAAGGCGGATTTTTAACAGGGTGCGGTTGGTAATAAGGTCGCCATGAATGGCGACCCTACGAAATCAGCCTCGGTCATCCTTTTCGCCGAGGAAGAAATACCACAGCGGAATTGACGTCAACGCGGTAAACACCGTGGTGTACAACGCAATCATAAAGCCTTGCGTGATGTACATGGTCAGCGACCAGTGGCTGAACGGAATGCCATATTGATCGATGACGCCGCCGATAATTGCATTGCTCATCACCGTGCCGACAATCAGCGCCAGAATAAACAAACCGCGCAGGAAGTAGCGCATCTCTTTACGCTTCACGGCAAATCGCGCGCGAATGATGCCCAGCGGAGATTGCTGTGAGGCCAGCAGCGCGGCTTCATCGAGCGGGGCGCGTTGCTGTTTACGCCAGCGCAGGATGTCCAGCAGCAGGAACGCCAGCAAACTCGCGCCCATCACCGGCAGCGCATAACCCAGCGCCAGCGCCAACATTAACCAGGCGCCTTTGGCGTAATGCGGCAACGCCATCCAGGTTTCGGTCAGGGTTTGCGCCGGATTCGCTTCCACATCTTTTGGCCGGCGAATCCACCACATGCGATAACCGAGCACAATCATGCTGCACAAACCGAGGCCAAAGAACGCCAGCAGCAGTTGATTGGGCAACCCAAACAGCACGCCCATATGCGCATCCACACCCCAGCGCGTCAGCTTCGCTACCAGCGGGAAACTGGCGAAATAGACATGATCGACCACGCTAAAGTCCTGCGGATTTACCGACACCGCATCCACGTGCGTTGGCCAGCTGCGATCGATTTCCGTCACCGCCCACGCTTTTTCGGCGCTTTTTGGCTGACGCAATTCGAGCTTCGCCGCGCTCAGTCCATCTTGACGCGCCGCATGTAGCACGCGATCCCAGTCGGCATCGGCGGCGTTATTACGCACCGGTTTGGCGGGTGCCGCCGCTGGTTTGGTCATGGATGACATCGGCATACTCATGCCCGACATATCCGCCCTATGCTCGGCGTGTGGATCGGCCGGTGCAGCAGGTGCATCGCTGTTGAGCGAGGTATTCACCTGTGGCGTCAGCCAGTTCAGTTCAGTGCGCATGCGATCGATATTGCCGCCCGCCCACTGCGACCACGTCAGGCCGGTCACCGAGAAGAACACCAAACCGATTGCCAGCGTCAGTCCCAGCGTGACGTGCCAGTGGCGGCTGAAGGCGAAGCCACTGCGCGGCTGTTTCAGCTTACGTTTCGGACGGGTTCCCAGCCACAGCACCACGCCGCCCAGCGCCGCCACCCACAGCCAGGACGCCGCCAGTTCGCTGTAGTTGCGACCGAAATCGCCGAGCAGCAGGCTGCTGTGCAGCAAGTCGATGGTGGTGCGTAACGGCAGCACGCCGCTGGTGCCGTAGACCGGCATATCGCCTTTCACTTTCAGGCTATAAGGATCGATAAATACCGCGCGCGAAAGCGATGCACCGAGCGTGGAATCGCTGAACTGCACGCGCGTGGTATCCGTTGCGCCCGGCGCAGGGCGCACCGCGTAGATGTGCTGATTCTCTCCCGCATAGGCGCGGGCCGCGCTGATTTGTGCGGACAGCGGCTGCGCGTTGCCGAGTGGTTCAGCAGTTAGCGCATCGGCATAAATCAGGTTTTCCAGCTGGGGCGTTAACACATAAAGGGTGCCGCTGAGTGCCGCAACGAAGATGAACGGGGCGACAAACAGACCAATATAAAAATGTAAGCGACGTAGCAAATTAAGCACCGCGCCGCGCGGTGCTGCAGAGTGAGCAGCAGACAAAGCCGTCTTCCTTCCAAAAAGAAATTGTCTTAGCACATCGCTCAAGCTGAGCGTGCGCTGCAATAAATGAGGTCAGCAGGAAAGCGGTGCAGGCGGGGCGCGCGGACGATGAATGCTGCTAAAGCGACGCACAATCGGCGCAACCACGCGGGGCAGCGGCGGGGCGCGCGAGATCACCATGATCAACCAGATGAACGGAATAAACACCCACATCAAAAGCGGGACATGCACCAGCAGATCACAATAGCCGCAGGCAAACTCGCCGTCGTCCATCATGTGATGGCTCATGCCGGGCATCGGCATATCCGCCATCATCATTTCATGATGGCTCATTGAGCTATCCATCATGCTGTGCTGCGGCATCGCCCGCAGCTGGCTTTGACGCTCCATCAACGTTTTCGACACAATCGGCGCGACGAACAGCAGCAGCACCGCCACAATGGCGACGCAGGCAGTCAAACGCTGGCGGAAGTGATGTGTAAACGTCATGGTTGCTAGTGGATGATTCCGTAAATGAGGCGGAAGTGTAACGCGAATGCCGATGGTGGGTTAAAAAAACTAAGATTATTTAAGGAAAAATTCGCACCTTTTGAAAATAATCACTTAAAGAGATGCGGCTGTTAACGTTAATGCAACCTGTTAAAAACAGAGTCGAAACATTGGGGCCAGATGTGGGAGTGAATGGGCGCGCTTATTATGTGATGCACGTTAACGTGGGTCGGTCGCCATGAATGGCAACCCTACAAAAAACCGTAGGGTGCGCATTCATGCGCACCTGGATACTAAGTGCGCGTTCAATCCCGCCGCTACGGCTTGTGCGGTAATTGAAGACGCCTCAAAAAATCGATCTTCCCAGCCGCTCCGTCAGTTTCTCCAGCAGCGCGGTACCTGCTAAGGAGTTACCTGAATGATCCAGCGCGGGCGACCAGACTGCGATACTCATGTCGCCGGGGATTACCGCGACAATGCCACCGCCGACGCCCGACTTCGCTGGCATACCCACGCGCCAGGCGAATTCTCCGGCACCATCGTACATGCCGCTGGTCATCATTAACGCGTTCACCTGACGTGCCTGGCGCGGCGAGATCACCGCTGATTCATCATCCTGTGTGTGGCCCTGATTGGCGAGATAGAGGAAGGTGCGCGCCAGTTCTTCACAGCTCATCGCTAACGAGCAGTAGTGAAAATAGGTTTCCATCACTTTGCTGACATCGTTATGAAAGTTGCCAAAGGATTTCATCAGCCAGGCAATGGCGGCATTGCGTGCCGAATGTTCGTATTCAGAGCGCGCGACGACGCGGTCGTAGTTGATGTCATTTTGCTGCGCCAGACGACGCACAATTTCCAGCATGCGCTGACGCGGTGCTGTCAGGCGGCTTTCCAGCAGATCGCACATCACCAGCGCACCGGCATTGATAAACGGATTGCGCGGTTTTCCTTGTTCCAGCTCCAACTGCACCAGCGAATTAAACGCCTGGCCGGACGGCTCTTTGCCGACGCGTTGCCAGATTTCGCCATCCTCATACAAGGTCAGCGCCACGCTGAGCGACAGCACTTTGGAGATCGACTGAATAGAGAAGCGTGTCGCGGCATCGCCCGCCTGAAAACAGCGTCCGTCAGGCGTGCAAATGGCGATGCCGAGCTGGTCGGCATCCACGTCGGCCAGCGCCGGAATATAATCCGCCACTTTTCCCTGTTGGGTGAGCGGGCGAACTTCGCTGACAATCTCTTCTAGCAATGCATTACTGAGTTCCGACACCTTCACGCTCCATGTAGCCATTCGTGGCCAGGATGATGGTGATTTGCGTGCAGCGCGTCAATCGGCGGCGCGAAATTCTGTGAGCCTTCTGGGTGAAGCCTGCGTTACAGTGCGCTCTGATTTCATCAAATGTCGAGCCCGCGCGATGATAACCAACCTGTTTCGCGATTTTCCCGCAGCCGCACAGAACGGCAGCGCAGAGACGTTCGAAGCGCTGCTAACGCAGCCCAATCTGCTTATCGAACGCATCGTTTCCACCGGGCAAGCCAGTACGCCGGATTTCTGGTACTGCCAGACGCAAGGTGAATGGGTGATGGTTTTACAAGGATCCGCAGGATTGCAGCTGGAAGGGGAAGCGCAGGAGCGTCACTTGCAGGTTGGCGATTTTGTGAACATTCCCGCAGGCTGCCGCCATCGCGTCAACTGGACGGACAGCAGCGGCCCAACGGTGTGGCTCGCGGTGCATTATGGCGCGATTCCGGTTAGCGAAATCTGAACTGAGAAGCTCATCACATGCGAAAAATATCTTCCATGTTATAAAATATGGAAAATTTATTTCAAATTGAGAGGATTCTATCATGTCATCGCTGCCGTCCCTTGAAATCCTGTTGCAGCAGGAAGCTGAGCATCGTTTACCGCAGTTTGATTTCGATTTAGCGTGGCAAATTGGCCAAAGCATTCAGCAGCGTGCCCGTGAAGACAATGCGCCTGTGGCTATCGAAGTCTATGCGTTTGGACAGGTGCTGTTTCTGGCTGCGTTGCCAGGATCCGCCCCAGAAAACCTGGAATGGATGCGTCGCAAGCGCAATACCGTACTGTTGACCGGTCATTCATCTATGTATGTGGGACTTTTTAACGAGCAGAAGGGCGAGCGGATGGCGCAGCAGGGTTACACTCGCCAGGAAGATTACACCGATCACGGTGGCTCCTTCCCGCTGCTTACTGCTCAGGGCGCGATTATCGGCGCAGTCACCATCAGCGGTTTACCTTCCGAAGACGATCATGCGTTAGCGCTGTGGGGGATTGCCCAACTGCTGCGCTAAGTTTGGTCGAATAAAGAACGCCGGAAATTGAAAAATGGCTTCCGGCGTATTAACTCTCAAAATAACAGCGTTGCTGAGCCAATGCCGCACGCTCTGGCGTACCGCGCGATGGTATCCAGACTGGCAGAGGTAATGTTTTTTTCCATGCGCGAAACGGTTGGCGGTTTTACTCCCATTCGCTCAGCTACCTGAGCGCTGGTTAAACCCGCATTTTGACGCCACTCTTTGAGTAGCGATTGCATCCGCGATTTACGCTCCTCAGCTTCCCATGCTGCACGATATTCGGGATCTTGCAGCATCTCTTCATGAATTTGATTGTGAGTTTTATATTTCATTCTGCATCTCCTCCAGCCTTCGCAGGGCTTTTTCTATTTCAGATGGTGGCATTTTTTGACTCTTCTTAATGAAAATACGCAGCATGTAAATTTTCTGTCCTCGCTGATACACCCAAAGTCCGCGTGAGATATCGCTACCAGACGTTCTAATCTCATACAGCCCATTTCCCAATGGTTTTGTATGAGGTTCACGGAGACTACAAGGATCGGTTTGCAGTCGATTGACGAGTTTTACAAACTTCACGCGAATGATTGGCGGTAATGACCTAAGTTCATCCTCAGCTGCTTCATGGTAGATAACCTCGAACACTGGCAGGGCCTCCGTGCGATAATTCTAACGATGATTCGTTATTAGCTCAACAGCTAACATTAGCCTTTGAGCTAATGGTTCATGCTTAATCGAACGGAAGTTTAAAAGTATTCAAAAAACAAAAACGCCCGATGCGATCAACACATCAGGCGTTTTAATGCACAACAAACGCTATTTCATTGCCGGGACTTTAAGCTTATCGCCTGCGCCGGTGGCTTTACGCAGATCGGCGACCTGGCTGGCCTTAACTTCTGCAGCCTGATTTCCCCACGAATTCCTCACGTAGTTCAGCACATCCGCCATCTCCTGATCGTTAAGCTTCCAGGAGAATGCCGGCATGCCTGCGGATGTGGGGCGACCTTCGGTGTGCGGTGCGCGGGCACCGTCCAGCAGTGCGTGAATCATGTTGGTGGGATCGTTCTGCATTGCGCCATTGCTGGCAAAGGCGGGTACCATGCCGGTGATACCTTCACCCGACAACCCGTGACACGCCGAACAATCCACCTCATAGCGCAGTGCCGCCTGATCGTGACGCGTTTTATCCATCACAAACCCGGCGGATTTCGGCGTGGAAGAGGCCGGTAAGCTGCGCAGATAAGTGGCGATAGAGTGCAAATCGCCATCGTTGAAGTACTGCGTGGAGTGCTCAACCGCCTCCGCCATTGGGCCCGCCGCCACGCTTTCGCCGTTAGAGCCGGTTTTCAGGTAGTTAGCGATTTGTGCATCGCTCCACTTGCCAATGCCAGCGTGAGGATTTGGCGTGATATCCGGCGCGTACCAGCTGCCCAGATTGCCGCCTTGCAGGTACTGGCTGCTGATTTCGCCGCCCAATGCGTTGCGCGCGGTGTGACAAACGCTACAGTGCGCCGGACCATCAACGATGTATTTGCCGCGATTCCACTCGTCATTCTGCGCAGTTTGTGGCTTGAACGCGTTGTTATCGAAGAACAACAGGTTCCAGCCCGCCATCGCCAGACGAATGTTATACGGGAAATTCATGCCCGCATTCTCATCGATGGCATTGTGCACCGGTTTTTGCGCCGAGAAGTAGGCCCAAAGATCGTGCATATCGTCATCGCTCATTTGGGTGTAAGCGGTGTACGGCATCGCTGGATAAAGGAAGCCGTGTTCACCGCGTCCCTGACGCACCGCGTTGAAGAAATCGCGCTCGGTCATATTACCGATCCCAGTTTCACGATCCGGTGAAATGTTCGAGGTCTGCAGCGCGCCAAAGGGCGTATCGATTTTGTAGCCGCCGGAGAAGTCCGCATTGTGGCAGGCGGCGCAGTCGGCAAGGCGCATCACGTACTCACCGCGTTTGATGGCGGCATCGTCGTTGCTGTGGAAATCGGCCAGCTGCACCTTGTTGTCGGCAACGTTGGAGCGCGCGCTGTCTAACACCACCCACAAACGGCCCGATGCCGCGATGCCCGCAATTACCGCCAGCGCGGCGAGCGTGTAAGTAATTTTCTTTGCTTTCGCCATGATTACGCCCCCACCAGCGGTGCCGGATTATTGATGTACTTCTGGTGGATCGCCTGCGCGGCGCGCACCGCCAGTGCACCAATGGTGATGGTGGGGTTATAACCGCCGTTGTTCGGGAAGGCGGATGCGCCGACCACAAACAGGTTGTGCGCATCCCAGCTTTGCAGGTACGGATTAAGCGCCGAAGTGCTGGGATCGGCACCCATCACCGCGCCACCAATGGTGTGCGAGCTATGCTGCTGGTAGGGATTCCAGCTCTTCTCCGCCTGGTTATCCACCACGATATGCTGGCCGCCGGTCTCTTTCATGATGTTGATGGCGCGATCGGTGACGTACTTCGCCATGCGCACATCGTTCTGGTTCCAGTCGAACGTGGTGCGGATCAGCGGCTGGCCGTGACGGTCTTTGTAGTTGGGATCGAGATCGAGATAGGCTTCGCGCATCGGCATCGACGTGCCCTGGCAAAAGATGGTGCCGGCGGTTTGGTAATCGCGCTTGTAGCCCGCTTTCCACTCGCTGCCCCAGCGTTTGGTGCCCGGACGCAGGCCGTTCATGTTCTGAATCGGACGGCCGTTGGTGGAGAAGCCCATAATGCCCGCGCCGCCGATGAAATCGAGATCGCTGTGGTCGAAGTTATCGCCGTTGAAGTCATCAATCTGCACCGCCAATGCGCCGCCGCCGATGAACGGGTTCATGTATTCGTTATCGAAAAAGCCGGTGACGCTGGAGCAGGTTTGGTAGTTGTAGTTACGGCCAATGGTGCCGCGACCGGTCAGCGGATTGTATTGCTCGCCCACGCCGGAGAGCAGCATCAGGCGCACGTTATCCATCTGATAAGCGGTGATGCAGACGATATCCGCCGGTTGGAAGCCTTCCACGCCATCCTGGGTGATGAATTTCACGCCTTTCACCGTTTTACCATCGTCATGCTTCACGGCGTGCAGCACTTCGGTTTCGGTCAGCAGCGTGAAGTTTGGACGGCGCATCAGCACCGGCAGAATGCAGGCTTGCGGCGATGATTTGGAGAAGTTGCCGCAGCCGTGGAAGTCGCAGAAGCCGCAATACGTACACGGACCCATGCTGACGCCGAGTGGATTCACATAGGCTTGCGACAGGTTACCGGCAGGCACCGTGAACGGGTGATAACCCATATTCTCGGTGGTTTTGCGGTACTTGCTCATCCAATGCGTATCTTTCAGCGGCGGAGTAGGATAGTCGCGCGAACGCGGGCCTTCAAAGATATTGCCGCCTGCTTGCGGCTGGCCGTTGAGATTGCCCGCGATGCCGGAAGTGCCCGCAATACGCTCGAAGCGATCGTAGAACGGTGCCATTTCGTCGTAGGTCACGCCCCAATCCTGCAGTTGCAAACCCTGCATCTTCTTCGCGCCGTAGCGTTCACGGGTTTGCTTCGCCACCTCAAAATCCCACGGCGTAAAGCGCCATGACATGCCCGCCCAGTGCGTGCCGGCACCGCCCACGTTCCAGCCAAACTGAAACGCCGACCAGTTACGCACCGGTGCCGCCAGCTGATCGCTGTGGTTGCGAAAAGTGGTGGTTTCCACGCTCATCGGTTGCAGGATTTTGCGACGTGTATGGAAACGCAGTTCATCGGCATCAATGGCGACCGGAAAATCGGTCGAGGTATCGCGCCAGGCACCGCGTTCGATGGCGACCACGTTAAGTCCCGCGCGGGTTAACTCTTCCGCCATCACCGAACCGGCCCAACCTAAGCCGACGATGACCACGTCAGCTTTATTTCTAACTAATGACATTGACTCAGCTCCGGCTATTTAATCGTTAGGAATCAGACTGACGGGAATAAGCGCCAGATTTTCGTTGCGGCGTTCGATATAAGGGCGATAGTCATAACGTGCGCCAGGAAAACCGATCATTTTCCAGCCCACCATATTTTTATTTCCGCCATAAATCGGATCCGCTAAATAGCTTTCGCGCGCGTTTTGTAGCATTAATTCAAACAGCGCCTGGCTATTCACGTCTTTTCCTAAATCGATCTTGCCGTCTTCCATTGCCGTCAGGAATATATCGATCTGTTCAGCTGATAAGGTATGCAATGAAGCCTGATGCTGTTGCTGCGCCCACTTTTCCAGCGCGCTTAAGCCGGTTAAATAGCGCGCTTTCGGTGGCGTGAGAAATTGCGGGCTGCCCATCAACGCCGCTTCATTTTCCGGATGCAGCGGCGCCTGCAAATAGAGCGCCGCGCCGGAGCCATAATCTCCGGCTAACTGGTTATCGAGGAACTCGATTGCGCCTGCTTCACTGGCGGATGGGCCAAGATCATCGGCGGGAATTAGACGATCAAAAATGGCGGCCAGATTCTGGCGATCCAGCGGATTAGTGAGCACCTGATAACCGTCTTGCCATGCCGGTTGCGGCAGGTGATCGGGGCTGAGTTTAGTTTCCAGCGGGACATTGTGCAGCTCTTTCGCCCGCAGTTGCGGCGCGACGGCGAGGGATGCCACAATTCCACTGATCGAAAAGAGCGCTTCTCTTCGGTTCATACTTCTTATCCCTTAATCTTCAAGAAATGAATATTGACAGAGCACGACGTTTTAAATTTCAGACGCAATGACATCGCGCTAAATAGCGCGCAGGCGCTAGCGACGAATCTGCGTTCGTTATTATTTTTTCAGAGGTAGGTTATTATACGGTCGCCATAAATGGCGACCCTACGGAATATGTTGTAGGGTCGCCATTTATGGTGACCGTATTCGCGGGAAACCCGTTTATCGGGCGCCCTTTATGTTAATAAATATATTTATTCATATCTTCATAGCAGTGACGGGAAATATCCCACAGATCGTCTTCCCAGTTTTGCGGACTTAACAGCTCCGGCGACCAAACGCCGTCGTAGCCGGTGGCTTTCACCGCAGCCACCCAGGCGGCAATATCGACATCGCCTTCGCCCGGCGCATAGTCGCGTTGTACCCACTCATCCCAGGCTTCGCCCGGTTTAGCTGCGCGACCATCGCAGAAATGCACGCCGTAAATCAGATCTTTATCCATGCGCGCCACTTCGGCAGGCGTGGTGCCGCCGCCAGCATGCAGGTGCCAGAAATCCACCACCACGCCGAGGTTGTCTTTGCCGCTCTGTTTAATCAGGTCAAGCGCGTGTTGCAGCGAATTGAACGCGGTGAAGGCGACGACTTCAATCTGGAATTTGATGCCGTGCGGTGCGCCGATATCGGCGATGGCGGAGATATTCTCCAGCAGGATGGCATCACGCTCGGCAGCGGAAAGGTGATCGAGTTCGGTCAGCGCCATGATTTGCACTACCGGGCAACGCAATTCTACCGCGGCCTGGCAGATTTTTTCCGCTTCGCGCAGCAGTTCAGCTCGCGCTTGCGGTTCATGGCGACCAATGCGTTTCAGCGCATTGATGCAGGTAATATCGACGCTGTATTTCGCCATCAGATCGCGGTAGGCAGCATAGCTGCCACCGTTTTCCAGATAGCGATACAGATGTTCTGGCAGGATTTCCAGCCCACTAAAGCCTGTCTCATGGGCGATGCGTAACTGAGTGACGGCATTGCTGTACCAAACAGACACGCCATGCAACGACAACTTCATCTCTCCTCCTTGTTACCTCACGGCTTCAGGTGAGAGCGTCGAATACGCAATTCTCCCTGAGACCAAACGCCACCCGGAGTGGCACGTTCATCAATCAGCCGGTTCAGGGCTTCAGTGACGATCAAATCAATACGCTGGCTGAAGGTGGTGAGCTGCCAGCCGGGCAAGCTGGCTTCGTCGATGTCATCGAAACCCACCACCGCCATAAATTTGTTGCCTGCACCTTCGCGTAGTGCCGCCAGCGCGCCGAGCGCCAGCACATCGTTTTCGCAAAACAGCGCTTCAACCCGCTGATCGGGCGCTTGTGCGTTGAGATAATCGGTCAACACGTCGTAACTGCGTTCGCGGGCGTATTCACCGGCGGTGAGCAGGACTTCAAGCGCTAAGCCAGCTTCGTTGAGCGCAAGTTGCAAACCCTCTAAACGCAGCGTGTGATGGCTGCTGGTGGCCGGTCCCATCATGTAACCGATGCGCGTATATCCTTGCGCCAGCAGCAGTTCACCCAGCTGTTTACCCGCCTGCAATCCGTCGACATTGACCACTTCAATGCCGGGTTCGTCGTTGTTACGACAAACCTGCACCAGCGGAATGTGGTGCATTTCACGCGCCACGGCGATCAGTTCATCACTCAGCACCGTACCGAGAAACAGCATGCCATCGACCTGCAGCTGATCGGCCAGCGACAGCACCGCACGGTAGTTTTCACCGCTACCAATATTCAGCAGCAGCGCCATGTAGCCGCGCTGCTGCAGCTGGCGGGTGACAGTGTCGAGCATCAGCATCGAGTGCGGATTTTTTAGCTCGTCGATCACCACGCCAATAATCTGAGTCTTTTTCTGCGACAGGCTGCGCGCCAGCAGATTAGGGCGATAACATAACTCGGTGGCAATGGCGATGACGCGTTCGCGCGCTTTCTCGGAAATGGACGCGCCGGGCGTAAAGGCACGCGACACCGTCCATTTCGAGACGCCAGCCAGTCTTGCCACATCGCTGGCGGTGGCCTTGTGGGATTTTGCGGTTGGTTTACTCATAGCACCTGCATAGGGGAAAAAGCGGAGACCCCCAGCATTGAACGTGAAACCCAACGGAAAATAAACACCTAAGCGCACGCATTTGGCGTAAAGCGCGACAATTAACCCTGTTTTTATGATGTTGCGATTATGTTTGATCTTTGCACCCGATTGCAACGTTTTTTGCAATCGGGTGCATTTCATTAACTTTTTGTGATCGCTTTCGCTGATTTGCACTTTGCCAGATTGACTAAAAAGTCGTCTTCGCCGACATTTTGCTCACCACAAAGCAAGAAACATCATTAAAGGCTCACCTGGGTGGCTCATTTTGCACCCGGTAGCAAAGAGTAAAATATCAGAAAAACAATACCCAACATCTTACCTCAACCCATTTTGCACTCGGGTGCAAAATAAACAGGAGTTGTTATGCTCATCGGTGAAAAGAGTATTCCACGCCCACTGCGCTGGGCGATGATCGGCGGCGGTCGCCTCAGCCAGGTTGGTTATAAACATCGTTGCGGTGCGCTGCGTGATAACACGGCGTATCAGATGGTTGCCAGCGCCTTTGATATCGATGCCGAACGCGGCCGCGATTTTGGCGTCAACTTAGGACTCGATGCGGATCGCTGCTACGCCACTTATCAGCAGCTGCTGGCCGAAGAGGCGAAGCGTGAGGATGGCGTTGAAGTGGTATCTATCGCCACACCAAACGGCACCCATTTCGAGATCACTAAAGCGGCGCTGAATGCCGGTATTCACGTGATTTGTGAAAAGCCGCTGTTCTTCACCACCGCCGAAGCGCTGGAAATCAAAGACCTCGCGGCGGCAAAAGGGCTGATTGTCGGGGTAACTTACGGTTTCTCTGGCCATCCGCTGCTGATGCAGATGCGGGCGATGATCGCCAATGGCGAAATTGGTGATGTGCGCATGGTGGAGCTGCAATACACCCACGGCTTCAGCGCCAATGACAGCGCCGACAAATTCAGCGAAGCGCAAAAATGGCGCGTCGATCCTAAGATTGCCGGTCCGTCGTTTGTACTCGGCGATATCTCTACGCACACCTTCTACATCTCACAGCTGGTGCTGCCAGAGCTGAAAGTGAAATCACTGCTGTGCGATCGCCAGAGCTTTATTCCGTCGCGTGCGCCTCTGGAAGATAACGCCATGGTGCTGATGCATTACGACAACGGCGCGGTAGGGCGCATGTGGGCCTCATCGATCAATGCCGGTTCGATGGACAGCCAAAGCATTCGCGTGATTGGTTCACGCGCTAGTCTGGAGTGGAGCGACTACAACCCTGGCGAGCTGAAATATGAAGTGCAGGGACAGCCGAATCAGATCATGCATCACGGCATGCCGTACCTGCATGAAAGCGCTCTGGCGGATGAACGTTTGGGCGCGCTGCATACTGAAGGTCTGGCGGAATCCTGGGCCAACATCTATCTGAAATTTGCCATTGCCATTCACGCCACTCAACAGGGCGACCAAAAAACCCTCGATAACCTGATTTATCCCGATATTAACGCTGGGATTGAAGGTGTGCGCTGGATCGAAAACTGCGTGCGTTCTGCGGACAACGGCGCGAGCTGGGTTAATTACGAATAAGGAATGCCATGAAACTTTCGTTTTGTACTGATAGCCTGGGTCATCTGCCGTTTGAACAGATGCTGGATAAATTGCTGGAACTGGGTGTTTACGGCGTTGAGATGACGACCGGTGGCTGGTCACCGGCACCGCATCTGCGTACCGAAGAGTTGCTGGCGAGTGCCACACAGCGTCAACAGCTGCTGCAGGCGCTGGAGAGTCGCGGCATGTCGATTGCGGCGCTGAACGTGTCGGGTAATCCGCTCGATCCGGGCGAATTGGGCAGCAAGCACAAGCGTGATACCGAAAACGCGCTAGCGCTGGCCGGTGAATTGGGCGTGAAGAAAATCGTGATGATGAGCGGCCTGCCGCCCGCCAGCCCGCACGACACCATTCCAAACTGGATCACTTATACCGTGAGCTGGCCGCCGACGCTGAAAAACTGCCTCGATTATCAGTGGAATGAGGTAGCGATTCCTTACTGGCAGGGGCTGGTGCAGCGCGCCAAAAACAGCGGCGTGGAGAAGTTTGCGCTGGAGAATTTCAGTTCGATGCTGGTGTGGAATCCGGAAACCTTGTTCCGTCTGCGCGACGCGGTCGGTGATATGGTCGGCCTGAACCTCGATCCCAGCCACCTGCTGTGGATGGGCGCGGACCCGATTGCCGCAGCGCGCGCGCTTGGCCCGGCAATTCATCACTGCCACGGCAAAGATGTGCGTCTGGAGCGCGGGCTGGTGGACATCAACGGTCTGCTGGAAACCAAGCCGGTGGAAGATGTCGCCAATCGCGCGTGGAACTATGTTGCCGTTGGTTGCGGCCAGGATCTGCAGTGGTGGAAAGAGTTCTTCTCGGTGGTACGCATGATGGGCTACAACGATTGGGTATCGCTGGAGATGGAAGATCTCACCATGTCGGTGGAAGCGGGCGTGACCTCCTCGATTGCGGCGCTCAAGCAAACCATTAGCCAGTAATGTCAAACCCACGGCGGGCAACCGCTCGCCGTGTTCTGTACATCAAGCCTTGCCTGCCTGATAATTCGTGGTTCTATCCACTATTCAGAGGCACGCCATGCTGGAAAACCACCCACAGCGCGACGAAATCAGGCTAGAGAATGTGCTGGCGGCGTTGGGCAATCCGATGCGCATGACGGTGATCAGCATTCTGGCGGACGGCGGTGAACACACCTGCGGCTCGTTGCTGAAAGGCGTCTCCAAATCCACCTTAACTCATCACTGGCGCGTGCTGCGTGAGGGCGGCATTATCTGGCAGAAACCCTCAGGACGTGAAAACCTGCTGTCGCTGCGACGCGACGATCTCGATGCCCGTTTTCCGGGTTTGCTCGATTCGCTTTTAAGCGCCACCCAGCAGGATCCCTTGACCCGCACCACGCTGGATGATTTCCAGGTTAAATAACCCGCGCACGCCCAGCCAGCGTAGCCACAATCATCTGCAACCCCGCAATCACTAACAGCAGCATCAGCGGCCACTGCCAGTTGCCGCTGACATCATGCAGCAGGCCAAAACAGAGCGGGCCCAGCGCCGCTAATCCGTAACCGACGCACTGCGCCATGCCTGACAATCTCGACGCCTGCAAATGATCATGGGTGCGCAAATTAAACAGCGACAGGCAAATCACCATTGATGCGCCAGCGCCTAATCCCGCCAGAATCAGCCACAGCAGCGCATAATTCGGTGCCAATAACAGTCCGGCGACAGCGACAAAAATCGACAGTGAGGCGAGAAAACCAATCGCCCGCTGATCGCGCATTTTCTTCAGTGCACTCATGCAGGCCAGATTCGAAACGATGGCCACAATTTGATAGACGAACAGCATGCCGCCCGCTTCCAGCTGGCTAATGTCGCTGTCTTGCGCAAAAGGCGTAAACCAGCCAATCAGGGTGTAAAACACCAGCGACTGGCAGGCCATAAACAGCGAAACCTGCCAGCCTAAGGCCGCGCGCCACGGTGAGCGCGTTGACGTGCTGTTGGCGCTGTTTTTTGCCTGAGAGGCGGGTTTTTTCAGGTACGGCAGCCAGGCTAACAGCGCGACAATCGCCGGAACCAGCCACACTGCTAATGAGAGTCGCCAGCCCGCGCTGCTCAGCTCTGCCAGCGGCACCACCACGCCCGACGCAATGCTGGCGGTGATTGCCATGGTCATCGCGTACAAGCCAACATATCGCGCGGTGTGTTCGGTGAAATCACGCTTAATCAGCGGCGGCAGGAGCACGTTGGCCGCCGCAATCCCCGAGCTCAGGATGATGGTTCCCGCCCACAATGCAGATTCACTGCCGCTGATACGCAGAATCGATCCCAACGTGATGAGCAGCAATGCGCCCCATAAACTGCGCTCGAGACCAAAACGGTTGCCGAACCACGCGGCGGGTGGCGCTAAGGTAGCGAACATCAACAGCGGCAAGAAGTTGATCACGCCCGCCGCGCTGGCGCTCAAGCCAAACGTCAGCCGGATGTTTTCCAGCACCGGGCCGACCGCGGTAATTGGCGTGCGCAAGTTGGCCGCTGTGAGCAGCAGTAAGAACAGGAAAAAACCAGAACGACGCAGAGCAGGATTCGCAGATAACGCGGTATGGGTCATATTTTCGCACCATAGCAATGAGGCAGACCGAGTCTGCTTATGGTGCGTTGGTTGACGTTAACGCTTACGCAGCGGCGATTGACCGCTGAAAGGAGGGCAATACTAACGAGTGAGTGGGGAGATGTAAAGTCGGCTAGAAGGTCCTGTACTCATCTGACAAAAGCCCACACAGATCTGAAATTCGGTTAAGTTCCTGCAAGCCGCTGAGTTCTTCTGCGGACAATCTTCCAGTTTTAATCACATCACCAGAATCAGGCAGGTTTTTATCTTGTGGACGTTGTAAAACATTATCCTGAACAGGTTGTTCATCAATGGATTTAGAGACGATTTTTAACATTTAAGCGCTTTTCCTCTTCAATTTACTGATCAGGTGAAAGAAGCAGATTGGGACTTTTTGAAAATCACGTCCATGATCATCAACAGGAATTGCGGCTTGCATAAGGATGAATTAAAGATGAAAATTGTGCGCACAAACGTGATTACAGCGAGTGAGTTTATGGCCAATATTAATCTCAGAATCGATGATGATTTAAAAGCGCGTGCTTTCGCCGCGCTTGAAAAAATGGGCATTACTCCCTCAGAGGCATTGCGCCAGACCCTGGAATACATTGCTGATAATGAAAGACTGCCTTTTAAGAAAACCTTATTAAGTGATGAAGACGCCGAATTAGTGGAGATAGTGCGTGAGCGCTTACGAAATCCGCAGCCTGTAAACGTAACGCTGGATGATCTGTAATTATTTTCTCAGCTTGCGCCATCGCTCATCCGCGTCCACCTTTAGTATTTCCCTTTTCCACAAATGGACGAACAATGCTCTGGTTATGGAACGTGCTTATCTTGTTGGCAACCGTGGTGGTGATGGAAATCGTCGCGGCGCTGTCGCATAAATACATCATGCACGGTTGGGGATGGGGCTGGCATTTGTCGCACCATGAACCGCACAGCGGTAAGTTTGAGCTCAACGATCTTTATGCGGTGGTGTTTGCGGTACTGGCGATTGTGCTGATTTATGTCGGTGTGCAAGGCATGTGGCCGCTGCAGTGGATTGGTGCCGGAATGACGACTTACGGTGCGCTCTACTTCATGGTGCACGATGGCCTGGTGCATCAACGCTGGCCGTTCCGCTACATCCCGCGCAAAGGCTATCTTAAGCGCTTATACATGGCGCACCGCATGCATCATGCGGTGCGCGGGCGTGAAGGCTGCGTGTCATTTGGTTTCCTCTACGCGCCACCGCTGAATAAGCTGCAAGCCACGCTGCGCCAGCGTCACGGACGTAAAATCAACGAGGACGCTGCCACAGACCAGCCGGACGCGGTTCAGGACGAGACACGCGCGAAGTGATCGCCAAACCTGCCCCTTTCACCAGCAGCGCCAGTTTTTCACCTTTACTGGTGCGCTGACGTGAATCCCAGGCGTGCACACCGGCATGCTGAACTTTCACCCCAATTTCGCGATAAACGCCGCGAGCCGTAGCGATGGCCCACGCCGAGCGCAGCGGCAAGCCCGGTAAGCCGGATCGCGCCGAGTGATAATAGGGTTCCGCTTCCGTCACTAAACGCGCTGCCAGCGTGGCCAGCGCCGCGCGATGTTGCGGCGCTGTCAGCGTATCGGCGCGTAATCCCGCCTGATCGAGCCAGGTTTGTGGCAGATAGCAGCGGCCATTTTCGGCATCTTCAACGATATCGCGCGCAATGTTAGTGAGCTGGAACGCCAGTCCTAAATCGCAGGCGTGATCGAGCACCGCTTCGTCGCGCACGCCCATCACGCGCGCCATCATCAAACCGACCACGCCCGCGACGTGATAGCAGTAGCGCAGCGTATCGTCGAAGCTGGCATAGTGTTCGTCGCGTGCATCCATGGCGAAGCCTTCCAGATGATCAAACGCCAGTTGCTGAGGCAGCTGGTGAATGATCGCCACTTCCTGAAACGCCCTAAACGCCGGTTCATCCATGTGCGCACCGCTGTAGGCGCGACGCGTTTCAATCTGCAGATGCTGCATACGTGCCTGCGCGTCTTCGACAGCATGCTGCGTGCCGCCTTCACCCAGCGTTTGCCCATCAATCACATCGTCGCAGTGACGACACCAGGCGTAGAGCATCAGCGTGCTACGGCGCGTCGGTGCATCAAATAGCTTGGCGGCGGTGGCGAAACTCTTCGAGCCGACCGCCATGGTTTGTGTCACTTGCTCAAGTAAAGGCTGTCGATTCATTCGGCGCGATCCTCTAGCATCAGCCTGGCGGTGGCCTTGGCCGAACCGATTACACCGGGCACGCCCGCGCCCGGATGCGTACCGGCACCCACCAGATAAAGATTGCTGATATCGGCATCGCGGTTATGCGGGCGGAACCAGGCGCTTTGCGTCAAAATCGGCTCCAGCGAGAACGCCGAGCCGTGATGGGCATGCAGCGTGTCGCGAAAATCAAACGGGGTAAACATTCTGTGTGTCACTAATTGCTGACGTAATCCCGGCATGTAGTGCTGCTCCAGATAAGCAAAAATTCGATCGCGCAAGCGCGGTCCTTCCTGTTGCCAGTCGATGTCAGCGGTGCCGAGATGCGGCACCGGCGCTAACACATAAAAGCTGCCGCAGCCGGGCGGTGCCAGCGACGGATCGCTGCTGCAGGGCGCGTGCAGGTAAAGTGAAAAATCTTCTGCCAGCTGGCTGCTGTTAAAAATCTCATCGATCAACTCACGATAGCGCGGACCGAAACAGACGGTGTGATGCGCGAGCTGTTCATGCGGCTGATTAAGGCCAAAATAGAGCACAAACAGCGAGTTGCTCATGCGCTTACGCTTCAGCGATGTCGCACGTTTGATTGCCAGCGGATGATGGCGCAGCAGTTTGTCGTAGGTATGCACCACGTCGGCATTGGAGGCCACAGCAGCGGCATCGAAGCGTCGTCCGTCCTCTAACTGAACGCCGCTAATGCGGTTGCCGCTGGTTTCCAGCTGGCTCACTTCGGCATTCAGTAACAGCTCGCCGCCCAGGTCCTCAAACAGTTGCGCCATGCCCTGCACCAGCGCGCCGGTACCGCCACGCGGAAACCACACGCCCCATTCACGCTCCAGCGCATGAATTAAGGTATAGATCGATGACGTTGCAAAAGGATTACCGCCCACCAGCAATGAGTGAAAGGAAAATGCCTGACGCAGATGATCGTCCTGAATAAATTTCGCCACCATGCTGTAGACGCTGCGCCAGGCTTGCAAACGCCCCAGCTGCGGCGCGACGCGCAGCATGTCACGCACCTGCAGAAACGGCACCGTACCGAGTTTCAGATAACCCTCTTTAAACACTTCGCGCGAATAGGCGAGAAACTGACGATAGCCTGCAACATCTTGCGGATTGAACGTGGCGATCTGCTGCTCCAGCAGCGGCTGATTGTTGTCATAATCGAGCTGTTTGCCATCTTCCCAGCACAGGCGATAGAAAGGCGTTACCGGCATCAGCTCGACGTAATCACTTAGCGATTTTCCCGCCAGCGTGAACAACTCTTCAATCGCGCTGGGATCGGTGATCACCGTTGGTCCGGCATCGAAGGTAAAGCCGCTATCCTCAAACACATAGGCGCGTCCGCCCGGTTTGTCACGCTGCTCGAGTAAGGTGGTTGGTATGCCCGCCGCTTGCAGGCGAATCGCCAGCGCCAGGCCGCCAAAGCCTGCGCCAATCACATAAGTGCGTTTCATTTTTTCTTCCCTGGTTCGACAGAATTCAACAGCGCACGCAGCGCTTCACCGATGGGCACCGGCGGCTTGCCGCACAGAATTCGCGTTTTATCGCGCAGGCGCAGTTGCCCGGCGTAAAAGCGGCTAATTAACCCGGCATCAAGCCGGTAAAAGCGTTGCATCACGCGCCAGCGCTGCTGCGGCTTGCCGGCCAAAAACAGCATGCGGTTCAGCAGGCGGAAAAATCGCTGCTCGCGCCACTGCTGACGGGCAAAGCGTTCGATGTATTGGCTGAGCGTACTGGCATCGGTGGGCAACAGCGCTGCTACTAACTCCGCCAGCGCCACGGCGGACGGCAAGGAGTAACCGGTGGTGGCATGAAACAGCCCGGCGCGCAGGCCGCTGCACGGTTGGCCGCGCTGCTGTTGCCAGAATCGATCGATATCGCCGCTCAGGGTAATCGGCAAAATGCCATGCTCTTCACGCAGCAGCGTGCTAAGCCGCCAGCCTTGCTGTTTGGCATAGTCGGCGATGTGCTGACGAGCGGTGTGCTCTGCCAGCGCGGGCTGGTTAACGTAATGGGTATCTTCAATCAATAGCCGATCGGCGCTGAGCGGCAGCGTGTAAACAAACCGATAGCCCGCTTGCTGATCGACGGTGGCATCCATCAGGATCGGCTGTTGCAAGCCGTGCGGCTGCGCCAGCTGCCACTCTTGTCCAAGAAACACCTGATAACCCAGCTGCAGATGCGGCGTCGGCTGCAGGCCGCGACCATCAATTACCACTTGCGCATCAAGCTCACGACCATCCGCCAGCGTCACCTGCGTGGGTTTTACCTGTTGTACGGCTGTGTTTGTCCACAGATCGTCACCCATCGCCGCGTAAAGATGCCGGGCAAAATCGCCTGACGCGATGGAGCAATAATCCCCATCCAGATTGCGGCGCAGCGCAGAAAAACGCACTTGATAACCGGGCCAACGCGCCGTAATCAGCGGTTGCAGCCAACGCAGTTGTTCGGCACTGAGATCGCTGTGATGAAACGACCAGGTATGATTACCGGCCGGATGCGCGTCGCTCTCCAGCAGCAGGCATTTCAGCTGCGGCTGCAACTGACGCAGGCGCAGCGCAATCAAGCCATTCGCCAGTCCAGCGCCGACCAAAATCACATCGTATTGCGCGCGCATCAGGTCGCCTCCGCCAGCACAACTTGCTGCTGGCACAGCGCCTGCTCGACGATGTCAGCCGCACGCTGGCAACCGCCTGCGCGCTGCAGTTGTGCCTGTATCGCTGGCATCCGTAGCGCGTAACGATCGTCGGTTAGCAGCTGTTGCAAATGTTGCTCCAGTTGATGAACGCGGCTGAAGCGCGATGCGCGGCGACCGACGCCATGCCACTCAATGCGCGCCGCCACGCCGGGCTGATCAAAAGCAATCGGCAGCGCCAGCATCGGCGTGCCGCATTCCAGTGCTTCCAGCGCGCTGTTTAAACCGGCATGAGTGATAAACAGCTGTGAGTGCTGCAGGGCGGCACGTTGATCGACAAAATCCGTCACCCACGCCGCGCCAGCGAGCTCCAGCTGATGCGTCTGTTCGGCGTTTAATCCCCCGCAATGGGCGATCACCAGCGACAGCCGCAGCTGGCGGCACGCCTGCGCCAGATGCAGAAACAGCCGGAATCGATGGCCTTGCAGCGTACCCAGCGAGGCATAAACCACCGGCTGGCGCAGCGCCGGCCAAGGCGCATGAATCGGCGCAGGAGAAACCGGGACGCGCAGTGGTCCCACGGCGTGATAGCAGGCGGGCAATTGCTGACGTGGAAAATCAAAGGCCGGCACCATCTGGCTGATTTGTGCCAGCGGCGATAGGCACTGATGTAATCCGCGCCGCTCCGTCAAATTAAACGCCCGCGCGTGTTTGAGGATCACCTCGCCGTGATGACGCATGATGCGATCATAGATATCGCTGCTGGCCTGAAAACGTTTCAGCGCTTTCTCATCCTGTGCAAAACGGAAGGGCATCACCGCCAGCGGAATCCCGGCTTCACGATTGACCGGCAAGGCGCAGGCCACCGAAACAAAGGGCAGATGCAGCGCTTCAGCAACCAATCCACCTGCCGCTTCCATTTCGTCGGCGATCACGCCATCGATGTTCAACGCTTTCAGTACCGCAGGCAGTTCGCGGCACAGCATATCGGTGCAGGACGCCAGATCGTTGATCACACGAAACAGCGACAGGCCGCCCGGCGAAGCCAGCCGATGCAACACGGGCGCCAGCGAGCCGGCAGGATGCGTCTGTTGGCCGACGGCAACAAAATCGATGCGTTCGTCGCTAAGCAAAGTGCGGGCATCAGCTTGCTGGATGAATGTGATGCGATGGCCGCGCGGCAGCAGCGTTTGTGCTAACGCCTGCAACGCGTGAAAGTGGCTGTAAAGCGGCGGCGCGATCACCGCAAAGTGGCCCACCGGCGGAGCCGCGCTCAGTTGAACATCGCTAGCTGTTGATTAAACAGCGCGTGCATATATTGGCGAGTGGCGATGCCGCGATGGCAGGCGCAGGCAAGGTGTGCATCGGCGCTACGCAGGTGATCGCGTAAGCGACGTTCCGCGCCGTCAGCACCGAGCATCTGTACCAGCGTGGATTTGCCCTGATCCTGATGCACATCTTTACCCGTGTGTTTGCAACCGTCGGCGAGGTCGTCGAGCAGCTGAAACGCCTGGCCGAGATCCTGGGCGAAGAAGCTAAGACGTTGCCGCACCTGCGGTGAAGCGTCAGCGGCAATCGCCGCCATTTGCAGCGTAGCGCGAAACAGCACGCTGGTTTTCAGTTCGTTGGTCAGGGCGATCGCTTCCGGGCTGCGGCTCTGCGCACCGTCGTGCAGATCCTGGAACTGACCTTGCACCAGACCTTGCAGGCCGACGGCAGCAGAGAGTTCGGCAATCGCTTCAGACTTATGCATGGCAGGCAAACCGGGTGCAATGGCAATCACTTCAAATGCGCGACTCAGCAGCGCGATGGCGGCGAGGATTGCCACGTTTTCACCAAACTCGCGGTGTACGGTAGGGCGACCACGACGCATCTGCGCGTTATCCATCGAGGGAATGTCATCCAGAATCAGCGATGCCGCATGTACCATTTCCACTGCACAGGCGAGATCGAGAACGCCATTTTGCGTCAGCTCGCAACCCATATCGCGCGCTGCCAGCAGCAGTAATAAAGGACGGATGCGCTTACCCTGCGCCAGCGTACCGGCACGCATCGCGGCACGCACGCGATCGCTTTGCTGTCCCGCAGGCAATAAATGTTCAAGATGCGCCTGTAAAATTTGCTGCAGCTGAAGGAGTTCGCTTGTCTGATGTGCTGTGGTGTCGACATGGGTGGTCATAATGGCTATCCATGGTTGGTGAATTTTTTATGCTTTTTGATTAACCGTAGACTGCGTAAGGTGAGTTCGCCAGCGAGGGCCGTGTGGTTAATCTACGTTTCGTTTATTTCGAATGTTGCTTGTTTCGTTTATTGCGATTATTATTCTGTGACTGCAATTAGCAACCACAAACAATTAATTGGAAAACGCATGAAAAACTCAATTCTGGATAGCTTGAGCCTTCCGGCTCCGAAGGAGATTGAGGCCGCTTTGCGCGGACAGAGGGAGCTCGCAACGTATCTATCCACCAAGCAGGAAACACAAAAAATAACTATTCAGGATGCAGACAACGAAACGCATCAGATTGAACTGCCAACGTCAGCTCTGACACTACTGATGGCTGTTTTAGGTGAGTTGGCGGTGGGAAATGCGGTTCAGGTTGTTCCTGTACACGCAGAATTAACTACGCAGGAAGCGGCGAATATTTTAAACGTTTCACGCCCACATCTGGTGAAACTGTTAGAGCAAGGTCAGCTTCCCTACCATAAAACAGGTCGCCATCGTCGAGTGCTTTTTGCTGATCTTATGCAATTCAAAGATAAACGTGCGCAAGAGAGTAATGAGGCAATGCAGGAATTGGCCGACCAGGGACAGGATCTCAATTTCTACTGATGAACCATTCACCTTATGCGGTTGTACTGGATGCGTGTGTGTTGTATCCATCGATACTGCGCGATGTTTTGCTTCGTCTCGGTCTGACGGGGTTATACCAGCCAAAATGGACGGCCACCATTCAGGATGAATGGCAGCGTAATTTACGTATCAACAGACCAGAGATCACTGACGATCAGTTGCTACGAACTCAGGCATTGATGAATAAAGCGCTTCCTGACGCAATGGTGTCGGGATTTGAATCGCTTATTGCAGGCATTACATTGCCAGATCCTGATGACCGCCATGTTGTCGCGGCTGCTATACGCTGCAAGGCTGAAGTCATTGTCACCATGAACCTGAAGGATTTCCCAGGAAAGCTGATGGCTGAATTCGATATTGAAGCCCTTCACCCTGACGAATTCATCATGGATTTGTTCGACTTGAATCAGGCGCTGGTTTTGAAAGCAGTGAGTGCGCAACGAGCCAGTTTCAGACATCCAGTAATGGGCGTCACGGTTTATCTGGACTCGCTATTACGACAAGGTTTACCGATGACAGTAAGCGCATTAGACAAGTTTCGTTTTCTAATTTAGCAACGATTGAATCGCTATGCTGCTGCATGGCATTTATTTCAGCGTGATCTTATTAGCGAAATAAGTAACAGCAACGCCGTAACATAAATAACTCCGTTAGGCTGGTGGTAAATAAATACCGCTAATGGACAATAAAATGACGAATACCAAACCTGCCGTGCTGATTATTCAGCCGCTGATGCCGCAGTTAGATAGTAAACTCACGCAACATTTCCACTGCCATCGCTTATATGAGCAGCAAGACGCAGCGCAATTTATTCAGCAGCATGGTAAAGCAATCAAAGCCATCGTCACGCGTGGCGATGTCGGGGTTGAAACTGCACTGCTGGAGCAATTGCCAGCGTGTAAAGCGATTGCCGTATTCGGCGTCGGCACCGATCGTATCGACCTGAAATACACGGCCGCACACGATATTCAGGTCAGCATCACACGTGACATTTTGACAGACGATGTCGCCGATTTGGCGCTGACGTTAACGCTGGCGTTCTCGCGTAATTTGGTGGCTTACCATCAGTTTGCCAAATCCGGTGCATGGGAAAATAACGGCGTTGAGCTCTCCAGCCGCGCCAGCGGAAAAAGAATCGGTATCGCCGGATTGGGCGCGATTGGCTTAGCGATTGCGCGCCGTGCCGAAGCGTTTGGCATGGAGGTGGCGTATACCGCGCGTTCGGCGAAAGACGTCAGCTTTAAGCGCTGCGACAACATCGAGCAACTTGCTGACTTTAGCGATTTTCTGGTGCTGGCCCTGCCGGGCAGCAAAGAGAATTTTCAGCTGGTAAATGCCAAAGTGCTGACGGCGCTCGGCAAACAGGGCGTAGTGATCAACATTGCGCGTGGCACGGTAATCCATGAACCCGACCTGATCGCTGCATTGCAACAGGGAACCATTAAAGGTGCCGCGCTGGATGTTTATCCGGATGAACCGAAAATTAATCCCGCGCTACGTGAACTGGAAAATGTGCTTTTAACGCCGCATATTGCCAGTGCAACTCATGAAACGCGTGCGCAAATGACCAATAATGTGCTGGAGAATTTGTTGGCCTATTTTGCTGATGGGAAGATTCTGACATCGGTATAATTTAAGTATCCGGATAAAGATGAAATTCTTATATCCAGATAAATTATCCCTATTTAGTAATAGCAATTTACGCTCAGCCAGGCTGTTATGATAGCGGCACTCAATTCAGGAGCCCATTATGACAGCACAGAAAATTGCCATTATTGGCGGCGGCGTTATCGGATTAGCGGTGGCGCGCGCCTTAGCGTTGCAGGGCGTTGAAGTCACCGTTTTCGAACAACAACACATTGGTGCGGGCACCAGCAGCACCACGTTTGCCTGGGTGAACTCCAACGGTAAACAGCCGCAAAGTTATCACCTGCTTAATGCGCTCTCGATGGAAGAGCATCTCAAATTGCAGCACGCGCAGCCGAACGGGTTGCGCTGGCTGGAAACCGGCGGTACATGGGAATGGGCCGCCGAGGGCGATGCGCAGCAACGTCTGCTGCAGCGTGCGACGTCGCTGCAATCAGCGGGATATGTGGCGCGTGAAGCGTCGCCCGCAGATGTGCTGCGCGATATCCCGGAGCTGCAGGCGCAGGCCATTAGCGGCAGCGTATGGCACTTCCCGACAGAATCGGTGCTGCATCCGGCGCTCTATCTGGCGCGCTTATGGTCCGAAGCGAAAGCGCGCGGCGCGCTGCTGTATCAGCATCAGCGTATCAACAGCATCAGTGAAAGTGCCGATCGCGTTACGCTGGATCTGGAAAACGGCGAGCAGTGGCAGGGCGATCGTATCGTGTTAGCCACCGGACGCTGGGCCAATCAGCTGCTGAATTCACTCGGACTCAACCTGGCGTTGCTGGATACCAGCAAACCGAACGCCGTGGCCTGCAGTTTTCTGGTGCGCACCGCGCCGCAGCCGCTGTCGCTCAGTGCCAATCTCATCTCTCCGCAACTCAACGTACGCCCGGACGGCGGCGGACGTTTGCTGCTGCAAGCGTTAGAGCTGGATCACCTGGCCGATTCTGCTGCACCACCATCAATCACCAGCGATATCGCCGCGCAGTTCCGCGCGCGTTATCACGCGCTGTTTGCGGATGCGGGCGAGTTGCAAATTGAACAAATCGTCGTAGGCCAACGTGCCCGACCTGCCGATGGTTTACCGGCAATCGGTTATGTCACAGCACATCAGCGCGTCTATGTGGCGGTAACGCACAGCGGCATCACGCTTTCACCATTGATTGGCAAGCTGGTGGCTGAAGAGCTCGTCAGCGATGTAGCAAGTGACCTGCTCAGCGATTACCGCCCGCAACGTCTGCTGGGGAAAAGCGTGGAAGAGTTTGCGCCGATAAAGCGTAATTTTCCGGCGGCGCAATAACGTCCGGGATGATGGCCGCCCGCAGGCGGCCTCATCCATTTTGAATCAATAACGCAATCGTCCGCTAAAACCATTGGAAATCATCGCACTCGACTTTAGCGTTAAATCGAATTCCTGTTCTCGTGGCTCCAGAGCGTAAATGAAGCTTTCAGCCCATTTGTGGCAATCATGCAGATGCAGATTTTTTAGCAGGCTGGCGTGACGTTCGCGACGCACTGAAAGCGGCATGATGAGCGCGGTATGAATGGCATCGGCGATGGCGTCGGGATCGTAAGGATTCACCAACAGCGCGCCCTGCATTTGCTCGGCGGCGCCGGCAAACTGCGACAAAATCAGCACGCCGGGATTAGCATGATCCTGCACGGCGACATAGGTTTTCGCCATCAAACTCATTCCGGCTATCAGTGGTGTAACCAGCGCCACGCGCGCCGCACGGTAAAATCCGTACAGCTCTTCACGTGAATAGTGATTGCTCAAATAACTCACCGGATACCAGTTCAGCTCGCCGTGCACGCCGTTCATTTCGCCGCAGCGGGTTTCTAAATCGCGCGACAACGCCTTGATGCGATGGCTGTAGCCTGACGCCGCTGAAGCCAGCTGCACCAACGAAAACTTGTGGTGATACTCCTCGTGTTGACGCAGTAAAACTTCTATCGCGCTAATACGGTAGGGCGTGCCAGTGCTGTCGTCAAAATGCCCGCCGCTGAGGATGAGATTCTCCGGTAGGGTGTCGCGACACTGCTGCTCCATATACTGGCAGCTATTACTTTCAGCCAGCGCGCTGGTTTCGGTGGTATCAATGCCCACCGGGAATACGCCGACGCGAATCTGGCGGCCATGAATACGCAGCGTGTAAGGTGTTTGGCGTTCGCAACGGAATCGGGATTCAATCCAGGCGGTGAAATTGTTCATGTCGTGGGTGGTCTGGAAACCAATCAGATCGGCGCATAATAGGGAATCGGCCAGATAGCGCCAGTTCGGCACCGATTCAAATGATTGTCCCGCCGGGAAAGGTTGATGGAAAAAGAAACCAATGCGATTTATCAGGCCGACATCGCGCAGCATTTTAATGCTGGGAATCAGGTGATAATCCTGTAACCAAATATCATCATCGGGCATGGCATATTCACTAATGGCGCGTGTATAAGTTTCATTCAGTTTCATATAACCGATTTGGCTGCTGGTAGAAAAGCGCGCCATATCGGGACGCTGATGAAATACCGGCCATAATCCCTGATGGATATATTGGTGATAACCTTCTTCATATTCTGATTTGGTTAAGCGGAAAGTCAGCGTGTCGAAGTGTTTACCGCTAGTAAAATTCAGCTCACGATGAGGTTCAGTGGTAAAAGATTCAAACTCGCCACTCCATTTCACCCACATGCCCCCACGCCGCGTCAATATACTTTCATAAATACATGAAAGCGTTGAGTGGTTGTTTTGATTGTGTGATACCAATATTAAGCCTGACATATTTTTTACCCGTTGCTTAATCTGCCCGTTATTAATATCTGGCAGGGGATTTGAAAGAGGGTGGCGTAATAATAATTGAATGATGCCGCTCATTATTTTCTTTGATACACATCCTTCACGCTGTCGATGAAAATAAGTTATCCGACCTGCCCGTAAAAAAGCCGTAAAAAAAACGTTCAGAACTATAAAAATTTAATACATGTGATTTATTAAATTCTACCCGCTCAGGCTACAGCAACTATCATTAGCCTCGACACTAACGATCTTTCACGGAGACAGCATGAAAATTGGCATTGTGGGTTACGGTACCGGCGGCAAACATTTCCACGCACCTTTCATTGAAGCAGCAAACGGATTAGAGCTGGCGGGCATTGTTGCACGCGCGCCTGCGACCATCGCAAAAGCAAATGCGGACTATCCCGATGTGCCGATCTTCGCCAGCCTGACTGAAATGCTGGCGGCGGGCGTGGATATCGTCACCATCACTACGCCACCGCAAACCCGCCGTGAACTGGTTCTGGAAGCGATTGACGCCGGTGTGGCGGTGATCGCGGATAAACCCTTCGCACCCGATGCCAAAACCGGGCGGGAACTGGCTGCTGCGGCCGCTGCTAAAGGCGTGGTGTTGAGCGTCTATCACAACCGCCGTTATGACGCTGATATTCTGACGCTGAAGAAAGTCATTGAACAACAGCAAGTTGGCAAAGTTTGGCGCTTGCATAACCGCATGGATTTTGATGACGCGTTGACGCTGGAAGGCGGTGAAACTGGCGGGCTTTTGCGCGATCTCGGTAGCCACATCGTGGACCAGGCTATCTGGCTGATGGGTCCGGTGAAATCGGTGTATGCGCAGTTGGATATTGTCGAATTACTGGAAGGTCCTACCGATGCCAGTTTTGTGCTGACGCTAACGCATCACAACGGCACGCACTCCTATGTTTCTGCCACCAAACTCAATCGCATGGTTTGCCGCGAACTGCGCTTGTACGGCGAAAAGGGCAGCTATCTGTCGCAAGGCACTGATGTGCAGGCGCAGGCGATTTTTGCCGGTAAACGTCCGGTGGATGATTTAGCGGGTTGGGGCTACGAGCAGCGCGATCGTTGGGGCATTTTGCATCATGCTGAAGGCGACGAAGCGGTGCCATCGGAGCAGGGCGCTTATCATGCCTATTATGAAGCGTTTGCCGACGCGGTGCGCAACGGCACCGAACCGCCGGTGACTACTGAGCAGGCGATTGAAGTGTTAGCGGTGCTGGATGCGGCTTTTGTCAGTGCGCGGGAAAACCGAGTTGTGACGCTGGAGTAACAATTTTTGGTCGCCATGAATGGCGTAAGGCCGCTCAGTTTAGCACAGAGCAACTTTCGTTCGCCATTTGCTGAGGCAGTTGCAATACCTACGTGCGGCGACCGAGCAGAGAGCGCCTGGCCGCGCCCTCTGCACTCCCGGGCCTTGCGCCAGCCCAACCCGCCGCTTCGCGGTACCTTCACTCATTCACGATTCCTGACGGACCGGTGTCGATTCGCTCCTGCTCAGCGCCACCTCTCGCCGCATCCATGCGGCTCGCCCTGGAATCCCTCATTCGCTCAACGGTTTGGGATGTCGCCTCAACACCCGCGCTGCAGCAGCAGTGCGTATTCTTAACTCACAATCGTTGCAAATCCCGTAGGGTTGCCATTAATGGCAACCTTGTACGCATTTATGCGCACCGGGACATTCGGCCTGTTAGAATGACCGCTGTTCAGGAGTGACTCGAAGAGGTTTAGTTGTGTCGACGTTAGTATTTAGAGAAGCCAGCCTGGCCGATGTGGATCGTTGTTACGCGATTGAGATTGAGGCTTATGAAGGTGATGAAGCCGCCACGCGTGAAAAGATTGCTACCCGCATCACGCAGTATCCGCAGGGATTTTTATGTCTGGAAACCGAGGGCAAGGTGATTGGTTTCATCAACGCCGGTTGCGCGTGGGATGTGGTGATGTCGGATGAAGCATTCAAAGAGTTAATCGGCCACGATCCCGCAGCACCGAACGCCGTAATTATGTCGGTGGTGCTTGATCTTGCTTATCAGGGCAAAGGTTATGCGTCGCTGCTGATGCGCGAGTTTATCGACCTGATGAAGAAAATGGATAAGCGAACCATTCATCTGATGTGCAAAACCCAGCACGTCGAGCTGTATAAAAAATGGGGCTATCAGTACGTCAAACCGTCCGAGTCAGACCACGGCGGCATGGCGTGGCATGAGATGCTGATGACACTGTAATTCGTCGGGTCGCCATGAATGGCATAATGCCGCTCAGTTGAACATTGATTTGCATATGTATGCAGGTGCGCATGAATGCGCACCCTACGAAAAACGCGCCAAACCTTTGTAGGGTCGCCATTTATGGTGACCGAAAGGCGCTTAACTGACGAGCATTACGCCATTCATGGCGGCCCGAATCTCCCCTCAAGCAGCCACACTTTTCGGCTGAGCCGACAGATGTCCCGCCCATAAACTGGCCACCCATTTCACGCCTTTGGCGGTAAAACGCGCTTGTGAGAAAGCATGTTGATTCTCGCCACGCCCAGATCGTAAGGTGAAATAACCCGCTTGCAAATGATGCTGCTGCGGTGCCAGCGTGCCTTTTTCGCGATACATGATGTTGCGTTCTAACAGGAACTCACGAAACTCGGTTTCCTTGACCTTCAACATCTTGCACAGCTGACGAAAGCCGAGCGAATCTTCGATCTCAACAAAGCGATCAAAAAATTCAGCCTTGGGTGCAGACAACGCGAGTTGCTGCTCAGCCGCCCGGCGCTGCTCAAACTGTTCCGCCCAGGCGCGGGCCGCTTCCGCCGGATTAGTGAAATCAGGCAGATGGGTAAATTGTTCGCGCTGCTGCCAGAGATCGAGTAATTCCGCAGTGAAGCCAGGCGAAAGCCGGGCAACGGCAAGTAATGAATCGCGTTTGTTGAGATGAAACTCCTGACGCACTTCACCCTGATGCTCATACAGATTCACCGTCAAAGGTTGGGAAAGACGCTGTGCGGTTTCCAGGCTTTTAACCAGGCGCTTCACTTCGCCGTGCGTGATGCCCGTGACATGGGCAATTTCGCGGCTGCTCATCATCATCGATGCATTCAAAGCAGACAGACTTTCCGTTGAGATCATCATCATTATCACCTCTTGCAGACTTACTCAGCCTTGTAGCTGTTGAATAAGTATACGCATCACTGTTTATATATCCAGTATTATTTTTAACCGTTCACCTAAGTTGTTCGGCTTTGCGTAACGTTTCACAAAGCCAGCGCAGTCCCACGAAATACCTGCGTATTCTCTTAAAGTGAGGTTTTCGGGGTTTATTAAATTGTCGCGATGAGGGCTGTTTGATAGTTTTGAGCCAATTTTCCGGGCTTTTATCGGCTTTCTGCAGCATTACGTGCAGGGCTGATGTGTGCCTTTTTTTAACAGCAATAAGTAGTTAACTGGCGGCTATGCTGCTGGAGAAACGATGAAAAAGAATAAATTTAAAACCCATCTGGTCTCATTAGGTTTACTGGCGGAAAAAAAGCTGACCAAACGCCAAACGCTGCCCGATTACAATCCCGCCGCAGAGCAGGATATTAATTTGGTTGCGCGCCAGACCGCACCTGCGGCCATTCCGCGTCAGATTTGGATGTATTGGGAAAGCGAAACGCTGCCGCGAGAAGTGCAGATTTTTGTCGACAAGATCGTGCGTGAAAATTCCGGTTATCTGGTAACGGTCATTAATAACCTGAACATCCAGCACTATCTGCCCGATCTGCACTTCGTGCATCAGGATATGCGTCCTTCCCATAAAAGTGATGTGATCCGGCTGGAGTTGCTGCATCGCTATGGCGGAATCTGGATGGATGCCACCATCATTCTCAACCGCACAATGGACGAATTGCTGGCGGTGAATGTGGACGATCGTTATGACCTGATCGCCTTCTACCGCGACAGTTCCACACTGGATAAAGCCTATCCGGTGATCGAATCCTGGTTCCTGGCCGCGCCGAAAAATAACGCCTTTATTGCGCGCTGGCTGCATTTTTTCCGGCCGATTGTGGAAGTAGGCGCCGATGAATTTTTCCGTCGTCTGCTCGCGCTGCCTGATTACGAAACCATTGTTCAGGGCATTACGCCACCGGATTATCTGGTGGTGTATATCGCGCAGCAGCAGGCGTTGCGTGAGAACAATCAGTACAACTTCTACCTGCGTAAATGCGAGGCCAGCGCGTTGCTGTATCAAAGTCTGGTGGAGTGGCGCCCGGTGAAGCTGAGCCGCATGCTGATGGTGGATCGTCTGCCAGCAGTGTTGCCGCCGCTGACCAAACTGACGGGATTTGATCGCAAATATCTCGATACCAACCTGAAATATGGCGTGGTGAACAAAGACAGCTTATTGGGTCAGATTCTGTTAACTAGTGCCCGCCCGCAGACACCGATTCCGGCGCTGACCAGCAAGGCATAGCGCATCAGGGATTGATCAACTGCTGTAGTGCCGCGGCGCTGGTTTCATCGTCCGGCACATACACCAGCAGGCGATCGCCGTTGCGCGACGCTGACCACCAGTTATTTTGCCGCAGCGTCAGTTCACCCACTTCGTCGCGGTAAAAGCGTTTGACGCGATTCTCCACCTGGCCCAATTCATAGCGCTGCCAGGTGTGCGCAAACTCATCTGAACTGTTTAACAGGCGGGCAAGAAAGCTTTCCCAGTGCGGATCGCCAAGGTGCTCGCCCATCTGCCCGCGAAACATCGCCACCATCTGCGGCATCACTTCATCCCAGTCACTGATGGCTTTGCGCCATGCGGGATGATTGAATGCCAGCCAGATGCAGTTGCGATCTTCCAGCGCGATCTCGCCCAAATCCACGCCCATCAAGGCACACCACGCGGCGTTATAGCCGAGGATATCAAAGCGCGGTGTCTCAATAATTGCCGGTAACTGGATAGCGTCGAGCATCTGCTGATTGTGCGCAGCAATTTTGCAGCAGGCTGCCACCACGCGCACCGATGGCAACGCATGTCCCGCAAGCGAAAACAGGTGCTGCGTTTCCACATCGTTGCACTGCAACGCGCTGGCAATCGCCGTCAGGGTTTTCGGCGAGGCTTTAATATCACGTCCCTGTTCCAGCCACGTATACCAGGTCACGCCAACATCCGCTAACTGCGCGACTTCCTCACGGCGTAAACCCGGCGTGCGGCGATGGCGCATGCGCGGCAAACCAAGCCGATTAGGATCGAGGTTTTCGCGGCGCGTGCGCAGAAAAGTGCCAAGTAATTTGCGGTTGTTTTGTTCGGTGGTAACAGGCGCAGATGCCAGGCTCATAAGCAGATCCTTCGACAAGACGGGTAGTATTTATACCATGATAAACAAGAACTGGTACCCGTTTAATGGTTAGGTGATGCTATGCCGTACTGACAGCAAAAACAAGGTAAAACCGATGCAGACATCGCAACTTCAACGCACAGGATTGATGGTCCTGCTTGCCGGGCAGCTGCTGCCCATGATTGATTTTTCTATCGTTAACGTAGCGTTAGACGCGATGGCCCACACGCTGCAGGCCACGGCGATCGAGCTGGCGCTGATCGTCGCGGTCTACGGCATCGCCTTTGCCATCTGTTTGGCGATGGGTGGGCGACTCGGTGACAATTACGGTCGCCGCCGCGTGTTCCTCGCCGGAGTATGGATCTTTGGTATTGCATCTTTATTATGCGGCATCGCTAACAGCGTTGGCCTGTTGATGTTTGCTCGGGCGCTACAAGGCGTGGGCGCGGCCTTTATCGTGCCGCAAATTCTCGCCACGCTGCACATTACGTTGAAGGGCAGAGCGCATGCGCGCGCCATTGGTTTGTACGGCGGCATTGGCGGGCTGGCGTTTATCATCGGTCAGGTGCTGGGCGGATTTCTCATCAAAGCGGATATCGGCGGCTACGGCTGGCGCAGCGTGTTCCTGATCAATCTGCCGATTTGCCTGTTTGTGCTGATCACCGCGCGCCGCTTTGTGCCGGAAACACAGAACACCCAACGCGTGCCGGTGGATGTCAGTGGCACCTTGCTGCTGGCGGGCGCGATTGGCTGCCTGATGCTGGCACTGGCGCTCGGTCCGCTGCTGCATTGGTCGTGGCCGTGCATCTTGCTGCTGGTGCTGTTCCCACTGTTTCTGCATCGTTTGCGCCAGAGTTCGCTGCGTCTGGAAGCGGCCAACGGCGCGCCGCTGCTGCCGCCTTCACTGCTGCGTCTGCCGAGCGTGCGATTTGGTCTGACGCTAGCGGTGCTGTTCTTCTCCTGCTGGAGCGGCTTTATGTTCTCGGTCGCGCTAACGCTGCAGGCCGGTTTGGGACTGACGGCGTTTCAGTCCGGGAATGCGTTTATCGCGCTGGGCGTGGCCTATTTTATCGGGGCGATGCAATCGACGCGTATCGTTGAGCGTTTAGGTAAGCGCGGTGCCTTGCTGATGGGCTGCGGTATTCAGATGGTTGGTTTGCTGGCACTGATCGCCACGCTTCAACTCGCCTGGCCGCAGGTCGGTATCTTCACACTGATCCCCGCGACAGTACTGATTGGCTTTGGTCAGTCGTTTATCGTCAGCACCTTCTATCGCATTGGCATGAGCGGCGTGCCGCATCATCAGGCGGGCGCGGGCAGCGCGGTGCTGTCAACGGTACAGCAGTCGGCGCTGGGTTTAGGCCCGATGCTGCTGGGCGGTGTGTTCACGCAGATCTACACGCATGGCAATCATCTGGCGGCAATCACCGGTACGCTCGGCGTTGAGCTGGTGATGATGGCACTGCTGGTGATTTTCACCAGCCTTAATCGCCGCACCTTTCAGCCGGTAACGGCAGAAGGGTAATTCTTGTGAGCAGATTTCAGCAGGAGCTTTCCACCTTATTGTAAAACAACCGAAAATCCGTGGGTCGCGCTGAATTTACCTTTGGCTCAGCGGTCTTTTTTCCGGAACATATCGCCGCAGTTAACGGGCTGAACCGCGTGTTCAGCCCGTTTATTATGTGGTTCAGGCACAGGAAAAACGGCAGGCTCACAACAGATGAAGAAGATGTTAACCGGGTTACTTTTCATGGTAACCACCACCGCCTTTGGTGCAGATGATTTCACCCTAAAGGATATTCACTTTGCTGGGCTCCAGCGCGTTGCACCCGGCGCGGCGCTGCTGCCTATGCCGCTGCGTATTGGCGACCGCGTCAATGATGATGATATTCGCAACACCATCCGTGCGCTGTTCGCCACCGGCAATTTTGAAGATGTGCAGGTGCTGCGAGATGGCGATGCATTGCTGATTAAAGTTAAAGAGCGCCCGGCGATTGCCAGCATCTCGTTCTCTGGCAACAAAGCGATTAAAGAGGATCAGCTCAAGCAGAACCTTGATGCCTCGGGCGTGCGCGTGGGTGAAGCGCTGGATCGCACCACGCTGGCGGATATGGAAAAAGGGCTGGAGGATTTTTATTACAGCGCCGGGAAATACACCGCCAGCGTCAAAGCGGTGGTCACGCCATTGCCGCGCAATCGCGTCGATCTGAAGTTCATTTTCACCGAAGGTGTGTCAGCAAAAATTCAGCAAATTAACATTGTGGGCAACCGAGCTTTTTCATCGGATGAACTGATTTCGCATTTCCAACTGCGCGATGATGTGCCGTGGTGGAATTTCATCGCCGACCAGAAATATCAGAAGCAGAAACTCTCGGGCGATTTAGAGACGCTGCGCAGTTATTATCTTGATCGCGGCTACGCACGATTTAATCTCGATTCCACACAGGTCAGTTTAACGCCGGATAAAAAACATCTTTACGTTACGATAAATATTCATGAAGGCGATGTTTACCATGTTAGCGGCGTAACGCTGACGGGAAATATGGCTAGCTATTCCGCCGAAATTGAAAAACTGGCGCAGTTGCCAGCGGGCACCTTATACAGCGGGGCAAAAATCACTGAAAACGAAGAGGCGATTAAAAGCCTGCTCGGTCGATACGGCTATGCGTTCCCGCAGGTGAATACCCAATCGGAAATTAACGACAGCGATAAAACCGTGCAGTTACACGTTAATGTCGATGCCGGGCGACGCTTCTCGGTGCGACAGGTGCGTTTTTCAGGCAACGACACTTCGAAAGATGCGGTGCTTCGTCGTGAAATGCGTCAGATGGAAGGCGCGTGGCTGGCGAGCAATCAGGTGGAGCAGGGCAAGGCAAGGCTTAATCGTACCGGCTATTTTGAGAGCGTAAATGTCGATACACAGCGCGTGCCGGGCAGCCCGGATCAGGTTGACGTGGTGTACAAAGTGAAAGAGCGCAATACCGGCACTTTCAATGTTGGATTGGGCTACGGCACCGACAGCGGCATCAGCTATCAGCTTGGCGTCAGCCAGGATAACTGGATGGGCACCGGCAACACCGTAAGTTTTAGCGGCACGAAAAACAGCTATCAAACTTATGTCGAAATCGCCGCCACCGATCCCTATTTCACTGTGGATGGCGTCAGTCTGGGCGGCAAGCTGTTCTATAACGATTACAGTGCCGAAGATAACGATCTTTCCGAATACACGCTGAAAAGCTTCGGCGCGGGCAGCACCTTAAGCTTCCCGATCGGGGAAAACAGCAGCGTGAACAGCGGGCTGGATTACGTCTACAACCGCGTCAGCAATATGGCGCCGCAGGTGGCAATGTGGCGTTATCTGGGTTCGCAGGGCATTCATCCAAAAGTCATCACCAGCGATGACGACGATGACGATGCCACCGTTGCAGACAAATTTACCGCCAACGATTTCTTCTGGAATATTGGCTGGAGCTACAACTCACTGGATCGCGGCTTCTTCCCTACCTCGGGCGTGAGCGCCGGTTTCAACACCAAAGTGACGATTCCAGGTTCCACCAACAGTTATTACAAAAGTACGCTGACCGCCAATGGCTACTTGCCGCTGAGCAGCGATCATCGCTGGGTGCTGATGGGTCGCAGTAAAGCCGGTTACGCCGACGGCTTAGGCGGCAAAGAAGTGCCGTTCTACGACAACTTCTATGCCGGCGGCTCCAGTTCGGTACGCGGATTCTCCTCCAACACCATCGGGCCAAAAGCCGCCTATTACCGCTGCAGCGGCAGCGAAAGTAGCTACGGGGCTTGTCCGGTAGAGAAATCAGATGATGCGGTGGGCGGCAATGCGATGGCGGTGGTAAGCGCAGAACTGATTGTGCCAACGCCGTTGGTCAGCGAGCGCTATGCCGATTCGTTGCGTACCTCATTCTTCGTCGATGCAGGTACAGTTTGGGATACCGGCTGGCAAAACACTGCGGCCACCAAAGCGGCGGGGATTCCTGATTATGGTGATCCGAGCCATATTCGCGTGTCGAGCGGCGTGGCTTTGCAATGGCAGTCACCGCTGGGTCCGCTGGTGTTTTCTTATGCGTTGCCGATTAAGAAATATGAGGGCGATAAGTCGGAGCAGTTCCAGTTTAATATCGGTAAAACCTGGTAGCTGTAGTTAAAGCGTTAAATGGTGAGATGAGTTTTACATTATCTTTAAACGGTGAAGACAGAATAAATTAGCCAGCAGGGTAAAATAGCTGTCGTGAAATGCTTAAGGAATGAGTGTTCGCGAATATCGTTGTTATGCATCTGATTAATTGTATTTCGCCACCCAGAGTTGGGTGGCTTTTTTATTTGTTAGAGTGGTCGCCATAAATGGCGACCCTACAAACCGGCCTTCGTAAGGTCGCCATTTATGGCGACCTTATAAACAGACGATCACGATTCGATTAAACGCATTCCCGTCTCTGCATCAAACAGATGAATCTTCTCGGCGTTAAAGCCCAGCATAATGCTGTCGCCGCTCACCGCCGCGTGGCGGCCAGCGATCTGCATATGCAACGGCTGACCGTGCCATTCGAGATGCAATAAAGTGGATTCGCCGGTGATCTCCACCACTTTCACCAACGCCGCTGCATCACTGTTGGCTTCCAGCAGATCGTGCGGACGCACACCAAGCGTCACGGCTGCGCCTGCACGCTCGCGCGCCGCCGCTTGCCAGCGCGCGGGCAGCGGCTGCCACAGATCCTGACACTGCACGCCGGACACGCCATCGCGGTCGATCAGCTGTGCCGGTAACAGGTTCATCGGCGGTGAGCCGATAAAGCGCGCGACAAAGGTATCCGCCGGACGATCGTAAATTGCCAGCGGCGCGCCTTGCTGCACGATGCGGCCATCTTTCATCACCACGATTTGATCGGCCAGCGTCATCGCCTCAACCTGATCGTGCGTCACATAAACCATGGTGGTTTTGAAACGCTGATGCAGCGATTTGATCTCGGCGCGCAACTCCATACGCAGCTGCGCATCAAGGTTCGACAGCGGCTCATCGAACAGGAATACTTTGGGATTTCGCACCATCGCGCGGCCCATCGCTACACGCTGACGCTGTCCGCCCGACAACGCGCGCGGATAGCGTTGCAGCAGCTTATCAATGCCGAGAATTCCGGCGATGCGCGCGATTTTGCTCTGCTGCTCCTCGCGCTTCACCTTCTTCACCTGCATGTGAAACGCCAGATTCTCCGCCACGGTTAAGTGCGGATAGAGCGCATAGCTCTGAAACACCATGGCGATATCGCGGTCGGCCGGATCGCGGTCGTTGATCTGCACTTTATCCATCAGGATTGCGCCATCCGATAAGCTCTCCAGCCCGGCCAGCAAACGCAGCAACGTCGACTTCCCACAACCGGATGGGCCCACCAGTACGGTAAAACTGCCATCAGGAATGGTGAGGTCGAGCGGGTGCAGCACCGACTGTTTTGCGTAGCGTTTGGCCACTTTTACGAGTTCAACACTGGCCATAATTTAAAACTCCTGGGAAAGTTGCAGTTGATGCCAGTCGGGATAACGACGCGGCAAGGTGCTGATAGCCAGTGACGCCACCGAAATACCCCATTGCAAAGCCGTATTGAGATCTTGCTGATGCAGCAGGGCGGTAAGAAATCCAGCGTTAAAACTGTCGCCCGCGCCGATGGTATCCACCACCGTGACCGGACGCGCAGGCTGACTCACTGCATGTTCGGCCTGCCAGCAGCGCGCGCCCTGCGGGCCGCATTTCACCACGCAGCCGCCGCGTCCGCTCAGCTGTTGCGCCAGCATGTGCGCGCTGGCAGGCAAGTCGTCTTTCGCCGCCAATCCCAGCGTTTCCACTTCATTGAGCAGCAGCCAGTCACACAGCGGCAGCCATTGCGTGACCTGCTGACGCACCTCGTCCGTCCAACCCTGCGGCGGCCAGCCGGTATCAACGGCGGTGATAAAACCGCGCTGCTGTAGCTCTGAAAGCAGCGCCGGATATTCGTCATACAGATGCAGGCACAAGAAGGTGCCGCACAGCAGCACGATATCGCCGTCAGCCGCTTTAGCAGGCAGTTGATCCAGCACATCCTGCGCGGTGAGTTGCACGATATGGCCGAGATTACTCAGGAAGGATCGCTCGTGATCCGAATGCGTCACGCCAACGGTTAGCGAGGTTTCGCAGCTGTAGCGCGTCCAGTGCGCGGCGCTGTGCGGAAAATGACTCGCCAGCCAGGCGCTCAGGCCATCATCGCCCTGATTAGCCACCGCGCGATGGCGCACCTGCATCGCTTCCAGCGCCAGCGCGCAGTTGCCCGCCGATCCGCCGGGACGCAGTTCGCTGTGATTCAGCATCACTTCGGTGCCGCGCTGCGGCCAGTTATCCAGCGTGCCCATGATCAAATCGACATTAATATTGCCCACCACATACAACGTGGCGGTGAGTTTATGTTCCATCATCCTTTACTCCCGCCACTGGCAAGGCCGCTAACCAGCGTCTTTTGCAGCCAGATGGCAATAAACAGCGGTGGCACCGACGCCAGAATGCCGACGGCAGCGATCAAGCCATCATCGGTGGCGCGCCCGGCGGTGAATCCGGCAATGGTGACCGGCAAGGTTTGTGCGGCGATATTGCTGGTAAACAGCAGCGCATAGAAAAATTCGTCCCACGCCAGCAGCCAACCAAACAGCGCGGCGGCACCCAACACCGGCTTCGCCAGCGGCAGCGTAATGCGCAGCAACACTTGCCAGACGCGCAGGCCATCAAGGCGCGCCGCCTGTTCAATATCCTGCGGCAGCGTATCGAACTGGTTTTTCAGCATCCAGGTGAGGAACGGCAAAATCAGCGAGCAGTAGACGATGATCAATCCGGGCCGCGTGTTGAGCAGATCGAACTGCTGTAACAGGAAGTAGAGCGGTAGCACGAACGCCACCGGCGGCACCATATAGATGGCGAGTGAGGCGAACAGCCAGCCGTCGCGCCCGCGATAACGTGAGAAGCTGAACGCCGCCGGAATCGCCAGCAGCAAGCAGATGATTGTCGCGCCCGTGGCGACTAACAAACTGTTGCCTAGCGCATGCAGGAACAGCACGCCGGGCTGGCCTGGCTCCAGCGACAACAGCTTGCCGTAGCGGGTGAAATCCCACTGGCGCGGCAGCCACTCGAGCGGCACGCGGGTGAGATCGCTGGCGGCGCTGACGCTCATCAAAAACAGCCAGCCCATCGGTGCTAACACCGTAAACGCCACCAACAGCGCGGCGGCGTATTTGCCAACATGGCGCATTTTAACCTTCATGAGCGCTTCCTTTGCGGCGCTGCCGCCACAGTAACAACATGTAAAGCGTGATCAGCACCGCGCACAGCATGGTCATCAACATGGCGTAAGCCGCGCCGCTGCCGGCCCGCAAGTAGCTAAACGACTCCTGATAAACGTAGAAACTCAGGGTTTTGGTGCTATCGACCGGCCCGCCACGCGTCATCACGTAGATGATGTCGAAGATTTTGAAGGCGTCGATGGTGCGCAGAACCAGCGCCACGCTGAGCGGGCCAACAATCGCTGGGAAGGTGATGGCACGAAAACGTCGCCACGCCGATGCGCCATCCAGCCGTGCGGCTTCAAACAGATCGTCGGGAATTGATTGCAGTGCCGCCAGCACCAGCAAGGTCACCAGCGGATAGTTTTTCCAGATATCGGCGAACATCACCGCGTTGAGCGCCGAATCCGGCGAACCCAGCCAGCTGCGATAGCCATCAATAATGCCCAACTGCGTCAGCAGCGCGTTGATGCTGCCGTAATCCGGATTGAAGTTCAGACGCCACATCATGGCGTTAACGATGGTCGGCAGCGCCCAGGGTAGAATCACCAGCACGCGCAGCAGGTTGCGACCGGCGAATTTCTGGTTCAGTAATAACGCCACCAGCACGCCGATCGCACCCTCAATCGCCACCGAGACAACGGTGAAATAGAGCGTGCGCCACAGCGAGCTGCGGAAATCCGCATCGGTGATCGCAAACAGGTAATTTTCCAAGCCAATCCAGCCCGGCGCTTCACCGCTGCCAATCAGGGCGGCATCGGTGAAACTTAGCCAGATAGTGCGTAACAGCGGCCATGCGGTGAGCAACAGCATCACCAACAGCATGGGTGCCATCAGCACCCATGCCTGCCGTTGTTCGCGTTGACGCAAACTCAGCATTGTTGCCCCTTAGCGCAGACGCGCCGCACTCTTATCTACCGCTTGCAGCGCGGCATCTGGCGTTGCGCTGCCAACCAGCACCTGCTGCAACTGCTGCTGCAGCGTGTTGGAGAGACGCGAATAGTCGGCGGTTTCCGGACGCGACAGCATCACGTTGAGCGACTTATCCGCCGCCGCGATCAGGCTTTCCTGGTTTTTCAGCACCGCCGGATCCTGATACGAGCTTTTCCAGATCGGCAGACTCAGCGTGGCGTATTTGTTCTGCACCGGCTGCGAAGTCATGTAGCTGATGTATTGCCATGCCTGATCCGCGTGGGTGCTGCCTTTGGTGATGCCAAGGCCCATCGAACCGTTTACGGCACCGAATTTGCCCGGCGCATCGCCTGGCGCAGGAACAATGCCCACCTGACCGGCGACCTTACTTTGCTTCGGATCGTTGGCCATGTTGTACATGTATGTCCAGTTGAGCGCGAACGCCGCATCGCCATTAGAGAAGGCTTTACGCACATCTTCTTCCAGATATTCGCGTGAAGCCGGATTGCTCAAGCCTTCATCCAGCGAGCTTTTCATCAGCTTCACCGCTTGCAGCGAGGCCGATGAGGAGAAATCGAGTTTGTCGTTGTTATAGAATTTTCCGCCAAAACCCGATACCAGCGTGGTGTAATCGCACACCAGCGCTTCGGCCTGCGACCAGCTCCATACCAGCGGATATTTCACGATGTTCTTTTGCTTGATGATGCGCGCGTCATCCATTACCTGCTGCCAGGTTTGCGGCGGCGTAGTGATACCGGCTTTTTCCAGCATCGCTTTGTTGTAATAGAGATATTTGGTATCGAGGATCCAAGGCATACCGAGGGTTTTGCCTTTGAACTCCACGGTGTTCATCGCGCCAGGGAAAATCTGCCCCTTTTCGTCAGCGCTGATGCGGCTGCTGACGTCCTGCAACAGATCGAACTTGGTGAATTCTGCTGGCCAGATGGCATCGAACAGCACCACATCGTAGCCGTTACCGCCCGCGCCACGCGCCGCGACAATTTTGTCGTGCAGCGCTTCGTACGGCACAAACTCAAGATTAACCTGCACGTCCGGGTGCGCTTTCTGAAACTCCTGCGTCATGGCGCGGATATCATTTTCGCTATACGCCGCCTGCGTCATAAACAGCGCATTTAACGTGGTTGCCGCTGCCGCGCTGCCCACGCTGGCTAACAGAACCGCTGCAAAACATCCTTTTATGACTGGGTTGAATCGGATTTTCATGGTGTTTTCCGCCTTGATGCAAAAAGAGGGTGTTTTATTAAATCAATTTGATGGATTTAATAACGCGCACAGGTTGTCAGGTTGCTGCGGCTGACATCGGTTAGCTAAAGCAATTGACGTGCCAGGGCATAAATCTCGTTTGCCACTGGACACTACTTTGCACAGAATTTTGCTGCTGTCAGGTAAACAGGTTGTAAAATGTGTGGGTGATCATAGATATTCGTGTGGGTTTGAAAGCGGGCAGTTGTAATAGTTGGCGATAACCTTTTTTACAGGATGCATTGTTTAAGTGCAGATGCTTCGTGATTTGCTACATGAACGCGCATTCCACAGCGGAAAATTAGCGTTATCAGTAGCGGGTTAGGATGAGGTTTTCGGCTGTTAGCTTAGATTTCATATATTCATGCCGCGCCTTGGGCGAGTATTTATTAGGCTGGATGAACAACGTTACTCTGTGCGACTCACCTAAAAATAACGTTTAGTCCGCTATGAGCGAACAGCAGACGTTTACATAGCAAACATTTCTAAATGAGTATTTTGTCAAAAGTGTCCTGTTAGCAGCAGGCCGAGTCTGCTGCTATTTTCATTGAATGGGGTTCGCAATAAGCATAACGCTCAGAGACAGCATAAACAGAGCTATCGCAGCATCAAGCACGCGCCATGCTATTGGAGTGCGAAAGACCGGCTGAAGAAACCGCGCACCAAACGTCAGAGTGGTGAACCACACCACGCTGGCAATACAGGCTCCCAGGCCAAACATCCATTTCCCTGCACCGGGATAGCGAGTGGAAAGGCTGCCAACAAGCACCATGGTGTCCAGGTAAACGTGTGGGTTCAAAAAGGTGAAGGCCATACAGGTCAGGAGCACTTTTTTACGACTTCCAGCACTTTCATCTGCGGGTTTAAGAGACTCCGTACCCTTTACGGCACGCCACGCGGCCATCAGCCCGTACACAGCCAGAAATGCTGCGCCAGCTAACCGCAGAACCTGAAGCAGGCCCGGCCATGCCTGTACGAGCCTACCAATGCCTGCCACACCCGACAGGATGAGCGTAATGTCACCCAGAGAACAGATAACCACAACCAGCCAGACAAAGTTACGCTGGAGCCCCTGACGCAGGGCAAACGCGTTCTGTGCACCGATAGCCATAATAAGGCCGGCACCGGTAGCAAAGCCGGCAGGGATTGCAGATAAATACATAGGTCACTCAGAAATAATGTCAGAAATGAGGACGCGGACGACGGTTGCGCCCGCGCGAAAAAAGCATCACATACAGACCTGCTCGGGAGCAGAGGCAGGTATCAGGCTGTTTCAATAAGCGACAGGTTGTACTGCAGGCCTGGCATCATTGCCTCCAGACCGTCTGTCAGCATTTTCCCGGCTTCGTGCAGTGTTTCCAGCGGCATCTCAGGCAGGCTTTCCAGAATGAACCACATGTGTTTATCAGCGGCGCTCAGTCGCGTTCGCACACCCTGCCGCCAGTTCCAGCGACGGCAGGTGACACCCGTGTCATCACACCACACCACTTCCCCTTCATCCGGATATTCAGTGGCGGCTTGCCCTTCCTTCATCGTATCAAACGGTTCGCTACCACTGGCGATGATAAGACGTGGGTTGCCGCTGTAAGCATCCAGGTTTTCGCCGCCGACAGGCACGGCGTAGCGCAGGCTGACCGCATTATACAGGTCTACCACCGGATCCAGCCCCGACATGGAGCCATCGCGCAGCACGCGTTTGCGCAGGGCCTCCGCCGAGCAGGGCGTACGTTTAGGCTTTGCTCCAAAAGCACGAAAAACGTCAGACCAGGCATTCAGATGGGCGTCCGCCCAGGCTGGCTGACCGGCGAGCACGTCTTCACAGGCTCTGCGCAGCGCGGTTTCTCCGACGCTGCCGTTTACTACCGGAGCGGCAGTTACGCTGATGCTCAGCGCACGGAAGCCTGGTGCCATATGCGCAACGTCAGGGCTGATTGACGGATGTGCTGTTAACATAAGATAATCCTGTAATGACCGTTTTAACCCATGATAATGACCAGTGAACAAAAAAGTCAATATAACGACCGATTCGGGCGCTGACGCTTCCGTTATCAATGAAGCCCTCTCTGCTGCCGTCAGGCAGTACCGTAGCCAGAAGAAAATGTCGCTGGACGAGCTGTCACGTCTGGCGGGAGTGAGCAAAGGGATGCTTGTGGAAATCGAGGCCTGCAGGGCCAATCCCAGCATTGCGCTTCTCTGCAGACTGGCAGCGGCCATGGGCGTTTCCGTAGCCGACATCGTTAACGTTGCCAGCAGTCCCTGCGTGCGCATTATCACTGCAGAGGATATTCCCTGCCTGTGGCGTGGTGAGCTCGGAGGCAGCGCGCGCCTGCTCGCCGGCACTAGCGGCCCCGATATGGTTGAACTCTGGGAATGGAAAATGCATCCCGGTGAGACTTTTGAAACCGGATCACACGCTACCGGTACACATGAGCTTCTGCACGTTGTGCAGGGCTCCCTGCACCTGACCGTGGGGGAAGAAAGCTTCACTATCGGCAAGGGGGCGGCGGCAGTGGCACGGACTGATAAACCCCACAGCTATACCTGTGAAGGTGATGATCCGCTAATTTTTACCATGACAGTCAGCGAACGGGCGCGCTGAAAAAAGGGATGGCCGGAACCATCCCGGACGTCAGCCCGTCAGGACGCTAGTTTCATCATGATAAGGCCGGCAAGGATGATAGCCGCTGCCAGAATACGCATTGGGGAGGCAGGCTCGCCCAGGAAATACAGCCCGGTGATAAACGAGCCCACCGCACCGATTCCGGTCCAGATGGTATAGGCCGTCCCCAGTGGAAGGGAACGCATTGCTGTTGCCAGCAGCGCAAAGCTGGCTATCAAGCCGGCCACGGTCGCGAGCGTATAAAGGGGGCGCGTGAAGCCTTCCGACAGCTTCATTGAATACGCCCACACCACCTCAAGCACGCCTGCAGCGACCAGTAATATCCACGCCATAGTGACGTCTCCTTTACATTACCGGGTCGTCCCGTCAGAGGCCATCATTGTGCGCGGGTCGTCCCGACACGGCCGAATTAATAAAGCGGTTTCTTTTATCCCTGTGCAGCGGCAAGGCGCGCCGCAAAGCCTATAAACAGCAGCCCGGTGAGAGAGTTACCCATCCTGACCAGGCGTCTTCGTGAGCCCAGCCAGCGGGCAACTGCCGCGCCGGCTATCAGTAAAAATGTCATCCATGACAGGCTGATAAGCTGCAGCACGGCCCCCAGGAGACTGAACGCGGCCGCACTGTGCTCCGACGCCGGGTCGATAAACTGAATAAAAAACGAGACGTAGAACAGAATCGACTTCGGATTCGTTATGCTCAGCATAAACGCCTTCAGAAAGTAGTTTTCTTTCCTGACAGCCGGAACGCTAGAGTCCTTAAGGGGCTGATGCAGGGCAGACCAGATAATTTTTATTCCCAGCCAGCTCAGAAATAGCGCGCCCAGATATTTCACGGCGGTAAAAATGTGCGGGCTCGTCTGGATAAGGGTGGCTATGCCGGCCCAGGCCAGAAAAATAAGAAACACGTCTCCGAGCACCACGCCGGCAACCCCACGGTACGCGGCGCGCATTCCCCGGCTGATACCCGTGCGCAGTACATAAAGGCTGTTGGGACCCGGGATCATAACGATAACCACCGCACCGGCGAGGAACGTCCAGAAATTCACTACGCCATAGTCATGAAACATTGCTTACCTCATTAGCTGCGTTTGCAAAAAAACACCGAATCCGGGACGCCAGTCAGATCGGGACGATTGAATTGCCTGACTCACGCAGTGCGTCTGTCAGATCCTGCGCCAGGGCGTCGCACTGCTCATCACTCAGCACGCCGGGCGTCAGGCGGATAGCGTGCCCCGGATCCGTGAGATAAAAGCCAGCGCCTGCGCGTATAAGCCAGCCGCGCGCTTCCATCAGCCTGATGAGCCCGGAAGGTTCATGACAAAGAGGAAGCCAGACGTTAAGTCCGTCATATTCCTGCAGAGCCATAACGTTGCGCGTGCGAAGCGCGGCAAGCAGGGCATTGCGTCTGTCCCGGTACAATGTTGCTGCCTCATTGACTTTTCGTACAACATCCGCTGATGCCAGAGCTTCTTCTGTCATGTCCTGCAAAATATGACTCACCCAGTGTGTGCCTGAGGCCATACGCCGGCTCAGCCTCTCAGACGTATCGGGGTTGCAGGCAACCAGCGCCAGTCTGAGATCTGGGCCAAAGAATTTTGAAACCGAACGGACGATGGCCCAGTTTCGCGTTTCAGCGGCAATCACATTCTGGTATTCGCTCCCTGAAAGCAGCGAAAAATGATCGTCAACGATAACCATGACGTGCGGGAACCGGGCCAGCACGGCCCTGATTTCCGACGCACGTTGCGGGTTCAGGCTGCACCCGGTGGGGTTGTGGGCTCTGGGAGTCACAATCACCACCTGCGCTCCGGCTTCCAGAGTCTCCTGCAGCGGGCCGGGGAGCAGGCCGTCCCGGTCTACAGGCACGCCGGCAGGTACATAACCCAGGCTGCGGATGGCATTAATGCTGCTCAGAAAGCAGGGCTCCTCAACCGCAATTTTCTCGCCAGCCGTCAGGTAGCCAGTAATCAGGCGCTCAATAGCGTCTACTGCTCCGTGCGTCAGTCCGAGGCCAAACATGCCGGGCGCGTCCGGACAGAACCACTCGCGGCCTGCTTTCTCAAGGCCCGGATTAATGACACTCCCGCCATAACTGCGGGGTGTCAGGCTGACGGCCTGCAGCAGCGATGCCACATCCGGCAGTGCGGAAGGTTCCGGATTGCCGCCGGATACGTCAATCAGGTGAGTCTGACGGGCGGGGCCTTCCTGTTCCGGCACGTCTTCAGCCTGTGATATGGTCGTGCCGTAGCGCCCGTTAGTGACCGCAATGCCTGCGGCCGCCAGCTTTTTATAGGCTGAAGCAACGGTATTGCGGTGCACGCTAAGCTGTGCGGCCATCTCCCTGACGGGCGGCAGAGCATCACCAGGATGAAGTTGCCCCGTACGAACTTTCTGTCTGACGGATTCAAATATTTCCGATGCTGTCATTTTCTCTGTTCCGGCCTCAACCGGCCTTCGTATTTGCGGATTAACCAGTGCGGGTCTTCTGCCTCTGACTGACGCCAGTTGCTGAAAACATAAACCGGAGATAATGATAATGCCTCGCGGCATTATACTTTTTTGACTCAACATTGTCATGTGACAATGTTTTTTTCTACTGCTATGCTCGCCAGTACTCATCCCAATGACTCTGCAGGAGCACATTATGTTTACCGGTCTGAGCGCCTTTCCGCTTACTCCCGTTACACCCGCCGGCTTTGACGAGCACGGTTTTATCCGCATTCTTGAGCGCATCACGTCAGCCGGTGTCGATTCCATCGGCGTTCTCGGATCAACGGGCAGCTATGCCTACCTGACACGTTCGCAGCGCAGCCACATATCGGATATCGCAAAATCGCATGCGGGTAATATCCCTGTGATGATCTGCGTAGGGGCGGTCAGCACCGATGAAGTGCTGCGGCTGGCCGATGACGCACAGGCGGCCGGCGCGGATGCGCTGCTGCTGCCGCCTGTGTCGTACCAGACGCTCAGGGACGATGAAGTTTTTGGCGTGTTTGAGACGCTCACACAATACGTTTCAGTGCCGGTCTGTATCTACGACAACCCCGGCACAACACATTTTGAATTTTCAGACGAGCTACACGGGCGCATTGCCACATTGCCCGGTATCAAATCCGTAAAAATTCCCGGCGTTCCACCTTCGCCGGAGGATGCTCTGGCACGCGTAAAGCGCCTGAAAGCAAAACTGCCTGAAGGGGTGACCGTTGGTATCAGTGGAGACGCCAGCGCCGCCAACGGTCTTAATGCCGGCTGTGAAGTCTGGTACTCCGTTTGCGGCGGCCTGTTCCCGCATGTCGCCAAAGAAATGACCGACGCGGCGGCACGGGGAGATCGCGAACGCGTAGTACAGCTCAGCGAGCGTCTGCAGCCGCTCTGGGACCTGTTCCGCAAACACGGCGGCAGCATCCGCGTGATGGCAGCAGCTGCGGGCGTGCTCGGGTTGACGGAGGCTGATTGCCTGCCGCGTCCTCTGCGTCCCCTGTCCGCTGATGATTTTGCAGACGTTGCTGCCGTTATCAGCCGCCTCGGTCTGAGGTAAATAGCATGAAGGAGGAAACGCTGCCAGGTTACTCACATAATGAAAGTTTGGACCGGGCCGGTCTGGCGCGGTACGTTCTGGCAGCCACGCTTGCGCGTCTGGCAGACGGAGGGGGCGTCCTGGCGGTGATCCTTCTGTGTGTTGCCGACAGTCACTCCGCTGGCTGGGCCGGCACGCTTGCCGCCTGCATCACGCTGCCTCACCTGGCCGGTCCCTTCATTGCCCGTCGTCTTGACACGGCACATGACAGCCGCCGGGTCATTGCTGCAGCCTGTCTGATCCACACCGGGCTCATCGTCGCGGCAACACTGACCTTTTCCCGAGTGCCGCTATCCATGACCGGTGGCCTGCTGGCTGGCGCCGGTCTCTGTGGTCCGTTGCTCACGGGGGGGATCAGCACCCATTTGCCGGCTATTGCCGGTCGTTCCCGTGATGATCAGCGTCGGGTACATGGCTGGGATGTGGCAACCTACGGGCTGGGTGGAACGGTGGGGCCTGCGCTCGTTGCGGCACTTGCCGCCTGGTTTTCTCCTTCTGCAGCACTTTATACGCTGGCTGGCGCAACGGCGATGGCCGCTTATTTTATCCTCCGCATCCCGGTCCCTTCCGCCGCCAGTGCTGATGAAAAGCGGCATGTACCAGGCACGGTTGCAACGATGCTGCTGTTAGTAAGGAATCCGCGCCTGAGAAGAACGCTATACCTGACGGTTGCAGTGGCCTTTTGCGTGGCGGTGCTTCCGATCACGGCTGTCAGTCTGGCTACTGCGCTCGGCGTGGCGGCCACTACGGCAGCGTGTCTGACTGTTGCCTATGGCAGCGGTAACCTCGTTGGCTCAGTGTGCCTGATGATTCGCCCGCTTGTCGGGGAACCGGATACCCTGATGACTCGCTTTGCCTGTTTTATTACTGCAGGCGTATTTCTTATCATGCTGAACATGCATTTTGTCGTTCTGCTGATGCTGTTTTTTGTGACCGGCATGCTTAACGCTGGATTCTTCGGCGCCACTCTCGCCGCCAGGAGCGAATATTCCCCCTCTGCCTGCCGGGGACAGGTATTCGTCTGGGTCGGAGCGATGAAAATTACGGCAGGGTCGCTGGGTACGGCTGCAGCCGGCAGGCTGATGTTGACGGACAGCGTCTGGCCACTGGCGATGGGTATTATTGTGCTCGCTATTTTTATCGGCGTAGCTTTGACAGAACAGACGCTGTATTCCCTTCATGCTTTAAATGATGATGAACGAGAAAGGCCAACCTGAATAAAAGACAATCTTTTCTAAATACATTCGGGCTATAAGGTAAAGAGACGTTTGGATAACAGGTTCAGCGATGTTGCCCAGCTAATGTCCGCTCCTGGCACAAAGCGGACATACATACGCATTCATACCTCTTTAGATATATTATTTCAAACATCAACTTTTTCCTCGGAGGATCTAATGGCAGAGTACTGTTTTTTTAAAAAGGGTAACCACATTACCGCGCTGGAAAGATCTGATATAGCGGGCGATTCCGATCTCACTGCTAAAGGCTATGAGAAGCAGTTTGAAGAATTAAACGCCCCGGATGTAAAGCGTGCGCTGGCCAGATTTATTGACATCCGTAAGGAAGAGCAAACTACAACTCATTCATTCGTAACAGGCGCGGTATTCGCATCATTGTTAGTAAGCGTGGTGGCCGTAGCTAGTTGGTTCTTCATCAAATAACAGTCGGGATGGTCACCCAACGTTAAAATTATCGAAATCCACGCCCCAACCCTCAACACAACCTTGCCAGTTCATGACCGGAAAGGCGTTAATCCCATTCACCTTCCCGAAAGGGTTGTAAAATGTGTGGCCGATCATAGATATTGATGCGGCTATTCGCAGCGCAGGTGACGAAAGGGAAGGGAGCAAGGTGAAAACGTCGGGAACCAATCTGGAACATGCACGGGCGCACAATCGCCGCGTGATCATTGAAGCCATTCGCCTGCACGGTGAACTGACCCGCGCCGAACTGGCTCGTCTTACCGCGCTGACGCCGCAAACCGTGTCGAATATCGTGGCGGAGCTGGAGCAGGCCGAACTGCTTACCAGCCGCGCGCCGCGCAAACAGGGACGTGGACAACCGGCAATTCCGGTGACGCTTAATCCCGCCAGCGCCTTCTCCATCGGCATCCATCTTGATCACCAAACGCTGCTGATTGTGCTGGTGGATCTCACCGGCGAAATTCACTTCCGCCGCCTTATTCTGTTACAAAAGCCGCAGCCGGATGCCACATTAGCGCGCATTGCAGAGGTGCTAAGCGAGATCAAAACGCAGCTGGGCGATCGCTGGCAGAAAGTGCTGGGTATTGGGGTGGTGATGCCCGGTCCGTTTGGCGTTGAGGGCATCTCTTCGATGGGGCCAACCACGCTGCACGGCTGGGAACAGGTGGATATCGAAACAAAACTCGCCGCGATGAGCGGCGTGCCGGTGACGCTGGAAAACGATGCCACCGTGGCGGCAATTGGTGAACGCTTTCATGGCGTGGCGCGTCAGCTCAATTCGTTTGTCTATCTCTACATCGGCACCGGTTTAGGCGCGGGTATCATCATGGATGGCCACGTGTATAGCGGCCATGCGCATAACGCCGGTGAAGTCGGGCATGTGGTGGTGGAGCCGGGCGGACGCGAATGTTACTGCGGCAATCAGGGCTGTTTAGAACGCTATGTTTCATTGCAGGCAGCGTATGAGTTTTGCGGGCTCGATCCGATGACCGCTTTGCCGGAAGATTTGCTGGAAGTCGATCCGGCGCTGTTCGACAAATGGATCGATACCGTGTTAACGCCGCTACGTCAGGCGATTAACCTGCTGGAGTGCATCTTCGATGCCGAAAGCGTGATTATTGGCGGCATGATGCCTGCGGTGCTGCTGGATAAAATCATTCGTCGCCTGCCGCCGCTCTATCAATCGGTGCGCGGTCGCTACCTCACCGGAACTCGCGTCAAAGTTGGTATGACCGGCAGCGATACCGCGGCGTTAGGTGCCGCCGCGCTGCCGATATTCGACGAATTCAATCCGCAGTTTCAGGTGCTGATGAAGTAACGGCCCGATCAGGCCGCTACCTTCACTGCCGTTTTCCGCTTCTCCTTCATCTTCCAACACAGCCACAGCGCAATAAACCACGCCGGCGAAGCGGCTAACGCGGCGAGCGTGTCGGGATCAAATATCATGATCACCACCGAGAACAGGAAGAACATCAGCGTTCCCCAGGCCGTCACTCTGCCGCCGGGCATCTTAAATTTGGATTTTTGATGCAGATCCGGACGCTGCCGACGGTACACCAGATACGAGACCAGAATCATGCCCCAACAATAGATCACCAGAATCGCGGCCAGCGTTGAAACGATGGTGAACAGCGTTGTCACGTTCGGCACCAGGAACAGCAGCAAGGTGCCACTCAGCATGCAGAAGCAGGAAAAAAGCAGGCTGCGCAGCGGAATACGCGTGGTGCGCGACAAAATACGGAACTGCCAGTGCGCATGCTTCTCGACGGACAAGCCATATAACATGCGGGTGCTTGAGTAGACGCCACTGTTGGCGGAAGACATTGCCGAAGTGAGCGCCACGAAGTTAATAATCGCCGCTGCAGCGGGCAATCCGGCTTTGGCAAACAGCGTCACGAATGGGCTGGTATCCGGCGACACGCCTTGCCATGACGTCACCGCGATGATCACCATCATCGAGAGCATGTAGAAAATCACAATCCGCAGCGGCAGAGAGTTAATTGCACGCGGCAAAATTTTCTCGGGATCGCGGGTTTCTGCCGTCATGGTGCCGAGCAACTCAATCCCGGTATACGAGAAAATCGCGATTTGGAAACCAGCAAGAAAACCGGTGATGCCATGCGGCATAAACACGGCGGGATCGGTGAGGTTATGTACCGAAGCTTTGACGCCATCCGGCGAGGTCCAGCCGGTAAATACCATCCATCCGCCGGTGATAATCAGCGCGATGATGGTGATCACTTTGATCAGCGCAAACCAGAATTCAGCTTCACCAAAAGCCTTCACCGACAACATGTTAAAAAGACACAGAATGCCGAGGGTGAACAACGCGGGTATCCACGCCGACATTTCCGGGAACCAATACTGCATATACGCGCCGCACACCACCACATCCGCAATGCAAGTCACTACCCAACTTAGCCAATAAGACCAACCGAGAAAGAAACTGGCTTTGGGGCCGAGGTAATCACCGACGAAATCAGCAAAAGAGCGATAGTCGAGCCGGCTAAGCAGCACTTCGCCCATCGCCCGCATCACCATATAGCTGAAGAACCCGACCAGAATATAGATGATTAATATCGAGGTTCCGGCCACCGCAATATTGCGTCCTGCGCCCATAAACAGCCCGGTACCGATCGATCCACCCAGCGCGATCATCTGAATATGACGTTCGCTCAGCCCTCGCTGCAGTTTTTGCGGGGCGTCGTGAGCCCGAGCAGGCTGAATCTGCCCTTGTGTAGGTTTGTTAGACACAATGATTCCTTCAGTCTGGCAAAAAAACGCATGACGATGCCTGCCCACAAGCATCAATGGCAAATAAGGAGTTGAACCTTAAAGAGGCACGCTTAAATAGATGAAAGAAAAACGAAATTAATAAAACGCTAATTCATGATGGCGGTTTCCGGCTAGGTTTTACTCATCGTGGTGGCGTGAGTTAACAAAGTCAATGCGGAAAAATAACAGTTTATTCACTTTTTGATGACCATCAAAGAACTGAAAAATAGGGATAAAATCAAATTTTATGCAATTTATTGAATATTATTCGCATAAATATGCGTCATATGTGGGGCTTTTTTAATGCTTAGTTATTCACTTACTCACGAATTTTTGTAGCGCCAAAGTTAAACCATCCTTATTTAACCTGATCTGCATGTCTTAAAAGGTGTTAAATTACTTTCCGTCTAGTGCAATGCATCACCTTTCCACGTCTTTTCAATATAAATAACTCTGAACCTACAGGCTTCTCATGGAAAAGTTATCTTACGCTTCTGAAAGCAGTACATCTCCCTGGACTACCTACCTGAGCCAAATTGACCGCGTTGCGCCTCATCTTGGTGAATTGTCTCGCTGGATAGAAACTCTGCGTCATCCGAAAAGAGCACTGATTGTCGACATCCCGGTGCAGATGGATGACGGCTCGATTCGCCACTTTGAAGGTTATCGCGTACAGCACAATCTTTCGCGCGGCCCGGGCAAAGGGGGCGTACGTTACCATCCTGCAGTCGACCTGAATGAAGTGATGGCGCTGTCAGCCTGGATGACCATCAAATGTGCGGCGGTCAACCTGCCTTATGGCGGCGCGAAAGGCGGTATTCGCGTCGATCCGCACTCGCTGTCTGAAGGTGAACTGGAGCGCTTAACCCGCCGCTACACCAGCGAAATCGGGTTGATTATCGGTCCGCAGAAAGATATTCCCGCGCCCGACGTCGGCACCAATGGCAAAGTCATGGCGTGGATGATGGATACCTACTCGATGAATCACGGCACCACTATTACCGGCGTTGTCACCGGTAAACCGATTCATCTTGGCGGCTCGTTAGGCCGCGAGAAAGCTACGGGCCGTGGCGTATTTATTACCGGTCGTGAAGTGGCAAAACGCTCCAACATCACCATTGAAGGCGCACGCGTGGCGTTGCAGGGCTTTGGTAATGTGGGTAGCGAAGCGGCGCGTCTATTCGCCGAAGCCGGTGCTCGCGTGGTGGTCATTCAGGATCACACCGCAACCTTACTCAACGAAGGCGGCATCGACTTAGCGGCGCTGACTGCGTGGCAGATCGAACATAAACAGATTGCCGGTTTCCCTGGTGCGCGTGAGATCGACAGAGAACAGTTCTGGACCACCGCCATGGATATCCTGATCCCGGCTGCGCTGGAAGGGCAAATTACCCGCGAGCGCGCTGAAATCATCAGTGCCAAATTAGTGCTGGAAGGTGCTAACGGCCCAACGTATCCGGATGCGGATGATATGCTGGCGAGTCGCGGTGTGCAGGTGGTGCCAGACGTAATCTGTAACGCAGGCGGGGTAACGGTGAGTTACTTCGAATGGGTACAGGATATGGCGAGCTTCTTCTGGAGTGAAGATGAGATTAACCAGCGTATGGATCGCATCATGACCGAAGCGATGGTACACGTTTGGGATAAGGCCGCTGAAAAGCGCTGCTCATTGCGTACTGCTGCGTATATCGTTGCCTGCGAACGTATTCTGCTGGCACGTAAAGATCGCGGTATTTATCCAGGCTAATTAATTAAATTTTAAGTTTATTTAAATCAACAGATAAACGCCGTCTTTGCCATCAGAGGGCGTTTATCTTATCTTTCATGCGAGGTTTACGCCGCGCAGCCCTGACCAGCACCTCGCGGCTGATTGAGTAATCATCACCGAAGGATCTTCGCTAAATTCACTCACCAAAGTGACAATTCTGTCAGTTAAACTCCTTATATTCTCGCTGCCTACATAGACGTATTCATTGGTGGGTAACACATACGCATAGCCTTTCTCACAGACTAAACTGCGCGCAAAACCATTCTCAAGCATCGCATAGAGCAGTTCTATTTGCGTGCCAGCGGTGGGTTCTTTCAATTCGACACGGATAGTGTAACTGAACATAGTATTATCTCCGGCGTTTAAATTTAAGTTTACTTAAGTTTAAATGATCAAAAATGGAGATCTTTTTTTTAAGATAAATCTTAGTGAATATTTATAAATAATCACCGCCATCAACAGTAAATGTTGGCCCTATTAAGCGTAACGACAAAGGGGGAATTAAAATATAATTATTTAAATTTCAATTTTATTGCGCTCTGCTTAAGTAATCTCTTTTTCTTTTATCAAAGACAGCAGGTTTCTCGCAGGCTATAATTAATTTCAGCTCACTGTGAGCTGGTTGCTAAAAAGTTCGAAAATAGTATCCGCAACGGGCGATTTTAAAGATTTTTATTCATTAGTATTTATCTCTGCCCACGAGGTGTCGCGGATGAAATTAACTACAACGGATTTTTACGTCTTTGCTCAGGAAGATAGCGAGGGTTGCTGCGACTTGCACCGTGAAAGCTGTCGTATGGCGCCGGCCTACGATAATCGTGTTTTTATGGGATCTTTTTATTCACCGGAACACGCCTGGCAATATTTCCACACTCATCATCCTAATAGCCGAGCGGTATTTTGTCTGTTGTGTATGAGAGAATAATGCGGGAAACATTCTGCCTGCAAAATAGCAGCGGAAGGTTTGATTTAACTGAAGCGTGCAGGGCGGAAACTAGCAGGAATGGGCCGCACCTCTCCGCTTTATCCCAGTTTCACTTTAATGTCGGTTTGATAAGCGGAAGATATCCCGCCACCGCATGTCGCGTAAGCTGCGCCAGCATCTGCTGAGCGGCATCGTTAGCATTGTGTTGCCACAGTGCGATACCCATACATCCCACGGCGGGCAGTTGAGCGTTCAGGGCATGCAATCCTGCAGGTAAACCGATCTGGCTGCGCAAGGTGATACCCAATCCAGCCCGCACCGCCGCCCACACGCCACTCAAACTGTGGCTGGTAAACACCACGCGCCAGTCGAGTCCAGCCTTTTCCAGCACGCTCAGCGCACGTGTCCGCATGAGACACGGTGCTTCAAACATCACCAGCGGTATAGCTTCACCACGCGCGAGCAAGCAGCGAATATCGAACTCTTGCGCGCCAATCCACGCCAGCGGCGTATGGCCTAGCAACTCACTTTGCGCGGGTAAATTATCACCTTGCCAAAGTAGCGCCATATCGAGACTTTGCTCGGCCATCGCCTGCAATAACGGCTGATTGCGATCGACGCGCGCGCTGATACGCACACTCGGATGCTGGCGGCTAAACGGACCAAGAATGCCGGGCATTAGCGACTCACCGAAATCTTCCTGCATGCCGATACGCACATCACCCTGCAACAACTCGCCGCGCACCGCGCGCCAGGCTTCATCATTCAGGCTGAGCAGACGACGCGCATAGCTCAGCAAGATTTCGCCGCCGGGCGTGAGCGCCAGATGACGACCGCGTTTGGTCACCAGCGCCATACCGCATTGCTGTTCCAGCTTTTTTAACTGGGCGCTGACCGCCGACGTCGAGCGGCACAGTTGCTGCGCCGCCAGCGCGAAGCTGCCGCACTCGATTCCCAACACAAAGCTGCGCAGCGCATCGCTATCAAGCGAGACCGGAATCTTCCCCATAACCATCCTTTAAAACGGGACTATGAGTCCTGAATAATATGATTTTCAGGATTGTAACAGCGCGCCACAATCTCTGCCTATTCAATGCCGGAGAAAATCATGAGTAAGCCACTGGATCGCGATTCGTTACAGCAGGTCGCACCGAAGTTAGCCGAGTTAACCCAGCAGGTGTTGTTTGGCGATATCTGGCAGCGGTCGGTGCTGTCACCGCGTGAGCGCAGTTTGATCACGCTCGCCACGCTTAGCGCCCTGGGCCGCGAGCAGCAACTGCCGTGGCATCTTGAATTTGCGCAGCATAACGGACTTAGTCATGAAGAGCTGGTGGAGTTGTTTACCCATCAGGCGTTTTACGCCGGTTGGCCCGCTGCGGTCACCGCGCTGGCTTTGCTGCAACAGGAGAACAACTGATGCCATTTACCCGAATCACCGTGCGTGACGTTTGGAGCGATGCCGATCTGCAAACTTTATCGGACACGTTGCATGAGGTGCTGGTGGCAGAGTTCAACGTACCGCCCGACGATCGTTTCCAGGTGATTGAATCGCTGGCGGCACAGCGCTTTATTTATGATCGCCACTATCTTAGCGGCGGTCGTAGCGATCGCTATGTGTTGCTGAACATCGTGGCAGGCAAACCGCGCAGTGTGGAACAGAAGTGTGCAACCTATCAGGTGTTGAGTGAACGCCTGCAGCAGCGCCTCAATCTTGATCCCAATGATTTAATGATCATTATTCAGCAAACCCAGCCCGAAGACTGGAGTTTTAGCGGCGGGAAAATGTTTGAGTTGTAACTGCGTAGGGTCGCCATTCATGGCGACCTCCTTCCGGGCATTGCCAGATCACTCCATCACCCAATGCCCGTCACTCACCTCGCGATAACGCCGCGTTTCGGGCACAAAACCCAACGCACGCACCGGGCTTTTCAGCTCGCTGATGTCAATCTGGCGCTTCACATGACGGCGCGCCGGATCGGGCACCGGCACCGACGACAGCAGTTTGCGAGTGTAATCGTGCTGTGGATTTTCAAAAATCGCCGCGCGCGGGCCGATCTCGACGATTTCACCGAGCAGCATCACCGCCACACGATGGCTGATGCGCTCGACCACCGCCATATCGTGCGAGATAAACAGATACGACAAGCCGAGGCTTTGTTGCAGGTCGAGCAGCAGATTGATGATTTGCGCTTTTACCGTGACATCCAGCGCCGACACCGATTCATCGGCGATGATCATTTTCGGATCGAGCATCAACGCACGGGCGATGCAGATACGCTGGCGCTGGCCGCCGGAAAATTCGTGCGGATAGCGTTTCATCATGCTGGCAGACAACCCGACGCGCTCCATTAGTGAGGCGGCTTTCGCGCGCGCCTCAGCTTTGCTGCCTAAACGGTGTTGCAGGAAAGGTTCGGTGAGCGCTTCCAGCACCGACATGCGCGGATTGAGGCTGGCAAACGGGTCCTGAAAAATCATCTGCATGGCGCGGCGCAAGGTGCGTAGTTCGTGAGCAGAGAGATTCAGCACGTCGTAACCATCAAACGCCACTTCGCCCGCGTCGGGCGTTACCAGGCGCGTCAGCGAACGTCCGGTGGTGGATTTTCCGCAACCGGATTCGCCGACCAGCGACAAGGTTTCACCCGGCATCAAATCAAATGAGATGTTTTCCACCGCATGTACCGCGCCGGTTTTACGGCTGAACACGCCTTCGTGAATGCTGAAGCGGGTGCTGAGATTCTTTACCGACAGCAGCGGCTGCTGCTGCGATGTCGCTACGCGGCTGGCATCAGGTGCGTCGTGCTCATCAAAGGAAAACTTACGCGGTCCAGCACTGCCGCGCATTGCGCCAAGCTGCGGCACGGTCGCAATCAACGTGCGGGTGTAATCGGCGGCGGGTGCGGAAAAAATCGCGGCGGTGGTGCCGGTTTCCATCACATCACCTTGATACATCACCAACGTGCGATCCGACACTTCTGCCACCACGCCCATATCGTGGGTAATAAACAGCACCGCCGTGCCTTCCTCTTCCTGCAAGGTCTTGATCAGGTCAAGAATTTGCCCCTGAATAGTCACGTCCAGCGCGGTGGTCGGTTCATCGGCAATCAGCAGTTTGGGTCGCAGCGCCAGCGCCATGGCAATCATCACACGCTGGCGCATGCCGCCGGAAAAATGGTGCGGATAATCATTAAAGCGTTTCGCCGCATTGGGAATGCGCACTTTCTCCAGCAGCCGAATGGTCTCTTCACGCGCGGCGCGTTTGCTGATTTTGCGGTGATTGATCAGCGCCTCAGCAATTTGATTGCCGATGGTAAACGACGGATTCAGGCTGGTCATCGGTTCCTGAAATATCATTGCCACCGCATTGCCGCGAATATCACGCATGGCGGATTCGCTCAGCGTCAGCAGATCAACGCCGTTAAGCAGCACTTTGCCGCTGACGCGCGCATGACGCATGTTGAGTAAACGCATAATCGCCATCGAGGTGACGCTTTTCCCCGAGCCGGATTCGCCCACAATCGCCAGCGTTTCACCGGCATTAACGGTGAGCGACAGGTTCTTCACCACTTCGCGCCATTGATCGTCAACGCGAAAGGCAACGGTCAGGTTTTCGATGCGCAGCACCGGTTCGACTGCTGAGGCTGGTATATTCATTTTGCTTTCACAAAGCGTGCAGACAAGCTGCTTACCGGCAGGAAGCTGAAATCCGTATCAAAAGGATAGGCGGGCTGCAATTTGCGGTTGCGGGTTAAGCGTTCCACATACTGATCGACCACGCCTTCTGACAGCGCCATCAGGTTTGGATTGGCCAGCGGTGCCAACTCCGGCGACAGATAACCCGACTTCACCACCACAATTTTAGCAGCAGCAGGATCGAGGCCGAGCAGGGAGAAATCCGCCAGATTGTGATAAGGACGGCGACGATCGGCGACCACCAGCGTAATGCCGCCGGTTTGCAGCAGCGCCTGTTTCGCCAGCGAATGCGGATCGTCGCTAAGATGCTTCACCACAAATTCAGCCTGCACTTTGCCACCCGCCGGATCGAGCGACGCGCCAACGGTCAGCGTTAAGGTTGCGCCTTCACCGGCAGCAAATGCTGCATCGGTGGCGGGTTTATCGGTAATACCGGCGACGATAACGTCTTGTGCGCACTGGCGAATCAGCTCCGCCAACACATCCGCGCGATCGCCAACGCCGCCGCCGGTCGGATTATCACCGGAATCGGCCAGAATCACCGGCGCGGTTTCGCTGGCGATAGCCATGCTGACGCACTCTTCAATGCTGCCGGTGATGCAGCCAAAGCTGAATTCATCGCGCGCCTGCCAGTAAGCCAGCGCCAGTTTTGCCGCCTGTTCCGCCAGCACATCGGCATCGGTGCCGGTCATGATCGCGGCAGCGGTGGCGCGTGGTTCATCGGCCCAGACGTAACCGACCATCAGCGAGGCGTCCCAGATATGCTCCAGCTGGTTTATCGCGGGCAAACGGGCGTACAAACTTTTAGCCGGTTCATCTTCAGTGCTGGTGCGCTCGCCGGGTAACACCACCGGAATCGGTGCCCACACCACGCCAGGTTTGACGCCGGTTTGCAGGCTTTTCACCAGCATCGATACCGAACGGCGCATGGTTTCTTCGACATCAATGTGTGGCGCGGTGCGGTAAGTCGAGAACATATCGATGGCATCGATGATGCGCTGTGTGACATTGCCGTGCAGATCGTAGCTGACGGTGATCGGGCAATCCGCGCCAACCAACTCGCGCGTGGCGCTGATCCAGTCGCCTTCAGCATCTTCCATGCCTTCAACATAGACCGCGCCGTGCATGGCGAGATAGACGCCATCCACCGGCAAATGTGCCGCGAGGCGCGTCAGGAAATCCTGCTTAAAATCATCGTAGGTGATGCGCGCAACCGGACCACCGGCGATGGCGCGCGCGTGGAAGGTCGGCAGAAATTCGGCATCATAATCCTGCAGAAAGGCGAAATAAGGATTGGTGGTGAGTTCATCCCCGCGCACGATGCGGAAGTCGTCGGCATAATTCAGCACCGGATTGTAAGTACTGCACTCAGTATGAATTCCACCAAAAGCAATGCGCATAGCAGCCTCCGCTAGTCGGGTAAGTGAATGATAAAACGATACGCCGCCACACTGGCTGCGGCTCTGGCCCAGCTCTCTTCGTTGATCACCATGCTTGAAATCGGCGTTTTGCCGATGATCGACGGCAGGACGTGGCTGTCGACCGCCTGCATCACCACGGTTTTCAGCAAGCCATCAAACGAATCGGGCTGATGTGCAATCACAATTAATTCGGGGTCATTCATCTGGATGATATTGGCGATCGACAAGCCCAGCGCGTGACCAGCCTGATGCAAAATAGCAATCGCCGCGCTGTTGCCTTTCACCGCCAGCGCTTCCAGTTCGGCAATCGATTCGCTTTCCAGCGCTTTGTCACGCACGCTTTCGCGGATGGCGGTTAACGAGGCCAGCGTATCAAGGCAGCCGCGTTTGCCGCAGCGGCAGGGACGTCCGCCGGGTTCGATGGTGCAGTGGGCGATTTCACCGGCAGCGCCGTGTGCGCCACGGTGCAGCTGGCCCTGAAAGAAGTGTGCCGATCCAATGCCGTCACCGTGGGAAATCAGGGTGAAGTTGCGCGCCTTTTTCGCCACGCCGAAAATCTTCTCGCTCACCGCCAGCGCTTTGGCATCGTTCTCTAACGACACTTCCAGCCCGGTTTGCTGTTTAAGCAGTTCCGCCAGCGGCACATTTTTCCAGCCCAGCAGCGCCGACTGCACGCAAATTGCCTGATGTTCATCGACAAATCCGGACAATGTCACGCCAAGCCCGATCAGCTGATCCTGCGTAATCGATTTCTGCGCAATCAGATCGGGAATCGCCGCCGCAATCATTTTTGTCAGCTGCGGCGGATCGAGATTTAACGGCATTTGCGTGGCGGCTAGCGTGCGGCCGTGCATATCAATCAGCACTAACACCACACGTTCACCAAGCAGCGAAGCTCCAAGAAAATAGGCGCTGTCTGCACGCATTTTTAATAACACCGATGGACGACCCTGACCGCTGGATTCCGGAACGCTCTCTTCCAATAATCCAGCCTGCAGCATCTCTTTCACCATCGGGCTAATTGCGGCTTTGCTTAATTTCATTTTTTCCGCAAGAGCGGTGCGGCTCATGCCATGCGACGCAATAAGTAAGCGCAGAATTTGTTGCTGGTGGGCATTGAGCATTGAGGTTCTCACGGCGTTAGCACTATGCGCTGACAATAATAAGGACAGAAAACAAATACAACGATATTTAGTTAAATTTCTGAATGCAGATCTGATTATAAGTAAATTATATGAACCAACCTATTGGCTTTTGTTTAGTGAGTGTGGCTTATATAACGCATTGCTCGAAGTTGTAGGGTCGCCATTCATGGCGACCTTACGAAATGCATCACTACATACCCAAAAATAAATGTTCATTCACCGATCGTTTCAATGATTCATTGAGGGCCTTAATGGAAAGCAAACACAAGCATTTCAAGGTACTGACGCTGGCCGGTTGTTTACTGGCGTCGATGGCGAGCGCCACTGTTTTTGCCAGCCAGCTGGTGATCATGCAGAACGAACCGCCGCGCAGCATGGACCCCGGCAACCAAACCGCGACCTTTACCGGCACGGTGCTGGACCCGATGTACGAAGGCCTGACGCGTCTCGGTGATGACGGTAAAATCATTCCGGCGCTGGCATTATCCTGGACATCCGATGACAGCGGACTTAACTGGACCTTCACCCTGCGACCCAATGTGAAATTCCACGACGGCACGCCATTTACTGCCGATGCGGTGGTAGAAAACTTCCAGCGTCATTTAAATACGCAGCGCGGATTGGCCGGCAGTGGGAAAATTCGTACCTTTATTCAGGACGTGAAGAAAAAAGACGATCTCACCGTCACGTTTCAGCTGAAAAAAATTAATCCGGCCTTTTTAACTGTTTTAGCCTCCGGTCCGGGATTAATGGTGAGTCCAACGGCGGATAAAGCGGGCAGTATTAACAATAAAGCCGACGGCACCGGACCTTATAAACTGGTGCAGTACAAATCCGGCGAATATGTGCTTGAACAAAAGAATCCCGACTATTGGGGGAAATCTTCCGGTCCGGATGAAATTAAATGGACCTGGAGCAGCGAGCCTTCAGTGATGAATATGGCGCTGCAATCGGGGCAGGTCGATATTATTAACCCGGTGCCGCCGCAGTTTGCTGGCATGTTGAAAAACAACGCTAACGTTAATCTCAAACAGTCGCCGGGTGCGGCGGTGTTCTGGGTCGATCTCAACACCCAAAGCAAAGCGCTGAGCGATGTGCGCGTGCGTCAGGCGCTAAATCTCGCCACCGACCAGCAGGCGCTGGTGAAAGCCATCATGTTTGGTTATGCGCAACCGGCGAACTCCGCGCTGGCACCGGTCGATCCTAACTACGACAAAGCGCTGCATGACTATCCGAATGACCTGCAAAAAGCCAAAGATTTGCTGAAAGCGGCGGGTTACGCCGACGGTTTCCCGATGTCAATTGCGGTGCAAGCACCTGACGCGCGTACCGCACAAGTGTTGCAGGGCATGTGGAGCAAAATCGGCGTCAAGCTTAACGTGCGCCAGATGGAGAGCGGCGTGTGGACCAAAGCGGCGTTTGCCGATGGCAAAGAGAAAGCCGCGCAGGGCACCGATGCGGTGCTGGCGTCCTGGTCTTCTGGTTTGTATGGTTCGGATCTGCAGTTGCGCCCGCTCTATCACACCAGCAGCTTTGCGCCGGGCGGGGCTAATCTGGGTTTCTTCAGCGACAAGCAAACCGATGATCTGATCGATACCGCTGCATCGACGCTCGACGATGCCAAACGCAAAGATCTCTACTTCCAGGCACAAAAACAGATCAGCGGATTAGCGCCGCAGGTGCTGCTGTTCTATCAGGACGATCTCTATGCCGCACGTAAAAATATCAGCGGCGTGGTGATGCAGCCGGGCGGACAAATCGTCGTACGCGACGCGGTGAAGCAATAACCCAATGGTTGATGTGATATGAAAGCGTACGTCGCAAAAAAGGTGCTTTCGCTGCCGTTAATCATTTTCGGCGTGTCGATCATCGTGTTTATCGCCATCCGCGCGCTGCCGGGCGATCCGGCACGGCTGATGGCGGGACCGGAAGCGCCGCAGGAAGCGGTAGACAGTATGCGCGTGCGGCTGGGGCTCGATCAGCCGCTGCCGCTGCAATATGTCAAATTCGCGGCGGAAGCGCTGCACGGCAACCTTGGCTTGTCGTTGCAGTCGCAGCGTCCGGTGATGACCGAGATCAGCGAGCGGTTGCCGTACACCTTATCGCTGGCGGCGTTGGCGTATCTGCTGGCGATTGCGATTGGTGTTCCGGCGGGCATGACCGGCGCCATCTATCGCCAGCGCATTCCGGATCAAATCGTGATGGTGCTGACCATTGCCGGTGCGTCGATTGCCAACTTCTGGCTGGCGCTGCTGGCGATGAACTACTTCGCCGTTGAGCTGGGCTGGTTACCGTTGCTGGGTGCCGATTCGTGGAAAAACTACATCATGCCCACCGTCACGCTGGCGATCTTGCCAATGGCGATGATTGCGCGCATGACGCGTTCCAGCATGCTGGATGTGCTGAGTCAGGATTACATCCGCACCGCCAAAGCTAAGGGATTATCCTCCGCCAGCATTAACTGGAAGCACGCGCTGCGTAATGCGCTGATCCCGATTGTCACCATCGTGGCGCTCAACTTCGGCAGCCTGATTGGCGGCGCGGTGGTGACCGAATCGGTGTTCAACTGGCCGGGCATTGGCCGCCTGCTGGTGGATTCGGTGCGCTACCGCGATTATCCAGTGATTCAGGGCGTGACGTTGGTGGCCGTTACCGGCGTGGTGCTGATGAATCTGGTCGGTGAAATCCTGATTGGCCTGCTCAATCCAAAAATAAGGTTCGACTGATGAACAGCATTGAAACTTCCGTGCTGCCACCGCGCTCGCGCAGCCGACACCTGATCAGCATCCTGATGGCGAATCCTTCGATTGCCATTGGCGGCGCTTTAGTGCTGCTGGTGGTGCTCGCCGCCGCGCTGGCTCCGCTGATTACGCATTGGGATCCGGTGGAGCAGGATCTGCTTAATACTTTGCAAGCGCCGTCGGCCGCGCACTGGTTTGGCACCGACGATTATGGCCGCGACATTTTCTCGCGCGTAATTTACGGCGCGCGCATCACGCTGTTTGAAGTGAGCCTCAGCGTCGCAATCTCAATGGTGATCGGCATTCCGCTCGGCATCATTTCCGGCTTAGCCGGACGTAAAATTGATGCGCTGATCATGTGGGTGATGGATATCATTTTCGCTTTTCCTGGCATCGTGCTGGCGATTTTGATTGTTAGCGTACTTGGTGAAGGGCTGACCAATATGCTGATCGCCATCTCGCTGTTCTCGATTCCGGTCTATGCGCGTCTGAGCCGCAACCTGACGCTGGGCCTGAAGAACATGGAGTACATCGAAGCGGCGCATATGCTCGGCGTGCGCTATCCGCGCATCATCACGCATTATATTCTGCGCAATTCGATTGGTCCGCTGATTGTGCAATCGACGCTGACGGCAGGCGCGGTGGTGCTGTCTGCAGCCAGCCTGTCATTCCTCGGTTTAGGCGTGCAGCCACCGATGCCGGAGTGGGGCACCATGATGAGCGATGGGCGCAACTTCCTCGGCCTGAATATCTACGTGTCACTCTTTCCCGGATTGGCGATTTTGATTACCGTGCTGGGCTTCAATGTGCTGGGCGACGGTTTGCGTGATGTGATGGATAAACGTTTATGAGTAGACAATCTGCGGTGATTTGCCTCGATCTGGGCGGCTCTTTTATTAAGTTAGGCGTGATGAATGCGCAGGATGAATTAACGATTCTCGATCAGCAAAAAATCCCGGCGGCAAGCTGGGACGAGTTCACCGCGCTGGTGAGCCGTATGATTGCCCAACATCACCTGCATTTTACTACCAGCAGTCCGGTGGCGATCTCTACCGCCGGCATTGTGGCACCCGATTCCGGCGAGATGTTTGCCAGCAATATTCCCGCGTTTCATCAGCGCAGTTTGGCAAAAGAGCTTGGCGCGATCCTGCAACGCGAGGTGATTGTGCATAACGATGCCGACTGTTTCACGCTGGCGGAAGCGCTGGCGGGCGCGGGCAAAGGGCACAAAGTGGTGTTTGGCGCGATTCTCGGTTCGGGCGTTGGCGGCGGATTGGTGGCGGATGGCCGCATCATCACCGGGCAGAACGGTTTGACCGGCGAATGGGGACATGGGCCGATCACGCTAACCGAAGTGGAGGTCGATGGCGTCATGCGGCGACTGCCGCGCAAGGCGTGTCCGTGCGGCCAAAAAGGCTGTCTCGACAGCTACGGCGGCGCGCGCGGGCTGGAAAATCTGCATCAGACGCTGCATGACCGCACGGCAACCAGCGTGGAAATTATTGAACGCTGGCAGCAGCAGGATGCGCAGGCGCAGCAAACCATTCAGGCATGGCTGCAAATTGTCGGGCAGCCGCTGGCGTACAGCATCAACATCACCGGCGCGTCACGCGTGGCGGTTGGCGGCGGATTGGCATCAGTGGCTCCATTGATCGCGTCGTTAGATGAGGTGGTGCAGAGCTACGTGCTGCGTCGCACCACGCATCAGTTGGTGGTGCCAGGCGAGTTCGCGCATCACGGCGGCATGATGGGCGCCGCCCTGTTGGCACGTGATTTAACCAGGTGCGCATAAATGCGCACCAAACCTTTGTAGGGTCGCCATTCATGGCGACCTCAGCCGCACCGTAACGCCAACCCTTCACACATTTTTGCGCTATCATACGCCGCTCATACTTCTCGGTCTCGACGATGGCTGTCGCGTTAAGCGCCCACGATCCTGGCTGAGTTCTTCACTTGCGGTTCGGAAAACTCATGTCATCAGTACAACCCCAACTTACTCAGCTGCCGGATGAGGCATCGCTGCCGCGTCAGAGCGTGCTAAAAGCCTTGTTCGCGCTCGGCACCGGCGGCTTTGCCATTGGTACCGGCGAATTCGTCATCATGGGTCTGCTGCCCGATGCAGCCAAAGGTCTCAACGTATCGATCCCCTCAGCCGGGCATCTCATCAGTATCTATGCGCTTGGCGTGGTCATCGGTGCGCCGCTGCTGGCGGTACTGGGCGCACGCGCCTCACGCCGTAATTTCCTGATGACGCTGATGGGCCTGTTTGCCGCCGGTAATCTGCTGAGCGCCATTGCGCCGGGTTATTACTCAATGCTGCTGGCGCGTTTCCTCGCCGGTTTCCCACACGGCACCTTCTTCGGCGTAGCGGCGTTGGTCGCGGCCGGTTTGGTGGAACGGCGTAAACGCGCCCAAGCGGTATCGATGGTGCTGTTTGGCCTGACCATCGCCAACTTACTCGGCGTACCCGCCGTGACGGCGATCGGCCAATGGTTTGGCTGGCGTGATGCCTTCGCCATTGTCGGCGGTCTGGCTGTAGTGACCTTACTGCTGATTTGGTTGTGGGTGCCAAACGTGGCGGGCGACAAAAATGCCAGCCCGCTGCGCGAATTATCCGCGCTAACGCGCAAGCAGGTATTGCTGACGCTGGCGATTGGCGCGGTGGGCAGCGGTGGTTTGTTCTCGGTGTTTAGCTACGTGAAACCAACCATGACCGAACTGGCGCAGATGCCGGTGAGCTGGATCCCGGCGGTGCTGGCGCTGTTTGGTTTAGGCATGATTATCGGCAACATCGCCGGTGGTCGTCTGGCCGATCGCGGCATTGAAAAGACCATCCGCATTTTACTGATCTGGTCGTTTCTGGTGCTCAGCGCCTTCGTGTTTGCCGCGCATTATGCGCTGGCAGGCGCCATCAACGTGATGCTGGTGGGCACCATGGTGGCGCTGGCAGCGGTGCTGCAGATCCGTTTGATGGATGTCGCCGGTGACGCGCAAACCATGGCGGCGGCGATGAACCATTCTGCGTTTAACCTCGCCAACGCGCTTGGCGCATGGCTGGGCGGCGTGACCATTTCAGCGGGTTTAGGATGGCAATCTACCGGTTGGGTGGGCGCGATTCTGGCGGTGTTGGGTCTGTTGATTCATGCCGTAGCGATGCGCGATGCACGCCGTAAATCGATTACCTTTGCGCACGAAAGTCATTAAAAGGTTGCGGTCGCCATTAATGGCGTAATGCCGATCAGCGCAGAGCGACTTTCGTTCGCCATGTACTGAGGCAGTTGCAGTAGCTCCATGCGGCGACCGAGCAGAGGGCGTCTGGCCACGCCCTCTGCACTCCCGGGCCTTGCGCCAGCCCAACCCGCCGCTACGCGGTACCTTCACTCGTTCACGATTCCTGACGGACCGGTGTCGATTCGCTCCTGCTCAACGCCACCTCTCGCCGCATCCATGCGGCTCGCCCTGGAATCCTTCATTCGCTCAGCGGGTTAGGATGTCGCCTCAACACCCACGCTGCAGCAACAATGCATCATCCTGACTCTCAATCGCTATAAATCCCGTAGGGTTGCCATTTATGGCGACCTCAAGCCAACTTCTGCTGCAAAAACGTCATAAAAACTCGATTGATCTCACTGCGTTGGCGATGCTGCGGATAGAGCGCATTGAGATGCAGCGAGGTCGGTTGCCACTCTTCTAACACCGTCACCAGCTCACCGCTTGCCAGCGCCGGTGCCACGATAAACTCCGGCAGCAGAATCAGCCCGAGCCCGGCCACTGCTGCATCACGCAGCATTTCCCCGTTGTTGCTCACCATCGGCCCATGCACGCTGATCACTTTACGCTGGTCGCCGTTAAACAGCTCCCAGCCGGTTTGGCTTTCACGTCCGTAGCGTAAACACGAATGCTCGCTCAATTCTTCTGGCGTACGCGGCGCGCCTGCGCCCTGCAGATAGGATGGGCTGGCGCAGATTACGCGGCGGAACTCGCCCAGCCGCTTAGCGATCAAACTCGAATCAGGCAACGTACCGATGCGAATCGCCATATCAAATCCTTCGCCGACCATATCGACATGCCGATCTGCCAGCTCAACCTGAAACTGCAAACCCGGATGCAGGCTAAGAAACTCGGCAATAAACGGCGACAGATGGCTGATGCCAAACGACATCGGCACGCTCAGGCGGAAGCTACCTTGCAGCACTTGCCGACGCCCCGATACCGCCAGTTCGGCTTCCTGCACATCATCCAGAATGCGCTGCGCATGCTGGGCAAACAGCTGGCCGTTATCGGTCACCGAAAGCTTACGCGTGTTGCGATTCAGCAGCCGCGCGCCGAGCGACTCCTCCAGCGCGGCGATGCGGCGACTGACGTACTGCTTTGACAGCATCAGCTGTTCAGCGGCGGCGGTGAAGTTACCGGCTTTAATCACGGCTACATAAATGCGGAGATCTTCAATCTGCATATTGTCCACTTATCGGTGACAGTCATTGTCATTATGACGCATTGTTAGGCAAATCAGTTTACGTATACTTATCTGCAACGGGAAGGGCAATCGCCCCCCAACAGCAAATTTGAGGAGCAGACCATGATTGAACAACGCCTGTCAGAACAACGCGGAGTAGGTGACCACGGTTGGTTGAATTCGCATCATACGTTCTCTTTCGCCAGTTACTGGGATCCAAAACAAACCGGCTTCTCAGACTTGCTGGTGATCAATGATGACCGCGTTGCACCGGGTCGCGGCTTTGGCGCGCATCCGCACAACAACATGGAGATCATCTCCTACGTGCTGGAAGGCGCGCTGGAGCATAAAGACTCCATGGGCACCGGTTCGGTGATTGTGCCGGGTGATGTGCAGCTGATGAGCGCCGGTAGCGGCGTCACGCACAGCGAGTTCAACCACTCGAAAACCGACAACGTGCACTTCCTGCAGATCTGGATCGTGCCTGGCGAACGTAATTCACCTCCGGGTTATCAGCAGGTTTCGGTCTCGGAAAGTGACAAACGCGGTCAGCTGCGCCTGATTATTTCGCCGGAAGGGGAAAACGGATCGCTCAGCGTGCGTCAGGATATCCGCATTTATGCCGGACTTTTTGACGGTGTCGAGCAGCAAACTCTCGCGCTGGATGCCGATCGTTACGCCTACATTCACGTAGCACGCGGCAGCATCGAAGTGAACGGCGTGAAGTTTAAAGAAGGCGACGGTGCACGTGTGCGTAACGAAAGCGCGCTGCAGTTTGCTAACGGCGATGATGCGGAAGTGCTGGTGTTTGATCTGCGTCCGCTGGAAGTGAATCATCCGCAGCGTTAATGATTAAAAAGAGAACAAAGAGCAGTGCGAGCCATCGCGCTGCTTTTTTTTATGTGCGATCACAGCGGTTGTAACACTTTTTCTTAACATTAATTGCAGTGATTAAGATCGCAATAATTATTTCCATACTCTCTTTAATAGTTAGCCAATGAACCTAAGCATCACGGCTTAACATGGAGAGGGCAGCATGCAAGAAAAAATCCCCGGAACGCGCTGGTATCGCGTCATCGCCCCGATTCTCATCACCTGCATTGTCTCATTCATGGATCGCGTCAATATCAGCTTTGCGCTGCCTGGCGGCATGGATCAGGATTTAGCGATCACCAGCCAAATGGCCGGCGTGGTGAGCGGCATCTTCTTTATCGGATATCTGTTTTTACAAGTGCCAGGCGGGCGTATCGCGGTGAATGGCAGCGGCAAACGCTTTATTGCCTGGTCACTGACCGCGTGGATGGTGGTGTCGATCGCCACCGGTTTTGTCACCAATCACTATCAACTGCTGGCGCTGCGTTTTGTGTTGGGGATTTCCGAAGGCGGCATGCTGCCGGTGGTGTTAACCATGGTCAGCAACTGGTTCCCGGAAAAGGAGCTGGGACGTGCCAACGCCTTTGTCATGATGTTCGCGCCGTTAGGCGGCATGTTCACCGCGCCGATATCGGGTTACATCATCAATGTGCTGGACTGGCGCTGGCTGTTCATTATCGAAGGCCTGCTTTCAGCGGTGGTGCTGCTGGTGTGGTGGCTGGTGATCGCCGATCGTCCTGAAGAGGCGCGCTGGTTACCGGCACGTGAAAAGGAGTATTTGTTGCGCGAACTGGCGCGCGAAAAGGCCCAACATCTGCAAAAGGAACCGGTCAGCAAAGCGCCGTTGAAAGCGGTGTTTCGCAATTCGGGCCTGATGAAATTGGTGGCGCTCAACTTTTTCTATCAAACCGGCGATTACGGTTACACGCTGTGGCTGCCGAGTATCCTGAAAAATCTCACCGGCACCAACATGGCGGGCGTTGGCCTGCTGGCGGCGATTCCTTTTGTGGCGACGGTGCTCGGCATCTACGCCATTTCATGGTTAAGCGATCGCACCGGCAAGCGCCGTTTGTGGGTGATGGTGTCGCTTTTCTGCTTTGCCGCCGCCTTGCTGGCGTCGGTGGTGCTGCATGACAACGTCGCCGCCGCCTATATCGCGCTGGTGGTGTGCGGGTTCTTCCTCAAAGCAGCAACCAGCCCGTTCTGGTCAATTCCCGGGCGTATCGCCTCGCCGGAAGTGGCGGGCAGCGCGCGTGGCGTAATCAATGGGTTGGGTAATCTGGGCGGATTCTGCGGACCGTACTTAGTCGGGATCATGACGTTGCTGTATAGCCAAAATGTGGCGATTTGCTGGCTAGCGGGTTCACTGGTAATTGCGGGAATCTTTACGCTGTTACTGCCGAAAGAGTGCGATATCAATCCATCTGAAACGCGCCGAGATATGAAAGAAAATCATTTGATGAGTGTGAAACATTGAGTGAAGCGAGGCTGGCACTATTCTGAATATTAACCGTAGATATTAAGAATAAATAAAAAGGGAGCGCCTGATGAGGTGCTCCCTTTTTAATGCATCAATCAATCGACAGATTGTGAATAGCCAGCGCAGCGCGCGCCGCTTCTTTGCCTTTCTTGATGAAATGCTCGGTATAGAAGTTTTCAATAACATCAACCGGCTGGAAATTATGCGGCGTTAATGACACGGAGAACACCGGCACGTTGGTGGTCAACTGCACATTCATCAGTCCATCAACCACTGCAGCGGCAACGAAATCATGACGATAGATACCGCCGTCAACCACCAGCGCAGCGCAGACAATCGCATCGTATTTGCCGGTTTCGGCCAAACGCTTAGCAAGAAGCGGCATTTCAAATGCGCCAGGCACTTCCAGCACTTTTAATTCTGCTTCAACGGATTGATCGGCTAATTCTTTTTCAAAACCCACCAGGGCATTATGAACAATTTCTTTGTGCCAGCCGGCTTTAATAAATGCAATTTTAATGTTCTTCATGGATATTCCGACATCACCTGTAATTGGTTCTTGCGCATAAAATAATGTGTTTGTATACCATATGTTACGTTTGTGATCCACAAAGCCGAGGTAGCGATAAATGCCTTGCTGCTTATTTCCCTGTAAACCATCTGGTTATTCCGCGCTTGACGGCGACCATCGCCTGCAATACAAATAGACGCGTCGGGGGAGTCTCGCCAAAGAGACTGAGAGGCTAATAGCGCACTGCGCGGCTTAGCGACCCTTTGAACCTGACCCAGTTGATACTGGCGTAGGAAGACTGACAGTCTTGTTCTTTGGGCTGTCTGGCGCTCAGGCAAGCTCGATGGTTGCGCCATTTCCCTTCTCCTGTATCTGCGGGTCTCAGCTAACACTGAGAGGCCGATGTGAATTCCCCCTTTTTGAACATCCCGGAACCGGCGCTGTGAGCCGCTGGAGCGTGCTCGGCTGCGGCGTGGCGGGCTTATGCGTGGCTACTTTGCTGGCGGAACGCGGCGAAGACGTCCAGGTGATTGGCGATGACGCGCGCCGCCCGGCATCATGGTTTGCAGGCGGCATGCTGGCGCCCTGGTGTGAAGCCGAAAGCGCGCCGCGCGACGTCATCACCCTTGGACAACACGCCGCCGCATGGTGGCAACAGCGCGTCAGCAGCGTCGAGCATCAGGGCACGTTGGTGGTTGCGCCGCCGCGCGATAGCCAGGAACTCAACCGTTTCGCGCGTATGACCGAGCAGCACCAATGGGGCGATCCCGCCGATATCGAACCGGCGCTGGAAGGGCGCTTTGCGCGCGGTCTGTTTTTCGCCGGGGAAGCGCATCTCGATCCGCGTCTGGCGCTGCAGGAGATGCGAGACAAGCTGATCGCGCGCGGCGTGCCATTCAACAATCACGCGCCGAGCGGGCAGATTATCGATTGTCGCGGCATCCACGCCGCGCCGGAACTGCCGCGCCTGCGTGCGGTGCGCGGCGAAATGCTGATTCTGCACAGCGATGAAGTGCAGTTTTCCCGGCCGATTCGTCTGCTGCATCCGCGTTTTCCCTGCTATCTGGTGCCGCGTCGCGGTGGCCACTTTATGCTCGGCGCCACCATGATCGAGAGCGACGATGCCAGCGCCATCAGCGCGCGCGCCATGATGGAGTTGCTCAGCGCCGCCTACGCCATCCATCCGGCCTTAGCCGAAGCGCGCGTCATTGAGAGCGGCAGCGGGCTGCGTCCGGCTTATCCAGCGAATCTGCCGGAAATCCACTATCACAATCACACCTTTTATCTCAACGGCATGTATCGCCACGGTTTTCTGCTGGCACCGATGCTGGCAGAGCAACTGATGCAGCGTCTTTCTGGGGAACTTAAAAATGAACATTCAGCTTAACGGCCGCCTCATCAGCACGCAGGCAAACAGCCTGAGCGAATTGCTGATCGAGCAGCAAATTGACGCGGCCTGTGTCGCTACCGCCTACAACGGTGCGTTTGTGCCAAAAAGCCAGTACCACACGCAGTTGCTGGATGAAGGTTGCCAGCTTGAAGTGCTGTCACCGATGCAGGGAGGTTAAGCGATGTTTTACGATTTTGAGCCGCAATCACGCTTCCTGCTCGGCACCGCCGGTTATCCTTCGCCCGCCATTTTGCAGCAGGCGATTGCCGCCTCCGGCACCGACATCATCACCGTCAGTTTGCGGCGCGAAGGCGCGGCAGGCGCGGCTTTCCGTGAACTGCTGACCGGCCTCAATATTCGCGTGTTACCGAATACCGCCGGTTGTCACACGGTAAAAGAAGCCGTCACCACCGCGCACATGGCGCGCGAACTGTTCAATACCGCGTGGATCAAGCTGGAAGTAATCGGCCATGCCGACACGCTGCAGCCCGATCCTTTCGCGCTGGTGGAAGCCGCGCGCATCCTTAGCGAAGAGGGTTTTCAGGTGTTTCCGTACACCACCGAAGATCTGATTGTCGGCGAAAAGCTGCTGGCGGCGGGCTGCGAACTGTTGATGCCGTGGGGCGCGCCGATTGGTTCCGGTCAGGGTTTGCGTAACATCGACGGCCTGCGCGCCATGCGTGCATGGTTCAGTGACATTCCGCTGATCATTGATGCTGGCATTGGCGCGCCTTCGCAGGCGGCGCAGGCGATGGAGATGGGCTTTGATGGCATTCTGCTCAACACCGCCGTCGCCAAAGCGGGCGATCCGATCGGCATGGCCAACGCCTTCCGGCTGGCGATTGAAGCCGGGCAAGCCGCACGCGCTGCTGGCCTGATGGAGAAGCGCGACATGGCCGCTGCGTCCACGCCGATCTTTGGCCTGGCAAATCTGAGTTGAGGCAGGAAAACATGCAACGTTATCAACGCCAGATGATGCTGCCGGAAATCGGCGAAGCAGGGCAGCAGAAGCTGCTTAAGGCGCGTGTGCTGGTGGCGGGCGCGGGCGGATTGGGTGCCACGTTATTGCCGCAGCTGGTGGGCGCGGGCGTTGGGCATATTCGGCTGTATGACGACGACGTGGTGGCGCTGCATAACCTGCATCGGCAAACGCTGTTTACTGAGCAGGATATCGACCAGTCCAAAGTGCTGCGCGCGCAGCAGGCGTTACATCAGCGCAATCCGCAAGTGCAGATCGAGGCGCTGCAGCAGTCGCTGAGCGCCAGCAATGTGCAGCAGGCGCTAGCGGGATGCGATCTGGTGATCGATGCCGCCGATAACTTTGCCGTCACCTACCAACTTTCGGATGCTTGCATGACGGCGGGTATTCCGCTGATCAGCGCCTCGGTGCTGGGTCGGCAAGGTTACGTCGGCGGATTCTGTGGTGGATCGCCGAGCTATCGCGCGGTATTCCCGCGCTTGCCGTCATCGGCGGCGAACTGCAACACCGCCGGTGTGATGGGCCCGGCGGTGGCAACGCTCGGCGCGATGCAGGCGCAGATGGCGCTCAGCGTGCTGCTGGAGTTACAGCCTTCACCGCTCGGTTGTCTGGTGAATTGCGACTTCGTGAACTGGCATTTCCGCCAGTTCCGCTTTGATGACGCTGAAGAGCCGGAACATGCAGTGCCGTTTATCGACCCGTCAATGCTTGCCGCTGATGACTGCATTGTTGAACTGCGCAGCTGTGAAGAAGCACCGGTCAGCGTGGCGCATCACGTTGAGCGCATTTTGCCGCAGGCGATCGCGGCGTGGCAGCCGCCCGCCCAGCAGCGCATCGTGCTGGTGTGCGCCAGCGGCATCCGCGCCGCGCAGGCCGCCAGCGCGCTGGCGCAGCGTGGATTTCATCAGCTGGCGATTCTGGCGGCCAATCGCCCATGAATCAGGACATTCTCTTCAACGATGTGAGTTTTAGCTGGGGCGATAAACCGCTTTGTCAGAGGCTGAATTTGCAGCTGCGCGGCGGCAAAACCACGGTAATGCTGGGACGTAGCGGCATCGGCAAAAGTACGCTACTGCGGCTGGTGGCTGGATTACTCCAGCCGCAGCAGGGCGCGGTGCAGGGCTTAAGCGGCAATGTAGCGTGGATGGGCCAGCAGGATCTGCTTTATCCATGGTTGAACGTGCTCGACAACGTGATGCTGTCGGCGCGGCTCAGCGGCGAAAAGCCGGATCGTCCGCGCGCGCTGGCGCTGCTGGAGCAGGTGAAACTCAGCGACGTGGCGCATGCGCCGCCGCAGCAACTTTCGGGCGGCATGCGGCAACGCGTGGCGCTGGCACGCACGCTTTATGCGCAGCGCGACGTGGTGCTGATGGATGAACCCTTCGCCACGCTGGATGTGATGACCAAACTCAGCCTGCAAACGCTGACCGCCGAATTACTGCAAGGCAAAACCGTGCTGCTGGTGACGCACGATCCGCTGGAAGCGTGCCGCATGGCCGATGACATTCTGCTGCTGCAAGGCCAGCCGCTGGCCATCGAAAGCTGGCCGGCTCCCGGCGGTGACGCGCCGCGTGCGTTTGACCATCCCGACGTGCTGCAGGCGCAGGCTCAACTCTTCTCCCGACTGAATACCCATGAAAACATTGTTTAGCGCGATCTACCTGATCGTGGTGCTGTTGTGCGGCTGGCTGCTGGCGCGTCACAGCGGTGTGCCAACCTTCCTGCTGCCCGCGCCGCAGGCAGTGCTTGAAGCGCTTTGGCTGCATCGTCAACTGCTGTGGCATCACGCGCTCTATACGCTGGCGGAAATTGTGTTGGCGCTGCTGCTGGGCGTTGGCGCGGGTGTGACGCTGGCGGTGCTGATGGCGGCCAGTCCGCTGCTGCGTCGCGTGCTGTTTCCGCTGGTCACCGCCAGCCAGGCGATTCCGGTGTTTGCCCTTGCGCCGCTGCTGGTGCTGTGGCTCGGTTTTGGTATCGCCTCGAAAGTGGTGGTGGCGGCCTTGATTCTGTTCTTCCCGCTGTGCTTATCGCTGTTCGATGGATTGTGCCGCACGCCGGGCGGCTGGCTGGAACTGGCGCAAACCAGCACGTCATCGCGCTTCCGCATCTTCTGGCGCGTGCGCTGGCCCGCCGCGTTACCGCAATTTTTCTCCGGCCTGCAGATGGCGGTGGTTTTGGCACCGATTGGCGTGGTGATTGGCGAATGGGTCGGCGCCAGCGAAGGGCTCGGCTATCTGATGATGCAATCCAACGCGCGCCTGGAAACCGCCACCAGCTTCGCGGCACTGCTGCTGTTACTGATTCTGGCGCTGCTGCTTTCGGGCAGCGTGGCGCTGATGCGTAAGAAAATCCTCTGGCAATCTACATAAGGAAGTACCGTGAATACCCTACGAATCGCATTGACCGCGTTGCTGCTGCTGGCGACCGCTAACGTCCAGGCGGCGGAAAAAGTTCGCCTGCTGCTCGACTGGTTTATCAACCCCAACCACGCGGCGATTTTTGCTGCCCAGCACAGCGGTGCGTTTAAGAAAGAGGGGCTGGATGTGGAGATGATCGCGCCCGCCGATTCCGCTTCGGTGCCATTGCTGCTGGCGGCGGGCAAAGTCGATCTCGCCATCAGCTACCAGCCGCAGCTCTACACGCTGGTGGATAAAGAGGTGCCGGTGATCCGCGTCGGCACGTTGATTAATCAGCCGCTGAATACGTTGACCACGGTGTCAGGCGATATCCACTCCCTCAAGGATTTCGCTGGCAAAACCATCGGCTACGCGGTGCCGGGCACCGAAGATGTGGCGATCCACAATATGCTGAAATCGCAGGGCGTTGATGCTAACTCAGTCAAACTCATCAATCTGAATATGGATGGCACTTCTGCGCTGCTGACACACAAGATTGATGGCGCGATGACCATCTTCCGCAACTACGAGCTGCTGGATCTGAAAGACAAAGGCGCGAAGCCAACGGTGTTCAAGCCGGAAGATTACGGCGTGCCTGCGTATGACGAGCTGATTATTGTGGCAAACCAGAAAACTGCTGCGCAGGACAAACGTATTCCGGCGTTTTTACGTGGTTTGGATGAAGGTGTGGCGTGGCTGCGCGCGCATCCGCAGGAAGCGTGGCAGGCGTTTATTAAACAATATCCCGAGCTGAATACGCCGCTCAATCACGAAGCGTGGCAGGCAACGCTGCCGTATTTCGCGGAGCATAGCGCGGAGTTTGATCAGGCACGCTATCAGGCGTTTGGTGAATATATGAAAGCCAATGGCGTGATTAAGGCTGTGGCGCCGATGGGGCGTTATTCGCTGCAGTAATCTCAACCAGGTGCGCATGAATTTGTAGGGTCGCCATTCATGGCGACCGCTCTCACATAAAGAATTTCCCTTGCACCAACATTGGTTTTTGATAATGATATTTATTCTCAACTATCAAGTGATGGACAACCTGATGCGTTTCCCCGCTCTTTCTCTGCTGCTTAGCCTGCTTTTCATCTGCACCGATGTACAAGCCAGCGCCGCATGGCCGCGCACTGTCGCCACACCGAAAGGTCCGTTCACGCTGCAACAACCGCCGCAGCGTATTGTTTCTACCAGCGTCACGCTGAGTGGCACCTTGCTGGCGATTAACGCGCCGTTGGTCGGTTCCGGTGCCACCAGCCGCAGCAGCAGCGTGTCAGATGCGCAGGGCTTTTTCACGCAATGGAGCGCGGTGGCCAAAGCGCGTCAGGTTAAGCCGCTTTACATTTCGCAGCCGAACGCCGAAGCGATTGCCGCCGAAGCGCCAGATTTGATCGTGATAGCTGCCACCGGCGGCGATTCGGCGCTGCGCCTTTACGATCAGCTGCAAACCATCGCCCCGGTGTTAGTGATCGATTACGGCGATAAGAGCTGGCAGGCATTGACCTTGCAGCTGGGCGAGATTACCGGCCATGAAGCCGATGCCAAAAAGGTGATTGCAGAATTCGATCAGCGTGTAGACGCGGTGCGTCACAAGATCACGCTGCCGCCGCAGCCGACTTCTGCGCTGGTCTATTACGAAGATGGACGCGGAATGAACTTGTGGACGCCAGCATCGGCGCAGGGCGCGCTGTTGCAGGATTTGGGCTTCACGCTGGCCGCGCCGCCTGCCAGTTTTCAGGGCAGCACCAGCATGGGTAAGCGCAATGACATTATTCAGCTGAACGGGGAAAACATGGCCGATGGCATCACCGGCAACACGCTGTTGTTGTTTGCCGCCGATGAGAAAACCGTGCCGCAGGTGGCGAAGAATCCGTTCCTCGCCCATCTTCCTGCGGTGCAGCAGCACAACATCTTTGCCGTAGGTAATGACACTTTCCGCCTCGATTACTACAGCGCCAGCAATATGCTCAGCAGCATCGAGCGGCAGTTTACCCGTTAAGCATCGGCGGTGGCGGGTTGCGGCGCGTCCGGTTGTTCACCGAGGCGTGCCGAGCGCAGGCCGCGCGCCGCCAGCGACAACAGCACCAGCAATCCCGCCGCCAGTCCGCCAAACCATAGCACGCTGCTCAGCGGTGCCAGCGCCCGAGCCAGCGCACCCAAGCCCAATGCCCCAACGGAATCGCCGGTCACATCCTGCGCGGTGCCGAGGCTGTTGACGCGTCCCAGCAGCGCATCCGGCGTGTGATGCTGCGTCAGCATAAACTGCAACAGCGAGGCGATGGCGTTGCTGTAGCCGTAACACACCAGCGCCAGCAGCGCGGGCAGCAGATGGCTATAAAGGCCGAGCGAGGCGATGCAGGCAAACGCCAGCAGCGCACAGCCAATCAGCACTAATCCGGGACGCGCCAACTGCCGCACCCAGCCGCTGGTAAAGGCACCGATCATTGCACCCAGCGGCACCGCCGAGTACATCAATCCTAATGCGGACGCATCGGCGTGATAAGTCAGCGCCAGCGCCGGGAACAGAATACGCACCGCGCCAACCATACTGAGCAGCAAGCCAACCAGCACTACCGCGCCAACTACTTTATGCTGGCAGACAAACTGCATGCCGCTTGCCAGCGCGCGCAGCGGATGTTCGGGTTCCTGCTGTTCGGGCTTCATCGACGGTAAACGCACCAGCGGAATCAGCGTCGCCAGCGTGCCCATCGCGGCGACCGCAAAGGCCCAACCGACTCCCGCCGCGACGATGATCATACCGCCGAGCGCGGGCGACAAAATCGCGCCGAGGCGCACCGTCAGCATGCTAAGCGCACCGGCTTCTGCCAAATGTTCACGTCCAACAATTAATGGGATCACCGCCATCAGCGCAGTCATGCCGAGCGCACCAAAGAAGCCATCCCAGAAGGCGAGGAAGTAGAGCGCCAGCAACGACGGCGCTGGGCTGAAGGCGTTGAGGCTGAGCAGCACAAAGCCGATGCCGCAGGTGCCGCGCGCGAACAGGATTAACTTGCGGCGATCGTAGCGATCGGCGAGCACGCCGCCGAGCAGCAGGCCGATGAACATGCCAATGCCGTCGAGCATTACCGCCACGCCGACCTGCAGCGTGGAGCCGGTCATCGCCTGAATCTGCACCGGCACGCCAACCGCCAGCATGCCAAGGGCGAATACCGAGAGCATGCGCGCGCAGAATATCGCGCGGAACGATGCGTTGTTTTTGAGCAAACTGAAATCTAAGAATATCGAGGGCTTAGCCATGATTCTCCAGTGTATGTGAACGAGGTCGCCATGAATGGCGACCCTACGGTGCGCGGTTGTTGCCGGTCGCCATAAATGGCGACCCTACAAAAACGTATCTAACCTCAACCTGCCAACAAACGATTAATTAACGGTCCCAGCACCTTCAACGAATCCGCCGAAAGAATATCGGCGTGTTCGCAATCCAACGGGAAGATGGTTAACTCATCAACAAACGGTGCCCAACTGGCGCGCACATCCATATCCGGCGGCAGCGTTTTCTCGGCCATAAACAGCGTGGCGTTGCCGGCGTAACGCGGGGTGAGCGCTTCGGCGAGGCGCGCGACCGAGTCTTTGTAGTTGGCGACGATAGTGCTAAACATTGCCGCCTTCTCCTCACGCAGCAGCGGATCGCGCTCATCTTCGGTCGCAGCCATAAACTCGGCCTGCTCGCGCGCCACTTCCTGTTCCGCTTCGTCGGCATCTGGCGTGCGCCAGTCCTGACCTTCTGCCGGATAGGTATCCAACAGGCCGAGGAATGCCACCGTTTCACCCTGCGCCTGCAAACGTGCCGCAATGCCTTGCGCCAGCGTGCCGCCGAGTGAATAGCCGAGCAGGAAATAAGGTCCGCTTGGCTGCTGCTGGCGAATCGCCTGCAGATGGTGATCGCACATCGCTTCCACGCTGTGACACGCGGCAATCACACCATGTGGACGCGGTGATTGCAGTCCGACAATCGGGAAGTCGCCGTCGAGATAGTGCAGCAGGGCGCTGTACTGCCAGGCGAAACCGGATGCCGGATGGATGCAGAACAGCGTCGGGCCATGCCCAGCGCGCAGCGGCAGCAGTTCGCCGTTGCCACCGCTTTCACTGTTGGCACCGCCGTCGAGCAGCGCCGCCAGTTTCTCCACGCTGCGCGCGGCGATGATCTGCCCGACGCTGAGCGGCGGCACCTCGCGACGACGCAGTTCCGCCGCCAGACGCATCGCCAGCAGCGAATGGCCACCGAGCGCGAAGAAGTCGTCATCGGCAAATACGCTGTCGCAACCGAGCAGCTGCTGGAACAGATCCGCCAGCAGACGTTCGTTAGCGCTGTGCGGCAGGCGACCGCTGCGCGCGCTGAGCTGCGGCATCGGTAGCGCTTTACGATCCAATTTGCCGTTGGCGCTGAGTGGCAGATGGTCGAGCAGCAGATAGCTGACCGGCTGCATATGCGCCGGCAGACGTTCGCCCAGCTGCTGCTTCACCGCGTCGATGTCCAGTGCGAAGCCCGTTTCGGCCACCAGCCAGCCGAGCAGCTGACGGTTATCGACGCCCGGCGTCGAGTGCTGCGTCAGCGCGCGCGCCGCGACCACTGCCTGCGCCACGCCCGGCAGCGCCACTAACGCCTGTTCGATTTCACCTGGCTCGATACGCTGTCCGCGCATCTTCAGCTGGTCGTCGCTGCGACCGAGATACTCAACCGCACCGTCGGCGCGCCAGCTGGCTATATCGCCGGTGCGATACATGCGCTCGCCTTCGGCAAACGGCGCGGCGACAAAGCGCTGCGCAGTAAGATCGGCGCGATGCAAATAGCCATCGGCCAACTGCACGCCACTGAGATAGAGATCGCCCGGCACGCCAACCGGCACCGGTCGCAGCAGGCTATCGAGAATATGCAGCTGCGTGTTCCACACCGGACGACCAATCGGCACGCCCGGCCCATTGAGGCCATCCAGCGCGCTGCCGCTGGCCGGTTGCCAGGTAACATCGACGGCGGCTTCGGTTGGGCCATACAGATTGTGCAGCGGCGCGGCGATCACCGCCTGATAGCTGCGCGCCAAATCGCACGCCAGCGCTTCACCGCTGCAGAACACGCGGCGCAGCGTCGGGCAAGCCCGTTCGGTTTGCGCGGCGAGATGGCCGACAAAGGCCGCCAGCATCGAGGGAACGAAGTGCAGGGTGGTCACGCGATAATCGTCGATCAGCTGCCACAGCGCCTGCGGATCGCGGTGCGCTTCCGGCGGTGCCATCATCAGCTGCGCACCGGTCATCAGCGGCCAGAAGAACTCCCACACCGAAACATCAAAGCTGCACGGCGTCTTTTGCAACACCACGTCGTCAGCGCGCAGCGGATAGCTGGCCTGCATCCAGCGCAGGCGGTTGACGATGGCGCGTTGATTCACCACCACGCCTTTCGGTTTACCGGTTGAGCCCGAGGTATAAAGCACGTAAGCCGGGCGATTAGCATCCGCCTGCGGCAAAGGGTGGCGCGGCTGATTGTGTTCACTGGCTAAGTCATCAAACATCATCAGCGTGCCAAACGTGGCGAAGCGGGTTTCCAGCGCGGATTCGGTGATCAGCACCCACGGCCGCGCATCTTCTACCATATAAGCCAGACGTTCATCGGGGTAACCGATATCCAGCGGTAAATAGGCCGCGCCCGTCTGTAGGATGGCGGTGAGCGCGATGCTGAGACGCACCGAACGTGGCAGCGCCACGGCAACGATATCGCCCGGCATCACGCCCGCTTCAATCAAGCGATCCGCCAGCAGCATGGCCTGACGCTGCATTTCGCCGTAGCTCAGACGATGCTCCATATCCATCAGCGCCAGCGCGTCCGGCGTGCGCGCCGCCTGCTGGGCAATCGCCTGTTGCAGGGTTTCATTTTCCAGCTGCACGCCGGTGTTGTTCACCCAGGCGAGCAGCGATTGCTCGGCCAGCGTTTGCAGCTTCCATTGCGTCAGCGGCAGATCCGGCGTGCTGACCAGCTGTTGCAGCAGCAGTAACAGCCGCTCGGCCAGACGTTCCGGCTCGCTGACGCAGTCGCGATACTCCATCAGCAACGTCAGCTGTTCACCCGGCAGCACCAGCAGCGTCAGCGGATAGTGCGTGTAACCACGGTTGTGAATCGCTTCACAGCGCACGGCGGCGTTGGCATCCAGCAGCGTTTGGTTGTCCGGATAGTTCTCCACCACCAGCAAGGTATCGAACAGCGTTCCGGCACCGACCAGCTGTTGGATCTCGGCGAGACCGAGGCAATCCTGCTCAATCAGCTGGATTTGCTGCGCCTGATGATCGGCGAGCTGCGCCAGCAATGGACGCTGATGATCGAAGCGCATGCGCACCGGCAGCGTGTTGCTGAACAGGCCAACGTGCTGATCGATGCCGTCAATCTGGCCAAAACGGCCAGAAACCGGCGCGCCAAACACCACGTCTTGCTGGCCGCTGGCGACCGACAGCATTAAGCCCCACAATCCCTGCATCACGGTGTTCAGGGTTAAGCCGCGCGCCCGGCACAGCGCATAGAGTTCCCGCTCAAGCGTGGCATCCAGCGTAATGCGCTTTTCGTTGACCGCGCTGTCGGCAGCCTGCGGATAGAGCAGCGTTGGACGCACCTCTTGCAGGCATTCCTGCCACTGCTGACGTGCTTCGTGGCTGTCGCGCTGGCTGAGCTGACGCACAATGTCGGCGTAGCTGCTGCTATGCGTGGGCAAGGTGTGCTGGCGCAGCGCGCTGAGCAGATCGTTGAGGATCACCGGCGTTGACCAGCCATCCACCACCAGATGATGCGCGTTGAGCAGCAGCGTCCAGCGCATGCCATCGCGATGGGCGATCAATGTGGCGTGCAGCATGATCGGCTGGCTAAACAGATCATGCACCAGCATCTGATGTTCCAGCGCCACAATGTCATCTTCGTCGGCTAGCTGATGCAGCGTCAGCGGCCAGCGCAATTCCGTTTCAGGTATCAGCTGCAGCGGTTGCAGGCTGAGTTCAGCGTCGAAGCGCGCCGCCAGCTGAGGATGGCGCTGTAACACCGTGTCGAGCGCAGTTTGTACCGCTGCGGGGCTGATATCGCCGCTGAGCGTCAGGCGGGTTAACGAGTTATAGCTGCCTTGTTGCGCGGTGGTTTGTGCGTGGAACAGCAGACCTTTTTGCAGCGGCAGCAGCGGCAGCGCATGGCTGAACGCGCCGTGACGCGCATGCAGCTGTTGCAGCAACGCATCATCGACGCCATCCAGCGCCACCTCGGCGGCCACCAGCGTATTGGCGGCTTGCTGCGGCTGCTGGTGTGCCAGCGTCATCAGTGCCTGCGCGGCAGCGGCCATTGCCTGATGTAATTCGGCAATCGCCTGAGCGTTGAGCACGCCATCCGCCCAGCTCCAGTTCAGCGCCAGTTGAGCCGCGTTCGGCTGCTCCTCAACGAACACGTTGAGTTCCAGCGCATGCTGCAGCGGCAGCGCCTCATCCTGCAGCACCGCGAAGGTGTCGCGGAACTGCTGCGCGGTGCGCTGTGGCGACCAGTCACCACTGCGTTGCGTGAAGCGTCCAAGGTAGTTAAACAGCACCTGCGGCGCGTGTTGTGCCGCCAGTTTTTCCAGCGTCACACCGCGATGTGCATCGAGCCAGCGCAGCTGCCCGTAGCCAATACCGCGATCCGGCACCGCACGCAGTACCGCTTTCACTGCGCGTACGCACTCATTGAGCGGCGCGTGTGGATTTTCTGGTAACGGCAGTAGCAGCGGGAATTCCGCCGTCAGCCAGCCGACGGTGCGCGCCAGATCCTGCTGAGCATGCAGTTCAGCACGGCCATGCGACTCCAGCGTGACGCGCTGCTGTGCGCTGCCGTTGAGTTGGCGCAATGCCATCGTCAGCAATGTCAGCAACAGCTCTTCGCTGGTGGCGCGATAGTGTTGCGGCAGCGTGTTGAGCAGCGCGTGCGTGGTCGCGGCATCGAGCAGCGTTCGTTGATGCTGTTGACGATCGCTGGGCTGAATCGCTCGATCACCGACAAGTGGCAGCGGTTCGGCCAGCATCTGTTGCCAGAACGGTAACTCGCTGGCGCGCGCCGAAAGGTTCGCCAGCAGCGCGGCCGACCAGTCATGTAGCGAGGTTTCCTCGGCGGGGATCACCAGCGGCGTGTTATTGATCAGCGCGTCACCGGCCTGTAGCAGCTCATCCAGCAATACGCGCCAGGAAACGCCATCAACAATCAGGTGATGCAGCGTCAGCACCAAACCACAGCTGATGCCATCTTGTTGCAACAGCGTGGCGCGAAGCAGCGCGCCGTTCGCCGGATCGAGCGCCTCAGCATCTTCGCTAAACGCCTGTTCCGCTGCGCGGTCGCGATCCTGCACTTCAAGCGCACGCACGCGGGCAGGGCGCGACGCCAGCGCTTCGCCGACAATCAGCTGATCACCACGCGTAAAGGCATTGAGCGCCGGATGCGCCTGCGCCAGCTGATCAATCAGCTGTTCCAGCTGTGCGAGCTGCAACTGCGGCGGCACCGACAGCAGCACACCGTGCGCAAAGCGCGCATTGATACCGGCTTGCGCATTGAACCAGTGCAAAATCGGCAAGCCGCCAATCGCGCCCTGTTGCGCCACGCGCGCGCCGCTGTGGTGCTGCGCCAGCGGCTGCAAACCCCGCGCCATGCGTGCGGCGGTGCGTTCGGCGAAGATTTCGCGTGGACGCAGCAGATAACCGGCACGACGTGCGGCGGTGCTGAGCCCCATCGCGGAGATGCTGTCGCCGCCGAGTGCGAAGAAATCGTCTTCCGCGCCAATGCTCTCCAGCCCCAGCAGGCTGGCAATCGCGTGGCAAATCAGCTGCTCCTGCGGCGTGCTGGCGGCGCGACTCTGGCTCTGCTGCGCCTGTTGCGGCTTCGGCAGCGCCTGGCGATCAATCTTGCCATTAACGTTGAGCGGCAACTCATCCATCACCATCAACACCGCAGGCACCATGTAATCCGGCAGCTGCGTGGCCAGTTGCGCCAGCAAATGGGCATTGAGATCGGCATCGGCGCGCAGCGCGTTATCCTGCACCGAGCAGTAACCAATCAGGCGATGCGTGGCGCCCATTACTTCGGCGATCACCACGGCGGTGCTGACTTCCGGCAGCGCCACCAGCGCGTTTTCCACTTCACCAAGTTCAACGCGGAAGCCGCGCACTTTAATCTGGTGATCGGTACGCCCAATAAACGCCAGCTGACCATCCTGACGCCAGCGCATCAGGTCGCCGCTGCGGTACATCACATCGCCATAGCGGAAGGGATTGGCGACAAAGCGTCCGCTGGTGAGATCGGGACGGCGCAGATATCCGCGCGCGATGCCGGTTCCGGCGATATACAGCTCGCCAGCAGAGCCAATCGGCACCTGACGCAGCTGGTTATCCAGCAGATAGACTTCGCTGTTGCCCACCGGACGACCAATCACCGGCTGCGGTGATGCCATGACGCTGGCACCCAGCGTATCGATAGTGTATTCCGACGGGCCGTAATAGTTGTGGATCTCCATCTGCTGCTGTTGCTGCATTAGCTTCCACAGCGTTGGCGTGGCCGCTTCACCGCCAATCATCACAAAAGAGGGACGATGGTTATCGGCTTCCAGCAGGCCGCTGTCGATCATCTGCGAGAAGAACGACGGTGTAATATCCAGCAAGTCAACCGGCACCGCGTTCATCTGCTGAATCAGGCCCCACGCATCGCGGCGCAGCTCTTCGTCAAAGATATTCAGCTCGCAGCCCATCAGCATGCAGAACAGTGGTTCCCACGAAGAATCGAACGAGAAGGAAGCGGTGTGACCGGCGCGCATGCGGCGCGGGCTGCTGGCAGTGAAGCGCGCAATCGCCGGGCCGAACAGATGTTCGCGGTGCGACAGGAACAGGTTGAGCAAACCTTGATGGGTGCTCATCACGCCTTTCGGGCGGCCGGTTGAACCCGAGGTGTAGATCATGTAGGCCAGATCGTCACCGCACAGTTGGGTATCAGGTCGAGCGTTGGAATGATCGCTCAATTCAAGCTGGTCAATCAGCAGATGCGGCAGTTCCGGCATCTGCGCTAGCGTGCTGGAGTGCGTCAGCAGCAGCTTAGGCTGCGCGTCATCGCACATCAGCGCCAGGCGTTCGCGCGGATAGTCGAGATCGAGCGGCATATAGGCCGCGCCGCTCGCCAGCACGCCGAACATCGCTACCAGTGAATCTACTGAACGCGGAATACCAATCGCTACCACGTCGTCAGCCTGCAGGCCGCGCGCGCTCAGCAGATGCGCCAGTTGCATCGCGCGATCGGCGAGCTGGCGATAGCTCAGGCTGCGCTCGCCGCACACCACCGCGCTTTGCTCGCCGTATTGCTCAGCGGCTTGTAGCAGGATATCGACGATGGTGTGGGTATCGGCAGGCGGCACGATGGTGGGTCCGATCGACCAGCGTTGCAAATCTGCGCTTTCTTGCGGCGCCAGCAATGACAGCGCACCCAGGCTCATGTCGGCATCCGTCGCGAACTGTGTGAGCAGATGGCTGATGCGATCGGCATGACGTTGTAGTGTTTGTGCATCGTAGCGGCGCGGGTTTGCTACCAGCGCGAGCTGCAGCGCGCCATCGCGGAAGCCGACTTCAAACTCCAGATCGTCAACCGGGCCCATCGCCAGCGTGTGCGTTGGGGCGGGCTGGCCGTCGAATTGCAGATCGTCGTGGTAAACCTTGACGTTAATCACCGGGCCATACAGCGCCTGGCTACTGCCGACCAGGCCGAGATCGCGGCGCAGCTGCTCCGCTTCATAGCGCTGATGGCGGCGCGCTTTGCGGATTTCGCCCTGCACCTGCTGCACCAGCATCGGCAACGTCATCTCATCGCTGACGCTGAAAATCAGCGGCAACACGTTGACCACCGGGCCGAGCGTGGAGATCGCGGCCGAACCCATACGGCGCATAAACGGGAAGCCAATCGACAAACGCTGGCTGTTGCTGAAGCGGGCCAGATAGGCCACCAACAGCGCGCTGACGATATCGCCTTCACTGCTGTCGGCCAGTTGCTGCTGCTGACGCAGCGTGGCCAGTTGCGGCAGCGTCACCTGACAGCTGATCGGGCGATCGCCGGGATCGCTCAGGTTTTCGCTGGACAGCGTCAGCGTCTCTGGCAGATCCGCCGCGTAGCTTTGCCAGTGGCTGGCGGAGCGCGCAAAAGCAGGCGAATCCTGCCACTGCTGAATCTCTTCAATCACCGTGGTGAACGGGGTAAACGGCGAGGGCGCGGGCGTTGCTCCGGCGCAAAGGGCGGCGTAGATTGCCGCGACGCGTTGGGTCAGCGCTTCAAAACTGAAACCATCCACCAGCAAATGGTGATAGCGCTGATACCACAGCCAGCTGCCGTCGCCGATGCGCATCAGCGCGTGGCGATAGAGCGGTTTGTCGCCGTCGGCGGGCAGCTCGGCGGCGAGATCCGCCTGCATCAGTTTATGTGCCTGGCTGGTGGCATCGGCGCGCTGGCTGAAATCGTGCCATTCCGGTGCGACCGGCGCTTGCGCTCCGAACCACTGCGCCGGATTGCCACGCTCATCCAGGCCGAAGCGCGCCTGCACGGTATCGGCTTCCGCCATCGCCTGCTGTATGGCGCTGTCCAGCGCCGCGCGATTGATGTCGCCGTGCAGCACGCTGTAGTGCGCCACGGTAAATTGATTGCGCTGCTGCGCAATGCTGTCAGCGATCCAGATGCCGGGCTGCGCCGCGACTAAAGGATAAGGTTGGTTGAACGTTGCCAAGAGACAATTCCTGTCGAGAAAAACAATTTAAAAAAGAGAAAGTTAAAAAAATTAATGCGCGGTAGACGACGTCTGTTGCGTCGATGGCCGCATGTCGTGCCAGTTTGCTTCGATAAACTCAATGGCGGCGCTGCGCGTCAGCGGTCCCGCCACGTTGCGCCAACCTGCTGGAACCGGGGCAAAAGCGGGCCACAGGCTGTATTGCTGACGCGCGTTGAGCAGCACCAGAAAATCGAGCGCGTCGTTATCAAACGGATTCTGTTGTTCAGACATGGTTATTACCTTCAGAAGGTGAGGTTGTGGGGAGAAAATCGGCCAGCAGCCAGCGGCAGCCGTCGATCAGACCGCCACGCCAGCACAACGCATCGTGCCCTCCGGCGAAGCGGCGAAAATGTAATTCATGGCCTGCGGCTTGCAGCGCCGGGACGATCTGCTGGTTGACGTACACCATGTCTTCCTCGCGATCGCCCACTTCCTGAAAAATCTTCAGTTTGCCCGGCGGTAACTCGCCCTGATTAAGCCGCTCTAACAGCAAACCCGGCGCGTGCTGCTCGCGGTTGGCGTAGTCGCGGATGTATTGCAGATGCGGCCACCAGAAGGAGCCGGATTGCGTGAGAATGCGGCCAAAACGCTGCGGCCAGTGCAAACCGGCATACAGCGCGGCGAGTCCGCCATAGCTTTGTCCGGCCACCAGCGTGCGGTCGGCGTCGCCGCTGAACGCCGCGTGCTGGCGCGCCAGCGGTAACAGTTCCTGCTGCACCGCCAGCCAGAAGGTTTCGTTGCACGGTAATTCGGCTTCACGGTGCTGGCTGTCGATGACATCGATAAACAGCCAGCAGGCGGGCGGCAGTTCGCCATCGGCGGTGACCTGATCCAGCGCGCTGAAAATCGGTTGGCCGTACACCCAGTTTTGGCCGTCAAGCAGGATCGCCAGCGGACGCTGTTCGGGCTGAGTGGTTGTGCCGGTGCTGTACAGCCAGACGTTACGCGTGACGTTGAGCAACGTGCTGTGCCATTGCAGGGTTTGCAGCGTATCCGGCCAGGTTTCCGCCATGCCGGCATCCAGGGCGCGCCAGGCGGATTGATCCGGCGCATCCGGCATGTGCGCGTTGCTCAGAGCAAAACGGCGGCTGCTGAGAAACGGCGGCGTGGGATTGAATTTGTCGGGGATTGCCAGCGGCATCAGCGAAATCCACCACTTGCGCTGTAGCGCGCGACAGGCGGCATCATCGCCACAAAACAGCGGCGGTAACTGCTGCGCGGTGGCGGGGATCAGGCTGTAACTGCCGCGCCAGTCGGATTCAATGGCGGTCGACCAATGCCAGACGTTGCTGTCGCCCACGCGCACCAGACTTTCAGGCGCTTCGCTGTGGTGATCGGTGACGCCGTTTATATCGACGTAAACCCGTTCAGTGGAAGAAAGTGCGGAATGTCCTTCGGGATCGCGCCAGAAGAAGTGCATGGTCGTTTGACCGCGTTCGTCACGCTCCACCAGCGGCGTACCGACCGCATAAAGCCGCTGCCACCAGCCTTCGCTACCCAAATCGGCCTGCTGCAACCATTGCGCAACAGTCCCGGCGGGCAACCACGTCTGCGTCGTTTTTTTTGCGCTTGTTAGAAACATCCTGCAACCCATCTCCACATTTTGTTCACTATCTTTACTTAACCAAAGCTAATGCAAATGCTATTGATAACGATTTACATTTGCAATATGATTTTTCGCGCCTAATAAACCTTCGGATTTTCAGTGGATTATTTTGTGAAGGACGTCACGCAGGGAGATTAGGACCGTAAATAACGCAAGAGAGTAATATTTCAATCCGTTACAGCCAATGTCGTTGGGCGAGGGCGACTGAACGGATTATTTCATCTACAAGGCAGTTTGAAATAGAGATGGCAACTATGTCCGTTAAAGCAAGAAATTCAGCAATACCTGCTGTGGCACGTCAGTTTAGACTTAATCCTCTGTACCTTTCTCTGGCCTCAATTCTGTTGGTAGCACCGGCTGCCTTCAGCGTGGCCGCCGAAGAGACCATTACCGTAAACGCCGACACGCGTGAAAGCGTGACCTCGCCGCTGCAGGGTTATGTGGCGAAAGAGAGTGCGGCGGGCACCAAAACGTCCACGCCGCTGCGCAAAACCCCGCAATCTATTTCGGTGATTACCCGCGAGCAGATGGACGATCAGGCTGCATCCTCCGTTGCAGATGCGCTGAGCTATAGCAGCGGCGTGCTGACCAACTATCGCGGTAACTCCAACCGTAACGATGAGATCATCGCGCGCGGTTTCCGCTATGCGCCGAAATTCCTCGATGGCCTTAGCTACGGTTTATCCGGCCAGGCGGGCGCAGCGGGGCAGGTTGATCCCTGGTTGCTGGAGCGCGTAGAGATGATCCACGGCCCAGCTTCTGTGCTGTACGGTCAGGTGAATCCAGGCGGCATCGTGGCGATGACCAGCAAGCGTCCTACCGCGCAGAGCATTCATAAAGTGCAGCTCAGCACCGGCAACCAGCATTTGGGTGAAGCGGCGTTTGATTTCGGCGGTAAGCTGAACGATGACAACACGCTGTTCTACCGCCTGAACGGTATCGCCAGCACCAAACATGAGTTCGTGAAGGACAATAAACAGCAGCGCATGGCGATTGCGCCAGCGATTACCTGGCTGCCGAACGCGGATACCAGCTTTACGCTGCTGACCATGTACCAGAACGAGCCGAAAGCGGGTTACCGTAACTTCCTGCCGGCCAGCGGTACTTTGAAAGAGAGCAGCGCGGGTTACATTCCTTACGATTTCAACGTCAGCGATCCGAGCTTCAACGAAGCCAAACGCGAACAGACCTCGATCGGCTATATCTTCGAGCACAATCTCAACGACAACCTGAGCTTCACGCAGAATATGCGCTACAGCAACATGGACGAATCGTACAAATATCTGGTGTATACCTTTGATGCGGATAACGATCATTCGATCAACCGTCGTCCGCAGCATGACAAGATCAAGTCGAAAGAGTTGGGCCTGGATAACCAACTGAAAGCCACCTTTGAAACCGGCAACATCGCGCACACCGTGCTCGGCGGGCTGGATTACAAGTGGAGCGATGTGGATAACAAACTGTGGCGCGACAGCGGCGATCAATACATCCTCGACTGGGCCAATCCAACGCGTATCAGCATCAACGAGAGCGATTTGACGTTGACTACCAGCACGCGCAAGAAGCTCGATCAGGTGGGCGTTTACTTGCAGGATCAGCTGGAGTGGAATCAGTGGAACCTGCTGCTGTCTGGACGTCACGACTGGAGCGAAGTGCGCACTCAGGATCGCACCGACAACAGCCAAACCCAGCAGAATGACGACAAATTCACCGGCCGTGCGGGTCTGCTGTATGCGTTCGATAACGGCATTTCACCGTATATCAGCTACAGCACCTCGTTCGAGCCCAACCTCAACAGCGGCGCGCCTGGCACCGATCCGTTCAAACCGACCACCGGCGAACAGACCGAAGTGGGCGTGAAGTATCAGCCGGTTGGTTGGGATGCGGTGTTCACCGTGTCAGCGTTTGATATCACGCAGAAAAACATCACGGCATATAACAGCGTGACCGGCTACAACGAGCAGATTGGTAAAGTGCGTTCGAAAGGTATCGAAACCGAAGCGCACGCGCAGATTACGCCAGAGATCAAACTGTTAGCGGCCTATACCTATACGGATGCGGTGACCAAAGAGAGCAGCATTACTCAGCGTATCGGTCATTCTCCGTCGAGCATTCCGCGTCATGCGGCGTCGGCGTGGGGTAGCTACACCTTCCTTGATGGCGTGCTGAGCGGCTTTACGCTGGGCAGCGGCGTGCGTTACACCGGCACCGCGCCAGCGGACGAAATTGGCGTCGACAAAGTCCCGCACTACACCTTGTATGATGCGATGGCCAAGTATGAGCTGGGCGAAGCGGCGAATTCGCTGCGCGGCACCACGCTGCAACTGAACGTCAACAATATCGCGGATAAGCACTACGTGGCGTCATGCAGTAACGAAAGCGCCTGCTTCTACGGCAGCGGTCGCACCATTGTGGCTTCCGTCAGCTACAGCTGGTAATGCCCACTGGCGGCCTCTCTGGCCGCCGTTTCGTTTCGCATTCCGTGCGGCTCGCTTGCCACTAAGACACTTCTTAGCCGGTTTTCGGAAAATACTGTATTTGTGTGACTGTCATCACTCTGCAAGGCGCGTTAAAATGAACGCTTCTCATTTAGCAGGGGTTTTTCGTCACGATGTTATCGCGCTTCACTTTAGCCACTTTGATGGCAACAATCATGCTTACCGGCTGCGCCCGCCTTGCCGCCGTAACAGGTACATCACATGACAGCACTGCGACTGCGGACGCGTCCGCCGCTCAGCCTGCAACCGGCGCGCCAATCGACAGTAACGATTCGCCTTCTCCGTTCGAGACCGGCCCAACGGTAATTAACATTTCGCATGTGGTCACGCGTACCGATGACGGTTCTTCTATTTATGTGACGGTAGATGGTCAGGATGCGGGTCTGCTGAAGAAGGGTGAGAAGAGAGAGATTCGCGTTTCGCCTGGTAAACACCAGATTGGTGGTTACGTGCAGACGCTGTTTGGTTTTGGCAAAGTGACCATCGCTTCTGTGGATGTCACCACCGATCCGAACAGCCCGAAAAACGTGGTCTATTCTGTAACGCGCCAGAAGCCCGCGTTCAGCGAAACAGACGCCACGCCGCCGAATAATTCGTGATGTATGGGTGCGCATAAATGCGCACTGGCCTGGTTTTGCAGGGTCGCCATAAATGGCGTAATGCCGATCAGTTAAGCACAGAGCGACTTTCGTTCGCCATGTGCTGAGGCAGTTGCAGCATCTCCGTGCTGCGACCGAGCAAAGGGCGCCTGGCCGCGCCCTCTGCACTCCCGGGCCTTGCGCCAGCCCAACCCGCCGCTTCGCGGTGCCTTCACTCATTCACGATTCCTGACGGACCGGCGGCAATTCGCTCCTGCTCAGCGCCACCTCTCGCCGCATCCATGCGGCTCGCCCTGGAATCCCTCAATCGTTCAGCGGATTAGGATGTCGCCTCAACACCCGCGCTGCAGCAGCAATGCATTTTCCTGACTCGCCATCGCTACAAATTCCGTAGGGTTGCCATTTATGGCGACCTGATGCGCATGAATACGTGCGGACACTGTCATCACAGGCGGCGCAGGCGCGGATTGCTAAGGTCCGCGCCTTCGGACCTTAGCGCCCGGCCGCCTGCTTCACACATTCTGAAACTACCAGATGCTTAGCGGGCGGAATCCCTGCGATGACAGTGCGCTGCTTATCTGACATGCATTACGCCATTCATGGCGACCTCTCCACATCAACTCCGGCTAAACACCAGCTTCAACCCAGCAACCGTAAAGCAACAAGCCAGCAGCGCATCCAGCCCACGACGGATGCGGCGATAAAATGCCGCCATCACCGCAGTGGAAAACAACACCGCATAACCGCCAAACACCAGCACACAAATCGCCGCGCAGCCTGCAATTATCATTGGCAAGGTTGATGCCGCCGCACCTGGTTTTAACGCCACCGACATAATCGCCACCCACGTCAAAATCGCTTTAGGATTGCCGACGTGCATCAAAATGCCCTGACGAAACATTTTGCCGAAGTGCGCTTTCTCGCTGCCCGGCGCGAATTCGCTGGCATCTGGCTTACGCAATGCCGATTTTCCTGCCTTAAATGCCAGCCACAGCAGATACAATCCGCCACCAATCTTCAGCACAATCAGCAGTTGCGCGAAAGTGGCAAGCACGGTGAGCACGCCGCAGGCTGCCAGCAGCGCCCACATCATCGAACCGCCAATTACGCCACTGGCTAATGCCAGCGCCGCGCCGCGTCCCTGTTTCATCGCCGTACCCATAATCGCCATATTGCTCGGGCCAGGACTGGCGGTGGCGACGAAATAGGTGGTGTAGATCAGAATCAGTTCATGTGACAGCGCCATAGGTTCCTCTGTTAATCATGATGGATTACGCCGCGAGAATGTGCTGAATTGCCAGAAACATTGGGATTGCGCCAAATACATTGGGCGGCTCATGCAGTACCACAAATCCCAGGCGGGTGTAAAAATTCACGGCTTGCGGTTCAGCGTCAAGATAAACGCCTTTTACCGGTAATGCGGCATGGATTATTTTGACGTGATCGAAAAATGCGCCAAGCAGATCCTGACCATAACCTTTCTTTTGTTCCCTGACAGCGATCCCCAACATAACCAGGCGCACCACGCCGACTTCGGCTGGCATGGAACCGGGCACCACGCCTGTGAGCTTTTGTTTCAACAGGGAATAGGCGCTGAAGGTACAAATTCCCAACAGTTCGCCGGTGTTAGCGTCAATCAACGCCTTCGCTGCACAGTTTCCCTCTTTTACGCTTTTTTTTAGCGAGTTGCGTACAAAGGCGTTAATAATTGCGTTGCCGCAATCGAAGTGTTTATTACCGGGATAGGTGATGTCTGCCTGATAGGCGCACACCATAACGTCAGCGCTGTTATTCCTTGAATTTTCCATCTGCTCTTTTCCTTCGCATCAACGCTTGTAACGCCAGCGTCGGAGCTGCAGGTTCAGACATGAGCTGATTCACTTGCTGCCAACTCTCTTCAGAAAGCTGGCGACGTCGCTGATTATCCAAAACGGTTTCTGCACGCTCAAGCGCCGCATTTAAGATAAAGGCACTCAAATCTAATCCTGCAGCGGTTGCTGCTTCCTTTAAAACTTCTTTAAGATTTGAACTGGTTTTTAACTCTACGCGCGCATCTTTAACGGCGCGCGTATCGGTGGATAGTGCGGGTACTTTTGGCATAGCGAGAGCCTCGTAGAGTAAAAACGCCTCCTGTTGACGTCAGTCCTTAAACTTATGCAGCGTTGCATTGTGAGTGAAGTCTTTCATTTCAGTTAGCTTGGTACGGCTAATAACCGTATGCGAACAATGTAAACCTTATCGCTTCGATGAGTCAACGCGTACGGTTGATAGCCGTATAAATTATTTTGCCGTTGCGCCTTATTGACCGTGCAACTCCTTCCGTAACAGCACCAATTCACCCGCCAGATCGCGGCACAGCATCGCCGTCATCAGATGATCCTGCGCATGCACCAAAATCAGCGTGACCGGCACTTTGCCGCAGCCTTCATCGGCGCCAATCAATGCGGTTTGGATTTTATGCGCCGCTTTTGCGGCCTCATCTGACGCTGCTAACGCCTCATCGGCACCTTGCCAGTCAGCTTTACGCGCCTGCTGGATTGCCATCATGGCTTGCGATCGCGCCTCACCGGCATTAATCAGCAACTCCATCATCGTTTGTTCAAAATCCATATCCGCCTCACTTATTGGTATGCCAAATTGGTGGTAACGATGCTACCGGAATACCAAAAAGGAGTTCCGCGAGCATGATCACAGAAATTAAGCGCGAATATCGCCATTTTGGTATGCCACGAACCATCAAGCTGATGCATAACACCTAAAACCGCTGAGGGTTGACCAATGTCTCTACAGGAACGTCTTATCGATTCGCTGGGTAGCTTTGCCACGCGATTCAATAGCTACCGCTACATCATGGCGATCAAAGCCTCGTTCATCACGCTGATGCCGGTGATCATCGTCGGCGCGTTTTCGGTGCTGATTTCTAACATGGTGCTGGACCCGAAAAATGGCCTCGCCAGTTTCTCTGCGCTGTCGTTTCTCGCCGATTTAAAACCGATCACCAGCAGCATTAACTACGCCACGCTGAGCTTTCTGAATATTGGCGCGGTGTTTCTGATTGGTATCGAACTGGGTCGCATTAACGGCATCAAAACGTTGTTTCCCGGCCTGCTGGCGATCATCTGCTTCATCTCGGTGACGCCTACCACGCTGCAAATGCTGGTAGATGGCCAGATGCATGTGGTCACTGATGTGCTGGCGAAACAGTTCTCCGATACCAAAAGTCTGTTCCTCGGCATGTTTATCGCCATTCTGTCGGTAGAGATTTACTGCCGGCTGGAGCAGGTTGAACGGCTAAAAATCAAAATGCCGGATACCGTGCCGCCGAACGTAGCCGCATCATTTTCCGCACTGATTCCATCCATTATCACCGTCACGCTGGTCGCTACCTTTGGCTTTATCTTCCATCAGATCACCGGCATGTACCTGTACGACGCGGTGTACAAAGTGGTGCAGCAGCCGCTGGAATCGGTGGTGCAGAGCTTGTGGGGCATTCTGTTGCTGATGTTTGTTGCCCAACTGTTTTGGGTGATTGGCATTCACGGTAACCAGATGGTGAAACCGATTCGCGAGCCGCTGCTGCTGGGAGCGATTCTGGTCAACATGAACGCCTTCGAGCAGGGCAAAGAAGCGCCAAACATCATCACCATGCCGTTCTGGGATGTGTATATGAGCATCGGCGGTTCCGGCCTGACGATTGGCCTGTTAACTGCGGTGATGATTGCCACCAAACGCAAAGAGATGCGGGAAATCGCCAAGCTGTCGTTTGGACCTGGCTTATTCAACATCAATGAGCCGGTAATTTTTGGTATGCCGATCATGCTGAATCCCATTCTCGCCATTCCTTTCATCATCACGCCGCTGGTCACCGGTTCGATTGGCTATTTCGCCACGGTGATGGGCTTCGCCGGTAAAGCGGTGGTCATGGTTCCGTGGACTACGCCGCCGATTATCAATGCATGGCTTTCTACCGCCGGTTCGATGGGCGCGGTGGTGACGCAAATCATCTGCATCGTGGTTTCGGTATTGATTTATCTGCCGTTTGTCAAAGTGGCTGCACGTCGCGCCGAAGCGGCGGAAGCGAAAAATCTGCAGGCCGAGCTGGCACAAAATTAAGGAGATTCGATGAGTAAGCACACCATTGCGCTGCCAGAGGGCTTTATCCTCGGCGCGGCGGCATCGGCCTGGCAAACCGAAGGCTGGAGCGGCAAAAAGGCCGGGCAGGATTCGTATCTGGATGCCTGGTACCAGCAGGATCGCCATGTCTGGCACAACGGTTATGGACCAGCGGTGGCGACCGATTTTATCAACCGTTTTCGCGAAGACGTGGCGCTGATGAAAGCGGCGGGGCTGACGCATTATCGCACCTCCATCAACTGGTCGCGTTTTCTCACCGACTATGAAAATGCGGTGGTTGATGAGGAGTACGCGGCCTATTACGACCAACTGATTGATGAGATGCAGCGTCAGGGCATTGAACTGATGTTGTGCCTCGAACATTACGAACTGCCACTGCAGTTGCTGGAGCAGTACGGCGGCTGGCAATCAAAACATGTGGTGGAGTTGTTTATCCGCTATGTCGAAAAGGTGTTTGCCCGCTACGCCGGAAAAGTGACGCGCTGGTTTGTATTTAATGAGCCGATTGTGGTGCAGACGCGCGTCTATCTTGATGCGCTGCGCTGGCCGTATGAGCAGAACACCCATAAGTGGATGCAGTGGAATCACCATAAAAATCTCGCCACGGCGAAGGTGGTCAAACTGTTCCGCCAGCAAGGTTATGCCGGCACGGTGGGCACCATTCTCAATCCGGAAGTGACCTATCCGCGCTCGTCGGCGGCGCACGATGTTAAAGCCGCGCAAATCTACGATCTGTTCTACAACCGGGTATTTCTCGACCCGGCGATCAAAGGCGTTTATCCAGCTGAATTATTGCAGCTGCTGGATAAACATGAAGTGCAGTGGGACGTCACCGAGGACGAGCTGGCGATTATTGCCGCCAACACCGTCGATGAAGTGGGGCTGAATCTTTACTATCCGCATCGCGTAAAAGCGCCGTCACGCGCGTGGCATCCTGAGACGCCGTTCCATCCGGCCTATTACTACGAACATTTTGAGCTGCCGGGCCGCCGCATGAACAGCTCGCGCGGCTGGGAAATTCAGCCGCGCATTATCTTCGACATGGCGCAACGTATGAAAGAGGAGTACGGCAATCTGCCGTGGTTTGTGGCCGAGAGCGGCATGGGCATCGAAAACGAAGCGCAATTTAAGGATGCGCAGGGGGAAATTCAGGACGACTATCGCATCAGCTTTATTGCTGAGCATCTTTACCAGGCCGTGCGTGCGCGTGAAGCGGGCAGCAACTGTCAGGGCTATATGTTGTGGGCGTTCACCGACAACGTTTCGCCGATGAACGCCTTCAAAAATCGCTACGGACTGATCGAGATCGACCTCGATAACCAGCGGCAGCGACGCATGAAGAAATCCGCGCACTGGTTCCGTCAGTTGCGTGACACCCAGCAATTGACTCTCAACATTGACGATGAAGCCAAATAAGGACGACCGATGAAACGCATTATTCTGGCCTGTGCAGCAGGCATGTCGACTTCGATGTTAGTCACCCGCATTGAGAAAGAGGCGGTTGCACGCGGTCTTGAGTACCAGATCTACGCCATTCCGGAACAGAACCTGCGTGAAGAGCTACAAAATTACGGTCAGGACGTGGTGGTGGTGCTGCTGGGACCGCAGGTGCGCTTTAAGCTGGAGGAGAATAAAAAGCTGACCGACAGCTATCAGCTGCCGATTGCGGTGATCGATACCGTGGCTTACGGCACGTTGAATGGTGCAAAGGTACTCGATCAGGCGCTGGCTTTGGTACACTAGCGCCCAGATAGCAGTCAGGTTCCGGCTCGCACAGGACGCGGCCGGGCCGAATGCACCATGATGCAAAAGGGTGAGAGCGTGGAAAAAGCCGAAGCGCCACAAGAGAAAAAGCAGTATCAGGAAATTGGTCAGCATCTGCGTCAGCAAATCCTCGATGGCCATTACCCGGTTGGCTCACGACTGCCGCCAGAGCGACAGTTGGCGGAAACCTGGGGCGTGAGCCGCACCATTGTGCGTGAAGCGTTGCTGATGCTGGAGCTGGAAGGCACGGTGGATATTCGTCAAAGTTCCGGCGTTTACGTGATGCGCATTCCTTCGGAAAGTGAGGATGCGGAAGAGGCATTTTTCCGCAGCGATGTTGGCCCGTTCGAGATGTTGCAGGCGCGTCAGTTGCTGGAGAGCAATATCGCCGCCTTCGCCGCTAAAATGGCCACCAAAGCTGATATCGAAAACCTGCGCCGCACGCTGGAGCAGGAGCAGCGCGCCATCGCGCTCAACGACAGCAGCCAGGATAACGACAAGTTATTTCATCTGTTGCTGGCGGGCGCGACGCAAAATCAGATGTTGCTCGATACGGTTACCAGCGTCTGGCGTCATCACGAAGCCAGCCCGCTGTGGCAGCAGCTGCGACCGCAGTATGAAACCCGCGCCTATCGGCTTAAGTGGCTGGGCGATCATCAAACCATTCTGGCCGCGCTGCGACGTCGTGATGTGATGGGTTCGTGGCAGGCGATGTGGCAGCACCTGGAAAACGTTAAGAATACGCTACTGGAGTTATCCGATGCCGATGCACCTGACTTTGATGGCTATCTGTTCGAATCGGTACCGATTTTTCAGGGTAAGTTGATGTGATGCGGTCGCCATAAATGGCGCCCCTACAAACCCGCTGTCGTAGGGTCGCCATTCATGGCGACCAGGTGCGCATTTATGCGCACCGCCACAGTGCAATGTAACATCGCCCCCAATTATTTAACCGCTGAAAACTGAAGCCTTTATTTATTTACTTATGGCTCCGCGTTAATTACCGCACCAAATTGTGACACGTATCGCCTGATTCAATAAATAATGCACTTAATTTGTGCTTCTCCTCATAAAATCAACATAAGAAAATACTATAGCAGCGCATAATCCGATTTATTTCGGTAGCAGACCGCTAAGCGGATTAAAAGCGACTGAATGAATATTGTTTATAATCAATAAATTAATAACACCCCCTCCGATTGAATCCTGCACAATTCCGTTAATTTAAAACCTCGCACCTGTCATATTCATGTAAAAAAGACGTTGCACACCTAATTTTTAAAATGATAAAAGTTTCTCACTTGATAATGATTTTTCATTTTAAAAGGTGACCGATAATGGCTATTGAAACGGCTGAAGTCCGTATTTCGACATCATGGCAGCGCCCGGAAAATAAATGGCTGGCAGCATTTGCCGAATTTCCGGTTGCCAACATTGGCGATGCGATGGAAAGACTGAATATGTGTGATGGCGGCATTGTTCCGGTCTCCTCCAACACGGCGTTTGTCGGCTTTGCCTTTCCGGTTCAGGTCACGGCAGGCGACAACGCGGCGGTGATCCGCGCGCTGGATTACATCCAACCGGGCGACGTCATGATGATTAACGGCCAGGGCCACATTGATCGGGCGCTGGTGGGCGAGCAGCTGACGCAGCGCTTCCAGCATGCCGGTGCGGTGGCGCAGGTTATCGACGGCGCAGTTCGCGATCGCAGCGTGATTGAATCCACCGGTTTACCCACTTTCTGTCGCGGCACCACGCCGGCGGGTCCGTTCAAAAACGGTCCGGGCGTGATCGGTGAGCCGGTGGCGATTGGCGGCGTGGTGTGCTGCGCGGGTGACATCGTGGTTGGCGACGATGACGGCGTGATCATCATTCCCTTCTGGCGCGCCGAAGCGGTATTAACGGCGGTACAGGAAGTGGCGCGCCGTGAAGCAGAAATGACGGCAGAAGTGACGCGTCAGTATAAATAAGCCGCAGGCTTAGCGCATTCCGGGGATGTTTTCACCACACTTTCAGGGCAAACCAATGACGAAATCACATGCGGTAACAATGGATTACGCTTTGCCGAAGGACGGAACAACCAAGAATAACGTCGTCCGCCGCGCCTCGCTGGCGGGCGGCGTCGGATCCTTTGTCGAGTGGTATGACTACGGCATTTACGGCTTATTGGTCAGTTCACTGGTGCTGGTGTTTTCCGCCAGTGACATGAGCACCACCGATTCCGGCCTGATGTTGACCTACCTCGGCTTCACCGTGAGCTTCTTTGTGCGCCCGTTCGGCGGCGTCATTTGCGGCTATCTTGGCGACAAAATGGGCCGTCAGAAGCTGCTGGCGATTCTTCTGCTGATGATCTCGCTGGCGACGGCAGCGATTGGCCTGCTGCCAAGTTACGCCAGCATTGGCTGGGCGGCACCGGCGCTGCTGATTTTGCTGCGCATCGTGCAGGGTTTCTCTGCCGGTGGCGAAGTTTCGGGCGCCGGTTCGTTCGTGGCGGAATATGCCGAAGATCATCGCCGCGCGGTGGTGATGTCGCCGCTGGTGATGGGATCGTTTATCGCGTTACTGTTCGGCAGCCTGCTGATCAGCGGATTGATCAACGTATTCGGCACGGAGGCGATGACCGCCTGGGTGTGGCGCGTGCCGTTCCTGCTGGCGATTCCGATGGCCTTGATTGGCGTCTACATCCGTACGCGCATTGAGGACACGCCCCATTTTCAGATGGTAAAAGCCAACAAGCGCGTGGTGCGCAATCCATTGCGTGAAGTGCTTTCCTCAAAGCGCCATCTGAAAGCGATTGGACTGGCGATCACGCTGCCAGCGGTCAACGGTCCGGGCTATTACATCCTGTTTGTCTACATGCCGACCTACCTGAATAAAGTGATGCACTTCCAGCAGATTCAAAGCCTGATGGTCACCGCCTGCGGCTTGATCACCATTATCGCCACCATTCCGATGATGGCGTGGCTGTCGGATCGTCTTGGACGCAAGCCGCTGCTGGTGGCGTCGGCGATTGCGATGGCGCTGCTGGCGTGGCCCTGTTTCTGGTTATTGACGCTCGGCATGTTCCCGCTGGCTTGCATGGCGGCCGTTCTGCTGGCCTTTGCCTTCGCCGGACATGCCGGTGTGATTCAGGCAACGCTGGCCGAAATGTTCCCCACCAACGTGCGTTACAGCGCCTACAGCATCGGCTTCAACCTCTCAACGGTGATCTTTGGCGGTTCCGCGCCATTACTGATGACATGGCTGATTGGGATTACCGGCATCGCCAGCATTCCCAGCTATATGGTGATTTTCACCGCCGCGCTGACGCTCATCAGCACGCTGTATCTGAAAGAAACCGCCGGTAAGCCACTCGCTGCCGAGTGAACGCCGTAGCAATCTGCCCACATTCTGGATTTCGAGGTCATTATGAAAAACGCGTCACCCTGGCGGATAGGGTTTGATATTGGCGGCACTTTTACCGATCTGGTGCTGTTGAATGACATCTCTGGCGAGGCGATTCGGCATAAAACCCTGACCACGCCGGAGGATCCTTCGGAAGGGGCGTACACCGGTTTAACCCAACTGGTGGAGTTGGCCGGGCTCAAAGCCAGCGACATTCACACCATCACGCACGGCACGACGCTGGCCATCAACGCGCTGCTGGAGCGGCGTGGCGCGAAAACCGCCTTCGTGGTGACGCGCGGCTTCCGTGACGTTTTGGTGCTGGGGCGTGAATACCGTTATGACATCTACGATCTGAATGGTGCACCGGCGCAGCCGCTGCTGCCGCGTTCTCAGTCGTATGAAATCAGTGAACGCGTGACAGCACGCGGCGAAGTGATTACGCCGCTCGACGAAGACGAAGTGGTTCGGCTGGCCGCTGAGCTGCGCGACCAATGCTATGAAGCCGTTGCCGTACTGTGCATGCATGCTTATGCGTGGCCGGAACATGAGAATCGCATCGAAGCGATTTTCAGCCGCGAACTGCCGGGCGTGTCGATCTCGGTGTCGCACAAAGTGTCGCGGGAAATCCGCGAATACGATCGCGGCGTGTTAACCGCCATGAACGCCTTTGTGCAGCCGAAAGCGCGTCGCTATATGGCGCGGCTGGAGACCAAATTGCGCGAGGGCGGCTTCACCTGCGACTGGCTGGTGATGGGATCGAACGGCGGCCTGATGGCACCGCAGGTGGCGGCGGATTATCCCACGCGCATCATTGAATCCGGCCCGGCAGGCGGTATCGTTGCTACCGCCGCATTCGCGCGTAAAAACGCCGAACGTCAGGTGCTGGCGTTTGATATGGGCGGCACCACTGCCAAGGCATGCGTGGTGCGCGATGGCGAACCTTCCATCACCATCGATTACGAAGTGGGGCGCGCAGATCGCCTGCTGAAAGGCAGCGGTTTGCCGGTGAAGTTGCCGGTGGTGGACATGATTGAGATTGGTGCGGGCGGCGGCAGTATCGCGCGCGTCGATTCCCTTGGTCTGCTGGAAATTGGCCCGGAAAGTGCCAGCGCCTGGCCAGGTCCGGCCTGCTACGCGCGCGGCGGCGAGCAGCCGACCGTCACCGACGCCAATCTGGTGCTGGGTTTGCTCGATCCCGACGCCTTCCTTGGTGGCCGCATGCCGCTCGACGTTGAAGCCGCGCGTCAGGCGATTCGCCGCGTCGCTGAGCCGTTGGGGCTAAGCATTGAAGACGCCGCATGGGGCATTCATGAAGTGGCCAACAGCAAAATGTCTGAAGCGCTGCGCACCCATTCGGTGGAGAAAAACGTCAGCCCATCACAAATGACTATGCTGGCGTTTGGTGGCGCAGGCCCGAGCCACGCCTGGTCGCTGGCGAAACAGCTCAGCGTTAAGCGCGTTTACTTCCCGAACGGAGCGGGCGTTTACTCGGCCTTCGGCTTGTTAACCGCACCGCCCAGCGCCGACTTTGTGCGCAGCGATCGCTGCCGGTTGCAGCCCGGCATTGATGTGAAACGCATTGCGGCGCTGTTCGCCGAAGGCTTTGACGAGGCGATCACCACGCTGGCGGCGGCCAACGCCGATCCGAATACCGCGATTCAGCAGAAACTTGCGGGCGTGCGCTATGTCGGCCAGGGATCGGAGCTCACCGTCACGCTGCCGGAAAGCTTCCTTGCGCAGGGCGATATTCAGGCTCTAATCGACAGTTTTGAAGCCGCCCATCTGGCGCGCTTTGGTCGCACCTTGCCGGGACAAGGCGTGGAAGTGGTTAACTGGCGCGGTCGCGTGCAGACCACGCCACCCGTGCTGAATACCACCGATCAACTCAGCCATCCTGAACCCGACGCGCGCGAGAAGAGCTTGCAGGTCTATCTGGGCCGCGAGCAGGGCTTCAGCGCCTGCCGCGTCATCCCGCGCAGCTTACTGATCACCGGCGAAGCCATTCACGGCCCGGCACTGCTGCAGGAAAAAGAGTGCGCGATTTATGTTGGTCCCGGCGCATCCGCGCAGCTGGACCCGCAAGGCAATATTTTGATGGAGCTGAACTGATGAGTGCGACAACCCACGATCATCTGCGTTTTCTCGACGATCCGATTAGCCTGCGCATTACCTGGGATCGGCTGGTCAGCATCTCGGAAGAGGCGGCGGCCACGTTGGTTAACATGGCGTTCTCCAGCATCATCCGCGAAGTGGGCGATTACTCGTGCCTGCTGATGGATGCCAGCGGCAGCTCGCTGGCACAACCGAAAACCAGCGTGCCGGTGTTTATCGGCACGTTGCCCGCTACGGTGCGTCATCTGCTGGCGAAATTTCCGGCGGAGACGCTGAAACCCGGCGATGCGCTGATCACTAACGATCCCTGGCTCGGCACCGGCCATCTCAATGACGTGACGGTGGTAACGCCAGTGTTCCGCGCCGGCAAGCTGGTGGCGTTTACCGGCGCGGCGGCGCACATGTCCGATATTGGCGGCTCGCTGAATATGGGCTCATCGCGCGACATGTTTGAAGAGGGATTCCTCATCCCGCCGAGCAAACTGATGATTGCCGGTCAGGTGAATCAGCAATTGCTGGATCTGTTCCTGGCCAACGTGCGCTCGCCGGATCAGGTGGAAGGCGATCTGCACGCCATGCTGGCGGCCAACCAAATTGGCGCTAACGGCTTGCTCGGCTTGATGGAGGATTTGCAGCTGGAATCGGTGACGCCGCTGGCGGAGAAGATTCACTCGCTGACTGAAATCGCCATGCGCAAAGCGGTTGAGGCAGTGCCGGATGGTCGCTATGAAGCGGCGGTGGATATTGGCGACTACGAAGGCGATATCCATCTCAACGTGGCGGTGATTGTCGAGGGCAGCAACATCACCATCGATTATGCCGGTTCGTCGGCGGAGTCGCTGTTTGGCAGCAACTGCCCAATGTCATTTACCTATGCCTACAGCGTCTATCCGCTGAAATGTCTGCTTGAGCCGCATCTGCCGAATAACGAAGGCTGCTTCAAATCCATCACCGTCACCGCGCCGGAAGGTTCGATTGCCAATGCGCGCCCGCCTTGTGCGGTGGAGATGCGTAACCGCGTCGGACACATGGCGCACGCCGCCATTTTCACTGCGCTGGCCGATATCATGCCGGATCGCGTGATGGGCCACTCAGGCAGCGCGCCGGTCACCTGCGACGTGTTCGCCGGACAGTTCGATGACGGACGCCGTTTTGTCGAAAGCCTGTGCGTCAACGGCGGCACCGGCGCGCGTCCTACCGCAGACGGCATTGTCACCGGCTTCCCCGGCAACATGTCCTCCACGCCGGTTGAGCTGATTGAATCCGCCACGCCGCTGCTGTTCCTGCAGAAATCCATCGTGCCCGATTCGGGCGGTGCCGGACGTTATCGCGGCGGCGTGGCGCAGCGCATGGTGATTCGCAACACCAGCAAATATCCGCTCTCACACAGCATGTTCTATTCGCGGCAAAAACACGCGGCAGAGGGCGTGTTAGGCGCGGCGGCGGGTGCGCCGAACGTTGTGGCGATTAACGGCGCATCGCTGGCGAAACCGGTGGGGCGCCATGATGTGTTACCCGGCGACGAAGTCACCATTCAAATGCCGGGCGGCGGCGGCAAGATGCCGGTGGCTGAGCGCGATCTCAACGCCATCCTGTGGGATGTGCGGGAAGGTTACATCACTGAAGCGGGCGCGTTGCGTGATTACGGCGTGAACCTGCATGACCTTACAAGAGGCTAAAACATGGACAGATTAACGGGAAAAGTGGTGCTGATTACCGGCGCGGGTAGCGGAATTGGTAAAGCGGCGGCAGCCGGTTTTGCCGCGCGCGGGGCGCATGTGATTTTGGTGGGACGACGTCAGGCGGTGCTGGATGAGGTGGCGGCAAGCCTGATCGCGCAGGGCGGTAAAGTATCGGCGTATGCCGCAGACATCGCGCAAAAAACCGAGGTTGAGGCGCTGGTGACGTGGGCGATAGCCGAACGGGGCCAGGTGGATATTCTGGTCAACAACGCCGGCAGCGCCAGCAAGACGCTGAATGCGCGCTGGATTGCCGAAGAGGAGTGGGATCAGGTGCAGGACGTCAACATGAAAGCGGTATTTCTGCTGACGCAGGCGCTGCTGCCGGACATGCTGGCGCGCAAGAACGGCACCATCATCACCGTTTCCTCACTGGCGGCGCTGCGGCCAAACCTGCTGGGTGGCGCGGCCTACGGCGCAGCGAAAGCGGCGGTGCGCAACTTTATGACGTATCTGCACAACACTTTCCGCAATGACGGCATCCGCTCAACCTGCATTTTACCGGGTGAAGTGAACACGCCGATCATGGATAACCGCGCCAATCCGCCGGATCAGGTGATTCGGGATGGCATGGTGCAGCCGGAAGATGTGGCCGAAGCCATTCTGCTGTGCGCCAGCTTACCGGCACGCACCGTGGTGGAAGAACTGATTGTCGCGCCGACGGTGCTGCGCGATCTCTCCGGCGATCTCGAGATCAGCCGCTGGAAAAATGCCCCGGCAGCGTGCCAGGCCGAACGTGAAAAATCGGAATAGGAATCTTTATGTCGAGCCAAAATTTTAAAGCCGCTGAGGCGGTATTACGTGTAGAGCGCACCTCGCTGCGTGTGCAGCAACCTGCGTCGAGCGGCGATATGGTTTCTCTGGCGATGGGTGAACCGGATTTCGATACGCCGCCGCGCATCGTGCAAGCGGCGGTTGAAGCACTGCAAGCCGGTTACACCCATTACGCGCCGCTGCTCGGAGAAAAAGCTTTGTGCAGCGCGCTGGCGGACGAGGTATCCGCGCAGAGCGGCAACGCGGTGAAAGCCGGTGAAATTCTGGTCACGCACGGCGGCACCGCCGGTCTTGCGGCGGCGATTCTCTCTATCGTCAATCCAGGCGATCGCGTGGTGATCCCCGATCCAACCTATTCGCTGTATGCGGATTTGGTCAATATGGCCGGCGGCATCTGCGTGCCGATGCCGTGCCGCGCGGATTTGCACTGGGATCTGGAACGTCTGGATCGTGCGCTCGACGGCGCCAAACTGTTTGTGTTCTGCAATCCCGGCAATCCCACTGGCATTGTGCACAGCCGCGCAGAAATTGAAGCGCTCGGCCAACTGGTGAATCAGCACGATACGCTGGTGATCGCCGATGAAGCCTATAGCGATTTGGTGTTTACCGATCGTCCCTTTACCTCGGTGCTGCACATTCCCGCTTTTGCCGGACGCACGCTGTTCTGTCAGACTTTCTCCAAAAGTTACGCTATGACCGGCTGGCGCGTGGGTTATCTGGCGGGACCAGCGGAGATGATCGCCGCCGCCGCGCGCGTGCACAATACGGTGAACGGATCGGTGAACAGCGCGGTGCAGCGTGCGGCGCTGGTGGCGCTCACGCAGTGTAAAGATGACGTAAAACGTATGTATGATGTCTACCGCCAGCGTCGCGTGCTGATGATGGAAGGATTGTCGGCAATTCCAGAGTTGAAACTCAATGAACCCGAAGGCGCGTTTTACTGCTTCCCGGCCTATTCGTTGCCGATTCCGGCGATTGATATGGTCTCGTTGCTGCGCGAACAGGGCATCGCGGTGCGGCCTGGCAGTGAATTTGGCGCGGCGGGCGAAGGGCATTTGCGCCTCTCTTACGCTGCCAGCAGTGAAGCCATTACTGAAGGTGTGCGCCGTTTAAAGCGCGGCCTGGCCAGTTTCAAGTAACATCAGCACGTTTAAGGAAGCACACCCACAATGACGGGAAAACCGATGCGCAGTGATACCGAAAGAAACCGCAAGAACCTGATTCAGGCAGCTGCCCGCTTGTTCGAGCGCTCCGAAACCCCGATAAGCATGACGGAAATCGCCGCAGAAGCGGGCGTCTCCGTGGCCACCGCCTATCGTCAGTTTACGTCGGTAGAAGAGGTGCTGAATGCGTATCGTCAGGACGTGGGGCAACTTCTGCTGGATTACAGTCTCGAGCAAAGCTGCAGCGGCTTACTGAAGCTGGAAAAAGTCAGCCGTTACTGGATCAAACTGGTGCGCGAGCGCGGTGCGGCGATGGTGCCGATGCGTAACCGTCGCGGCTATCTGGAACGTTTATGGGAAGGCGCGGAATACCTGTTAGTGCAGGCTGACGCGCTACGCCCGGCGTTGCGTGAAGCGATGGAGGAGATGGAGCTGCCGGATATTGGCGATAAGGCGGTGTTCCTGTGGAATATCCTGTTCGATCCGCGCGAAATCTTTGATTTGCTCGACACGGTAGGGCTGACGGAAAAACAGGTCGGCACCCAGCTGATGTCGGTTCTGGTCGGCGGTTTACGCGGCTTCGCCACCGCGAATGAATTCACCGCCGAAGCCAGCCGCAGTAAATAGTTTGTTTGCCAGGTCGCCATAAATGGCGTAATGCCGCTCAATTAAGCGCAGAGCGACTTTCGTTCGCCTCTTGCTGAGGCAGTTGCAGCACCGTGGTGCGGCGACCGAGCAGAGGACGCATGGCCGCGCCCTCTGCACTCCCGGGCCCTGCGCCAGCCCAACCCGCCGCTTCGCGGTGCCTTCACTCATTCACGATTCCTGACGGACTGGTGGCGATTCGCTCCTGCTCAGCGCCACCTCTCGCCGCATCCATGCGGCTCGCCCTGGAATCCCTCTTTCGTTCAGCGGATTGGGATGTCGCCTCAACACCCGCGCTGCAGCAGCAGTGCGTATTCTTAACTCACAATCGCTATAAATCCCGTAGGGTTGCCATTCATGGCAACCTGGTGAGCATGAATGCGCACCTGCATACCTATGCATTTTATTGCTTAAGTGGCTGTAAAGGCTGGGATCAAACAATCAAATCAACGTGCTCGCCTCCCGGCATTTTTACACCCAGCGTCAGTTCGCCGCCCAGCGCTTCAACGTAGCGTTTCAGCGTAGAGATTTTCAGTTCGGCACCGCGCGACTCCATCGCTGCCACAGAAGATTGTGCAATATTCATGGCTTCCGCTTGCTGGCGTTGGGTACGCTGTAACTGTTCACGTAACTTATACAGCTGGCTCTCCAGCCGCATCTGCGTAACACGCTCATCAATCTGTTGCTGCTGTTCCGGCGTCAGCGTCGCCAGCATCTCATTTAACGTTTTCATGGTGACTCTTCTCGTAGGGTGCGCATTTATGCGCACCTGGGATTTATAGCGACTTAAAAAGAAGCGGTAATGCATCGAGTCGCTGCAGAAATAACTTACAGAAGTATCTTGATAGACTGCAATCTATTTTATAGATTGCAGTCTATCAAAGATGCATGCGAGATAATTGCGTAGTACACAGATTATTGCGATTCCTGAATCCAGCTCGCAAAGCTTTATGACTACGCATCGCGACGCTACTCATGCTGGGTGAGCTTCGCCGTTAACCGGCGCAGCGGCGTGCGCAACACCTCATGCAGCGCGCGGATCGCCGGGGAGAACTGTTTGCGATGCGGGCAGATAAGGTGCAGTGGCGTGCTTTCTCCCGGCATCTCCGGCAGCACGCGCTCCAGCCTGCCGGCCAGCACATCGTCACACACATCAATCCACGATTTATAGGCGATGCCCATACCGGCGATTGCCCAGCGCCGCGCCACTTCGGCGTCATCACATAGCATGCGGCTTTTCACCGTGATCTGGCGGCGCATGCCATCCTGCGGAAATGTCCATTTGTCGTAAACGTGGCCGCCCATAATAAACAGCAGGCCATGATGGTGCTGGGCGATCTCCTCCAGCATTTGCGGGCGACCGTGACGATCAAGGTAATCTGGTGACGCCACCATCACGCGGCGATTGTCCTCCGCTAGCGGTAGCGCCACGTAGCTGCTGTCTTCCAGCTTGCCGTAGCGAATGGCGATATCTACCGGATCGCGGAACACATCGCTGATCTGGTCGGAAAACGAGAGACGCACCGCCAGCGCCGGATGCTCGCGGCAAAAATCGGTGATCAGCGGCAGCAGAATGTTACGGCCAATATCCGACGGCAGTGCGATTTTCAGCTCGCCGCTCAGCGCGTCTTCATCGCTCTGCAAGCTATCTGCACCGGCATGCATCAGCGCCAGCATCTCTTGCGCATAGGGCAGATACTTTTCCCCTTCGGCGGTTAAGCGCAGGCTGCGGGTTGATCGGGCAAACAAGCGCCGATCCAGTTCCCGCTCCAGCCGCTGAATTGCCGCGCTGACCTGTCCGGGCAGCAAATTCACCTCGCGCGCGGCGCGTGAAAAGCTGCCGAGTGCGGCGGAACGCACAAACAGAGTGACATCTTCCAGTCGGATCATCTTCTTATTCATCGTGGTAGTGAGCGGGGATTTTCACTCTAAAAGTGAAAGTGTTCACCTGCAACTGGCATTTTTCATTGCGCGGCGGCCCGCTATGCTGAATTCACTTCACCAAACCTGCTGATGAATAAGGATCTGCCTGATGAAAGCCATTGTTTATAGCCAAAACGGTTTACCGATTTCCGATGAAAATGCGCTGTATGAGCTCGAGGTTGATAAGCCAACGCCGGGCGCGCGCGATCTGCTGGTAAAAATTCACGCCATTGCGGTGAATCCGGTCGACACCAAAGTGCGTGCCGGTGCGCCAACCGATAAGCCGCGCATTCTGGGGTGGGATGCGGTAGGCGTGGTGGAAGCGGTGGGCGCAGACGTCACGCTGTTCCAGCCGGGCGACGAAGTGTTTTACGCCGGTGATATTACCCGAGCGGGCAGCTATGCCGAATATGGGCTGGTGGATGAACGCATCGCCGGGCACAAACCGCGTTCACTGAATGACGCCGATGCCGCCGCGCTGCCGCTAACCTCGCTCACCGCGTGGGAACTGCTGTTTGATCGTCTGGAGGTGCAGGCCGATGACAACGCCGCGCTGCTGATTATTGGCGCAGGCGGCGGCGTTGGTTCCATGCTGACGCAGCTTGCCAGCAAGCTAACCAAATTGACGGTGATCGGCACCGCATCCCGCCCGGAAACGGCGGATTGGGTGCGCTCGCTGGGCGCGCATCACGTGATTGATCATTCTCAACCGCTGGGCGAACAGCTGGCGGCAATTGGGCATAAAGAAGTGCGCTATGCCGCCTCGCTAACGCACACCGACAGCTATTACGATCAGCTGATTGATGCCCTCGCACCGCAGGGCAAGCTGGCGTTGATCGACGATCCCGAAACGCTGGATGCGGTACCGCTGAAGCGCAAAGCGATTTCGCTGCACTGGGAATTGATGTTTACCCGCTCGCTGTTCCATACCGCCGATATGGAACGCCAGCATGAAATTCTTCAGCGCGTGAGCCAGTTGATAGATGACCAAACTCTGCAAACCACCGCTGGCGAACATCACGGCGTTATTAATGCCGCCAATTTGCGCAAGGCGCATGCGCTGATCGAGAGCGGTCGCGCACGCGGTAAGATTGTGTTGAGCGGGTTTTGAGTTTGCGGTCGCCATGAATGGCGACCCTACAAAACAGCACCGAACATCCGTAGGGTCGCCATTTATGGCGACCGTAAAACATTCTCAATTTGAACAATATAAGGAATAGACCATGACACTCAATGATGCAGTCGCTCGTCGTCACACCGTCAAAGCGTTTGAGGGCGGCAAAAGCCTGCCGCAGGATGAAATCGAAACCCTGCTGAACGTGCTGCGCAACAGCCCGTCATCGGTGAACTCGCAACCGTGGCATTTTGTGGTGGCGTCTACCGCCGCCGGTCGCGAGCAGATGGCCAAATCCACCGAGGGCGCATTTGTCTACAACAGCCCGAAAGTGCTGAACGCCTCGCACGTTATCGCGTTGTGCATGCGTACCGATCTGGATGAAGCGCATTTACAGAATGTACTGGCGCAGGAAGAGGAAGATGGTCGTTTCGCCAAGCCAGAAGGCAAAGCGGGGCAGGATAAGAGCCGTCGCAGCTACGTGGATATGCATCGTTACGAGCAGCGCGATGTGCCGCAGTGGATGGAAAAACAGGTTTATCTGGCGCTGGGTGGATTGCTGCTGGGTACGGCGATGTTGGGGATTGATGCCACGCCGATGGAAGGTTTTGACGAGCGCGCGCTGGATCAGGCGCTGGGCCTGCGCGAGAAGGGCTTTACCAGCGTAGTGCTGGTGTCGCTGGGCTATCGCAGCGAGGCGGATTTCAACGCTGCATTGCCGAAATCACGCTTGCCGCGTGATGAGATTTTTACCTTTATTTGAAGTTTGCGGTCGCGATTTTGTAGGGTGCGCATTTATGCGCACCGTCTCAATGGCCGCACCCAACCGATGGAAACCGCAACGTAAAACGGTTGGTGCCATCTTCGCTGTGCACCTCACAACTTCCCTGATGCAGCCGCATAATGCTGTGCACAATCGACAATCCCAAACCGCTGCTGCCCTGATGACGTGATGCATCGGCGCGCCAGAAGCGATCAAAGATGCGCGCCTGCTGTTCGGCATTCAGCGCCGGACCCTGATTTTCCACTATCAAACTGCTGTCCTGATTGAAAACTCGCACGGTGGAATTTCGATCGCCATAGCGCAAGGCGTTCGCCATCAGATTCGCCAGCGCGCGTTGCAGCAGTTGCGGATCGGCGCGAAGTTCGCCGTGCAGCGCCATCTCCAGCCGCATCGACTGCTCTTCCGCCATGCCGTCAAAGTAGTCCTGTAACTTCTCACCGAGCAGCGCCAGATCGATGTTCTGCAAATCCATTACCTGGCTGGCATCTTCCGCTTTGGCAAGAAACAGCATGTTGTCGATCATCTTCGCCAGCCGTTCCAGCTCCTCGTAATTGGAGCCGAGCAGCGCCTGATAATCGCCGACGCTGCGCGTTTGACTCAGCGCCACTTCGGTTTGGCCGATCAGCGTGCTAATCGGCGTGCGCAGATCGTGCGCCATATCAGCAGAAACCTGACTTAACTGTTGATAACCCCGTTCAAGGCGACTCAGCATCTGATTAAAAGCCGCCACCAGCGGCTGCAATTCCGCTGCCGCCTGTTCAGGCATGCGCTGCGACAAATGGCGAACGTCAATGGCATCCGCCTGCGCCGCCAACCGACGCAGCGGTGTTAAGCCGCGCCGCACCAGCCAGATGCTGATTGCCGCCACCAGCAACGCCGCCAGTGCGGTGGCGAGGATGATTTGATCGCGATAACTGTTGAGCGTTTGCGTGCGGTCGCTCATCAGGCGGCCGGTAATGATCTCAATCTGGCCGTTGCCATCACGCGTTGGCGCCAGCGCGGCCGCCGAGATAAACGGCGTACCCTCTGCGGCGGCGAGATGATGCACCGAAGACAGCGCCAGCGGTTGATCGGCAGGAACCGGCGTGATCGCAGGAATCGGACGCTGGCCGGGATTGACCACAATCAGCGGCGGCTGGCCGGGAAAGCGCAGCACCAATAACGATTCGGTATTGCCGAGCATGTTGGCGAACAAACGTGGCTTTTGCTGAATGAGCGTAATCGCATCTTCATCGCGCAGCAGCGTGCGGATCTGATCGATGCGCGTCAGCAGTGCCGCGTCATCGCGCACACCAATCTGTGTCGCTAGCGAGTGATAAAGTGCGATGCCGCTGAGGGAGAAGATGACGATCACTGTGGCGCTGAGCAGCAGCGACAGGCGCGCGGCAAGCGAACGGGTTTTCATGATTCGGCTTCGCAGCGATAGCCCACGCCGTGCACGGTGTGAATCAGCGGCTGGGCAAACGGGCCATCTATTTTCTGTCGCAGGCGTTTTACTGCCACATCGACCACGTTGGTGTCGCTATCAAAATTCATGTCCCACACGCGCGAGGCAATTACGGTGCGCGTCAGGACTTCGCCGGGATGCAGCAGGAACAAGTGCAGCAGGTTGAACTCTTTATTGGTGAGATCGATGCGCTGACCGCCGCGCTCAACGCGACGCTTCAGGATATCGAGTTGCAGATCGGCCAGTTGCAGCACATCCGGCAACTTTTGCTGCCCGCCGCGCCGCAGTTGGGTGCGCACGCGCGCCAGCAATTCGGCGAACGAGAAGGGTTTCACCAGATAATCATCGGCGCCGAGTTCCAGCCCTTTGATACGATCCTCCAGCGTGCCTTTGGCGGTGAGGAAAATTATCGGCGTGTGGATCTGCTTATCCAGCGCCGCCATTACTTGCCAGCCGTCCATGCCGGGCATCATTACGTCGAGCAGAATCAAATCGTAATGATGCTCCTGCGCATAGAACAAACCATCCTGGCCGTTTTCTGCCACATCGACGATAAATCCCGCTTCGGTCAATCCTTTGCGCATGTAATCGCGCGCTTTGGCTTCATCTTCAATCACCAAAATTTTCATGCGCTTCTCCGCGGGATAGGGTTTCAGGGCTGGGCGTGTAACGCGGCTTGCTCGATCAACTTCGCGACGTCATCAGGATGCGATTGGTACACCGAATGGCTGGCGCCGGCAATCTCCACCGTGTGGCTGTGCGCGCGTTTGGCGTACATGCGCTCCAGATCGGGACTGATGATTTTGTCAGCTTTCGCCACCATGTACCAGCTAGGCTTGGTCTTCCACGCCGGGTCAGGAATATTGGCGGTGAACACGGCTGAGTTGGTTGGCATCTGCGCGTGCGCTTCAAAATCGGCCTGCGCCGCCGGTAAGTCAGCAGCAAAATCACTGTGGTAATTTTCCGGCGCGATGGTTAGATAACCGTCGCTGGATTTAGCAAACGGGTGTGCGCTATTAGGGAATTTTTTGCCGTTGCTGGCTTCGGTTTCGCCGTTATCCAGCGCATGCGCTGCGATATAAACCAGCCCAGCCACTTTCGCGTCGTTACCGGCTTCAGTGATAATCGCGCCGCCGTAGCTGTGGCCGACCAAAATCACCGGGCCATTTTGCTGATCGATAATGCGGCGCGTCGCCGTCACATCTTCCGGGAAGCCGGTCAGCGGTTCTTGTACCAGCGTCACTTTGTAACCGTCATGCGTTAAACGGTCATACACCGGACGCCAGCCCGCACCGCCGACGAACGCGCCATGCACCAGCACAATATTCTTAATCGGCTGCGCCTGAACCTGCGCCGCGCCGCTTGCGATAGCCAGCAGCATGCCCGCTGCAAAGGTAAGTTTATTCAATTTCATCGTAATGCTCCTGATGGGAAGGTAGGCCATCAGGATATGCAATCGGCTCTGACATCAGCGTGAGCGAGTTATGACAAAAGAATGACATGCACCTGGCGAGCATTAAGTAAAACTTAATGGGGCGTCAATAAAAGCTAACCTACTAACAATTATAAGTATTTACTCTGCATTAAATCCGTAATTTCTGTAGTGAGATCATGTCCACCATGTTATTAACTCTGTATGACGTTGTGAATTTAGCTACCTGCCGGAGATAACAATGAAGAAAAGTTTGTCCTTTGCCTTACTGCTTTCACTGAGCGCGTTTAGCCACGCTTCTTTTGCTCAGCAAACCTTGCGTTTCGGCGTTGATCCTACTTTCCCGCCGTTTGAATCCAAAGCCAGCGACGGTTCGCTGCAGGGCTTTGATATCGATCTCGGTAACGCGATTTGTGCCCAGGCCAAAGTGAAGTGCCAATGGGTGCAGATTGGTTTTGATGGCAGCATTCCGGCGCTGCAGGCAAGAAAGTTTGATGCCATTCTTTCGGCGATGTCGATGACCGAGAAACGCCGCGAGCAGGTAGCCTTCAGCGATATGCTCTATGTCACGCCGAGCGCGTTACTTACACCGGCCAACGCTCCGCTAACCGGAGACATTAACGCGCTGCGTGGCAAAAGAATTGGCGTCGCGCAGGGCACTATTCAGGAAACCTACGCCAAAGCGCAATGGGCAACCAAAGGCGTGAGTGTGGTTTCTTACCCTAATCAGATGGAGATTTACCCGGATTTGGTGGCGGGACGTCTCGACGCCAGCCTGGCGAATGCGGTTTCGGCAGAACAAGGTTTTCTTAGCACGCCAGCAGGTAAAGACTACGTCATCAGCGCCACGCTGGTGGATAAAGAAGTGTTGGGCAATGGTGTAGGCATTGGATTGCGCAAAGATGATGCGGCCAATCTGAAGTTGATCAACACCGCGCTGGCGGAACTGCACAGCAACGGCACTTACGATCAACTGGCGAAGAAGTACTTCAAGTTTAAGGTCTATCCGTAAACGTCATATGCACGTAGGGTCGCCATTTATGGCGACCTCGCCCACCAATCGCACCCACACTCATTCAAAAAATCATGCAAAACTTACCTCACTACCCAACCCAACGCGCCCGTTTTCTCGCCGCCGTCCAACGGCAAAACGGCGCATTAACGTCATACGCGCATCCGTTACCCGGTCCGCAAGGAGAGGAACTTTTCACCGATGTGGCGATAATCGGCGATGCTAACGCATCCCGGTTGATGCTGGTGATCTCCGGCACGCACGGCGTGGAAGGCTATTACGGCTCCGATTGCCAAATTGCCTGGCTGGATACCTTCAACCTCACGGCGCTGCCCTCTGACACCGCCATCGTGATGCTGCATCTGCTCAATCCGTGGGGCGCGGCGCATTTACGCCGCGTCAATGAAGACAACATCGACCTCAATCGCAACTTCATCGATTTTTCACAGCCCGCACCTGCCAATCCGGATTACGCCGCGTGGCATGGCATTTATCATGGCGATCGCGCCAGCGCCGATAAACTGTTAGCGGAAACGCTGAACAGCGCCGGTTGGCAGGCGGTAAAACGCGTGGTGGAAGCGGGGCAATATGGCGCGGCGGACGGTTTCTTTTACGGCGGCCAACAGCCTAGCTGGTCGTATCGCACGCTGGAAACCATCATCGCCAATCACCTTTCGCAGGCCAAAACCATCATCAGCTTCGATCTGCACACCGGCGCGGGCGCATGGGGACATCCGATGCTGCTGTCGATTGCCGAACAGCGCTTCGCCGCACATGACTGGGGCAACGCGATTTACGGCGAATGGTTAACGCTGCTGTTCACCGGCGCGGGACGCGACAGCGAAACCGGCGTCACCGCGACGGCCACCGGCTATGTGTCGCAATTCCTGCTGACCTCGCTTTCGAGCACGCAGATTTTGCCGCTGGTGGTGGAGTGCGGCACCTATCCCGGCGAGGAGATGCATCGCCGCGTGCGCGACGATCACTGGCTGCATCTGCAAGGCGATCCAGCCAGTGAAAGCGGGCAGGCGATTAAGCAGGAACTGGTGGAAGGATTCTGGCCCGCCGACGCTGACTGGCGGGCGCTGGTGGCCTTTCGTACTCAGCAAATCTTCGTGCGCGGCTGGCGGGCATTAATCGATTTATAAGCGTCCGTAAAAGGTCATGCGGGCGGTTTCCGACAGCGCAATGCCCGGCTCGGTGTTATACGCCAGCACCGCCAGCATGCGGGTGATATCGCCTTCAGTTGGCGTGACGCGATGCAGCGAATTGCGGCCACGGAACAGCACCAAATCCCCGGCATCAATCGCCAGCGCGTCTACCGGCTGGCGCTGATCCAGCACCGCTGCCACGCCGTCGAAATTCATCTCGCCGGCATCGGCGTCACGCAGATCCTTCACGTACTGGAACACCGCGCCGGCGCGCGGCTTCTGCACCAGCAGCGTGATGGCGAACGACGAGTTATCAAAGTGCCAGCCCAGTTCCTGCCCGTCGGGCGCGTAGTGCAGATTGATCGACGAAAGCGGATCGGCATACGGATAGAGCGCCTCTTCTCCCAACACATCGCACAGGAAGCTTTTAAACAGTTCATCGTTATAGAGCTGACGCAGCGGTGAATCGGCGGCAATCACATCATCGGTGATGCAGCCTTTGGTACTGATGACATCGCGATTACGCGGATGATCGGCGCTGAAAGCCTCATCTTTCTTCATCAGATAAACGTTGTGTTTGCTGGCGGTGTGATACGCCAGATGGCGTTGCGCATCACCTTCGGCAATGATGGCTTGCAGCGCGGCGGGCTGCAGGAACTGACGCAAAACTAAAGCGCCGTGCTGATTAAGTTGCTCACGGCAGGCGCGACGCCAGTCGGCATCGGCCAGCGGATGCAGATCGAAACGAATCAAGGCAGACATAGTTTCACTTCTCATGTGTTACAGGTGTGTAAAGACTGTAACTCGCTGATATGTTAATACGTAACGATAAAAATTTAACACCTTGCTAAGGAAACCTTAATGCCCGCGCCATCACCGCGTTTGCCCAAAATCAGCGTCATTCAATCGTTCAAAGTGGCGGCGGAGCTGGGCAGCCTGGCGAAAGCGGCTGCGCAACTGGCGTTAACGCCCGCTGCGGTGAGCCAGCAAATCCGCCAGCTGGAAGAGCAATTAGGCAGCGCGCTGTTTGTGCGCACGCAAAGCGGCGTGATGCTGACGGAGATGGGCAAAGAGTATCTGCGTTATGTCACCGAAGCGTTTGACATTCTGCATCTCGGTCAGCAAAACCTGCGTCATGCGGCATCAACACCGCGTTTAACGCTCTACTCGTTGCCAGCGCTGGCCTCAAAATGGCTGCTGCCGAATATTGCTCAGTGGCGCGAGCAGTGTCCTGAGATCGATTTAGCGCTGCACGGCACGCATACGCAGGTGGATTTCAACGCCACGCCCGCCGATTTTGTTATCTGTTTCGGCGAAGATCGCTATCCGCAGCTGGATAAGCAGTTGCTGTTCCTTGATGAGGTGCTGCCGGTGGCGAGCCCGGCGCTACTGCAACGTTTTGCCGATCAGGATGTGTTGCAGCACGCGCCGCTGATCCACCTTGACTGGGGCAACGAAGGGCGCTTTTTACCCGACTGGCGCAGCTGGTTTCAGGCGAAGGGCATTGACGATCCGCCAACGCAGCCATCGTTCAGTTTCAATCTCACTTCGCTGGCGATTGATGCCGCCGTGGCAGGCGCGGGCTTGCTGCTCGGTCAGCGGCGTTTGATTGCTGACGAACTGGCGCGCGGCGATTTGGTGATCGTCGATCCACTTAGCCTGCCGCTTAGCAAACCCTATTTTCTTGCCTGGCCGCAGCGTTCTCTCAGCCAGCCAGGCAGCGACGCGCTGATCCGTTGGCTCACGCAGCTAGCCCACTCGTAGGGTCGCCATTTATGGCGACCAGCAACCCGCACGAACTTGTAGGATCGCCATTTATGGCGTAAGACTCGTCAGTTAAGCGTCTTTCGGTCACCATAAATGGCGACCCTACAAATGATTGGCGCTTTTTTCGGATGGTCACCATAAATGGCGACCCAACAAATGATCGGCGCTTTTTTCGGATGGTCACCATAAATGGCGACCCTACAAATGATTGGCGCTTTTTTCGGATGGTCACCATAAATGGCGATCCTACAAATGATCGGCGCTTTTTTCGGATGGTCACCATAAATGGCGACCCTACAAATGATTGGCGCTTTTTTCGGATGGTCACCATAAATGGCGACCCTACAAATGATCGGCACATTTTTCGTAGGGTCGCCATTTATGGCGACCTGAAATAGAAAGGGAGTTCACCAATGACCGCAGATCTCAACTTCTGGCTCACCGCGCTGGTGGTCGGCATTACCATTTTGCTGTGGGCCAGCGCGCGTTTGCCAGAATACGTCACCGCACTGCTGTTTTTCGCGGCGGCGATGTTGCTACAGCTAGCCCCCGCCAGCAGCGTATTCAGCGGCTTTGCCTCGTCGGCGTTTTGGCTGGTGCTGAGCGGTTTTGTGCTGGGCGCGGCGATCCGCAAAGTCGGCCTGGCGCAGCGCTGGGCCAACTGGCTGGTGGTGCCGCTCAGCCAGAGCTGGCCGCGCATGATTGCAGGCACCGTGCTGCTGACTTATCTGCTGGCGTTTGTCATGCCCTCAAATATGGGACGCATTGCGCTGCTGATGCCGGTGGTGCTGGCGATGGGCGAACGCGCGGGAATCAAAGCGGGCAGCCGTGGCAGTATTGGCCTGGCGCTGGCGGTGGGATTTGGCACTTTCCAGCTATCGGCCAGCATTTTGCCCGCCAATGTGCCGAACCTGGTGCTGAGCGGCGCGGCGGAAAGCGCGTATCAGCTACATCTGCAATGGTTGCCGTGGTGGTTGCTGCACATGCCGGTGGTGGGTATCGCTAAGGGATTGTTATTGATAGGTTGCCTGCTATTTCTGTTTCGAGCTCAGCCCAAAGCGGTGCTACAGCGCGATACCTTAAGCGCGCTCAGCAGCAGCGAATGGCGCTTGATCGGCCTGCTGGCGATCACCTTGCTGCTGTGGATGACCGACAGCGTGCACGGCTTACCGGCTGCATGGGTAGGATTGGCGGCAGCCTGCATCTGTTTGCTGCCGCGCATGGGTTTTATCTCCAGCGATGACTTCGCCAGCGGGGTGAATTTCCGCACCTGCATCTACATTGCCGGGATTCTTGGCGTCGCCACGCTGGTGGTGGATTCCGGTCTGGGACGGATGATCTCCAACGCACTGCTGAACGTATTGCCTCTGCACGCAAACCCATCCTTCAGCAATTTCGCGGTACTCAATGCGCTGGTGTCGTTGCTGAATTTTGTGCTCACCGCCAACGGCGTACCGGCGATGGTGACGCCGATGGCGCAAGAGCTGGCGAACGCGTCCGGCTTTCCGCTGCTCACCGTAATCATGTTGCAAGTGTTTGCCTACGCCACGCCGCTGCTGCCGTATCAGGCATCGCCGGTGGTGGTGGCGATGGGACTCGGCAATGTTCCGGCGAAGGCCGGTTTGCAGCTGTGCGCACTGATTTTTCTGCTTAGCGTGCTGTTGCTGTTACCGCTGGATTATCTGTGGTTTCGGCTGCTAGGCTATGCCTGATATCTCTGCCTGAGAATGCTTATGCCAGCCAAAAACGATTGGGTTGATTTTCGTCGTGACGATGAAACCGGGATTGAAAGCGTCAACGCGCATTTTCGCGGACACGCATACGATCCGCACGATCACGACGAACTGCTGGTGGGCGTGACGCAGCAAGGTTTACAACGCTTCAACTGCCACCGTTCGCTACACACCAGCACGCCGGGTCGGGCGATTTTGATTGAGCCGGGCGCGGTACACGATGGACACGCGCCGGACGCTGAGGGATTCACCTACGTGATGCTCTATTTGCCGCAGAGTTGGGTGGCGGAAATGATGCAGCGGCGCGGATTGGGCGATGTGTCGAATATCGAAGGCGCTTTCCGCCACACGCTGACCGACGATGCGCTGTTAGCCAGCGCCATTCAGCAAGCCTGGTTTGCGGTGCATCAGGGCGAAGGGCGGCTGGCGCGCGATCAAAGTCTCGATCACTTGCTTACCATGCTGTCGCGCCATCTGGATACCAAACCCAGCGTGCAGCACAGCGAAGCGATGCGTCAGATGCAGCTGCTGCGCGACTATCTGCACGATTTTATGGTGCAGGATATTGGACTGGATGAGCTTTCGCGCCTTTCCGGCATCGATCGTTTCCGCCTGACGCGCCAGTTCAAACAGGCGTTTGGCCAATCGCCGCATGCCTATCTGGTACGGTTACGCTTACGCAGCGCGCGCATCTTGCTGGCACAGGGCATTGAGCCGGTAAACGTTGCAGCGCAGGTGGGATTTGCCGATCAAAGCCATCTAGGCCGCTGGTTCCAGCGCGCCTATCGCATGACGCCCGCCGCTTATCAACGTCAGTGCACAAACGTTCTATACGCTTCCCCGTCCGCTCTTAGATGATGAGGTTTTCGTTGTCATTGGAGAGTTGTTGCAGATGTTTGATACCAAAATCGCCCTGATCGTACGTGATGATTTAGCTACCTGGCAGCGCCTGAATGTGGTGGCGTTTCTTGCCACCGGCGTGGCGTCCGCCGCACCCGAGATGATGGGCGAGCCCTATGTTGATGCCAAAGCGCGTCACTACGGCAACATGGCGGGCCAGCCGATGCTGGTGTTTGCCGGTGATTTAGCCGGTTTACAGCGCGCGCATCGTCAGGGATTAGAGCGTGAGTTAACCATTATTCCTTACGTCGAAGCGATGTTCTCCACCGGCCACGACGCGGCGAACCGCGAAGTGTTTATGGCGGAGGATGCCGATAATTTGAATCTGGTCGGCATTGCGTTGCGCGGCCCGAAGAAGGCAGTAGATAAGGCGATTAAGGGATTGGCGTTGCACGGGTAAGAAGGGTGCGCATTTATGCGCACCTGAATTTATCCGCCACACTCAGCAACAAATCTTCCCGCCCACGCAGCGCCAGCAGCTCGAGACCAATCGGCAAACCTTCGGCGCTGAATCCCGCCGGAATGCTGATCGCCGGCGCGCCGGTCACCGCTGAAATTAGCGCGTTGCTGCCTTCCTGCATCTCGCCGTGCTTAACCGGCGCACGGCGCACCACTGGATAAGCCAGCAGATTGATCTGCTGCGCGGCGAAAAACTCTGCCAGCTGCAGATACAGATCTCGCTGACGCTGTTGCACTTGCTGATAACCTTCACTCTCCACGCCCGGATGCTGCGCCCGCGTGGTAAACACCGTTTCCAGCTGTGGATGGTAGCGCTTTGACGCCACCACTTCCGCCAGCGTGCGGCTCTGCGCCTGCGGTTTATCCGCCAGATACGCCGCAAGCGCACCGGCAAATTCGTAGCCGATGATATTGGCGTCAGCCGCCAATGTCTCCAGCTGCGGATAACTCACCTCACGCGGCGCGAAATCCGCCAGCGCCGCGCGTACCGTCTGATTAATCTCGTCTTCATCGGCAGCAAAACCTTCCAGCCAGATGCCGATACGCAGTGGCTCATCGCTCTCGGCAAACTGTTGCCCGCTCAAAATCTCAGAGGCTAAACGCAGATCCGCCGCCGAACGCGCCAGCGGGCCGGGAATATCCTGGGTTGGCGACAGCGGCACGATGCCGTCGGTGCTGATGGCGCCGCGCGTCATGCGCAGTCCGAACAATGCGTTAAAGGCCGCCGGAATGCGCACCGATCCGGCGGTATCGCTGCCGATCGCCAGCGGCACATAACCGGCCGCGACCGCTACGGCGGAACCGCTGCTCGATCCGCCGGGCGAGCGGCCTTCAACCCACGCATTGTGGGTAAAACCGCTCAACGATGACGCGCCGGTAATGCCTGCCGCCAGCTCATGCATGGCGGTTTTGCCGATCAGAATCGCGCCTGCCTTTCTCAGCCGGCTAACCAGCGGCGCATCATCGCTGGCGATAACCTCACGCAGCAGCACCGAACCGGCGCTGGTCGGCCAGCCTTGCACTTCAATATTGTCTTTGATCAGCACCGGAATCCCTTCCAGACGTCCCGCCACTTCTCCGCGCTGACGACGCGCATCGCTGGCGTCCGCCGCCGCTAACGCCTGATCGGCAAACAGCCAGGTTATGGCGTTGTAGCGCGGTTGATCCACCTCGGCAATGCGTTGCAGCGCGAACGTCGTTAACTGGCGAGCGCTCACCGTGCGCTGGGTAAGCGCCTGCTGTAAATCGTTAATCGAAGCGGTGAGATAATCAGCGTATTGCATCAGGTTAATCCTCCAGCGGAATCCATTGCCCGTCGCGCGTGACGCGTCCGCACGAGTTGCCATTAAAGTGGGTGCTGAACCAGATTGCCTGATGTTGTGCGCACCAGTCCACCACGCGTTGCCTTGAAGTAGCCGCCAGCGCTTTATCCTCGCAAAACAGTGAGTTCCAGTGTGGATACTGAAACTGAATGGCATTGTGCATCACGTCACCGGCAAAGATGGCCGATTCACCGGCGCTTTCTAACACGATCGATGCATGATCGCCGCAGTGACCCGGCGTGGAGAGATAGCGCAGCACGCCAGCAAACAGCGGGGAATCCTGCACGTTGATAGTCTCCAGCTGTCCGCTCGCGATCAGCGGCAGAATGCTATCGCGATAGAGTTCCTGCGCCGCTGGATTCTGCTGGCAATGCGCCAGTTCCCGCGCCGAGCAGATATAGCGCGCATTCGGGAACATCGGTTGCCATTCACCGTCTTGTTGATGGGTGTTCCAGCCAACGTGATCGGTATGAATATGTGTCATCAGCACCAGCGTCACGGCCGCCGGGTCAACGCCCGCGCGCGCCAGGTTTTCGGCATACGGCGTATTCAGCTGATGAAACAGCGGTTTGTTATCGCGGTTGCGGCCGTTGCCGGTGGCGGTATCGATGATGATGGTATGTTGGCCGGTGCGCACCACCCAGCTGTGAATCGACATTTCAGCAGGTTGATTGGCTATTTCATCACTCATTTCCGCGCGATGCGGCGTAAACAGCACGCCCAGCGGGAAGGCAGCGGTTTGTTCGCTCACTTTGGTAATCCGGCAATCGCCGACGCGAATCGTCATGGGGTGCTCCTTATTGCCTGGTTGCAGCGAAGAAGCCTCACTATACTGGCGGTAAGCTCATTATTTAAATCGATTAAAATCATGCAATGCATCAACGAAAATGATTTTGCACGCATCGACCTGAATTTGCTGGTGGTGTTGCTGGTGATGTACGAGGTGCGCAGCGTCACGCTGGCGGCAAATCGGCTTTATCTTGGGCAACCGGCGGTGAGCGCGGCGTTGAAGCGTCTGCGTGAGATGTTTGACGATCCGCTGTTTGTCCGTGCCTCGAATGGGATGACGCCAACGCCGCGCGCCGAACAGTTGGTGCAGCAGTTCGCGCCGCTGATGCAGGATCTGCATCGCGTGATCTTCACGCAGCAGCCCTTTACCGCGGCAGAAGATAGCTACAGTTTTCGCATTGGCATGAGCGATTGGCTGGAAAATTGGCTGATGCCGGATTTGCTGGCAGAACTGGCGCGCGTGGCGCCGAAGGTTGATGTGAAAGTCATTGCCACCGATCCGTGGCAGGCGATTCCGCTGATGGAGCAGCAGCAGGCCGATGTGGTGATGACGGTCGGCAACGAAACCAGCCGCGATCTTACGCGTGAGAAGATCCTGCGTGCGGGTTTCAGCACGGTTTGGCACCGTGAGCAGATTCAACTCGATGCGCCTCTGACGCTGCAGCAGTTTGTTAGTTACGATCACGCGCTGGTGTCGTATCGCGGCGTAAGTGAAAGCGCGCTGGATCGGCAGTTGCAACAGCATGGAATGGCGCGGCGCGTGCGTTATGTGACGCCGAATTTCTCCGCGCTGCCGATGCTGCTGAAGCGTCTTCCGCTGTTCGCTACGGTGCCGCAGGGTTTGGTGTCATCCTGGTGCGCGTTATATGACCTGAGCGCCGCGCCCGTGCCGGTCAGCATGCCGGATTATGAAGTGTCGCTGCTGTGGCATAACGCGCGCAGCGAAGATGCCGCCAACCGCTGGCTGCGGGATGTGTTGCGTGGGTTGATAAGGTCGCCATGAATGGCGACCCTACGACAGGACGGCGGGAATTCCGTAGGGTCGCCATTTATGGCGACCGTTATGCCGACCTGCTCGTTTACCACGGCACCACGCGCCCTAAATAATCCAGATAATGAATCCCGCGCCGTCCGGCGTAACTTTCCATGGTATTCAGCAGATTCGGGATGCTCTCCTCAATGGTCAGGCGCGCTTCCGGCCCGCCCATATCGGTGCGCACCCAGCCGGGCGCCATCAGCAATAATGTGCGCTCGCCGCCACTGCGCGCGGCAAAACTGCGCATAAACATATTCAGCGCCGCTTTGCTGCCGCGATACACCTCGTAATTACCGTTGGTGTTGTTGGTCAAACTGCCCTGGCCGGATGACATCACGGCGATGGTGCCGCTTGGCGTCACACAATCTTTGAAGGTCTCAATCACCCGCAGCGGGCTCAGCGCGTTGGTCACCATCACGCGAGTAAACTCACTGGTTGAGACATCGGCGATGGTTTCGCGGTCGTCATTTTTCACTCCCGCGTTAACGAACAGCATATCGAACTGGCGATCCGCCAGCCGCGTATGCAGCGCCTTGACCTGTTCGGGTTCATTGATATCCACGCTTTCTACCCTGAGCTGTGCGGGGAAGCGATCGGCCAGTTGCTGTAAATTTCCTGTCGAGTTTTCACGCCCGGTGGCGACCACCTGATAACCGCGCTGCAGCATGGTTTCCGCCAGCGCTAAACCCAGTCCACGCGATGCGCCAATCAGTAAAATGTTCATATTGTTCTCCTCGGTGTTTGCTATGGATAGAGTGTAGCGCCGGTTGATGGCAGGCGGAACGCGCAGCATTGACAGTATTAACCTGCACCAAACGCCTTGTCTCGATGCGTCGAATCGGCGAGGATAACCCGCATGAATGATGCCGATCTCAACCTGTTAATTGCTTTGGATGCGCTGCTGATTGAAGGCAGCGTGATTGGCGCTGCGCGTCGCTTAGGCTTAAGCGAATCGGCGATGAGCCGCACACTTGGACGCTTACGCGCCACCACCGGCGATGCGCTGTTAGTGCGCGCCGGACGCAACATGGTGCTGACACCTTATGCCGAAGCGATCCGCGAGCGCACGCATCACACGGTGCGCGAGGCGCGCGCGGTGTTAAGCCCAACGGCGCAGTCGCTGGATTTGCGTCAGTTGGATCGCTGCTTCACCCTGCGCACCAATGAGGGATTCGTCGAAGCCTTTGGCAGCGCGCTGATCGCTGCCGTGGCTGAACAAGCGCCGCACGCGTGGCTCAGTTTTGTGCCCAAGCCAGAGAAAAGCGCGCGCGATTTGCGTGAAGGCAATATCGATCTGGAGATTGGCGTGTTGGGCAATATGGGCCCGGAAATTCGGTTGCAGGCGCTGTTTCGCGATGGCTTTGTTGGCGTGGTGCGCGCCGGACATCCGCTCACGCAGCAGCTGGATATCGCCCAGTTCGCCGCCTATGGTCATATTGTGGCGTCACGTCGCGGTGAGCTGGGTGGGCCGATTCATGATGCGCTGCAGCAGGCCGGATTGACACGCAAGGTCGCGGCGCTGGTGCCGGCATTTTCCAGCGCGGTGGCGCTGGCGCAGGAATCGGATCTGGTCGCCTTAGTGCCGCGTTCGCTGTTTATGCATCATCCGCTGATCAAAAACAGCAACACCTTAGCGATGTTTGAACTGCCGTTCGCCACGCCGGAAATGACCGTGTCACAGCTATGGCATCCGCGACTGGAAAACGATGCCGCGCATCGTTGGCTGCGCGGCGTGGTAAAGCACGTTTGTCAGCCGCCGCGTACCGAACCGCGCCACACCACATCGGCCTGATACAGCAGGCTATCGTGCTGCTGTTCACCTTGCGGCGTGAAGCCGGTTTCATCCTGCTCGGTTTGTATCAGCCACTTCACCGCATCCTGCGCGAACTGCTCAACCGGCTGGGAAAAGGTTGTGAGATTGTAGGAGGACCAGCCGGCCTGCGCGATGTTGTCGTAACCGATCAAACAAAGATCTTCCGGAACGCGCAGGGCAAAGCGGTGGCGCGCTTCATCCATAAACCCGCAGGCCACCAAATCGGTGACGCAAAACACGCCGTCCGGCCGCTGATGACGCGTTAGCAAGCGGTGCGCCAGAATTTGGCCACTTTCATACGATGTGGTGCCAAAGCGTTCCACCGTCACGCTTAATCCCGCACGTTCCGCAGTCGCGACAAAGGTGTCTTCACGTTTTTTCAGGCTCGGCGTGCCCGCCAGCGAATTGGCAAATGCCAGATGCTGGCAACCGGCGCGCTGAAACGCCATCACCGCGGTTTGCGCGGCGCTCTCCGCATCGAGATTAATACTGAGCGAACCTGGCAGCGCTTCATCGCGGTTGATCAAAATGATGCGCTGGCCGTGCTTATAACACTGGCGCGTGATGGTGCGATCCGGCATGCCGGAGAGAATGATCGAGGCATCGGCGCGGAAATTAATCGCCTGCTGCAGCGCCGCTGAAACGCTGTTGTCCGAGCGATCGGTGTTGATCAGCATCGCCACTTTGCCTGCTTCCTGCAGAAACTGCGTCAGCCAGCGCACCAAACTGGCGCGATAGGGCGTGGCAATTTCCGAGACGATCAGGCAGACAATACTGCTGCGATTGCTTACCAGACCACGCGCCAGATGATTGACGTGATAACCCAACTCTTCCGCCGCCTTCATCACCCGTTCACGCGTTGCCGGTGACACGCTGGCGCCCGGCGTAAACGCGCGCGACACCGCCGAGCGCGAAACGCCCGCGCGTTCAGCGACATCCTGCGCACTGACCACCGCTTTCTCATGCTGCATGCTCAACACCTCTTCACAATCTGGCTGCCACTGAGTCTGCCTCAGATTGCAAAGCTGTGCAAACCGCTTTAGATCTCATTTGTTGCATTTTTGTGACATCGACTAACAATTGCGCAGCGTGGTGTTTGACAGGACATTTCTTGTTCATTACTACTTTGCACACACGTGCAAGAAAAGGTGCCAATGAAGCACTAACCCTACAATCCAGGAGAACACTATGCGAGTCACCTCAATGGCCATCGCGCTATCCCTCTGTTGCACTGCACTGCCGTTTGCCGCCTCGGCGGCGGGAAATTTGAATATGGTTTGCTCCGCCGATGTGGTGGTGTGCGAGTACATGACCAACATCTTCAGCAAGGCGCATCCGGATATCAAAGTCAGCATGGTGCGCCTCTCGGCGGGCGAAGCCTATGCACGGCTGCGCAGCGAAGCACGTAATCCGCGCACCGATATCTGGTGGGCGGGCACCGGCGATCCACATATGCAGGCGGCGGAAGAGGGACTGACGCAGCCGTACAAATCGCCACTGCTCGATCAGCAACAGGATTGGGCGCAGAAGCAGGCGGAAAACTCTAATTACCGCACGGTGGGCATTTACGCCGGCGCGCTCGGTTGGGGTTACAACACCAAACTGCTGGAGTCGAAAAAGCTGAAAGAGCCGAAATGCTGGGCCGATCTGCTGGACCCAAGCTTCAAAGGCGAAATTCAGATCGCCAACCCGAACTCGTCGGGTACCGCCTACAACACGCTGGCAACGCTGGTGCAGATCATGGGTGAAGATAAAGCTTTTGATTACCTGAAAAAACTCAACGCCAATATTTCGCAGTACACCAAATCGGGATCCGCGCCGGTGAAATCCGCAGCGCGCGGCGAAACCACCGTCGGCATCGTGTTTATGCACGATGCGGTGGCGATGGAAGTGGACGGTTTCCCGATCAAGACCGTCGCGCCGTGTGAAGGCACCGGCTATGAGATTGGCTCGATGTCGATTGTCAAAGGGGCGCGCAACCTCGCCAACGCTAAAGTCTGGTACGACTGGGCGCTGAGCGCCGAAGCGCAATCGCATATGAAAGAGGCCAAATCCTTCCAGCTGCCGTCGAACCGTAACGCGGAAATTTCGCAGTACGCGCCGCGTTTCGAGAACATCAAATTGATCGATTACGACTTCAAAACTTACGGCGATTCGGCCAAACGTAATGCGTTGCTGGGACGTTGGGATAAAGAGATCGGTGCCAGCGCGCAGTGAGATTGGTGCGGTTTGTGGGACGGTCGTCATAAATGACGACCCTACAAAACCTGGTAAAACCCCGTAGGGCCGCCATTCATGGCGACCTGGTTAAGCACCGCACAAAAACCCGAATTCGAGGTATGTGATGAATGCAAATAATCGCCGTCTGACAGGCGCGCTGATCATCGGCGCAGTAGCGTTACTGCTGCTACCGTGGTTCAGCCTGGAAGCCGGTTTCTTCAGCAGCGGCTGGTTAACCAGCCTGTGGAGCGACAGCGCCAACGCGCCCGCGCTGTGGCAAGTGGGCGACCATCCGTGGCTGCTTATCGCCATCGCACTGTTCGTGCTGTGCGCCGGTTGCGGCATCCTACCTGCGCAGGCGCGCAGCCGTTTGCTGCTGCTGTTCAGCGCGCTTGGCGTGCTGTTTCTGGTGATTGAAGGTCACGCCATTGGCTACAGCGGCTGGAGCTGGCTGTGGCTGGAAAATCGCTTCGGCGCGCTCGCATCGGGCCAACCGGCGATGGGCGCGGGTGCGCTGCTGTTGCTGACCACTTTCCTGCTGCTGTTTTCCTTCGCACTAGCCGAACGCGGCGTGATGAAAGGCGACGCCTTTGTGGTGGCGTCGTTGGTGCTGCTTACGGCGCTGGTCAGCATCTTCGTACTCTATCCGGTCCTCAGCATGTTTGTGGTGTCGGTGCAGGACGTGGACGGCAGCTTCAAGCCGGATGGCTTAATCAGCAACATTCAGGACCCGTCGATCTGGAGCCTGTCCTGTTTGTCGGGCGGCACCTGCGGCACCGCGTGGCGCACATTGTGGCTGGCGCTGATGACCGCCGCCGGCTCAACGCTGCTCGGCTTGGCGTTTGCATTAGCCGCCACGCGCACGCCGCTGCCGTTCAAGAAAGCGCTGCGCATGCTGACCATTCTGCCGATCATCACGCCACCGTTTGTGATTGGTCTGGCGCTGATCCTGCTGTTTGGCCGCTCCGGCGTGGTCACCGAACATCTGGCGGCGCTGTTTGGCATCGAACCGGGCCGCTGGCTGTATGGCTTAACCGGCATCTGGATCGCGCAGGTTTTATCGTTCACGCCGATTGCGTTTCTGGTGCTGATTGGCGTGGTGGAAGGCGTCAGTCCGTCGCTGGAAGAGGCGTCACAAACGCTGCGCGCCAATCGCTGGCGCACCTTCACGCGCGTCTCGCTGCCGCTGATGGCGCCGGGTTTAGCCAACGCTTTTCTGATTAGTTTTATCGAAAGCATGGCCGATTTCGGTAACCCGATGGTGCTGGGCGGCAGCCACGGCGTGCTCTCCACTGAGATCTTCTTCTCGGTTGTTGGCGCGCAGAACGATCCGAGCCGCGCAGCGGTGCTGGCGATGATTCTGCTGTGCTTCACGCTGACGGCCTTTGTGCTGCAGCGCTGGTGGCTCGGCGGTAAAAACTTCGCCACCGTCACCGGTAAAGGCGACGGCGGCAAACATGTGCAGCTGCCGCGCGCGCTGCGCTTTGGTGTGTACGGCATGGTGATTCCGTGGGGCCTGTTCACGCTGGTGATCTACGGCATGATTGTGGTCGGCGGCTTTGTACAGTCGTGGGGATTGAATGATGCGCTGACCATCGAGCATTACGTGCGCGCCTTTGGCGTCAGCTTCAGCGATGGGCATCTGCTGTGGAGCGGCGTGGCGTGGAACTCGTTCTGGACTACGCTGGAGATCGCGCTAATTGCCGCACCGCTGACGGCGATTGTCGGCCTGCTCACCGCATGGCTGATTGTGCGTCAGAAGTTCGCCGGTCGTCAGACCTTCGAGTTTTTGCTGATGCTGAGCTTCGCCATTCCCGGCACGGTGATCGGCGTGAGTTATGTGATGGCGTATAACCTGCCGCCGCTGGAGATCACCGGTACCGCGATGATCCTCGTCGCCTGCTTTGTGTTCCGCAACATGCCGGTTGGCGTGCGCGGCGGCATCGCGGCGATGAGTCAGCTGGATAAAAGTCTTGATGAAGCTTCATTAACACTCGGCGCTAACAGCTTCCGCACGCTGCGCAAAGTGGTGCTGCCGCTGCTGAAACCGGCGATCAGCGCCGCGCTGGTCTACGCCTTCGTACGCGCCATCACCTCGATCAGTGCGGTGATCTTCCTCGTGAGCGCGCAATACAACATGGCAACCTCTTACATCGTCGGGCTGGTGGAAAACGGCGAATACGGTGTGGCGATTGCTTACTCAACCGTCTTGATTGTGGTGATGCTAGCGATCATCGGCATGTTCCAGTGGCTGGTGGGCGAACGGCGCCTGCGCCGCGTGGCTCGTCCGGTCGATATGGCAATTCCGCCAGCTTCAACGTCCTTAACGCAGGAGAGAGCCGTATGACACGCGTAACCGCTGGATCTGTGGTGTTTGAACACGTTTCGAAACGCTTTGCCGGTTTTGATGCGATTCCCGATCTCTCGCTGACGGTGGAGCCCGGCACGCTGGTGACGCTGCTGGGTCCATCCGGCTGCGGCAAAACCACCACGCTGCGGCTGCTGGCCGGGCTGGAGCATCCCACCGCTGGCCGTATTTTGATTGGCGGCAAAGATGTCACCAACTTGCCCGCTAACGAGCGCGACGTGGCGATGGTGTTTCAGTCTTACGCGCTGTTCCCGCACATGAGCGCGCTCGACAACATCATGTATGGCTTGCAGTCGTCGGGCATGAATAAACGTGAAGCGCAGGACCGCGCGCGTGAAGGATTGAAGCTGGTGGGCCTCGAACATCAGGGCCAGCGATTGCCATCCGAGCTCTCCGGCGGGCAGCAACAGCGCATTGCCGTGGCGCGCGCGCTGGTGCTGGAACCGCAGGTGCTGCTGCTGGATGAGCCGCTCTCCAATCTTGATGAGCGTTTGCGTCGCCGAGTGCGTACCGATATCCGCGACTTACAACAGCGGCTCGGCTTCACGGCAGTGTACGTCACGCACGATCAGGAAGAGGCGCTAGCGGTCTCCGATAAGATTATTGTCATGAAAGAGGGTGATATTGCCCAGCAGGGCGCGCCGGAAAGTCTCTATCACGCGCCGAACTCGGTGTTTATCGCCGATTTTATGGGTGAGGCCAATATTCTGCCGTGCGAAGTGGAGCAGCTTGATGGCAGCGAAGCGCTGGTGCGACTCGGCAGCCAGCGCTACCGCGTGCGCGGCAACGGCCTGAAAACCGGCGCAGCACAGCTGTCTGTGCGACCGCAGTTTATTACGCTGCGCGGTGAAGGCGCGGGCGCACTGCGCGGCGAAGTGACTCACAGCACGTGGCTCGGCGACCATATCGAATATGAAGTCGCAACTGAATTGGGTTCGCTGTTTATTGTCGATGCCGAAATGGAGCAGCAGCTGCCGCTGGCATCGAACGTCGCGATTGATTTTAAACCTCAGGGTTTGGCCCTGATTGCCGGTTAATTTAAGGATGGATGATGAGTGAATTAGACAATGACCCGCTGTTATCGCGCCTGATTTTAGCGGAGAAGGTGGCACGCGCCGGCGGCGCGAAGGCGCTGGAGTATTTCCATCAGCGCGACACCTTAGTGGTGGAGACCAAATACGATTTGCAGGATGTGGTGTCTCGTGCTGACCGCGAAGTGGAACAGATGATCGACCAGCAGATTCGCGCGCAGTTTGCCGACGACGGTTTCCTCGGCGAAGAGTACGGATTGCAGGACGGTTCATCGGGTTATACGTGGGTGGTTGATCCGATCGATGGCACCAGCCCGTTCCTTAACGGCATGCCGAACTGGTGCGTGTCCGTTGCGGTGTTGCACGACGGTGTGCCGGTGATTGGCGTGATTTTCGCGCCCACTTATCAGGAGTGTTACGTCGCTGCTCTTGGTCAGGGCGCGACGCTCAACGGCAAGCGCTTGCAGTTGGATGCCAGTCGCACGCTGCAAAATCATGTCACCGGATTTGGTGCCAACAGCCACGTTAGCCCGGATGAAGTGGGGAAAATCCTTGCGTCGCTGCTGGCGGCGGGCGGGAATTTTATTCGCATTGGATCGGGTGCATTGATGCTGGCGTGGGTCGCAGCCGGGCGCGTGGTGGGTTATTACGAGCCGTACATGCATGCGTGGGATTGTCTGGCCGGTTATTGCCTGGTGAAAGAGGCGGGCGGCTGGTATCACCCGTTCAACACCGAAGGTGAACGTTTGTTGAAAGGCGCGCAGGTGCTGGCGGTTGCGCCGGGTGCAGAAGCGGATTTGAAGCGGATTGCCGGGTTGTGATGCTGGTTGCGGTCGCCATTTATGGCGACCTCCCATCAAACCAGAATAAACTCCCGATAACCCGACCAAATCACATAGACCGCGAAATAAACAAAAATCAACGCGGAAGCGAGATAGGAATACTTCAGCAAACGCTGCCCCAGCAGCTTACCGCCCATGCTGCCGACCAGGCACAGCACGCAGGTCCACACCACGCCCGCAATAAAGAAGCCGCCGAGGAAGGATGAAGTTGCTGCCGCGCTGCCGTGTCCCATGCGAGAAATCAACGCACCGCCGACGCTGGCAAACCACAAAATCGCGGTCGGTGATGACATCGCCAGCATCACGCCACGACTAAATTCACGCAGCAGCGATCGATACGGCTGTTGTTCGGTTTCCGGCAGTGCAGCCTGCTTCTGCAACGCCGCATACAGCATTTTTCCGGCAAACCACAGCAACAGCACGCCGCCACCAATCCACAGCACCCAACGTACGGCGGTGAACTGCAACACAATCGCCATGCCCGCCAGCGCCAGCAGCGCATAGATTAAGTCACCGATGCAGGTGCCAATCCCCAACCAAAAACCGTGAAAATAGCCGCGTTGCATCGCCAGCGTGATCATGGCGATATTTGCGAGACCGATATCAAGGCACAACGACAAACTCAGCAGAAAACCATTTGAAAACTGCAGCATAGCAACGTCAGCATCCCTGGCATGTTAAGAGGGCTTCATTAAAGCATGCCGGGAAAACGCAGTAATAATAAGAATTACGCATTTGAGGTCTTTCGGCTGACAGGTTTGGAGGTAATCGTGCTCTAACGGCGGATAAATCCCCGATAATGTGAACACGATCACGTCCGTTCGGCGCGAATCAAAGCAATCCCACTATAGTCGTAAAGCGGACTGCATCATCGACCGCAAGCACAATAAAAAATCCAACGCGACTAACGCTTTCTATAAAGAACATTCCGATTATGGTGGGTACCACAATGAAAAATCACAATAAATCCTTGTCTGGCGGTTTGGCGTCACGTCTAAGCGTGGCATTATCGCTAGCTGTTTTCACATTAGCGGGAAGTGCAATGGCAACTGCAGCGGAACATCACAACCAAACGGCCTTAGTGGGCACATGGACCAGCATCCCGGATGCGCCGTTAGTGCAAAATCCGGGTCATCCCAGCGAAGGTTTATACCGTTTGAAGGTCAATAGCGACGGCACGCTGACGCCGCTCGATTTCATCAAAATGAAAAGCCCATCGTGGATTGTGAAATCGCATGATGGCCGTTTTGCCTACACCACCAATGAAGAGAATGCCGGTGCGGTTACTGCGCTGGCGATTGATCACAGCGGCAAGGTTCGCGTGATTAACGCGGTGGATAGCCACGGGCAGCAGCCGACGCATGCCACCATCAGCCCGGACGGTAAATTCCTGTTTGTCGCCAACTATTCAGTGGCCAAAGGCGGTGCCAGCGTGGCGGTATTCCCGATTCATCATGACGGTTCGCTCGGCGAGCAGGCGCAGAATTTCCCGTTTGCCAGCGGAAGCGGTGCGGTGAAAGATCGTCAGGATAGCGGCCACGCGCACTCCACCACCTTTACGCATGATGGCAAATACCTTTACGCCGCAGATCTCGGCGGCGACAAACTGCACGCTTATGCCTATCACGCGGGCAAAACTCAGCCGCTGGTCGCCGATACCTCGCGCGATGTCACCTTCCCAGCCGGTTCTGGCCCGCGTCACATGGTATTTTCCCCGGATGGCAAACACGCTTATGTCACCACCGAAATGGCCGGTGAAGTGGTGGTGTTTGCGGTGAAGGACGATCGTTTGGAGCAGCAGGCTAAGGTCAAACTGAACACGGAAAACAGCAGCGCCGAGTATCGCAGCGGCGGCGGCATTATCCTTAGCCCGAACGGCAAGTTTGTGATTGCGGCTAATCGCGGCTCGGATAACAGCTTAGTGGTGTTTAAAATTGAGCAGGATGGTTCACTGGGAACGCCGGTGCGCTACAAAGCGGATGGCATTGAACCGCGTGCTTTCGCCTTTGATGCCAGCGGCAAATACCTTTATGTGGCGAACGTGTTCACCAATAACATTACGCTGTTCCATTTCGATGCTGAGACCGGTGCGTTAAAAGCCGCAGGTGAAGTGGCGAAGATCGCCACGCCAACGGATATTAAGTTTTTTAATTGAGTTTTATTGAGGTCGCCATAAATGGCGACCTTACCGGTTTTGTAGGGTCGCCATTTATGGCGACCGCGCACCTAATTGGTGCCAATTGCCATTTAACGGTGCGCACATTTCTGTAAAAACGCAATTAATCGTCAAATAACCCCAATCTACGGCCTCTATTATATTTGGCCCACTTCTTGCTTTATACAAAATAACGCCCCAACGATGTGGCAACCTCTTGTTAACGCAGACAGCGCCGTCTGCCGATCGCTTTTATTCTCTCCGGCCTCCCGGAAACACTCCAATTTGACCCTTCCCTTTCAAGAGGTTGCTATGGCTATTAGTCGTCGTTCATTTATCCAGGGTTCAGCAGTTTCGGCATTAGGCTTGGCAGCGGGCGTTGCGCCTAAATTCTCTTTCGCCGCCGACAGCAAAGACGCGATTAAAATCGCCAGTATTCTCGACTTATCCGGCGGGCTCGATATCTACGGCAAGCCAATGTCGAACGCGATTAATTTGGCGGCGGAAGAGATTAATGCGGCAGGGGGATTATTAGGTCGCCCGTTGCAGGTGATTAATTACGATGCGCAATCCAACATGCAGCTTTATGCGCAATATGCGCAGCAGGCGGCGCTGAAAGATAAAGTGGCGGTGGTGCACGGCGGCATTACCTCGGCTTCGCGCGAAGTTATTCGTCCGGTGCTGGATCGTTTTCGTTCGCTCTATTTTTACCCGGCGCAATATGAAGGCGGCGTGTGCGATCGCAACTATTTCTCTTCCGGTTCTACGCCAGCGCAAACCGTGGAAAAACTGGTGCCTTATGCGGTGAAGAAGTGGGGCAAAAAAGTCTACGTGCTGGCGGCGGATTATAACTACGGGCAGATCGTCTCGGCGTGGGTGAAAAAATCGGTGCACGATAACGGCGGTGAAGTGATGGCGGTTGAATTCTTCCCGCTGGATGTCACCGATTTTGGCGCGGCAATCTCCAAAATTCAGAGCGCTAAACCCGACATGGTGTGGTCAGCGCTGGTCGGTGGCGCGCACATCTCGTTCTATCGCCAGTGGCATGCGGCCGGTATGAGCGGCAAGATCCCGATTGCCTCCACGGTGTTTGGCGGCGGCAACGAACACATCATTCTGTCACCGGAAGAGAGCAACGGCATTCTGGTGGCCGCCAACTATATGCAGGAAATCCCCTCGCCGGAAAACAAAGCGTTCGTCGAGCGATTCCATGCGCGCTACGGCGCCAACACGCCGTACATCAGCGACCTCGCGATGGGCGCTTACCAGGGCATGCTGATCTGGGCGGAAGGGGTGCGTAAAGCGGGCGATATCGATCGCATGAAGGTGATTGAGGCGCTGGAGTCCGGCGTCACGCTGACCTCGCCGAGCGGCAAGCTGAGCGTCGATCCGGCCACGCATCACTGTTCGCTGGATGTGCATATCGCCGAAGTGGAAAACCATCAAATGAAAATTCTGGAAACCTTCACCGATCAAGCGCCGGTGGATACCGCGATGGTGTGCGATCTGAAGAAAAATCCGCGCGATACCAAACAGTATCAAATTGAGCTGTAACAGGAGCCGCTATGGATCTGTTCATTATCTACGCCATTGAAGTGCTCAATGCCATCGCCGTGCTGGTGATCATGAGCGTTGGGTTGGCGGTGGTGTTCGGCATGATGAAAATCGTCAATATGGCGCACGGCGAATTCATGATGCTGGGCGGCTACAGCGCCATTCTGGCCACCAATCAGTGGGGCGTGCCGATCTGGATCTCAATGCTGGTGATCGCGCCGCTTACCGTGGGCGTGTTTGGCGCGGTGATAGAGCGCGTGATTATTCGTCATCTGTACGGACGGATGATCGACACCATGCTGGCGACATGGGGGCTGAGTCTGGCGTTGATCGGTGCCGCCACCATGCTGTTCGGCAACACCACGCTGGGCATCAGTTCGCCGCTGCCCAGCGTCAGCATTGGCAATTACAGCACCAGCGGTTATTCGCTGTTCATGATTGTGTTTGCGGTCGGCTTGCTCGGCGCGCTGTGGCTGCTGCTGCGCTTTACCACCTTAGGTCTGTGCGCGCGTGCCACCATGCAGAATGCGCGCATGGCGGCGGCGCTCGGCAGCAATCCGGGCAAAATCTACAGCCTGACGTTTGGCCTCGGCGCGGCGCTATCGGGTTTGGGCGGCGCACTGTTAGCGCCGATTACCGGCGTGATCCCAACCATTGGCGTTAGCTTTATCGCCAAAGCCTTTATCACGGTGATTGGCGGTGGCAGCGCCATCATCGCCGGTACGCTCTCCGCCTCGACGCTGTTCGGCACCATTTCGCAGCTGGTGACCTACTTCTCCACGCCGGTGTTTGGTGCGGTTGCGCTGTTGCTGAGCGCCATTGTGCTGCTGCGCTTGCTGCCGCAGGGCATCACCGGGCGCTTCTTCAGGAGATCGCTGTAATGAAACTGTTCTCGGAAAAGATCCAGATTGTCGTCACTTCTCTGGCGATGGTGCTGGTGGCGCTGTGGCTGTCAGGTGCGATTGAGCTCTACACCTTGCTGTCACTGACGGTGTTTCTGGTGATGGGCTTGTTGTCGCTCAGCCTGGCATTTATCTGGGGTTACGGCGGCATCCTGTGCTTTGGCCAGGCGGCGTTTTTCGGTTTAGGCGCTTATACCTATGCGATTTGCGCCATCAACTGGGGCGATTCGACCTGGGCAGTGGTGATGGCGGTGCTGCTGCCAACGCTGTTCTCGCTGCTGCTTGGCTATGTGATTTTTTATGGCGGCGTCAGCGATGTCTATCTCGGCGCCATCACTCTCGCGGTGAGTCTGGTGCTGTTTAACTGGGTTAACTCCACCTCCGGCAGCGAATATCACATCGGCGAAGCGCTGTTGGGTGGCTTTAACGGCATTCCCTCGGTGCCGACGCTCAACCTGCCGTTCCAGCCGGATGCCATTTTATCGCCCGAGGCGATCTTTATGGTCACCGCCGGATGTCTGGCACTTTGCTACGCCTTGCTGAAGTTCGTGCTGCTGAGCCGCTTTGGCAAAACCGTGGTGGCGATTCGTGAGAACGAGCAGCGCGCCGGATTGCTCGGCTACAACGTGCCGGCGCACAAGCTGGCGACCTTTGCCATCGGCGCGGCAATTGCCGGACTGGCGGGTTGTTTGTACGTCAACTGGGGCGCGTTTGTCAGTCCTGGCGTGTTCAGCATCAGCCAGTCGGCGCAGATCATCATCTGGGTGATTGTCGGTGGACGCGGCACGCTACTTGGGCCGGTGATCAGCTGCGTGCTGTTGCAGTGGATGGTGACGCGGCTGGGCGCGCAGCAAACCGTGGATGTCAATTTAGTGCTCGGCGTAATCCTGGCGGTGTTTGTGTTGCTGATTCCGGGCGGTATTTTGCCGACGCTGCAGCGCCTGTGGCGGCGCAAGCGTCATGCCGCCGCGCCCGCCAGCCGCGCGCAGGTCAGTGAGGTGAAACAATGACGACCAACGTGTTACTGGAAACCCGCAAAATGGGCGTCAGTTTTGGCGGTGTACATGCGGTGAAAGAGGTGGATTTCACCTTACGTGAAGGTGAATTGCGCTGCCTGATTGGCCCCAACGGCGCAGGCAAAAGCACCTTCTTCAAGATGCTGAGCGGCCAGGTGACGCCGACGCGCGGCGAGTGTCGCTATCGCGAACAGGTGATCTCCGGCAAACGACCATGGGAAATTGCGCGTTTGGGGATTGGCATCAAAACCCAGGTACCGAGCGTGTTCGAAGGTTTAAGCGTGCGGGAAAACTTGTGGCAGGCGGCGGCAAATAAGCTGACGAAAGCGGCGCTGCCAGCGGCGATTGAACAAGTGCTGGAGGATATCGGCCTGGTTGATCTGCAACATGCGGTGCTCTCGGAACTGGCACATGGTCAGCGGCAGTGGGTGGAACTGGGGATGATCCTGATCTCCAAACCGCAGCTGGTGCTGCTGGATGAACCGGCGGCGGGCATGACGCATCAGGAAGTGCGCAAAACCGCGCAGCTGATCAAGGCGATCAATCAGCAGAGCACGGTGGTGGTGGTGGAACACGACATGGAGTTCATCAGCATGATTGCGCAACAGGTGACGGTGTTTAACCAGGGCGCGGTGCTGGCGGAAGGCAGCTTCCGCGAGGTGACACAAAATCCGCTGGTGAAAGAGGCGTATCTCGGCAATCTGGAGATTAAACATGCTTGAAATAAAAGAGATGGTTTCGGGCTACAACAAGATTCCGGTGCTGAACTTATCCGAGCTGTTTGTCGGCGCAAAGTCGTTCACCGGCGTGCTGGGCCGCAACGGCATGGGCAAAACCACGCTGCTGCGCACCATTATGGGCGAACTGCCAGCCTGGCAAGGCCGCATTGCGCTGAACGGCATAGATATTACCGGTTATCAGGCGCATCAGCGTGCGGTGGCGGGCATCGGTTTTGTACCGCAAGGGCGACAGATTTTCCCGCAGCTGACGGTGGAGGAGAATCTGCGCATGGGCTGCGTGAAACACTTCTCCCGCGCCGGGGAAATTATCGAGCAGATGCTGGAATATTTTCCGCGCCTGAAACGCCTGCTGGCACAGCCGGGCGGTGCGCTATCTGGCGGCGAGCAGCAGTTGCTGGCATTGGCGCGTTGCCTGTGCGGCCAGCCACAGCTGGTGCTGCTGGATGAGCCAACGGAAGGGATTCAACCGAATATCTGCGAGGAGATCATCGATACGTTGCGGCGCCTGCGCCACGAGATGGATATTTCGATCATTCTGGTGGAGCAAGATATCGAGTTTCTCTATGCGCTCTCTGACCAGATTCATGTGATTGAAAAGGGGCAGATTGTGCAAAGGATCGATCCGAAAACCCAGTCGAGCGCCAGCGTGGCAGAGCAGTTTTTGGGGTTTCATGTTTGAGCATCATTCAAGGTGCGCATGAATGCGCACCCTACAAAACCGCTCCGCATCCTTGTCCGCCCTGACACAGCACCCGGCAGCATCAGCAAAGCACGGATTCACTCGCTCGCTTACCGTAAGGCTTCCTCATTCGGGATGCGCATAGGGTGAACCATGACTGAACAATCATTACTGGCAACGCTTTCTGGTGTCCGGCTGCATATTTTCCATCCTGATTCACAGAGCGTGCGCGCGTTTTGCGCCTCGCTGACGCAGTTGGGATGTCACGCGCAACACAGCTGGCCGCCTGCTGCATCAATTCCTGCGGATACGCAGCTGCTGCTGGTGGCGATCGATGTGCATCAGCAGCAGCCTTTATCCACTCTGTTTAGCAGCGCGCGCGAACGGGATATCCCCATCATCGCGCTGGCGGATAGCCACAACGCGCGGCTGTTTCCGCTGCTACTGCAACTCCAGCCGAACGCCATCGCCGAGCGTGAACTGAATCCGTTTGCCTTGATTGTGCAGATGATCGGCACGCTACAAACCGTGCGTCATCACCAACGGTTGCGTGCGGTGCAGCAGGCGCGTAAAGCGCGCGGGGAAAGGTTGGCGCAGGCCAAAGGCGTGCTGATGCAAACCTTCGGGCTGGATGAATCGGGGGCGTATCGCTTGATGCGCAGCGAAGCGATGAACACGCGCAGTAGCATGGAATACACCGCCGAGCGCGTGATCACCACGCTACAAAAGTAGCGGCGCGTCCGGCTGCCGTAACAGGCTGCTGGGCGTGTAACCAAAGGCTTTGCGAAATGCCAGGCTGAAGTGCGACATATCGCTGAAGCCGTGATCCAACGCCACCTGGGTGATATTGCGCGCTTTGCCTTCGGCCAGAACGCGATGACACGCCTGTAAACGCTCCTGCCAGAGGAAGTTCATCGGCGTGGTGCCGTGTGCGGCAAACACCCGGCTGATAGTGCGCGGTGAGACGTGATGCGCATTGGCGATTTGCGCCACCGATAGCTCCGGCTCCTGCAGATTGTGGCGCAGAAAACTCACCACGCGCGAATACAGATCCGGTTTCAGCGCCTCTTCGCTGTGCTGCAAATTGACGCTGACCGAAATCATATTCAGCAGCGTATTGGCGAACTGTTCGGCCAGAAACGGGTTCTCGCGTTCGGGATTAAACACGAACGCTTCCTGTAAAAGTAGCTTGAGCGATGCCATGCCAGGGCGCGTAAGATCCAGCGTTTTGCCCGCCAGTTTGGCGGTGGCAGGCGCTTCCTTCTCCATGATGTGACGTGGCAGATGCACGATATTGATCGCCACATTCTCCATGGCAAAATCAAACGGCGTCGCAGCATCGTAAATCACCACGTCGCCCGCGCTGACGCGTGATTGGTTGCCATTCTGCCGCAGCGTGCCGCTGCCCGCGCAAACGTAGCCCAGATAGAAATCGTGATTAGGATGGCGGCGGATGCATTCTGGCGTGCGTTGCCACATCAGCGCTGTATGTGACACGTGATTGGCAATATCCATGTGACCGAGCATCGAATAGGCAAAGCTGCCGGAAAAAGTGCCGGAGTGCATCTGGCGCGCTTCGGCTTTGATCAGACGCGAACACACCGCATCACGCCAGGCATCAAAGCGATGACGGTTATCGAGATCGTCGGTGGTGAAAAGCTCTTTCATATCAGCATCCCCTAAACATGGCGAAAAAGGGCGGAAGTCAGGGAGTTAAAGCAAGTTTCAGGCCATGAGCGGGTGAAATGACCGCCCCGATGCTGTCGGGGCGGTTATAAAAGCGGATTTACAACGCAGGATGCTGTTTGTGCCAGTCGGTAACCTGCTGGTAGGCCCACGCGCCCTGGATCATGGTGGTTTCGGCGAAATGTGCCGCCACCAGCTGGAAGCCAATCGGCGCGCCGCTGGCGGTTTTACCGCACGGCAAGGTGATGGTGGGATGTCCGCTGGCGTCGAATGCACTGGTATAGCGCAGCACGCCGTTAAACAGTGCCTGATCGGTACCAAAACGGGTCATGGTGTCCCAGGTCAATCCGGCATAAGCGGTGGCCGGTGCCAGAATCAGATCAACCTGAATAAAGAGCGCGGAGATATCGCCGCGCAGCGCTGCACGGCTGAGCAGCAAGCGCTGATACTCCAGCGCGGTGACGCTGTGACCAAGATCCAACAGGCCAGCGAGGCCGGGACCGTATTGATCTTTCTGCGCTGGATAAGTGTCTTCATGCGCCAGCGCGGTCTCCACGGCGCAGAGTGCGCTCCACTCGGCGGCGGCTTTTTCGGTATCGGGCAAGGTGATATCCACCAGCGTCGCGCCAAGCGAACTCAAGGTGGCGATCGCCGATTGCAGCGCGGCGCGCGTCTCCTCGTCAACTTTCTCCAGCGCCCAGCTTTTATCTACGCCGATGCGCATCTTGCTGATGCCGCGCGTCATCAATGCCAGATAATCCGGTACCGGTTCGCTGCTGGAGGTGGGATCTTTGTCATCGCGACCGGCAATCGCCTGCAACATGGCGGCGGCATCGGCGGCGTTACGCGCCATCGGGCCGATATGATCCAGTGATGCCGCCAGTTCACAGGCACCGTGACGCGTGACGCGGCCCCACGTCGGTTTAATGCCGGTCAGGCCGTTGGCGTTGGAGGGAAAACGAATCGATCCGCCGGTATCGGTGCCAATTGAGCCGAAGCATAAACCTGCGGCGGTGGCGACGCCGGATCCGCTGGAGGAGACGCCGGTCCACAGCGCGCTGCCCCACGGATTATTGGGGCGGGCGATATCGGGATGGTGATCGGCGAAGGCGCTTTCGGTTTGCGTCAGCTTGCCGAGAATCACCGCACCTGCCGCGCGGAAGCGTTCCACCACGGTGGAGTCTTCAGTTGGGTAACGATCTTTGTGGATGATCATGCCGTGGCTGGTGGGCGCATCTTTGGTCCAGATCAGATCTTTGAGCGCAATCGGCACGCCATGTAGCGGACCGCGCATTTTGCCCTGCGCAATTTCGGCGTCGGCTTCAGCCGCCTGTTGCAGCGCACTGTCGCGCATCACGTAGAAGTAGCTGTGTAAGTCGCGATCGAGCGTATCGATGCGCGTCAGCAGGGTTTGTGTGACCTCCACCGAAGAGATTTCGCCCGACTGAATCAAGCGGCCAATTTCCAGCAAGCTTTTGTAATGCAGGTTATTCATCGTGACCTTACCTCGTGAGTGAGAGATGTGTTGATGAATAACGTAAGTCACTGCGTGAAGTGCGGCTGTGTTTAGGCGGACAGATGATATGTCTGGAATGACAGGTTGGGAGGTTGTTGTTAGGAGGTCGCCATAAATGGCGCCCGAATAATGTAAACGTGACTAAAGCTGCTCATTATTACGCCGATAACACTCAGGAATAGTACACAACGAGGATTATTTTCATGCTAAATGGGATTGGCAGCAGCGTACTGAGAAATTTAATCGCATCGAATGCGGTGGTGACGCCAGCGGTGAACAACAAATCCGCGCAAAACGCCCTGACGGCGCAAGCGTCCACCAAAGTCACCTTCAGCGAGGCAAGTGACGCCATCGCTGCTATCTACAAAATCGAGCCCGCCCAGGTCAAAAGTTCCGTCGATGTCACCAGCAGCATGCAAGCGCAGCTCAACGGTGCCGCACATGCCAGCGGCGTCGGCATGAACGGTCTCGGCAGCACCTTACTGAATAATCTGGTCAGCAATCGCGGCGACGTGACCTTGAGCGTGCCAGCGACCGAAGCGGTGAGCGGCGCAAAGAGCAGCAGCCAAAGCGCGCTGGCACTGACCATCACTACGCAATCTGGCGTGCAGGTGAGTTTGCAGATGACGCGCCAACAGGGCGGCTTGGTGGTGGAGCTGAAAACCAGCGGCGGCCAGCTGAGCAACGATGAAGCGGCGGCGATGGGGCAACTGTCAGCGGGCTTGCAGAAAGCGCTGGATGGCCTGGATGGCAGCACCACCAAGCTCGATATCAGCGATCTGATGAAGTTTGATAGTTCAGTGCTGAAAAGCGTCGATTTGAAGACCGATCTGCGTAATGGCAATAACGTCACGCAGTCGCTGAATTTGCATGCCGACGATCAGGAGCGCTGGCTTGGCTTCCATAACGGCGATGTCAGCATCAAACTTGATACTGATATGTCGAAACTGACGCAAGCGGGAAGCGCGGCGCAGCAGGCGGCGGCGTTGGACCAGTGGAGCAGCAAATTCGATCAGGCAGCTTCGCGCGGCCATGGCGATAGTGACATGCTGGCGCTGTTTAAAGACAGCTTCCGCGCACTCAATACCACCGAAGGTAAAGCAGCGGAAAGCATCAATACGCAGCGCGTGAAGTCAATTGATGCTAATGCGGCGAAGAACGGCGCGATCAGCGGGCTGGCGGACTTCTCGGCTACGTATCAGCAGACGCCGGTTTCCGGTAATCCGTATAAGCCGGAAGAGGAAGACACCTTCTCACTTAACGTGGCGCAAAAAACCGCTTCGCAGACGCATGGCGATACCCAGGATTTGACCCAGCAAACGCTGTTTAAACTGAAGGCCAGCTTCCACACTGCGCTGGATTCTGCCTCGGCGGTGAAATTGACCGAACAGAAGTCGTCGCAAAACTATAAGTACCATTTGATTGATGACGAAGAGCGTAGCCAGACATCGGTGACGCAGAATAAGAAAGGCGATTTAACCGCGAATTATTCCCAGCAGCTGACGCAAAATGAAACGGTGCAAACCTATCAGCTGGCGAAGTTGATCGATAGCGTGCAGATTCCGCACAGCGCGAAAAACGAATTCACCCGCAGTTTCGCCGCCGCGCAATTTGATGCGCAAATATAAAATCGTAGGGTCGCCATTAATGGCGACCTTATAAAATCCGGCACAATTCCGTAGGGTCGCCATTTATGGTGACCTTATAAAATCCCGCACAATTCCACAAGGTCGCCATTAATGGCGACCTTACGTTATATGCATTATTTAAATTTTGATTGCGTTATTTGATCATAAGAATTACACGCCGCTTTTTTATACTCGCTAATTGCCCGCAGCGCCGCCGCTAGCCTGTTGTTGTGCTTAATTAAATCCATAGCTTAATAATGGCAACGCATTGCCGGATATAGCATAACCGCGCTATTTACTTGCTTTAACCCCGCTGATTATCATCGCTTTCAATCCGTTATTCATTCCACGGCCTGCTGATTTTTTCAGTGCAGGCTTACACTTCGCTGTGCAGTAAAAGTGAAATCAGCTATGACGCAAAACAGTGACGAGATTATTAACCGCGCGGCGGTATTAAATAGCGATGAACAAGCCATCGCTGCCGCACGCCATCTGGCCGAGCAGGCAAAAGGCGGCGCAGTTGAACGCGATCAGCAACGCATCTATCCCATCGCGCTGCTCAACCAGTTCACCGCGTTGGGACTTGGCAGCATCAGCGTGCCACGTGAATTTGGCGGCGCAGGTTTGTCGTATCAAACCATGGCCGAGGTGTTTCGGCTGATCTCCGCCAGCGATCCCTCGCTGGGGCAAATCCCGCAAAACCACTTTGGTCTGATTCAGTTCATCCTCGGCGAAGGTTCGGCGGCGCAACAGCAGCAACTGCTGAGCGCGGTGGTGCAGGGCAAGCGTCTTGGCAACGGCGGGCCGGAGAAAAACACCAAACACACGCGTGATGTGCAGGCACAGCTGGTGACAACGTCACAGAGCCTACAGCTTACTGGCGAGAAGTTCTACTCCACTGGCGCGTTGTTCGCCGACATTCTGGTCACCACCGCAATGCACGATCAGCAGCCGAAGATGGCCTTTATTCCGCTGCCAGCATCGGGCGTGGAGATTGTTGATGACTGGTCGGGTATCGGCCAGCGCACCACCGCCAGCGGCACGGTGAAACTGCAGCAGGTTGCGGTAGATCCGGCGTTATTGATGTCGCTGCCCGCAGCCGAAAAACCGACGCTGCGCGGTGCGGTTTCCCAGCTGATTCAGGCGGCGATAGATGCTGGCATTGCGCAAGGCGCGCTGGATGAGGCGCTGGAGTTTGTGCGCAGCAGCTCGCGACCTTGGGTGGATGCCAATGTCAGCCGCAATGCCGACGATCCTTACATCCTCGCCGATGTGGGCCGCATCAGCACTGAACTGAGCGCCGCCAACGCACTGCTGACGCGTGCCGCCCGCGTGCTCGACAGCATCGATCAACAGGCGCTGACCGCTGAAAACTGCGCGTTCGCATCCATTGCGGTAGCGGAAGCTAAAGTGCTCACCACGGAAGTGGCGCTGCGGGCCAGCGAGAAACTGCTGGAATGGGGCGGTAGTCGCGGCACTTTGCTGCGCCACGGGCTTGATCGTCACTGGCGCAATGCACGCACCCACACGCTGCACGATCCGGTGCGCTGGAAAACTCATGCCATCGGCAACTATTACCTCAATGATGCGCTGCCTGCGCGTCATGCGTGGATTTAAGGAGCAACCATGACGCAGGTATCGCCCAAACAGCGCGCGACGCGCATCACTCATGCCCAGCAGGCGTTGCAGGTCGCGCAGGAGCTGGCGGAACGTTTTCGTGCTGGTTCTGCCCAGCGCGACCGCGAACGTGAACTGCCGCACATCGAGTTACAGCAGCTGTTTCAATCCGGACTCGGCGCCATCACCGTTCCGCGTGACTTTGGCGGCATTGAGATTTCTACCGCCGAACTGGCTGGGATTTTCGTGCTTTTGAGCGCCGCCGACGGTTCGATTGGTCAGGTGCCGCAGAACCATTTTTACGCGCTGGAAGTGCTGCGCATCAACGGCAGCGAGGCGCAGAAAAAGCGGCTCTACGCAGAAGTGCTGGCAGGTGTGCATCACGGTAATGCGCTGGCGGAATTCAGTTCGCCCGCCGCGCATCAACGTTCTACGGCGGTTTCGCAGCAGGCAGAAGGATTGCGCCTCAATGGCAACAAGTTTTACTGCACCGGCGCGCTGTATGCCGACCGCATTCCGACGCTGGCGATTGCCGATGACGGCAAAGAGCAGCTGGTGTTTGTGCCGCGCCATCAGCACGGCGTCAACGTGATTGATGACTGGAGCGGCTTTGGTCAGCGCACCACCGGCAGCGGCAGCGTGCAGTTCCGCGACGTAGCGATTGCGCCGGAAGATGTGGTGCCATTCCAGACGGCGTTTGAGCGTCCGAGCACCGTTGGGCCATTTGCGCAGATTATGCATGCCGCTATCGATCAGGGCATTGCGCGGGCGGCGTTTGACGACATGCTCGATTTCCTGCGTCAGCGCGCGCGGCCGTGGACGGACAGCGGCGTCGAACGCGCCAGCGACGATCCGCTGACGCTCGATCGCACCGGTCGTCTGGCCGCACGTCTGAGCGCCGGCGATGCACTGCTGGCGATTGCCGGTGATGCGGTTGACGTCGCGCAGCGCGATCCCAGTGCTGAAAACGTGGCGCTGGCGTCGGTGGAAGTGGCGAAGGCGCGCGCCTGGACCACGGAAGTGTCGCTGGAGGCCAGCAATCTGCTGTTTGAACTCGGCGGATCGCGTTCCAGCCTGCGCGAGCACAACTTCGACCGCCACTGGCGCAATGCGCGTACCCACACCTTGCACGATCCGGTGCGCTGGAAATATCCGGCAATCGGCAACTACCTGCTGAATGGCGTGTTTCCGCCGCGTCGGGGGACGATATGAGTCAAAAACAGATTCTGCTTAATGCCTTCAATATGAACTGCGTTGGGCATATTCATCACGGTATGTGGACGCATCCGCAGGATCGTTCGGTGGATTTCAACTCGCTGGATTACTGGCTGGATCTGGCGCGGTTGCTGGAGCGCGGGCTGTTTGATGGGCTGTTTATCGCCGACATTCTCGGCGTGTATGACGTCTATCAGCAAGGCATTGGCCTGACCGCTAAAGAGTCGATTCAGCTGCCGGTCAACGATCCGCTGATGTTGATTTCCGGCATGGCCAGTGTCACGCAGCATCTGGGTTTTGGCGTTACCGCCAACCTGAGTTATGAAGCGCCGTATCCGTTCGCGCGCCGCCTCTCCACGCTCGATCACCTGACCAAAGGGCGCATCGGCTGGAATATCGTCACCGGTTATCTCGATAGCGCCGCACGTGCCATGGGGCAGCAACAGCTGCTGGCGCACGACCGCCGCTACGATCAGGCCGATGAGTTTCTCGATGTCACTTACAAGCTGTGGGAAGGCAGTTGGCAGGACGACGCGCTGGTGCAGGATAAAGCCCATCGGCGCTACGCCGATGCCAGCAAAATCCATCAAATCAATCATCAGGGCGAGTTTTATCAGGTGCAGGGTTATCACCTGAGCAGCCCGTCGCCGCAGCGCACGCCACTGCTGTTCCAGGCCGGTTCCTCGGCGCGCGGCGTGCAGTTCGCCGGACGTCACGCCGAGTGCAGCTTTGTCAATGCCGCGTCACCTGCCGCAATGCGCGAGCAATCCACGCGCCTGCGCCAGGCGGCGGTGGCTGCCGGACGCCATCCTGACGATCTGCGCATCTTTATGGGCGTCAGCGTGATTGTCGCGCCAACCGAACGCGAAGCGCAGGAGAAGCATAAAAGCTACCTCGAATACGCCAGCCCGGAAGCGGGTATCGCGCACTTCTCTAGCTCGATTGGCCTGGATCTGGCGGCGTTCGAACTCGATGAGCCGATTCAGACCGGCGACACGCGCGCCATTGAATCAGTGAGCAAAGCTTTCAGCGGCTGGACGCGCCGTCGTTTGCTGGAGCAGCACGCGATGGGCAGCCGTTATCCGCTGATCGTCGGCAATCCGAGCCAGGTCGCGGATGCGCTGATTACGTGGATCGATGAAGGTGATATCGACGGCTTTAACCTGACGCGCATCCTCAATCCGCAGAGCTACCGCGATTTCATCGATCTGGTGGTGCCGGAATTACAGCAGCGCGGCCGCTTCAAGACCGCGTATCAGCCCGGTTCGCTTCGCCACAAAATTTTTCAACAGCAGGACCGCTTGCCCGATCGCCATCCGGCGGCGCGCTGGCGCGACGGCGTTAACCTTCGTTAATTTAACCTCAGGGATCTGATATGAACATTGCACGTCATTTTGCGCTGGCTGCCAGCGCTGCTCTGCTGGCGTTTAGCGCCGTCGCCGCCGAAAACTACAGCGGACCGCTGAAAGTCGGCACTACCGCCGCCTTTGCACCGCCGCTGGAAACCGCCGTTGCCGAGGCGAAGAAACAAGGGTTAAACGTTGAGCTGGTGGAATTCACCGACTGGACCGCGCCGAACGTCAGCGTGGAAAACGGTGATATCGATGTGAACCTGTTCCAGCACAAACCGTTCCTTGAGAACGCCAATCAGCAGGGCGGATTCCATCTGGTGCCGTTCGCGCCAGCGATCATCAATAACATTGGCCTCTATTCAAAGAAACATACCGCAATTGACCAGATTCCTGATGGCGGCACGGTGGCGATTGCCAACGATCCGATTAATGGCGCGCGCGGCCTGCTGCTGCTGCAAAAAGCCAGGCTGATTACTTTAAAACCAGGCGCGGGCCTCAAATCTACCGTGGATGACATCGTCAGCAATCCGAAGCATCTGAAGATTATTGAAGTGGAGGCGGTGCAGCTGTCGCGTTCGCTGGATGAAGTCGATTTAGCGCAGGGTTATCCACACTATCTGCGTCTGTCGAAGACCATCGATCCGAACAGTGCGCTGCTGTTTGATGGCCTTGAGCATCCGGAATACGTGATTCAGTTCGTGATCCGTGACGGTCATCAGAACGATCCGCGCCTGGCGAAGTTCGTTGATATCTATCAACATTCGCCGGTGGTGCGCGCCAAACTTGATGACTTCTACGGCAAGCTGTATCAGCCGGGCTGGAGCCAGTAAATATGGTGAGCCTGACGCTACCCGGCGAGCGCGATGCGTTGCTATCACCGACGGCCGAGACGGCAGGGAAAATCCACGTGCAGATTCGTGGTCTGAGTAAACGCTATCCCGGACAAACTCAGGACGCGCTGAGGGAGGTGGATCTGCAGGTTAAGCGCGGTGAGATTTTCGGCATCATTGGGCGCAGCGGCGCGGGTAAATCCACGCTGATCCGCTGCCTCAATCGGCTGGAAAATCCCACTCGCGGTCAGGTGGTGATTGACGGGATTGATCTCGGCACGCTGAACGATCGTCAACTGGTGGATTGGCGACGCGGTACCGGCATGATTTTCCAGCACTTCAATTTGCTGTCGGCGAAAACGGTGCGGGAAAACATCGAGCTGCCGATGAAAGTGGCGGGCGTGCCTGCGGCCGAGCGACGGCGCAAAGTGGATGAACTGCTGGCGCTGGTGGGCCTTGAGCAGCGCCAGCACGCCTGGCCTGCACAATTGTCCGGCGGGCAGAAGCAGCGCGTCGGCATTGCGCGCGCGCTGGTGCACGATCCGGAACTGCTGCTGTGTGATGAAGCCACGTCGGCGCTCGATCCGGAAACCACGCGTTCGATTCTGGCGCTGCTGAAAAAGATCAATCAACAGCGGCACATCACCATCGTGCTGATTACCCATGAAATGGATGTGGTACACGATCTCTGTCATCAGGTGGCGGTGATCGATCAGGGCGAAATCATTGAGCGCGGGCCGGTGTGGCAGGTGTATAGCGATCCGCAGCAAGAAACTACGCGACAGCTGCTTAACCCGCAGTTCAGCGCGCTGCCGGAAGCGATTCAACCGCTGCTGACGCCGACGCGTCAGCATGGCGATTCACGCTTGCTGGTGCGCTTGCGCTACACCGGGCAAGGCGCGCAGCCGGATTTAGCGACGCTGAGTGCGCGGGTTGGCGGGGAGCTGACGCTTATTTATAGCGCGGTGGAGTGGGTGGATAGCAAACCGACCGGGCAAATATTGCTGCTGCTCGATGCACAGCATGACGCGGACGCCGCGCAGACGCTGTTAATCCCGATTGCGGACCAACTGGAGATACCGGGCTATGTCACTGGCTATTGATCGTTTATGGATTGGGCTGCTGGATACGCTGCTGATGGTCGGCGTGTCGTCGCTGCTGGCGCTGGCGCTCGGATTACCGATGGCGGTGATTCTGGTGGTAACCGGACGCGGCGATCTGTTCCCGAGCCCGCTGCTGAATCGCGTGCTGGGCTGGGTGGTGAACCTGTTCCGCTCGATTCCGTTTTTAATTCTGATGGTGGCGCTGATTCCATTTACCCGCTGGATCGTCGGCACCACCTACGGCGTGTGGGCGGCGGTGGTGCCGCTGACATTGGCGGCGACGCCGTTCTTCGCGCGCATCGCCGAGGTAAGCCTGCGCGAAGTGGATAAAGGGCTGACCGAAGCGGCGCAGGCGATGGGGTTTCATCGCTGGCATATTATCTGGCATGTGCTGCTGCCCGAAGCGCGGCCCGGCGTTGTCAGCGGGTTTACCATTACGCTGGTGACGATGATTAACGCCTCGGCAATGGCCGGCGCGATTGGCGCGGGTGGGTTGGGGGATCTGGCGTATCGCTACGGTTATCAGCGTTTTGATATGCAGGTGATGCTGACTGTGATTGTGGTGCTGGTGGCGTTGGTGACAGTGCTGCAGTTTTTTGGTGACAGGTTGTCGCGCAGGTTGAATCATCGTTAGGTGCGGTGTTTGGCGAGGTCGCCATAAATGGCGACCCTACGGCGCGTTATCTGCATGACGGTGATGTGGGGTTTTCGTAGGGTGCGCATTTATGCGCACCGTTTAAATGGCCGCGATTTACCTAATCTGTAATCCCTCCAACGCCGCCAACAACGCATCCACTTTCGGTAGCAGCTGCTTGCGGCGCGGCCAGATCAGCGTTAAGGCCAAACCGTCCGGCTGTTGCTCGGGCAGAATAATCTCCAGCTCGCCGCGCGCCAGCGGTTCACGCACCAGCCACGATGGCATCTGCGCCACGCCCAATCCGGCACACAGCGCCTGCATCTGCGCATCCACATCACCCAGCGCCATGCGGTGCGGCAGGTTACGCCAGTGCGGATAGCCATCTTCCGTAGTAAACAGCCACGGCTTGGTGCTGCCATCGACGCGTTCATACATGATCGCCTGATGCTGCAACAATTCGGCTTCGCTGTTGGGCCGACCCACGCGCGCCAGATAATCCGGTGACGCGCAAAACACCATGCGTTCGCGGCCCATCTGACGACAGCCCAGCGAGGCGGGCAGGTCCGGCGAGCCACCAATGCGCACCGCAACATCAATCCCTTCATCAAACAGATCGATAAAGCGGTCCGAAAACGCCAGGTTGAGCTCTACATCCGGATGCTGACGACAAAACGGAATCAGCAGCGGCATCACGCCAAGGCGACCATAGGTGTTTGGCACCGCCAAGCGTAAACGTCCGGAAGGAATGGTGCGCTGCGCCGCCAGCACCGCTTCGGCTTCTGCCAGCTCCTCCATAATGCGTAAACAGGTTTGGTAATAGGCGTTACCGGCATCGGTGAGTTTCAGGCTGCGGGTGGTGCGCTCCAGCAGCCGCGAGCCGAGACGGGTTTCCAGCCGTGTTACGCTTTTACTCACTGCGGAACCGGTAAGATGCAAGCGTTCAGCGGCGGCGGCAAAGCTGCCGCTCTCGACGCTGGCAACAAAGGGAACGATATCTTTCAGGCGCTGATCGTGCATGGATTCGTGAACTCAGGTTGTGAATGCCGTGAATTAATGCCAGAGATGGGAATTAAATTCTCTATTAAACTCATCATTACTGAAACTGAGGAGAATTGAAATGCAAAAGCAGGCATTGATTGTTGGCATCAGCGGTGTGATTGGACGTGCACTGGCAGAAAAATTACAGCGCGAAGGTTGGCAGGTGAGCGGTTTATCACGCGGACGTGGCGCTGTGCCGGAAGGTTGCCGCAGCCTGACCGCCGATCTGACGGATGCCGACGCGGTGCGGGCTGCGCTGGCGCAAGAGAAGCCGGATGCATTGTTCTTTAGCGTCTGGTCGCGCCAGGAAAATGAGAAAGAGAATATCCGCGTGAATGGCGCGATGGTGCGTAACGTGATTGAAGCGCTGGGTGAGCGTCTGAATGGATCGCATGTGGCGCTGGTGACCGGCCTGAAGCATTATCTCGGCCCATTCGAAGCCTATGGCAAAGGCGCAGTGCCGGTAACGCCATTCCGCGAAGAGCAGGGACGTCAGCCGGTCGATAACTTCTACTACGCGCAGGAAGATGAAGTATTTGCCGGTGCGGAGAAATATGGCTATCGCTGGAGCGTGCACCGCCCGCACTCCATCGTCGGTTTTGCACTGGGTAACGCGATGAATATGGGCCAGACGCTGGCGGTGTACGCCACGCTGTGCCGCGAGCAAGGTTTGCCGTTTATTTTCCCAGGTTCGCCCGAGCAGTGGAATGGTGTGTCCGATGTCACCGACGCCGGTTTACTGGCAGAACAGCTGCTTTGGGCCGCAACGGCGGCAGAAGCGGCCAATCAGGACTTCAATGCGGTGAACGGCGATGTGTTCCGCTGGAACTGGTTGTGGCCACGTCTGGCGGACTATTTTGGCGTAGAAGCGGCAGCGTATCCGGCGCAGATGATGCCGCTGGAAGGTCGCATGCAGGATGCCGCTGAAGCGTGGCGCGAAGTGGCGGCGCGTTATCAGTTGCGTGAGGCCGATATCACTAAACTGGCATCATGGTGGCACACCGACGCAGATTTGGGCCGTCCGATGGAAGCTTTCACTGACATGAGTAAGAGCCGAAAAGCGGGCTTCACCGGTTATCGTTCAACGCTGGATTCGTTTACTCAGCTGTTTGATCGTTTGAAAGCGGAGAAGGTTATTCCGCAGTAACGTCCTGTTGATTGAAAAGGGCGGCTTGCCGGGGGCTAATGCACGTCAGTTAAGCGTAAAATGGTCGCCATGAATGGCGACCCTACAAAGGATTGGCGCGTTTTTTGTAGGGTACGCATTCATGCGCACCTATTTACATTAAAACCTGCACTAAACGCGTTGAGGTGAAAAAATATAAATAACCTAAGTCACATTCTGCCTAAGTTAGTTTTATATTCCTATTAGTAATTAATGATTTTTTATTCATTAACATGCTCATTCAACTGATTTTATTTCTATCGTCACGATCCTCACTTTTGCAGTTTAAGTTGTACAATATAAATCATCTTGTACATGTTAAATTCATAGCCTGCTATTTATTATGGGCGCTGAATAAATTATTTTGCCAATTAAATGTTCAGGAAAAATAATGCGAACTATATTGATCCTACGCATCTCTTAAATTCGAGGCTGGTATGTTTCTTAACTACTTTGCGCTTGGGGTTTTAGTGTTTGTTTTTCTTGTCATCTTTTACGGGATAATTGTGCTGCACGATATCCCTTATCTCATTGCAAAATCCCGTAATCATCCGCACGCGGATGCAATACACGTCGCGGGCTGGGTAAGTCTGTTTACACTCCACGTCTTATGGCCATTCTTATGGATTTGGGCCACGCTTTACCGGCCAGATCGAGGCTGGGGAATGGAAGGTAGGAACGCGTCATTGGAACAACGTATATCGGCGTTGGAGCAAAAGGTGACGGCAGACCGGAATTCTCCGAAGGGGTGACATATGGACTTACTGATTATATTGACCTATGTCGCTCTGGCATGGGCCGTTTTCAAAATATTCAGAATACCGGTAAATAAATGGACAGTCCCAACAGCAGCATTAGGCGGTATTGTGCTGGTCAGCGGCCTGATATTGTTAATGAATTATAATCATCCCTATACTTCGCTGGCACAAAAAGCCGTTATCGCCATCCCTGTTACACCGCAGGTGACCGGTATTGTCACTGAAGTCACTGACAAACAAAACATGCGGATTAAGAAAGGGGATATGCTTTTCCGCCTTGATCAAACCTTGTTTAAGGCGCGCGTCGACAGGTTGAATGCGGACCTCGTCACTGCCATCCATAATATTCAGGTATTACGTGGACAATTAGAGGAATCCCTGGCGAATACCTCAAATGTGAGTGCTGAAAGAGACCGGTTATATAAAAATTACCAACGTTATCTTTCCGGTAGTAAAGCCCGCGTAAATCCGTTTTCTGAACAGGATATTGATGACGCAAGGCAAAACTATCTCGCGCAGGATGCTTTGGTAAAAGGCTCGGTTGCTGAACAACGGCAGATAAAAAGCCAGTTGGATAGCATGGTCGGCGGCGAGCAATCACAGATTGTCAGCCTCAGAGCCCAATTAGCAGAGGCGCAATATAACCTTGATCAAACGATTATTCGTGCGCCGAGTGATGGATACGTAACGCAGGTGTTAATTCGTCCCGGTTCTTTCGCCTCATCATTGCCATTGCGCCCAGTGATGATTTTTATACCTGAACAGAAGCGTCAGGTTATTGCCCAGTTTCGACAAAATTCATTGTTGCGTCTAACGCCCGGTGATGAAGCGGAAGTGGTATTTAATGCGCTACCGGGGCAAGTATTCAGCGCGAAACTGCTGAGAATTATTCCGGTGGTTTCGGGCGGTACTTATCAGGCTCAGGGAACCTTGCAATCTTTAACCATTGATCCCGGTTCTGATGGCGTGCTGGCAGTGGTTGAATTGGATCCTGATGCGTCAGTCGATGCATTGCCGGATGGTATTTTTGCGCAGGTTGCTGTTTATTCCGATCACTTTTCGCATGTTTCAGTGATGCGCAAGGTATTGCTGCGCATGACCAGTTGGGTTCATTATCTCTATCTTGACCATTAATAAAACAGATATTATTTAATGCTTGTTAGTCAAGCTTGCATCGGTCGCCATGAATGGCGACCCTACGTTAAGGTTATTGCATTTGAAAAGGACTGCCTCAGCATAAGTCATATTCATGCTGAGGCAGTTTTTAAATTACTTTTTCTTGTAGACGATTGCAGTACCATAAATTTTGTTATTGGTATTCGCGGACGTCACGATATAAATATCGCCGCCTTTCTCATCTGCCATTTTAGACAGCTCTTCTTTTGCACTGGCAGCATCCATTTCTCCTGAGGTGGAAATGTTGCCAACCTCGACATACTGATCTTTTACTTTTTCAAACTCGACCTTGGTCATCAGTTGTGCGGCAAATGAGCTGAATGATAAAGCGCTTACGACTAAGCCTAAAATTAACTTTTTCATACTGATCCTTGGGTTAGAGAAAAAAGATGAGTTGCTATTATTGTATAGTTTAGAAGCGAAACATTTACAACCTGAAGCAACTCATTACGTTTTTTATTGGCCCATAATTCGTATCCATTCCAACGTCACCCTGCATATTCATTAGAATTTTCGAAACGTCTCTGCGGTCACAATTTAGCCGTATTCATCAGCTGAATTTTTGTTAGTCATCACAAAATACCAGAAACATTCTTGTATGGCAGTTGATCAAAGGTCAATCCTTAAGACATAACTCCTGACAAGGTGCTGCTGATGATTAACCGTTCGGAAGAGAAACCTATCAAATTAAGAAACATGCTGGCCTATGGCGGCGGCGATGTTTTTGGTGGCGGAAGTTTTACGATTCTTGGCCTGTGGCTGATGTATTTCTACACCACCTATGGCGGATTAAGCCCAGCAGAAGCAGGTGCAGTTATTGCTTTTGCGCGCTTGCTAGATGCATTTTTTGATCCGCTGATGGGCTACGTAACCGACAACTTCTGGCGCAACCGGCTTGGGCAGCGTTTCGGTCGTCGCGGCTTTTTCTTCCTGATTGGCGCACCTTTGGTGTTTTTCAGTTACATCATCATGTGGGTCAGCGACATGGGATTCGCCTATTATCTCGCTACTTACATCCTTTTCTATGCCTGCTACACGCTGGTCATCGTACCTTACGAAACCCTTGCGGCGGAAATGGCTCACGATTTCCACGTGCGCTCACGTCTGACTGGCGTGCGCATGTTCTTCTCAATGGGAGCCGGCATTCTTGCCGCCTGGCTGCCGGGCGCAATTATTGCAGTGCTGGGTGATAACGCCTCCTCATCGTTCCTGTATATGGCAGTCATCTTTGCCACGCTGTTCGCCATCGTAATTTTTGGGCTTTACTTCTTCACCTGGGAACGCGCCATCGAGATCACCGAGAAGCCCGCGCCGGTTGAGTTCAAACGTGACATGAAAGCGCTGTTCCGCTCACTGATCTCAACCTTCCAGGTGCGCACCTTCCGTCAACACGTTGGCATGTATCTCGGGGCTTATGTGGCGCTTGATGTGCTTGGCGCAGTGTTGGCGTATTACATCATTTTTGTGCTGGGTCACAGCGCCATTGATGCCGCCAACAGCATGACCTTTATGTCGGTGGTGCAATTCTTCTGCATCGCTGCCTGGATCCCTTTCTGTATTCACATTGGTAATGGCGCGGCCTACAAGCTTGCGCAGTATTTGATGCTCATCAGCGTGGCGCTGTTCATCAGCTTCTATGCGTTTGGCATTAGCGCGGAGATGTGGATGGTTTGGGGCGCAGCGATTGTTATGGGAATGGGGCGATCAGGTACCCAGTACGTGTGCTGGAATATCTACAGCTTTATTCCGGACGTCGATGAAATGCTAACCGGCCAGCGTCGTGAGGGCATCTTTGCTGGCGTGATGACCTTCGTACGCAAAGCTGTGCAGGCGGTAGCGCTATTTATTGTCGGGCTGGTACTGCAATCCTATGGTTTTGCGGGTAAAGGCGCAGTAAGTCAGCCTCCCGAAGCCATTCACGGCATCGCGCTGGTATTTGGCATTGGTGCGCTAATTTTCCTGACTGTCGGACTGTTTAGCGCCCGTGGTTTTAGTTTGAACCGCCACAATCACGCCCTGCTGATTGCTGAGATTCAGCGCCGCCATGCGGGCGGAAATCCCGCCGAAGCCTCCGCCGAAACGCGCGCGGTCGCAGAAAGACTAACCGGCTGGCCGTGGGCCAGTTTATGGGGCAAGAACGACATTATGAAGCGCATCGATCCACGCGCAGAAAATCTTACTGCTAAAGGAAACCAGCAACATGACACGCATCACCTTTGAAACTATGCAGTCTACGATTGAGCAGGCGTTATTAAACGCTGGACTAGGGGCGAAACAAGCGGCGTTATGCGCGCGAATTCATACCGAAACCAGCTGCGACGGCATTCCATCGCATGGCCTGAATCGGGTCGCACGCTTCGTTGATTATTTGAAGAAAGGTTGGGTTGATGCGAACGCCGTGCCGGAACGCGTCAAGAGTTTGGCCGTGATGGAAGTGTGGGACGGGCAGCGCGGGCCGGGCATTACCAATGCCATTCTGGCCGTTGACCGCGCGACTGAGTTAGCGCGTGAACATGGCATGGGGCTGGTAGCGATGCGTAACACGACGCATTGGATGCGGGGTGGCACCTATGGATGGCGTGCGGCAGAACAGGGAATGGCCGCAATTTGCTGGACCAACACCGAATCTTGCATGCCTGCGTGGGGCGGTAAAAATACCCGACTCGGCAATAATCCGTTTGTGATGGCAGTACCCGGGAAGCAAGGGCCGTTGGTGCTGGATATGGCGATGTCGCAGTATTCATATGGCAAGCTGCAGGTGACGCGTTTGAACGGGGAACAACTGCCGTATCCCGGCGGATTTGATCAGCAGGGAAACTTGACCAGCGATCCTGCGCCTATCGAGCAATCAATGCGTATTCTGCCAACGGGCTACTGGAAAGGATCCGGTCTGGCAATTTTGCTGGATGCGATGGCCGCTCTACTTTCAGGCGGAAGTTGTACCGCCGAAATTGACACTATCCAGCAAGGCAGTTGCACCGGAGCCAGCCAGATCTTTATGGTCTTCGACCCGGCGCAACTCAGCGGCAGAGATTTCAGCGATCAATTGGCTGAGACTATTCAGCAGTATGTGAATGGATCTGAGGTTGCGGAGGGATTCAATCACGTCACCTGGCCCGGTCAGCGCCAACGTGCGACACGTGAGCGTAATAGGGTTGAAGGGATTCCGGTTGATGATGGGGTTTGGCAGGACGTCCAGCAACTGGCGGCGCTCAGTTAAGCATTAATTCGATATGTATGCAGGTGCGCATGAATGCGCACCCTACGAAAAACGCGCCAATCCATTGCAGGGTCGCCATTCATGGCGACCGATTCACGCTTAACTAACGAGCATTAGGATTTTACATTTCCCGTTTTAATCCGTATTTAACGCAACGTCACCCAACGTTTCCCCACCAGCACCGTCATCGCCACTATCGTGACTATCGCCGCCAGATGCATGACAAAATCCAGCGGATGCAGATGCACCGGATGGCAAAACGCCAGCAGCGTCACTGCCATACAGGAAACACCCAAGCCCGCCATCGCCAGGCTGCGCACTGGATGCAGTGCGCGAGTGCGGCGCAGGCTGGCGATCATCAGCACCATCATCGGTGTGCTCACCACCAACAGAAAGGTAAAGCAGCGAGCGCTGTCGTTGTCATGTTCGATCGGCACCTCACCAGGAATCTGGCTGATGCTCATGCCAAGCCACAACAAGCCAATCGGCAGCAGCGCTTTCCAGCTGATACTGCGGCGTCCGGCGATGCTCATGTTGAAAGCGCTACGGATCGCCAGCGTGCCGAGGATAAACGCCAGCACCAGCTGCAGGATCGCTTGCAACGCGCCGGGCTGCGCCCAGTCGGTGAAACTGCGCTGTACCAAAAAGCTGGCGGCGATGCCACAAGGTAACGCCAGTAGCAGCCAGGTGATGACGCGCCAGCTGGTGGATCGCAGCGGTTTAACGGGCCGCATCTCGCGCCCGAGTTTTTCAATTAACAGGTCATGATCGGTCATGATTGGCTCCAAAACGGCGCAGATTGGTCAGCGCGCGGTGCAACAGCGATTTCACCGCTGCAACACTCAGATTGTTATGCGCGGCTGCTTCCGTCAGGCTCATTTCGCGCAGATGAACATGTTCGACAATGTCGCGCTGACGCGAGGGCAGCTGGCGCAGGTAGCCGGCCAGCTCTTCCTGCGTCTCCTGCTGTGGTGCATCGGGCGGACTGGCCACTTCCGGCATCGCGTCGTCGTTAATTTCCCACTGCTGATGGCGGCCACGTCGCCGCAGCGCATCAATGGCGCGCGCCGAGATAATCGCCATCAGCCAGGGTAAGAAAGGGTAGGCAGGATCATAGGTGTGACGCACCCGATGCACCGTCAGTAGCACATCCTGAATCACATCTTCTACCAGTGCATTATCGGCGATCTGTTTGCGTGTTTGCGCGCGAATCACCGGCACCAGCGCTTTCAGCAGTCGGGTGTAGGCGAGCTGATCGCCCGCCTGCGCCTGTTCCATTAGCGCGGGCCAACTTTCGCGCGCGCTATCGCTTGTTTGCATAATCCGCCTTGTTGTTCTTACGCCTTCTTGCTCGCCTCGTTCAGCGCGTTCACCACAATACTCGGTGTCAGCACCTGCGGCAGCACTTTCGGCGGTCCGCCATCGGCAGGGTAAACCAGATACATCGGTAATCCGCCCTGACCGAACTCGCTCATGGTGTCATCCACGTCCGGATTAAATTTAGTGGAATCTGCCACCATGTACAGCGTGCCGGTTTTGGCGATGGCATCTTTCACGGCTTGGGTTGAAAGCGAGGTTTTCTCATTCACCTGACAGGTGATGCACCAGGACGCAGTGAAATCGACAAAGATCGCTTTACCGTGACCGCGCTGCGCTTCAACCGCCTGCGGCGTCCATTTGGCTTTGGTCACTTCTGCCGTCAGATGATCGCCTGCCAGACCTGCGCCGGGTTTGATAAGGCCAGGAAGCGGTGCGATTACGGCGATGATCAGCACCGCCGTAACGGCATACAGCACCTTGTGACTTTTCCCGGCAAAGTGGCGATGTTGCGCCATGCCATATAGCCAGCCGGCGAAGGCCACTATCACCGAGGCGGCCAGTAAGGTTGCCAGCGCCGCGCTTCCCGCTTGCTGCGCCAGCACCCAAACCAGCCAGGTGTAAGCACCAAACATCGGGAACGCCAGGCCGCGTTTTAACACATCCATCCATGCGCCGGGACGCGGCAGGAATTTAGCCAGCGCCGGGAATAGTGATACCAGCGTAAACGGCGCGGCGAAGCCGATGGCCAGCGCAAAGAAGATCACTAAGGCGACCGCGGGCGGCTGAACCAGCGCATAACCGATGGCGCTCGCCATAAAAGGTGCGGCGCACGGCGTGGCGACGATAATCGCCAGCGCACCGGTCAACGCTGAGCGCGTAAAGGCACCGCGGCCGACGTCAACCGATCCAACGCGTTGTACCGATAAGCCCACTTCAAACACACCGAGCAGATTAAGCGCGGCTGCGAGGATCACCAGCGACAGCAAGGCAATCACCAGCGGCGATTGCAGCTGGAAACCCCAGCCAACCGCGGCGCCACCGGCGCGTGCCGCCAGCAGGATGCCCGCCAGCGCCATCATGGTCACCACAACGCCAAGTAAAAAGCCCATTCCTTCACGACGCGCGCTGGCGGCGTTATCGGTATGGCGCAACAGGCCGAGCGCTTTCAGCGAGATCACCGGAAACACGCAGGGCATTAAGTTCAGAATGATGCCGCCGATGAAGGCGGCCAGCATGGCGGTTAACATCGCTGGCCTCTTTGCTTAGTTAGCTTGCGGGTGAGAAGCGTCGTATTGCTTAACGGCGGCCATCGCTTTTTCAATGTGCGTGTCCGGGTTTCTGTCAGTGTAACTCAGCAGAATGTTGCCATCGGGCGCGATCACATACGAAGTACGGTCGGACAAGGTTTTGCCTTTCATCTGCATGGTGGTTTGATACTGTGCCGCCACTTTCGCGCCGGGATCGGCGGCGACGGTGAATTTATCGCGGCACTCCAGTTTGGAGAAATCACTGACCTGATCGGTATTACCGGCGGTTACACCCACCACAGTCGCGCCCATTTTGGCGAAGCTATCGGTGGCTTCAGCGAAATCGTGCGCTTCAATAGTGCAGCCTGCGCTAAACGCTGCCGGGAAGAAATAGAGTACCACCGGGCCTTTCTTTAAGGCGTTTTGCAGTGAAAAGGTCAACGGCTTACCAGCTAACGCGCCCTGCAGTTCAAAGTTCGGTGCTTTCGCGCCCACCGGCAATGCGGCACCGGCGTTAAAGGCGGACAGACCCAATGCGGCGGTCATGGTCAGGGTACATACGAGGGATTTGATGCGTTTCATTTTCTGCTCCTGCGATGAATGGGAGTTCCGATTTGGATGTCTCATAAGTTCAGTTCGCTGGAGCAGGGAGGAAAGTTTCGGTGGGGTGAAAAATTATTTTTGCAGGCGAGCTATAAAGGCAGACTTATCCTTTGCAGAGGATAAATTTGCTTAACTCCAGTTCGCCATTCATGGCGTAATGCCGCTCAGTTAAGCATTAGTTTGCATATGTATGCAGGTGCGCATGAATGCGCACCCTACGAAAAACGCGCCAATCCTTTGTAGGGTCGCCATTTATGGTGACCGAAAGACGCTTAAGTGACGAGCATACCGCCATGAATGGCGACCCTACGGAGTGGGCTGAATGCCCTTGCAAAACAAACTCAACGTATGCTGCACAATAATTTCGCGGTGGTAAGCGGGATCGTTGGCAAAGCGGGTGAAGGGCACCAGCACCAGGCTGAGAATCGAGGTCATCAGCAGCTGTGGCTCCAGATCGGGGTTGAGTAATCCTTGCTGCTGCCAGCCTTCAATCAGTTTTTTTACCTGATCACGTTCGCCGTGACCAAAGCGTTTTTTGATGTGCTGCCCTAAACCGCCTTCACCTTGCATCACTTCCTGCATCCACAGCGGCGCGAACCAGTTGTGCGTGGTGACGATATCCGCCACTTCACGGATAAAAGCGCTGAATGTAGTGACAGGGTCACGCGGGTCATCCATAAAGTGCGCCACTAATCGCTGGCGTAAGGGCAAAAAACGCTCCTCAACCACAATATCCAGCAGCGATTCGCGCGACTGGAAATAGTAATTGAGCATCGCCGGACTAACGCCCGCTTTGCGCGCAATCGCGTTGAGCGAGGTTTCGCTGATGCCGTTTTCGGCATACAGCGCTAAGGTGATGTCGAGCAGCAGTTCGCGCTGCTGCACGTTGATTGCGCCACCGCGTGGGCGGCCAGGACGGCGAGGTTTAGCAGCGTTGGCCATTTCGTCAGCAGGGACTTTTCGTGCGGTCATCTTTACTCGCTCACTTGATTCGTGTCAGACTGTGATCAATATTAATTGTGTATTTAATTAATTTCAATTGGTGTCTGTTATGAAACCCCAAACACTCGCACCGCAGTCAGGCAGCGGGCAGGAGAATCCTCCTTCCGTTCGCCTGCTGATGAGCGCTTTATTACTGGTGATGCTGCTGGCGGCGCTGGATCAAACCATCGTCTCCACTGCATTACCGACTATCGTCGGCGAACTCGGCGGGCTCGATCGCCTGTCGTGGATTGTCACCGCTTATATGCTGGCTTCTACCATTGTCGTGCCGCTGTACGGCAAGTTTGGCGATCTGTTTGGTCGTAAAACCGTGTTGCAAATCTCGGTGATTCTATTCCTGATCGGCTCGGCGCTGTGCGGCCTGGCGCAGAATATGGAGCAGCTGATTTTCACCCGCGCGCTGCAAGGCTTAGGCGGCGGTGGTTTGATGGTGGTGAGCATGGCGGCGGTCGCCGATGTGATTCCACCGCAAGATCGCGGTAAATATCAAGGCCTGTTCGGCGGCGTATTTGGTTTAGCCACCGTGATTGGTCCGCTGCTGGGCGGTTTTATCGTGCAGCATACGTCGTGGCGCTGGATTTTCTACATCAATCTGCCGCTTGGTTTGTTTGCGCTGGTGATCATTAATGCGGTGTTCAGGACCGATAACAAACGTAAGCCGCATGAAATCGACTATCCGGGCGCGGTGTTTCTTAGCCTGGCGCTGGTGGGCATTACGCTGTTCACCAGCGAAGGCGGCACGTTGCGTGAATGGTCCGATCCGCTGCTGTGGTGCATTCTGGCATTTGGTGTAATTGGCGTGATCGGCTTTATTTATGAGGAGCGCCGCGCCTGGGAACCGATTATTCCGCTGTCGCTGTTCCGCAATCGCAGCTTCTCGCTCGCCAGTTTAATGGCGTTTATTGTCGGCATGTCGCTGTTTGGCAGCGTGACGTTTTTACCGCTCTATCTGCAAGTGGTAAAAGGCTCAACGCCCACTGAAGCCGGATTGCAACTGCTGCCGCTGATGGGAGGATTGCTGATCACCTCCATCGTCAGCGGACGCATTATTAGCCGCACCGGTAAATATCGGCTATTCCCGATTTTTGGTACCTTGCTGGCGACCATCGGTATGGCGCTGCTCACCACGCTGACCATCGATGCGCCGCTGTGGCATATCTACCTGTTTGCCTGCGTGTTAGGGATGGGAATGGGCATGGTGATGCAGGTGCTGGTGCTGGCGGTGCAGAACACCGTGACGCCCGATCGCATCGGTGTCGCGACGTCGTCGGTTACGCTGTTCCGCTCGGTGGGTGGTTCGATTGGCGTGGCGCTGTTTGGCGCGGTGTTCAGTCAGGTGCTGAAATCGGGTTTAACCACGCTGGTGGAGCAGGGCAAAGAGCTGCCACGTGCGCTCGATCCGCAAGCGGTGCATCGTTTGCCGCATGATGTACAACAAGCCTATTTGCAGGTGTTTGGCGATGCGGTGCACTCAGCCTTTCAAATGGCGGCGGGCGTGATGTTGCTGGCCTTTGTGCTATCGCTGTTTCTGCCGGAATCACCGCTGCGCAAGAAAGACGCAGCGGCTTAACGCTGTTACACCGCCGCGCGCTGCTGCAAGGTTTTTACCGCTTGCGCAGCGTCGCGGCCCAGTTCCGCTAAATCCACTCCGGTAATCACATCATCCTGCATCAGCACTTTTCCTGCGCAGATCAGCGCTTTTAAACTGGCGCGTCCGCCGCTGGCCACCGGGCCAATGGCGAGATCGTGCAGGCCAAAATAGCGAGGATCGTCAAGGCGATAGACGGCAATATCGGCGGCCATGCCGGGTGCGAGGCGGCCGGTGTTCAAACCCAAGACCTGCGCGCCGCCGGATGTGCCCCAGCGCACCACATCTTCGATGCTGGCGGCATCGCCACCGCCTTCAAAAGTGCCACCGGCATAGCGCGGCTGCGCCAGCATGCCTTTGCGTGCGCGCTGTAGCTGCCAGGCGGCGTGGGTTTCACTTTGCATATCCGCCGCCTCATTCGAGGCCGCGCCATCAACGCCAATCGAGATCTTTACGCCCGCCTGCTCCATCGCCACCAAATCGGCAATGCCGCTACCGAGACGCGCGTTACTTTGCGGGCAGTGCGCGATACCGCTGCCCGCCGCGCCCAGCATGGCGATCTCTTCCGGCAGCAGTTTCACCAGATGCGCAAACCATACGTCATCGCCAATCCAGTCGTGTTCGGCGCAAAACTGCAGCGGCGTCATACCAAACTTTGCGCGAGCGGCATCGAGGTAATCAACGGTTTCCGATAGATGACTATGCAGACGAATGCCGAGCTGGCGCGCCAGGCGCGCGCTTTCGCGCAGTTCATGCGGCGTGGTGGAGTGCAGCGTGGTGGTCGGCGCCATCACAATGCGGCGCATCGCGCTATCCTGCGGTTGGTGATAGCGCGCCACCAGCCGATCGACATCGCTCATCATGCTATCAAAGCTTTCCGGGCGCAGCGCGGTGGGCAAGTCGCTCTCTAAGCCACGGCTTTGCGTTGCACCGCCGCGACACAGCACGAAGCGCACGCCCAGCTTGTCGGCTTCATCGAACAGGATTGCTGCGCCATCAAACGGCATATCTGGCCAGTAGAGATAGTGATGGTCGGCGATGGTGGTGCAGCCAGAACGCACCAGCTCGACCAAACCGACGCGCGCGGCGATACGAAACGTCTGTTCATCGAAAGCGCCACGAAAGCGATACGGCGTCGCAGCCAGCCAGCCGCCCAGGCTGAGATTGAGCCCTTGCGGCTCGCCTTTGAGCAGCGATTGAAACAGATGATGATGCGTGTTGACCCAGCCGGGATAGACCACGCAATCGCGGGCGTCGATCACGATTTCATCGGTGATAGTGTCGAGCTCGCCCATCTCCGCAATCAGGCCATCGCGGATGCGAATATCGCGCGCGCTGCTGCGCGGTTGCAGTTTGTCGCCGGTTAGAATCGCGGCGCAGTGTTTGATTAACAGTTGGCTCATGAGTAACTCACTCCGCTTTGGCCGCGACAAACTGCGTGCTAAACGCGCTCTGCCAGTCGGTTGAAGCTTTGAGCAGACCGGCGTTGACCATAAAGTCACGCGTTGCCTGCCAGCGCTTATCCGTCATCACGCCTAGACCTTGTTTCGCCGCATCACCGCCGTCAATCAGATGCAGTGCTTTCATTTGCGACACGCCGAAGGCAAGTATCGCGTCGGTCATCTGCGGGTTCTCTTTTTTGATCAGTGCATTACCGGCAGCCGGATTGGCGAGGTAGGATTGCCAGCCTTCCATCGATGCCGCAACAAAACGCTTCATGACGTCCGGCTCTTTTTGCAGTAAATCGTCGCGCGTCACCAGAATGCCGCCGTACGCCGGGTAGCCATAATCGGCAAACAGATAGAATTTGCTGTCTGGCTGCACCTGCTTGATTTGCTGCACTTCGGAGGTGGCGTACGCCTGCTGCGCGGTATTTTTGTCGGCGAGGAAGGGTTGCATGTTGAAGGTGTAAGGGCGCGCCTGACCATCCTGCAGCTGATATTTGCCTTTCAACCACGGCCACCAGCTGGCTTGTCCGCTGGCTGATACCAGTACGATTTTCCCTTTCAGCTGATCCAGCGACTTCACATCGCCGTGGGTGACAATGCCTTGCGGATCAAATTGAAACGGCGCGGCGATGGCCTTCAGCGGGAAGTTGCGCTCAACGCCCTGCAGCACTTGCAGATCGTAGCTGACGATGACATCAGCACGATTCGCCAGCAGCAGCGTCATGTTATTCAGCTGCGGCCCGCCGGAGCGCACCTCGACATCCAGCCCGTATTTTTTATAGATGCCGGTGGCGACCGCCTGGTAATAACCGCCTTGTTCAGCCTGCGCGACCCAGGTGGTTTGTAATACCAGTTTGTCGGCGGCGTGCGACAGGGCAGAAGTGCTCAGCAGAGCAGCGAATAAGGAGAAACGGAAACGCGACATTGTCATAAAACCCCCAATAAACGTTGAGTTTGTTGTCGTCATCAGGGGCGTTGCGGCGCATGGCGTGCTCACGATGCGTGATTCGCATCGTCCCCTGACGAGGTACAGCTAAAGCTGTAGAGCAATGTCCTGCGTGAATCTGCTGTCACGCTGACCGCTTATACTCAATGGGGATTTAGCAAAGCGCATGCCATTTATGTAACACGATGAAACTATTGAGTTTAATCTGAAATGTGATGAGATTTTGCGTCATCCGCTGATCGTTGATGATGCAAGGCGCCCATTTTTGCACCGCCGTTGTGCAGGCATGATGCGCAAAATGGCTTAACTTGTTGATTTAACGGAGCACCGTGAGCTGGCACAGCCTTTGCTTGGTTGAAACTGAGTAGAAGCTGTCAACCGTGGTTTCACCCGGTGGGTCATTGCTCGATCGCCTGCACGTTAAGCAGGCGCGGGGATGACTGCCACTCAGCGGGTGGGTCATCCGTTATCGCTCAATAACGAGGTGCACCAATGGAAAAGACCACTTATGACATGCATGAACTGGCAAAAGAATCGCGGATGGGCGCGCGCGGCGTGGAAGCGGCGCGTGATGTGCGCATCATTGATCTCTCAGATTTCGATCAACGTAAAGCCGAAATAGCCGATCAGTTGTGGCAAGCCGCCACTGAAATTGGCTTCTTCCAGGTTTCCGGCCACGGTATTCCCCTCGACGACATCAATGCGGCTTTTGCTAACGCCGAGCGCTTTTTTGCGCTGCCACAAAGTGACAAAGCGCGTCATCCACTCAGCCGCAATGCCGGCTGGGAATACCGCGCGCAGATTCGTCCCTCCACCGGTAAACCGGACCAAAAAGAGTCGTATCAGGTGACGCGTCCGCGTATGGAAGGCTTATGGCCGGATGATGCCACTTTGCCCGGCTTCCAACATGATGTACTGAAGTTTGAGCGTCAGTGCTGGGAAGTGGGCATGCGCTTGCTCTCCTGTTTTGCCCTGAAGCTGGGATTCCCCGACGATTTCTTTGCCAAAGCGCATGAGCCATCACGCGAAACCTACCAAAGCACGCTGCGGATGCTGCACTACTTTGCTATTAGCGGTGAGCCAGATGGTCCTTGGCGCGCTGGAGCACATACCGATTTCGATTGCCTGACCTTGCTGTTCCAGCGTGATGGGCAGGGCGGTTTGCAAGTGTGTCCGGGCAAAGAGATGGAGGAGCAAATCTGGACGCCGATCGCGCCGCTGGAAGGCTTAATTACCTGTAATATCGGCGATATGTTGATGCGCTGGAGTGACGACAAGCTACCGTCGAATTTCCATCGCGTTAGCAATCCGCTGCCGGGTGAATCGGTGCCGGCACGCTACAGCCTGGCGTTTTTCTGCCAGGCGAACGAAGACGTGATTATTGAAGGACCGGAGAAAAAATATCCGCCTATTTCCGCGAAGGATTATCTGGCGCAGCGTATTAGCGCCAATTTCTCCGGCAAGTATTAAACGTACAGCTGTAAGTCGAAATTGATGTCATTCTGTGCAGGAGCGCAAATATTCTCCTGCACAGAAAAAGCGCAGCGCTGGAAATAGATTTTTAACCCAAATACAAGATGTTACCGTTGCGTAAACTTAGGTAAAAACAACCGGCAAATAAAAGATTTCACCGCACGCCTATTTATTTCTGCAACTTTTTTACGGTATAAATCTCTAAACACTGTCTCCCTCAGCGAAAACACCAACACATGATCAATTCTGCCGCCAGCAAAGTTATCGCCTGCCTGTTTCTTTTTACTTTGGCCGGTTGTTCTTCTAAGTCTTCGCATGCGCCTGCAGAGGACAGCGTGGATACCTCGGCAGACGGTGGCAAACAGCCCGATTTAATTCCGGTGATTGCCGCGCTGCACGATCAAATGCATTCGTGGGAAGGGACCAAATATCAGTGGGGCGGTACGCAATTAACCGGCGTCGATTGCTCAGGATTTGTCTGGCGCACGCTGAAAGATCGCTTCAATATTCCGATGGATCGCGTCACCACCAAAGAGTTAATTGCCATGGGCAAACCGGTGGATCAGGCGCATCTGCAACCCGGTGATTTAGTGTTCTTCCGCATTAAGCGCGAGCTGCACGTCGGCTTTTATGACACCGATCATCAATTCCTGCACGCGTCGGTGAGCCAGGGCGTGATGCGCTCTTCGCTAAATAATCCGTACTGGAAATCGGTTTATTTAGAGGCGCGCCGTTTGCCGAAAGAACAGAATTCGCAGATCAGTTTCAATTATAAAAACAAGGTTTGATGGGTCCGCATAAATGTGCGAAGGGTTGAATGGGTCGCCATGAATGGCGACCCTACGGTTAATTAAAACTGGTATGAAAGGCTCATCGAAACACTGCGCGGCGCGCCATAAACATAGCTGTTCATGTAGCTGTAATATTCACGATCAAACAGGTTATCGACGTTCGCCTGCACCGCCACCTGCTTAGTCACCTGATAACGCGCAAACAGCGATGCCAGCGGGAAGCTGCCCTGATAAACGCGCACGGTATCGCCGCTGGCATTGGTGGCATCTTCAAACACGCGGTTCTGCCAGTTGATGCCGCCGCCAACCGTCAGATCCAGCAACATTGGTAGCTGATAACGGGTGAACAGTTTGAAGGAAGTTTGCGGCTGATAGCTGTTGAAACGTCCATCTTTATCCCGCGCCACGTAGCGTGTGGCACCGAAAGTCAGCTGCAGATTATCTGTTAGCGCGCCGTTCAGCTCAAACTCCGCACCTTTACTCACTGCACCTTTGGCGGGCGCATAAGCCTGTTCGTTGCCGCTCAGATAGACGCCATTAATCGCCTGACCAACGTTGTCCTGCTCAATACGGAATACCGCCACGGTCGCGGTTAATCGACCATCATACCAGGCGGACTTCAGGCCGGTTTCATAGCTTTTACCGGTAACCGGCGACAGGTATTTGCCGCTGGTATCGCGGTAGGTTTGCGGCAGGAAGATCGAGGTATAGCTGCCATATGCCGACCATGTATCGTTGATGTCATACACCAAACCAGCGTACGGCGTGGTGTTATTTTTGGTCATATCGCCGCTGCTGCCGTTGGTGCTCCACTGCGTATAGCGTGCACCAATAATCAGCGACAGCGGATCGGCCAGCGAGAAGCGCGCGGCGGTATAAGCTGATTTCTGACGAATGGTATCGTCGGCATTCTGATACCAACCTTGCCACTGCGGCTCGGCGATGTTGCCGTTCCAGCTGTTGTTGAAAATGCCCATATCGCCTGAGGCGATATCATAGTTTTCCAGGTCGGTAACGCCATCCTGGCTGTAAGTGGCGTTGTGCTGGCGGCTGTAGCTTACGCCCGCCATCAACTGATGCTGACGCCCTAACAGCTCAAACGGGCCGCTGGCGTAGCCGTCGAAGGAATCCATCTGGCGTTTGCCGCGATCCATACTGCCGTAGCCGGTGGTGCCTTCGCCGCTGTCCTGATCAGGGCTGCCCATGACATACAGCAACTTATCGTTGAAGGTATTCTCCGCGTGCGTGCCATTGACGTGGATGTTCCAGCCGTTATCGAAGTTATGATCGATGTCGGCGAACACTTTGCGCGAATTGGTGTTGTAGCGTGCCCAGTTGGCGGCGGAGTTGAGGCTGCGATCGTAATGCGTGGTGGCATTGTTGCTATAGAACATCGGCAAGCCGCCCCACGTTGGATTGCCGGTGTTGGCATCTTCGTAGTCGTAGCCCAGCGACAGCGTGGTGTGCTCGGTGAGGTCGGCATCAATCACGCCGTAGAGGAATTTTTTGGTTTTGTGGTAGCGATCGAGCCAGCTGTCTTCATCGCTGTAACCGGTCACCACGCGGCCGCGCAGGCTGCCATCCTGATTCAGCGGCGCAGAGAGATCGGCAACATAACGCTGTTTGTTCCAACTGCCGTAGCTGGCGCTGACCGTGCCGGTGAAGGTTTTGCTGTCGGCGTGTTTGCGTACCATGTTGATCGATGCTGACGGGCTTCCCGCGCCGGTCATCAATCCGGTGGCACCGCGTACGATCTCAATACGATCGTAAATGGCGGTATCCGAGGCGGCATCGCCGTAGTTCCAGTTGTCATTAACCGACGTGGGAATGCCATCGAAGGAGAAGTTGGTGACTTTAAAGCCGCGCGAATAGTATTCCGAGCGCTCGCTGTCGATCAGGTTAGTTGAGATGCCGGTGGCGTTGGTCAATACATCGTTCACCGATTGCAGGTTCTGATCCTGCATGCGCTGCTGAGTCACCACGCTCATCGACTGCGGCACATCGCGTGGCGTTAGCAACAATTTGGTGCCCGCTCGCGTGGTTTTTACCGCGTAATCCTGCTTTTCGTTGTTATCGCTGTCGCCGGTTGCGGATGCATCGACCACCAAATCCTGCTGCGTGTCGCTTGCCGCCTGCGCCATGTTTGGCGCAAGCAGTGCATGAATAGTCACCGCCAGCAGTGAGACGTTAAAGGTTTTCCTGATGCCAGACATAAAATTTCCTGTAGAAACCTGTGTTATAGGAAGCTGTTTTGCTTCGTTTTTTATTGTTTGCGCCGTTACTTATCAGCCGGAAAGGGCGGAAGAGAGAACGTGCAACCCGCCACTGCGCATTTATTGAGAAAGCCAATGATAATCATTTGCTTTAAAGAATCCGCCGAAGGTTTCAACTGCAATTGTAATAATGTGTAAGTGGGCTTGGAATCAGTGGCTTACGGATAAAAATAACCTGTTAATTGCTAACGTTTTCATGTTTTTAAAGCGATATCAGGACGTTTTATGGCTAAGAAAGGTGTGCGACTAGCAAGCGAGTATTCACGGCAAAGTACGGAAGATCGTCGAGAAAGTTGCTAAGTTTATGCTAATGCGTATGATTCTCATTCTTCTTGTATTTTCCGTGCGCGCCCGCGCGCCACGGAGCCGTTCATCCATTGATGGAGTTGAGCATGAAATCGTTATTTAGCCCGCGCAAAGCCGCCTTAGCTGCAGCGATTGTCGCTGCTTTCAGCCTGACCGCTTGCCAGGCTCCGGCTAAAAAAGCCGAAGCGCCAGCCGCTGCTGCCAAGCCTGTTGATACTTCTCTGACCCAGCGCACCTTGGGCGATGGCCTGTATGAAATGGCGTACTCGCCTGCTGCGAAAGCGTTATACGTTGCCAGCGCGCAGAGCTTTAAAGACGTGAACGGCGGTGTGATTTATCGTCTCGACCCAACCACGCTGGAAACCAAAGGCGTGACGCATACCGATCTTAAAAACTTCGGTACGGCGATCGACGAAGCGGGTAGCGTGTTCTACACCACCAACTCGCTGGATGGCGCCATCTCGAAAGTGGATGCGCAAAGCGGCAAAGTGCTGGAACGTTTAGTCTTCCCAGGCAAGAAAGATAAAGAAGGTTATCCGGCGGGTGCGCGTGAAGTGCTGTGGCACGGCAACGAGTTGTATGTCGGTCGCGTGGCCGATCCGGGTTATATCTCAGTGGTTGACGTGAAAACCTTCAAGCTGAAAGCTACCATCAAAAATGCAGGCAAATGGGTAACCGGCATCATCTATTCTCCGCTGACTGAGCGCATTTATGCGACCAACGGCGCGGGCGAGATTCTGGTAATCAATCCACGCACGCACAAAATTGAGAAGCGCTGGACGGCGGGCGACGGTAAAGAGTACTTGTTCCTGAATATGGCTGAAGATCCGGCAACAGGTCGCCTGTTCGTCACCGACGATTCGAAAGGCAAAGCCACGCTGGTGTTTGATGAGCGCACTGGCAAAGTGATCAAACGTATTGAAGGCGATGCGCTGGCTATCAAATTCAATGCCAAACGTAATGAGATCTACATCAGCCAGCGCGAATCGAAGAAAGTGCTGCAGTTGGATGCCACCACGTACGCGGTAAAAAACAGCTGGTCGTTTGATAACAATCCAAACAGCCTGCTGATTGGCCCAGACAACAACACGCTATATGTAACGTTGAAAGCGGAGTTTAATAAAGACTCCTCAACCAAAGGCCAGGATCAGATTGCGCGCATCGCACTGAAATAATCCCCTCAAGCTGTAGCGATAATTCATGCCCTCGTAAGAGGGCATTTTTGTTTCTGATGGCTTATAACTGTGCAGGTTAAGCTGTTTTCCCCTGTTAATGACGAATAAGGCGCTGGCTATGTTTAAAGGATTGAGTGCGTTTCCCCTGACTCCGCTGAATGCTTCTGGAATTGATGAGATAGCTTTTCTTAATATCCTTGCGCGGCTCACGGCAGCAAAAGTCGATTCGCTTGGCGTGCTGGGATCCACCGGCAGCTACGCCTATTTCACGCGCGAACAGCGCAAGCGCATTGCGACGCTGGCGGTGCAGCATGCGGACGCTATTCCGGTGATGGTCAGCATTGGCGCGGTGAGCACCGACGAAGTGCTGCGACTTGCCGAAGATGCGCAACAGGCCGGCGCCAGCGCGTTGCTGCTGCCCGCCGTTTCCTATCAGAAACTCACTGATGACGAAGTGTTTGGCCTGTATCAGGATGTCACGCGCCACGTTTCGTTGCCGGTGTGCATTTATGATAATCCCGGCACCAGCCACTTTGTCTTCTCCGATGCGCTGCATGCGCGTATCGCCACGCTGCCGCATATCGCTTCCATCAAAATTCCCGGCGTGCCCGCCGATATCGCAGCGGCTACGCAACGGGTAAAGGCTTTGCGTGATCAATTACCGCAAGACGTCACCATTGGGATCAGCGGCGATGCCTTTGCCGCAGCAGGCCTGATCGCCGGTTGTGAAGTGTGGTATTCAGTGTGCGGCGGACTGTTCCCGCGCACCGCTAAAGCAATGACAGATGCGGCGATGGCGGGCGATTTTGCGGCGGTAGCCGAACAGGGACAGCGGCTCGCACCGCTTTGGGCGCTATTTACCCAACACGGCGGCAGTATTCGCGTCATCGCTGCGGCGGCCAGCGTGCTGGGTCTTGCTGAGTATGATTGCCTGCCGCGCCCACTGCGTTCGCTTTCGGCGATGGATGTGGCGGAAGTGAAAAGGGTGATCACAGAGCTCGAGCTGGCATAGTGATAATGAGTTGATTAACTGTGATCGCACTAATAGTTAATCTGATAATAGTTTCAGTGGTTATTATTGTTTCCATCGAAGGCGCACAGCCTTCAAATCAAACAACCAAAGGAATACGACCATGAAAACTATCAAAACTCTGACTATCGCTGCTGCCGCCGCTCTTTCACTGATGTCTGCTGCCAGCTTCGCACAGACCGTTTCAGCTACTTCTCTGACGCTGGATGGTGCTGAAGCCAAAATCGCTGCACAGGCAAAACAGAATGGTGAGCAATACAAAATTCTGGAAGCAAGCAACGGTAACGTCGTACATATGACTGCAGAACTTTACAAATAACGGATGGTTGCATACGGATGTGCCAGAACAGGTCGCCTACGGGCGGCCTTTTTTGTCGACAAAGCGCCGGAAACTGTATAGTTACGTAAGTTATCGTGATCGCACTAATGGTTAATATTGAAACGATAACATCAGTTATTATTATTCTCATCGAAGGCACACAGTCTTCTAATAAAAACCACTAAGGATTATGACCATGAAAACTATCAAAACACTGTCTATCGCCGCCGTTGCTGCTCTTTCAATGATGTCTGCTGCTAGCTTTGCACAGAGCATTTCAGTTCAGTCTTCAACTCTGGATGGCGCAGAAGCGAAAATCGCAGCTCAGGCTCAAGAGCAGGGCGCACAGTACAAAATCACTAGTGCCAACACTAACAACCGCGTACACATGACTGCAGAGCTGTATAAATAAGTTAGTCGCACAAGCCGTCGTGTTAAGGCCGCCTCCGGGCGGCTTTGTTGTATCTGCATGTCCGTAAATGGCTTGTGCATGTCCCGCCGCCCGCCTGCGCTCTGTGTATCATCAACCCAGTTCTCCTCTACACGGATATCGCATGAAAACCTACGTCAGCAAAAACTTCTCACCTGCCAAAGCCTGGGATGCATTAGACATCGCCAACTTCGGCGGCACCAGCGTGCGTCTGCACTGGACCAACCAACCTTACAAGTGGCACATCAATGATGGCGAAGAAGTGTTTGCGGTGCTGGACGGCGCGGTAGAGATGCATTACCGCGAAGCGGGCGAGGTGCAGAAAGTGCTGCTCAATACCGGCGACATTTTTTACGCCAGCATCGGTACCGAGCATGTTGCGCACCCGCAAGGCGAAGCGCGCGTATTAGTGATCGAAAAAGAAGGTTCGGTTTAACGCGCCACTAGCGCTTCAATCTCGGCTTTTGCCTGCAGCAGCGACGCCAGCAAATGCGCGAACTGCTCATCAAAACGCATTGCCGGTGCGGCTATCGCTAAAGCATAGCGTTCACCCGCGCTGGTTTGCAGCGCCACGCTGATGCCGCAAACCCCGCGCGCATGCTCTTCACGATCAATGGCATAACCTTGCTTTCGCGTAACGGCGATCTCTTTCAGCAGCACCTTACTATCTTGCAACGTCTTCTCGGTGCGCATCTCTTTCAGCTGTGGCAGCAAGCTTGCCAGCGCCTCTTCAGATTGCTCCGCCAGTAACGCTTTGCCGTGTGCCGCGCAGTGCGAGGGAAACGCGGTGCTTACCGGCGATGCCACGCGCAACTCCTGATCGGAAACAAATTGACTCACCAACACGGTATGGCTGCCGCGCCAGACGCAGAGATCGACGGTTTCACGCGTACGACGGCCGAGTGTCGCCATTGCCGGTTGTGCCAGCGCGATGATATCGGTATGCGCCGATGCCGCGAGACGAGCCAGCGCCGGACCCAATTTGATGCCATCGCTATCCTGCAACAACAGCTGCTGAGCGATCAGCGAAGTCACCAGCCGATGCACGGTGGTGCGCGGTAATGCAGTGATTTTCGCCAACGCCGACATAGTTAATCCCGCCGGACGATCTTCCAGCGCGCGCAAAATCGTGGCGGCCCGCGCGATCACCTGTGATCCGTTAGTTTCTGTTTCCACACTCATTTTTAAGGATTCCGTGCGTTTGAGCTGGCAACACTATAGCACGATGGCGCTCGGCGATTGACAGCGCCGCCGATTCCTCTAACACTGTCGTCCACTATTCGGTGTTTATGTCCATTATGTGGATATCAGGAGTTGATGTGTCATCCCTTAAACCTACCGGCGCATTTACCTTATTAGCGGTTAGTTGCCTGACGATTATGGTGGGCTGTGTGATTGTTCCCGGACTCAGCGAAATCGCTGCGCAACTTGGCGTCGCGCATTTGGCAAGCTGGCTGGTCACGCTGCCGTCGCTTGGCGTGGTACTGGCGGGTCCGTTAGCGGGACGTGCCATCGATCGCTGGGGCGCTTATCCACTTCTGCTCATCGGACTGTTTTGCTACGGCCTTTTCGGCGTCGCAGGCGCGTGGTTGCCTGGCGCGCTACCGCAGATCATCGATCGTCTTTTACTCGGCTGTGCCACCGCAATCGTGATGGCGGCGGGTACCAGCTTGATCGCCCGCTTCTACAGCGGTGAAGCGCGTCTGAAAATGATGGCGCGGCAAGGGATGTCGATCGAACTGGGTGGCGTACTGTTTCTGTTTATTGGCGGTATTCTGGCGTCCATCAGCTGGCGCTGGCCGTATGGGCTTTACCTGTTTGCCTGGCTGATGTTGCTGATGGTGTTGATCACCGTGCCACGCCCGCCGCAGTTGGCGGCATCGGAATCTGTAGATGAGAAGGCGGGAAACAGCGATCGCGCGCTGCGTCCGGTTTTACTCGCCGCGCTCTGCTCGATGATGTGCTTTTTCACCGCCGTGATCATGTTGCCGCAACGTTTTGCCGTGATGGGCATTGATGCCGCGCACATTGGCTATTTTCTCTCTTTCGTCTCGCTGGTGGCGGTGCTGGCCGCCGCCATCATGCCCGACGTGTCGCAGCGCTTTGGCAGTTATCCAGCCTTAGTGATGGCGTTTGTCTGTTATCTGCTGGCGCATCTGGAGTTTGCCGCTGCGCCAAACATGGTGCTGTTTATTCCGGGCGGCATTTTGCTGGGCATGGGATTTGGTCTGTCGATTCCGCTGGTTAATCATCTGACGGTGGAGATTAGCCAGCCGCAGGAACGCGGCCGCCAGCTGGCGCGTTTATCGATGGCGATTTTTTCCGGCCAGTTTCTCGCGGTCTTTATGGCGTATCTGCCCGGCGGTTTCGTCAGCGCCTTTGCTGCCGCCGCGCTGTTAGCGGCAGTCAACGTTTTTGCCATGGGGAAAGTGGGGCGCTCGGTCACTGCATGATTTGATAATCGTGCGAAAAGTAACCGCACGCGCGCATCGGGCGCTGTGTGGCGCGAGGCGAGTTTTATCCACAGGATAACGCCGACTCTACGCACGGGGATTGTGGATAACCTTGAACGGTTTGGTTTTTTTCGTGGAAGATGGGCAGCTCAGCAGAAAAAAGGGTTCACGCCGAACGTGAACCCTTAATGATTAATTACTGAGGCTGGCGACGCACCGGTGCGCCGTTGGCGACATAGTAAGGCACGTTTTCACGCGGTAACGGCGGGCGACCGCGAATCATGTCGGCAATTTTCTCGGCGATCATAATGGTTGGCGCGTTTAAGTTGCCGGTGGTGATTTGCGGCATGATCGACGCATCCACCACGCGCAAGCCCTCAACGCCGTGCACTTTCCCGTCATTCCCGACTACCGCCATATCGTGATAACCCATCGCATTCGAGCATGACGGGTGATAAGCGGTTTCAGCATGTTCACGCACGAATTTATCCAGCTCGTCATCACTTTGCACCGTTAAACCGGGTGAGATTTCTCGGCCACGGAACGGATCGAGTGCGCGCTGCGCGATGATGTCACGGGTGATGCGAATCGCCGCACGGAATTCACGCCAATCCTGATCGTCCGACATGTAGTTAAACAGGATGCTCGGATGTGCGTTCGGGTCCTTAGAAGTGACCTGCACGCGTCCCCGGCTTGGCGAGCGCATGGAGCCGACGTGCGCCTGGAAGCTGTGCGTTTTAATCGGATTCGAGCCGTTGTAGTTAATCGCCACCGGCAGGAAGTGATACTGAATATTCGGCCACTCAAACTCTTCGTCAGAGCGAATAAAACCACCCGCTTCAAACTGGTTGCTGGCACCGATGCCGCTGCCGTTGAATAACCATTCGGCACCAATCGCCGGTTGGTTGTGTAGCTTGAGCGCTGGCGCCAGCGAAACCGGCTGCTTGCACTCGTATTGCAGATACATTTCCAGATGATCCTGCAGGTTCGCGCCCACACCCGGCAGATCGTGCACCAACGGGATATCCAGACTTTTCAGCAACTCAGCCGGACCAACACCCGAACGCTGTAACACCTGCGGCGAGGCAATCGCGCCAGCGCACAGCAGCACTTCACGCCGCGCGCGTGCTTCGTGCGGGTGATCTTTTTGCAGCCATTTAACGCCGCAGGCGCGTTTGTTATCAAACAGAATGCGGTCGGTCAGCGCGTGCACCTCAATCGTCAGATTCGGACGTGAACGCGCCTGATCGAGATAACCGCGTGCGGTGCTGGCGCGACGGCCTTTTGGCGTCACGGTTCTGTCCATCGGACCGAAACCTTCCTGCTGATAACCGTTCAGATCATCGGTACGCGGATAACCGGCCTGCACGCCTGCTTCCACCATGGCGTGGAACAGCACGTTGTTGCTGGATTTTGGCGTGGTGACGCTCACCGGGCCGCAATCGCCGTGATAGTCATTACCGCCGATATCGCGGCGCTCGGCGGCTTTGAAGTAAGGCAGGCAATCGAGATAGCTCCAGTTTTCCAGTCCCGGCTGCTTCGCCCAGTTATCGTAATCCAGCGCATTACCCCGGATGTAGCACATGCCGTTGATCAGCGACGATCCGCCCAGACCTTTGCCACGTCCGCACTCCATGCGACGGTTATTCATATGCGGCTCAGGATCGGTCTGGTAAGCCCAGTTATAGCGGCGGCCCTGCAGCGGGAAAGCCAGCGCGGCAGGCATCTGCGTGCGGAAATCCTGGCGATAATCCGGACCGCCCGCTTCCAGTAGCAGCACGCTGACGTTGGCGTCTTCGGTCAGGCGCGTGGCCAGCACGTTGCCGGCTGAACCCGCACCAATAATGATGTAGTCGTACTCCCTGGTGATGCTCATCTTGCGTTCCTTCGATTAAAACACGGAGGTGAACGGGTTCAGTTCAACCTGAATGGATTTGATGCGGGTGTAATGGGCGAGGGTAGAAATGCCGTTCTCGCGACCCACGCCAGACTGTTTATAACCGCCAACCGGCATTTGCGCCGGCGATTCACCCCAGCTATTGATCCAGCAGATGCCGGCTTCAAGGCGGTGAATCACGCGGTGTGCGCTGGCCAGGTCTTTTGTGACCACGCCAGCCGCCAGGCCGAAGTGGGTATCGTTGGCGCGGCGGATTACTTCTTCTTCGTCGTCGTAGGTGAGGATGCTCATCACCGGGCCAAAGATCTCCTCTTTGACGATAGTGTGATGATCTTCGCAATCGGTGAAAATGGTCGGCTGCACCCACGCGCCTTGCGCATAAGCACCACGGGTTTCGCGCGCGCCGCCAATCAGCACTTTCGCGCCTTGCTGTTTGCCGAGTTCAATATAGCGCAGCACATTTTCCATGTGCGCGAAGCTCACCAGCGGGCCGAAGTTGGTGTCGGCGTCCATTGGCTGACCAAGGCGAATACGCTGCGCGCGCAGCAGCAGCGCCTGTTCCAGCGCCGCTTTTTGCGAATGATGCACAAACACGCGCGTGCCGTTGGTGCACACCTGGCCGGAGCTGTAGAAGTTCGCCATCATGGCGATATCGGCTGCTTGCTCAATATCCGCGTCCGGTAAAATCAACAGCGGCGATTTGCCGCCCAGCTCCATGGTCACTTCTTTCAGCGTCGAACCTGCCGCGCTCGCCATCACTTTTTTGCCGGTTTCAATGCCGCCGGTGAAGGAGATTTTGGCAATGCGCGGATGTTCGGTCAGCCATTGGCCCACTTCTCGGCCAGCGCCTTGCACTACGTTAAACACGCCGTCGGGCACGCCCGCTTCGGTGTAGATCTCCGCCAGTTTCAGCACGCTGAGCGGCGTGACTTCACTGGGCTTGAAGATCATGGCGTTACCTGCGGCCAGCGCGGGTGCGGATTTCCACAGCGCAATCTGAATCGGATAGTTCCACGCGCCAATGCCGACGGTGACGCCCAGCGGCTCGCGGCGCGTGTAGAAGAAACTGGTGTCGCGCAGCGGATACTGTTCGCCTTCGATGATGGTCGCCAGGCCAGCGTAATACTCCAGCACGTCGGCGCCGGTAACGATATCCACCGCCGAGGTTTCAGAGAGGGGCTTACCGGTATCGAGGGTTTCCAGCGCGGCCAGTTCGTCATTGCGCTCACGCAGGATGGCGACGGCACGCAGCAAAATGCGTGAGCGCTCAGTGGCGGTCATCGCCGCCCAGATGCGCTGACCACGCTCGGCGCTTTCGACCGCGCGCTCCACGTCAGCCTGGGTGGCACGTTGCACCTGCGCCAGTACTTCACCGTTGGCGGGATTAATGGTATCGAAGGTCTCTTGTCCACTGGCATCGGTCAACTGACCGTCAATGTAGAGTTTTTGTGTTGGGTACTTTGCCATTCTCTTCTGTTCCTTAGCTATTGGCTCTTTTTGTTACGCAGCTGGCAGCGATGCCAGTTTTTCATCGACATAATCGCGGGCGATCAAGCAGGCCTGCTCTACATCAAAATCCTTTCCGGTCAGGCTGCCGCGCAGCCACAAACCATCAATCAACGCCGCCAGTCCGCGTGCGGATTTACGCGCCATTTCTTGCGACATCGCCTGACGAAACAGGCAGCAAATATTCGAGTAAAGACGACGATCGTTGAGGCGCTGCAGACGGCGCAATTCGCTGTTGTGCATGCTCGCGGCCCAGAAATCGAGCCAGGCACGCATTGAGTTCGCGCTGGTCTGGCTCGGATGGAAGTTGCCATCGATCACCGCATAAAGCTGGGCACGCAGATCCTGCTCTGGCACGTTTGCCCGACACTCGGCAATGCCATCGCGCAGATCGCGTAGGATCTTGCGCATCGTCGCGTTTAACAATCCCTCTTTATCACCAAAGTAGTGGCTCACGATCCCGGTCGACATGCCCGCCTCTTTAGCGACCTGCGACATGGTGATCCCCGCCAGCCCAACGTCGCCAATGGTTTCGAATGCGGCGTTAATCAGCTGCTCTTTGCGTTTCTCGGGGATTTCTTTGCGCACCGTCACGACTCCGATTTAATTTTTATTGAGGGGATTATTGATTGATTGAACGTTCAATCAATGTACTTTATGCTGCAAGAATGTCAAATAAATGTGGCCGAATGTTAACTGAGTGTTTCCATCCGGAGCCGCTGTTACCTGCACCAAGGAAATGAACCATGACAGTGAATAGTCAAAACTCCCTCAAACCAGAAGAAGAACCAATCCGCGTGAATTTCGCGGTATTCCTCAGCTCCGCCAGCGTGATCCTGGTACTGGCCTTCATGATTGTGTTGTATCCCTCCGCCAGCCAGAAATGGCTTAACCATGCCCAGCTCTGGGTTGCGGATATGTTTGGCTGGTATTACATGCTGCTGATGGTGGTGTGTATGGTGTTTGTGTTCTGGCTGGCACTGTCGCGTTTCGGCCAACTCAAACTCGGCCATGAGGATGAAAAACCGCAGTTTGGTTACGCCTCTTGGGTAGCGATGTTGTTCTCAGCCGGTATTGGTATTGCGCTGGTGTATTACGGCGCCTATGAACCGCTCGATCACTTCCTGCAGCCACCGGAAGGACAGGGCGGCACTGTCGAAGCGGCGCGCCAGGCGATGGCGATCACCTTCTTACATTGGGGCCTGCATGGCTGGGCGCTGTATGCGTTGATCGCCACCGCGCTGGCGTGGTTTGCCTATCGCCGCGATTTACCATTGGCGCTTCGTTCCGCGCTCTATCCGCTGTTCGGTAAACGCATTCATGGCTGGATTGGTCACTTGGTGGATAGCTTTGGCATTCTGGTGACGGTGATTTCGATGGTGACCAACCTCGGCATCGGCGCGTTGCTGGTCAACTCCGGCCTTAACTATCTGTTCCACATTCCGCAAAACATCCACGTGCTAATGATTCTGATCGTGGTGATGATGATTGTGGCCACGCTGGCGGCGGTGACGGGCGTGGAGAAAGGCATCGCGATGCTGTCCAACATCAACGTCGGTTTCCTGTGTTTGCTGCTGCTGTTCGTGTTTGTTGCCGGACCGACGATGACGCTGGTTAACGGCATGATGCAGAACGTCGGGGATTATCTCACCTCGATTGTCGGTAAAAGCTTCGACCTTTACTTATACGGTAAGGCGCGTCAGTGGCAGGGCGCATGGACGCTGTTCTACTGGGCGTGGTGGGTTGCCTGGGCGCCATTTGTGGGCCTGTTTATCGCGCGCATCTCCAAAGGTCGTACTATCCGCGAATTGATCTTCGGCGTGTTGTTAATTCCGCTGGGCTTCACGCTGGCGTGGCTGTCGCTGTTCGGCAATACCGCCATCAGTCTGGTGCTGGAAGGTGGACATGCCATTCTCGGCGAAATCGCGCTGAGCGATCCGCCGATGGCGGTGTTTAAGATGTTTGAATATTTGCCGTTTACCCAGGTTGTCGCCGGATTCACCATCCTGATCAGCTTTGTGCTGTTCCTGACGCCAGTCGATTCCGGCACGCTGATGATTGCCAATCTGTCGAGCAAAGGCGGCAGCGTGAGCGATGATGCGCCCGCCTGGCTACGTATCTTCTGGGCATGCGTCACCACGCTGGTATGCGCCGGTTTGCTGTATGCAGGAAGCTTCAGCGCGATGCAAACGGCGGTGGTGCTTTGCGGATTGCCATTCTCGATCGTAATCGTGCTGTATATGGCGAGTTTGTATAAAGACCTGCATCAGATGGCGCCAGCTGAACTTGCCGCCGCAATGAATCAGAAAAACAGTTCAACGCAGTAAATTTCGTAGGGTCGCCATTCATGGCGACCGTTTTACGCTTAACTAATGGCATTCACAAAGCGGCGCGTTATCTGCTGTGGACGCGTTATCGCGCCGCCCACCACCACCGCATGTGCGCCCAGCGCCAGACAATGCGCCGCCATTTCCGGGGTTTCGACATTCCCTTCGGCGATCACCGGCACCGCTACCGCAGCTAAAACCTCACGCAGGAAGCGGCAGTCATCGGCCGCCAGATAACAGCCTTGCGTTTCTGCGGTGTAACCGTGCAGCGTGGTGCCGACACAATCGAAACCTAATTCCGCTGCCTTGCGCGCTTCTTCCACCGTGGCGATATCAGCCATCAGCAGCAGTTGCGGATAGCGCTGGCGAATCGCTGTCACTAATGCCGGCAGTTGCAAATCACCAGGTCGCGTGTGCAGCGTGGCATCCAGCGCAATCATCGCCGGATTCGCCACCATCAACTCATCCACTTCCCGCAGCGTCGCGGTGATATACACATCGCTGCCGGGATAGTCGCGTTTAATAATGGCGATAATCGGCAAATCCACAGTTTGCATAATCTGCTGCACGTCGATCAGGCTGTTGGCGCGAATCGCTGCTGCGCCGCCTTCCATTGCCGCCAACGCCATGCGCGACATAATAAACGGGCTGTGTAACGGCTCATCTTCCAGAGCCTGACACGAGACCACCAGTTTTCCCTGAATCTGGGCCAGCATGGATGCTTTCATAGCGCGAGTAACTCCTCTACTTCATTTTTGATAATGGTGACGTGCGGGCCATAAATTACCTGCACGCCTTTGCCACGTTGGATCACGGCGCGTGCGCCGGTGGCTTTCAATGCGTTTTCATCGAGCTTGCTGCTGTCGATTAGCGTGATGCGCAGACGCGTGGCGCAGCAATCCAGTTCGGCGATGTTCTGTTTGCCACCTAAAGCCGCGATGACCTGCAGTGGACGTTCACCGGCGACCATCGGCGCTGTTTCAATGCAGGCATCTTCACGGCCCGGCGTTTTGAAATTGAAGCGGGTGATCAGCAGGCGGAAAGTAAAGTAATAGAGCAGGAACCACGGCACGCCAACCAGGGGGACATACCACCAATGGGTTTTCGCTTCGCCCTGTAATACGCCGAACAGAATGAAATCGATCAAGCCGCCGGAGAAGGTTTGGCCAATGGTGATGTGCAGGATGTGGGCGATCATAAATGCCAGCCCATCAAACAGTGCGTGGATGACATACAGCACCGGCGCAATAAACAGGAACGAGAACTCAATCGGTTCGGTGATGCCGGTCAGGAAAGAGGTCAGCGCCGCCGACAGCAGCAATCCCGCCACGCGTTGGCGGTTTTCCGGTTTGGCGGTGTGATACATCGCCAGACACGCGCCGATCAGGCCAAACATCATGGTTATGAAGCGTCCGGACATAAAGCGCGCGGTCCCAAGGTAGAATTGCTGGGTATTGGGATCGGCAAGCTGGGCGAAGAAGATGCGCTGCGTGCCTTCCACCAGATGTCCGTTGACCACTTCGCTGCCGCCGAGCGCGGTGGTCCAGAATGGCAGATAGAAGATGTGATGCAGGCCGAACGGGCCGAGCATGCGCAGCACGAAGCCGTAGATAAAGGTGCCGAAATAGCCGGTGGCATCCACCAAGCCGCCGAGGCCAAAAATCAGCTTCTGGAAATGCGGCCAGACAATGGTCATCGCCGCGCCCACCAGAATGGCCACCAGGGAACTGATAATTGGCACGAAGCGCGAGCCACCAAAGAAACCAAGGAACTGCGGCAAGGCGATTTTGTTGTAGCGATTATGCAGCATGGCCGTCACCAGCCCGATCACCACGCCACCAAATACGCCGGTTTCCAGGGTTTGAATGCCAAGCGCCATACCTTGTCCTACCGCGCTAAGGTTGCCCTGCGCCAGCACGCCGGTTAACGTCAGCAGCGCATTAATGGTGGCGTTCATCACCAGATAAGCCAGCAGCGAGGCCAATCCGGCGGTGCCTTTGTCACTTTTGGCCAATCCTACCGCTACGCCAACCGCAAACAATACCGCGAGGTTGGCAAACACCACCGAACCGGCGCTCGCCATAATGGTGAACACACCTTGTAGCCAGGCGACATCGAGGAACGGATAGGCTTTGATGGTATTGGGATTGGAGAGTGCGCCGCCAATGCCCAGCAGTAACCCGGCTGCCGGTAGCACGGCGATCGGTAACATGAATGACTTGCCAAAACGCTGGGCTTTTTCGAACCAACCTCCTGAGGAGGCACCGCTGAAGATGGATGACATAAATTTTTATCCCTGAAGTGATGTTATGGTAAAAATTATTACCACAATCTAATTCATCAGGTGAAAATTTCCATCATTATTGTGATAGCTTTCACTTATGCCCTAATCTGCTGCACACTGTGCGCCATTAATGCCGTGAACCAGAGAGACCGCCATGACGGACAATGAAAACATCTTGCTGCACTTGCGCCAGGGCTTGCCGGGCTACAGTCCGACGCTGCAAAAGCTGGGCGATTTCATCATCACCGACCCGCAAAAAGTGCTGTATCTCACCATCACCGAACTGGCGCGCGAGACCGACACCAGCGAAGCGAGCGTGACGCGGCTGTGTCGTCATCTCGGCTGCAAGGGCTATACCGAATTCAAAATGGCGCTGGCGCTGGATGTGCAACACAATCAGCCCGCCGCGATTGCCAGCGGTGACAGCATCGACATGCTGGTGGAGGAAACGGTGCAGGCGCTGCGGGATACCGGGAAATTCATCAACCGCGAGGTGTTACAGCTTGCAGTGGAGGCGCTGCATCAGGCCAACACCATCCAGATCTACGGCGTGGCGGCCAGCGCGATTACCGGTGAGTATTTGCACTATCGCCTGTTGCGCTTAGGTAAATCGGCACAGCTGTTTGGTGATATGCATCGCGCGGCGATGAATGCCTCGACGTTAAAAGAGGGCGATTTGGTGATCGCCATCTCCGCTTCCGGTTCAACCAAAGATGTGATGCATGTGGTCAAAGTGGCGAAAAAGCAAAACGCGCGTGTGCTGATGCTGAGTAATACGCTTCGCAGCCCGATGGGCAGCTTAGCCGATATGCTGCTGGTGGCCGCACGGCCGGAAGGCCCGTTCAACGCCGGTGCGTTGAGCGGCAAAGTGGGCGCGATGCTGCTGGTGGAAGTGCTGATTAACGAGTTGATGACGCACGATGCACGCTATCTGGCGGCGAGCCAGCAAACGGCGACTGCGACGTTGCCGATGTTGATGTGAGTGGGATAGGGGGAGGTCGCCATGAATGGCGACCCAACGGCGTGAGATTTGATTATTCGCTGGCTAACGCCGCCACCGGATCCATGCGTGCGGCTTTGCGCGCGGGCAGATAACCAAAAATCATGCCGATGATGGTGGAGCAGGCAAAGGCCGCGCCTGCCGATTGCCACGAGAAGATCGCCGTAATCATGCCGCCCGCCAGCAGGCTGATAATCGGTCCAATCACCAGCGCTAACGCGACACCGAGCGATCCGCCCACCAGACAGACCAGAACCGCTTCGATCATAAACTGCTGCATGATGTCGCCGCGTCGCGCGCCTACCGCCATGCGCACGCCGATTTCATGGGTACGCTCCGTTACCGACACCAGCATGATGTTCATCACGCCGATGCTGCCAATCATCAGCGCAATCGAGGCGACCAGCAGAATCAGCAACGTTAACGTTGCGGCGGCGTCTTCAATCGCTTTACGGTATTTGTCGCGGTTGAACACCAGGAAATCTTTGGTGCCGTGACGCGCGGTCAATAGTTGCGTCAGCGATTCCACCGCCGGGCCGCTCACCACATCGTCCTTGAGTTTAATGCTGATGCTGGTCAACGCGGTTTGCCCGCTGATGCGATACATCACGGTGCTCCACGGCAGCCAAACGCTGAGGCGATTGGGCGACATGCCATCGTTATTATCCGCCACGCCAATCACCCGCACCGGCACCGAACCCAGCACGATCATCTTGCCAATCGGGCTTTCACCCTGTTCGCCGAACAGTTTGTTGCGCGTGTTGGTATCAATAATGATCTCCTGACGCGCGTGACGTTCATCGCTGAAGTTGCTGCCTTCCAGCAGTTTGATGCCCTGAATCTGGAAATACTCTTTGCCGACGCCATACACCGAGGTTTTTGATGAGTTGGAGAGATAGCGAATCGGCTGATTGGCTATCATCTCCGGACTGACCGCCGCAACAAACTGCTGACGCCCAATCACATCCGCATCCGACATGACCAGCGTCAGCACCGGATGCGCTTCATCCTCGACGAAATCACCGCCGGCATAAATCGACACCACGTTAGTGCCGAGCCCGGAAATACTCTCCAGCGTTTTTTGCCGTGCGCCCTGGCCGAGCGCCACTACGGTAACCACCGCCGCGATGCCAAAAATAATCCCGGTCATGGTCAGCGCGGTGCGCAGCCGATGCGCGTTCATGGCATTCAGCGCCATGCGCAATGATTCACGTAAGCGGTCGAGAAAGCCGCGCAGCTTGCTCTGACTTTTGCGCGCGGCGGGTGCATATTGCGCGCGGTTGGCATCCGGTTTGCGGCCGCTGTCGGCAAAAATCTCGCCGTCCTGAATCTCAATAATACGGTCGGCGTGCTGCGCCACTTTCATGTCATGCGTCACGATGATCACCGTGTGACCTTCGCGATTGAGATCGTGCAGGATGCGCAGAACCTCTTCTCCGGAGTGCGAATCCAGCGCGCCGGTCGGTTCATCGGCAAGAATGATTTCGGCACCGTTAATCAGTGCGCGCGCAATACTGACGCGCTGCTGCTGGCCGCCGGACAACTCGCCCGGTTTGTGATGCTCGCGGCCCTGCAAACCTAATCGCGCCAGCAGATCCGCCGCGCGCTGCAGCCGCGCCTTGCCCTGCAGATTGGCGTAGATCGACGGGATTTCAACGTTGCTCAGGGCGCTGAGATCCGGCATCAGATGGTAGCGCTGGAAGATAAAGCCGATGTGTTCGCGGCGTACTTTCGCCAATGCATCCGGCGACAGCGTGGCGGTGTTCTGACCACCAATCAAATAGTCGCCGCTATCCGGCGCATCAAGGCAGCCGAGAATGTTCAGCAGCGTCGATTTACCCGAACCGGACGGCCCAATAATCGCTACCAGTTCGCCGCTGGCGATACTCAGGTTAATGTCTTTCAGCACATGCAGAGATTGCGAACCGTTAACATAGCTGCGCTGAATGTTTTTCAGTTCGATGATATTCACATCACCACCTTGTCAGCGCCCGCCGTCTGCGTGGCAAGGATCACTTTCTCGCCGGCTTTTAAGCCGCTCAGCACCTGAATATCAACGCTGTCAGTGATGCCGGTGGTGATGATGCGTTTCACCGGTTGGTTATCCTGATCCGGGATTTCCACATAGGTTTTGCCGTCGGCATCTTTCTTCGTCGCCTGCACCGGTACCAGCAACGTATCTTTCACCGCATCACGGATGAGATTCACCTGCGCGGTCATGGAGATACGTAACGCGTTGTCCGGGTTTGGCACATCAAGCAGGGCGTTGTAGTAAACGGCCGCATTGGTGCTGCTGCTCGAGGAGCTCTCGCTATTGCCCATCAGTGCGTCATCTTTCATCACCGATTCCGGTGCCAGTTCGAGGCTGCGCAGCGTGGCGTTGTAGCGCTTGTCCGGATTGGAGAAAGTGGTGAACCATGCTTGCTGGCCGGGCTGCACATTGTTGATGTCGGCTTCGGAGATCTGCACTTTAATCGTCATAGTGCCAAGCTGCGCCAGCTTGGCGATGGTTGGCGCAGTTTGTACCGCGTTCACCGTTTGGCCTTGCTTGGTAACAATGGCGATAACCGTGCCGTCCATGGGCGCCATGATGCGGGTATAGCCGAGATCGAGTTGCTTCTTGTCTACCTCGATCTGCGCCTGAATCACGCGCGCTTTTTGCGCCGTCAGTTCTGCGCGCGCACTGCGCCAGTCTTCTTCGGCGGTATCAAAATCCTGACGCGAGATCGCATTGGTTTTAATCATCTGCTGCAAGCGTTGATATTGCGCTTGCTGTCGCACCAGCGCAGCTTCGCGGGTTTCCAGATCGGCCTGCGCCACGCTCAATGCCGCTTGCGCATTGCGCAAATCGCTGCGCTGTGGCTGGTCGTCAATCTCGGCGATCAGCTGGCCTTTGCTGACGCTATCGCCCGCTTTGATATAGAGCTTTTTTACCTGCCCGGAAACCTGCGCACCGACGTTGACGCGTTCAATCGCATCCATTTTACCGGTGGCGGCAATCACGTTTTCGATATTGCCCTGGCGCACTTCTGCGGTGACTACCGCGTTGGGATTGTTGCGTGAACCGGCGTAGTGCCAGATCAACAGCAGGAGAATGACGGCAGCGAGCGTGGCGAACAGCCACTTTTTCGAGATATTGAGCATAAGCGTCCCTTTTATGAAGTGAGAATCATAATCACTTCAGGGAACAAACTGGAGAAAATTCTCATGTTAAAAAAAACTTTAAATTTTTCCGAATAGAAAGGGCGGCTGAGTTGTTTACAGCGTATCTGAGTCAATGTTTGCCTCAGCACTGAGTTCCATCCATGACACGCCATGAGGATTAACCATGAATACGATGATGAAGTTACGCTGGTTAGCGCTGCCCGTATTACTAATGACGCTGCATGCGCCTGCTTCACTGGCAATGGGCGATGATGACAGTGACAAAAAGACGCCGGATTGTCCGAAAGGCCAGGTTTACGACAGTAAATCTAAGTCCTGCGTGCCGGAGAAAACCAGCATGCTGAGCGACAGCGACAAAACCAATTACGCTTATCACCTGGCTAAAAAAGGCGAGTATCAAGCGGCGATCAACTTGCTGGATACGCTGCATAATCAGAACACCAAAGAAGCCTGGAACTATCGCGGTTATGCCACGCGTAAGCTGGGTAAAACCGACGAAGGCATGGCTTATTATCAGAAATCGATCGCGCTCGATCCGAAATATGCCAAAGTGCGCGAATATCTGGGTGAAGCCTGGATGATCAAAGGGCGGCCGGATCTGGCGAAAGAGCAGCTCACCATCATTAAATCGCTGTGTGGCGTGGATTGCGAAGAGTACCGCGATCTCAACGCCGCGATTCAGGGCCATCCGGAAGCTTGATGAACGCCGCACTTAGAGGACGAAAACATCACTAGCACTGAAGTCCGCCAGCATTTAGCGGCGCATCTGGCCCGCCTGTGGCGTTACGCCATGGTGCTGTCACGCAATCGCGATGTCGCCGAAGAACTGGTGCAATCCACCTGCGTCCGGGCGCTGGAACGCAGCGCGCAGTACACGCCCGGCACGCGTATCGATCGCTGGCTATTTAGCGTGCTGCATTCAGTGTGGAGCAATGAACTGCGCGCGCAGCGGGTGCGCCTCGGGCAAGGCTTTGTCGACAGCGACGAACTCGTCGCGGCGGATCAGCAACAGCATGACGAGCAACGTCGGCAATACGCCAAAGTGATGCAGCGGGTGAGTCAGTTGCCCGAAGCGCAGCGCAACGCGGTGTTCCTGGTTTACGTCGAAGGATTCACCTATCAGGAAGCCGCCGATACGTTGGCGGTGCCGATTGGCACCATCATGAGTCGCCTTGCGGCGGCGCGCACTACCTTAGCCAGCGCAGCCACTTTGCGCCCGGCTGGACAGGAGAAACGTTTGTGAAGGCTGCACGTTTTAGTTCGCCTTATGCGGACGAGGCCATCGTCGCCTGGCTGGATGGCGAGATGCGCGCGGATGAAGCGCTGACGTTTGAGAATGAACTCAAGCGCAGCGAAGCGCTGTCGGCACGCACTGCCGAGTTGATGAAGAGCAATCAACCTTTTGCTGAGGCCTTTGCGCCAATGCTGGATGACGCACCGCTTGAGCGTATGGCACCGCGCTTAGCGCATCTGCTGGCAACGACGCCGTCCGCGCCGCAGGTCAGCCGCCGCGCGCTGATCGCCGCTTCGGTGAGTTTTTTGCTGGTGGGCAGCAGTATCGGTTTTCTGGCGCGACCGGCAATCAAAGCTGAGCAGGGTGAAAGCGAAAAGATCCGTGAGCTGGAAGCACAATACATGTCGCTGTACAGCGCGGAAACGCTGGCCGACGTCGACAGTTCACCGCCGGTGTTGCAGCAATCGCTGGCGCGTACCGCGCGCGATCTCGATCTGCATTTCACGCCAGCGCAGTTAACGCTGCCGGAAGCGACGCTGAAGAGTGTGCGCATGCTGCGTTATGACGATGCGCTGATTACGCAGATTGCCTGGAATCACAGCAGCTACGGCCCGATGGCGCTGTGTATTTCGCGTGAAGATCATCAGCAAACTACCGATTTGGCGCAGGAGAAACGGCAGGGGATGAATGTGGTGTGGTGGCACAAAGCGGGATATCAATATGTACTGATTGGCCGAAATCCTGCGCAGCAGTTGAAAAAGACCGCGCAGGCGTTAATGCAGGCGATACTGACGTAGGGTCGCCATTTATGGCGACCCTTTCATTACAGCTCCAGCTGGGATTTCAGCAACGCAATCTCCTCACGCCACTGCGCCTGCAACGCGGGTTTCTGATGCTTCGGCTTGCGCGCCAGATCCTCATCCAGCTTGTTTTCTACCTCCAGCAGCGCCAGCAGCAACGCATCTTCATCCCACGCTGTTGCCGTTGCAGCAGGTGCAACAGAATCAGACGTTACTATCGTCTGCTCAGCACGAATGCGTTCGGTTACCGCGTCAAAATCATACCATTCGCTGAGTTGCTGATCCTCAATCAGCCAGAAACGATTGCAGCTGTTGGCGATTAATTGACGATCGTGCGACACCAGCAACACCGCACCCTCAAAGTGGTTTAGCGCTTCTGCCAGCTCCTCTTTGCCTACCATATCCAGATGGTTGGTCGGTTCATCGAGCAGCAGCAGCGAATAACGCGCCAGCGTCAGCCCAACAAACAGCAAGCGCGAACGCTCGCCGCCGCTGAGTGAGCCAATCAACTGCTGATGCCGCAGATAGGGAAAACCTGCGCCAATCAGCGCCATCTTGCGCTGCTCATCGCTGAGCGGAGCAAAATGCGCCAGCGCGTCACTCAGCGTTTCCTCATCATGCAGCTGATGTAGACTTTGATCGTAATAGCCGAGGCGCGCGCGAGGATGAAACAGCGGGCTATCTGCGTGTTGATATTCACCCCACAAATGCCGTAGCAGCGACGATTTACCACAACCGTTGCGGCCAACAATCGCTACGCGATCGCCACTTTTCACCTGCAACATCGGCAGTGAAAACAGAGCAGGTGCGTCATCGGCTGGATGAATCGACATCTCCGGCAACGCTAAAACGCGATCGGCATCCAGCGCTTCACCTTGCAGTTGCAGCCGCCACAGCGATCCCTCGCTCAGCGTGGTTTGAGCCTCCTTCAACCAACCGGCGCGCTTCTCCATCTGCTGCGCCTTGCGCGACAAACCTTCGTTATCGTAAGTGCGGCCCCAAATCGCCATACGTTTGGCGCTTTTCTCGACGCGCTCAATCTCCCTTTGCTCAGCCCGATGACGCTGCGCATCCGCTTCATCCTGCTCATCCAGCGCCTGACGCGCCGCGCTGCAGGGCAGACGGAAGAATTGCAGACCGCGATCGCGCAGAATCCAGCTGCAGTTGGTCACCCGATCAAGCAGGGTGCTGTCATGGGAAACCAGTACGAAGCTGCCGCTCCAGCCGTTAAGGAAATTCTCCAGCCACAACAGCGTTGGCAGATCGAGGTGGTTGCTGGGTTCATCGAGCAGCAGCAGATCCGGTTGCAGGATCAGCGCGCGCGCCAGCAGCAGGCGCATATGCTGACCACCGCTTAAGGTCGCGGCGGTTTGCGTTTGTTGCTCAGCCGTGAAACCCAGGCTGCCTAAAAGCGCTTCGGCGCGCCAGCGATCGGCTTGTTCCGGCAGGCGCGCCATCACGCCATCCAGCAGCGAATCATTATGCAGTTCTGCAGGCAGATGCTGCTCGATGCGCGCCAGTAAACAGTGATTAGCTGGCGTAACGCTGCCGTGGCTGGGTTCCAGATCGCCACTGAGGATTTTCAATAAGGTACTTTTACCGGTGCCGTTATCACCCAGCAAACCAATGCGATCGCCTTTTTTCAGGCTGAAATGGATATCGAGAAACAGCGTGCCGAAGGCGTTATCGAAGCCGACAGCGTGGGCGGATAATAATGTGCTCATGTGCTTACTCATAAGTTGCAGGCGCAAAAAGGCCCGACGTCAGAAATCGCTGACGACAACCCGGTAAGCCGGAGGGAAGGGATTAGATTTTCAGTAAACTTCGCTCAGGACGGATTATCGCAGCACGAGTGCGGAAATGCCTGAACGCGGCCAATTACTATAAAAGTGTGAGTAAAGAAACAATTCACACAGCAGCATAGTAATCCTCCTTAGTTATCAGTGGGTGAATAAGTAAGCTGATAATAGTGGCGAAAAGCGGCACTTTCCAGTGAAAAATGCCATAGATGTGGCGGCGATCGCTATGACGTGCCGGGCAGGGCTCTGGCAACGATAATGAGCCTGGTCGGTGAAAATCGCCTTCAAAGGTCTTCTGCAAAACTCCAGCAAAACTCTTCTGCAAAACTGGTTAAAAAATGAGCTAACTTTGGGCCTGGGTGTTCTCATTAGTTGGCAGATCAAAATAAAGTGGGGAAGGCCGCTTAGTGTCAACAGCAGACATTGATCACATTGATATATGTTAATTTATGGAGAGCAGATCAATTGAGGAATAAAAAAATGTTTGCTAATCGAATAAGGAAGTTTGGAAAGGCATTTGAAGGCAGATTAGAGCCTTTTTTACTTGAAGGCGCTTTGGACTATATAAACTTTAACGAAGAACCATTAGCCTTTGAAATCTTATGTGAACACATTTGTGAGTATGATGTACAGCTCAGCCAAACTGAATATGATGAAGCCATAGCATTGGCTAAAAATATGGGATTAGATGTATTTGATGGACCTTACAAGCACTTAGCTGGCTTGATTGCATAATGATTCGATTTGACCTGATTCCCGTTGATTCACACGGAATGCTGTTAGCAATGTCCGCTGTTCGCTCAAAGCCGACTGACATGTCTCAACGCCTTATCACTGCTTTTACCTGGCTGGATGACATTGCCTGAACTCGTTTTGGGTAACGTCGTCAGGAGGCAAGCCGCGCAGTGGTGCGACAGCAGAATTTAATAGTTATAATATACTAATGCGATTTAATAACAGGCGCAGCATTAGGCCGGCGAACCGGCCTGAGGCATTATCAGATGGCGCAATAAACGCGCGCTTCACGTGGCGTGTAGATACCAAACGTCACTACGCTCAGTAAGCCATTAACAAACGTCTGCTGCACTTCAACCCTGTTAACTTTTTCTTGGCCGCCGCACACCTGCGCCGCATCAATTGTCTTACGCTGACCGATACCTGAAACAAAGAACGGCTGGCTGGTGGTTTTCGTTGCCGCGCCAACTTGGTTCTGTTTCATTACGAAAGTCTGCTGCGCACAGCCGGTTAAACTCAGAGCCAACAACGCCGCAACACAAAGCTTGTTCATAAATATCCTTATCGCCTGAAATGAAAAAAATAAATGCTGAGTGAAATCATCACTTAGCCAGCAATCAGGTTATCGACAACGAAAGCAGAAACATGAGAAAAATTTTCAAGTACGTCTGACGGATACGTTTTGCAGAATAGTACAGCAATAAAAAAAGCCCCTGCACAGCAGGGCCTTTTGATGTTTACCGCAGCGTTTCCGCTCATCGAGTCAAATCGTCGAAGAACTTTATGACTTAATGAAGAAAGCTTTTTTAATGGGGACTGTTCTTATTGGCCGCCGAACCACCAAAGCTCTGTTCCAGCTCGCGCAGCAGCGTCTTATGCTTCTCGCTCATAGCGGACTTTAAATCCAGTTAGTCCGCTTTGTGCCAGAGGCGGACCTCCTACTATCGCCCGAATCCTGTATTCTTCCGTCGGCAAACGTTTCGGTGTGATTTGTTGTTATTGTCATACCGCACGAATTACTTATTCATCACTCTTTAGCCAACGAAAAGTTTACTATATGCTTTTATCTAGTGAACTAGATAATCAATAGCTAGATAATGAGTTGGCATATGAACAAGCAGTCACGGCAAGAAATAGGGACACAACTTTCTTTTGCGTTATATGGTGCGGCGAGCAGAATGAACCGGTTACATAAGCCGTTCCTGGACCCGCTGGGACTTACCTTCCCACAGTATCTGGTCATGCTGGAGTTGTTTAATGGCACCCCGCGCACCGTGGGGGATATCGGGAATAAGCTTGGCATGGATACCGGCACCATTACGCCCGTTCTCAAACGCCTTGAGGCTGCCGGACGCATAATCCGCACACGTGACCGCGCAGACGAAAGACGAGTTCTCATTACCCTTACAGATGAGGGGCTCGCTTTGCAAAGTGAGCTGTGGCTCGTAACCGAAAGAATCAAATCAGCCTGTCAGCTATCGGATGAAAAGCTCGAGGAGTTACGGGATACCCTGAATGGCTTTGCCCATCCCGCTGATAACTGATCATCCTCCACTCATACAAAAGGTACTGCTATGAAAATAGGCATTATTGGCGCCGGAAATATTGGTGCGACGCTGGCAAACAAGCTCTCTGTGCAGGGCCATGACGTCAAACTGGCGAACTCGAGAGGACCGGAAAGCATTGCAGACCTGGCGCGAAAAGTGGGTGCACTGGCGGTTGATCGCCAGGAGGCCGTACGAGAAGTGGACGTCATCATTCTGTCTATACCCTTTGATAAGCACACCGAACTTGCTGATTTGATGCGCGACGTCCCTGAAAGCGTGATCGTCATTGATACGTCTAATTATTATCCTTTCCGTGACGGGGACATTATTGAGATCCGTGAAGGTAAGCCTGAAAGCGTGTACGCCAGTGAAACAGTTCAGCGCCATCTCATCAAAGCCTGGAATGCTGTTCTGGCCGAGACGCTTAAAGTGAAAGGTCAGGATGCAGGTTCTCCGTCCCGTATTGCTATTCCTGTTGCGGGCGACGACTCCGCAGCAAAGTCTGTTGTGATGGAGCTGGTCTGTCAGAGTGGTTTCGATGCATTTGACGCCGGTATGCTTAGCGAATCATGGCGGCAACAGCCCGGTACTCCAGCCTACTGCACTGAGCTTAACGCCGCAGAACTTAGAGCGGCCCTTCAGGCGGCGGATAAAGATCGCGCACCACTGAACAGAGATGCGTTGATCAGAGAATTCATGTCTGCAGGCGATCATTTAACACATGATGTGATAGTCAAACGTAACCGTGCAGTAACAGCCTGAGTTAAAGAGAAGAGCTTATGACACATAGAGAAAAGTACCGGATTGCAGTCCTGGGAACCGGTCATATCGGTAAAACACTTGCCCGCAGTCTTGCAGCTGCCGGTCATTTCGTAAAAGTCGCAAATTCACGCGGGCCAGAAACGATAGACCCCGACGTGCTTGAAACGGGCGCTGAAGCATCTGATACAGCCAGTGCCGTGCAGGACGCGCAGGTAGTCATCCTGTCCATACCTATGGCGAAGCTTGCGGGTATCGCGCCTCTGATACGCAATCTGCCTCAGGATGTTATCGTTGCTGATACCTCCAACTACTATCCACATCGTGATGGCTTCATTGACACTTTCTCAGATGGTGAGGTTGAAAGTCAGTGGGTGGCGCATCTCCTGAAGCGTCCCCTTATCAAGGCATGGAATGCCATAGGTTCAGATTCTCTCGCCAGAAAAGGTTCAACAGCGGGATCTCCAGTGCGTATTGCAATTCCGGTGGCAGGGAATATCGAAGAGCACAAGATGGTGATCATGGATTTTGTCATTAATACGGGATTCGATGCCTTTGATGCGGGTAACCTTGATGAGTCCTGGCGGCAACAGCCAGGTGCTCCGTGTTACTGTACGGACCTCACATATGGACAAATGAAATCCGCGCTGGCTGCAGCTGAAAAGGTACGATTACCCGTGCGCCGGGATATTGCAGTTCAGGCAATACAGGAGCGTGTGGGTGATAAACGCACAAACCCTGATGCCGATTATATTGTTCGTTTACACAGGGCGCTTTTCATGTAATTCGAAAGTCGTGTTACTCCCTCCTCAAATGACTGCTCTGTTATATCGATATTTTCGCTCAAATCATTTCCATTTGCTGATGTATGAGCGAAAAGCAACATCCGCTTTTCGCTGTGAGTTCAACGGGACGTTGCCACGCGCTCATGCGGGCACTGTGCCATGAGCGGACGTTGCTAACATAGCGTCATGGAGGACGCAACAATGAATAAGCATGGCAGGGTCAGATTGATTTATTACAGCGGTTACCCTCATGCCTGGCCAGAGCCTGCCGATAACTGTAATGCGCCTCATCAGGGGTGAAATAAACCGATATTGCGATTGAATGTGCTGAGCTATTGCTCCTCCTGCCCTGGAGGAGCTTTTTTTTTGCCGGAGATGACCCAAGTGCAGAATAATAAGTTTCTGTGCGTAACTCCCCGAAGTGAGAGCGAAGGCAGGGCCTAATACTTACTGGCAGCGGGAGCGCTAAGCTTGAGCCTTTCTGCCGCAAAGGTGAGGTTACTAATAGCAGGTTCCTCCAGCGTAGGTTATGTGCGACTGCCGGTGGAAGGGAGTTATCAGGCAGGGGGGCTGAATATTAAACGTCATTTGCCGATAACAAAAATGACACACATCATATGACCCCCTGATAACGAGAACCGACATGAAAATTTCTACACGCCTTGCTACAGGCTTTGGCCTGCTTATTCTCCTGTTTGTTATCTGTACCGTGATTTCGCTCATGGCGCTCGGCAGAGCCAGCGATGGTATGGACGATGCCGTTAACGTCAAAATGAAAAAATATCAGCTTGTGCTGGATATGCGCGGTGGCATCAGGGATATGGGCATTGCGGTACGCAACATAGCCCTACTCACTGACCCTCAGGCGATGAAGCCAGAATGGGAGCGATTACAGAAACAGGCGTCTCTGTATGAAGTCAATCGTCGGGCATTGGTTGATGTTATGAAAAGTGACTCAACCCCGGAAGGCCGTGAGGTCATTCGCCGCATTACTGATGCAGAAGGGCCAGCAATATCTGCGCTGAAGCAGGCCGGCCAGCTCGGACTGGATAATCGTGCTCAGGAGGCGACGGCTTATCTGATGAATGTCACGCGCCCGGCTCAGACTATGTTGCTGAACGCCTTAAACGACATGACGCAGATCCAGCTGAAAAATACGCAGTCCGCCGTTGAGCAGAACAGTGCCGCGGCTGATCGTGCATCACTGACACTCGTTCTGCTCGCTGCTGTGTCCGTAGTGATTGCGCTCGTAACCTGCACTTTAACCATTCGCATGCTTATGCGCCAGCTTGGAGGGGAGCCTGCGCAGGCTCAGTCACTGGCGGCTACCATTGCCTCTGGCAACCTGACAACATCTGTGACGCTGCGTCGCAACGACACGAGCAGCCTGATGGCGTCACTGGATGGCATGCAGGCAAACCTGCGGGGGCTGGTATCGCAGATAAAAGACTCGGCTGCTTCTGTGGCTATGGCGGCGGATGAGATATCGCAGGGCAATACGGAGCTCTCCTCCCGTACGGAGCAGCAGGCCGCTGCTCTTCAGGAAACGGCCGCCAGTATGGAGCAGCTGACCGCTACGGTGAAAAGCAACTCAGTTGGCGCACAGCAGACAGCTGAGTCTGCGCGCGAAACTGCATCTTTTGCCCGTACGGGGGAAACCGATATGCAGCGTATGTCTGAAACCATGAACGACATTTCACTCAGTGCGGCTAAGGTACGGGATATCACATCCGTCATTGAGAGTATCGCCTTCCAGACCAATATCCTGGCGCTCAACGCAGCGGTGGAGGCCGCCCGGGCAGGGGAAGATGGGCGTGGTTTTGCCGTTGTGGCAGGAGAGGTCCGAACCCTTGCCCAGCGCAGCGCCACCGCCGCACGGGACATCAAGCAGCTGATTGAACAGGCCGTAGAACAGGTGGAAAGCGGTGTTGAAGTGGCTGCTGGCACCGGACAAAGTATTCTGAGAATTGTTGGAATGGTGGGCGAGTTGGCAGAGGCTATGGATAACATCTCGCTCGCGTCTTCAGAGCAGATGCAGGGGATTTCTCAGGTCAGCATTGCTGTCAGCCAGATGGATGGCGTCACGCAGAATAACGCCGCGCTGGTAGAGGAGTCCTCTTCTGCTTCGCAGTCACTTTCTGAGCAGGCGCACGCCCTGCGTGGAATGGTTGATGCCTTCCGGGTATGAACAGCAATGAGATACCAGCTAATTAAGCCCGCTCCGCGGGCTTTTTTCACCTCAAGCGGGTAATGGGCTTGTATGTTAAAAGCGTTACGTCTGTCAGGCATTAAGAAAAAGATTCCGGCTGCGCTTATGTGCCCGCAAATAAGGCTGATAACGGTAGTGTGCCTCACCAGGGGTATACACTGATACTGCTGCTGTATATGCTGAAGGCTCACGCTGCGGGGAGCCTTTTTTTCGCCGGAGGTAATGTCATTGCAGAATCTTGAGATCGTGCCACGTCTGCTGCCGGACGTTCGCGCAGGCAGGAAACTTCATACCATCCGCTGGCGGGAGCGCGAAATAGTGCCGGGCCCGATGCTTTACGTAAACATGCGGGATGCCTCCGACACGGTCATGGTGTGGGTCACGCACGTTGAAAAAATGCCGCTTTATGACATCGCGTCCAGGCTTGGGAAAAGCACGGATTGGCCGGATACCATACTGCTTGAAGGGATGCGTGAGCACTACCCGCGCATAGAGATGGATTCCGAAGTCGTGGTCATCCACCATTTATCGCCTGAGGCGTAAGTTGGTTGCAGGGTTGTTATGTTTATTGTGGCAGAACCTCCCGGCCGCCATCATTTGTTGTCCGCCTGTCGCTCATTGCGGACCTGACCCACGCATCAACTTCGTGCCAAAAGCGGACACTGAGATATCCAAATTTATGTATCGAGTGTCATCAGAGAAAGACATATCCTCCACCACCGCACCTCAAAACAAAAGAATATAAAATGCTAATCAATATTATAAACGCAATCTTTCAAGGATTTTATTTTAGAATGACTCCACTCACACTTGAATTATCAATCAAATAATTTTGACATTAACTTTCGCCACAAGGTTGTTTTTTTATTGTCGGTTAATGTATTAGCCCAGGATGGATTCTTTAAATCACTTGGTAATAAATATTTTCGATCATCATCATCTACAACGACTGCACCTAATCTTTTTGCTATCTGTAACATCTTACAATAAAGGGCTTCTTCAGGTTGCTTGCTATAAATTCGACCATCATCCCAATCAAGCCAGGATTCATCATGTGCCTGATGGTTACTCCATCTAGTAAAATAATCACCATTCCTTTTATCTATTGATAATTCTTCATCATTATCAATAAGCTGAACCCATTCTTCACTTGTAATTGGATTACTTGCGCTATCAAACCAATTTTCTGTTCTTACGATATGAAGTTCCCAGCCCATAAACATCTCCTTTTGTTGATGAACAATCCATAAGAAATGTTCAAACGAAAGTCTGAAGTTTAGCTCCTAAACAACCCGAAATCATGCAACTTTAATGAGCTGGTATATTTACAGGCTAAAAAGTTGCCCAGACAGAACGAAAGCGTCCTTCTTCCCACTGATAAACTCATTGTGATTTTAGTCATTCTGCACCAGTGTTGTGAACTGCTGCTGACTTTCGCCCTCGCTTATGGCGGACTTTCGCTGAATTATGCGCAACTGCATTGAATCAAAAGATCAGCTTCTTCCATTCACTGCTTCGCTCATCGTTATATTTGTCTGTCATTGCCTGATTTGAGTGTCCCAGAAGTGTCTGAGTATCAATGCCCTGAGCTCTGTAAAGCCGTTCAGACAGAGAGCGCTGTTCATGGAAAGAGGGGGCCTGGCCTTCCTCCCATAGTAATCCTGATGCTTCTCTTGCCAGACGAAAATTATCTCGCAAAGAGTGCGGTTTAACCTGTTCCCCTCTTTTAGAGGGGCCTTTGTCGTCGCGATGATGAAGCAGGTAGGGGCTCAAAATTCTGTCACGACATTGCCCGATGATTTCGCGCAAGCTGATACCCAGCGCATTGCAGTGTAGTGAAAGGGGCAGTGCTATGCGTGCGCCTGTTTTCTGCTGAACGATGTGCAGATGATCATCCCACACATCGGAAAATCGCATTTTCGAAATATCACTGATGCGCTGCCCTGAAACTACAGCAAGCAACATGGCGCGTTGCATATACCGGGGTTTTTCGGCATGGGCATAAATCTTTTTCCACGTAGGCAAATCAAGTCTGGCTCTCATGACTTTTGCCCTGGGTGTACGGGTCGATAACGCTGGGTTAAAGCCCGGGCTGACTTCACCCGCGCGTTGCGCCTCCTTAAAGAAATCAATACAAATCGTCCTTACAAGAAGCGCCATACTGTTTTTATTTCGTTCGAGGTAAGGCTCCATCAAGGCGTTGATGTCTTTCACTGTGACTTCATCCAGAGGCTTCATACCGATTTCTGGCACCAGAATGTCGAGTACTAGTTTCTTCTGCTGAATCGTCTTCGTTTTTAACTCGCCTGACTTAACGCGTCGTGTCTGCAACTGAAGATATTTTTCTGATCAGCCTGAAGTCGTTATTGATGTGTTCAGGCTTTCCGCCAGTTTGTTTCTCGCTTTGATGAGATGACGCATCTGGTTCTCAGATAATCTGGAGTTAGCTTCAATTGCGATGGCTTTTGCTTCCGCTTCATCGGTGCCTAAACCATGAAATTTACCTGTGACCGGATGCTTATATCGCCAGTAAACGCGTTTTGTTCTGGCATCAGTAAAACAGGACAGATTAGGGATGATGACATTATATTTACGTGGTCTGGCCATCCTCTAATATCCTTTTCAATCTCACGTTATCACTTTGCCTGATTTCAGGACTGGACTGTGCACCGATGAATCGCGCAGAGCGTTCAACGCGCCAGATATTCCCAACTTTTACCGGAGGCGGAAATATCATTCCATTCCTGGCATATTTGCTGAGTGTAGCGGAGACCGGAATCGGATTGCCGAATTCCTCTTCCGCCCAGGTAGATAACTTAATCATGCGAGACATTATATTCTCCGGTTAAAAGTTGAATCGGTTACCACGATGTGGAAGAGTCATTTCTTTAAAGTATCTATCAGGAAAAATATTCTGAGAAATGATGTCTGTTTTTAAGCGTTCATAAATGAAAATTCGCACGCAAGGCGCGATAATAATTATCGATGTTAATTGACTACCCGGATTTCATTACTTCTTTCTCGGCTTTAGTGGCGAGGCGGGAGTAACCCATACGACTGCGAATCAGTACCGGCTCCTTTTTCTTCCATTTTGCTACATCACGCTCCCGATATTTTCGGGGTGCATTCCCATTAACCGAGGCGATAACGTGTTCCTCATGTACCTCTTTCACGCTGACCCGCCAAACAGAGAGCGTGCTGATGGTTGTATTACCCATCTTATGTCGATACAGCTGCCAGGCCGTATCACCAGGTTTCAGGGAACTAATTTTCATTTGCTCTCCTGTGCTTAATTGCGCGAAGTTCCTTCTCATGATCGCTGCGGCATTCGGGGGCACAATAATGGCCCTTGTCGATTGGCTCATCACACCAGAGGCATTTATCAGTGAACGGTGCGGTGACACGCGGCCGGTAAGCTAGCGCTAATTCAATCATCTGAAGTTCAAGCTCTGATGCTGCATCTATCGGATCTGGATGTGTCATTTCGATTTCCTGTAGGCAATAAAAAAACCGCCTCATTGGGCGGTTTTACTGGCTTCATACTTTCTTCGTATTTCAATCATCCTGATGTAAAAGTCGTACAACTCTTTGCGCATGTTGTATTTCATGTCATTAGGTAGCGGCGCTTGCAATTTCATCCATTCATCAAGTTCAGGTTTGCACCGTACGTAGGCATCATCCACAACTTTCTTGGCGGGTATGGATGAATTAATGAAGGGAATTGTATGGTCATTCAAACAACGAGTTTCTGGCGTTCCGAATGCTTTGTCGTCCGCTGCCGCAGACATCGAGAGAAATGCTCCCGTAAATAAAATCCATTTCACAGCTTATTTTTCATCCTTCATATTTACCGGGTCCGATCCCCGTGGGAATTTCATCGACTCCTGTCGGTAAAACTTTAGCCTTCACTCATGAAAGCTAACCATTCTGCCCAGCAGTTTTCTGGGTCGATATCCCTGTAGCCACGACTCTCTGACATACTCAAAGCCGCTTCAGCGTCCACGGAAATGGCGGTGGCGTTATCTCTGATATCTAATACCTCCAATTCAGTTAGAGGCGAGCCTTTCTCATCCGCTTTAGATAGCAGCAAGGCAATAAGCGAAGGCACAAAGACGATCGTCATTTATCCGCATCCTTCTGATAAACCGGGTCACTGCCACGCGGAAACTGTAGCGCGACATTCCTGTAATGCTGCAGGCGCTCTTTGAAGTACTCACGCAAATCTGCAGGTTGCTGCATTTCTGCTTCATGTGGAACGACGGGCATGTTCATGCGCTCTTTATATGCAACGCCAGACGCGGCTAAATCAACGTTCACACAATCGCGTTCTTCTCTGCTGCGGGCTGCTAAGTTGTGAGAATTGACGCCACCCTCCAGCAGTGATTTTGTCCTTCAGGCTTAGAGGAGGGATTCACCATAGCGTGATAGAACCCCGGTACTGAAGTTATTTTCGTCTTCGCCTTATAACGTTACCTTCGAGGCGTAGCTCTGGTGTTGGTTCTACCGGAACAAGTTGCCACTTACCGTCAGGTGTAAACCCGTTTTCATCTAATTATATTTTCATGTTTTCTCCAGCAACGATTATAACGCCTATTCTTTAAAACAGGAGGTGCATATGTGTGGAGGATTCATTCGCTTAAGTAGAATAGGTAAATATTTTTAATCCTTAGAGCCCAGAGCTGAGAACAGAATGTATGCCACCGATTCCGCTGGGATTGCCATAATACCAGCTTACCCTTAAGATACTTTGCCTTGCATCAAATTCAAACTAACGTGTGCAAGATCTATTTTAAGGAGGCTATCCTTAAGATGAAATTGAAACTGGTTGACCAAAAGTATTTGGATGGGAATTTGAGAATCAGCCAAAGGGACTGCTGCTGATTACATTATAATCGACCCGTCCTATCTCGTGTTTGATGTGCTAAGCAACTTACGCGTTAATATTTGATGTTTGGAAAGCAGCACTTTCTTGTCTTCTGCTCACTCCATGACCAATGGAACTTGGCTAATAGTTACTGGCCGGCTACAGCTTTTAGTGTAATCCTTCTTTACTCTAGTTAAATTCACCCATGTACTTAGGGCATGCTGTCAGTTATTAACTAACCTTTCTTAGCTCGGATTTTCATAGATCCTTCCTGAAAGTGCACACACTACCCCGTTATTTTCAATCAGGGAGTGTGTGCAAAGATGATTTAGCCTTTTTTACTTGTGTTAATTTTTGAGGGCTGAAGAAGAATTAAGAAACAAATGCCGAAGCATCCATGCTAAGTGTATAAATATCAGACTCGATATTTTGATCACCATGAGTTTTTATAACTCCACTTAATGTGTTAGTTTTATCTTTAGTCAAAAACCAGTCACCGTCGGCAAGAGGTGTTATACCCATAAATGGGGGCAAGTAAACATAAATATGATGTTTCGGGTCATTCGTACCTGTTAATAGGTACTGACCAGTATTTTGTTTTTGAGCCCTATTAGGTGTCCAGCGTATTCCCAAACGGTTTGGTGGCGTTGCACTAATGTTGAATGTGGCAAGTTTTGTATTACCAGGAACTTTTCCTGCATTCAAATATTTCTCAGCCACCAGTTGAAAATCAACTTTCACTGGGTTTTTAAACACCAAATCTACAGATCGGTTAACAGTTTCTCCTGTCCTCTTAGGAGTGTCTGCCATTGTAGAGCCACATGCAACAGCGGCAATAACCAGAAGGAGTATGCGTATACTTTTCATGTAAGTCCTTACTCTTTTTTTTTGTGAGAGATATAATTTGGTATTATTCATAAATTATTGTTGGTCGGGTTTTGTGTTTTTCTTTAATATTCCTCCTTATGGTCAAGATGGTCCATAATGCACTTCGCACTTAGCTGCACAGTCAAGGAACTGGAAGCTATAAATTGTTCGCCACGACTAAGTAATTTAATTTCAGAAAATCTTGTCGAATTTCTTATGAAAATCCCTTTTCCACTAACAGTGTTCGGTTGCCAGTTTTCACCATGTAGTTTTACGCTAAGATTTATTTCCCCGTTTTCTGCATTCGAAAGTGTGTATTGTCCGGGAGTAGTTTCATTACTTGTTGTTTCATCCCACACGTTTAGGACACAACCTGAGTTTATGCCAGAAATGCGTATTCGGGCCAATAGCGTACTATCTGGTATCTTTCCTGCATGTAGATCAGATTGAGCGATAATTGTCATGTTTAATTTTTCTGCTCGTAAGTGAGATGATAGTAAGCAAAATATGAGTGAAGAGATAAATAAAAATAAATTCCTACGGGATAACATAGTGTCTTTCCTGTTAATGACTTTTAACTGTGATAAAATACAGACCAGCAGCAGATTCGCTTTTTTCTAAGTGATAATTAAATATGAGCGTTTTACCTTTTAATTTAACAGTTAATCTACCGTTACGTGCTAATCCGGATAAAAAGACTTTTCCATTGTTGTCGACTATTCCCACTGTACCGTCCGCTGACAAAGCATTCACTACTGAACCAAAGGGTACTTTTGAACCATCATGTTGCAATAGCGTGACTATTGCCTTTGCACCTATATTAGTTTTAAAAGTTACAGGAATGACGGCACCTTCTGTTGGCACAACTGTCTTATCGGTTATGTTTATCTCAACGTCAGGTGGAAGCGTTGTCGGATCCAAAGAAATAGAATTCTCGTGATAAGGGTTCAAAAAAGGTTGGGCTGTATATCCCCGATAATCGGAAGCAATACCAGGAGAGCCTAATACTTTGACTCCTTTAGCCCCTCTGGCCTCAATCAGTGCGTTGGTTTCACCAAGCGACTGCGTGAACGTAAGACCATGGGGATGAGCGATCAAACCGCCGTCTATGGCAATGTAGCGCTGCCGGTAATTATGGTCATAGCTGTAACCTGAAGAGATATGTCCATAAGATCCACTCCATCCGATATTGATATCGCCATTGTTGCGGCTTTCTGCGTTGTCGGGGGTGTAACGCTGGTCTACGCTCCAGCTAATTCGCTGATCAAATGCCTCACCACTTAAGCCCACCGAATGACTGGCATGACCGGGCGATGAATGTGTTAACCGGTATGAAGCTCGAGTGTTAACTCCCATCCATTTTTTCAGCGGTACGCTCAGCCAGAGAGTGGTGATATTGTTTCTGCGATGGCGATAAGCGCTCTGATATGTTGACCAGTTAAACGAAAGGGTCATCCCGTTTAATGGAATAGCATACCCCGCGTTGAAACTTAACTCGTGGTTACCGCTGTTCCAGTAAGTATCACGGTAAGCGCCGGCGTTAAGATAACCCCATTTCCCTAAGCCCTGGCTGACAGATATTCCCGTACGGCTTTTCTTTTTATTTCTTTGTTGCCGGCGTATTACGACCTTATCCTTTCGCCAGCTGTCCAGCGTTTCTCCTAACGTAAGATAATTAGCCTGACTGAACTGAAAATTGACTAACGTAAGCGAGGTGTTTGTCACGACAATCTGCTTACTGTACCGCATGCGCCAGGACTGGCCACGATGAGTGCCCTCACTGGAAGGTTGTCCCCGGCTATATACCATGTCTGTTGATATAGCCCCCCAGTCCCCCATGCTTACGCCCACCCCCAGTGACGAAGACTGATAGTGCCGGGCTGCCTGGATACCGCCATATAGCGTGAATCCACGCGGAAGACCATACATCGCGGTGGATTCCACGACGGGTGCCTGAATAACCCTTTTATCAGATGATCGATACTGCCCTGCCATCACGCTGTATCGCAGATAACCTTCCTTTATTGCCACTGCCGGAGTCTGAAAAGGCACAGTAAAGACCTGAGGGACACCATCGGCTTCCCATACGGTGACCTGAAAGTCGCCTCCCGAACCGGTGGGATTAAAATCCGTTAGCGCGAAAGGGCCTGGTGCGATGATCTGGTTATAGATGGTATAGCCGTTTTGCCTGACCTCTACGCGCGCCTGCGTCCTGGCCACACCGTGTATCACTGGGGCAAACATGTATTGACTCGAAGGAACCATCCTGTCGTCCGAAGCAAGCATCACGCCACGGAATGGGACGCTATCGAATATTTCCGAAGGGGTGTAGCGCTCTCCCAGGGTCAAACGACTGTTTATGTCGTTAATACTGCGTTCCAGATAGGTATTGATGACTTGCCAGCGGCCTGGTCGTCCCTTTGACTGATGCCAGCTGGTGACATTCCGTAGCCGCCATGGGCCAAGATTTGCCCCAGGACTTATTTGCAGCCACGAATATTGATCAGTGCGATATGATGCTCCGCGCATTACACTTTGACTGGTACCCGCATGGTAATTCAAGATTAGAGCGGGAATGCCGTCATCCCATAACGTTTTTGGCGCGATGCCTCTCAGTCTGGGTTTGAGATATACCTGAGGGATACTCAGAACCAGTGTCTGCTCGTTAAAACGGAAATCGGCCCGAGTGCCAGGTATCTGGGACAGGTCAAACTGCCCAGTGCGCACCTCCTCGTCTGAAACCTTAATTCGCTCCATGCGGATACCATAATCGGAAAGTACTTCACGTGTAATACAGGGAACAAGTTTCTGGTGACTGTATTTGTTCGGCATCAATGTGAACACGACAGACCTGGAATCAACATGTGTGTCATTAATGAATATGTCTACCGGGTAAGCGCCGGGCAACTGACTGCCCTGATTGAACAGGGAAAGGTCAGCTTCAGTACCGCTCCCCGCTATCAGCGAAGGGTTGAAAGTATAAGCCTTCACTTGCGACTGAATTACGGCCAGCACAATGCCTGCCGCAAAGATGGGTCTTGATGCGAACATGATTCAGATCCTGAAGGGCATGAATGTAGCGAATTAACGGGGCTATTTCAGTACGGACGTAAATTCCTGACTCTCCCCGCCATAATCCGTAATCATTCGCCAGTGAACCGGGCCGCGTGCGCCTGCGGGGATGCTCAGTTCTCGTTTCCCCATGGGCGGCACATACTCAAGGTTGTTCACACTCACTTTGCCAAGCATAACGCTGCTGAGATTAATGAAGAACGGCGTGGGGTTTTTTATGATAAGGGTCTTACCGGTTTTGACCCAGGTCAGGCTTGACGCGAAATCGTCTGGTGTTCCCCTCAGAGAGGAAGGGCGAACGATCAGTTTCAGACAACTTTTGATGCGTAACTGAGTGAGAAGGGTGGCACTGTTTCCGGCGACTCTCCTCTTATATGCTTCATCCGTCCAGTCGGAGTCCGGCTCAGGTGGGATCCCCTTAAGGCACAGCCAGAAAAGTGATTCCTTCAGGTCATCGGCGTGATTGCTTGTCGCGATAACTTTTATACGACTTTGTTGATGCCCATCCAGTCGGAAAAGTGGCGGTGTAACAATAAAGGGGGCTTTTGACTTACGGTCATTCCCAATCACTTCTGACTGAACCAGCATGGGATACGACTGGGGATTCATCACCGTCAGGGAGGCCCCATTTGAACCTGCAGGATAAATAAGACGTGTCGCGCCAGTTTTAATGGAAAATGCCTGGAGTTCATTTTTAATTGGTACGCCTTCACCCTTAGCAAGCGTCACGGTACCAACCATGGCTGCAATGAGAATCATGATGTTAACATTTGCTGTCATTTTTAATTTTTCCGTAGTCCAGCTTTTAATTTTCAATCGTTCATTGTTCGATGATATATAATTTCAACGCTCAGGCTCACTAGTTTAATGAGCGTGTTATTACTTCTCTTTATTGGGAATGTTTGCTGCAATCGCGTAATTATTGCCTGATGTCACCACTTCCACGTTCACCGCTGCATACAGGGGCATAATATAATTAACTGGCTGCTCCATTAATTCCATGTAGCTGAACGCATCTGCATGGCTCAGGAACAGCTTGTCCTGCACTTCGCCCGGTAACTTTACGATCCATGCAACGGGTGGGGAAATCAGTGAAAGTTTAGCAATGAAATATACCAGTCGTTCCATGTGTTCTGAATTGGCAGTATTCAAATGACAATCTATGTAGTTAAGTAGTAAATTTTTCATGAATACCTCTTAGTTTGATAATGGCGGTGTCTATGCGTTATTTTTTATTTAACAGCGCACCATAAATCAATATTTTTCGATTTAACTCATTTTGTTGAGTGAGAGGAATGTATCACTCAGACATAATTAGATGAAGTCAGAAAAGTGAACAAATTCAGAAGTTGAATTTTCCCTGGTATTAGCTAAGACAAATATAAGATTATTTTTGAGACCATCCATTACGTAAAACACTCTGGCAATACTGGCTTCGATGTTCTGACCATTCAGCGTTAACCTGTCTCATGGCCAGTTTCATTGCCTTTAACCAGAGCTTCCCTGCTTTTTCATAGTGTCCAAAGTTTTCCGCAATCGCTGCTGCTTCAGCAGTGTTATAATAACGGAGGTTACGTAAATTACCTTTCATGGGCTTACCTTGTCTCCTGGCCACACTTTTAACAAATCATGATTTCTGACTTGTTCCGGCTTCATCCATTTCAGCTTTCCTCACCAGAAAGACATCGGTCGCTTTCTCAAGTAGTGCTGGTGTAGAAGCCAGCACTCTGGAGGCATAGGCGTAACATTTGGCCAACGCGCTGACGGTTTTGGCGTTCATCGCAGCCTCACAGAAATCCGCCAGCAGCTTATCGGGCGTCCGTTGCTGAACATCCTGATCGTTGACGAAAACTTTCGCTTTCCCGGCGGAACGCTGTGCTGATTTTTGCTCAGGCGCTGTCACTACGGAATGCTGTGTATCTGGGATAGGCGGTGGCGCTGTTGCTGGCGTATCCGATGCGCTTTGGTCAACATCTGATGCTTCATCTTCAGTATCACTGTGTTCAATTAACGCCTCGGCTTGCTGCCTGGACTGATTGATCAGTGCGTTCAAGTCGGTCAAAGTGGATTTAGCGGGAGTAATATCTCGCTCAACGGTTGGAGCAGTGTCAATTTCATCGGGTGTATAAACGCCCAGGATGACATCGGGGCAATGCAGTCGCGCCCAACGTTTGACGGCGAGATAAGCCAGTTGTTGTTTGGGGTCACTTGCCCACAGTGTGGAGTTGCGCACCTGCGCCTGCGTTAAAAGGATTTCCAGCTCGCGTGGCTGTTCCTCATTCTTCATCGTTGCCCAGACACGAACGCCACAACCGGATTCATCGTCCAGTGTCCATCCGGGAGCCGTGTACTTATTTCCCTTTGATGACGTTTTTTCAGTGAATTTGCCGATGACCTTTTCCCACGGACCAAACCAGGCATACTGAATCCGATCGCGTGTAGGGGCCATTGTCGAGATGACGGCGTTAACCAGCTGAGCTTCATAACCCAGTACGCCGTTAACCATGAAGGTTTTCTGGGCCACAGCAAACGGGTTCATGCGCCACTGCACCGCCTGCATTGTGACGGCGAGGCAGTCTGAGGCTTTTCCGGCGAGGTGCGCTGGTACAGTCACCCGGCTGCCGGCCATAATCTCGGCGAAACGCACAAGCTTATCCAGTGCATCCGGGCTGAAAATGGTGGCGGCCGTGCTGGTGTTATCTGACGTGGGGTCCACTGGTTTATTCTGCATCACTGATTCTCCTGTCTGCGTGCCCACAACGGGCGCTGGATTGTCTCAATGCCGCCCCAGTAATCATTGAGGCGGCAGTGGTGGAAGGTGTCGAGATTCTGGCGAAAGAGTTTCAAACCTGTCTGAAAGTCATCTTCATGCAGTTCGAACACCCGAATGGGGTAGCGGCCACAATCGATGGTTTCGCCCACGGCAATAAAGACAAACTGTGGATTTTCCCGTAAGCAATTGTAGAAACCCTCGCAGTACATCGCGGCCTGAACGTGATACCGGAACTCTTCTATATGCCGTGAAAAACGGGACATGTCGGCAACTTTCTTGACATCAATGATGACAGGGCGGTCGGCCAGAAATTTGTCCGGGCGGATTCGGCATAGCTCATCGGTTTCACTGTCTCGCCAGTAGATTGAAGATTCGCAATACCCTTCGTCTTTCAAAAAGTAACTGGCTGCGGGGTGAGCCATTGCACTGTCTCGCATCAGCAAAAGCTTTCGTCCCTGCTCAGCATCCAGCACGGTCATGTTCATCCTGCTGGCATCGTCCAGGAATGTCTGCTCTTCCGCCTTGCCCTGATTTGTGCGGCGGTTGAAAGCGGGGGCCACGATATAGCGCTTATCAAATTCACCGGGTTCCAGCAGCATGCAATGCAGGGCGCTACCCATATCCAGTGCGGCTGTTTTTTCAGGATCGACAGGCGCATCCTTACGCCATTTGTAGATGGCAGGGTTCAGCGCCACATCATCAAGCTGCGACTTACTGACCCCCGGGCCTGCGTGGTAGTCCTCATTACTGATGTTGTGATACACGCCGGGTTTTACTGGCATGGCTCCTCCCATTTCAGTAATACCTGCAGGTCATAGTTTTCATTTGCCTGGAGGTAAGCAAGGTTAAGAATGAAGTCCCAATACTCTTCATTCGCTTTACCGCCGAAACAGCATTTGCTGGCGAATGGATGAAGCAGGGAAGCCCTGAATTCATCAAGCGTGTCAGGAAAGAAGGTAAGAAGGCGTGCGGCTTCGTCGTCGATCCACTGCTCTTTTCGAATGGCATCCTGTTCTTCCGCATCGAGCTGTTCTTTTCTGCGCTCGAGCTCAATGAATGGCATCATGGCTTGCCCTCCTGAAGAATGATTTCGGTCAGTCTGTCAGTCAGAACCTGCAGTAGCGGTTTAGGAGGTCGACGGCTAAAGCTGGCACTGCTCAGAATGTTCTTTCGGCTGAACTCGACAGAATGGATGGAGTGAAAAGGACGTGCGCAGGCGGCATCGCCCCTGATGTTTTTGTTCATCATGGTGAAGTTCCTGTGAATAGGTCTGTTAAAAGGTATTGCTGTGGAAAAGGCTGAGTGAGGCTAGAAGAGGTCAGTTCTGGATTTCACTCAGCGCCTGATAACAAGTAGTTCGATCACGACCATTTTCTTACTGGTTTTCGTGCTACTGGCCGGTAACCGGGCTCCCCCGATCAATGCACCCTGCAAATCAGCACCTTCCAGCTTGGCTGTACGCATGTCCGCATCCCGTAGATTGGCAGCCATCAACTTTGCATGGCTGAAGTCTGTGTTTAATAAAGTGGTGCCTGACAGATCAGCGAACGGCATAAAAGCCCGGCAAAGCAGGGTGTTATTCAGACTCGCTCCCTGTAAATTTGCACCAATCATAAGGGCCTGGGTCAGATCAGCGTTATCGAGAGGTGCACCTCTCAGGTCCATAAAACTCATATCGGCACGCTTTCCTTTCTGACCCTCTGAGCGGACCCAGATTTTGTGAGCACGCAGTATGATTTCAAGTTGTGAAAGGTTCATGGTGTTACTCCATTGATTAACGGGTAAAAGGTGATGGCCTGACCTGTTTCTCCTGAGTTGGAGGAGAACGGGCGAATGAGAATTTTTTTAACGGCGTTGCGTTCAGTTGTGTGTGTAGCGGAACTGACCAGCGCGCCTGAACGGAGTATGTCCATGTAATGAAGACTCAGCAGGTTCGTCGGGTTGTTCAGGGTAAGTAAGACATAGATGCAAAACATTCATTTACACTCCTCCCGCCTTGCTGCCGCGCGGGCTTCATAAATGGAGGGCGTTTTGCCCGAAATGATTGTTTTCAGACAAAACACACCAGACGTCGATACGTTTGCTTCTGGAGCCGCGCTCAGGGCTGCATTTGCTACCCGCGCGTGTTTAAGCAAGCAGAAGATGCAGGACTTAATGATGAGCATGGATTGTTCGCCATTTGTGATGTATGTGATTTTCACAGGATCAACTCCGTGTAAATATTCAGAAAGAAGCAGGTATAATTAAAGCCAGTCTGGCCTCTCACCTTTACCGGTATAAAAGTCAAGAATATCCAGGAGCCTTGGATAAAATTGAATTGCGCGTTCGCCATCCATCGCCTCAATATCTTCCAGTCTGAAGCGTCGCCAGTCTTCGAATTTGTGAGTCTGACAGCCGGCGCTTAATGTGACGCCATGCGTTATTTGAATACTGTATTCCTCACCCAGAATAAGCCATGTATTGGCAGGTAAGCGGGTTCCAAATAAATGGGCTCCTTTCAGCTTTGTTCCCGTTACATCAGCGAGGCGAAGATTAGCGTCATAGAAATTCGTATAAAATAAATTGGAATGACGTAGTGACGCATAATCAAACTTTACGTGAGTAAAATCAGCTCTCTCCAGATTACATCCATCTAATGCAGCATGGCGTAGTTTTGCACGACTGAAGTTACAGGCGCTGAGGTTACAATTAGTTAAGATGCATTTCTCAAGATTGATGTTATAAAAATTGTGTTTAGACAAATCCCGGTAATTAAGTACTAATCTTTTCCCCTCTTCACCTGCTGACCGAAGCCAGGCGTAATGATCCTTCAGTAATGCCGATAATTCTTCTTCAGTCATTTCATTTCCATAAGACTTTAAGGAACAATTTAACATTGACAGGTCATGCATATTTGTTATTCCCGTTCAGAGTTCTTTGTCATAATCGGCGTGACTGAGTAAAAGCCATTTTCTCCCTCCGTTTTTGGAGAGAAGACGCCAGGAAGGTGTCACGCAGATGGAAAGATAGCCATGTCGTATTGTGCGTCGTGGCTTTATTTGTCCCTGACGCCATTGCCTTAGAAGACAGCGTGCCCGGATGTTAACGCGTTCTGGTACCTTATGTTTATTCACGGCTGGCCACCCATTCATCTGCGCATGACGCAGCAAGCTTTTGGGTAAATACCCAGTCTAAGCCATCACAGAAATGGACAAATCTCCGCGAACGGTTTAAAGAACAGGCTGTGAATATGTGCCAACCCCATCTGAATCTGTAAATCATGTGATCTCCTAGTTTCAGGTAAAAATAGTCCCGTCTATGACGGGACAGCAGTGTATAATCCATTTTTAACCAGCATGATAATACTGAACGATGTTTGTTTTACTTTCTGATCGTGAGATTTCAGGCGAAATAGATCGCACGTTATTTATGACGTGTAGTAGAAATCATTAACCTAAGTAAACGCAATGCTCTTATTCAGGATTATGCGACTTTTCACACGCACAACACTTAGGGCGTAAGTCCGGGTGTAATTTATAGACGGGCTCCAGAATTTCACTGATTATATTATCAATTGAAATCTGTACTTTCTCCATATACTCTTCTGATTCCTCGCTGGTCACTTTACCTTCTGCTTCATACTCGTAAATATTACCCACTGATATACTCAGTTCTCGTACAACCATTAAAACGGATTGTTTAATGCTTACTGCTGCTTCACGATTGTGCATAGATGCTCCAGATAAATTTTTAATAGCGTTGATTAATTAAATAATATGGTGAGTGTAAGGCCCTGATTTATTAAGCACCCTCATAAGGTTTCAACGTAGAGGGTATATAAGTCAATTCCGTCTTCTCATGATGGCATTTAGGATTATTTCATATTGAGGAAATGCACAGTCCGGGTAATATGTTCGACCTCTACAGAGAGAGGTCACTATGAAAAATGTCGTACTGAGCATGCTTGCCAAAATTTCGAAAATTGACGCGGCGACGAAGCAGCTGACTGCCCGCGTCGAAGCACAGTCACTTCTCATCAGCGCGTTGGTTTTAGCCGTCAGCAAGCAGGGTGGTGTCACTGAGATGATTGAGAGCGCGAATAAAGCGATTAATACAGTTATTGAGTCGGCAGAGTCCGATGATATGCTCAAGTCAGATGCTGCAATTTTGCTGAGTGAATTGCAGGATTTGCTCACTATTTCCCGGGCCGTAGACGGGGCTGATACTGAAATCAACCATGAAGGTCTGGCAGAGATTTCAGGAATGTCCTCTGGAAATGACAATTCAATTCAGGACAAGAGCTGACAATTTTTAGTGGCGTATCGAAAGCCATTCGCTAATAAAAAAACCCGGCATTAAGCCGGGTGGTATAAACTGCACCTTTAAACGGAACCAGCAATGTTCCTTGCTTAAGCATAATGCCTAAGATTAAATCCGATACTAAGGAACATTTGTCGTTACGATAAGGTTATTTTTCAGTAAGCGAGTTACATGCATAACCACCTGAACCATAATGTTTATTCCAGCAGTGTGCTTTGGTTTTGGTGAGTCTGGTTGGCTTTTGTAATTATAAAAATCTTTCTTAGCGCTTAGCTCAAACCTGCTATCGAAATTAATGTGTGATGGCGGTCTGATTTTTTCCGGGCATTATGCGACTCTCACTTTATTCGCTCAGAGACGTTAAAAAAAATCCCGCACAAGGCGGGAAAGGGTCAAAGGAATGCAGGTATGCGGTCTGATAAATTACGCCCGGCAAGCCGGGCTAAGTCGCAGCCGCGAATTGACTAGACGAGGAGTCGGAATTACTTCCTGACGAAGAATTTATAATCTAATCGTTATTCGTTTTACTGAAAAAATTCATCCATTCGTTTATTTCATCTCACCTCTGTAATGATTTTTTTGATTAGCAATAATCAAGGCTTGCCAGTTTTCATCACGTAAATTGAAAGGCAGGGTGATTTTTGCTTGAGAGGTTTGCTTTGCCCGAAACAGCTGCGTCGAACATCACGAATCCTGGCCAGATCAAAATCACTGGCATTCCGGTGATAAGTCTTGATGTGGGTTAATGGAGTTCGAGGGTCGAAGCGTCTGTTGCAAAGCGGGCATACAACGTTAGTGCGTTTCATGCTTCCTTCTCCAACAAATGACATGGCACTGGTTAGCGCCATCTCGTTTGTTGCGAGTAGGTTGGGTTTTGCCACTTCGGGATATCGCACTCCTGTGCTCCTCCCGCCCGACTTTATTGTGCCGTCCAAACTAACTCGTAGAGCATTAGTTCGAGGGTTTCCGTTCCACTAATTCAAAGATCACACGATGTGGCATCAGGTGTCAACACGTATTGTGTGATATTTTTTGAAGGTCACGTTTTGTTATTGAATTTAATGTGATCTTTTATGCTCATAAACCCGCAGTTTGGGCTTTATGAGCATGAGGGGAAGAACTTCGAAGGAGGTGAGTTTAAGATGGAAGATAAGATTATTGGCAAGGCTTAAAAAAATTCATCATCCCATTGTGCTTTTACAACCTTACCGAGAATGCGACAATTTTCATCAATTTCGATGCTTTGATATCTCGCTGTAGTATTCATAGGCTCGAGCCACTGCTTACCATCCTCTGTAACAAACTTTTTGAAAGTAACTTCCGTTTTGTCATACACGATACTTACGCAGTAGTGGCCGGACTCGATAGGTGCTTCAGGATCAACTAAAACAAGGATGCCCTCTGGAAAACTGGGTTTAACTCCATAGGGGGAAGTCATTGAATGCCCTGGAACCTGAAACCAAAAGGATTTTTTACTTGCCCGTGTTGTGGAGGAGTAAAACTTAGTATTACTGTCAAAAGCGATTGGATATCCGCGCTCCTGACTTATTAGTTGGTCTTTAGTGAGTAGTGGATATTCGTGTTGCTTGTAAACTGTACTTGAATCATCGCCGAACAGAATAAATGCTGGAGTCACCCCTAAAGCCAAAGCCAGTAGTGCCGCGTCATCAGCATTCACTTTTCGTGAACCAATCTCGTAATTGCCTAATCTTGATGCTGTAACCCAGCCGCACTGTTTCGCTAACTGAGCCTGGCTCAGCCTTTTTGACTCTCTGAGCGCCCTTATTCTTTCCCCAATATCGTTAGACATTTCATATCTCAATTTACGGAATTACACATGCCGTGAGTATAGCAGCCTCACACCGTGGTTGAAATTAGATCACAAATTGTGATAGTTAATATGTGATTGCACTGGAGGCTTTATGAACAATTTAGCTTTGATTCGAAAAAAAATAGGCATTTCTCAGGCAGTGCTGGCGAAGTCAATTGGCTGGGGGCCATCTCGTATTGCCAATTACGAAAGCAACATCCGAACCCCAAGCCTGGCCAGCTGCCGTCTGATCCTCAAGGGGCTGGAAACGCTCGGTCACACACTTACTATAGATGAGGTATTCCCTCCATAAAAAATTATTTTAAACAAAGCCTTACTCGAAGATAAATTGTCACTAATCATCAGCAGCGTCTCCGAAGTTCTTTGCCCGGAAACGCTGTTTCGACCATTTTTAGGAAATTATCCAATGGAAAGAGCAAATGCACGCAAATCAGATGGACTGAGTGTGAATGGCCGTCATCTTCTCTCTTTAGCCCATAAAGCGTTATTGCATACACGGCAAACTGAAGTTGCTAAACGACTTAACGTAGCCGATTCAACAGTGCTGAGACGAACAGAGAAATACCCTGAAATCATGGAAACGCTGGCAGCAAGTGGGGTGGAGGATTTCGTGTTGAGGGGAGAGATGAAAGTGCCACTGGAACAGTATCGATGGCTTCTCACCGTGGCCATACAATTTGCCGAGTACGAACTGGAGCGCACAAAAGAGAAAACCCCGGACTGCTGTAACAGTACCGGGGTTTAGTGCAGAACAGTTTCGTCAGAAACCATCCCAATTATGTCAGCAGCAGCCGTGCAAGTAAACGGCTGCGATTTGAGTTAAGGGTCAGGAAATGTTCGCCAAACAAATGAAGTCGCCAGAAGTTCTCTCATCCCATCCCAAAGTGCATTTGATGGCACAGCATCTCCTGATTCCCCCTCGCTCAGTAGGTGAGGGCAGTCACCGTGCAAAGCAGGAGGGCAGTATTCGTGATAAGCGCGATATCATTGTGACTGGTCTGCTTAAGTTCTGGTCTGTTGCGAAACATCATGCCCGCAAGGGTGTGATTCCTGATGCTGATCTCTCATACATCGATGCTGTCGTGAACCATCCCGGTTTCGGTCAGGCAATGCAGAAAGTAGGTTGGGTTAAGTATGACAAGCGGAGAAACTGCCTGGCGCTTCCGGAAATGAAAGGGGAGCAACAAAAGATTGAAGGCAAAAAATCTCAGGCTGCATTGAGGCAGCAGCGCTACCGTATGAGGCTTAAGGTCAGGAACTGGATAGTTGAGGGAAGGCGGGCTGCTGCTGAACTTGCTAATAGCTCACGTTTTAAAAATCAGACTGTCGTCATAAAGCATGATGAGGTTTATGACGAGGAGGGAAGACTGCTGAAGTTAGGGTCAATCACTGTCGATGGCAAAACAACGCACGTTGGTTACTGCTACCCCCAACATAAAACAACTGATAAGCATGGCAGGCGATCCTGGGCATCAGACATATCGATCAGTGATTCATGTGACAAGCCCGGCGTAACGCAGAGCGTCACCAGTAGCGTAACGCCCGATGATTCTGGCGTAACGCAGAGCGTCACCAGTAGCGTAACGCCCGCTGAATCCGGCGTTTCGCAGAGCGTAACCGGCAGCATATCGCCCGGTGATTCTGGCGTAACGCAAAGCGTCACCAGTAGCGTAACGCCCGATGATTCTGGCGTAACGCAGAGCGTCACCGGCAGCATATCGCCCGGTGATTCTGGCGTAACGCAAAGCGTCACCGGCAGCGTAACGCCCGATGATTCTGGCGTAACGCAGAGCGTAACCGGTAACGTAACGCCCGGTGATTCTGGCGTAACGCAAAGCGTCACCGACAGCATAACGCCCGGTGATTCTGGCGTAACGCGAAACGTTCCTGGCGGGCTCACGCGTGTTATACCTTCGCGCGCGCGCACCCGTTTTAGTTTTTTAAGATCTAAAACCTTAAAATCAAAATCTAAAACAACACACATCGCGCGCGAGAAAATTTCATGGCCTGTGGATAACTTCGACCCCAACAGCAAAATCGCGTTGACCCCTGATTGGCTGACTGACTTTCCAGCCCCCTGGGTGAGCAAGTCCTCCCCACATAAAACCCGGCCCAGCGGTTGTGCCTTCGACGCCATGCGCAACGTGACCCAGAGCGTGACAATCCTGAGAACCGGAAACTCCGCCACCTGTGTCACTCGCAAGCGTGCCGCATGTGGCTCAACGGGTGGAGGCAATGCACAATCAACTGAGCAGGCTAAATTCAGGCTTGACCCACACTGGACAACCTCAAGCCAGTTTCTCAAACATGCCCGGCATATTGGCATCGACCTTGATTCTGACGCATCGAACTATGAGCTGAGCGAGTTTGTAAATTACTGGATGGAAGAGGGCGCAGAACACACTCAGAAGCAGTGGGAGACGAAGCTGGCACGGTTTATAGGCAAGGGGCGTAAGCGGGCGGCTAAGCGCGCTTCAGGCCATCAGGACTTTACAATTCCAACCAGCATGGATTACGCCATCCCGCATGGGTTTCATGGGGGATGAACAGACAGCCATGTTACAACAGATCCTTTAGTGAACATGGGAGCCTGGATAGCTGCTAAGAGCGAACAGCGGACATTTTCCTTATTGAGGACATGACAACACAATCACACTCGTTGACTTGAATTATATTTCCATTATTCTGGAAATATAGATTTAAGGAGGCATCATGGACATGAATACCGCAGCCAGCGCATTAAAAGAACTCGGCCATCCCACGCGATTGGCCGTCTATAAAGCGCTGGTTAAAGCCGGACACGGCGGGCTGCCGGTCGGCGATTTACAGAAGCTGCTGGATATTCCTGCATCCACGCTGAGCCATCATCTTTCCGCGCTGATGTCTGTCGGGCTTATCCGGCAAGATCGACAGGGGCGAACGCTTTTTTGTCTCCCACAGTATGAGCGGCTTGAGCAACTGCTGGCCTTTCTCGTCGAAGAGTGCTGTAGCGGAGAAGGTGGATGTGGCTTCAACCTGCCAACACAGTTAACTGAGAAAACAGAATGAACCTGACGGATATGACGCTACCCAATATCGATGCTGACCTGTTTGATGCACCGGTGACGACCGAAAAGCTGCTGGCAACAGAGCCCACTCATGCGCCGCGTATACTGATGCTGTACGGTTCTGTACGTGAACGCTCGTTTAGTCGGTTCGCCACTGAAGAAGCGGCTCGACTGCTGACGGCGATGGGCGCTGAAGTCAGGATTTTTAATCCATCCGGCTTACCACTTCCCGATGATGCCCCCGAAACGCATCCTAAGGTTGCCGAGCTACGCGAGCTGGTGCTGTGGTCAGAAGGCATGGTGTGGTGTTCACCAGAGCGTCACGGCGCGATGACCGGCGTGATGAAAGCGCAGATTGACTGGATACCGCTGTCAACAGGCGCGGTGCGCCCGTCGCAGGGGAAAACGCTGGCGGTGATGCAGGTCAGCGGCGGCTCTCAGTCTTTTAACGCGGTCAACCAGATGCGCATTCTGGGACGCTGGATGCGCATGATTACCATCCCTAATCAGTCTTCCGTGGCAAAAGCCTGGACAGAATTCGATGAAGCGGGCCGGATGAAGCCGTCGGCCTATTACGAGCGTATCGTGGACGTGATGGAAGAACTGATGAAGTTCACCGTGTTGACGCGTGGGCGCAGCGACTATCTTACCGATCGCTACAGCGAGAGAAAGGAGAGCGCGGAGCAGCTCTCAGCCAGGGTTAACCAGCGCAGCATCTGATAAAACCGGCGTTTCGCCGGTTTTTCTTTTCATCCTTTCTAATTACTGGCTGACGCGTTTACCGTCCGCACCAATCACCACTTCGCCATCTTCTTTAGTAAACGGACCTTTCTGCGGATCAGGCAGAATGTCCAGCACGACTTCTGAAGGGCGGCAAAGCTTTGTTCCAAGCGGCGTTACCACTATCGGGCGATTAATCAGGATCGGGTGAGCCAGCATGGCGTCCAGCAGCTCTTCATCTGAGAAGCTGTCGCTGGCGAGGCCCAGTTGTTCATACGGGTCACTATTTTTACGCAGCAGCGCCCGTACGCCGGTACCCATCGCTTCAATCAGCGCTTCAAGCGTTTCACGCGTCGGCGGGGTTTCAAGGTAATGGATTACGTTGGGTTCTGCGCCGCTGTTGCGGATCAGCGCCAGCGTATTACGCGAAGTGCCGCAGGCGGGATTGTGATAAATGGTGATGTCAGACATGGTAAAACCTCGTGTAAGGGGGCCGCATGCGCCGCCCCGGATTATCGTCAGATCGACAGACGCAGCGCGAGCGCGGCAAGCGTAACGGTCAGCACCGGCAGCGTCATAACGATGCCGACCCGGAAGTAGTAACCCCAGCTGATGCGGATGTTTTTCTGTGACAGCACGTGCAGCCACAGGAGTGTTGCCAGGCTGCCAATTGGCGTGATTTTGGGCCCAAGATCGCAGCCGATAATGTTGGCGTAAATCATGGCCTCACGCACGATACCCTGTGCCGAACTGGCATCAATGGAAAGCGCGCCTATCAGCACCGTGGGCATGTTGTTCATGACGGATGAGAAGAGGGCGGTGAGATACCCGGTTCCCATCGCCGCCCCCCAGACACCCGAATCGGAGAAATCGTTGAGCAGCGTGGTCAGATACTCCGTCAGACCTGCATTACGTAATCCATAGACCACTAGGTACATGCCCAGTGAAAACACCACTATCTGCCAGGGCGCATTGCGCAGCACCTTGCGGGTATCAATCACGTGGCCGCGCCGCGCGACCAGCCAGAGGATCAGTGCGCCGACAGCCGCAACCAGGCTGACTGGAACGCCGAGCGGTTCCAGCGCAAAGAAGCCAGCCAATAGCAAAAGGAGCACCACCCATCCGGTGCGAAACGTGCTGATATCACGTATGGCCTCACGTGGCGCTTTGAGCTTCGCCTCGTCATACTTTGCCGGGATTTCCTTTCGGAAAAACAGGTGCAGCATAACGAGTGTCGCCAGCACCGAAGCAATGTTGACCGGCACCATAACCGACGCGTAATCACTGAATCCCAGATGGAAAAAGTCCGCCGAAACGATATTGACCAGGTTGGACACGATAAGTGGCAGGCTCGACGTATCCGCGATAAAACCCGCAGCCATGACGAACGCCAGCGTCGCACTACGGCTGAACCCGAGCGCCAGCAGCATGGCAATCACGATCGGCGTCAGTATCAGCGCCGCACCATCATTTGCAAACAGCGCTGCTACTGCTGCGCCCAGCAGCACGATATACGTGAAAAGCAGCTTTCCGCTGCCGCCACCCCAGCGTGCTACGTGCAGCGCTGCCCACTCAAAAAATCCTGACTCATCCAGTAGCAGGCTGATGATGATCACCGCAATGAACGTGGCCGTGGCGTTCCAGACGATCTGCCAGACCACGGGAATATCACCGATATGTACCACGCCCGTAATCAGCGCCAGTGCGGCCCCGGCCACCGCACTCCATCCAATACTGAGCCCGCGGGGTTGCCAGATAACGAAGATCAGGGTGAGAACAAAGATTGCGCCTGCCAGCAGCATGCTGCCTCCGTGTTTAATGATTAAATGGGGATACACATATGAATAAACAGATATGTTAAAATAAATTTTTTTAAAGGCAGACAGCTCTGCCGTTAGTGGTCGCATGGTCAAGCAGCGCATTATCCGCCAAGTCACGAATTTCGTCACGCTGACTCAGCCAGGCTTGTTCAATGACAGAAGCCGCCCAAGCTGGCATGTGTGGCGACAGGCGATAGTGGATCCACTTACCGTCGCGACGATCGCTGAGTAATCCACTGGAACGCAACATTGCAAGGTGACGGGAAATTTTGGGTTGTGGAAGTTTTAATGCCACTGATAGTTCACACACGCAGAGCTCACCCTTTTCCTTCAGCAGTAGCACCACCGTCAGGCGCGTTTCATCTGAAAGGTTTTTGAACAGTTGTAGTGGTGTCAGAGATAACATGTTGATTGCAGATCCAGGATAGTGCAAAGGGTATAAGGATTAGGATAGAACAGGAACACATTCGATAAAAGAAATATGTTTAGACCCACGGATATTACATGACGAATGACGAATTTGGCCTACACCGAGATACTGAATGCACAGTAATGTTAACAACGTCCGCTCCTGGCACTCAGCGGACGAGGTAACGATCCGCTATAAGCGAAGACCCTACGTTCCTAACCTTAAGTGGTTGTCTACGCTTCCACTCAGCAATCACATCACCCAGAATTTTTGGTACGTCATTTCGTATCCAGGCCATGACTCGCGATCAAACCGGAAATCTGGACCGCACTCATCCATCATAAAACGGCGAACGTTTTGTGTGTTTTTGTAGTCTTTATCCACCATTGTAAAACGTGTTAATGAAGAACTATGCCAATCGATTTTCACTTGTTGACTCCTGATTTAAACAAACGATAGCGGGGTTCAAATTTGACATGCTGACTTTGAAATGCCCGCTTCAAGCACTTAGCTGAAGTTTCGAATTCTGTTATGGCCAGCGCGTCAATATTAGCTTGTTGTAGCAAGCAAGAGGGCGCGCAGCACACCCTGAAGCCATGGGAGAGCCATCTTGGCTGCTTTATCTCGAAGGGGCGTAGGCTTCCGGCTAAGAACCGAACTACTCTAGGGATATCACTGACATGCCGAGTGCCGATGCCGATAATGCGTTACCGGAAGGATTCCGGGGGTGATGGAGAAATAAATCCATACCAACTATTGTTGCCTTATTTTACTGTTCAGATGAATCCTTGTGTCACGCTTCGAATAAAGACATAACACTCCTATCAATTCGAGAGGACACTCAGCTTTTTGCAAGTCGATATTCGATAAACTAAGAATGAATAAACCTGTAGATGACAATAACTGAATGAATTTATGAGATTAAGATTACTCACCGGCAGGGGGGGCATGGTCACCAAATCCTGCCGGCACATATCTGTATGTATTAAGCCGAAACGTTGATAATTGTGCTGGCTGGTGAACGGGATACTTATGTACAAAGGTAAGGTTTATATTCACGTAGCACTCAGAATTCGCAATGCTTCTCGGTTGAACGCAGGCAAATCTTCAGGCGTTCGGCTGGTGACCAGCTTATCGTCATCTACCACAACTTCTTTGTCATAAAAATCTGCGCCCGCATTACGCAGGTCAATGGCGATAGCTTTAACACAGGTCATCTTTCGTCCGCGAACACCATTAGCGCTTATCAATAGCTGAGGTCCATGACAAATCGCAAACACAGGTTTTCCACTTGCGACAAACTCTTTGGTAAAATTAACAAACCTGTCATCGCCACGCAATGTGTCAGGGGAATGCCCGCCGGGGAGCAGTAATGCATCAAATTCTGCCGGGTAAACATGATCAATATCTTTTTCGATTTTGACTTCCGCTTTACCTTGTTTTCCTTTGACAATCTTTCCCGCCTGCATTTCAATGGTGACGACTTCATGTCCAGCCTTTGTATAGGCTTCTGCAGGCGAGGTAAATTCAGAATCTTCGAATTCATCCGTTATCAGGACTGCTATCTTCTTACCCATTTTGATCTCCTCGCTGTAAAAATTCAGTGCACAAGTTTCTGGCACCCCAACAATTCTGGTAGCCATAGCTTGAAATGCAAGCCAGACGGTTGCAGGATAAATGGTCCACTCTCCGGCGAATTCTGTAATGAGCCAGGCCTTGATGTGGCCATTACTCCCTCAGAATAAAATAAATTCAGATAATAAGGCTTATTCGGTGCCTTCGAACTAGTTTGGGCTGCTTCCGTCACTCTTTCTTAACAACTTAGCCGCTTCTAATACAAAAATTTTCGTTTGAAGTTCATTTGATGAAGCAGCTACCCTCTCCAGTTCGTACAAAATATTTTCCTTATTGACCGGTATACCTTTAGATGTCAGTTCAGTTACAGCAGAGCCTATGGCCCTATTAATCAATCCTGTTCTGATAGCTCTCATTTTTTTCTGGATGATGAAAGAAGTAATTTCCATTTAGCATTAAAATAGTTATAAATTATGATATTTCAACTATTTTTTATAAACTCTTAATTATGCTCGGAAAATTAATGAGTGAATCAGTCTTAATCATGATATCACTTCAAGATGAATTGTTTAGGAGGGGGATTGTTAATAAGGCGGATTAACTCGTTTTGGATGTTTATATGCCATGTATGAAAAGGCAAATGGAGTCACGGTGCAAAATGCCTAAGGTAGAGTAAGTTAGCGGTGTATTTTAGCAGAGGTTGTTTTTTCGGTTAGTTAAAACATCACGATGGCATTAGCCGACACTTGTCATAACTGCTGTTTAAGAATGATTATGGATATATAACCGTATGAAAATCAGAATGCTATGGGTTATTATTCATCTGAAGATAAAGGTTTTTATAACATACTCTGCAGGGAGAATCTTAAGCTCTATCTTACAAAAATATCCCGCCGAAGCGGGCGTCATATCGATGACAACACCAGGGGAAAACGTACCAGGCTTTAGTTACTTTCCGGCCTAAGCATTCGCTAGCCTGGTGATAATCATGCGTCCGGTAAATAAGTAAGTTAACAATCTCGCGAGTTGCAATATAAAGACCCATTATTAGGAATAATCTTAAATGCCTTAAGCGAGGCGCAAATAGAACTTATCAGTTTTTGCATCATTTTACCGGCGCGCTATTCTTCCTAGCAGGTAACTTATATCTCAACAGGAGGAAGTTATGGAGACGTACAGGGGCGGCGCTGGTAATTTTGCTTCAGATCGTGAGCGTGCTGCCGAAGCCGGTCGAAAAGGCGGCAAGGTGAGTGGCGGCAATTTTAGAAACGATCCTGAACGAGCAAGAGAAGCAGGTCGTAAAGGCGGCAAGATAAGTCGACGGAATAAAGTATAAACAGGCCGCAATGCTAACGCCTTGTTATTCATGCACCTGCTTAAGGTGGTTTTTATGTAACCACTTACAATGTCAGTTTGTATTTATAAGTATCAGTTCTTGATAAGGCGTCCGGTGATATATTTTTGTTTTTGAACATTAATCATACTTTCTTCGCATCCGGCAGCATACATACTGCTTCTTGATACAAAGGGGGGACTCCAAGGCGATTTTTTAACTTCATGAAAATATTGAATCATTTTTTGTCATTTAAAATCTCGTAGACAAATATTTTCAAGTTTAACTCCTTAGTGCTTATTTAGAGTTATTAGCGCACTTTTGAGGATTAACAATGTGCTTGTTTTAGCGTATGCATTTCTCACTGGTGTATGTCCCTTTAAAAACTTTGACACTGTATGATACTGTCGGACTTACTTTCGGAGGTCACCATGCCCTATAATTCACGAAGTTCACTACCTGATAATGTTAAAAATGTTCTCCCTGCGCATGCACAGGACATATACTTAGCAGCATTCAATAATGCCTGGGATGAGTATAAAGATAAAAAAGACAGGAATGATAACAGCACGCGCGAAGAGGTATCACACAAGGTTGCATGGGCCGCAGTAAAGCATCAATATGAGAAAGGTGAAGACGATAAATGGCATAAGAAATCTAATTAAAATTAACACTATTTCAACGTCAAAAACATTAACGGACTGTGTTAGTAAGATATCCTGAAAGCTATCATGTGTTGTTAAGTTGTGAGTTAAGAACATTGAGTCGAGATATTTTTTTACCACTACGAATAGTTTAAGGTTCGACACATGGGACTATTTTCAGCAAACTTACAGACAGGCCTGGCATATCTACATCAAGTAAGATTCTGACGCATCGAATTATGAGCTAGCCAAGTTTCTGATGAACGAGGGCGCAAAGTATTCGCAGAAACAGTGGAAATCAAGCTTTCCCATTTTATAGCGAAAGTTCGCAAGATTACTGGTAAGGATGGAGTTCGCTGAGATGTTACTTTTGTACTCAGAGCTGATTTTGTAATACCGGAAGCGTTGAGGTGAAAGCGAAGTTATTTTTTAATGTTCACTTGACCTTTATCTTTCATGAGAAGACAGAGGACATAGCTCGGTGACTAGGGTTTTGCAAGTAATATTAATTTTATTGAGCGCTGACATTTTTCCCCTATGACAATATTCAAATCGAACTGAGGGTACTCAGTTAAATGCAGTCGTTACTCATGAGTTGATGCATTAGTTTATGATAATAATCCTGAGCCATGGAGAATGTTTTTAGTAATGTAACTCACGAGTACTAGTTGTGATGAAAGTTCTAAATTCTGGCTCAAGGTTAAATAAACTTCACATTTCAATTCTATCTTCCTTCCGTTTTTTTGGTGTTATCCCCACCTTGAGAAATTTTCAAGACATACTACCTGGGTTGCCTAAATAAGATCACAGCAATATGTACTTTATCGCTATAATCTGCACATTTTTGCTGTGCAAATTTTCTGATGAAACCACTTGAAGATGTTCTATTTATTTGATTTGGCACTTTTCTGAAAATGACTAAACATAAGTTTAATCGTATGATTGACTGCTTAACTTTAAATTGTACCCTCACAAAACCGACGATTTGACAAGATGATGATAAATAATAAAATCATTTGTTTTCAGTCCATTATGCACAGAAGCCTACTAATATTTAAATCAAAAAAATATTTTCTCTCAAATTGTTATCAATGTAAAAAAAGTGGCAGCATGTAGTAAAAATGTTGTAATGTGTAATGGATGTCTTGCAGACAATGTAGATCATCTCTCGATGGTAGTTTGTAAAGTATTCCAACAGTCTTTATCGTAAAAGGTTATTTGATGGTCGATTTTTATTTTTCAATTCAGATGATTACTACGCGCAGCATTCTTATTTATAACAGATAAAATGGCGGAAATAATGCTGTTTAATATTTTGTATTCTTGAATAATTACGGCCTGAATGAGTATAAGTTTTAGTGAGTGCCGAATTTGTCTCAAATTACGAAATTTTCAATTTTGAATGACCTATTTTCGTGCTGGTAGCGAGCATAGAATTCAATTTTCAAGAGTATTAGAAATAAGATCAAGTAATTACTACTATCTTACCGAGTCCAGGTTGCGACTCACACAGCAAACTATAATGGAAACTATCATGTACAATTATAAGGCAATTAAGTACTACGTCAGTGATCATATTAATAATGGATTGTTGTTACATACTGAACGTTGTGAACACCTCCCTCCAGTTGAATCAAGAGCGTTTATCGGGAGTTGTTATACACCTAAACAAGCAATTGCTGTGGCATTGGTGCAGTACGCGAGTGTTACTTATTGCCCGCTGTGCTTAAGTTTGGATCAAGACCAGCAAACACAAGTAAAACCATTAAAACTGGCACAGGTTCATGTTAGCCGCGAAGCCAGGAAACCTCAGCGAAAGCTTAAAACGAAAGTGCTTAAAGCTGTTCGACATTCACCTCACCAGCGGCTTTTCCCCTGATGCCGTTGAAAACATATCGATAAACGTGAACTCCGGTGTGGCGGCATCAGAGGGGGAAGCAACGTCCCATGGATATTCATCTATCTGACTGAAAATATGATGATAGCCAGTGGGATATGGACGCGACAAAACGTTTCTTTTTGCTGGCGAGTAGCAGAGTGGAATTTTCCGCGCCCGGCAGTGATGGAAGGGCTTAGGGAGAGATGGTAAGGTGCGCTTTTTATCATCCGGACTCTGTCTCTTTATGAAGAAACTGCTCCATTCTCCTCTGGCTACCGGTCTGTTGCTTATTATGCTCTCAGTTACCGCAATCATCATGGAAAACACCGCCGCCGACGGCCTCTACCATCAACTGGTGCATGCCTCACTGGGGGGGTGGCCGGTTGAAAAGGTTGTCAATGATGTGCTGATGAGCATTTTCTTTCTGCTGGTTGGACTGGAAATAAAGCGTGAACTGCTGTCGGGTAAACTTGCACAGTGGGATCAACGTATCCTACCAGGTGCAGCTGCGCTGGGCGGAATGTTGGTGCCCGCAGCCTGTTTCGTTTTTTTTAATCATGATAATCCTCAGGCGCTCAATGGCTGGGCCATCCCGTCAGCCACAGATATTGCATTTTCTCTGGGTGTTCTTGCCATGATGGGAGATAAAGTGCCTCCTTCACTCAGGGTATTTCTTGCAGCGCTGGCAATTATTGATGATCTGGGTGCGGTAATCATTATCGCGGCATTTTACACGCACAGTCTCAGCTTGATTATGCTGGGAGGCGCTGCTGCTGTGACACTGTGCCTGATAATCATGAACAAATCCGGGGTGAAGTCGCTGTCCGCTTATCTGCTAACAGGCATGTTACTGTGGTATTTTGTTTACCATTCCGGCGTTCACGCCACTGTGGCAGGTGTCATTCTTGCGCTTTCTATTCCGCACACCGCACGTACGCATGCGCAATTTTCTCCACTTAGCCGGCTTGAGGTTAAGCTTTCTCCTTGGGTTGCTTTCCTCATCGTTCCTGTTTTTGGCTTTGTAAATGCCGGGGTGAATTTGAAGGGCATTTCTGCTGAACAGCTGCTGTCTCCCATTCCTGTCGGGATCGCACTGGGACTATTTGTGGGTAAACAACTGGGCGTAGCGACAGTCTCATGGTTACTGATCAGGCTCCGAATGGCCCGTATGCCTGAAGGCGCGACAGCCGTCCAGTTTTATGGTGTGGCTATTCTCTGTGGGATTGGTTTTACCATGAGCCTGTTTATTGGTGGTCTGGCTTTCCCGGGCGATGATGTAATGCAAAGTGAACTTAAAGTGGGTGTACTGGCAGGATCAGCATTGTCAGCGCTTGCCGGTCTGATTTTCTTAAAACTGGCGACAGTAAGTCGACATAATGAGCAGGTAGCATAATTTCATGGGACTTATAACTTGCCAGTGATGTGCCTGCCGACATGCGTTTCGGGAGACCCCCGTGCATAACCTTTTTTTAAAGGCCCCCTCCAGGCTCAGGGTAATTTTCCACCTATGCGGCTTTCTGGTGATGCTTTACAGCCTCACGATGTTGCTACCGGCACTCATGGCACTTTTTAACCGCGATCGCAGTTATCTTGATTTCCTGTCAACGTTTGCACTATTTTTCAGCGGGGGCACAGGCCTGTGGGCCATCACCCGCTCCCCAGGGCTGCAGTTGCGCACTCAGGATGGCTTTATCATTATTGTGCTTTTCTGGCTGCTGTTTTCGATAATCAGTGCCATGCCTTTCTGGCTGAATGACTCACTGGGCTTCAGTTTTGCCGATGCGATGTTTGAAGGCGTTTCAGGTATTACGACGACGGGTGCCACTGTCGTTGAGAGTGTCAGCGAACTTCCTAAAGCCTATCTTCTGTATCGCGCACAACTGAATTTCATCGGCGGTCTGGGTGTCATTGTTCTGGCTGTCGCGGTACTTCCCTTACTGGGCATTGGTGGAATGAAACTCTATCAGTCCGAAATGCCGGGGCCGTTCAGGGAAGAACGCCTCACTCCCCGCCTTGCCGACACAGCTAAAAGCCTGTGGCTTGTCTACACGGCCCTGGGCGTAAGCTGTTCTCTGGCCTACTGGATGGCCGGACTACCGATTTTTGATGCGATATGTCATGGGTTATCAACGGTTTCACTGGGGGGATTCTCCACGCACAGCGAAAGTCTGGGGTTCTATCAGAATCATGCGGCTGAACTTGTTGGTGGGGCGTTTTCACTGCTGTCCGGGCTCAATTTCACGCTCTGGTATATGGCGCTGATAAAGCGCACGCTAAAGCCGTTCAAAAATAACGCGGAACTTCGCTTTTTTCTGGCGGTTGTCACGGTCGCAGTGCTGATCACGGCCTGGCAAATCTGGCATGCCGGCATGTATGACGCAACGGATAGCCTTATTCATGCCTTCTTTCTCACCAGCTCCATGATCACGGATAATGGCCTCGCAACGGCCGACTATGCCAGCTGGCCCTCACACACCATCATCTTTTTGTTGATCGCCAGTTTTTTTGGGGGCTGTGTGGGTTCCACTTGCGGAGGCATTAAAGCTCTTCGCTTTCTGGTGCTGTTCCGGCAGAGCCGCCACGAAGTACACCAGCTGGCACATCCACGCGCCATCCTGAGTGTTCGGGTGGGCAACAGCGTAGTCAGTGACAGAGTGCTTCGGTCAGTCTGGAGTTTTTTCTTTCTGTACGTTTCAATGACGGTCGTACTGGTCTGGCTGCTCAATATGATGGGTTATGATCTGCTGACCTCGTTTGCCACCGTCGCAGCCTGCATCAACAATATGGGGCTTGGCTTCGGTGAAACGGCATCAACGTTTGGCACGCTGAACGACACTGCCAAATATCTGATGTGTGCGGCAATGCTGATGGGGCGGCTGGAAATCTATCCGCTGCTAATCTTGTGCTCACGCTTTTTCTGGCGGTCCTGAGATGTCTCGTCAGGTTTCTGATATGAATATTTGCTAAAAAAAGAGGCGTATTCAGCGCCTCTTTTGAGTTATATGCGCTTTTAGCGTACTACGTGCAGGAAATGCAGATGCTTCTCATACTGATCGAGAATGTCATGAATAATTTGTTCCTGTGTCCATCCCATGACGTCATAGTCTTGTCCACCCTCTTTGAGATAGACTTCGGCGCGGAAGTACCTGTGCTCCTCATCCCGATCCGTGTCGGACATGCCGGCCAGCGCGAAAGCCGGCTGCATGTACGAGCGTAGCCTGACCTGATACACAAAGTTCAGCTCGTTGCCGAGGTCAACTTCAAAGTGCAGGCCATCATCAGCATCGGTAAGGGTATGCGAAACGGTATTCTGTTTCGCCAGCTCCTGTTCAACCATTTCCATTGCGGGCTGGATCACCTCGGTCATAAAACGCTTTACCTGTGAACGCTTAGGAAAGTAGGCGATATTGCGCAGTCGGCGTTGCCAGGAAATAGGGTTACGTGCTGCCGTGGGCGCAATGGTCGCGATTTGCTTGCTGTCACGCTTCCACGCATCAACCCGCAGCGCCTTCATGAGGCCATAAATTGACATCAGCAGAATAACGGCAAAGGGCAGGGCGCTGGCGATAGTCACCGTCTGCAGCGCCTTCATACCCCCGGCAAGCAACAGCGTTACAGCAACAACACCCATGAGCCCGGCCCAGAATATACGCTGCCATACCGGAGTCTTATCCGTTCCTCCGGAGGCTAGCGTATCCACTACCATCGCGCCGGAATCAGCAGACGTGACGAAAAACACCACAACCATGGCCATGGCGATAAACGACAGGACCGAACTGAACGGGAAGTGCTCGAGAAAATTGAACAGCGCCAGCGTCTGATCTGACTGTACCGTCTCGGCCAGATCCCTTGCTCCTTTCTGCATGATAAGCCAGATGGCGCTGTTGCCAAAAAAGGTCATCCACAGCAGGGTAAAGCCCGCCGGCACAAACAGCACGCCGGTCACAAATTCGCGGATTGTACGGCCCCGGGAGACTCGGGCGATAAACATCCCGACGAACGGCGACCAGGCCAGCCACCAGCCCCAGTAAAAGAGTGTCCATCCTCCCAGCCATTTGCTGGACTTCGGCTCGTAGGCATACAGGTTGAATGTCTTCGTCACCAGTTCAGAAAGATATCCACCAGTATTTTCAACAAATGATTTCAATAACAGTACTGTCGGCCCCAGCGCGCCGACCAGGATAAGCAGTAGCACCGCAAGGCTGAGGTTAATCTCGGAGAGGATGCGAATACCTTTATCCAGACCGGAGACCACTGAAAGCGTAGCCAGTGCCGTGATGACAACGATCAGAATAACCTGCATGGTTTCATTTACCGGCACGCCAAATAAGTGATTGAGTCCCGCATTTACCTGCAACACGCCGTATCCCAGTGACGTCGCAACGCCGAGTACGGTTCCGATCACAGCGAAGATATCGACGGCATGTCCCATCCATCCATAAATTCTGTCGCCGATAAGAGGGTAGAGGGCCGAACGCAGAGTAAGTGGCAAGCCATGACGGTAACTGAAAAAAGCCAGTATCAGCGCCACGATGGCGTAAATGGCCCAGGCATGAAGCCCCCAGTGAAAAAATGTGATGCGAAGCGCTTCTTTGGCCGCCTGTACGGTTTCAGGCGAGCCGGATGGCGGTGACATATAGTGCATAACGGGCTCAGCCACGCCGAAAAACATCAGGCCGATACCCATTCCGGCTGAGAAGAGCATGGCAAACCAGGAGTGATAGCTGAAATCGGGTTCGGCGTGATCGGGGCCGAGTTTTATGTCACCGTAACGAGACAGGCCCAGATAAGCCACTGTCAGCAGAATAAGCGCAACGGCTAAAATGTAAAACCAGCTGGCGTTGGCAAAGAGGGCATTTTGCAGCGCACCGAGTTGCACGTCCGCCTGCTCTGGAAAAAGTGCGGCAAATGCAACCAGCACAACTATAAGCGCGGCAGATGTAAAGAACACCGGTGGATTAATGTGGATGCGTTTAGCGATTTCGCCAGGTTCAGAAGAAGTCATAACGTTCCTGTACAGATTGAATGAATTCCAAATGTAACAATCAGTATGGAACAGTAAAACCCATGCGCCAGCGAATGCGCAATTATTCAGCAGCGGGTTGCCATAAATCGGAAGTTATGAGTTAAATTCATCTTCAAGCCTTTTACTCAGGCCTGTTACTCAAGCCAGTAGCTGTAAATTCGCCTGCAAGAACTTCCAGAATGTGAAAATCCCCCTTATAAGTGAGTGCCTGCCTTGCGCGCTCAAGCGCTTGTTCTGAATGACGCCTGGCTTCACTTTCATATCTTTCGGGTCGAAAGCGCGCTAGCGCAATCAGGGCCTTCTGTAACCGGATGTGCACCTCGACCAGAGCCGCACCATCACGCGCAATGGGCGTAAAAATATCATCAAACATATCACTGAGTTCGGCTGGTCGGATGAAAAGCCGGTAGTAAGACGTATCTACAACGTCTGCAACGTCAGGCTGGCTGAAGAGCCTGACGGCTCTGCCAATGATGTCGATTGCCGTTCCAGGATCGTTTACAGCTGGGGAAAGTGCGCGTGAGGCTATTTCGGACAAAACGCTCAGCCCAAACCGTGGGTCCTGGTCAAATGATCGCTGAGCTCCAATCGTGAATGCCTCCCTCAACTCGCCGGACTGCTCCGGAGATAAGGCTTTCTGGCTCCACAACAAGGGGCAGGTTAAGTGAATAAATGCACCGGGTCGAGTGTTGAGATAGAGCCAGACGCTGTGCTTTTCAGCAAAATCAGAAAGTCGCCTGAGATCCACGTGCTGTAAATAGCCGACGCTGCAGGGCATAAGCGGGAAATCTGTGGTGGGCTCAACATCCCCATGCCAGGGAGAGCATCCCATGCAGGGATCCCTGAGACGTTCAGCGAGCGGCAGCGCAGTGGCCTCTTCAACGCGCTGGGATGTTTCAGCCATGCGTCCGAACTGCGAAAGATGCTGGATCCAGCGAAGCAGCGTAATGACGATCATCACGATGACCATCAGCGTGACAAAGAAAAGTACGACGCGCCCCTGCCTGCCGTAAGCCCCCATACCCAGTGCCACAATGCCTACAAGGCTGTACAGAAACGAGCCAATAAAAGTGGCGAGCACGTTCTGTGTCGTTCTGTCCTCCAGCAGCAGTCGAGTAGCGCGCGGCGTTACGCTGCTACTGGCTGTGTTATAGGCAGACACCATGATGTTGAGTGAGAAAGTGGTAACCGCCAACATGCTGGATGCAAGAATACCAAGAATTTTATCAACCGCATCGGTGCCGATAATGCCGGATACCGTTGGGGGGATAAACGATTTTATCGCAATGGCTACAAGAGCGGTTATAACGGCCAGCACCGCAAAGAGGGAGCTTCTGAACCACAACTGCCGGGTTAGCTGACTAAGTATCCATTGAGTTTTCGACATCCCTGTATCCTGAATGTTGAGGTCATAAAAAATTCAAGAAGACAGAAGGCTATCTTCTATACGGGTTTCGGCATCGTGTCGGAATGCGCAGTAGTCAAACCTCAGCCACAGCGCACGTAGCGCAATGTTTTCACGGCGACCTGTGAAATAGCTTAGCCCGGCAAAACTCCTGTTGACGGCTTCATGCGCTCAAGTGCCTGAAGGATGTCTTATTTGTTGACGGAGATCCCCTTTTTAGTCAGCGCACTGACGGCAGTTCCGATAACCGATACAATCAGTAAAGTTCAGCCATGTTTTCTATGTTTTCTGGCGTGATGAGAGATTAATTATTCAGTCATCTGTTAAGTTAAAAATTTTATCTCTGAAGTGGCTATATTGCCCACTTCAGAGATTCGACTGTAATGCAGAGGTCAGATAAGGAAGTCATCCAGAGACTTACCACCATCAATAGCCACCTTAATAACAGCCGGTGTTCTGCCCTGGCCAGTCCAAAACTTCTCCTGACCGTTTTCAATATACTTATATTTAGCGGGGCGGGGGGGACGTTTAGTGGCAATCTTACCAGCAGAGGCAAAAGATCCCAGCAGTTCATTTGGATCGATACCGTCCTTAAGCATCAGCTCACGATATTTAGCCAGCTTTTCTTCTTTCTCACGGACGGCATCTTCTGAAGCCTGGATTTCTTCAAGGCGTTCAGAAACGATAACCTTAAATTTTTCCAGCATTTCTTCCAAATCTTCAAGCTGGAATTCGCGGGCCTGGGCGCGCAGAGAACGAATATTATTTAATGACTTAAGTGCATCACTCATGTACTTCTCCTGGAAGTGGCGTTGCAGAGAAATTGAAAAAGTTATAATCGTTACGGTTAAAAATCAGTGATATTATAATATACACTGAGATAAGCACATCATACCCCTTTTCAACAACGAGTCTCAGACTGTGTAATATTTTTATATTACTTCTGATTTTTTTAAAAAAAATCAGAAGTAAAGTGCAAAGGTGCTGATCGAAAACTGCGTGAATATTCCTTGATACGGCTAAATTCCCTGCACTTTCCCTGTGCTCCAAATGCAACCTTGTCCTTAAACTTAACCAGCGATAAATCGGCAAAAACAACAGTTATTCCTCATGAGTGTCTTGTCAACATTCACGACAGTGTTTTTTATAACGAGTTCTGAATTGAACTCAGAATTCGCACTATAACGTTGATATGAAAGAACCCATGCGCAAGAAGTGTTTGACGAGCAATCCTGATTCCTTCTCCAGGCTGCCTGAGGGCTTACATTAATTATGTCACAGCAACAAAGAACGGCTGAAGTGAGAATTCAAAGGACGTGTAAATTATCCCCCGGCGCATCCACGCTCCGATAATTCTCCAGCTTATCATAGATTCAGGGTTGCACGAAGATTATGATGTGGTAGGGTATGAAATCGTTTAATTGTTATGGAGTAATTGTTGCTGGTCACAAAAATGATATCAAGCCAGCTTCTTAAATGAAATATGACTAATGTTAACCTGAACTCAGTTTTCCTCGCTAATTATTATCATCTACTCCGCTACTCACATCACCACCTAAGCAAATAGCAATTTTGCAATATTCCAGTCCCTTTCTTTTTTCCGTCTTCACCTGTTGGTGAGGAAAGAATTTGCGTGCACGACAACCAGGAAATATTCAATGATTTTGACTAAAAAACTACTCGTATTATCACTTGCAGTGACTGCAGTTTCTCACGTTGCTGTGGCTGAAACACTACCAGGCAGTGGCATTAGTGTTTTTCCGGTACAAAGTACACTTCCAGAAGAGTCATTTCAGACTGAGCTGATAAACAAAGCTCTCGAAAAGCTCGGTTACAACGTAAAGGCAACCGAGGAAGTCGATTACAATGTAGCATATACCGCTATTGCTTCCGGTGACGCAACCTTCATGGCCGTCAACTGGGAACCACTGCAACACGATATGTATAATGCCGCCGGTGGAGACAGTAAATTTTACCGTGCGGGCACCTATATCAGTGGTGCAGCTCAAGGTTACCTGATTGATAAAAAAACAGCAGATAAATATCAGATCACCGATATTTCACAATTGTCAGACCCTAAAATTGCGAAACTCTTCGATGCCAATGATGATGGTAAAGCTGATCTTGCAGGATGCAATCCTGGCTGGGTATGTGGACAAGTTATCAATGCTCAGTTAAAAGCATATGGACTTAGTAAAACTGTTCAACAAAACCAGGGAAATTACTCCGCTATAATAGCGGACACTATGACGCGCTATAAATCCGGCAAGCCTGTGCTTTATTTCACCTGGACACCTTACTGGGTCAGTGATGAATTAAAACCCGGCAGGGATGTGATCTGGCTTACTGTTCCATTTTCGGCAACTCCCGGATCGCAAAAAAATGAGGATACTGCACTACCTAACGGCAAAAATTATGGATTCAAGGCCAACAATGAGCATGTTGTCGCTAACAGGGAATGGGCAGAGAAAAATCCTGCAGCAGCAAAACTTTTTTCTATCGTTAAGCTTCCACTTGCCGATGTTAACGCACAAAACCAGCGCATGCACACAGGCGAATCTTCATCAGCTGATATTGAGCGACATGTGAATGGCTGGATCCATGCGCATCAGTCTCTCTTTGACGGCTGGATTAAAGAAGCCACTGCAGCCGCAAATCCACGGCACTGATTTCCAACTCGTTCGTCATATGTGAAAATCATACACTTATGGCACTCACGTGTACCAGAATCGAGTGCACTTAGCCCATAGCCAAATCTGCGCTACAGTTTGAGTACAGAAGGAATCTATGGGCATACCACCTTCTACCCAGAGTTTGTAGTAGAAGCAGCCTGCCAGAACACCCTACGATGCTATTCTTTCTCCAACGTTTCTGAACGCTGACCACGACTCAAAAACCGGCCCATTCAGGAACAGAATTCTGACATGATAATCCCTCCCCCGAGTTGAGATTGTGCCAATTTAAAAGTCCCGATGAGCAGTTAGTATTTTGGGTGAAGCTTTCTGGCTGGGTACCTTCCGTGCCGACGGTCTACCGAAAGCCCGATATCTCCGACGTCATGTCCTACACCTGGCGCGAAAATTATGGAGGAATTTCCCTCCAGAAGAACTAAAAGACATGCGGCAGGCCTATCGAGGAGACTTCACAACAGTAGGATGCTGACTGTGCATGTAGTACGCAGCGTTATGGGGCTGGCGGTTATAAACATGCTTGACGAAGGTATACCGATTACGAACGATTCACTGGTCGGTTATATGGCCGCAATGTTTGAGGATGAGGCCAGGAGTTGTGTGGCAGAGCTGGCAATGTATCTTTTTGGTGTCAGCAAGCACTGAGCCAAAAGAAAACCCGGCACGGCGGCCGGGTAGTAATGATTTAATGCATCGGTGGTTTTGGTAGCTCTGGCCTCTTGACAGCCTCTACTATCTTTAGCGCTTCTGCAGGTGAAAGAGCACCATCTAATGCCTTCTTGGCAAGGTAATCACCGAGCCTGTTAGGGATGTAATCACTTTGCATCCACCGCCGGAACACACCTAAAGCATCATCTGGATAAATCCATGCCTCGATTGGACCCGCTCTGTGCTGAGGAAACCAGTCAGGGTAAACGTGAGGTGATTTTGTCCTAGCGCCATACTTTTCGTCAAAACCATTTGCAACCCAATACTTAGACCACATTGTTCCAACGCTAATATCAGGAATTGCTGATGGCCCAAAATCAAAGTTACCCTTGACCATTTTTAGTGATAGATCAGCCATCTCTCTGAAAACTGAAAAGTAACCAAATGGCACTTGATCGTTCATTAGTAATCGCTCATGAAAGCATTCAAGAGCTCCCCTTTGAGGATTGTCTGGATCGATTCCAACGCTGAGATAGATAAATCGGCGAAGCTGTGAGCCCGCTAATCGTCTAAAGTTCTCCAAGGCAACCTCACGGCTACCCTGGGATGCCTCAAAAGCATAATATTCAAGAATGGCCATGCACACGCTATCAGGGAAAGCGTTTGTTTCGGTACCTTGAATTAGTGTTTTATGAAACAAACGATTGAGATTAAGCCCCTGAGCTTTAAGCCTTTGGTCAATAAACAAGCCTCTTGGCTTAGTTCTTTCTTCTTCCCAATTAGCGGTCATTCTCAATAGAGCTGTATGGTCAACGCCGCACAGTCTGGCAAGCCCTCTAAGCGTTAAGAATGGTGAACCATCATTCATTACTCCCATCTGGATGCCATCAATGTCAGCTTCTTTAATGGGGTAAAGCTGCATTTCCAGCTGGTGACCAGATAGCATTAAAGGTAGGTTATCCATATGATTTATATAGCCTTATAGGTGGTGCCCAAAGGGCTTTATTTCCCTGAACGTTAATTCGACAAGGTCTTCGCCTTATTCGCGCTGTGTGAAATACCATCATACCCTGGTGCGCAAGAGTGAAAATAAAAAATGTCTATGCTCACCAATCCCTTCGCAAAAACCTCCCTCGATCGACTTGATCTAACCTGGTGATCGATATTACTGTATTTATATACAGTATCTATCAGGGAGGGTGATGACCATGCCCCGCGACTACGAAATCAAAGACGCCTTTAGGTTCGCAATCAAACGCGATGCCGCTGGCCGATACACCGTCAGTACACTCGATTTTGTCACTGAGCTTAAGCGGCTCAACTGGCATTACACACCGCGCGAAGCCAACAACTGGATAGAAGCGCACAAGTCAGTTTTCCGGGATATTTCCACAGCGGAAGGTGATGAGCGCGTGTTTCAGGTGTTCAATCCAAATGGTTGAGAATAAATAAAATATTAAATTTTCTTTTAATTTTGTTCTGAAATTCATCAATTGAGACTACAGCCATGAAGTTCTACAAGCCTGCAAAAATCCGCGCCATATTAGCGCTGCCATTATTTATTGAGCGCGTCCCATGTGGGTTTCCTTCTCCTGCACAGGACTATGTTGAACAGCGAATCGATCTTAACAGTCTGCTTGTCAGCCATCCCAGCTCAACTTATTTCATCAGGGTAAGCGGTGACTCAATGATTGACGGTGGCATCAGTGATGGCGATATGCTGGTGGTGGACAGCTCAGTGAAAGCTGATCATGGCGACATTATTGTTGCGGCCATCGAGGGAGAGTTCACGGTGAAACAGCTCATGACCAAACCTTGCCTGCACCTGAAGCCAATGAATCCAGCGCACGCTATCATTCCGGTCAACGATCCTGACCGGTTTGAAATTTTTGGAGTGGTCAAATACTCGATTAAATCGATGGCCCAGTAATGTTCGCGCTGGTGGACGTTAATAATTTTTATTGCGCCTGCGAGAAGGTTTTCCGACCTGACCTGTGGGGAAAGCCAGTGCTGGTTTTAAGTAATAATGACGGCTGTGTCATTGCCCGCAGCGCGGAAGTCAAAGCGCTGAATATCCCCATGGGCGCACCTTACTTTAAGCTTAAAGATGAAATACGCAGACACAAGATTCACGTGTTTAGCTCCAACTACGCGCTGTATGCAGATTTTAGCAATCGCGTAATGACAACATTGGAAGCTATGGCGCCATCCGTCGAGGTGTACTCAATCGATGAGGCCTTCCTGGACCTGACAGGTCTGAGAAATTGCCGGGTTCTTGAAGATTTTGGGCGAGAAGTTCGTGAACGCGTCAGACGCAACACGCATCTGACAGTGGGCGTCGGTATCGCCCAAACTAAAACGTTAGCAAAATTAGCAAATTACGCTGCCAAAAAGTGGACGCAGACCGGCGGCGTTGTTGACCTGTCAAACATTGAGCGCCAGCGGAAGCTGATGGCGCTGGTTCCGGTCGAAGAAGTATGGGGTGTTGGCCGGCGCATCAGTAAGAAGCTAAATGCTATGGGCATCATCACCGCGAAAGACCTGTCGGAGCAAAGCACATATATCATCCGTAAGCACTTCAACGTTGTGCTGGAGCGAACGGTGCGCGAGCTGCGGGGCGAGCCTTGCCTCGCGCTGGAAGAATTTGCGCCAACCAAGCAGCAAATTGTCTGCTCCCGATCCTTCGGCTCCCGCATAACCGAGTATATGGATATGCGTCAGGCGGTTTGCTCGTATGCAGAGCGCGCGGCTGAGAAGCTGAGAAGGGAGCGCCAGTATTGTAGTCAGGTAGCGGTGTTTGTCCGGACCAGCCCACACGCTGAAGGTGAAGTGTTCTATGGAAACCAAGCGATGGGTAAGCTGCTAACGCCCTCCAACGATACGCGCGACATCATCAGAGTTGCTATGCAGGGTCTCGACCATATATGGCGGGACGGGTGCCGCTATATGAAAGCAGGGGTGATGCTAGGAGATTTTTACAGCCAGGGCGTTTCTCAACTCAATCTCTTTGATGAATTTAAGCCGCAGGCCAACAGTGAGGCGCTGATGCGTGTTGTTGATGGCCTAAACCAGAGCGGGAAGGGGAAGTTATGGTTTGCAGGTCAGGGGATCCAGAAATCCTGGGAGATGAAGCGTGAGATGCTGTCACCGGCATACACGACGCGGTATGAGGATCTGCCCGTGGCGAAGTGAAGTTTACTACTGTCCGCTGCAGTAGTCTGAAACGATAACCGAAACCCGGAACCACGTAGAAATGTCTTAATGATTGAAGTCACCCGGCGACAAATCTCATCTTCCCAGGTTTTATGGCTTTAATGGGGCTTTGCCGATAGGTATCGCCAGTAGCTGACTGCAAGAGAAAAGAAGGAAAAGCACGCTCCTGTAATGAGGCTGCAGTTGATTGGATCATTCACATTGATGTTAAAAAACAGTGCAACCAGTGCCGAACCCACAATCTGACCCAGCAGCCTCGAGCTTCCTAACAGACCGCTGCCGACGCTGGTATTTTCATCGTTTACTGAAGTCATGATGAGATAGTTATTCGGTGACTGAAAAAGTCCGAAGCCCGCACCACATAGCGCGACTCGCCAGATAATATCAATATTTCCGGGTACCACCGGCAGGGCAGCGGTCAGCAGCATGCCGGCAAACAACAACCCAAGACCTGCGGCTCCAATGATATTACAGTCATATTTTTTCAGCAGATTGCCTGCCAGAACCGAAGTAAACATTGTTGCCAGTGGCCAGGCAGTCAGAAGTAACCCTGTTGACACGATATCGCGATGAAGCACATTGTGAAGGTAGAAGGGCAGCGATACATAGGCCAGCAGTTGTGTTGCATAGGAGAGCGCTGACATCAGAAGTGAGAGGCTTAACGTCTTACTGTGAAAGACGGTTAGAGGTATCAGCGCCTTTTCGACCTTGTGCTTCTGGTTCAGGTAAAAAGTTTCCAGTAACAATACAAAAACAGTCAGGCTCCCCATCGCAAAAAACATCTTCTGCCGCGTCAGGCCGAAAACAGTGCATGAGAAAAGGAGACCAAGCATAAATACGATGATGGCTCCTGTTCGATCAAACGATCCCTTTTCAGCCGGGCTCGTATTCAGAAAGACCACGCTAATCAGTACCGATACTGCCGCAACAGGTACATTGATAGTGAATAGCCAGTTCCAGCTCGCCACAGCAAGGATGGCAGAGGCTATAGATGGCCCGGCCGCTGCGGCAACGGAGACCAGCATGACGTTCACGCCCAAACCTCTTCCCAGCAGGCCTGCGGGATAGATAGCTTTGATCAGTGCAGCATTCACGCTCAAAATCGCCGCTGCACTGAAACCCTGTACCACGCGAAATACCGTCAGCATTTCCAGACTTTCAGATAACGCGCAGCCCAGTGATGACAGCGCGAATAAGAGTACGCCTGTATTAAATACGCGCGTGATACCCACGGATTTTCCCAGTGCCGCCAGTGGAAGCAGTGATGCGACCACGGCGAACTGATAAGCATTGACGATCAGAATGGAGTTGGACTCACTGATTGAAAACTCTCGCGCAATCACAGGGAGCGCGACATTGGCGATCGTACTGTCTAGCATCGCAATGACCGTGCTTAACGATACTGCAATGATGGCCATCAGGTTCAGTGTGTTACCCGTGCTAACATCCTTATTCATGGGTTTTCCTTCGTCATAACGGCTTTGTAAGAGAAATGGTTAAACCAGAATATATCCCTTCCGGACAAAGGTAGCCGGTTATGGCACTGGCAAAGGATGTCGGGACAATGCACATATTTGCGCACATGAGATGCGTAATCCTGAATTTATTCGCGATGAAAGATCGTGAGGGCTAAGGATGTTTAAGCCGGATTAAATGACTAATTTTAGCTCACAGGCATTTTTCGGTCTGTTGTAACAGGATGATGAATGACATCATTAGTTATCACAGCTTCCATTCTGAACAACAGCATTATCAATTCACGAGGCTGTTACCTATTCTCGTCCACGAGTCGGGTATGATAGAAGCATAAGGTTGATGACAATATTGATACTTACGCCAATAATACAGATCGCGAGTTGTTGATCAGGATATATCTGGCACAGCTTTTTGCTGACATCGAGGCAGGTATAAATCGTTGCTGCAATAATCCAGCCCTTGATAAGGTAATTCATGTGTAATTCTCCTTCAGAGTACTGAATACGTCCGCATTATGATAATGTTAGCCTCTGCTTTAATAATTTTCAGGGTTGTAATTATAAAAGCTGACATAAAATATTCCCTTAGTGATGTCGAGTTATCAGATGTTATCGTTCCAGTAAGAAAAGACAAGCATAATTTTTTCTGATTAAATTATATCATTTTTATTTGAGATTAAATAATGAGTGCTGGCTGGCAGTATTGATATCTATGTTTTGATGTTGTTTTTATTTTTTACGGAATTAAATAACCTGTGTGTGTTACTCTTGGCTGGGGCGCGTTATACCCGACCTGTAAATTTGCATAATTTGACGCCGCTAAGATATACCCAAGCGTAATTATTAGTGTGCCCGGTTTGACGCCGGTGAATTGGTCAAAGGACTATGACGGTAAAGTTCATATGATGCCAGCTATCTGGCTACAGATGTTTCTACTGGGGGCATAGGGCATAACGGCATCAGAGCTCTTGCCGGGCAAGATAAATTGTTCACGCTAAGCAGCTCTACATATTTCATTTCAATAAAAAATTCTCGAATGTACTTTCTTCACACCCGCGCTTTGTCATGAAGCGCAAAGCGCAGTTATCCTCTGTTAATATTGCTTTTTTTATTTTGTCCTTTTTTTAAATCTTTGAGTTTTTGGTGCTTTCTGTAGGGATCCAGTCGATGGGATTTTGCCTCATCTCCAGAGATGTTTTTATCAGGTACTGCAAAGATGAAATTTTCATACCCTCCGATATAACCGGTGTGGGCCGTATGAACAGCGTCAGGGTATACGCGCACATGATTATCACACCTGACATTGCATTTCGGGATTGAATATATAGCAAGAAAGAATGTGTACATAAATGTCTTTAACATGATAGTTCGCTTGGTTACTATTAATGATCGAAGGGATTTTACGCCTGAGAAATACAATTCGTCAATTCATCTTTCTGTATACATTATCTCAGAGATACTCCTGAATAATTCTCTTAAAAAATACATGATTAAAAATTGGTGTGTTTTTGCAAGAGCATGAATTTAAAGTTGTTAAATTATTTTATGAGTGTTGCGTCAGGATGTAACAATCGGTCAGGCAGTCTCATGAAGTATTGATTGAATGGTATTATCATGTTCTCATCATAATTCCAAGACAGTATAAATAAGCTCTTCGATTCGACAGGTTAGGGAAGATATTATAATGCTCAGTAAAAACGGTTACCTTCTTGTGCTCGGTGAGCGAAATATTGAAACATTTGGTTTATTCAGTCTTATTGATGACCTGAGCTATCTGTACTCGACGCATGCTGTTTATGTCCGGGATGAACGTGATTTCTACAGAAGGCAGGCCTGTTTTCGCGAAGATGTCAGTTTTAGCGCTATCGTGTGCATTTCAGCGAACATATTCTTTCCGGAATGGTTTAATACATTTCTCTTTCTGCAAAGAAAAACGCATGGGCGGATTTTGATTTATATCAATGATGAGAGTTATGTGTGTGACGGAAAAAAACGGCTTATCAGCAGGGTAGCTCACGCTGATTGCATCCTGTATTCATCTATGCAGGTAAACAGCCTCAGAGTTGCACTCGTGGATGCATTGAATGGCCGAATAAGAAACGATCACGCATGCTGCCTGTCGTTGCGCGAACTCTCAATTATCGATGGTTACATCAAGGGTGTTAAAGCTCCTGCCCAGTCTGTCCTGTTAAACGTAAATGTCAAAACCATATACCAGCACAGAAAAAACTGCGCTAACAAACTCGGCCTGAAAAGCCTAAAGGACCTGACCAGGATGTAAGACAACGTGACCAATACATCCACGATTTCCGGTTAATGTTTTCATCAGAAATTATGCGTGTTCAGGAGAGCATCGTGCCTTTAGTCAACATTTATAAAACAGACTGGTTCAAAGTGCTTTGCGACATCAGCAGGGCCGGGTTCTCGCTTCAGACCATTGCTTACGAACTGGATGTCGCTACCTCAACACTCATCGGTTGGAAGCAGGGCGCAAGCCCTCGCCATCATACGGGTGAAGCACTGATAGATATCTGGATGAACGTGACTGGCAGGGACCGAAAAGAGTTACCCAGGGTTGTCTGCAAGCGGGCGTTTATCCACAAACCGCTTTGCATCGTTTCACCGAATTCAGAAAAGTGAACGTCTCCATCGCTACAGTCCGTTGCCTGTATCACTTCATTCCTGATGCAGTGCAACGGAGTCAACATGAATCTCGAATACCTGATCAAATTTCACAACTCAAAATCTGTAACGTATGGAAATGTGCCGTTGAAAGGCTCATGCTCATCGCTAACCACCAGTGATGTGATGGCTGCAGCAGGCATGCTGCAGCACCGTGCGGCGCTGGGCTATGCAGCCTTTGCAGGAAAAATGAATCTGAGCAAAACTGAATCGCAGCGTGCGGTGAGCCTTCTGAGTATTTATGCGCAGGAGCAGGCGCAACACATCCCTGCGCTCAAAAAGCTGATGCCGGCAGTCAGAACATCAGTTATCATCCACATGTCTGTGTGTGCATTTATAGAGTTTGCACGCAGTGCTGCCACTGAGAATCAATGTCCTGTCTGTCGTGGAAAAGGCATTCTTGATAATGGCCTGTGCCCGTGCTGCAAAGGTAAACGGAAAGTTCGCGCTGCCTGTCCATCCTGTAAGGGCCGTGGCGAAGCCGTCAACCGCCGCGAGTCAAAGCTCAGAGGTGTACCCGTTTACCAGCCCTGCAAGCGTTGTAGTGGGCGAGGGTTTAGCCGGATCCCTTCAACCCATATTTTTGGCATTATTAGTCGCATCACTACCGAAATATCGCTGGATACATGGCACAAAAGCGTCAAATCATTCTATGAAAGTCTCGTAACCAAACTACTGACGGAAGAATCATGGGCGGAGAAGCAATTAAAACAAATCACTAAGTAGTAAGCGATATGTTTTCTGGCGATTATATAGCTCACTATTTACATTTCCATTTTATGTGGTATCTTGGGCCCAACCGTGGGGTATTGCCCTTCAGAAAACTACGCAGGATACGGTAGTGTGCCTGACAATCTTTTAATCACGCCTTCGTTTTCATCATAATACTCTGCACAACTACTCTCGATGCCAATTTCCTCATGGCATTCACGAACAGAGCCTCGCTTGAAAGCGGGGCTTTTTGCTTTCTGCATCCAGTAAATGATATGGCCTGAGGCGATATTCATTTTCCTGGTGTATCTGCGCCTCACCTTAACGAGTTAGGGCTCATGACTTTCACAATGGACAGGCTTACCTCTGGCGCTGCTTACAGTACTTCGGCAGGGCTGGTATCCAATGGCATTCTGAGCTGGCTCAGCCCGGATGAATGGAGTGCCTTTGGCGTGCTGACCGGGATCGCACTTGCACTCCTCACACTAATGATTAACTGGTTTTATAAGCGAAAAGTTGCCCTCGCACAGATTGAGGCCTTACATCATAAATCTTGCGATAAAGATCGGCGCGAGGAATAAACCTTGGCCATACCACAAGCACTGCGTCGAAAACTGATTGCTGCTGCTGGCGGCGGGGCGCTGATGATTGCCACCGTATTGCTCAGTGGCAGAACAGGTATTGAGGGGCGGGTTTACGAGCCTTATCTTGATGTAACTGGCGTCCTTACGGTTTGCGACGGGCATACAGGTGCCGATATTATCAGAGGTAAAAGGTACACCGATCGCGAATGCGAACGCCTGACGTGGAATGACATGCAGCCAGTCAGGCGAACGGTTGATGACCTGGTAAGCGTGCCGCTAAACGAGTACCAACGGGCAGCACTGTACAGTTTCACCTATAACGTTGGTACTGAAGCCTTCTCAAAATCCACCCTTCTGAAAAAGCTCAATGCAGGCGATCACAGTGGAGCGTGCGATGAATTACGCCGCTGGGTATACGCCGGAGGCATGAAGTGGAAAGGCCTGATGAACCGACGCGATATGGAGCGTTCTCTCTGCCTGGCGGGTGGTGCAGATGACTTTTAATTCCGGTGTATTTATCACATCGATTGCCTTAAGCAGTGTACTGGCGGCAGGCTCAATAGCCATTTATTACCGCAGCAATGCCATCATCTACCAGGGCGAGCGCGATAAAGCGACAGATGCACTTCAGTCAGCAAATGCAAAGATAGATGACATGCAGGTTCGCCAGCGCGATGTAGCAGCGCTTGACACTAAATACACGAAGGAACTAGCTGATGCTCAGGCGACTATTGACCAGCTGCACGATGATGTTGCTATTGGCAAGCGCCGGTTGCAGCTCAACGTCAAACGTTACAGGGCAAAAGCCACCGGCACCTCCTGCGTGGATGATGCAGCCAGCCCCCGATCTGATGACGCCCTTGAACGCAATTATTTCACTCTCAGACGTCGAATCGAAGTTGCCGGAAAGCAAATAGCCGGCTTGCAGCAGTACATCAGGGAACAATGCCTTAAGTAGATTTCATTGTGAACTGATGATAGGCGTGAAGCTGATAGAAACCTAAAGTTTCCCCGGTTGTACGGCGTATCAGGGACGATATCATAATCATTAGTTTGACGCGGTTTGGAGTTTCAGAATCTTTTAAATGATAGGTGGCTCTTTTACTGCCATCCTCATTGAAGAACTCAGCGGCTTCTTCAGCTAAGTAAACCTTGTCTTCTCCGCCTATTGATTTGACATGCGAAGACAAAGATTCAATGACGCTATTTTCTATGAAATCATTTTGGATTTTATGTGCAAGGTTGTTCCTTAATAGGTTTAGCTTGTCCAATGCCTTAAAGGTAGGCAAGGGAAGACCAAGCTTGGCTGCCAACTCTAACTTTTTAAAATAATTTAATTTGAATGCCCTGCCTTCCTTCGGTTCGGTGTCGAATAAATCTTCTCTTCGGATTGCTGAACAAATAAAAGCTTCAAGAAAACTTTCGGTAACGAGATGAAGCCTCAGCACAACACCCAAATCGTCAGTGCTGTCAGTAGACGCAATGAAGGCATTCCTTACAGCGTCTGTATCAAACAGCTTGCGAAATATAAAAAGATTCATAGCGAAATAATCCCAAAGGTTAAATATGGCACTCACTGACAAACAAGAAATGTTCTGTCGCGAGTACCTTATCGATTTGAACGCCACGCAAGCGGCCATTCGGGCAGGTTACAGTCAGAAAACAGCAAGCCGTATGGGCTCTGAAAACCTCTCTAAACCTGATATTGCGAAGCGCATCATAGAACTTAAATCAGCGCGAAATGAAAGGGTAGAGATTAATGCAGATTACGTACTGCAGCGGTTGGTTCAGATCGATGAAATGGACGTACTCGACATCCTGAAAGACGACGGTGGCCTTAAACTTGTTCATGAGTGGCCAAAAGTCTGGCGCACGACACTGAGTGGCCTGGATGTGCTGACGACCGTCACTAACTTCGACGAAACCACTACTGAAAACATACTCAAAAAAATCAAGTGGCCGGATAAAGTGAAGAACCTGGAATTGCTGGGTAAGCACATTGCAGTGCAGGCCTTCAGAGAGCAGGCCACGCATGCGCTGACGGGCAAGGATGGTGGTCCAGTTGAAGTTAAGCTGCTCTCCCGCGAGGAATACCGGCAGGCACGCCGGGAAATGTTAGAGGATGACGACTGCTGACTATAAGACCGCTGCACGCCGTATAGAGTGTGAAGAGGACGGGATGTACTTCGCCCGCTACTTCTTCAGGCAGCGCACCGGCAGCAGAATGATTGTGGCACCACATCATCAGGTCTTACAGCAGACGCTGGACCGCGTGATTGATGGTGACATCCAGCGACTAATCATCAACGTTCCGCCGGGCTACACTAAGACCGAACTGGCCACCATCAACATGATGGGCCGGGGGCTGGCGCTGAACCGGCGTGCCCGCTTTATGCACCTATCGTATTCCCACAATCTGGCGTTACTGAACTCTTCGACCACGCGCAGCATTGTTAAATCGTCTGCCTATCAGGCCATGTGGCCTATGGCACTTCGTGATGATGCGGACAGTAAAGCCATGTGGTGGACCGAATATGGCGGCGGGGTGTATGCCTCGTCAGCTGCGGGTCAGGTTACCGGCTTTCGTGCCGGGCACATGGAGCCAGGCTGGCAGGGCGCGCTCATTATTGATGACGCAGTAAAGCCTGACGATGCCTACAGCGAAATCATCCGCGACGGGGTGAATACCCGCTTCAACGAAACCATCCGCTCTCGTCTGGCCATTGAGACCACGCCTATCGTGGTCATCATGCAGCGTATCCACTATCACGACCTGAGCGGTTATCTGCTGCGGGGTGGCAGCGGTGAAGAGTGGCATCACCTGAATCTGCCGGTGATTATCGATAACAGTCAGTCTTACAGCGCGCTTTACCCTGAGAACACCCACGCGATACCGATTGACCACGGGCTCCCTGACGGATGGCTATGGCCATACAAGCATAACGAGTCGCACCGGGTTTCCCTGTTTTCACACCGCCGCACTGTCGAAGCGCAGTACATGCAGCGTCCGCGCCGGTTTAATGCTGAAGGCGCACTGTGGACAGAAACCATGGTGTCGGGTGCCCGAGCGCTGGAGATTGCGCTTCAGCCGTCCCGTACCGTTGTGGCTATCGACCCACAGGCCACCAACAGTGAAGAGAGTGACGAAACGGGCATTGTCGTGGCGAGCAGCTACGGGCGCGTTAATGACCGGCTGTTCTCCGCTGATGCTGATTATTCGGGCAAATACTCACCTAACGGCTGGGCGAAGCGTGCCTTCCGGGCTTATGAGGAGCACCGGGCTGAAGCCATCGTTATCGAAACCAATCAGGGCGGTGACATGGCGGAAGATACGCTGCGTAATGCGGGCTATCGCGGGCGCATCATTCGCGTCCATGCCAGCAAAGGCAAATTTGCCCGCGCTGAACCTATCTCGGCGCTATATGAACAGGGGCGGGTGGCGCACCGTGGCAATCTCTATCAGCTGGAGAATCAGTTGCTGGAGTACGTACCTTCCACCGCTAAAAAATCACCGGATCGTCTTGATGCGCTGGTCTGGGCCATTACTGAGCTGTTCCAGCCAAAAGGCACAACAGTCCGTCCATTCACTGCATAACTGAATATCATCATGAACAACGACGTCCGGAAGCGATCGCCCAGAATTGAGTCGATGGCCGGATGCTGGCCCATGATCAGCGCACTGCTGGGTGGCACGGCGGCAATGCGTAAGGCAGGAAAAACGTATCTGCCACGGTGGCCCAACGAAGAAGATGCGTTCTATCAGAACCGCCTGAGTACGGCCACGCTGTTTCCGGCGTTCAGCCGAACCGTTGAAGTGCTCAGCGGCAAACCCTTCTCCCGCCCGGTGACCTGGGATGAGAAGGTTGTGCCTGCCCGCATACGCAAAATGTTCGCCGATATCGACCTGCAGGGCACTAATCTGCACTCGTTTCTGGCTGACATCTGTGAAGAGGCGATGGCGTATGGTCTGTGTGGCATTCTGGTTGAGCACCCGCCCTCAAATAAGCGCATTTCTCTGGCTGAGGAGCGTCACCGGGGGCTGCGTCCTTATTTCGTGAAGGTGACCGCCAACAGCCTGCTGGACTTCGACTCCGAACGAGTCAATGGTCAGGAGACGTTCACCATGCTGCGCTTTGTCGAGACAGTGAGCGAGCGCGATCCGGACAATGAATTTGTTGTTAAAAACATTGAACAGGTCAGGGTGCTGAATCCCGGCCGCTGGCGTGTTTACCGTGAAAAACCCAATACCATAACCGGTACTCTGGAGTGGCAGCTGCACGAAGAGGGTAAAACCAGCCTGCAAAAAATCACCTTTGTCCCGGTGTATGGCGATAAGCGAGGTTTCATGCACGGCAGGCCGCCGCTGACTGAGCTTGCATGGCTCAATGTCGAGCACTGGCAGTCCCGCAGTGACCAGCAGACCATTCTGCACGTGGCGCGGGTGCCGGTCCTTTTCGGTAAAAAACTCGGCGATGGGCCGATATCTGTTGGGGCGGCGTCTGCCATCATGGCTGAAGAAGACGATGCAGACCTGCGCTATGTCGAGCACAGCGGTAAAGCCATCGAAGCCGGACGCACGGACATCCTTGACCTTGAGGAGAAGATGCGTCAGATAGGGGCGGAACTGCTGGTGATAAAACCCGGCCACAGAACCGTGGTGCAGACGCTGGCAGATAACGAGGCGGGTACCAGTGCTCTGCAGCGTATGGTCTGTGACCTGACCGATGCCGCTCGTCTGGCCCTGCAGTACCTGGCTGAATGGATCGGGGAAAACGACGGCGGTCACGTCACGATATTCTGCGACTTTGGGGCCACCACTCTCGCTGAAGCTTCCGCAGACTTCCTGGTGGGCATGCATAAAGCCAGGGCTTTGTCAGATGAAACGCTGTTCAACGAAATTCAGCGCCGTGGTTTGATAAACAGCGAACTCCGCTGGACGGATGAACTACTACGTATCCGCGCCATGGCGCCACCCAATAAAGATAAGCCGGTACCAGACCCGGTTTAACCCTCTCAGGCCTGTGCAATCGCATGGGCTTTTTTATTGCCGACCGCTGCGGATGCAGCTCGGCGCCACGAGCCGGATGGCTCTTACCCGGTTGGATGACCTGTATGAAACTTAAACTCGATGAGAACGGCAATGTTGTCGTGAACGATGGTAAACCTGTGTACATGCAGGATGACGGCAAAGAGATCGTATTCGATGCGCCGGGCACTCTGCAGACCATCTCGCGCCTGAATGGCGAGGCGAAGTCGCACCGCGAACGTGCGGAGACGGCGGAGACCGCGCTTAAGACGTTCGACGGTATCACTGATCCGGCCGCTGCTCTGGCGGCGCTGGAGACCGTAAAAAACCTGGAAGACAAAACGCTGGTGGATGCTGGTGAAGTCGAAAAGGTGCGTACAGAAGCGGTTCGTGCAGTAGAAGAGAAATACGCCCCGATCGTCAAAGAGCGCGATGACCTGAGCGAAAAGCTCACTGCGGAAAAAATCGGTGGGAGTTTTGCCCGTTCTAAATTCATCGCCGAGAAGATGAGTATCCCGGCTGACCTCGTGGAAGCCCGCTTTGGCAGTAACTTCCAGTTAGACGGTGACGCTGTCACGGCATTTGATCGTGAAGGCAACAAAATCTTCAGTGCAATCAAGCCTGGCGAAGCAGCCGGCTTCGATGAAGCGCTGGGCATTCTCGTCGAGCACTATCCCTACAAAGACCAGATCCTCAAAGGTACCGGCGCATCAGGCGGCGGCTCCAGTGGAGGCAATGGGAACACCAACCCGAATACGCTTACCCGTGAACAGTTCGAAACACTCAGCCCTCAGGAGCAGAGCGAAAGAGCGTGCGCGGGTGTGCAGATTACTGATTAACAGGGCACTCTGAATGTCTAATACCCTCACGCAACTTATTCCCGACCTGTATCAGTCGCTCGATATTGTATCGCGCGAACTGGCAGGGTTTATCCCCTCCGTCACGCTTGATGCATCGGCAGAACGTGCGGCACTCAACCAGCCGATCCGTATTCCGCTGACGCCTGCATCCAAAGCGGATGATGTGACGCCCGGCCAGTTACCACCCGATAACGGCGATCAAATTATTGATAACGTACCGCTGACCATCACCAAATCCCGCATGGTGCCGTTCCGCTGGGAAGGCGAGCAACAGAAAGGCATCAAATCGGGACCAGGCTACCACGGCATTCGTCGCGACCAGGTGACGCAGGCTATGCGTACGCTGGTCAATGAAATCGAAGTCGACCTAGGACAGCTCTTCCGCCGTGCATCCCGTGCTGCTGGTGTAGCCGGTAAAACACCGTTTGAGGACACCCTGACCGACACGGCACAGGTGCGTAAAATTCTCACCGATAACGGTGCACCGCTCAGTGACCTGCAATGTGTTATCGACACGACTGCAGGTGCAGCACTGCGCACCATGGCGCAGCTGACCAAAGCCAACGAAGCGGGCACCACATCGCTGCGTGCGCAGGGCACACTGCTCGAATTGCATGGTTTCACGTTGCGCGAGTCTGCAGGTGTGGCGCAGAACACAGGCGTAAAATCAGGGACGTTGACTGTCGGTAACGACCTTGTTGCCGGGCAGACACTTATCAAACTCGCTAAGGTTGAGGGGAAGACGCCAAATCTTGATGCTGTTAAGTCGGGTTCTCTCATACCTCTTGGGAAGCATAAATATGTGGTGGCGGAGGTTTCAACTGATGGCATCCATATTCATGCCCCCGGACTGCGAGAAAATGTGAAGGCTGGAGCGAAATTTGACGTTGTGAGTGAGTTCATTGCCAATTTTGCCTTCAGCCGTTCTGCGATCATCCTGGCCACTCGTGCCCCGGCGCTGCCTGAAGAGGGAGATATGGCTGACGACCGCATCATGATTACTGACCCGCGCACCAACATGTCATTCGAAGTCTCCATGTACAAACAGTACCGCCGTGTTCGTTATGAAATCGCCGCGGCATGGGGCTGTCAGAACATCAAACCAGAACACACCGCACTGCTCTTAAGCTAGTTCTTCACTGCTATATTCGATAGCTATTCACTTAATGAGGTATCTCATGCTGACTCCACAACAGCAGGCTGATGCGCGCCGGTACATGGGTTATCCAATGCTGGGTGATACCTCTCCGGACGATCGCTCAGATGTGGCGTATGCGCAGGTGACGTCCGGGCGCTTTCAGACTCTGGCGCATCGACTGAACACTCTCCGGGATGAGGAGGAAAAAATTGTGGCGAACTACCTCATTACGCTGGCGGGGCTGGAGAGCGGTATTGCCCGCGCGGCCGACAATCTGGATACGGATAAGGCTGCCGTCTGGCAGCGCAACCGCTCAGAGGTGTCAGACCGCACGCGTTTATACAACCAGTGGCGACGTCAGCTGTGCGGATTGCTGGGTATCACTCCGGGCCCGTCTCTGGGTGATGGCACTACACGACTGGTCAGGAGCTGATATGGATGCGTTACAGCTTTCAGTCAGGGTAAGCATGGGCAATGGCAAGGCAGCAAAACGCCTTGGCAGCATCGCACGTCATTACCGGGCAGTGAACCCGTTCAGCCCGCTCAAAACGGAACCATTGCAGGTGCTTGCGGCGTCCTTCACGACTGATTACGGCTACATGCGCGCTGCGCGTTTTGGTCAGGCCGCCCGCATTGGTATTTTTGATGCAACCGGATTTAAAACGGGTGATATCCTGGCCTCAGATGAAGAGGCTACATTTTATGTGGCTGCCATGCCTCTGTTGCAGCCCATCCTGTGTGTGAAAGCAGAACGGCTGATTACCTTACGACGAACCGCTGCGGCAAGGGCGAGTGGAGGGTTACAGGATTACGGAGGGACGTCTGCAGCGGATGAAAAAATTATCATGACTGACTGGCCTGCGAGTATTCTGCACAATCGAAATGGTGAGCACAGCCCGTTAAAATTGCCCGGTGAAACACGCTGTGCGTGGTACAACATTTTGATGCCGGCCTTCGCTGATCTGCATATTCATCCTGGGGATTTTGTGACAGATGATACTGGCCTTCGCTATGTCATTAGCGGTACCGAACTGACAGAGATGGGCTGGCGCCTGACGGCAATGCGGTTGACTGCTAAAGATGGCCAGTATTGATGAGGTCTCAAATTACCTCGCAAAACGGATAGCTGAGGTGCTGTATCCCGCAGGTGTCAATGCATCAAGCATCGTGACAGCCCCCATCAAAATATACCCCGGCTGGCCTGTGCCTGGTGCATTGCAGCCTGATATGGACGCGGGCGTTGTGCATGTTTCCGTCTGGCCATTACCCACTGAACGGAAAGTGACTACGCCGCTGGGCAGGCCATTCCGACGGATGGCGTTATCTGGAGACGTTGCCGGACAAGCGGTCAGGGAGCTGAAACGTCAGATCAAAGACTTTCAGATTACAGTCTGGGCACCGACGCCTCCGCTAAGAAACACCGTCGGTACAGTCATCGATACTGCGCTGACAGAACAGTGCCACATTGACCTTAGAGACGGTGCACCGGCGCAGATGTTTTATGCCCGACAGTTTGATTCGGATGCTGCTGAGAACTGGCACGTTTACCGTCGAGACCTGATTTTTAGTGTTAATTACGCCACAACTCAGGCCATCAGTGCGCCGGAGGTGACTGAGATTGCTGTCACCGTAAATAGCCACAACCTCAGGCATTGATGCCTGCCTTTCTCGCATCAGCTTCAACCCGCTACCCGCATTACTGATTTATTACGGAGTAATTCTCATGCCGATTTATCCTTCCGGTAGCCTTAACACGTCTGCACTGACGGCACCCGATCTGTACGTGCAGGTCGTGCCGCCCCGCACACGGTATATAAATGGCGTACCCACAGATGGACTGGGGCTGGTGGGCGTGGCCAGCTGGGGACCGGTAAACAGCGCATTCCGCATCAGTTCCGATACTGACATGGCTTTTTTTCTGGGATCACCCAGGAATCGCCAGTACGATTTATCCACCGCTGCGGCGATCTCACTGCAGCTCGGCGCCTCGAATCTGAACTGTGTCCGCGTTACCAACGGACGGGATACGTCTGCCAGCGCCATGCTCTTTAATAACGGGAGCAAGGCTTCACTGTTGCTTACGGCACTGTACAGCGGCACGCGCGGCAATCAGATCAGCGCAGGCATCAGTAACGGGACCGCCGTCGGTTCACGAAAGCTCACCATCAGCCTGCCGGGTGTCAGTGCTGAGGTCTTCGATAACCTGAAAGGTGAAGGGGATGCGATGTGGAAAGCCATGGCAGAGGCGGTGAACCACGGGCAGATGAATATTCGCGGTCCCAGCCAGCTAGTCAGGGCAAAAGTCACCGAGTCAGAGGCGACGACGCCGTCACCGGCTACTGAGGTCACCCTGAGTGGCGGTACCGATGGCGTAACAGGAATTAATGACACAATTCTCCTTGGTCAGGACGGTATTGATACCCCTCGTAAAGGCATGTTTGCCTTGCGAGGTACGAACTCGCAGGTCATCAACCTGATTGATGTGACGGATAAAAATTGCTGGCCTTCGATGGCTGCGTTTGCGGAGTCAGAAGGGGCATATATCATCACCCAGGGCGGTGTTTCCACCGACTACAAAACCCTGTCTGAAGCGCTTAACGGTTCTGGTGTGGATGACTGGCACCTGAAACTTATTGTTGGTGACTGGCCGTTCTGGAAGGATAGCGCCAACGGTATAAACCGCATGATTGCGCCAGCCACCTTCGAAGCGGCGAATATTGCATCCCGATCACCGCATATCTCCACCCTGAACAAACGTATCCCTGGCATTATTGCCACGGAGCGCCAGCAGGCGGGGCGTCCCTATTCAGTACCGGAAATCGGCGCGATTAACTCAGCGCGTCTTGATGTCATCACCAATCCCTGTCCGGGCGGCCATTACTTTGGCATGCGCTCGGGGCGGAATACCTCATCCAACCCGACCCAGAATGATGACACTTACACCCGCATGACCAACTTCCTGTCGCTGACGATTGCGGCAAGCTTTGGTGGCGTGGTGGGTGACAACCAGACGGTGGATTTGCGCCGGGAAACGAAAAGCACGCTGGAGTCATTCCTGTCAAACCTGGAAGGGCTGAAGATGATCGGCGATCCGAACGGCGGGCCGGCTTTCTCAGTGCGCCTCGATGCGACCAACAACCCGGATTCCCGCGTTGCGCTGGGCTATATGACGGCCGATGTGCAGGTCAAATATCTGAATGTGGTGCGCTATTTCCTGGTGAATATGGAAGGGGGCGGCAGCGTGTCCATCTCCGTCTCAAACGACTCACACCGCTAATGCCGCTGCGCTATTAATCCGGAGATAAACCATGCCAACCCTTGGCTATACCGTGGGCCGCGATATCGCTGTTGATATCAATACGCACACGGGCAAGCTGCGCATTCCCAAAATAATGAGCTTTGACTCAAAGCCGCAGGTTTCGACACAGAAGATTACCCCGCTCAACGGCATTACTGATGAATTACAAATCCCTGTTGGCTGGCATGGGACCATTACGGCTGAACGTATGGATGCCACGCTGGATGACTTCTGGGCAAAGTGGGAAGAGAACTACTACAACGGTATTGATCAGCCGCGCGGCACCATTACTGAAACCATCACTGAAGCGAATGGCACGGTCAGCGTGTTCCGCTATGAAGGGGTGTCATTTCACCTCACCGATGCCGGCAACAAGCAGGGTGAGAAAACCGTCAACCAGACGCTGACGTTCACAGCCAGCCGTCGTAAAAAAGTTAACTGAGGTTACTGAGTGAAAGTCACAGTCCATGAAAAACCGAGATCTGATGAACCCTCCGTTGCTGTACTAAATCAGGTAACTGACACTCGCGGTCGCGTTATCCGCTATCGCGAGCTTGACCCGTTACAGGAATCACGTCTGATTCTGGCAATTGGCGCGCAGGCCGCAATGAACCCGGTTTATGTGAATGTGTATGCCATTCCTGCAGCGCGGGTCTCAGACATTGATGGGGATGAGTACCCCATTCCTCAGACGCAGGCTCAGGTAGATGCCATGATCAGCATTCTGGGGCGCGAGGGCATGGACGCGCTGGCCACCCAATTTTTCCCGACCGGAGACTGCAATCAAGGTGATGACATTCACAGGACCGCCACAAAAAACTCGCCCTGAACCCTGATTTTCGCAGTCGTTGCTGGCTGCTGAAGAACGGGGTTCCATTCTCAATGGTATTTGATGTGACAGAGATGGTGACGCACGAACGGCACGCGATGGCGATCGTCTTTTCAGAGCTGGAAGGGGCGCAGTTCAACTGGCAGACATGGGCCTGGGAGAAACAGACGTGAAAGAGTTAGATGGATTCCTCGCTGCGGCACTGCAATTTGCGGCGCTGGAAGTCACGCTGCACAAGCGACTGGCTGACGGACTCGAAAACGTCGCAGAATCTATCGCACAGACCGCGAAAGATGAAATCGGTTTTTATCAGCCGGCGGTGGGTCCTTTTCAGGACTGGGCTCCGCTGGCTGAGAGTACCGAAGAGGACAAGGCGAGAAAAGGCTTTCCACTGGAAGCTCCGCTTCTGCGTACCGGTGAGTTCCGCGATACGTGGGAGCATGAGATCAGTGGTTTCGAGGCGGTGGTAGGTTCAAAAGATAAAAGAGCTCCCTGGTTTGAATTCGGTACCGTCAATATGCCTCCTCGTCCGGTGCTTGGCCCGGCAGTCATCCACAATGAGCGCACCATCCGCCGGATACTGGGGCGTGCTGCAGTTACGGGTATCACTGAAGGCACCGCCATCCACAGTGTTATGGGATATGACCGCCAGATATAAATCCCGCCACGAAACTTCATCGCCAAACTTAAGTCAAATTAGCGCCTCAATGTCATTACGGCCAATAGTTGACCTTCTCACGGGGCCGGCCGATGAACTGTTTCGGGAGTAATTATGCTGAAAGCCCTGATTGTCCCAATGATTTTACTGCCTGCTTTACCTGCACCTGCGCAGATTGTTTCCATCGCACCAGGTCACATCCATCGCGTGCCTGCTTCGGAGCTGGTGGCATATACCCCCGAAAGGGTTCCGGAGACGGAGGCATTAATTCGCAGCAACCTGCTTGATGATCCGCATTCACCGCGAGTCGGGGCGCTGCAACCGGCGCTGACGCTGGTATGTTTTACCGATTACAGTTGCAAAGCCTGTAAAGGCCTGGATGAAAAACTGCATCGGCTGCTGGCGCTGCATCCTCAGTTGGCTGTTACTTACAAATTCAGCCCATCCATGTTTCAGCCGCTTAACCCTTCGCGTATGGCTCTCACCTTATGGGAACAACAGCCCTCAACATTTGAGGCCTTTCATCGCTATCTTATGCGTTATAAGGGCTCACTGGATGATTACAGTATCCGGAATGCAGTCCGCTCTGCAGGCTCAACCATTTATCAGCTCAGCCCGGATGTCACGCATACCCTGGCGCTGAACAAAGCATTGATGAAAAAACTTAATATCACCCACACGCCCGCGACCCTCATCGGCGACACCGTTTTGACGGGCGATGTGGCTTTCAGTGAACTTGAAGAGGCGGTGAAGCGCGCGCAGACGGAAACATGATGAGTGAATACGAACGGAAAGCATTTTTGCGGAAAACTTAATGCTGTCAGTGTCAGCTTATAGTCTCGGCATTTTTCGGGGCGAAAGAGTATGAACTCATTATCAGTATTATCTTTACTGGCGCTGACGATGGTTAGCGCTGGCATGGATGCGAATGACAGTGAAACCTACTACGGAGACAGCTGGGACAACACCATGGCTAAAATTCATGGAACATGCACACGTGTAACATGCCCGCCAGGTACACGCGTCAAAGTGGATGTGGTGCCAGGCGATACTGGTATCGCAGAAACCTGGGACAGAAAGGTTGTCGAACTGCTTAACCTGGTCGGAGTGACGTTCGTGGTGATGGGTACAGATGGACACTCTTCGTCTTCGTGGGTACTGGCGCCCGGCGGTGTGGCCTACAGCATTCAGTGGATGTTCCTGAAAAAAGTGGCCGATAAGAAAACACAAGGCTGAAAACAAAAAGCCCGGGAGTGGTGGCAACCGGGCTGGGCACAATCCTGTGCCAAAGAATTCCAATAAGAGCATGGCCTCATCACAGGGAAGTAAGAGACGAATTGAACTGAGTCGGTAAACTGGACATGGCATGCTAAGCGGCAGCGGTTAGAACAGACTTAGTTCGAGACATTGGATTGATTCTCAGTCCTCTGAATGTGCTGCGTGGCTGACTGTATGTTCGCGAAGACATAAATGTAAAATACGAGATAATCTCGTGAAATTCACATGCTAATACTGACAAATGATTACTGCTTATCGATACGGGGCAGTGGGCCACTTCTTATAAGCAAAGACGTAAAGCATGATGAAATGAATGCCCGGACATGACAGCAGGAGCGCCATCTTCCATCCGAAGCCAGCTTTTTGTGCCATGCGGAAACAGGGGATGAACATCAGAAACCAGATGACTAAGGACAAGGTTGCAAGAGGGTTAGGCTGTTCCATTGATAGAGCTCCATGAGTAATTAGCCTTTGGTTATCGGCGCCCAACGGAGATCATTTAGCCAAAATAACCTCTGAGCAACTATTCCACATTAAACCGTCTGAAAGTTATAGCCCACCTTCGTGGGCCATCAGTTTAGTTGCCGCCCGGGCGAGCGTCCGCAGAGCGGTTACCGCAACGTGAACCGTCTGCAGCAGTATCGTTGTTATGCTGACAGTTACCCGCAAATGCGCTTACCGAAGCACCCATTGACAGAATGAGGCAAAAAATAGCCATTACCTTTTTCATCATGTTTCTCGCTGTGTGATTGTGTTGCCAAATGGCGAAATCACATTACGGCTGAGGCACAAAATTATCAATAAAATTTATAAGAATATTCCTAGTCGACGCCGGGTTTCTCAAGTCCTCGTCAAAATTCATAAAGAGGTGGCTGAGTGAAAAAGTCACTTCCGACTTAGTGGCAGAAGAGTTGGCTGATTTTTGCCTTTAGTCATTGATTAAAATTAAGCAATATATTGGTTCTTTATCACACGATTGCTGTGTGTCAGGTTGTTCTAATTTGTCCCTCTAATCATAAGGAGGGATTCATGAAAACACGCAGTATCGCTTTTTCAATGGCCATGGCAATTAGTTTACTTTTTGTAGGCGCTGCAGAAGCGAAATCATCAAAACAAACCGACGATCAGATACGACAGCTCATCATCGAAGATTCAATCGCATCTTACCCTGGCGTCTGTGCTTGTCCGTTCAACTCCGCCCGTAATGGCAGTAGCTGTGGCAGAAGAAGTGCGTGGAGCAAGCAGGGCGGGTATGCCCCTATTTGCTACAAAAAAGAAGTTTCACGAGAGATGGTCGATGAATGGCGTAAAAGCCATGCAGCCTGACTAAACCCGCGAAAGCGGGTTTTTTATTGCCTGTTAACGGAGTGTCGATGGATTTAGAGGCCTATAAAGTCGCAGTCAGGCTTAGTCTGACTGAAAACATCTCCGCTGGTTTACTGGCTGTCTCACGCAGGTTTGCAGACACCCACCAGCAGGCTGCATTGTTTCAGGCGCAGATGAAACAGATCGGGAGGATGACGATCGCCGGTGGAGGTCTGACAGCTGTTGGCCTGGGTATTACAAAGGGACTGGATGCAACCCTTAAGGCTGCACGAGACCTGGTGCGCGCTCAGACTGATTTCCGCACGCTTAATCTTTCAGCTCAGGACAATGCCGCTGTAACGGGGCAGGCGCAGTTGCTGGCACACCAGACGCTGGGTACCACGATTGCAGGTAATATTCGCCTGATTCAGGACCTGCATACAGCCTTTGGTGATCTGCACCATGCCGTTGAGACCGCGCCAGAATTTGCCCGCTATGAAGCGACAGTACGTATGGCGCTTGGTAAAGACGCAACTGACGGACTGGTCAATGCCGCAGCGAAGGCTTTAGAGCACCGTGGCGGTGCGGTGATTAATGATCCCGCCCGATTCCTGAATGAGCTGTCAATGATGTCTCAGGTACAGCTTGCATCACGCGGGCGTGTCAGCCCGAAAGACTTTCTTGCCGCCTCGCAGACGGGCAAAGCCGCTTATATGATGCTCGATCCGCAATATCTGTATGGTCAGTTTGCAGGCCTGATGAGCATGGACAAAGGGGGAAATAAATCCGGTACCGCGCTTATGACAGCATTCAGTTCGCTGATTGGTGGGCACATGGACCGGAAGGCAAAGGGTTTGCTCGCTGAAATAGGCATGCTGGAAGAGGGTGTCAGTCCTGTACGACTGAAGATGATGCGCGAAGCTATGCGCAACATGTCGGCTGAAGAGAGGGATTTATACCGGCAGAGTCTTGGCAGTGAGTCCGTTACCAGTGGCGGTCTGAAGCCGGAGTATGCGAGGTTGTTTTCCCGCCCCGATAAACTTGCTGCCGTGATGGCGGATAAAATCCGACAGCGTTACGGCAGCGGGCTTACCGATGATGAAGTCGGAAACATGCTCGGTGAATACCTGAACCGTAACGCCGGACAGTTTTATGGCCAGCACATAAAGAATGCCGCCAAGCTGAGCAAAGACGCCACGGTATTCCACCGTGCGCAGAGTTACAGCGCGGCTTACGACACTTATCTGAATTCACCTGACGGGGCCGCTGTTGGGCTCACGGCTGCCTGGACCAACCTGAAAGCCATCCTGGGCATCCAGCTGCTGCCCACGGTAACCAGCCTGACGCTGGGACTCACACGATTTATCGACAAGCTCAGCCAGTTCGCCGAAGACAATCCATGGGCCACCCGGATTGCGGCTTACTCTGCAACGGCGCTCGCGGGTTTGTCATTGCTCTCCGGTGGCATTCTGTTGTTAAGTGCCACCATTGCCGGAGCAAGGCTGGTGGGCAGTCTCGGCGTTATAACTTCTGTTGCCGCCATGCTGGGTGGTCCGGTGACGCTGGCCATCGCAGCAGTTGCAGGTGCCAGCGTACTGATTTACAGCAACTGGGCACGCGTCCGTCCCGCGCTTACGGGAATGTGGAGAGAGTTCAGCGAAGTGGGCAGTACCACCTGGTCCGCAATAAAGGGAATGGGGCAGCATTTCATTGGCTGGTGGGAAGGCATTGAGAGCAGGGCGGATAATTTCGGCGAGCGCGTGCAGTCAGGCTTTAACCGGTTGTTTGACTACATCATAGGCCTGCTCAACAACCTGCCTGGCGTCAACATTCCGACAACGGCTCAACGCCAGCTGAAAAAGAGCGCTTCCACACTGTTCGGTGATATTGAGGCCATAACCCGTAGTGCACGCGTCTCCGGAACTCATTCAGCAATGGCGATCGCAATGGCAACGCAGGGAAGAAATAAGGTTGGGGTAGATTATGCTAAAGGTATGCAGAGCCTGTATCGCGGTGATGACATACCGCCAATGCCACACAGATTTCAGCAGATGGTACAGGTTCACAGCAGGGTGTATCTGGATAAAAAGGCAGTGGGCGAAGCCGTAACACAACATCAGGTGCGTGAGGCGACCCGTGCACCCACAGGGAGCAGTCGCTTCGACCCATCTATGCTATTGACCCATCCAGGGCAGGTCAGTAATGTATTTATGCCTTGACTGTAGTTAATTAAACTATCCTGGCACCGTACGGAACATAAGGAGAATGGCCGTATGATACTTATTTAATGCCGAATCGTATTCAACATTAAAAGGTAATAAAAGAAGTTCATTGCCAAAATTGGTGATGAAATTATCAACAATAAAGAAGATCTCTAATTCCTTGATTGTATATGACTGTAGAAATAAAAGGCCCTAATAATAGGGAGTAGGACAGGTATTTATGCCAATCCATGGCACATATCTTATTAATGCGTCATGTAGATGGGTTTGGAGGGCGACGGCTTATACGTCCTCCTTTACGTCCAGCTTCGATTGCTCGTTCCGGGTTGTTTCTAAAGTTACCACCGCTGACACGTCCTCCTCGCTTACCGGCCTCACTCGCTCTATTGGGATCGTTAGCAAAATTACCTGCACCGCCTCTGAGTTTTACTTCTGCCATAGTCAGTCCTCAATTAATCTTGGATAAAGGTTAGTTTTAAGCCACTCATAAAAAACATTAGGCAGCTTGTGTGTTTTTTTCCACCCCCATGCAGCGGAATAGAATGATGCAGATCAAATAAGCAACCAAAATTTGACTTAAGGGGCGGGGTCAGGCTGAGTTTTGTATGCATTTTTAAATCCATCGTCATCATTATGCCCAGCCATACTATTCCTAATCATTTTTATGCATCAATTGTAGCGATCGACGACTCATGCGGCCGACAAGCTAAAGCGGCAGTTAAGTGAATTAAAACTTCAGTTAACTGATAGCCGTCAATTGCTAATAATCTTGTGAGAAGTAAAGCATCAGATTAAAGACAATGAGGGATGATAAGGGGTGATAAAAATAAAAGCCCGGTAGTGGTGGCAACCGGGCTGGGCACAATCCTGTGCCAAATTTCCAACAAGAGCGGGTCTCATCACAGGGGGTGATAAGGACAATTATGATTGTAGATTATGTTGAGAGAAGTACATGTAAAGCGGCAAATTTTTATCTTTTATCAGACCTGGGGCCGTGATCATCTCAGGGTGGATGAACCATGAGACGAGGTGTGAATCCTTCTACATGGGATTCGAAAGGGCAGCGCACTGAAACTCCACAACATTTCCTTTTTTCTTATTGGAATTAATATCATATTCATCCACTCTTAGTTAAGACTAACAACCAGAAATTAAGAGCCAATTGTGTCTAAATTAAGTAAACAACTCGAACAGAATTTTGATGATGCGTGTCAGATTATAGGGCAGGTAGCTATACAAAAAGCTGCCCGGGGAGAAGAGACCACCCGTTTGTTGTTAGTTGAAGAGATTAAAAAGCTTGCAGCACGTTACAAAATTCTTACCGGAGAGGAGCATCAGGCTATGCGGATGGCAATTGAATCTCTGGAGGGCAACTTATGATCACAAACTTATTCAGACATTGATTAAGGAACAGTAGAATGCGTACGCACTACATTACTCACCTCACAATGTTCTCTGTGGACATTTGTGTTAAGTACATTGGGGGCCTGACTCACTGAACCTTCATGCATCGTGCACAGTATTGCATTCTCAATAATTTTCAGCAGTTAACCCACCAGTTAGTTATCGAACCTTCAAGCGTCGCCCGGGACTCAGAATCAGCAAGGCCATAATTTACGGCGCTCTCAGCATCAATAAATGAAGCGCTTTCCATTTTCGCATACCAGTCCCTACCAGAATTTTTCGTCTCTGCAGTCAGGATATCAATGAAACGATTCATATCATTATCGAGACTTCTCACCCACTCTGCTATTCGGGCGTGATCCGCAGCATGATTAGTGAAGCCCCACTGAAGAGGGTGGATCAAGAATCGCGAGCCTGGGTTGACCCGGCGGTCGCTACCAGCCAGATAAATCACCGTTGCAATGGACTCTACGTTACTGAGATTGTGGGTATGGAGCGGCACAGGCAGGGATTTTAAAAAGTGATAAGCCGTAAAACCGGCCAACAGCTCACCGCCCGGACTGGAGATATGCAGGTTAATTTGCGTTGCACCATTCCCCAAAGCTTTCAGACATGCGTCCTGAAGGCCTGACACCGTGGACATGTTAACCGGACACAAAAAATGGACAGTGTGACGCATGTAATCCCCTCAGCCTTCATTAGGCGTAAATCCCTGAACAACGATTTTTAGGGCCATTTACTGGAAATGTCCAATCTTCATCGTATGAACATTCAATATAAAAATTTATCTTTCACCGGTGGTGGAGATCCGACCGCCGCACGTCTGATGTTAGGCGAATTCGAATTTATGGAATTCGAAGTGCCGGAACGTGTGGTTATTCCCGGTCGGCAGAAGACAGTCCTGCACCAACTAATCGGTGGGAGGCGCATCATTGATGTGCTGGGTACCGAATACGAGCCGTTGACCTGGTCTGGCGTCATCACCGGCTTGCAGGCCAGCGAACGCGTTAGTGCCCTTGAACGGATGCGGGATGAAGGGCGTCCGACAGTGCTCACGCTTGACGATTACCGTTTTACGGTAATTATTACCCGCTTCACGTCAGTGTATGAGTTTATCTGGCGCCGACCTTATTCAATTGAAGTGGCCGTTGTCAGCAATGACGGTGCGCCGACAAAAGTTGATGCGCTTACTGGAGCGTTGCAAGGACTGATTAACAGTGACCTTGGACGTGTACTGGGTCTGGCAAAGATAATTAATATCGACGCAGTGACAAAGACTGTGAAAGAAGTGCATCAGGCGGTACAACAAATTACTGACTTTGCCCACGCCACGGTGGCGCAGATTCAGTCGGTAATCAGACCCCTCATTGCCGCTCGTAATATTATTCAGCATGAATTGGCCTTACTGGAAGCCGCTGCCGAAGATATCACTTCACTTGGTGGCATGGTTCCCGGAAATCCCATATCAAAAGCCGTAAATAATCTCCTTATGCAATTAGACTGCAGCACCCGCATTCCAGCGTTCTATCAGTTACAGGATGTGCTGGGAAGACTGAACAAAAACGTCAGAACAGGCCAGACTGCACAGGGAGTTAAAGCTATCACCCTTGCAGGAGGAGATCTCTATCGGGTGGCTTCAGAGCAGTACGGCGATGCATCACTGTGGACCAGCCTAGCCGATGCTAATGACCTGGCCGATCCACAGTTAAGCGGGGTCAATACAATCAGAATACCCACCAGCCCGATGAGTTAACAATGAACCTGAACAATACTCCTGTTGAATCCAATGGCCGCTATGTCAGCGGGCGTTGTCTTTTAAATGGAACGGACGTGCCTTTCATATCGTTTAGTGTCGAGGCTCATGCCTTTCGCGGCGCCGGGACGTTTGACTTGACGCTGGCCATCACAGCTCTACCAGCCGCCATGCAGATGCTGAACTGGTGGGCAGTGCAGACGACTATTCGGGTTGAACTGTTCATCTCGGTAAGCACACGAGCAGGCATTGATGAGAAGAAGCACATCACCGGCAACATTGATACCTGGCACTTCGAACCCGCGCGCTTTGTGATATCGGCTGAAGGACGTGACTTTGCCGCGAAGCTTATTGATGCGAAGACTACAGGAGAAAGCTTCAAAAATCAGACCAGCTCTCAAATAGCCTCCACGCTTGCACTACGTCACGGTCTTAGGCCAGTGGTTACCGCTACGAGGCAGCGAGTAGGTGAATATTATCAGATTGATACGGCTCACCTTACGGGAGAGCAGACCGAGTGGGACCTCATCACAACGCTTGCGGCAATTGAGAATTTCTCGGTTTACCTGGATGACGACAGCCTGCATTTTGAACCGAAGCACGATCCGGCTGATGCTGACAGCTATGTTATTCAATGGCAGCCACCCGGCGTGCAGGCATATCCACAGAGCAACATCTCTGACGACCTGTCGTTTTCACGCTCGCTGACGGTTGCCAAAGGCGTGACGGTTGAAGTCCTTAGCTGGAATGCGAAGCGCAAGATTAAGCAGTTTACGGCTTCCTATCCGAAGCCGACCAGAAAAATGACGCCTGGAGAATCCAAGGCTGAAACGCAGGTTTATCGGGTCATTCGTAACGGATTAACCCCAGAGGCGGCTCATGCACTGGCGCAATCCATCTATCTTCAGGTCGTTCAGCACGAGATGACTTTCAAAGGGTCAACAGCGGGCGACAACATTCTCACGCCACGAACACTGGTTCATATTAAAGGGACGCAAAGTCCGTTCGACCAGTTTTACTGGTGCGATCGTGTGCGACGCACGCTCAACTGGGAAACAGGTTACACCATGCATATCTCAGGAAAGAACCACACTCCGGCGCTGGAAGTACGGCAATGAGAGCACTACTTAATGTCATGGCGGCGTCGGCAAGACAGGCAACAATGGGCGAAATCGGTACCCGACAAGGCATCATTACCGCATACGATCCGGATGCTTATGTGGTGAAAGTACAGTTGCAGCCATCGGGTGAAGAAACGGGCTGGATCCCGTTGAGTTCACCCTGGGTCGGCAAGGACTGGGGCATGGCAGCAGGACCCATGATCGGCGCAGTGGTGGAAGTCGAGTTTGATTCCGGACTTCCTGGCGCAGGTATGGCGACGGGGCAATTCTACAACGATCAAGATCGCTGTCCAGGACCGCCCTCCGGCGAGTTCTGGTTAGTGCATCAAAGCGGATCGCTGCTCAAATTCCTAAACAATGGCGAAGTACTGCTTAGTGCTAAAGTCAAACTCACTTATGACGCACCTGCACATCATTTTAGGAGAGGAAATGTCCGGATAGACGAAAATCTGACCGTGGTGAAAGACATCCGCGACAGGAACGGCCAATACGGCACGGTAAACCGGATTCGCACTTTCCACGGCGGCCACACTCACCTTGAATGTGGCCAGGGACAATACACTCAGCCTCCTAAACAACAATTAACATCCTTTAAGTCGCGGTAATCCATGTTTGATCTTTACCACATTACGGGTGGTGACCTCGATATCTCTCCCGCCGGCGACCTACGTCCTGTCGATCAGCAGGAACGTGGAAGACAGCGCATTTTGCGTCGTCTCCTCACCAATCCAGGTGACTATCTGTTTCATCCTGGGTATGGCGCCGGGTTGGGAAAAAAAGTAGGCGAGAATATTCATCCCGGGGAGTGGAGGGCGCTAATCGCCGGGCAGATGTTGCTTGAAGAATCTGTGTCTTCCAGTCCGCCACCGCATGTCCGTTTGTCCCTGATAGAAAGTGGCGTCAGTGTCTCCGTGTCATACACGGATGCGCTGACTGGTACTCCTGAAACACTCAGTTTTGACATAACGAGGTAAGCATGACCGCATTCAACATCAAATCTTTCACTGAACTGGTAAGCGGCCAGGTTACTGCTGTGCAGTCGCGAGCGCAGAAGCTGGTGGACTTCTCTATCGGCAGCATTCTCCGATCGCTGGCCGAGTCGAATGCCGGTGTGGCCATGTGGATACAGCAATTAATCGTGAAACTGCTGGTGACAACGCGCGCGGCAACCTGCTCAGGCGAAGATCTCGACAGTTGGATGGCGGATTTTGGATTAAGGCGGCTTTCTGCCGTACAGGCAACCGGACAGGTTGTATTTAGCCGGTTTACGGCAGCACATGAGGCATTAATCCCTTTGGGAACACTGGTATCCACGATTGACGGAAGCCAGAGTTATACCGTGATTGCTCCAATGGATAATAAAGCCTGGGATGCAGAGCTTTCGGGATATATTTTTGAGGCAGGGGCCAGCAGCCTGACTGTGCCTGTCCGGGCTTCAGCTGCAGGTGCATCGGGCAATGTGCAAAAAGGTATGGTTAGTATCATTACAGGCTCTATACCGTACGTTGATACGGTGACCAACAACACCATATTTGTGAATGGTAAAGATGCAGAGTCTGATGACGAATTCCGTAAGCGATTTATTACGTGGATAGCGTCTTTGTCTAAAGCCACAAAAGGGGCTTTGGAGTATGCAATCAGCAGTTACTCCGAAGTGACCAGTTTTACTCTGACAGAAAACCTTGCCTGGGATGGTACGCCTAAACCGGGTTATTTTTACGCTGTAGTGGAGAATTCGAGCGGTCAAAATGATAAAGAATTCCGTGAACAGGTATTCAGGTCTATTGATGCAGTTCGTGGTTTCACAATTAATTTCGGGGTCTTCTGTCCAATGGTAATTACAGTTGATGTTGTTATTTCTGTTGCAACTAAAAATCGGGAGCATGACGTAAAAGTCATTGAACAGATTAAAAAGAGAATTACCGAATACATCGCAAATCTTCATATTGGTCAGCTTCTCTCATACACCCAAATTATCAGGGTGGCATATGCCGCCAGCCCACTGGTCACTAACGTCACTTCATTAAGTCTGAATGCAGATACAGCAGACCTGGCCGCTTCCCCAAAAGAGGTAATTCGTCCTGGCAAAATTGTGGTGAGTTAAATGACTTCAGGGGATCAGAACGATATCTATGTGAGACTTCATGCTCTGCTGCCTGCGGGCTGGTTTGCCAATACCAGCCCGCTGCTCACCGGTGTGCTGGTGGCAGCAGCCCATACACTTGCATGGTGCCATGAATTGTATCGCTATGCCCAAAAGCAAACACGAATCTCAACCGCCACTGATGGCTGGCTCGATATGACTGCGTATGACTTTTTTGGCGATACTCTTCAACGTCCTTTAGAGATGCCCGATGACGCTTTTAGTAAACGGATACGGAGTGAACTCTTGCGCGAACGCGGAACGCGGCAGGCAATTATAAGCGTCCTGAATGAGCTGACAGGCAACACACCCACGGTCTTTGAACCTCAAAGACCAGAAGATACCGGTTCATATGGCGGGCCAGCATTAGGTTACAGAATGGCCGGCGGATACGGTTCATTACTGACGCCTTATCAGGCATTCGTCGTTGCACGCAGGGGCAAAATCTCGGGTTTGCCCTACATTACAGGTTATGGCAGTAACTCATCCGGATACAGTACGCCTTCGTACGGGCAATACGTTTCACTGGACAAGTTACGGGGTGAGCTGAGCGATGCACAAATATACGCTGCGGTGGCTGCAGTGAAAGTCGAAGGCACCACCGTGTGGGTCAGGCTGCATTAATCTCTCATTTACTAAACTTTTTGCTGGCCACCTTCACGGTGGCCTTTATTTTGGGAATTATTATGGATCGTCAGATTGTTTATCCAGGGCAAATTCCGCTCGAAACGGACCTGTTAAATACTAACAAATTTGCAATGGTAGGCCTGGCCAAACTAGCCGCTGCCATCATGGGTCAAAATACCTGCCTCTGCGGACTTGAATGCACGCCTGGTGTTCCAGAATCAATGATGATCAACGTGGGGCAAGGGCAGATATATGCTCTTCAGAGCATCGATGATTCGGCCTATTCCTCGCTGGCGCCAGACACGACGAGAAGCATCCTAAAGCAGGGGCTGTTCATGACCCCAACGTCATTCACGCTCAAGGCTCCGGTTACGGAGGGGCAGAGTATCAACTACCTGATTCAGGTTACGTATAGCGAAGTGGATACGGGCCCAACAGTGTTGCCCTACTATAACGCAGCCAATCCGGCCATCGCGTATAGTGGGCCTGACAATACAGGAGCTGCGCAAAGTACGACCCGTTCGGGTGTCTGTCACGTTGCGTTAAAAGCTGGCATTGCAGCAGCCACAGGTAAACAGATGACACCGTCCCCTGATGCCGGCTATATATCTGCATGGGTTGTAACGTTGCACTTTGGAGATCATGTAGTAACTGCAGGTCATATCCGTCCTGCTGATGGCGCACCATTCCTGCCACATGACGGCTTCATCAGTGCGATTCAGCAGGGCAGTTTGACTTACGGAGAAGACACCGGAACCGCCAATCAATACCAGCTTTTGATTCATCCCGCCGTGAGGCAGCTCAGTGACAGTATGCGTTTGCGTTTCCGGGCTAGTAATACCAATACGGGACCCTCATCATTGGCGGTGGGGCAACTGCCGGCAACCAGCATATTGACTAATGAGCATCAACAATTGCAGCCTGGGGACGTTACTGAAGGACAGATTGTGGAAGTGGAGTGGAACAGCGCGTTGAATGTATGGATTCATTGTTCCGCTATTAGCAGTTACAGCAAAGTGGAGTCAGATAAAAAATTCTATTCCTGTGCTGGAGGCAATATTGGCGGCGATGTTGTCGTGGAAGGGATTTTGAAGGTCGACAAAAATTTGCTCGTAGGAGAGGCTGAGCTGACTGATGAAGGTGACTTGAAAGGTAAACAGTGGGATGGGAGTCTTAAAAAGTGGATTAAAGGACTGTTGCCTAAAACCACTGGAAATTCGGGGGCCTGGTATTACAAATCAACCAACAAGAGACTCATTATTCAGGGGGGAAGAATAGAGCGTTCCGGCCAGACAACCCGCGTCGCATTTCACATCGTTTTTCCTTCTCAATGCCTCAATGTCCAGTTTTCCTTAAACAAAAAGCACAAAAAAAGTGTCGAGAATCCTTATGTCAACGTGATAGACAACTCACACTTTGAGCTGGTCGCGGGTTCAGGTGAAACCGAATTCTATTGGGTTGCATTTGGCCACTAAAAGTAGGGGGGAATGATATGAATATTGGATTCAGTGCAAAAACGAAAGCTTTCTACGACCTTGATGAGAAGGCGGTATATATTCAAAATGGTTCATGGAGTGAAGATGTTAAAAGCATATCAGAAGTGCTCTGGCTGAATCACTGTGGCCAGCCTCCAAAGGGAAAAATTCGTGGTGCTGATGAACACGGTATGCCTTGCTGGATTGATGCTCCAGAACCTACCGAACAGGAGCGTATAGCGGAAGCCGTAAATATAAGAAATGCGATGTTAATGACGGCTGACACCGAAATTCGCCAGTTAAAGATTATTGAAGAAATTTGTGCATTAACGAGTGAAGAAACTCAGAGACTTATGTCATGGAAAAAGTATCTTGCAGATGTATACCGCATCGAACCGGGAAATGTTAGTTCCATTCGCTGGCCAGATGTTCCAGTGTAAAAGATGATTAAGCTGCGGCAATTCTAGCTGAGAGAGCTGATTTTATCAGCTCAATGCTTTGAGGCAGGAATTGTTTAAAAATGATAACCCACACTCAGTGATGCAGCGTTCAGGCTATTGTAATCCTGATTTTTCTCTGCTGGCGCCCCTTCATATCCTGCTGCAAGTGTGAGCGTATCAGTAACATTCAGGATAACGCCGGCACCAAATGCAACATTATTGAAAGAGTGGGAACCATTTCTTACCGCTTTATTCGTGACCTTATCATGTAGAAGGGGCTTATCCATTCTCAAATGATATAATCCAAAAGCGCCATAAACAGTCAAAAGATCGTTTATGCGTAAGGATGGGCCAAACATGGCAGAATAATACTCCGTGTCTTGTGTGGCTTTTTTATCAGTCTTGACCCTGATACGTCTGCCATTGATGTCCTTCTCATTGTGAAACTCATCTGTGTCATCCCAAAAATTCTTTAAGGCCGTCAAAGATCCAACAATACCGAACATGCTCTCGGGCTCGTAGATCATTTTAAAGTTTGGTCCATGAAGGCTGCCGTAACCCTCAATGGATCCGTGCTCATAACCAAATAACATTGTGGCACGGTCTGGTATATACAAGGCTTTTGCATTCATGCAAAAAATACAGGATAGTGCGGTGATTATTTTGATTAATTTATTTTTCATTTATAGTTCCGCAGTAATTCAATCAGATATGAATAACAAAAGCCCCCTTACGTATATTGAGGGGGCGTATTTGATCAGAAACGATAGCCAACACTCAGCATAACAGCATTGATGGGATGTAATTTTTCATCAAACCTGACTCTTGAACCTTCATACCCCATATTGAGACTTAAATTGTCGGTAATATTAGCAGTCATGCCAAAGCCGTAAGCGAATCGGTTAGTGTTAAAGCTGGCGGAGGAAGTTTTATTACTACTTAAGTTAGCGGCTGAGGTTTTATCGATTTTGCTATGCGATATACCAGCCAGTGCATAAATGCTAATGGATTCATTTAAACGCAGAGTTGGACCAAACATCGCAGAGTAATATTCAGCACTGTTGCCTGGTTTTGTTGATGATGATCCTTTATGTTTTCTAATACCGTTAGTTATTACGTCCAGGTCTGACCGCAGAGCTGTCACTGAACCCATGATTCCTACGGGTAAATCGGGTTCATACTGAACCGTTAGGTTCCCCCCATAGAGAGAACCGAAGTCACGAAGTTCCCCTTGTGAATAGCCCATGGAGATGGTCGTTCTGTTTGCATTAACATTGTAATCAACAGGTGAAGCAATGGCTGCCCCACTTGTAATTGAGGCCAAGATTAAAAAAGCGCATTTTATTTTACTGTGCATCTCAATTGCCCTGTGTTAGTTTTCTGATTAAGGAGATCGCCTTAATCAGCAGAGAGGTTACAGATATTTTTAGTCATAAAAATGAATATTTATGTTTTGCGAGAGTTCAAACACAACCTATATAGTAAAATGTTGTCAGCAGATTAATGTATTTGCATGGCTTATTTTGTACTTTTGTATTAGTTGCTCGGGATGTCGTGTTTTATATGGGGGTTTTAAACATCTCTCATGTTGGTTGACGCGGATTTAATGGCCTATTTCATCGTCACAATAACGGTCATTTTATTGAGATATAATCCCGATATTGTTCAGTCAATCGCCAAACATAATATTCTGAAGTGCCACATGTAATCTAAAGCTGAGAGGATATGGAGATAAATATGAAAAGAGCTATAGCTTATCTACGTTTTTCATCTTTACAGCAGGTCCAGGGAGATTCAGTCAGAAGACAGAAGAAATTAATTGATGAATGGATTAAACATAACGCTGACTACTACCTTGATCCGGTAACATTCGAGGACCTTGGGCTGAGCGCATACAGGGGACAGCATGCTATTTCAGGCGCATTTTCTGAATTTATGGAAGCGGTGCAACGGGAGTTAATTGAAGCGGGCAGTGTACTCCTTGTAGAAAGTCTTGATCGTCTATCAAGAGAAAAAATAGGTGATGCGTCCGACAGACTCCGTACAATCCTCAAAGCGGGGATCGATGTGGTTACACTCACTGATGGCACGCATTATACCCGCGATTCACTTGACGACCCTTACTCGATCATCAAAGCAATTCTGATAGCCCAGCGAGCTAACGAAGAAAGCGAGATCAAGTCTAAACGCCAGCGAGCAGTCTGGGCCGAAAAGCGTAAACAGGCCGCTGAAAAGGGGGAAATAATGACCCGCCATTGCCCCTCCTGGTTGAAAGTAAACGCTGCTTGTAATGGTTTTGAGGTAATAGAAGACAAAGCAGACATTATCAGAACTATTTTCGAAATGAGACTCGACGGCCGCTCTTTTGAGAAAATCAGTCAGGCACTGAATGTCCAGGGTAAGAAAAATCTTCGTGGAAAAGTTTCTCAGTGGAATTCAGCTTCAATTGAAAGACTGGTTAAATCTAAAGCTGTGATTGGCGTTCTTTCTCCGTCATATCGCATAACAGTGCCCGATGTTGAGGACATTCCTCATTATTATCCTGCAATCATCAGTATTGAAGATTTTGAGCGTGTTAGGCGTATTAGTTACGAACCTGAAAGCAGAAGGAACACCAATTTTAATCCGCATCTAATAAATATTTTTAAAGGGCTGATGCACTGTAAAGAGTGTGGGCATGCCATTATACTGACGGGGATCAGCACAAAAGGCTATGGCTACTATGTTTGCTCAATGCGCCGTCAGCACAGATGCAAATCTGAAGCGGTCAGAAGAGATCTAACGGACCGCTACCTGATTACTGGAGTCATAAAAGGTGCATCAGGAATGGACCCGCACTTATCAAATGAAACTGCTTTAACTTCAATGACAGTCAGGCAATTGGAATTAACCGGTAAGCTTCAGAACGTGATTAAGGCGATAGAGCTTGCACCGGATGTCAGAGAGCTGACAGTCCGAGCAGCTGAAATTGCTGCTGAAATAAATCAGTTAAAGAGTGACATGGCTGAAATACAGGATGAGCGCGATATGAAGGCTGCTTCTGCACTAAATGTGCTCAACGTAGCCGACCGCAAGGAATTTCAATTAATAGCTCGAAGAATAATTCAGGATATTAAAATTGACGGTAAGTCAAAAACCTGTGATATCTATCTGCATAACGGGATGAAAGTTCTGAATTATCCCCTCACAAAGTCTACCGGCTGGTCCTCTATACTTGATGCAATGGCTTATTTAGAACAAACTGAAATAATTCTCTGATAAATCGAACCATTAAAGTTCAATCATGAATTAATATCATAAGAAAACTTAAGTATCTTGATAAAAATAAAGGGATACTTTTTCTTAATCAGCGAGTCATTAAATATTTCAAGTCAGGTTGAAGGTCGAGTCACCATAAGAGTGGGGAAGGTTGCATAGTCACTCTTTTGGTTTCTGCAAAATGATAAGTAACGTATTGATATCTTAGCAATAAAAATTCAACAAAAAGCACTCAGAACTAAAGTTTCAAATTGCTTTTTATCCTTTGAATACAGCAAGTTATATGAATACTTAAATCCTTTAAAAGTGTGAGTAAAGAAACAATTCACACAGCAGCATAGTAATCCTCCTTAGTTATCAGTGGGTGAATAAGTGAGCTGATCATAGTGGCGAAAAGCGGCACTTTCCAGTGAAAAATGCCAGAAGTGTGGCGGCACTCGCTATGACGTACCGGGCAGGGCGCTGGCATCGCTAATGAGCCTGTTCGGTGAAAATCGCCTTCAGAGGTCTTCTGCAAAACTCCAGCAAAACTCTTCTGCAAAACTGGTTAAAAAATGAGCTGCCTTTGAGCCTGGGGGTTCTTGTTTGATGGCATATCAAATAAAGTATGGGAGGCCGCTTAGTGCCAGAAGCGGACGTTGCTAACTTCATGTTAAGTTGATGCGCAGGAATCTAGTCAAAAGCTAAGAAGAGGCTCATATGTCATCACAATCTATACAATTAGTGAAAGTCATAGCTGATATAGCTATCGCACTCGAATTTACCGAGGAAACTTTAATTAATCCTGATGTGGCCCTTGAGATGCAAGAGAGTATTGCAGGAACTCTTCAGTCCCTTGATGAAGTTAGCCGAAAAGATATAGCGGATGTCTTTGAAAGTATCTCGGCTCTTTATAATGGAGAAGTTGCAGACTACGTCAGGTCTATACCTGCTAATTATGGCATCAAATAAGGAGACCATTAATTATTGCAAGGTCCGCAGATCGCTCATAGCGGACCTGACGCGCGCATCAACTTCGTGCCAAAAGCGGACCTGAGATATCCAAATTTATTAATCTAGTGTCATCAGAGAAAGACACGTACTCCACCACCGCACCTCAAAACAAAACAATATAAAATGCTAAGTAATATTATAAAAGCGATCTATCCAGGCTTTCATCTTAGAATATCTCCACTGATACTTGAATTATCATTCAAATAATCTTGACATTAACTTTCGCCACAAGGGTGTTTTTTTATTGTCGGTTAGTGTATTAGCCCAAGATGGATTCTTTAAATCACTTGGTAATAAATATTTTCGATCATCATCATCTACAACGACTGCACCTAAATTTTTTGCTATCTGTAACATCTTCCAATAAAGGGCTTCTTCGGGTTGCTTGCTATAAATTCGACCATCATCCCAATCAAGCCAGGATTCATCATGTGCCTGATGGTTACTCCATCTAGTAAAATAATCCCCATTCCTTTTATCTATTGATAATTCTTCATCATTATCAATAAGCTGAACCCATTCTTCACTTGTGATTGGATTACTTGCGCTATCAAACCAATTTTCTGTTCTTACGATATGAAGTTCCCAGCCCATAAACATCTCCTTTTGTTGATGAACAATCCATAAAAAATGTTCAAACGAAAGTCTGAAGTTTAGCTCCTAAACAACCCGAAATCATGCAACTTTAATGAGCTGGTATATTTACAGGCTAAAAAGTTGCCCATAAAAAGCGACAGTGTACTTCTTCCCACTGATAAACTCATTGTGATTTTAGTCATTCTGCACCAGTGATGAGAACTGCTGCTGACTTTCTCCCTCGCTTATGGCGGGCTTTCGCTGAATTATGCGCAACTGCATTGAATCAAAAGATCAGCTTCTTCCATTCACTGCTTCGCTCATCGTTATATTTGTCTGTCATTGCCTGATTTGAGTGCCCCAGAAGTGTTTGCGTATCGATGCCCTGAGCTCTGTATGTAGTGGTTTACTGAATTTGGCCACCTGAACAGAGGTGATATGCTCACCTCAGAACAACACAGGTGTCCGAATGAAAAAAAGAAATTTCAGTGCAGAGTTCAAACGTGAATCCGCGCAGCTTGTTCTCGATTAGAACTACACCGTGGCTGAAGCCGCTAAAGCCATGGATATTGGCCTTTCCACGATGACGCGCTGGGTAAAACAGCTTCGTGATGAACGCCAGGGTAAAACACCCAAAGCCTCCCCCATAACACCTGAACAAATCGAAATACGTGAATTAAAGAAAAAGCTTCAACGCATTGAAATGGAGAACGATATTTTAAAAAAGGCTACCGCGCTCTTGATGTCAGACTCCCTGAACAATTCTCGCTAATCAGCGAACTCAGGGCGCGTTATCCTGTGGCGCTGCTATGCCATGTGTTTGGAGTCCACCGAAGCAGTTTTAAATACTGGCGATGTCGTCCTGCTGAACCCGATGCTGAGCGGGTACAGCTGCGCAGTCTGGTCCGGGAGCTACACAGTGCCAGCCACGGCTCGGCGGGCACCAGAAGCATTGCGGCAATGGCAACGCTCAGCGGTCGCAGGATGGGACGCTGGCTTGTCCGGCGGCTGATGAAGGAAGCAGGCTTAGTCAGTTGCCAGCAACCAAAGCACAGATATAAGCGAGGAGGCCAGGAACATGTTGCCATCCCAAACGCGCTTGATCGCCAGTTTGCTGTAGCGGAACCCAACAAAATCTGGTGTGGCGATGTCACTTATATCTGGAGCGGCAAACGCTGGGCTTATCTTGCCGTTGTCCTCGACTTGTTTTCCCGAAAACCAATCGGCTGGGCAATGTCATTCTCGCCCGACAGCAAACTGACCATGAAAGCGCTGGAAATGGCATGGGAAACGCGAGGAAGGCCATCTGGTGTGATGTTCCATAGTGATCAAGGCAGTCATTATACCAGCACGGAGTTCCGTCAGTTGCTGTGGAAATGCCGGATAAAACAGAGTATGAGCCGTCGTGGAAACTGCTGGGATAACAGCCCAATGGAACGGTTTTTCAGAAGCCTAAAAAACGAGTGGGTGCCGGTGACTGGTTATATTAACTTCAGCGAAGCAGCTCGTGCGATCACAGACTATATCGTCGGGTATTACAGCTCACTCAGGCCGCATGAATATAACGGTGGATTACCACCGAACGAATCGGAATACCGATACTGGAAAAACTCTAAAGCGGTGGCCAGTTTTAGTTGACCACTACAGACTAAAATCACAATGAGTTTATCAGTGGGAAGAAGGACACTGTCGCTCTGTCTGGGCAACTTTTTAGCCTGTAAATATACCAGCTCATTAAAGTTGCATGATTTCGGGTTGTTTAGGGGTTAAACTTCAGACTTTCGTATGAACATTTCTTATGGATTGTTCATCAACAAAAGGAAATGTTCATGGGCTGGGAACTTCATATCGTAAGAACAGAAAATTGGTTTGATAGCGCAAGTAATCCAATCACAAGTGAAGAATGGCTTCAGCTTATTGATAATGATCAAGAATTATTAATAGATAAAAGGAATGGTGATTATTTTACTAGATGGAGTAACCATCAGGCACATGATGACTCCTGGCTTGATTGGGATGATGGTCGAATTTATAGCAAGCAACCCGAAGAAGCCCTTTATTGTAAGATGTTACAGATAGCAAAAAAATTAGGTGCAGTCGTTATAGATGATGATGATCGGAAATATTTATTACCAAGTGATCTAAAGAATCCATCTTGGGCTAATACATTAACCGACACTAAAAAAACACCCTTTTGGCGAAAGTTAATGTCAAAATTATTTGAATGATAATTCAAGTATGAGTGGAGGCATTCTAAAAATAAAAGCCTTGAAAGATTGCTTTTATAATATTAATTGGCATTTTATAATCTTTTGTTTTGAGGTGCGGTGGTGAAGGATATGTCTTTCTCTGATGACACTCGATTCATAAATTTGGATATCTTAGTATCCGCTTTTGGCACGAAGTTGATGCGCGCGTCAGGTCCGCTATGAGCGAGGAGCGGACGTTGCCGTTGCTTCGAAGCTAATGACAGCATGACTCAAATCTTGGCGTATTAAGTAACAGGGAGCAGGTCATCCGCTCCTGGCACGAAGCGGATCGCCTAACAAGCCGTAAGATGGATTACAAGCAGGTGTGGAACACCTGCTTAAACAGTCAGCGATGATATTTAATCGACGACCAGAGGCGGGCCAAAAGAGAAATAACGAGTATTGTCGACAGTGTACACAGGCTTAACATCACTGGTGCATAAGACCCCTGTGCCATCAATTGACCTGCTGCTGCTGTGCCAAGTGAACCTGCAGTAATCTTCATTGCACCCACCCAGACGAAGACCTGCCCCCGGCAGGATGGTGGGGAAAACTCACTGCGCGCGGCAAGCGTAGCGGCGAAAAAAGCAGCATTAAGCATTCCGGTTATGAAGAAGCAGAGAAACACTGGCATAAAACTGTTGACTACCAACATGGAAAGCAGGCCTGCGACAATCAGCCCTCCAATATTCAGCATCAGCCTGTCGGGTTCACCTCTCAGTGGAATAACCATCAGGCATACCGATCCCGCCAGATTACCCGCTCCGTAGGCAACAGTAAGAAAAGCGGCTGTGGCTGCAGGAACACCAAGATTATCAGCCATACTCACCGCAACAATAGGCAGGACTGAGACAGCAAACGCGACGGCCATCGTCAGATACAGTGTCCTGCGCAGTGGCGTGTGTCGGATCATCATACCCACCGTTGCGATGGCGCCGGCAACCTCTGCAGGCTTGCCGCTGTGTGTAACCGGTAAAACTGGTAGCCGCATAATAAAGAAAGCGGCGAAAACAGTGCCAACGGCCAGGAGGTAAAACGCCGAAGAAGGAGAAGTCCAGGTGGAGATGGCGGCAACAGCAGAGGGCCCCAGCGTGCCACCGAAACCGTAAGTTGCCACATCAAGACCCTGAGCCCGACGCTGGTTTCGCTGGTCTGGCCCTGCAATGGCAGGCAGAAAAGTGCTAATCCCACCTGTCAGGAGTGGGCCACAGAGTCCTGCGGCGATAAGAAGGAACGCCGTCAAAAGTAAAGGGATGTGGCCGAAAGTCGCTGTCATTATCCCTGTGAATACGCCAGGCAGGCCGTCGCAATGACTCTGCGCCCGTCGCTGGCGGTATCGATATGGCGGGCAATAAACGGCCCTAGCATATGTGGGAAAGTAATGCAGGCAGCCATCCACCCCGTCACTGCGTAATACTGTTCAGATGACTGGCAAAGCAAGATCACGGCCAGCACCCCGCCGCCATCTGCAATGCGTGCCAGCATCGCAGCACAGGCATAGCGGGCAAGGCCTGCCTTAACAGGCGCGTTTGTACACCGAAGGATTGTCATGACGATTAATGCCTGGCCAAGTTTCAGGAGGACCGACAGAGTGCCGGTCCAGTGGGTGGGTTACTTCAGCTCCAGCGCGGTGATCACACAGGCAATATCCGCGATCTCGCTCGCTGACAGCGGCTGCAGAGGGCGAGGCAGGCAATAGGTATCGGTCAGTCCAAGCACGCCAGCGGCAGCGGCAATCACACGAATACTCCCGCCGTGTTTACGGAATAGCGCCCATAGCGGTTCCAGTCGGTTTGTCAGTGCCATGACGCGTGCATGATCCCCTGCTGCTGCTGCCTCGGTGATCTGTTTTGCGGTTTGCGGGAACAGACCCCCACACACGGAGTACCAGACCTCGCAGCCTGCATTTAATCCCAGTCCGGCATACGCATCGCCACTGATACCAATTGTCACTCCCGGGCGAAGATGTTGGCGTAGCGCATTCACCCGCTCAGCGGCTGCTGCCGGGTTGTCAGGAACACCCGGGATCTTAACCGAACGCACCCCCACCAGTGATGAGAGACGACCGTGCAGTTCATCCGTAAAGGTAAAATGTGTGGTGCCCGGATTATCGTAGACACAGACGGGAACAGACGCGTGCCGGGTCACCGTCTCAAAAAGCGCGAAGACCTCTTCGTCACGGAGTGACTGGTAGCTGACAGCCGGAAGCAACAGGGCATTCGCGCCTGCGGCCTGCGCATCATCAACCAGATGCAGGATGGCATCGGTGCTGACCGCACCCACACACACAATCACAGGGATATCTTCGGCAAGCTGTTTAGCCAGAGTTGCGATGCGATTGCGCTGCTCCCGTGTCAGATACGCGTAGCTTCCGGTTGATCCCAGAATGCCCAGAGAATCAACACGGGCCGCCGTCAGGCGGGCCAGAATCTTACTGTACCCCTGTTCGTCGACGCCGCTGGCGGTGATAGGGGTTAACGGGAAAGCAGACAAGCCGGTGAACATTGTGTTTCTCCTGAATGATATTACTGGTATTGCTCTTCGATAAGAGCCACCTCTAACCACAGACCAGGCATCATTTTTTCAAGGCCATTGGTCAGCATCTTCCCGGCTTCGTGAAGCATCTCCAGTGGCATCTGCGGCAGACTCTCCAGAATGAACCACATTTGCTGAGCTTCCACGTCAAGGCGGGTTCTGATCCCCTGCCGCCAGTTCCAGCGACGACAGGTCACGCCAGCATCATCACACCAGATAACCTCACCTTGCGAAGGGTATTCAATGGCGGTCTCACCGTCTTTGACGGTATCAAAAGGCTCTGTTCCTTTTGCCACAACCAGACGCGGTGAACCCTGATAGGCAGCGATATTCTCTCCCCCCACCGGAACGGCATAGCGGAGGCTAACGGCGTTATACAGATCAACGATGGGATCGAGCGCAGGCATGGCACCATCGCGCATCACGCGCTTACGCAGCGCATCAGCAGAACAGGGAGTACGTTTTGGTTTTGCACCAAATTTTTGAAATACATCAGCCCATGCGGCCAGATGCGGTTCAGCCCAATCGGGAGTTTCTGAAAGTACCGCTTCACAGGCGGCTTTCAGTGCCGTTTCGCCAACGTGCGGGTTCACTAGTGGCGCTGCCTGCACCGAGATGCTGAGTGCCCTAAAACCGGGCGCTATTTCATAGACTTCAGGAGAAATTGACGCAGAGACTGTTAACACGGGATAATCCTGTAATGACCATTTTATTGCATAATATCGACCAATGACCAAAAAAGTCAATTTAGTGACCGAGTTCGGTGCAGATATCAGCACAGTGAATGAAGCTGTGTCCCTGCGGATTAAACAGTTCCGTAAAAATAGAAAAATGTCTCTCGATGCCTTGTCCCAACGCGCAAACGTCAGTAAGGGCATGTTGGTAGAGATCGAAGGGTGTAAGGCTAATCCCAGCATTGCATTGTTATGCAGGCTTGCGGCTGCAATGGGTGTGTCAGTAGCCGATTTTGTCGATGTGAGCACCAAACCTGATGTGCATATCATTGCTGATAATGAGATCCCTGAACTCTGGAAAGGCGACAACGGTGGGAGCGCCAGGCTTCTTGCTGGCTCAGGTGGGCCAGATATGATTGAGCTTTGGCTATGGGAAATGCTACCGGGTGAGAAGTTTGAATCTGCGGGGCATACATCTGGCACGCTAGAGTTATTGCATATACAGTCCGGAACGCTGACGCTGGGCGTGAAAGAGAGTGTGTTTCAGGTAAAAGCAGGATTTTCCGTTACAGCCAAAACTGATGTTCCGCATTTCTACGAAAATCAGGGTAAACACACTCTGAACTTTATTATGGCGGTTAATGAAAAAGCTTCATAAGGGTCTTTAGTTTTGCGACCGAAACATCCTGATATGCACGTCAATATTCTCATATCGCGCATTTGCAATGTCCGCTGTTGGCACACTGCGGACGTAATGTTTCATCATAATTCCGATTCAAAGCAATTACGGCGGCCGAGCAGTGCGCAGCCGGCCTTCTGAATGACGCCCTAGCGTCATGGAGGGATATATAACTCCGATGGTAAACGGCGCCGTACGCCCGGCGTAGCCGGTTTATGACCCATAAAGCCTGCCAGTCCATCCCCCTCCCTTGTATCTAACATTATGTGGTGATTAGCTACCATCACACGAAGCTGAGTGAGCCGGGCCCCTCCCTGAGGACAATCTGAATTACTGATCCTGCCTGACAGCTTGCGGCCCTCCGTTTCACCTTACACGCCAGCACATTTTGTTGAACGGTTACCGTGAGCATGACTCCGAATGTACAAGGCGAACAGGCGTGACGGTCAATGTGAGAAAAGAAGGAAAATGTTTCCTGTAGGTATATGACCTTTGCATCCTCTATGATGGCATAAAGGGTCGTATACGGACCAAAAAGAAAAAAATGACAGTAGTGCTGCAGCTAATATCATCCGCTGGCTTCGAATGCAGCACTGTGGCTTGGAGGACGTTCACCTTATTATGGAAGCAACCGGCGTTTATCACGAACGGTTAGCTCTTTCGCTGCATGAAGCTGGCGCATAATTTAAAAATATCGCTCAACGGTATAAACCTAAAGGGTCGCGTTATGCTGAGAACAAACAATAAAAAGATATTAACCCTTATATTCCCCTTACTCTTCGCTCAATTACTGAGCGGGTGCTCACTGACTCGAGTTTCTGAAAAATCGCATGCCAGAGAAGTCGAGAGCCTAAATGTTATCGGAATGAGCTTGGTTTCGGCGAAAGAAAAGTTAAGTAAAGAAGGATTTGATTGCAGCGATTATCCTGAGACCAATAGGGTGCAAACCCAATCTGGCGCACGCACTTTAATACAGCTTGATTGTAGCAAACGAAGCTTAGAACTGATTTGTCCGCAGATACGCTATGCGGTACTCAATGCCGACCCCCAAAGCTTCAAAGTGGTATTGGTGGGAAAACGCATAACTCAACAAGCATGTTTTTGATGATTAATGTTCCTACGTTAAGCCTGTTTCTAAAAGAGACATGACAGGCAACTTTGAGCGAACAGCGGACATTAATATCTCAGGCCTGTTTGTAAACTATCAGTATGTTTAGTTGAAACTATGTTGAAAAGTCAGAGACTGATAGACGTATGGTCAAGTTAAGCTATTTAGTAACTGCTTTGCCTGAATGTAATCGTAAGACGTTACTTCGATCTTGTTATTACTAAGATCGCTAAAGTATACGGACATCGATACATCGTGGTCACATACAGTGAAAGGAATTTTGTTCTTATTGAGGGCCGGTATTAACTCGATGAAACTAGGAACTCCAACTGCGAAAGCGATCGTATGTCCGGGATACTGGTGTTTTCTCAGGAAAAGTGAAAGTGCTGCCCTATTATTCTTTATGACCAGCGGCCCACCCTGTTCAAACCAGAAGTTCAGCGATGTATCGCGTGAAAATCCAATTACCTGATTATACCAGTGCTCGGCCTGCTCAATATTTTCAACGTATACATGTATATGATCTATTAAATCTATTTTCATCGTGTAGCTCTCTAATCTTTTTATCAGAAATACTCGCTGAATAGTTTCTGATAAACAACTAGCAAAGCATCTTCCACCACTACATTTACCATAATTATTTGGGGTACCTACAGAGGTTCTTAACGTCTGCTTCTGGCACAAAGTTGACTGATGCAAGGAGCGAATGCCCGCTATGAGCTGTGAGTTCAACGGGTCGATGCAACGCTATCCTTGATCAAGGTGGACGTTGCCATGAAACGGCGAACGTTTTGTGTGTTTTTGTAGTCTTTATCCACCATTGTCAAACGTGTTAATGAAGAACTATGCCAATCGATTTTCACTTGTTGACTCCTGTTTTAAACAAACGATAGCGGTTTTCAAATTTAACACGCTGACTTTGAAATGCCCGCTTCAAGCACTTAGCTGGGTCGCGAATTCTGTTATAGGCAGCGCGTCAATATTAGCTTGTTGTAGCAAGCAAGAAGGCGCGCAGCACACTCAGAAGCAATGGTAGACAAAGCTTGCCCGCTTTATCTCGAAGGGGCGTAGGCTTTCGGTTAAGACCCGAACTTCACGTCGGGATATCACTATCGTGTCCAGTGCCGATTATGCGATACCTGAAGGGTTCAGGGGATGATGAACATTAATTCATATAGACTTTTAAACTGAAGAGTGAAGTGCCGGATGTCTCTTGGTACCAGATATGATCCTGACCATACAGCCTGTTCCGTTTATCATTGAATAGCTGTGGCAACGTCAAACTACAAAAAATTTGGGCCTTGCATTTATCTCCTTGAATTTAACTCTGATTTATCAGACTGGCATTTCAACCTGAATTTTTTCGCTGTATTACAATGAATAGTATTTACTCATCTGTGAGGCATTCAGGGATGGATCAGCGTTCTGGCGGTCAACGACGTGCTTTTGATACGGCGATAGAATGGCAGGACCGTAATGATATGGTCAGGCAAGCGTTACACGTCAGTATTCCCTGGTTCACGTTTGTGAACGTCAGCTTTGCTTTGATAATTTTGTTTCGCAATGTCCTCATTAGCGGTTTTGACCGTTCAATCAGCAATCAGGCAGAAATACTTCCTCTAATTAATGGCATTGCAGTCAGCATCATTGCTTTATCCTGCTTACTGGCCTTGTTGATCTACCGTCTTCCCGCCAGATTTACTACCGTAAGCCTTGGTTTGCTGCTGATTCTCAGTTTGATGTGGAGCTACTGTAGCTATCATTTTCTCGTCTGGTGGCACTTGCCCTTTGCGTGGCCCCTTAGTGTGATTCTTATGCTCACCGCCCTGGCCGCGCTCTATTATCACCCAATAGCTCTTTTGCTATTCCTCACCCCGTTATGGTTAACCGCTCTGCTGGCAAGCATGCAACTTAATCAGGGTATCAGCGTGCGATTCTTGCTGGTCTGGCTCATCCTCACCGCCATTCTCATATATGGCCGCTATATCCTGCAGCGCTGGTTTGATGAAGCATGGCGGCGTTATCAGGAGAACAGGATGCTCATCGCGCGACTTGATGTCATGGCGCATCAGGATGCACTCACCGGAACAGCAAACCGGCGATCTTTGGAAAACTATCTCAAGGACGCTATCCACCAGACTTTGCCGTTTGCACTGATCATGCTCGATGTAGACTATTTCAAACGCTACAACGACCATTACGGCCATCAGGCCGGGGATGATTGTCTGGCAAAAGTCGCCGAGGTTTTGAAATTGTCGGTTCGCACGCCCGCCGATCTGGTAGCACGCTACGGAGGGGAGGAGTTTGTGGTGGTGCTGCCAGCGGCCTCACTCGACGAAGCCGCTTTGGTTGCAGAACGTATCCAGGCAAGCCTGCATGAAACAGCGCTGGCGCATCTCGCATCCGAGGTCAGCAAAACGGTAACTGTGAGCATGGGCATCGCGGTTTCCGGCAGTAGTGATAGCGCGGCCGGCATTATTGCCCGCGCTGATGAAGCACTCTACCGGTCAAAACAGCAGGGACGAAATCGGTGGGTAAAGCAAAACCAGGCTTAACCTTCATCGCGGACATCCTTGTTCGCAGGAGGCGAAAACCAGTTTGACTTTGTCACAATCACTGGCTGATCCGGCTGACTGATGAAGTTAGGCGACATGATCTGCACGCCGAATTCATTGAACACATCCTGTATATGTCCGTGAAGAATACTTCTTACCCCGGCCAGCGATTCTCCCGCCTGAAGCCGGACCTGAAGTTCATAAGCCACATACCAGTCCTGCAGCGCCAGCTGGCGGACCACTGGGGTAATGCTGCGGTTAACTCCTTGTGTGCGACTGGCGGCCAGCTCCAGCATCGCTTCAACCTGACGCCAGGGCGTGTCATAACCAATGGTGACGCTGGTCGTCATATTGACGCCGTCGCCTTTCAATGTGGCGCTCAGGTTTACGATTCTGCCGCTGACGACCACCGCGTTGGGAACCGTCACCTCGTAATTCTCGCGGGTCAGAATTTTCGTTGCCAGCATGCCCACCTCGCTGACGACGCCTTCATGCTCGGCAATCCTGATCACTTCGCCTTTTCGCAGCGCGCGGGAATAGGTCAGCACCAGGCCGCTCATGGCATGGTTCATTACGCCTGCCGAGCCCAGCGTCAGCATCAGTCCGAAGAAAACGCTAATCCCTTTGAATGCGAGCGAATTAGCGCCGGGTAAAAATGGATACGCCGCCGATAAGGCGAATAACCAGATGACAACGCTGATGAGTTTCCGGGTGACGCCAACGGTATCCGGATGCAGGCCCGGCAGGTGTAACTGCCCGGTCTCAACGCGTTTTAGTACCAGCCGGAGCAATCGCGTCACCAGCCCCGTAATCAGGAAGATGACGACAACAATCAGCATACCCGGCAGCGCCGAAAAGATTGCCAGCCCGAGATGTTGCAGCAGCCCTACCGCATAACGCCCCAGCTCCATGCCCCAAATCCGCGTCCAGGGAAAGAGCCGCAACACCCAACTGACCCAGATGTAAAATGCCACGAGGAAGGCCACGGTAAGCACAATGGCATACAGCCGTACCTCAATGGGACCAAGAAAAGTGCGCAGTGCACCCGGGAAACTTTTCCGCTGAGCACGTCTTGCGTCATATATCCGCTTCAGCCAGGCATAAGAGCGCAGGGCAAACAGGATAAACGCGATCAGCAGTAGCGCACCCACAAGGCTTTTACCCACTGAGAGCAACAGATATCGCGATGAGTACTGCTCAGACAATGATTGCCTCAGCGTGTCCAGCCGGAACCGGAGGCGCTCTGCGGCCTGTTCCAGCGTCAGATCATCCCCTTCATCCAGATCGCCCTGCGCCAGTAACATAAAAGGTTTGCCGTTGACGGAAAAAAGCACAGCTGACTGTTGGTAGCGCGTCAACGTGTGCATCTTTACCGGTTGAGCAAGGTCATTATCATCAAGCGTACGCAATATCGACACGATGCGCTGGACGCGCTCCTCTGGCGTGGTCAGGCCAAATTTCGCCTGCAGCATCACTACTGGCTGATTAAGCAGATACAACGTCCGCGCTTTTTCCTGTGCCGAAGGCGCCTGACGCGGCTCCGCGCCCAGTGCGTTTTGGAAAGTGAGGAGCAGCAGGAAACCGCACAGACACATCACCGCTTTAATCATTTTTGCCTCCAGAAGTCGTACATTGCCTGGCGGTAAATCCATCCGTAAGGCAGCCATCAATACGCATTATTGAAATTGCCAGGTATACGAAATCAGAAAGCGTTTGTCGGGATCGTCCAGATAGGTGTTGTTGTCCATAATGAACGTCAGAAGGTTAACTGAACTGTGTTTATCAAATTTGTAACTAGCGCCGATCCCGCCAAAATAGCCCCGGTAATGTTCACCTTCCTCATTTTTTGACCCATAAGAGCCTGCTGCAAAGCCGATCATCGTCAGTTCAGAACTCAAAGGGCGGAGGGTAAAGGCACCCAGATAGCCGCTGCTACCGGAAGTGGTGATGGTGCTGAACCCATATTCGGAGGGAATACCATCAGCGAACTGAGGCGCTTTACAATCTGCTGGATTTCCGGTGCTGCAGCCGGTTATCTCACCGGTGTTGTAGGTATATCCAGCCATGGGGAATATCTGGAAACCGGCTGGCGCGAAGCCAAAATAGCTGAGAGGGACAAAGGTTCCGACGGAATAGTTAGTCTGGGAGGCGCCATTGGTATATTGGTTTTTACCAAAATTAAAGTTAACGATGCCTACCGGAAACAGCCATGACCCGCCCACACGCCACTCGCTGGCATCGCTGTTGACACGTGCATTCAGTTTTTTTGCCTGATCCAGCGCGACAGATCCTGAGAAAGAGAGATTACTGTCGTCCATGTCATAAGTATTCGACCACGAGATGCCCACTTTGGTCGTTACCTTTGTTGGATCATCATCAAGCTTGTCGCGATTATCATTAACTTCAGCACTAACAGCCATCTGGCTTGAAATCAGCAGCCAGAAAGACCAGCTCCATACAATCCCATTATTTCGTGTCATTGCTACTCTCCAGCCAGCCCGCATTTACTCACGTGATAGTCAGTCCGGGCATTTGACCTGGCTCAGAAAGGTCTGATACCGCTGTTGATTGTTTTCGGTCAGCGCTTTTACGGCTGACAGCACGGCAGAGTTATCATGAGTACTGTCCAGAAAGTGAGTGCGTAATTGTTCATCGGAAACCGACGTCGGTATGTCACACTTGTGGCGCAGGTCATCGGTAATCTTTTGCTGCCTTAGTGCAAAGGCCAGATTTTCATAAGCAGAGTTCGCAAGCGCAGGCGTTTGTGACAACAGCATCATTACGATCGCTATCAGATATTTCATTCTTAACTCCCGGCCCGTTTCGGCCATATTTAAAATCAGCTTAAGTAATTCACTTACTGCTTTGATCAGCGGCACATTGCGCAGGGTCAAACACCGTTTTCCACTCTTTCTTCATATCGACGATGACCCAACCCTTTTGCGGTGCGAGTTTGAGCCCGCTAATAAGTTTGCCACTGGCGGGCGGATGCGCGTCGTAGGCATATTCACGCGCAGCATCGGTGTGATGAACCAGTAGACCAAAGGATTTGTACGTCGGATTGGCGGAGGTGTATTGCAGCATCGGCACATCGCCGTCGCTGTTACCGAAGGCACCGACCGGACGCCGCCCCATGAACAGATGGATGGCGACCGGTTTCATCGCTTCGTCATCGTAAAACGCGCCGTTCATGGTTTTACGTAATTGCGTACCGTTGTCAGTCAGAGAGAACTCACTCAGCGAAAAGGAGCCGACCACCTGTTCGGGCGGGATGCCGTACATTTTTTCGGTCAGTACGCGCATAAAATCGATGCCGCCGCCGGACACAATCCAGGTTTTGAAACCGTTAGCGCGCAGGTAATCGAGCAGCTGGCGCATCGGCTGATAGCCCAGCTGATCATAACGACAGCCAAAACGTGCATGCCGGTGGCTATCGACCCAGTTACTGACGCGCTGGCTAAATTCTTCCGTCGTCATGCCGCTGTGCGTCAATGCCATCAGCTGCATCAGCCCCTTTTTACCCGCCTGCATCACAGATTTCATATCGTCGTTAATCACTGCCTGCACCAACGCATCACTTTTCCATTCCGGATGCTGTGGGGCGAGGCGTTTAATTTCATCAATAACGAATTGCAGCTGAAACGTCAGCGGCGCTTCCGGCCACAATGTGCCGTCATTATCAAACACCACATAACGCTGACTGACAGGAATGAAGTCTTTGCTATTCGCTGTGGTGGTTTCTTGCACCCACGTCTCAATAGCCTGTTTGGCGTGACCCTCATTCCAGCTACTGAGCGGATCGTCTGCCGCAAAAGCCGAACCAAGATGAGCAGTAATCAGCAATGCCAGCAGGGGTTTTAATTTCATCATCTTTTCCTTTTGGTCGGAATGAGGTCAGGCAGCGGGACGATCCGCCAGTATTCGCGCGTGCGATGAAGCAGCCGTTGCAGGCTATAGCTAAGAGTGCGTCGGAAAAAGAAGCCCAGAAGAAGCAGCGCCAGCACCATCGCCGATCCCGCCAACAACGGCTTCCAGTGCGTCGGGGCGCGAGCTTTCAGCGTCTTTTCACTGCCAGCTGGACGCGCTGCCGCAATGGTGTAATGCGCACCGGGTAATTCGGCCAGTTGCCACTGATGCTGGCGTGTATCCCACCAACGTAAACGCAAAGGCGGGATCACCAGTTCGCCGGACTGAGAAGGCAGATATCGCAGCCGTTCTTCACGCTGGGCGCCGACAATCTCATCCCGCCCTTGCGTCAGGTTGCTATTGATTGGCGGCAAACGTTGCGCACCGGAACCGGGAATGGCATACAGCAGCTGCGGGATTTGCACCGTTATCACATCAGTGGCGCGCAATGTCACCACACGCTCAATCACGTCACCAACATGTAACTGCTTATCTTCAGTTGCGCGGTAAAGTTGCCATTGCTGCGAGAGTTCCAGAGTGCTGGCGGGTAAAAAACGGTCCGGCTGACGTACATCGGCAGGCCAGTTAACCGATTTTTGCAGGGTCGGCAGCGACACCGTTTTTGGCGGCTGATTCGCCGAACGCATCACCACATCAGCGGCAGGAAAGCGAAGCGTGCCCTGATCCCACGCCATTACCTGACGTTCCATGCGGATGCCGCTCCAGCTGATACCGTCGCTAATGCGCGTAACCAGTTGGTTGGGCAGCGGCGTGTTAAGCAGGTTTCCGTTTTCAATCACCATTTCTGGCCATTGCGGCGGTGGATTAAACCAGCTGTCCGTCCAGAAGGTCACAGCAATGGTGATCGGCTGTCCCGGCACCAGTTGTTCCGGGGCAATCAACTCACGCGTCATGGTCATTTCGGCGCGCACCGGCAGGCTAAGTAGCAACAGCAGACAAAGAAGAAGTCGCTTCATGGTGCCTCCGCCGGCGCTGAGCGGTAGAGATTTTCCAGTAAACCGCCGGGCGAAAGGGTGAGATTGCTGTACCACTGTTCAGCTGAAGGCGCGGCGGCGGCGATAGGCTTCATATCCAGCTGGTTCACGCCCTGATCGGGTTTGAGATCGTGCTTGATGGCGTCAGGGTCTTCATCTTTTTGCTCATGCTGATCGGCCTGCCGGTCGCGTTCTTTCTGCCGCAACTGCATGATGATACGGGCAATCTTCGCCCGGTTCTCCTGAGCCATTGCCCATTCAGGCCGTAAACTCAGTGCCTGGTCGTAGCTGTTCAGCGCCTGCTGCCAGGATTTTTGCTGAGCGTAACAGTTGCCAATCCACAACAGACTTTCAGCCGTGGCGGGAACCTGACGAAAAGCCCCCAGCGCCTGGACGTAATCCTGCGCGTAATAGAAGGCGATGCCGCGTCGCAACGGATCCTGAAAACGCTGGGCGGCGGCATCATAGTTACCGTGATTGAAGGCGAATTGTCCCTGCACATCGGGGCGGACCCAGGCGTCCAGCAGTGCGGCTGAACTGCCGGGAGACCAGATAAATAACGGCAGCATCACGACAGCCAGACAGAGCAGCTGTTGCCGCCACAGCAGTAACAGCAGCAATATAGGAATGACCAGCAGATAGCCGCTGTTCTTCCACTGCAAATCCTGTCGGCTGTTCTGCTGCGCCGTCACGCTCTGCTGAATGTTACCGTTGATCGCGCGCAGATCATCATCTTCGGCAGAGACCAGCGTCACCGGAATGCCGCCATCGCGAATTTGCTCGAAGCGCGCGACGTTAAGTCGCGTATCAATACCCTGAGATGCCTGCGCTTCCGGCAATCTGCCGCCGTTGGCCGTGCCCGCCACCCAGATCTGCAGCGGCAGATTTTGCTGCCGCAGCCAGTCTGCGTCCTGCTGTGGGACACTATCAGCAACCAGTATTAGCGCACGTGGAGCGTCAGGCGTTGAAGGCAGATTTTTAAGCGCAAGGGCGACCGCCTGCCGCAGTCCTGACCCCTCGCCCTGTGGTACCAGCGTGGGCTGCTGTGCCGTCAGGAAGAGGTTATAAAAATCCGCATCATTGGTCAGTGGTGTGGTGAGCCAGGCATTTGCACTGTAAACCACTAAACCAAAGTGGCTGCCGGGCAGCTGCGCCATCAGCGCGGCAATTTTCTGCTGCATACGCTGATGACGGTCAGGCGGCACATCCTGCGCCATCATGCTGAGATCCTGCTGCATGATCACCATCACATTGTTTTCTGGCGTGAAGGCGGCAGGCAAGTCACGTTGCCAGCTCGGACCGGCTAACGCCAGAACACCTAAGGCAAACAGCCACGGCAGTACTTGTCGCGCCCGCACGCGCTGACCTTTGATCAACGCATCCGCAAACGGCTTTTCCATCACACGATGCCAGGCACTGCCTGAGCGCTGGGCCAAAAAATAGAGCAGCGGACAAAGCAGCAAACCCAGTAATCGCCAGGGATAAATGAAGTGGAAATCGCTCATGGGCGTCGCCTCATCATGGTGCTGCTAATGGCAAACAGCAGTAACACAAGTAACGCGAGGGCTAACGGCCAGATAAACAGCGGACGATGCCAGGATAAACCCAGCGTTTTCACCTGTTCCGGCGTCTGCGCATCAATTTGCTGCCAGACCTGCGCCAGCGCATCGCGGTTGGTTGCGGCGCGCCACGCGTTACCGCCGGTGATATGAGCAATGTTTTCCAGCAGCGCCGTATCGACTTTATCCTCACCGCTGCTGTTGACATCACCAAAGGCGATGGTGTGCACCATAACGTGATGCGAGGCGGCGAGCTGGGCGGCGAGCGTGGGTTGCAGTTGAGAGGCGGTGTCGTTGCCATCTGTCAGCAGAATCGCCATTTTCGAGGCATCGGCTTCAAGGCTGTGGTCCAGCAGTTTCACCGCCACACCCAGCGCATCGCCTATTGCCGTTTGCTGACCAATCATGCCCGGTGCGAGCTGGCTGATGCGCGACTGCAGCGCCTGCTTATCTTCGCTGATCGGCGCGAAAGGCCATGCCTGACTGGAAAAAATAACCAGACCGATACGATCATTTTTGCGCTGGCTGATAAAAGTGCGCACCGTTTGCTGAACCGCCTGTAAGCGCGACTGACCATTCTGACCGTCGTTTTTTTCCATTGAGCCGGAAACATCCAGAATCAGCACAATATTGCGCATAGGTTTTATCAGCGTTTTTGGCGGCATCAGGTATTCCGGCCGGGCAAGTGCAGCAATCATTAATATCCATACCGCCCAGAACAGCAGCCGATATTGCCAGCTGGCTTGCGGTGCGGGCGCAGAGAGTTGAAGGGCTTCAGCCAGTTCCGGTAAAAAAGGGACCCGAACCTGTTCAGTAACCGGCTGCTTTGCAGGAAGCAGATAATGAGTCAACAACGGTAAAAAAAGCAGCACGCCCGCCCACGGCCAGGCAAAATCGATGCGCGAAATAAACTCAGACATGAGGCAGCGTCTCCAGCCAGTGGCGTAACTGTTGGGAAATACGCTGATTGATACTGCTTTCCAGCTGATTGTCCGGCTGACAATAGCGACGACACATTAGCGTGCGCAATTCTTCGTCCAGCGATGTTTGCGCCAGAAGCTGTTCCGGTGATTGCCACTGACTGACCTGGGCGCGCGGGTGTTGCACCAGAAGCACCCGCTTAACCAGTGCAATCCAGCCATCTACCTGCTGTTGCCCGAGCTGCTTTCTCGCTTCGCGGCGCCAGCGATTGCGACGAAAGCGAGCGAGCCCTATTAGCATGGCAATCAACATCGCCAGCAACAGCATCACGCCGAGCACCATCCAGCCTGCCGGTAACGGGAACCATGAGGCGGCGCCAGGCAAAGCGGGATGAGCCAGTTCCGGCGTGCTAAATCCTTTTGCCAGCATGCACGTCCTCCTGTTGTAGCTGCGGCAGAACCGCCTCACCGGTAACCACGGTTTTAACCGTGACACCCAGGCGCTGTAACCGGCGCTGCTGCAGCGACAGACGCTCAGTAACGCTTTGCTGAACCCGATCTCTGAGCTGTGAGGTGAGATTGAGTGTGGTGCTGACATCCTGGTAATAAGCCGCCAGCTGGCCGCGTGGCGGCAGGCGGCGATGAAGATCATCCAGCGTGACGTAGGCGGTAATTTCGCAGCGGCGGCGCAGATGAGCTAACACCGCATCACAGCGCGCATCAAGGTCGTGAAAATCACTGATAATCCCCAACCAGCTGCCGGAAGGCAGCAGGCGGACGATACGTTGCAGCGCGTCTGACAGGGAGACGGTTTGGCGAGGGTGTTGCGCATAATGCGCGGGAAGCTGAGCATTGATGCGCTGAATGTCAGTGAGGATCGGCATCAGGTTGCGTTTTGGCGCGCGACAGGGATGCAGGGCCAGTTCATCATCGCCCAATATCGCGCAGCCTAATCGATCACCATCATGCCAGCTTCGCCATGCCAGCAATCCTGCAATGTTTGCGGCGGCCACCGATTTCATCTGCCGCCGGGTACCGAAGTACATCTCCAGTCGCTGATCCACGAGGAGAAATACCGGGCGTTCCCGTTCCTCATTGTAGAGACGGATCCACGGTGTACGCAGGCGGGCGGTAGCTTTCCAGTCAATCAACCTGACGTCATCGCCCGGCTGATAGCGACGTAGGCTGTCGAAATTCAGCCCACGTCCCTGCTGGCGGGATACGCGTTCACCGGTTAACGCGCCGGGTGGGATTTGGCCCGGCGGATTATCGAGTCGCTGAGCGTCACCTGCCAGCGCCATCAGATCGGCCATTTCCAGCGTCAGCGGCTGCGGCATCATGCCACCACTGCATTAAGAAGCATGGCGATTGCCTGATCGGGTGTGCAGTTGTCGGCGTTGGCCTGATAGCTCAGCAGCAGGCGATGGCGCAGCACGGCCGGTGCGATGCGTTGAATATCTTCGGGCAACACAGCATCACGACCATCCAGCCACGCGCAGGCGCGACCGCAACGGTCCAGAGCCAGCGTGCCGCGCGGGCTGATGCCCAGGCTGATATAACTCGCAAAGGCATCGCTGACCTGATCGGGATGACGCGTCATCTCCACCAGATTAACGATGTACTGTTCTACCGTTGGCGCCACATATACTGTGGCAATTTCACGCCAGCAATCGGCGATGTTTAGTTGGCTGATCAGCAAGTCAGTTTCTGGTGTAGGAGCTTCATGCTGCGCTGCCTGGTATTTTGCCTGCTGCTCAGCACGCACCAGCTGCATCACCAACTGCTCATTCTCTTTCGATGGGTAATCAACAATCACCTTCATCAGAAAACGGTCGAGCTGGGCTTCGGGTAACGGCCAGGTGCCTTCCTGATCGACCGGGTTTTGTGTCGCCAGCACCATAAATATCCCCGGCAGCGGCCAGGTTTTGCCCGCAACGGTCACGTGACGCTCTTCCATCGCCTCCAGCAGCGCCGACTGCACGCGGGCTGAGGCGCGGTTGATTTCATCGGCGAGGATAATGTTGCCGAATACCGGCCCGGGACGAAAACGAAACTGATCCTCTTCGCGTGTGGCATTTTGCTGATAGATTTCGCTGCCGGTAATGTCGGAAGGCAGCAGGTCAGGCGTGAACTGAATGCGGCGGAATTCGCCTTCGATGTGACGCGCTAGTTCCCGCACCGCACGGGTTTTCGCCAGACCCGGTAAGCCTTCCAGCAGCACATGTCCGTCACACAACAAGGCGACGATCAGCATCCGCACCAGCTCCTGCTGACCAATCACCTGCTGATTCATACTGGCTTCCAGCGCCAGCAGCTTTTCACGATTATTCATTAGGCTGGTTCCACCGTCTGACGCTCCAGCAGCGTGGCGATGCCTACCAGCATCGGCTGCGCATAATTAAAGAACGCTTTAATGCCGGGGCAGAGATAATTCATGCCCAGCTCGCCTTCTTCGCTCCTGACGATGCGGTTTTTCGGGCATTCGCCATAACAGAGTTTCAGGTAAGGACAGCGTTTGCAGGCAGCGGGCAGCGTATCGCGCTTACCTAAACCAAAGGCTTTTTGCCGCTCGGAAAAGGCCATGTGAGCCAGTTTGGTGCTCTGCACATTGCCTAACTTATATTCGGGATAGACATAGTGATCGCAGGAGAAGATGTCGCCGTTTTTCTCAATTGCCAGGCCTTTGCCGCAGAACTCGGAGGTGATGCATATCTGCGCCGGCATACCCATGGTCTGCGCCACCGCCGTTTCAAACAGGTTAACCTGCACGCGGCCTAAATCGTTGTTCACCCACTCTTCGAACACCGCAATTAAGAAGCGTCCCCAATCATCCGGATCGACAGACCAGTCGGTGACGATGGAGTCGAGGTCGCCGGGGCGCGCGCGGCGGGAACCGGTTACCGGAATGGTGTCGTCGTGCCAGAACTGCGGTGCCGTTTGCTTGAAATCAACCGGCTCAACGCAGGGGTTGAACTGGATATAAGTGGCACCCAATTCACGCGTCAGAAAACGATAAACCTCAAGCGGGAAGCGCGCGTTGGTGCGGTTGACGGTAACCAGAGCGTTAAAGGGAACATGATGACGCTTCAACGCGGCAACGCCCGCCATCACTTTTTCAAACGTGGGTTTACCGCTGCGCGTCACGCGGTAGCGATCGTGCAATTCCGCCGGGCCATCAATCGAAATGCCGACCAGGAAATTGTGCTGACGCAAAAAGCGCGCCCAGTTGTCATTCAGCAGAATGCCGTTGGTCTGCAGATCGTTTTCAATGCGCTGACCCGGTTTCTGATATTTCTTCTGCAGTACCACGATTTTTTCGAAGTACTCCAGCCCCATCAGCGTCGGTTCGCCGCCTTGCCAGGAGAAAACCACCTGCTCACCATCCTGGCTGTCTATATATTGTCGGATGAAGGTCTCCAGCACCTCATCGCTCATACCGCTGTGTCTGTCCTGTTCCAGAAGTTGTTCTTTATGCAGGTAAAAGCAGTAGTTGCAGTCGATATTGCAACGCGACCCGGTCGGCTTTGCCATGACGTGAAATCGGCGGGTGTAAGCCGGCCCCTTGCCGCTGAATTTTTCCGCCGTAGGCAGCGGTTTAACCGGCAACGTTGTGCTGTATTTCATGAACGCCTCCTGAGTACCGGGTGATTGTAGTTCACCCGGTGTTGTGGTCAGAGCATCAGTTGGTGGCCGGACTGCCTTGCTCGATAAGTTTCGACACATCAGAGACGGTAAATGACCCCGGTTTCTGACGCGGCGGGAACTCTTTGAAGCTTTGCAACATTTCAGTGGCATATTTCTGCGCACCGCCGAGCAGGAACAGGCGATCATAGAACCAGTGGTTGTAATCCATGCCATCAGTGCCTTTTTCCAGCGGATCGATTTTCAGATCGAAAATCAGAGGGACGCGCAGCTTAACGAACGGATATTTCCACACATCCATGCCTGAATGTTCCTGGATCATGAAGTGGGCTTTCCAGCGCCCGTACCGCATCGCCAGCAGATCACCGTCATCACTCCAGTAGAAGAATTCTTTGCGAGGATCCTCCTGCGTTTTACCGGTGATGAAATCAAGCTGGTTATAACCATCCAGATGCACTTTGTAGGTCATAGCACTGGTTTTATAACCCTTGAGTAACTGCTGTTTGATGTCGGGTACGCCCGCTGCAGCAACCAGTGTTGGGAACCAGTCATTACTGCCGAAGATGTCGTTGATTAAGGTGCCAGGTTTAATATGCCCCGGCCATTTGACCATTGCCGGCACGCGGAATCCGCCCTCCCAGCCGGTGTTTTTCTCACCACGGAACGGCGTGATACCGGCATCAGGCCAGGTGGCCGTCATCGGGCCGTTATCAGTGGTGTAAACAACAATGGTATTATCTTCAATGCCGAGGTCTTTGATTTTCTTCAGCACTTCACCGACGATTTTGTCGTGCTCTACCATGCCGTCAGCATAGTCACCCAGTCCGGTTACGCCTTTATCAGCCGGTTTTAAATGGGTTTTGTTATGCATACGCGTGGTGTTGTACCAGGTGAAGAACGGCTTGTTGGCTTTGACCTGTCGCTCCATAAAGTCGTTATTTGCCGCCAGGGTCTCTTCATCAACGGTTTCCATACGCTTGATATTTAACGGGCCGGTATCCTCAATTTTCCCGTCCGCGCTGGACTTAATGACGCCACGCGGGCCGAACTGTTTTTTGTATTCAGGATCTTGCGGGTAATCCGGGTTCTCCGGTTCCTCTTCGGCATTCAGGTGATAGAGGTTGCCTATAAATTCGTCGAAGCCATGCGCGGTAGGCAGAAACTCATTGCGGTCGCCAAGATGGTTTTTACCAAACTGGCCGGTGGCATAACCGAGTTGCTTGAGGATATTGGCAATGGTGGGATCTTCTTTCTGCAGTCCCTGCGGTGCGCCGGGCATGCCAACTTTACTCATCCCGGTACGGAACGGCATCTGCCCGGTAATGAAGGATGAGCGACCGGCGGTAGAGCTTTGTTCCGCATAGTAAGAAGTGAACTTGGCACCTTCGGCCGCAATGCTGTCAATATTGGGCGTTTGATAGCCCAGCATTCCCTGATTGTAGGTACTGACGTTCCAGTACCCGATGTCATCACCGAATATCACTACAATGTTGGGCTTCTGATTGTTCTGCTCCGGCGCCGTCGTAGTATTGCTGGCCGGGGCTGCATAAGCGCTGGTCGCACAGCAGGCAACAGACAACATTGAGGCAAGCAGCGATTTGCAAAATGGCACTTTTGACATTTCTGTGCTCCAGATAAGTGGACTCTCGTAGGAAGGGCATATATATCGCCCGCCCGGTAAAATCGTTCGACAGTAAGTTATGTGATGCGCCTCCTTAGTTGGTCGGGTCAGAAAGTCCGGCTGTAGTTGATGCCAAAGAAATAGAGAGCAGGATTGTCATAGCGTCCTTTGACCAGCGGCGATGCGACCTGTGACGAGTCAATGTGCGCGTATTCGAAGGCGGCGCCGATGCTGCTGTCAGGATCGAGTTGGTAACGCGCACCGACGCCCCAGCGCCAGGTATCGCCAGACGGCATCGTCAGAGAGGTATCCTGCTGGTTGCGGTAGAAGCTGCTGTCAAAGGCAACGCCGGTGTTTAACGTCCAGTCAGCAGAGAGTTTGAACTGGGTGCCGAGTGCGAGGTGCCAGGTATCACGCAGACGCCCGTTGTCACCCACCTGATTGCCCGCCACGGTAATTTCGCTGTTGCTGTAATCGCTCCAGTCCTGCCATCCCGCATCCCCCATAACAGCCCAGCGATCGTTCAACTGATGGAAAACGCTAAGCATGATTTGTTGGGGTGTATTGACGGTGGCTGCGATAGGCAACGTCCAGGAAGGAGAATTATTCAGCTGGTCAAGACGGATCGTGTTGTTAACGTTGAAGTGATAATTGGTCCGGCTGGCATAGGTTAATCCGGCACGCGTTTGTGGGGTAAACTGCCATAACGCACCTATTTTTCCGTTGAGCGCCCAGTCATGATCGGATAGCTCATCGCCTCGGGCGCGCTTGATTTTCAGCAGGCCATAGTTGATCCCGACACCCGCACCCAGCGACAAGGCATCATTGATTTGCCACGCCAGCGCGGGCATCAGCGTTACGGCCAGCAGCGTACTGTCTTTAATCAGGTTGTCACCAGCCCAGTCGCCGAAATGTAGGCCGAGTCCGTAGTTGCCATAAAATCCTACTCCGGCACTGACGGTTGGGCTGATCCGTTGCGAGTAGAAAGCGCTGCCACCGGGAAACCAGCCAATGACATTCCCAGGGCTGTTACCACTCAGTTGTGCATCGTCGTCCAGTCGGTATGGCGCGTCGCCATATAAAGCCTGCGCACCCACAGTGAGTATTTTATCTGGCAACAGGGTCATGCCAGCAGGATTGGTAAAGAGCGTTGAGGCATCCTGCGCACGCGCCGCCTGACCTGCACCGGCCAGACCTACATCATCCGTACCAATTTCATAAAGATAAAGTCCACTTGCGCATGCTGATGAGATGTTAAATAGAATAGCCAGAGGTATTATTTTGCGCATGAAACTTTCTCTTCAAAGTTATTGAGAACAGTCAGTTAAATGAGACAGTATGTCGATGAAAGTCATCGTGAAACGCAAGGAATAACTCCGTGGTTTCATTAGCTTGAATCAAATATTCACTGGCAGCAAAATAAATAAGTGGCAATAAAGCAGTTCAGGGGTTTATAGATTTCAACGTAACCCGAGGATAAAAATAGTTTTATTTACATTTTGATACTTAAGTTAGCCTGTTTTTGTTTTTCAGCAACATAAAAGTGAGAATTTAGTGCATCGCCCCTCCATTTTTTGAACTAAGTCAGACTTTTCATTACAGGAACGGACTTGAGTGATAAGTTAATGTAAATCAATAGTTTAAATGATTTGTTGTGGATTGATGTGGAGAGGGGGAAATTGTTAAAATTCTTATGATTCAAAGTAATAAAACATTATTGGTTTATGCTGATCTTTTCGGATTATCGCCATTAATAAATATTTAGTTTTATCAGGTGGAATGTGGTTAATGTAATGAAATTCTTTATGAATAAATTGACTCTGTATCTATGTATGATGAGTTGGCCTGGCTAGTGCATTAATCCCATCATTAACACCAACAATGTGAGCAGGAAAAAAACTTTAACGGTTTGCATTATTCTTAATACCTGCTAACGATATGTAATTGCCCTGTTTTAAGTTGATCATGATTGGCTTTTGTTGCAACAAAGATCTCCAGAGAAAAGGCAAAGCACTAAAATTAAAAATCACTGCTAAAGAATGCTCTGTACCTGCTGATGTTATGAACGATGTATCACAGAAAACTGACGAATAGGGTGGGGAATTCTTATCATTACTTTAGAAATAAAACTCCCAGTCTGCTTGTGTGTTATCACATTCACCTTCCCTTGTGTAGTTCAGGCCGATACAGTCTGGCTTATCAACGGAGATCGACTCAGTGGAACAGTTCAATCACTACATGATGGGGTACTTGAGTTAAAAACTAATTACGCCGGTCTTATGAAGATTAACTGGACATCAGTGAGTACCATGGAAAGTGAATCCCAGATATCCATTGGTAACAATAAAACCAAAGAAAAGTATCCTGCTTCTTTTTCTCCTTACAATGCTGGATATGTTGTGATTAAACACGGAGATAAAAAGGAAATAGTGTCTATCAGGCGCTTAGATGAGTTTATGAAAGCAGAGGTAAGAACTGATGAGTGGGACTGGTCTGGGAACATTGATGCTGACGTAAACCTTAAAAATGCTTCTAGCAGAACAGATGACTATACCTTTTCGATGAATACCAAATTTAAAAAAGAAAAGTGGAGACACGATGTCTCTGCAACTTACAATCGGGAGGTCGAAGATGAGAGTGTTAACACGGATAATTACAGTTTTCGCTATGCCTTCGACTACATGTTTGAAGAGAAATATTTCTGGCAGTCACGGTTGAGTTATAAACGTGACTGGGTAGAAGACTTGTCCAGGCAATTTCTGATTGGTACCGGCCCCGGATATCAGTTGTGGGATGATGATACAGGTGCTTTTTCTGTTTCATTTCTGGCTGGAGCTTTCAGCTATGGCTACAGTGACGACGAGCAGGATAGTCATTTGGGAGCAACCCTGCATTGGGACTACCAGCGGTTCTTAATCGATAAAACTATTACTCTGTACAGCAATGGTGAACTTGGACATTCTCTGGATAATGAAGGAGTAATATCAGTGGATGCAGAACTTGGTGTGAGGTATGCGCTGACTACTTGGTCAACTTTCCATGTTGGTTATCACAGGAATATTGTCAGGGGGACACGAGATACACTGGATGAGCGTGTATTTTCAACGGGTTTAGGTATGACCTGGAAATGAACATGGTGTATAAATCCCTGCGTACATATGCACTGCCAGCCATAACGACTGGCAGTGACCAAATTATTTATAGACGGTAGCTGTCCCCTGAACTTTTCCTTCAACCCTTGCAGAGGTAATCACGTAATATTTACCACCTTTCTCATCTGCCAGCTTTGATAATTCGTCTTTAGCATCTTTTGGATCGGTGAACGTGCCCGAAGTTGAAACTGTTGCAACCTCGGTGTAGTTTTTGGCTTCTTCTTTACTAATTTCCTGAGCCGCAAACACGCTGGTCGTTACGAAAGTTGCACCAGCCAGAATAATTGCCTTCATCATCACATTTTTCATATTACGCTCCGAATTGTTAAATTTAACAATGTTGCAACATAATCATAGTGTAAATACACCATGATTATTATGAGAGAACACCTTAATTGCCTGATAAGTATTTATTAACTTAAAAAAATATCAATAAAACTTTTTCTTAATTGCAGCAATCATCTGAAATTATTCAAAAAAATAAAATTATTGTGAGCTGATTGGCGCTAGGTTTCATTTTTTTTGACTTAAGCTTGAATGTGTTCTAGCAGGGTGTTCAGGTCCATTCATTATTAACAGACTTAGCTAAAATCATGAAGAATTTTCCTGAGTTCATCCTGGGAGTGGAACCTTTACCTGCGGATGAATTCAATAATTTATTTATTCAATTTTCATTCTTTGTACTAATGTTGATTGTAAGTTTTTTATTATGAATTGGTACAATCTGTAACGGCGGTATATGTTCTAAAAAACAAAAGGTTAAAACATATAGGGCGGCGGCGTATATGAACTTTGTTTACAGGCTTATCTGGAGTGCATCACGACGTATTTTTGTTCCCGTGTCCGAAATCACAAAAAGTCATCATGGCTCGGGCCTAAAAGAACGCCGCTCACGAGGGCTGCCGGGACTGTTAATTCTGATTATTTCATTAGGATCCGCGCAGGCGGAAGACATCCAATGGATTGACGCCTACCCGAGTTATAGTTTTCCAGATAATCAGGGCATTAATTATGACTCCCTATTAAGCACTGGCTCGGCTTTCACCATCGACAGTGCGCCACTAACCAATCATTTTGCTCCGGGTACAACACTCAATATTCTGGGTCCTCTTCCAAACTTTGCTGCGGGTAGCAATGGGACTTCAACCACTGTCAGTGTTTTCGACGCCCTGGCGGGTGGAGGGGGAACGAATGCAGGCAGGATCACGTCTATTACGGCGACCGATTCCCAGGGCAACATCACGCCAATTACAGCCGAAAATATCAATCAGTTCACGTATTCTCCTTCGCCTGCTAATCCCCAGCAAAATCAGGAACTGAATGTCGAAATACCAGGCCTTGAGGGCAGCTATCAGGTCATTAATATCTATGATTCAACCACCTTTGTATCTGCAGGTGACACGCCGGTAAGCGAGCTGATGCTGTCGGTTTATAATCCCGACTCGTTCCGCATTTATAACAATTTTGGCATTGTTTCAGTTGCTTCTTCCGGAGGTACAGCAAATATCAATGTCGGGGATGATACGACGGGTATGACACCTGTTTCGGCGCCGACAAACACACTCGACTTGCTGGCTAAAAACAGCGTTCTCGCCAAGGCGGATGGAACGGGCACCGCACAGAGCCAGGTGAACTGGTTATCGGATAATCTTATCTATTTCCGCCCGGCAGCTGTCATTTCAAACGACAGCCAGAGTATCTCAGCACAGAGTGCGCAATATGATTACACGCTGACAATTCCAAATTATGTGCAGGTCGGGCAACGCGTGCTTCAGGCGGGTTCAAGAACGTTTAATATTACGTCTTCAGCTGATATCGCTGAGGTCAATGATTATCTGACCGGACAAAACGCCTATGCAGGAAAGCCACAAGTCCAGTACTGGCTAACCGCCGGGGCAACGGTGAATGGCGAAGTCATTGACTCCGCTCCTGAAGCTCAGTCGGTCTACAACGCCATCATCACGGGTCTGCTGGATCAGCAGCAGCAAACCTCAATCAACCTGACTTATCACGTCTGGGATGATCAGGCTTCTCACACGAATAATGCTACGTTGCCTGTGGGTGATTTGAATGTCATTTACGCGACTGGAAACAATGCTGCTGGCTCAGTACACAGTAGCGGCATACTAGCTGTAGATGGTGCAAGTGCAGTGATGCGCGGCGATGCGGGCGCGCTACTCACCAATGATGGAACAATTAATCACTGGCGAAGTGACAGTGCCAGCCCTACATCCATCGGGATGCAGGTGACCAACGCAACAGCGATTAACAATGGCACCCTCAATGCCGGATTGTTTTTAGAAAAAAATGGTACCAACCAGGATGTCAGCAACGCCGGCAGTATCGCGATGCAGGGCCTGGAGCAAAGCGCGCTTACCAACAACGGCCATATCAATATTGCGATTACCGATAGCACAACCGCTAACGCCCGCGGCATGTCGGTATCAGGTACCAGCAGTGCTACCAACACCAGCGATGGGACTATAGTCCTCACAGGTAACAGCCGAAACAGCGCAGGGCGTGCTGCAGGCTATGGCATCTATGCCGAGCAAGGTGCCAGTGTGCTCAATCTAGGGGCAATCTATCTGGGTTATGTGCCGGCCACTGACGCCACCGTGCCTGCGTCTGTCCCTTTAACTGGCGGCAGTGCGCTGACCGCCGGTATCTATTCCACCAGCAGTGGCAACATTCTTAACGATGGAAATATTTTCATCGGGGATAGCACGCGTAATGCCGTTGGGATTTTCACCAACTCCGCTACGGGATCGCTGATAAATAATGGTTCCATCAACGTACTGGGCAGGCTGGTTAATGGATCGGCGGCAAGTAACTATGGCCTGTATGTGGTCGATAACCAGGGAAGCGTCACTAACAACGGTAATATTTTCGTTGATGGCGACAACAACGTGGCCATTTACCTGCAGGCGCAAAATGCAGCGGCGAATGTCACCTCGTCGGCAAGCAGTAGCATCACCGTGGGGAGCGCCGGCGACACCGGGGGTAGCGACGGAAATGTGTATACCTACCGAAACTATGCCGTCTATGCCGAAGGACTCAACAATCAGCCTGCTCAGGTCGATCTTCAGGCTACGATTCGTTTGTTGTCAGCCGGTGCAATTGGGGTGCACGCACGCGGCGATGCGCAAATTAATATCGGTAATGCGGCATCGCTGACATTCGAAAACGACCATCAAATCGGATATTACGCCTGGGGTGATCTGGCAAAAATTAACATCAGCAACGCCAATATCAATGACAACGGGCAGGCTAATTCCGTGCTGTTTGCTGTTGACAACGGTGCCGTGTTCAATGGCGATAATGGCAGCGGTAGCGGGTATCAGCTCACCATTAGTGGCGACAGCTCTATCGGTGTAATTGCTAATGGCGTAGATGATGGCGGTACAGCGGATGAGTCTGACGATATTGCCAGTTCTCTCATCACCGGGCCCGCCACCATTCATGTAAACGGTGACAATGCGGTTGGTGTGCTGGTTTCGGGCGGCGCCGAGGGCACTATAAGCGATGGCGGTATCGTGCTTGACCACGATAATACGACCGCTGTCCGTATTGATGGCAGAAATTACAATATCGATGGCACGCTGGACAGCGATCAACGATTTACTAACGTCACCTCCACCGCCTCAACCACCAGCTCGTCCAGTCAAAGTGGTATTACGGGCTACGACATCTCCCATGCGGGTAATCTGGTTTTGAATGGTGTGAGCGGAATCAATTTAAATGGCAGTAGCGGGAAAGGCGTGTGGCTGCACGATGGCGGCAGTGCCACGGTTAATGCTCCTGTCAGCGTTCTGGGAAATGACAACATCGGCGTTGACATTCAGAACAGTGGCACACTGACCAACAACAGTGCCATTAGCGTGGGTGGTGCTGCGAACAGTGGGAATGTCGGAATTCGGGTACAGGGCGCAGGCGCTGTTGTGGATCGGTTAGGCAGCGTAAGCGCCAATGGTGGACTGGCGGCCGTACAACTCACTGGCAGTGGGGCCGCTTTGACCGTGAACGGCAATGCGAATCAGATTACCGCATCTGGCGGCGCAGATGGCGTCCGCATGGACAACGGTGCCAGTAGCTTCACGGCCAGTAATACCACGATTGATATCGCTGACAGCGGTGCGGGCATTAATAACAACGCGAATACCGCCAACATTAACCTCAACAATGTGACGATTAATGCTTCTAATGGACCGGCAATCCGTACCGCCGTGACCTTTAATGCCCAGGGCAACGGTAATGTTCTAAACGTCATTGGCAATGGTCAGGGATTTGCTTTCGAGGACAGTAATGGTAATGCCACCACGGGTAATCTCACGATTAGCAATGGTTACACCATTAATGGTAGTGGTGCAGACAGTATCGGCATTCTGGGGAATACTGATGGTAGCGTGAGCTCAGGGGCTAACATCACCATGGGTAGTAGTGCTGGTGCGGCGATTGCCGCGACGAACGCCAGCAGCGTCAGTAACAGCGGGCGGATCGAAACCAGCAGTAATACAGGCAGCACTGTGCTGGCGGAAAATGCCAGTGAGTTCAGCAACAGTGGCACTATAAACAGCACGGGCAGCGCGAATACCAACCCAATCATTCTCATCAATGGCAGCTCCGCGAACCGCACGGTTACCAACACGGGCAGCATCAGCTCAGCCAGCAGTAACGCAACGGTCATTGATGCCTCAGGCAGCGGCAACACCACGCTCATCAACAGCGGAATACTTCTCGCTGCGAGCAGCAATGGTCAGGCGATCCTTACCGGTAGCGGTGCAGATAATGTCACGCTCAATGGCGGAAATACACAGGGTGAAATCACCCTTGGCAGCGGCAGCGATCAGTTTAACTGGAACAGCGGAACGTTTGCAGGGGCGATTAATTTTAGCGGAGGTGACGGCGGCGACAGCGCCACCCTTGGTAACGTCTCTCTTGCAACGACCCGCCACATTCTTAGCGAGGGTGGCAACGACAGTGCGTTGTCATTTAACGGCACCTCTGCTGCAACTGTCGGCTCATTTACAGCCGATGACCTTGGTAAAGGAACCAATATTGGCAGTGGCTGGAATAGCCTGGCACTCAACGCGGCAGATGTCCGGATACTCGACGATCTCGTATTATCAGGCACACCTGAAATTAACGTTAATAATGGCTCCATTCTGCGAAGTGGCAACAACCTCAACACATCAGGCACATCTTCTTTACGCAACTTCGATGTGGCGACATCAGGAAGCGGCAGTCAGCTGATTTTTGACGGCAGCGAAGATCAGCAATACAGCGGCATTATCAGCGGCGACGGTGGTATGACCCGCACGGGTGGAGGTAGCACGGTGTTGCTGGGCAATAACAGTTACACCGGCACAACGCTGATTGACGGTAGCGAGGTGTCTCTGGGGGACGGTGGCATCGTGGGTGGGCTGTCAACCAGCACCAACATTATTGATAACGGATTGCTGACGATTAACCGCAGCGATGCGGTGACGCTTAATGGTCTGATTTCGGGGAGTGGTGATTTTCAACAGCTCGGTTCGGGACTTACGCGACTCGGCGGCAATAACAGCTGGGCTGGAACCACGACAGTCAATTTTGGCACGTTACTGATTAACGGCGATCAGACTGCTGCGACCGGCGTGACCAATGTTGCTGCTTTCTCTGCGTTAGGGGGAAACGGAACGATCGGCGGGGATGTCATCTTTGCTAATGATACCGTCCTGACCCCCGGCGATAACGGCACGGGTACATTGACTATCAATGGCAATCTCGATCTGAACGCCACGACAAATAGCCAGTTCTCATTGGGGGAAGCGTATACACCAGGCGGCAGCCTGAACGACTTCGTTAATGTGAAAGGCAATTTAGTGCTGGATGGCTTGCTGGATGTGGCGCTCACGCCTGGCGGAAGCTTCCTGCCTGGTGTCTATCGTCTGTTTAACTACGCTGGCTCGTTGGTCAATAACACACTGGAAATTAATAGCCTCCCCCCTAACGACGGCGGCACGTATGCGATTCAGACCAATATCGCAAACCAGGTTAACCTCGTACTGAATTTTGTTGACCCAGCCAGTGAACTGCAGTTCTGGGATGGCGAAGATGCAGCAAATCATGGTGATGGGACAACCGGCGATGGCCAGGTAGAAGGAGGGGACGGCGTCTGGAAAGCCAATATCGCCGGCGACACCAACAACTGGACGCAGCCCAACGGCGTGGGCAATGCACCCTGGTCCCAAACCGCCTTCGCGATTTTTCAGGGCACAGGCGGTCAGGTTCAAATCAGCAATATTAATGGTCGCGTAGTCAATTCAGGCATGCAGTTCACCGCCGATAATTACGTACTCAACCAGCTTAATCCCGCGTCAGCTCTCAACTATATCAGCACCGTAACCGAGTCTTTTCCCGACAGCTTACCCGTTCCGGCTAACAGCTATGAGGCGCAGGGCGAATCTGTCGCCGACACTTACTATGTGATTCGAGTGGGCGATGGCACGAGCGGTGGGAACATTACCACCACCATTGATGCCAGTTTGCGTCAGGATGCGCTGGACACCAATCGCATACGTTTGCTGAAAACCGATGCGGGCAGATTGATCCTTAACGGCATCAATGATTTCTCGGCCGGGATTGAGGTATGGGGGGGAGCATTACAGGTTTCAAATAATGCCAGTCTGGGTGCACCCGCGACCACATTAACGTTGAAAAATGCAGGAGTACTGCAAGCCGGCGCTGACTTTTCGCTGAACCGGAATGTCTTCCTTGATACCACCGGTGGCGGCACATTAGATACTTACGGGCATACGCTGACGGTGGAATCTGTTGTTGGTGGAGACGGAGATTTAGCCGTTGTTGACACTTCCGCCGGGTCGACAACCGGCAATCTGGCATTGAATCAGGCCAATACGTATCAAGGCAACACCGTTATCCGTGGCAAAGCAGGTATCGGACAGTTGCTGGTTGATGCCAATGTGACTGGCGCGTTAGGCAGAGAGAACAGCACCATCAATGTCGCCGATCAGGCACAGCTCAATTTCAACAACGCATCGCTGGCCGAGTCACATCTTTTCAACCTCACCAGTGGCGGTCGTATGCAACTGGCTGATAGCAGCAGCGGCGGCAAAGCCACCATCAACACGGATGCCACCTCATTCCTGCTGCTGAGCAACAGTGCCAATGCGGGTAATGCCCTAATCAACAACAGTGGCCAGACAGCCATTGCCGATGCCGCTCAGGCACAGAATGCTACCATCACTAACGCCAGTGGTGGCGTGGTCGATATCAGCGCAGTCAATGGACAAACCAGCGTTGGTTCTCTATCTGGTGCCGGTAATGTTGCATTGGGCTCGGCCACATTGCTTGAAGGTAATCTGGGGCGCAACGACACCATCAGTGGCGTCATTAGTGGCAATGGCGGCAGTCTGGTCAAGACCGGTGCCGGTGCTCTGACGCTGACAGGCAACAACACTTACACCGGCACAACGCAGGTATCGCAAGGCGCGCTGCTTATCAATGGCGTTCAATCGCCAGCCACCGGGCAAACCACGGTAAATAACGGCGCAACCCTTGGTGGCAATGGCATTATCGGCGGCAGCGTAACCGTAGAAAACGGTGGCAGGCTGGCGGCAGGGGCTGGAATTGGCAACGTCGGGACCTTAACCATGGGGGCGTTGACCCTCAATGAAGGGACTCAACTGGATTACCAGTTTGGTGAGGCCTACACCACTGGCGGAACCTACAACGATTTAATCAATGTTAATGGCAATCTCGATCTTAATGGCCAGCTCAATATCACCCAAAGTAGTGGTGGTACTTTTGATGTCGGTGTGTACCGTGTTCTGAATTACAGCGGGACGCTAACCAACAACCAGCTGGTGATCGGAACTGCACCACAGTCTGCTGATGATCTGTATGTGCAGACATCTATCGCGGGTCAGGTCAACCTGGTCAACCACACCGGGGCAGAACTTCGTTTCTGGGATGGTACCGGCGGCAGTGCGGGCGAGATGAAAGACAACGGCATGATTGAAGGCGGCGATGGCGTCTGGCAAAACGGCAGCGGAAACGACAACTGGACCACTGACACAACGTCGCCCGCAGGCCGTTACAACTCACCTTACAGTAATGCTTCTTTCGCAGTGTTTGGCGGTGAAGCCGGGAACGTCACTATCGACAACTCTCTGGGTGCTGTGGGCATAACAGGCGCACAGTTTACGACAGACGGTTACAACCTGGACGGGGAGCCCTTAACTCTTGCGGCAAGCGACACACAGATTAGGGTCGGTGACGGCACATCGTCTGGCGTGGACTATCTCGCCACGATAAATGCCTCGCTGGTCGGCAACGGTGCGCTGCACAAAACCGATCTCGGCACGTTACAGCTTAACGGCAATAACAGTTACAGCGGTGGCACCGTGATCAGCGCCGGAACCATACAGGTTTCTGCGAACACCAATTTAGGCGCCAGTGAAGGTGGCATCACTCTGGCTGATGGCACACTGCGTTACACCCAGGGCTTCAGCAGCGACCGGCGCGTTACTCTTATTGATGGTGGTGGCACGATTGATACCCAGGCATTCAATGCCAGCCTGACCAATATCATCGCGGGTGAGGGTGAGTTAACCAAGCGCGGAAGCGGCGCGCTGATCTTGTCGGGTGATAACGTTTTCCTGGGAACCACCCATATCCGTGAAGGGATTTTGCAACTGGGTAATGGCGGCGGCAGCGGCAATCTGGCGGGCAATATCGATAACCAGGGCACGTTGGTGCTGAATCGCAGTGATACCTTCACGCTGTCAGGTGACATTTCTGGTACAGGTCAGGTGTGGCAGCAGGGATCGGGCGTGGCCCGACTAGCGGGCACTAACAACTGGAGCGGCCTGACAGTTGTTGAGCAGGGAACGCTGCAGGGCGCGGCTGAAAATACCTTCAGCGCCGTATCGACCCATATGGTGAGCCAGAGTGCCACCCTGGATACGGGCGGATACAACCAACGTGTCGCCAGCCTGCTTAATCAGGGCACTGTTAATTTGCGGGGTGGAGATGTGGGATCAACGCTCACCGTCACCGGCAATTACGTGGGCAGTGACGGCACGCTTAAAATCGCGGCACAGCAACACAGCCCGGGAATCGCAGACAGGCTTGTCATTGATGGCGGGACGGCAAGCGGACGCACACTGTTAGATATCGATGTCAGCCAGTTAGGCGAACCTACAGAAGGTGACGGCATCATGGTGGTGGAGGCCCTGAATGGTGGTACCACCACCGCCCAGACTACCAAAGATGCCTTTAGTATTGGTGCTGATGTTCTGTTGTCAGGTGCTTACCAATACCAGCTGTTTGCGGGTAATGCTGAGGGTGCAGGAGAGGACTGGTTCCTGCGTGCGGGTTATCGGCCAGACGTCCCCGGCTTCGATACGCTGGGGGCCATCATCCGACAGGCTGATTTAGCGGTACTAGGCACGCTGCATCAGCGCGTGGGAGATGAGCAACCCTGGCGTGCAGATGTTGCTGAGGATCAGCAGAGTCGATTCTGGATGCGATATCTGGTTAAGTCCGTTGAACAGCAAATCAACGATCCATTGCAAAGCCGCACTTCATCCAATTACAACGGTATGCAGGTCGGAGGAGACCTGTATCAGGATGCACAATGGCGAGCCGGTATATATGGCACGTTCCTCGATAACGACACGTCAATTTCTGGCAGAAATGGCGACATAGACAACCTGGCTTATAATTCGACCTTCTCAACCTATATCGGTGGATACGCCACCTGGACCGATGAAAGCGGTCTCTATGTTGATAACGTGCTGCAGTATGGCTACCACGCTGTAGATCTCAAAAACGGACGTAATCGGGAGACGGTGCATCCGGACGGTAGCTCTTTCGCGGCGTCAGTGGAAATCGGCAGACCGTGGCAACTGGGTAACAGCAGCTGGAAGATAGAACCGCAAGCCCAGCTGATTTACCAGTATAGTGATTTTGATAGTGTCACTCTTGATGGTGCATCTCAAACACGCGTGGATGTTAATCCGGATGGATCACTGATAAGTCGAATCGGCGCACGACTAACGTCTGACTATGATACCGAATATGGTCAGGTTAAACCCTATGCGCGCATTAATTACTGGACGATGCTCAGCAATGGAGACGATAAGGTTAAATTTGCCAACACAGCAAATAATGCGGGGACTACTACCATTACTGCTAATCAACAGTACAGCATGACGGAAGCCGCTTTGGGTGCGACCTGGGCTGTAAGTCAAAAAGTTCAGGCGTATTCTGAAATAGGCAGAGCCTGGAACAGCGGCGGCGACACGCATGTTGAGGCAAATATTTCAGCAACTGTTGGGGTGAAAATGCGCTTTTAATCTTCAACATTTAATCAGTGAATGTCTAACAACCCCTGTCGAGGTATTGCTATGTTTGCTGACATCATCAAAAAAACAAAAATAAAGGCCTGGTCAAAATATCTCCCAGAACTCACTAATGAAAATAAAAAAACAGTTGATCCGTATGATTACTACTCTGTTTTTTTCAGAGATATTAATGACAATCGATACCGTCTTGATGGGGTCATTAAAAATGCTGAAGATGTGGAATATTATGTATTGCTTCTGGACAGAAAAACTAACAAAACGCTAAAAGTAAATTTGATTACGTTAACTGAAATGAAGAGTGAAATCATACACTATCGAAAAAATAGCGCATCAACTTATACCAGTATTTCCCAGTTCTGTTTAGACTATCACACCAAAGTCTTATATATCAAATTACTACTCAGTGAATCAAAAGGATCATTACTGTCACTGTTCATATCTGATACAACGAATTTTAGCCACGACAGGTATGCTATTTTAAAGCTCTTATTAGAAGAACATATAAGACTCAAACCCAGTCGGGATAGTAGAGGATTTACTGAAGATGATATCTTATCCGTTATCTATGGAAGATTGTGGCACAAGAATATACTTAAGGAAGAATATAGGGTCAAGCTTAGATTGTTGCTTGAGTCTTTGATCATAACAAATGATTTATGTCTTTCCGAAGGTTTTTATTACATCCAAAGTAAGTCAGTTAATACAGTAGTGGGTTATGAGACGGCATCATCATTACAAGAAAGACAATTAAAAATCCAAAAAAATTTATACAGATTTATTATTGTTCTCACTGCACTTCTGGTGATTGTTGTATTGGTTCTGCTTGCATTGGCTGGAATTGTTAACCTCCAGGTCCTCTGGACTAAAATATTAGAAGTTAAACCTATCCGTTTTTTACTGAAGTTCATCTAATCCATAAAAGACGAGAGGTTAATCATTGATAAAAAACCTCAAGAGAAAACTGTAAAAAAACGAATTTATTATCTGAAGAATCAACTGATGAATAATGTGCAATCTAATTAAAAAATAATTCAATGACTATCACCAAATGCAGTATAGACCTTTTAAAATGACAATCATAATTACAGCATCGATAAAATATTCAATATGTCCCTTAGAGCTCATGTAGGCTTGTATATTAATTATTTATTTTATGACCCTAAGATTGCGATTTTCCAAGATAAATTCATGATATTGATTTAAATTTCCGGAAGATGCCTGACCGGAATCGGTTCACGCTTCGATGCTGCAACATTATACAATCTCCTTTTCAAAATGCATTTAGGGCACGGTGAAACTTTCTTAAAGTTATTTCTTGCAATACTTAATGCAACAACGAACTGCTCATGCCTACCTAATAATATCATGTCATCTTTATTGGAAAGATAAAACGGACATGTGCCATTGTGAATTAAATGATGTGTATTTTCAATTTTGGATATGCTGATGTAGTAAGTGTATTTCATTATGATTTTTCTCATGGGAGTTAGCACTGGTAGGATGACTCACATAAGCAGATTTGTTAAGTGATTTTTTTCAATACAGCTCATTTGTGTGTTAATGATTTCGTTGTCTTTTATAGGGCTATGATTTTATTTGTTTTTTTTTGTGTTATTACAGGCCTAAACTCTGTAGATATTAAAAACTTATACTTGAGTCAGTACTGCGTTGGATTATTAATAATATGGCAAAAAAGACTTCACTAAGTGAGTTAGTCTAAAGTTTGTACTCAAGAAAGATCATTTATACTATGTTATAAAGAATTTTTGAGCGTGAACTGTTCTCGAATTTCGGCTGAATACTAAAAATAAACATCTAAAGTGTGTACCCACGCGGTATGAGGAACAGCCCGAGGCTAAGTTAAGTTTGCTATTGTCCGCTGCAGTAGTCTCAAGCGATAACAGAAACCCGGAACCACGTAGTAATGTCTTAAGGATTGAGTTCACCCGGCGACAAATTTCTGGTGCCCAGGTTTTATTGCTCTAATGGCCCTTTGCCGATATGTATCGCCAGTAGCTGACTGCAAGAGAAAAGAAGGAAAAGCACGCTCCTGTTATGAGGCTGCAGTTGATTGGATCATTCACATTGATGTTAAAAAACAGTGCAACCAGTGCCGAACCCACAATCTGACCCAGCAGCCTCGAGCTTCCTAACAGACCGCTGGCGACGCTGGTATTTTCATCGTTCACTGAAGTCATGATGAGATAGTTATTCGGTGACTGAAAAAGTCCGAAGCCCGCACCACATAGCGCGACTCGCCAGATAATATCAATATTTCCGGGTTCCGCCGGCAGGGCAGCGGTCAGCAGCATGCCGGCAAACAACAACCCAAGACCTGCGGCTCCAATGATATTACAGTGATATTTTTTCAGCAGATTGCCTGCCAGAACCGAAGTAAACATTGTTGCCAGTGGCCAGGCAGTCAGAAGTAACCCTGTTGACACGATATCGCGATGGAGCACATCGTGAAGGTAGAAGGGCAGCGATACATAGGCCAGCAGTTGTGTTGCATAGGAGAGCGCTGACATCAGAAGTGAGAGGCTTAACGTTTTACTGTGGAAGACGGCTACAGGTATCAGCGCCTTTTCGACCTTGTGCTTCTGGTTCAGGTAAAAAGTTTCCAGTAACAATACAAAAACAGTCAGGCTCCCCATCGCAAAAAACATCTTCTGCCGCGTCAGGCCGAAAACAGTGCATGAGAAAAGAAGACCAAGCATAAATACGATGATGGCTCCTGTGCGATCAAACGTTCTCTTTTCAGCCGGGCTCTTATTCAGAAAGACCACGCTAATCAGTAACGATACTGCCGCAACAGGTACATTGATGGTGAAAAGCCAGTTCCAGCTCGCCACAGCAAGGATGGCAGAGGCAATAGATGGCCCGGCCGCTGCGGCAACGGATACCAGCATAACGTTCACGCCCAAACCTCTGCCCAGCAGGCTTGCGGGATAGATAGCTTTGATCAGTGCCGCATTCACGCTCAAAATCGCCGCTGCACTGAAACCCTGTACCACGCGAAATACCGTCAGCATTTCCAGACTTTCAGATAGCGCGCAGCCCAGTGATGACAGCGCGAATAAGAGTACGCCTGTATTAAATACGCGCGTGATACCCACGGATTTTCCCAGTGCCGCCAGTGGAAGCAGTGATGCGACCACGGCGAACTGATAAGCATTGACGATCAGAATGGAGTTGGACTCACTGATTGAAAACTCTCGCGCAATCACTGGGAGCGCGACATTGGCGATTGTACTGTCGAGCATCGCAATGACCGTGCTTAACGATACTGCGTTGATGGCCATCAGGTTCAGTGTGTTACCCGTGCTCACATCCTTATTCATGGGTTTTCCTTGGTCTTAACGGCTTAGTGAGAGACATATTAAAACCAGAATACATCCCTTCCGGACACAGGTAGCCGGTTCTGGCACTGGCAAATGATGTCGGGACAATGCACATATTTGCGCACACGAGATTCGTAATCCTGAATTTATCCGCTTCTGCTTGAAGAAATAGTTAACTCGTGGAGCTGCTGGTTATTCTCGCCCGCGATTAGGGTATGAGAGCAGCATGACGTTGATGGCAACATTGAGGCATATGCCAATAATACAAATCGTGAGTTGTTTATCAGGAAACATCTGGCATAGCTTTTCACTTACATTGAGGCAGGTATAGATTGTCGCTGCGATAGTCCAGCCTTTGATAAAGTAATCCATGTATGATTCTCCTGCAGAGTGCCAGAAATTCTGCTTTCTGATTTTGAAAAAAACCTCCACCTGTTAAGCAAGGGCAGTGAAATTTCTCAGGGTTGTGTTAATTAACGCTGTTATGGGCTTCCTCGTTTTTTGATGCTAATTTTTTCGGGTTTTATCGTTTTCGTCTGAAAAGGCTAGTGTGAGTTATTTCTGGTTAAGTTATCTGAGTTTACTTTAAGGGTAAGTATTGAGTGCTCGTGGCAGTACTGATGTTTTGTTATTGATTTTTGTTTATGCAGAATTAAATAAGCGGGTGTGTTACTGTTGTCTGGGGGATATTATGCCAGACCTGTAAAGCCTCATGATTTGAAGTCTTTATAGATAAACTTAAACGCATTTATTAGTGTACCCGGCTTGATGCCGGGGGGATTGGACAGCGGACTATGACGGCACAGGTCAGATGATGTCTGTTATCTGGCTGCAGATGTTTCTATGGGTGCGTACAGGGCATAACGGCATCAGGGCTCTTGCCTTGCAAGATATATTGTTCATCCTCGGCAGCGCTACATGCTTAATCTAAAAAAATATTCCCCGAATGCACTTTCTTCACACCCGCCCTTTGTCATGAAGCGAAAAGCGCAGTTATCCTCTGTAACTACTGCTTTTTTGATTTTGTCCCTTTTTTAAATCTTTAAGTTTTTGGTGCTTTCGGTTGGGATCCAGTCGATGGGGTTTTGCCTCATCACCAGAGATGTTTTTATCAGGTACTGCAAAGATAAAATTTTCATACCCTTCTATGTAACCGGAATGGATCGAATGAACAGTATCAGGGTTTAGCCATAAATTATTATCAGGCTCGGCACTGCATTTTGTCAGTGAATATAATGAGAGAACGAACGTACATACCATTTTTTTAAACATGATAATTCATCTGGTTACTATTAATGGGTGAAGGGATTTTATGTCAGAGTTATGCTGCTGGTCAATTCATCATCCGATGTGAATTATCTAAGAGTTACACCTGTAAGTTACTCTTAAAAAACTCATAAATAAAGTTTGATGTTTTCTGCAATAGCATGAATTCAATGTCCTTAATTTCTTTTATAAAGGATGCGTCAGGATGTAACAATTGGTCAGGCAACCTCAAGATGTATTGATTGAGTGGAATTATCATGTTCTCATCATTATTCCGGGGCAGTATAAATAAGCTCTTCAACTCGACAGGTTAGGGAAGATATTATAGTGCTCAGCAAAAATGGTTACCTTCTTGTGCTCGGTGAACGAAATATTGAAACATTGGGTTTTTTCAGTCTTATCGATGACCTGAGTTATCTGCATTCAACGCATGCCGTTTATGTCCGGGATGAGCGTGATTTTTTCAGAAGGCAGCCTTGTTTTCGCGAAGATGTTAGCTTCAGCGCGATCGTGTGCATTTCAGCGAACATATTCTTTCCGGGATGGTTTAATACTTTCCTCTTCCTTCAAAGAAAAACGCGTGGGCGGATTTTGATTTATATCAATGATGAACGTTATCTGTGTGACAAGAAAAAACGGCTTATCAGTAGAATAGCTAACACTGAATGTACGCTTTATTCATCTATGCCGGTAAACAGCCTCAGAGTTGCACTCGTGGATGCATTGAATGGCCGAATAAGAAACGATCACGCATGCCACCTGTCGTTGCGCGAACTCTCGATTATCGATGGTTACATCAAGGGGATGAAAGCCCCTGCGCAGTCCCTCCAGTTAAACGTAAATGTCAAAACCATATATCAGCACAGAAAAAACTGCGCTAACAAACTCGGCCTGAAAAGCCTTAAGGACCTGATGTCACCAACGGTGCAAAAGTGATCCACCCTAACGGTTGAAAATTGATCCAGGGGTTAATCTGCTCTCCTGTACAAGGAGAGCCTATGATCACTTTTGAGAGTCGCATGGAAATAAAGATTCTGCATAAACGTGGTATGAGCTGCCGGGCAATTGCCAGAGAGCTTGGGTTATCACGCAATACTGTTCGTCGCCATCTGATGGCTAAATCGGAACCACCGCGCTATACATCTCGTCCAGCCGCGGGATCCGTTCTCGATGAATTTCGAACGTATATACAGCAGCGTGTTCGCGAAGCGCATCCCTATAAAATCCCGGCTACCGTCATTGGCCGTGAAATTCGTGAACTGGGCTACAAAGGTGGGATGACAATTCTCAGACAATATGTTCGCTCGTTGGCAGCACCTGAGATGCCGGAACCTGTTGTTCGCTTTGAAACTGAGCCGGGAAAGCAGATCCAGGTTGACTGGGGGACCATGCGAAATGGGAAAAGCCCTTTGCATGTCTTCGTTGCCGTTCTCGGCTTCAGCCGGATGCTCTATATCGAGTTCACCAACAATATGGCTTATGACACGCTGGAAAAATGCCATCGCAATGCCTTTCACTTCTTTGGTGGCGTCCCGCAGGAGATCCTTTACGACAACATGAAGACAGTCGTGCTGGAGCGTGATGCTTACCAGCCGGGAGGCCACCGCTTTAACCCTTCTCTCTGGCAGTTCGGTAAGGAAATGGGCTTCATCCCCCGGTTGTGCAGGCCATATCGGGCACAGACAAAAGGAAAAGTTGAACGCATGGTGCAATATACCCGCAACAGCTTCTACATCCCGCTGATGACGCGCCTGAAACCTATGGACATCGTTGTTGATGTTGAGACGGCTAATCGCCATGGGCTGCGCTGGTTATATGATGTTGCGAATCAGCGAGTTCATGAAACGATAAAAACACGTCCCTGCGATCGCTGGACTGAAGAGCAGCAGGCTATGCTGGCGCTACCGCCAGATAAGAAAATCTTTGACGTTCAGGTCAGAGAAAATCTGACAACCTTCGATATGCATCCTCTGCACCATCCTCTGTCGATCTACGACTCTTTCAGTCAGGGAGTTGCCTGATGGTTGAACTTCAGCACCAGCGGTTAATGTCACTGGCCGATCAGCTCCAGCTGGAAAGTCTTATTAGTGCAGCACCGGCGCTATCACAACAGGCTGTGGCCCAGGAATGGAGTTACATAGACTTCCTTGAGCATCTGCTTCATGAGGAAAAGCTTGCGAGACATCAGCGCAAACAGGCGATGTATACGCGTATGGCAGCCTTCCCTGCAGTGAAAACCTTTGAAGAATATGACTTTACGTTCGCGACTGGAGCACCTCAAAAGCAACTTCAGTCGTTGCGCTCGCTGAGCTTTATAGAGCGCAACGAGAACGTTGTTCTGCTGGGACCATCAGGTGTGGGAAAAACACATCTGGCCATTGCAATAGGCTATGAGGCCGTCCGCGCAGGAATAAAAGTTCGTTTTACAACAGCTGCGGATCTCCTGCTTCAACTGTCGACGGCACAGCGTCAGGGACGGTACAAAAACACGTTACATCGTGGAGTAATGGCGCCGAAGTTGCTCATCATAGATGAAATAGGCTATCTACCATTCAGCCAGGAGGAAGCTAAATTATTTTTCCAGGTCATAGCAAAGCGCTACGAGAAGAGTGCAATGATCCTGACATCTAACCTGCCGTTCGGGCAGTGGGATCAAACGTTCGCTGGAGATGCTGCTCTGACATCAGCAATGCTGGACCGCATTTTACATCACTCACATGTTGTCCAGATAAAGGGGGAAAGTTATCGACTAAAGCAGAAAAGAAAAGCTGGCGTCATCGCCGAAGCTAATCTTGAGTAAAACGGTGGATCAATATTAGACCGTTAGTGGTGATGAAAAATGGATCATTTTTAACCCGTTATTGACACTATATCTTAAGAAGGTTATACCGAGAGATTATTTAGATTCACAATAGGTTATCCTTTTTGTTAATTCCTTTAAGTCCCGAACTGCATCATTCAACCTATCTGGCCGTCATGAATGAAATGGTATAGCAGTGTCCAGGCAGGACCGTAACGTCCGTTCTTCGCTCATTGCAGACCGTGCAGCGCACAGGTCAGCTTAGCGTCAATAGCGGACATTTTGTAAGCTCTCCTGGATAAATTGAAAATATGATCATGTGTAAACTTGAGCTTAATTTTAACTCTCAAGAAAAAAACTTCAGCGGAGAACATCTAATTGTTTACTCATATGCGTATTGCCAAACCCGTCTCCAATCTTGAACGATCTTTTCTGATGTACAGTCAGGGACTGGATTTACACAAAATAGCTGAATTCAATGATCATGACGGTTTCAATGGACTGATGTTAGGACGGAAGGGCTTAGACTGGCACATTGAATTCACCTTTTGCCTTAGTCATCCCATTCAACCTCTGCAAACTGAGGAAGATTTACTCGTTCTTTATTATTCAGATGAAAATGCGTGGGTAGATGCCTGTGCAAGGATGATAGAAGCCGGATTCAACATGACGAATTCATTTAACCCTTACTGGGATATCAACGGAAGGACATTTGTTGACCCAGATGGATACAGAGTGGTTATCCAAAATAAGGCATGGGTATAATTTCAATTATTATTGCCGGTCCACTGGCCGTCTTGCTGCAAACCTGACGGTCTGCTCCTCGCTCAAAGCGGACGGTTATCAAATTAGTTGTCCGCTTAGTGCCATGAGCGGAAATCGATGAAAATTCTGTGAATTAAACGTCACGAGATTTCTCTAATTTGATGTCAGTGCCATTGAGATCTGTTTCATTACCCCAACCGAGCTGCATATAAAATTTCGCCGCGCGACTATTCTTATCGGTTTCCAACCAGGCAATTTCATGATGTTGGAATAACTCCTGCTCGGCGAGCATAACAAGCCTGCGACCTATTCCTTTGCCTTCATACTCAGGCAGAACAAAGGCCGCAAACAAACAGCCTTCATCCGGAAATATCATGGAGAAGCCAATGATTTTATTATTTTCAGTCGCAACCCATGCGCAAAGACTTTTTTCAATCATATCGCCTACGACGCTTTCGGTAATACCCATCTGCCGCATCTCTTCACGGCTCAGGTGATTCTCGATTACCGATGTTCTGACGTCGAACATACCCTCGATATCAGAAAGTCGAGCTGTTCTTATGTGGAAACTCATTAGTCTTACTCCATGTATGACGAAATAATTTCGATAATAATGTCAAAAAAATCAACGGAATATATACTCTAAGGCGGCAAATTATGTCAGCTTTTCGCTCACAGCAGACGTCGTTTTCCTCGGGCTTGGCCGCTTTGTGATGTGAGTTCAACCGATGGATGCAACACACTTATTGAACCGCTCAGTTTTTAATGTAGAGAACGGCCTCCTAAAGTTAACCCAGCATATGATAAAAATAACATTCACTCATTTACAGTATTAACGCCTCTCTCTGGTCGCTGACGCATAGCGCCCGGCGGATAGCCATTGATGCGCTTAAAAGCTCTGCTAAACGCTGCCTGTGAGGCATAACCGAGGCGTAGAGCAACGGTATCGATTGAGATCTTATCGTGAATAATCCAGTGACCTGCGATGCGCATTCGTACTTCCCTTACATAGCGCAGAGGAGGTATGCCGATGATTGATTTGAAGCGTTCAGCAAAAACAGAACGCGACACATGCGACTGGGCCGCAAGCTCAGCAACAGACCACTCGCGACTCGTATCGCGATGAATGGACAGAATAGCCTGGGCAAGTCGTGGATCACGTAACGCAGCGATCAAGCCAGCGGCGTTCTCGCTGCCGTTTTCGATCCATCCACGCACAATCATGGCAGCCGCCACTTCTGCGAGGCGTGCCAGGATGCCCGCGAAGCCTGCGCGTCCAGAACAGATTTCAGCTTTCATCGCGCCCAAAACAGGAACCAGCCCCGGATAAATCTGTTCATTTGCCTCAACCACTATCGCTTGCGGCATCAGTTTACCAAGGCTCTGCATTCCACCAAGATCGAACTCCATACAACCATAAAACAGGACCGTGCTGGGTGTCGGGTGCGAACTCGGGCAGGTATCAATTCCGCTGACGGCCTCGCCTAAAGGAGCAGAGCCGAAAGTGTCGATATGTTGAAATGAGCAGCTGACATCCGATAAAAGCTGATGTTCCTCACCCTGCGGCATGAACACCATGCTGCCAGCTTTCAGTTCGTGCAACGTACCATCGCTTGTACGAAGCAGCGCAGTACCCACGGCGATGTAATGAAAATAGGCGTGTCCCGGCCTGTTGCTAAAACCGACGCCAAACTCAGAACCCGTCTGCAAACGTCGATACTGCACACCACGCAGGCGCATTTCCAGTAGCAACTCACTGATGAGCTCTGATGAAAGGGCAAAATGTTTATTTACATGCATATTCGGAGTTTCGGTTAAAAAATCAGGGTCAGGCATCATAGATCGTCCAGTTGCTCGACTCTAGACTTGGAGCTGTGATTTTTAACTCCAGAAAGAGTGTGTTATGAGAAACGAAGCAACTGAAGCTGTATCCGCGAGTTTAACGTGTTCTGAACCCAAAGAATCCGCATGGATGGCTGTGATATCACTGACTATGGGCGTATTTGGCTTACTGACAGCAGAATATCTTCCTGCCAGCCTGCTGACACCCATGGCCGCCGATCTCGGTGTGACGGAAGCGCTCGCTGGTCAGGCTGTGACAGTAACGGCTGTGGTGGCCCTGTTTGCGGGTCTGATGGTTCCCCGCCTGACGCGTAATTATGATCGCCGAACTGTTTTGCTGGGTTTTACCGTGCTGATGATTGCCTCTAACCTGCTTGTCGCACTTTCCTCTAGTCTGGCTGTTCTGTTAATCATGCGTATATTGCTGGGCATCGCGCTGGGAGGCTTCTGGAGCATGGCAGCTGCTGTAGCTATGCGGCTGGTTCCAGCTCAAAGCGTCCCGCGTGCTCTCTCCATTATTTTTAGCGGTATCGCTGTCGGAACCGTAGTTTCGATCCCACTGGGAAGCTATTTAGGTGGGCTTTATGGCTGGCGTAGCGCTTTTATCGCTGCAACCGCAGTAGGTGTGCTGACAATGCTCTTTCAGCTGTTTACCCTTCCCGGAATGGCTCCGCGTAAAATGATGGTAACGGCATCTGTCATGGATTTACTCCGCCGCCCAGGCATTGCGATGGGAATGACGGGGTGTGTAATTGCCCATACGGGTCAGTATGGGCTGTTTACCTATATTCGGCCGGCTCTTGAAAATATTGTTCAACTTGATGTGGATCGTTTGTCTTTGATACTGCTTGGATTTGGCGTCGCTAATTTTATCGGCACGCTGCTGGCCGGGTGGCTGATGGAGAAAAGCCTGCGTCTTACCCTGATACTGATGCCAGCGCTTGTTGGTGTGGCGGCATTAAGTATGATTTTGCTGCCGCTGGAGGAAACAGGATTGATGTTGTTCGTCGCGTTGTGGGGGATGGCATTTGGTGGCGTACCCGTTGCGTGGTCAAACTGGGTAGCGCGTTCCGTTCCCGATCAGGCTGAAACCGCTGGCGGCATGGTAGTCGCAGCCGTTCAGTCCTCGATTGCTGCGGGTGCAGCGTTGGGAGGTTTACTTTTTGGTATCAGCGGCGTAACAGGTGTTTTCATCACCGCGGGTTGCATAATGTTTTTTGCAACGCTAGTTATAGGACTAAAGGTGAGGGACACGCTGACCTGAACATTTCCCTACAACAACGCGTCAAATGAAGGCCAGCTGCATCCTTTATTGATTTAAGAATGACGTTACCGCGCGGGAAAACCGTTCTGGTTGATCAAGCATGACAAAGTGAAAGCTGTCATCGATGCGCGTGAAATGGATATCGGATGCAGATGCATAGGCTTGACGGTACATGGCATCCACGCTGGCTGCAGAAACGCCGAATAAAGCGTCATACGCGTACACGATCTCCATCGGCGCTTTGATGCGGGCGAGTTCGGGGCGCAGATCGGTAATCATCAGTTCATACACGGCATCCGCAACTGTTTTGCGATCAGAATTGAGTCCCGCAGTCACCAAAGCTGGTCTCACCGCCTCAGTCTTCGCTAAGCGAATGATGGATGTTTTCTGAAACTCCTTGAATTGCTCCGGCGACTGTCCCAGCAGCCAATCCCGCGTCGCTGTGGCATGCCGTGCAGCAGTCTCGGTGGTCGCCGCAGGATCAATCATCAACGTATAGAATGGCAAGGCATCGACGATCATCAAACGACTGACCTGGTCGGGATGACGGGCCCCGATCATCAGGGCAATCTCACCCCCAAGCGAATGGCCAATGATTACCGGTGCTGTGATGTGCTGCGTTTGAATGTAATCTGCGATGGAATCAACTGCCGGAGCGATGACCTTGCCATCTGGATTGGAAAGGGCAGGTGTGCTTGCAAAACCGGCAAGTTCAATAAGATGAACTCGGTGGCTTTTACGTAAAGTTGCTGCTAAATCAGCCCAAACTTCGCGAGACGACGCCAGCCCCGGAATCAATATGACATCCGGTCCTGAGCCTTGCGTCTCTACAGAGATGCGTTGCGAGTTTGAATGCACTGCAGGTATCGGCTGAGTTTCTGACGCTGAAACTAAGACGGACATCAATAGAAGCGCCCCTCCGAACGTGGCACGTATATTTGCGCTAGGCATGAATTTAGTCCTTTTTATTTTATCCTTGCTAAACCGGGTTTGGCTGACATAAGAGTATGTCATAAAAGGTAAAATTATTAAGGGATGGATAAAAAGGTTTTTAATGTGCCGGTTATAGTTTCGTGTCAAAAATGTGGGTAACTGGCAGTATTCTGAGTTGAATAACAGGGAGTAATCTACCTGCCATAAGTAATTTGGACTGTATCCGTTTAAATAAACGTTTTATTTTTGTCAGTCTCAAAACCCATATATATCGCATTGAGTCGCTTCCTGAACAACACGGGATCGTGCTCCAGGCAAATTCGCGCGAGTGAATTTTTAGCGCGATCTGATACGATTATTCTGTCGCTGATGATTTGCAATATGTATGTTTTCAGCTGAGATACGATGGCACTTCTCAGAACGGTTTTGTCCCTCAATGAGGCTACCGTTAGCTCTAACATCGGATTCAGGGGGCAGCGGATCAACCAGCCGGCATTTTCTGGATTGATTTCTGGCAGTGCCCGGACATTCGTTGTTATAACCGGGCAGCCGCATGCCTGCATCTCCAGAACGGAAAAGCCGTACGTCTCCTGCCAGGTTGGAAGCAGCCCGACATCAGAAGTCTTAATTAACGCCAGCACCGCGTCGTTGGTCAACGACGTATGGTGACGGAATATCGGGCAATCACGCAGCTTATCTTCCACGCATTTTCTAAAAACGTCGTCGTCCTGGAATGCCTGGTGAGCCACGTTATGCGTTCTACCAAGATCACCAACCAGATTAACGCGCACGTCGTTCACACTTATCAGGTTTTCCCTCAATAGCTGGGTAAAGGCCAGCACAACTTCTGCACCTCCCTTGCGATAGAACTCATTACCCACGAAGGTGAAAGTCACCGGTCCTTCCTGAACCATCACGCTTTTTTTATGCAGGATCGGTTGCGGAGGATGGAGTACGTGCAGTTTGGGCCCGATAATGGCCTGCTCTGTGGGAAAATGATCCAGCAGCCGCAGCTGGATCTGCCGTGTGGCTTCTGAGATAGCGATGATGCCCTTACAGCGCGGAGAGCAGACGTACCTGAGTTCCCGCGCCAGTTCGGGGTTGGCAAATTTTTGTACTCCGCCAACGGGCAGAACACGGGGCAGTTCGGTTTCAAAGGTCGCCACCCAGTCACCTGACCCCGCAGAGACTTCATTAAAAAGGTGGATAATGTCCGCATCAACGGAAGAGATCAGGGGCAATGGACGGAAAATAAAGAGCTTATTTTTATGTAATAAGCGCTGCCTTATGACGTTAATCCAGGTCCAGATGTTTCTTGGACGGTAATCAATATAGCGATGTGAAGGGTCTGTAATGATGTTTCTCTTTTCCGGGTAGCCATTACCACCCACGATAATCTTCATGCTTCCCCCTGCTGGCGAGTGAAAAAAATTAACAGGATTAATTGAAATATTTTTGCAATTAAAAATGGTAAATAGGTATTTGGGTTCTATATGTAGTTATGGTGTTTAAGAAAAAGCCTGAATGCGTCATGGTTGCACAGGTTGTTGATACCAAAGAAAAATCCGCCCGACACTGCTGCTTCCCGACACGCTTAATTATGCACGAACATGCAGGCAAAAGACGTGTATTTGCAGATGTTTAATGGCTTTCCAGAATACTTCGGGAGAGAGAGTACCAATGCTAATTAAAAAGTTATGTGGCTGATAATCGATGAAACAGGATATCTGCCTTGCGTTAAGCAAGAATTCAATCTGTTTTATCAGGTAATAGAAAATTATTATGAGAAGAGTGCAATAAGCCTGAAAGCTGGGAAAGCCTCTAATTAAATATTGTCCCGATCCTTTTGATCTACCCAAAAAAAAGAGCCTGCGGATGCTTAGGGCTCTTATCCCCTAAATTCTCAGCGTATCAATCACCGCGCGCAAAGCGGGCGACACATTGCGATGTGGATAATAGAGAAATGAACCTTCCAGACGTTGGCTGTAACGTTGCAGTACTCTGATCAGTTTCCCTTGTTCCAGATCCTCAGATACCAACTCTTCCGGGACGTAAGCCAGCCCCAGACCCAGAGTGGCGGCTTTTGCTTCCATATAGCTGTCAGCAAAAACCCATTGGCCTTGCGGCCGATGGGTGATTTTTTTTCCATCCAGATTGAGTTCCCATGCGTACAGGCTGCCATCACCAAACTGGTAAGCGATGCAGGGATGAACGGCTAAATCAGTAGGGACTTGCGGAAAGCCGTAGCGGCGAAAATGTTCTGGCGTACCAACAACGACCATCTCCATGTCGGGCGAAATGCGTACAGCAATCATACCATTGCCCACTTCTGGACCCAGACGTACACCCGCATCGAATCTCTCTGCAATAATATCGAAAAACCGGCTTTCGCTGATGATTTCCAGCCTGATATCCGGGTACCCGAAGATGCAGAGGCCGGTGGTGGCCTGATGGTTGCTGTCATCCAGCTCTCCATTGCGCTGGGTTCAACAGCAGGAGGTCTGATATTCGACAGCCTAGGATGGCAAAGTGCTTTCGGCTTGAGTGGTTTATTACTGCTTGGTGCGGTGGCAATGACGTTTGAGATATTCCGTCAAGATTGCAACACGCGCTAGCGCAATTAAATTCTTTCAGGCGTGCTGTTTGCCATAGCATTCGGAGTAAAGCCGAATATACGATTTTCGTTCATAAAAGACATTTGTCAGTCGAAAAGCCAGTAAGGCCTGGAGCCATAAACCTCCAGAAAGTAATCAATAACCGCTCTGACATTCAGCGGTGGATGACGGGCATTCGGATAAATAGCGGCAATATGTTGCGGCTCTGTTTTTATGGCAGCTTCAAGATTGGGCATAATTCTGACTAGCTCCCCTTTATGAATGCTGTCTCCAATCAGCCAGTCCGGGAAGAGCACCATCCCCATTCCATCTAACGCGGCGGTAAGAAGCGTCTCTGCATTGTTAGAAATCAGCAATGCAGATACCGGGTAGTGAACCCAGCTGTCATTCTGTTCTCTGAATAACCATCGGTTAGGGCCGGATGAGCCCGCATAAACCAGACATTTATGCTGCGCTAAATCTGAAGGGATAACGGGCTTTCCCCACTTTTGAACGTATTTAGGAGACGCAACAAGATGGTAGCGCTGGGTGCAGAATACGCGAGCGTGAAATGATGAGTCGGTAAGTGTCCCAATGCGAAAAATAATGTCGGAAGCATCGCGGTGGGGATCGATGTAGTCATCTGTCTGAGCCAACTCGATCAACAGCTTAGGGTAGCGCTCGCATAGGCCTGTCAGCCAGGGCGCAATGTGCCGCTGTCCAAAAAAAACTGGCGCATTAATTCTTATTAACCCTGAAGGCTCAAGCGATCTGTCCTGCAGTTCTTTTCTTGCCTCGCTGAGCTGCTCACACATTATTCGGGCATATTCTACGAACAATCGTCCAGCTTCTGTTGGAATGACAGCGCGGGTATTACGATAGAACAGCTGCTGTCCGAGAGTATCTTCCAGCTGCAGAATCACTCGCGACACCATCGACGCTGATACTCCTTCTCTCCTGGCAACCACTGAAAAGCTTTGCGAGTCAAAAACACCAATAAAAAACAATAGACTACGAAAGTTTATTGAACTGGCATCATACATTATCTCGATTCCTGCAAAGGTGTTTCACGAATTATACTGTTTTTCATTACTTTGAGCGTCACTATCATCAGCCTCCTAAACCAAGTTGGAGACTGTTTTATGCAGCTTTTATTCATATTACTCGTCGTTGCAGGCGGGATGGGATTATCCGTTGAAGCCGGATTATTAGGACCACTGGGGAGTGAAGTTGGAGATTTGTGGGCCACATTCAGTATTTTTGGTGTCGGTGCAGCGCTCACATTCATGCTGATGCTTTTCTTCAGTCCGCGTAATAGCCCCTCTTTTTTCTCGCAACCTACGTGGACGTTAGTAGGCGGCATTCTTGGACCGGTATATGTGGTGATTCTCACCATTGCTGTTCCCAGTATTGGTATTGCGATGACCATGATCGGCATTTTAGCCGGGCAAGTGTTTAAAAGTCTGGTGATTGACCACTACGGACTTTTTGGTACCGCTCACCGCAAAATTGACCAGAAACGAATCATTGCACTTATTTTTATTGTTGCTGCGCTGGCTCTTGTGGCAAAAGGCTGAGGTGAAATTATGAATATTTTGATGATCATTCTTGCAGTGGTTGGTGGAGCATTTCTGAGTATGCAGGCCGCAATCGGTGGAAAGTTGGGCTGCAATGTTGGCGTGTTCCGAAGTGCATTCCTGACGTTTTCTACCGGGGCATTGGTAACCGCTCTGTTAATCTTTTTCTTTGAACCAAAGCATGCCCTTACGCTGCTTGATGTACCAAAATGGCAGTTACTAGGCGCGCTCTGTGGTGTGCCTTATATCGTTATTATGGTTATTGCAGTCCAGCGGATCGGCTCAGCTGTAGCAACCGTTGCGGTTATCTTTGGGCAGTTGGCAATGAGCATGCTGATCGATAACTTCGGTTGGTTAGGAAATGAAGCAATTCACTTTTCCTCAACACGACTGGGAGCAGTAATGTGCTTGGGGATTGCGCTGTTCTTTATCTACTCGAGCAGTAAAGCCAAAACAGCTCCGGTGGATAAGTCGATGAATAAAGCCACCGTAGGCGACTGAGAAAACAGCAGCGAGTCAGGCACTATTGCACAACGCTTATTACCGGATTAGCGGCTCAGGATCTATTGCTAATCCGGTTCATCAGACCAGATATATACTCATCGATATGGCGTAACACCCAACGTCAGGGCATTACGCCATACCCGTTGCAAAACACGCCTACGCTTTTCTCTTACTCTCGTGATTGTCTAATTGCCGGCTGAACTCTTCCGCTGAACAACGTTGCTGTAATGCTTCCAGTAACAACTGCTGTTGTGTTTTGGGGACCAGGCCTCCCAGTGGTGGATCGGTATCCAGATTGGTCGGGAAGGAGTAGCCTTCACCGCTCGCCGCCACAATTGCCTGTAACTGTTCATCGCTCAGATCTTTACTCAGCAGGGTTGGATAAATCGCTTCCATCACGTTAACGTGATTCACTTTCTCCATGGTTTTGCCAAAAGCGGATGAGACCTGCAGTAAATTGGCCGTACGCACGTGATCCTGCGTGACATTATTGCCGGCGGCATGGAACAGAGCCGGATTGAAGAACAGCCCATCACCTTTTTTCAGCGGCAGCTGAATGGCATGCTGCTGGAAGAATTCAATAAAGCGCGGATCGCGCCACGCCAGATATCCCTCAGCATACTGCTGCGACCAGGGCAAAAGTTGCGTCGGACCTGATTCAATCGGCATATCACTGTGAGCCACTGCGCCCTGTAGCGTCAGGTATTGCGACAGGATCTGCAACGGCAGCGGGAAGCGAGCAACCACGTCATTTACCTGGAAACCGAGATGGTAATCCCGATGCGGCTGCTGCGCTTTGCCGCCCGGACGCACCTGATTGACCTGCGCCGTAATTTCATATCCAGGCCCAACCCAGGCTTCACAAATCAGCGCCAGCAACGGATTGCTATAGTAATCGATGAAGGCATCAGCATCCCGCTCCGCCACTTTTTGCAGCGCATTCCAGATACGCCCGTTGCTGCCCGCTTTGGCAAAGTGATCGCCACCGCCGCCGTTTGCCGCTTCACTGGCGAGGATATCCTCAAAGACTTTACTGCTGCGATCAACGGCTGATACATCGCCATATAACCCCTGAACTACCAGGACGCCGGGGCCGCTGGACAAGGCACGATGCAGTTCAGCCAGCATAGTTTGACGGTCTGCTGTTGCAGCCGCCAGCAGGTCGTCACGATGATAGATCAGCACATTTTTATCAGCCGAACGTGCCAGCGGGAAATCGTCTTTACGCAGGGTTTGCGCGCAAATCGTGGCGAAATCATCGAGAGAAATGTGGCTGTCGTTAATGTAGATATTCTTCATTTTTTTGCCTCACAGAGTCAGAGCATGTGATGGCTGGAAGCCACCGTTATCACCGCAACCAACCACACTTTGATCGAAATCGATCACCGCACCCGTCATCATTCCTGACTCCTCAGAAAGGAGAAATGCGACGCCACGCGCGACTTCGGCTGGTTTCAGCAGGCGACCAAAAGGCTGCGCCTGCTCAGCGTTGCGAAGCCAGTTTTCATCAGCGTCATGATATTGCCGCTGGATGTCGTGCTCGTGCGGCGTATCCATCCAGCCAATATTCAGACCGTTTACCCGGATGCGATTGCGCATGGCGCTGAAGGCCACATTTTTGGTCAGCGTGACCAGCGCACCTTTGGATGCGGCGTATGCCGTTAAGAAGCTCTGGCCGCCGTGGGAAGTCATGGTGATGATATTGACGATGCTGCCTTCAATGCCTTTGGCAATCATCAGTTTGATCGCCGCCTGCATCAGGAAAAAAGGCGCGCGAACGTTGACGGCCATAATCGCATCAAATAATTCCGGGGAAGTGTTGAGGATGGTGCCGCGATCGGACATGCCTGCGCAGTTCACCAGCCCGTGCAGGGTTCCAAACGCGTTTTCTGCGGTCGCCACCACGTTTTCGCAGGCTTCTGGCGAGCTGATATCCGCTTCAACAAATATCACTTCACAACCGGTTTGGCTGAGGATATCCACCTGTTCGTGTCCGGCTTTAACGTTACGACCGCAAATCACAATGCCACGGGCTCCGCGAATTGCCAGAAGACTGGCAACGGCTGCGCCTAATCCCTGTGTTCCGCCGGTCACGACGAACACTTTGTTTTTAAATCTGCTGCTTTCACTCAGGCTCATTCGTTGTCCTTTGTTATTTTGGGTGAGGTAAGGTCTGTCTGCTTGCTCACAATGACCTTAGCAATTACATTCGATTAACAATACGGCCACACAACCTCAAAAAGACCTCAAATTATGGCAAGGTCATTCTCCATTAAACAAATCGCGGCGCAGTCTGGCGTCAGCAAAGCCACGGTAGACAGAGCATTGCATCAGCGCGGCAGTGTCAGTCCACGCACTGCCCGACGCATTGCTCAGGCGATCCGCGACCTGGAATTACAGCAGCGCGCCAGCCTGGCAAGCGGTCGCACGCTACCGATCGATCTGGTCATGCATGCACCAGAACGATTCAGTTCGTTAGTGCTGGCGGCGCTGCTTAGTCAAATCAACAGCTTCGCACCTTTCCGACTGACGTTGCGTTGCCACATTTTTGAAGAAATCTCGCCTGAAGAGCTGCAGCGTGAGCTGCGCCGCTGTGGCAATGACAGTTATGGCGTGCTGCTCAAAGCAAGCGATCACCCTTTGCTGCAGAGTACGATTGCGGAGCTGGCGGCGCTCAATGTTCCGGTGGTAACGCTCGTTACTGATTTACCGTCCAGCGAGCGCATCAGCTATGTCGGCATGGATAATGAAGGTGCCGGTCGAACGGCGGCCTGGCTGATGTCGCGGTGGCTGCCTGCTGCCGTGCAAACGGTCGCCGTTGTGATTAGCAGCACGGGTTTTCGTGGAGAAGAGCAGCGAATGGAGGGCTTCATTCAGGCGTTAAGTCAGCGAGCGCCGTATTTGCAGATTAAAGCTGTCAGTGAAGGTTACGGTATCGATTCACTCACTTTTACGCAGATGTGCACAGCGCTGGAACAGGATCCCTCAATCCAATCTATTTACAGCGTGGGGGGCGGAAATAGTGCCATTTTGCAGGCTTTTTCAGCGATGCACCGCGAGGTAAACGTTTTCATTGGCCATGATCTGGATGAAGAAAATCGCCGGCTACTGGCTGCTGAAGAGATGGATGCGGTGATTGACCATGATCTTCATGAAGATGCGCGATCGGCGTTTAAAGCAATCCTGCGTTTTCACGGTTTTTTGCCCGAAGCCGAATATGAAACGGCATCATCACGCGTTATAGTCGTCACGCCGTTCAATATTTGAGGCACTAGCGATTGCTAAGTGGCAATATCGACGCCAAACCGCTATTGCTCTGAGGATTCTGACATGACCACCTTTCATCAACTCAATGCCATCAGCCTGCGTGGCCAGCCCATCGCTATGGCCGATTTCGCCGGCAAGCTGGTTCTGGTGGTTAACACCGCAAGCCATTGTGGATTCACGCCACAATACGCCGGCCTTGAAGCGCTCTACAGAAAGTACGCCGCTCAGGGGCTGGTGATACTGGGTTTCCCCTGCAATCAGTTCGGTAAGCAGGAACCTGGCAGCGCCGATGATATCGCGCAGACCTGCCAAATTAACTACGGCGTGAGCTTCCCGATGTTTGAGAAAGTGGAGGTTAACGGCGCCGCAACGCATCCGCTATTTCGCTATCTAAAAGAAGAATTGCCCGGCGTGCTGGGCGGGCGGATCAAATGGAACTTTACTAAGTTTCTCATCGGACGTGATGGCAAACCGCTCAAGCGTTTTGCGCCGATCACCACTCCGGAGAAAATGGAAGCCGCAATCCTTGTTGCACTAGAAAGTTAATAGTGATTCCGTCTCTCGCCGTCCGAAATGTGCGAGCTATCACAATTAACAACATTTCTTTTTAAGCACTTAGCCTGTTTTCACCTTAAACATCACCTGCATGTCACGGTTTGTGACATGATAAACGTCATAAATCGCCTGATTGGATGTTTAAATATATGTTTGACGCCAGAAAGCTATCTACTTTAAATGCCCTCGAAAGCAGCGTGCACAATTATATTATCAAAAATATTAACGCGGTCATTTATATGACGATAAGAGAGCTTGCCGATAATTCAGGTGTGTCTACCGCAACTGTTCTGAGATTCTGTAAAAAAATGGGTTTCAAGGGTTACTCCGAACTCAAAGCCAGTATGAAGTTGCACCTGAACAGAAATAGCACATTACTTATTCCTCATGGCGCTGAGGAAATATTGACCTTTTTTAAAAGCATCAGAAACGATGAGTTTGATGAGATGATTAGTCAGGCGGCAGAATACATTCGTTGTGCAGAACGGGTGTTCTTTGCCGGCGCAGGCAGCTCTGGCACGCTCGGCAGGTATGGTGCCCGTTTCTTCTCTAACATGGGCAAGTTCAGTAATCACATTGACGATCCCTATTATCCTGTGAGCTCGGATATGGTGCAGAGTTCAGTGGCCATCGTGCTTTCTGTCTCTGGCGAAACACCCGAGATAGTGAAACTTGCCAGACAATTTGTCATTCACCATTGCAAAGTGATTGCGATAACCTGTAACCCGGATTCAACCCTGGCAAAACTCGCTGACTTTATTGTTCCCTATCATGTATCCCGTATTTTGATTGATGACGAATATGACATTACCACTCAGGTTCCGGTTATTTTTATTCTTGAATCGATAGGCCGGAAGCTGGTGGTGAATAATGTCAGTGAGATGTCACGCGGTGTGACATTTTTGTAATTATCGACCGGTTATAACATATTGTGACTTCGTGACATTGCCGAAGCGATTTTCTAACATTGCCGCGATTAGTTCGCCTCTGACGGACTGAATTCCCTCTGGCAATGGAAGAAAACCATGGCAATAAATTATGCGGATTCTGCAAAAGAGATTGTAAAGCTGATAGGTAGCGATAATAACGTGATAAGTGTCACGCATTGCGCTACACGTCTGAGGTTTGTGCTTAAAGATTATGCTCTGGTCGATGTTGAATCACTCAAGCGGGTTAAAGGGGTGATTACCGCGATGCAGGCCAGCGGCCAGATGCAGGTGGTTATTGGTAACCACGTTGGTGATGCTTACCGCGAAGTGCAGAATCTACTCAATATCGACGAAAGTGTTGCGGTAACACCGCCTAATGTCGGTATCGTAAGCCGCGTTATGGATATCATCTCCAGCATATTTGCGCCTTTCCTCTATCCGCTGGCAGCCTGCGGTGTGCTGCAGGGCATCATTTCGCTGCTGACCGCCATCGGTTGGATGGATCCGGCAAGCGGCACCTATCGCATTCTTAATTTTGTTTCGTGGACCGGCTTTACCTTCCTGCCCGTCATGGTGGCTTTTACCGCCGCAAAAAAATTCAACGTAAATCCGTTTACAGCGGTAATCGCCGCCTGTGCGTTGGTGTCGCCGGATTACCTGAATATGCTGACGGCCAACAAAATACTCACCGCCAACTCAGCCGATCCGGCTGTGCATGCTTTGATGCAGAGCGCAGTTGAAAACCCGGCTATTTCAAAGGTGTTGGTGGAGATTGCCGGCATTCCGCTAGATGCCGCGCCGCTGACCTTTATGGGCTTGCCGGTTCAGTATCTGAGTTACACCTCGTCGGTGATTCCGATTATTTTGATGGTCTGGGGCATGTCGTATGTTCAGCGCTTCTTTGAGCGCCTGCTACCGATGGTGATACGCAACCTGTTCACGCCAATGTTCTGCCTCGCCATTATGGTTCCACTCACGCTGCTGGCATTTGGCCCGGTCGGTAACATGATTGGTGGCGCCATCGGTGGCGTCTACAACACGCTCTATCACCTCAGTCCTTCTGTTGCCGGATTTGTGGTCGGTGCCTTGTGGATGCCGCTGGTTACGTTAGGCGTGCATTGGGGCATTACGCCCGTAACCGTCGGCAACTATGCAACCTTGGGCTACGACACCTTTACCGGCTTACAAGCCTCTGCCGTATTTGGCATGGCGGGCGCGGTGCTTGGCGTCTACCTGAAGGCGAAAGATGCTGAGCTCAAGCGTATGGCGCTCTCTGCAGGTGTGACGGCGTTGTTCGGCATCACTGAACCCGCCATTTACGGCGTGGCATTACGCCTCAAACGGCCAATGATCTGTGGCTGCCTCGCGGGGGCTGCTGGCGGCATGATTGCCGGTGCATTCAACGCGGTTTCCTGGAGTTACTGCATTCCAGGCATTGCCGTCCTGCCGGTGTTCTTTAAAGAAGGGCACATGACACAGTTCCTCGGCTTCCTGATATCCATTTTCGTTGCATTCGTTTTGGGCATGGTCTTCTCTTGGGTAGCGGGATTCAAAGAAGACAGCCAGCCTGACGTTCGCCCTGTGCCGCAGCCTGGCACCATCTGATCAAGAGATACTTATTATGAATAATCAATTCCCAGAAAATTTCATGTGGGGCGGCGCGGTTGCGGCTCACCAGGTCGAAGGTGCGTGGGATAAAGGCGGAAAAGGCCCGAGCATTGTCGATGTGCTGACCAGCGGGGCGCACGGCGTTGATCGCGTTATTACCTCGGACATTCAGGATGACTGCTTTTATGCCAATCACGAAGCATCTGACTTTTACCATCGTTATCCTGAAGACATCGCGCTGCTGGCCGAAATGGGCTTCCGCTGCTTCCGTACATCGATAGCCTGGTCGCGTATTTTTCCGCGCGGCGATGAAGTCGAGCCGAACCAAGAGGGGCTGCGTTTTTACGATGCGCTATTTGATGAGCTGTTGAAATACGGGATTGAACCGGTTATTACGCTGTCCCATTTTGAAATGCCCAATTTCCTGGTCACCGAATATGGCGGCTGGAAAAGTAGAAAAGTTTTGGACTTCTTTGTCCGCTTCAGCACGGTGGTGATTGAACGCTTCCAGCACAAAGTAAAATACTGGATGACCTTCAATGAAATTAATAATCAGCGCAACTGGAAAACCCCACTTTTCGGTTATTGCTGTTCCGGCGTTATTTTCACCCACGAGCCTAATCCTGAAGAGTGCATGTATCAGGTTCTGCATCATCAATTTGTTGCCAGTGCTCAAGTGGTGAAGTTAGGACACGACATTAATCCTGAGCTGAAAATTGGCTGCATGATCGCCATGGTGCCGCTGTATCCGTTTTCCTGTCACCCAGATGACGTGATGTATGCCCAGGAAGCGATGAGGGAACGATTCCTTTTTAGTGATGTTCACATGCGCGGTCATTATCCGACTTATATCCTCAATGAATGGCAGCGCAAGGGATACCACATTGCGATGGAGCCCGGTGATGCGCAGATCCTGCGAGAAGGATGTGCCGATTATATCGGGCTGAGCTATTACATGAGTAATGCGGTCAGTAAAGAAAATGCCGGCAGCGGGACGGCGCTTTCAGGGTTCGAAGGAAGCGTGCCGAATCCACACGTTAAAGCCTCCGATTGGGGCTGGCAGATCGATCCGGTCGGCCTGCGTTATGTGCTGAATATTCTCTATGAGCGTTATGAAAAGCCGCTTTTCGTGGTTGAAAACGGTTTTGGTGCCATCGACAAATTGGATGAAAAGGGCGAGGTCAATGATGACTACCGCATCGATTATCTGCGCGCGCATATTGAACAGATGAAGAAAGCCGTGACTGAAGATGGCGTCGATCTTATGGGATATACCCCTTGGGGATGTATTGACTGTGTATCCTTTACCACCGGCCAATACAGCAAGCGTTATGGCTTTATCTACGTAAATAAAAATGATGATGGTAGCGGAGATTTTTCCCGCTCGAAGAAAAAGAGTTTTGACTGGTATCGCCGGGTCATCGCCAGCAACGGCGAAGAACTCTAACAAAATTAGGTGCGACAAGGATGTCGCACCTACAAAATTTTTAAGGCTTCTCTTTCTCGTCTTCAGCCGGAATCAGCGGTTCATCAATGGCGATGGATGAATTAGATTTCAGCAGCTGAATATCCAGAATCACGTAGGTCATGGTGGTGATGAATAACGAAATCACGCTGCCAATCACGCCGCTGGTGGTGAAGGTGAAATAGTTATACATCACCACCCAAGTCACACAAATAAACAGCGCCAGCGCAACGTTAATTGCCGACTGCGAATAATCGGTGGTGCGTGAACCCATTTCATTAATTTGCCGACTGAAATTCGCGCCGCTGTATTTCTCTAGCACAAAAATTCCCTGTTCCCAATTACGCAAACGACGTGCGCCACTGCGGGTGAGAAATACGTAGAGCAGCGAGACAAATAAACCCGAGAAGGCGATCAGTACCGGCACCGCTTCCAGCGCATAAGCGAGGCTTTTATGGCTGGATGCTTGCGGCGTGAGATCCAATGTTAATGACGCACCCAGCGCGGCATATAAAAACACAAACAGCAGCAGAAACAGCGCGTTGCGCCGCCAGTCGAGATCGGCTTCGTGATCCTTCTGCTGACGTGCGCTGTGCAGCGCCTGCTGTAATAACGTGGCATTGGTGGATGCGGTGTCAATACTCTCAATCTCTTCACCTAATAAGCGGTGAATAAACGGCTGATCGGCCGGTTCAACGGTGATGCGCATAGATTTCTCGGTAACGTAACGATCAAAGGCGTCAGTGTAACGTAAATCGTCTGGCACGCGCAGAATCTGCGAGTAAGCGCGCAATTTTCCAACTATGTTTCGGCTTGTATTGCACATTATTTGTACAATTAATGGGCGGTTATTACTGACCGCGCAAATCACGACGGAGTAACGAGCTATGTCGTATGTTGATGGTTTTGTCGTAGCGGTGCCGGAAGCCAATAAGGAGGATTATCGTGCCATGGCGGCCAAAGCCGCGCCGCTGTTTAAAGAGTTTGGCGCCACCCGTATTGTCGAGTGCTGGGCAGACGATGTGCCTGAAGGCACGCAGACCGATTTCTATCGCGCAGTAAAAGCCGAAGAGGGCGAAACGGTGGTATTCAGCTGGATCGAATATCCCTCGCGAGAAGCGCGTGACGCCGCCAATGCCAAAATGATGTCCGATCCGCGCATGAAAGAGATGGGCGAGAATATGCCGTTCGATGGCAAACGCATGATCTATGGCGGATTCGCGATCTTGCTGGATGAGTAGCTGAGAGCTAATGCGTTATGATGGTCGCCATGAATGGCGACCCTACGACTTGGTGCTGTATCACCTTCCGATATCATTTATGATCTTCAAAATCTGAACTGACCTCTAAGCGATTGGCGCTCGTGGATTATTCGGGTAACGTGGAATGCTTAACTTTGTTACCTACAAATAATTACCGCACGCTAAGTTGCAGGAGAGTCAGTCCATGGCCGTTAATTCCAACATCGTCGGCATTGTCAGCGATGAGTTCACCAATCCCAATACCGTAAAGCTACTCAATGAAGTTACGCGTCAGTTGAATGAACGCGGCTTGATTACGCTGCTGCTCAATGCCAATTCCCGTGAAAGTTATCAAAGCGCGCTTCGTAACGCCGCGCAACTTCCTGTCAGCGGTTTAGTGTTTCTTACCTCGCTGTTTAGTGATGAGCTGAGTGTGGCAGCCGATATTCTGCCGCAGGCGACATCCGTCCATCTCAGCCACAGCGCCAGCGCGGATGCCAACGTCGTGATTGCCGATGGTTTTGACGCAGGCGCAGAGATGGGATTATTGCTGCTGTCGCAAGGTCATCAACGTTTCGGCTTTATGCACAGCCAGGAAAACAGCGCACCTGCGCGTCAACTGGACGGTTTTGTCGCCAGCCTGCAAGCAGAACAGAAAGAACTGAAAATCGAACTCTGTGCCGGTGGCAACGATCGCGAACTGGCTTATCAGGCGATGATGGCGTATTTGAAGAAAACTCGTGCTGCCGAGCGCATCAATGCGCTGTTCTGCGAAAGCGATGTGTTGGCGTTTGGCGCGTTACAAGCGGTGCGTGACTTCGCGCAAGGCGCTCATATTGCGGTGGTGGGTTTTGATGATGTCGATGAAGCGCGCGCGTCGACCTGGCATCTGACCAGCTGGGCGCAGCGTCGTGATTTGCTGGTGGCCGAAGCGTTGAATCGTTTATTGGAGAACCGCGCTGATACCAGTAACGCCTGGCAGCAGGGCGAGTTACAGGTGCGCCATTCGCATCACGGCAAGCATGTGCCGGGCGAAATGTCGCAGTGCGGATGTGCGATTCGGCATTGATAGCCGAAACAGGAACGGAAGGAGATGTTAATGCTGTGGCTTATCGCCAAATATGCCATCACTGCCGGCATGGTGGTGCTGATCTCTGAAGTGGCTAAGCGTAGCGATCGCCTCGGTGGACTGATTGCCGCGCTCCCTTTGGTAACCGTGCTGGTGCTGATCTGGATGAAACTTGAAGGACAAAGCCAGGCCAAAATTGCCAGCCACGCGTGGTACACCTTCTGGTATGTGGTGCCGACTTTACCGATGTTTGTCGCCTTTCCGTTTCTCTATCAACGCCTCGGATTCTGGCCGACGCTGATTGCGAGCTGCGTGCTCACCATCTTGTTATTTCTGCTGTGGGCCACGCTGCTCAAGCGCTTTGGCATTGAGCTGATGTAATTTAGCTAAGTGAAAAGAGGGCGTTTGCCCTCATTTCCAGTCACTCAGAAAGCATATGCGGCGCTTGAAACTAGCTGAACAAAGGGCCCAGCAAGGGTTTGATTATGGTGCGCAATAATCTGCTCAGCGCTCAGCACGCCGTTATCCACCGAAGTATGTCCATCCTCAATCAGTACCACGCGAAAACCTAAATCTGCGGCAGCACGACAAGTGGTATCCACGCAGTATTCGCTCTTCATTCCAACAATCACTAACTCTTGAATATCGGCACTTTTCAGCGCTGCCAGTAATTCAGTGTCGCGAAAACAGTTGGGAAAGCGCTTCACAAATACCCGATCGCGCGATGCATTCATCTGCAGTTCAGGAATCAACTGAGTCAGCGGGCTGCTTGCGGCGAAGGGCGATCCATCCGGTCCGATGTGGCGCGCGAAGAAAATGGGCGCATGCGCTTGACGGGCTAACGCGATTAGCTGATTGATATTCGCTAAAACAGGTTCCGCAGCAAAGGGCGCTGGCGAAGCGTGAAATAACCCATTCTGCATATCAATGACTAACAAGGCTTTGTGTTGCGATGGCTGCATGGTGTGTCTCCTTTCTGCATGCTATGAACGGAGACCATTCCCCGTCCAGTGATTGACGGGGCTGAGGATGCTGGAGCTTATCTCTTCGCTACAGATGCACACACGCCGCCGCCATATGCGGTGGTGGTTGTGGTCTCTGTGGTTAATGCGTTGAAGATAGACATAAAAGCTCGCCAGAAAGTGGTGTGAGTTTTGAATCTAACAGAGTGCCGCGAGAAAACAAGCGTGAAGTGTTAACAGCTGTGAAACAAAAAGGCGAGCGCGGATTAACATGCGTTCGCCTGGTGTTTAATGCTTGGTTCCATTACCTGAACCGTCACGATTGCGGAAAATATGCGTCACGTTGTCAGTATTCTTGATCGCCACTCCGCTCGACTGCGGTGTTTCAATATGATTCATCACTTCCGACATCGCGCGGCTTAGTGCTTGCTGGCGCGGAGGATCGCGCTCAATCGAGGCCATCCCACGCAATTTATCCAGCAGCGCGCGCGGTGAAAGCGGGCCGGATTTTTTCAGCAACTGTAAAATTGCATCGCCCATGATGATGTCGGTGAGCCGTTCTTCATCACTTCTGTACATAGATTCTCTCTGGTTACCGCGTCAGACCTGCGGCAAATAACAAAGTGGATTCAGTCTTACCAGTGTGCGAATGAGGCGGAAACCACTTGGTTAATTCTCAGGCCAGCTACGCCTGGTTAGGATTCTCGTTCTACGGAAAACATCAGTCCAATTAATTGCTGATAGTGAATTTCTGCTTCAGTACCGCGCGCTTGTTCCATGCGGCACAGCAACTTGGTACACAGTGTTTTACGGCTTAGCGTCCGTCCGGAACGCAAGATTTCAACCACAATCTGCCCCAGCGTTTCCTGCTGCGAAGGCAAAGAGGCTTCTTTGAAGTAGCGCGCAATAGTTTCTGACGCGGTGGAAAAGTTACGATCCTGACGCATGGTTCCATCCTTAAGGTTGACGTATAACTTTAGCCAACAAACTTATACAAGTTTAATTAATATGTACAGGAATATGGCGAATCAGTTTCGCAGTGATTTGGCCAAAAGTGCTAATTTATTGTTAACAATAACTTAAGGAATGGATAGGGCAATGCTGAGTGTATTCCGCGCAACACTCGTCACTTTATCGTCTTTCGGTCGCCATGAATGGCGACCCTACAAAGGCTTGGAGCGTTTTTTGTAGGGTGCGCATTCATGCGCACCTGCATATTACCGTTTATAGTTCATCAGCCATCCGTCGATCGCGTCAGCGTTTCCCAGCGATCAATCTCTGCGCTAAATGATTCAATCTTCTGCCGTACCAGCCCCAAAGCATCGCTTCCTAACAACAGATGCGCCGGGGGATTGCTGCTTTCGATCACCTCCAGGATTGCGCTGGCGGCTTTGAGCGGATCGCCCAACTGCTTGCCGCTTTTCTCCTCTCGCGCCTGCCGAATCGGGTCAAACTGCGCATCGTAGTCGGCGATGCTGCGTGCGCTACGCACCATCGAACGACCGGCCCAATCGGTGCGAAACGATCCCGGAGCAACGGCGGTCACGTGAATGTTGAAAGGTGCCAGCTCTTTGCTCAGGGTTTCCGAAATCCCTTCCAGCGCAAACTTGCTGCCGCAGTAATAGCTGATCCCGGGCATGGTGATGAACCCGCCCATTGAGGTGATGTTGATGATGTGGCCGTGACGGCGCTGGCGCATAAAGGGCAGCAAGGCTTTAATCATCGCCACTGCGCCATACACGTTGACGTCAAACTGGCGGCGCATCTCATCCAGCGATGACTCTTCCATCACGCCTTCATGACCGTAACCGGCGTTATTCACCAACACATCTATTGGGCCAACGTGGGATTCAACATTGGCAATCACCGCGTCAATGGCGGCGAAATGGGTGACATCCAACTCATAGGCGAAAGCATTTTCCGCATGCAAACTTTCAAACTCAGCCTTTGCGGCAGCATTGCGCACGGTACCGACCACGCGATAGCCACGACTTAATGCAACTTGTGCCAATGCGCGACCAAATCCGCTGCTGACGCCGGTAATGAATAATGTTTTAGTCCTGGACATTTGCGGTTTCTCCTCAAAAAGTAGAGGATGCATAATAATCTGACGATTAAACGGTAATAAGACCTTATCTTGTATATTCCTTGCCTAATCTTATGAAGGTGATGTTGCTCGATGAAAGAAACGCTCCAGCAGCAAACGGTAGAGCTGCTTAAAACGCTAGCGCCGCAGGAAGGTTACAACCTGACCGCGCTGCCGGACGTGCGCATCCTGCGTTCCGATCGGCCGCTGGCGCGCACGCCGGTGCTGTACGATCCGGGCATCGTGATTGTGTGTCAGGGATCGAAGCGCGGTTTCTTTGGCGAACAGATCTATCTGTACGATGAGCAACATTATCTGGCGGTTTCGGTGCCGGTGCCTTTTACCATGGAAACGGCGGCGTCAGCGGAACATCCGCTGCTGGCGATTTACCTGCATCTCGACTTCAATGTGGCGACTGAATTGCTGTTGCAGCTGGAGCAGCAGGATGTAGCGTTTGAGAGCCAGGCGGCGCAGAGCATGATGTCGAGTCCGATGGATCAGACGCTGCGCGAGACGGTATTGCGCTTTCTCACCACGCTAAATCATCCGCTGGATGCGAAGATGCTCGGCCCCGCGTTGGTGCGTGAACTCTATTATCGCGTGCTGACCGGTGCGCAAGGCAGCGCGCTGCGAGCAGCGCTCACCTTGCAGGGTCAATTTGGCAAAGTGGGCAAAGCGCTGAGCCACATTCACGCACACTATGCGCAGCCGCTAACGCTCGGACAACTGGCGGCGTTGGCGGGCATGAGTGTGCCCACTTTCCACACCCATTTCAAAAGCATCACCAATCAGCCGCCGATGCAGTATGTGAAGTCGGTACGATTGCATCAGGCGCGCATGCTGATGGTGCGTCAGGAGATGACGGCGGCGGCGGCCAGCCATGCGGTGGGCTATGAAAGCGCTTCGCAGTTTAATCGCGAGTTCAAACGTCTGTTTGGTTTGCCGCCAGCAGAAGAGATAAAACGCATGCAGCGTAACTTTGCCGTGCCGCCAGCGCACCAGGCTTCGCTGTTCGTTTCCTCACATTAACGCCAGTCTATGCTATAAATGATAACCATTATCATTTTTGGCGTGAGGCACAGGATGCAGTCAGCACAGGAAAATGCGTTAAGCGCGGATTGTTGTATCGTTGGCGGCGGTCCGGCGGGATTGATGCTGGGCTATTTACTGGCGCGCGCGGGCTTGCGTGCCGTGGTAATCGAGAAACATCCTGACTTTCTGCGCGATTTTCGCGGCGACACCATTCATCCCTCAACGCTGGAGATCATGCGCCAGCTTGGCTTGCTGGATGAGCTGCTAACCTTGCCACACCAACGCGCGGAGAAGCTGCAAGCGGAAGTGGCTGGCGAAGAGATCACCATGGCCGATTTCTCGCGTTTACCGGTTCAGTGCCGCTTTATCGCCTTTATGCCGCAGTGGGATTTCCTCAACTTTCTCGCCAAAAAAGCCGCTGAATTTCCGGGGTTTACTCTGCTGCAATCCACTGCATTTGACGACTTCGTTTATGAGGATGGCGCAATCAGCGGCGTGCAAACGTTACAGGGTAACGAGCGTCACATCATTCGCACTTCGTTAGTGATAGGTGCAGATGGTCGCAATTCGCAGGTCAAAGCCAAAGCCGGACTCACAGGAAAAAGCTTCGGTGCGCCACGCGATGTGTTGTGGTTCCGGCTGGAGAAACATCCCGATGATCCGCAGCTGGGCATGGGCCATAAAGGGCCGAAGCAGAACTTCATCGTCATCGATCGTGGTGATTATTGGCAGTGCGGCTACACCATTCAGAAAAACCAGTTCGACGAGTTAAAACTGGCGGGGTTGGATGCACTGAAAAGCACCATGGCGCAGGTGGCACCGTTCAGCGCAGAGCGCATGGCGGAAGTCGATGAGTGGGACAAACTCAAGCTATTGTCGATTCGCATCGATCGCCTCGATCACTGGATGAAACCCGGCGTGCTCTGTATCGGCGATGCTGCGCATGCGATGTCGCCGATTGGCGGCGTTGGGGTTAACCTGGCGATTCAGGATGCGGTAGCAGCAGCCAATATGCTGACCAAACCGCTGCAGCAGGGCAAGGTTGCTTTGCACGATCTGCAAAAAGTGCAGCAGCGCCGCCAGTTTCCAACGGTCGCTACCCAGTTCCTGCAAATCAAGATGAGCAGCAACAAACGCAAACGTTCTACACCGAGCAAAGTGCCACAGATGATCAGCCGCTTTCCGTTCCTGCGCCATCTGTTTGGCCGCTTAATTGGCCTGGGATTCCGCACTGAAAAGCCGCGTTATTTATAATCGGCAAAAAAAAGCCCGCTAAGCGCGGGCCAGGTAAACGTTACCAATCTGAAATTCTCGTAGCAACGCATTGCTGTGTGTTGCGTCGCTATAGTAGCAACAGATCGCTATCTGTGCAGGAAATGATCAATGAGTAAATTTTGTGCTAAGGATTAGCATTACGCTTTCCGCACGCGCGTTGACCACCAGCACATCAGCGATCCCAGGCTAACCATAGCGGTGCCTTGCCAGAAGGCGACGGTCAGATGCGAGCGCAAAATAAAGGCGGCGAGAAGCGAGGAGATGATCGGAATGAAGTAAGACGCGGCGGCCAAAATGGTGACGTTGCCATGCAAAATACCGACATTCCATGCAGCATAGCCAAAGCCCATTGCCATCGCCGCCAGCGCCAAACTGACGCAAACCCCAACGGATAATACAAACGGCGGCTGTGGCGAGAGCAAGAACTTAAGCCAAAGCGTCAGCGCGGTTAGGATAAAGAACAGCGTTATGCCATTGCTGCCGTTAGCAATTTTTTTGGTTACCACACAATATACCGCCCAGATCACCGCGCCGCTTAATGCTAGTCCGTAACTCAACGGATTATCCATCACGTTATGGGCGATCTCGCTGAATGAAAAACCCTGATTGCCGCCCAAAACGCGACAAATGCCCGCAACCGCCAGCAAAACGCCCGGAATAATCAGCGGATGAGTTTTTTGCCGATTCACTATCACCGCTAAAACGATGGTCAAACTTGGCCACAGATAATTGACCATGCCGACTTCAATCGCCTGGCGTCCGCTGTGGGTAAAGCCTAGTGAAAGCGACAGGCAGAGTTCATAACTGACGAACAGTACGCTGCCGATAATCAAATAGCGACGCGGAAAAGAGCGCAGTTTTGGCAAGCCTACGGTGAAAATCAGCAAAACCGCGCTGGCGCTGTATATCAGTGCCGCACCGCCAACCGGTCCGAATCCTTCGCTGACAGTTTTAATCAGTCCTACAATCGCGCTCCACAGCAGAATGGCCAGCAAACCAATCAGCGTCGCTCTCTTTTGGGGCATAACCCGCAACCTTATTTCGCAAATTCGGGCCAAAATCCTATCAAATCAAACGCGCTTTGTATTTGCTGGATTATCTGCGGTCTTTCGAGAGGTCGCCATGAATGGCGACCCTACATGGGATTTGAGCAGTTTTTCGTAGGGTCGCCATTTATGGCGACCTCACTCACCGAAACATCCATTACCACTTCATCTCGCCGGTATTCACTTTGGCGCTCAGGTCCAGAGAACTCTCCTCCGGCAGATTCGGATAAGCGGCTTTCATGGTCTCGATCACCTGGGCCGAACCTTTATGCTGCTGTAACGCTTTCTCAAAGGTTTGCAGGTAGTTCAAGGTAAAGGTAATCGCCGCATCACCCGCCGGGCGCTCGCCAAGATAATGGCCCGGAATTACTTGTTTAGGTTGCAGTTTTTGCATCTCGCTCAGCACATTACACCACTGCTGACGAATAGCTGGCGTTTGTGTATCGGCGGTCCAGACGTGAATGCCGGAAGCCACGCCGGTGCCACCGAGAATCGCTTTGTTGGCCGGGATCCATACGTAGGCGGCGTAATCATTGGCGTGACGCAGTTCCAGCGTTTCACCATCGACTTTAAAGCTGGTGGCATGCGTAACCTGCGGAACATACAACTGCTTTGGTGCGCCGTCCTTCATCTGCGGGCCCCAATACGCCAGTTTGGCGGCTTTGGTCGCTTCGATGTGTTTCACCACGTCCGACGTCGCCACAATCTTCACCTGCGGGAACGCTTTTACAATCGGTTCCAGACCAAAATAGAAGTCAGGATCGCCGGAGGTGATGACAATCTGCGCCAGCTTTTTGCCGCTGGCTTTAATCATCTGCACCAGTTTTTCACCGTCTTTAGTGCTGAACTGCGCATCAAACAATATTGCTTCATGCGGTCCGGAAACCAGCGTCGAAGAGACCGGGAAAATGCCGTTCTCCTGCGGGTTATACACCTCTAAATGGAGCGGCGCAGCGAAGGCAGGCAGGGCGGCAATGGCCAATGCCAGTGTCAGCGTTTTCATTTTCATCGAATTTTCCTTTATCCGGCACTTCGCCGTATTTGTGGCTCTATTGTAGGGAAATCGCTGGCTGGTAGAATTCCCGAAACTGGATATGATCAGTTTCATAAAACGATCAGATGGAGCCAACATGGACAGAGTCACGGCGGCAACAGTGTTTAACCGCATTTGCGAACTGGGCAGCTTAAGTGCTGCAGCGCGTGCACTGGATATTTCGCGGCCGATGGTCAGCCGCTATCTGGATGAAATGGAGAAGTGGGCTGGCGCGCGTTTACTGCACCGGTCATCACGCAAGCTAACCATCACGCCCGCTGGGGAGAAGATCCTCGAAAAATCGCGCGCGCTAGCCAGATTGGCTGAAGAGATTGCCGATCAGGGCGCGGATAGCGAGCCGCACGGCACGTTGCGCGTCGCCTGTGCGCACTCCACCGCCACGCATATTTTGGGGCCGATGATCCCGGCATTCCTGGCGCGTTTCCCGGCGATGCGCATCGAGCTGGAGATCAACAATCAGCCGGTGAGTTTGATCGGTGAGCGCATTGATGTGGCAGTGCGCATCACTGACGATCCCGAACCTGGCGCCATTGCCCGACGTTTAGGCGAGTGTGTTTCGGTGGTGTGCGCGTCACCGGGCTATCTGCAGGCGCATGGTTCGCCGCACACGCCAGCCGATCTCGCGCAGCATAACTGCCTGCATTACAGCCGTTTCGCTGGGCAGAGCTGGCAATTTTCAGATGCGCAGGGCGAAACGATCTCTGCAGCGGTGCAGGGCAATTTCAGCGCCGGCATCTCGTCGGTGTTGTGTGATGCGGCAATTGCCGGTTGTGGAGTGGCGATGGTGCCGGAGATGGAAGCGCGCAACGCCATCGACAACGGACAATTGCAAACCGTACTGCCGGCTTATCAGCCAAAAACGCTGGCGATCTATGGTCTTTACATGTCGCGTGAACGGCAGCCAGCGGCGCTGCGGGCGTTTTTAGATGCGGTGCAGCAGCAGTTAAGCGCCTGAAAGTTCGACATGCATTTGGGCTTGAAGGAATGACCAAATAATCAGTGTGTTAGGCAAATAATTCTGGCTAAGAAAAGCCGGTTTTCAGCCTGAAATCGCCAAAGTGGTGGCGAAAACTTGCTCAATTGTGGCCGATATAAAATGATGGCACCTGACCGGTGACGCGACGAAACATCGTGGAGAAAGCGGAGCTGCTGTCATAGCCGAGCGAGAGCGCCACCTCGTTTACCGATTTGCCCGCCACCAGCCACGCCAGCGCCGTCACCACGCAGGCGCGCTGTCGCCAGGCAGAGAAGGACAAACCGGTTTGCTGCAGGAAATGGCGCCGGAAGGTGCTGGGGCTCATAAACAGTGCGCTGGCCCAGCGATCGGCGGCATCATGAATGGTTGGCGCCAGTAAGAATTCCTGGCATTGCGCCAACAGCGCCGGATGCTGCGGCAGCGGAATATCGAATTCCCGTGCAGGCATCGCCGCAAGCTCCAATAGCAGCAACTGCACCAGCGATCGATCGCGATCGGATGCATATAACAGCGGTAACTCAACGGCTTCAATCAACAGCTGTCGCAGTAGCGGCGAGACGCTGATGACGCTACAGCGATCGCGCAATGCTGCCGCGCAAATCGGCTCGATATACAGGCTGCGCGTCGAGACGCCGACAAACTTCACGCTGTGCACAGTGTTCGGCGGAATCCACACCGCATGCTGCGGCGGCACCACCCATTCGCCCGCCTGCGTTGCGACGTGCATTAAACCCGTCGCGCCATACAGCAGCTGCGCGCGGCGATGGCGATGCTCTGGCAGCACAAATCCCTGCGCGTAGTCATTGCCCAGCGCCACCACGTCACGATCAATTTGGTCGTATTCATCAATGTGACTATTTCGCATCCCCGACATCCACCGCAAATTGACTGATTTGCAAGGGTAAATGAGCGCTGCGCAAATGGGAAGCGGGCAGCTTGCTGCGTAAGCTGCATCACTCTTTTCATGATGCAGAGAAAGGCGATGAACGAGCTGTTAATTATTGGGTTGGCGGGTTTTGCCACCGGCATCACCACGGTGCTGTTTGGCTTTGGCGGCGGTTTTGTGGTGGTGCCGTTTGTCTATCAATTGCTGTTGCAGCAGCCGCTACTGGCGGCGCAGGCGATGCATATCGCGGTGGCAACCTCGACCGCCGTGATGATTTTCAACGCCGGTTGGGCCAGCTATAAAAACTGGCGGGCGGGCAAATTGCATGATGTCCCTTTGTTGCCGCTAATCTGGTTTATCGCGCTCGGTGCGGTGATCGGATCCTGGCTGGCGGGCGTGATGAGCGACATTTGGGTGCGCAGGCTGTTTATGCTTTACATGGTGGTGACTATCGCTGATTGCCTGCTGCGGAAAGGCTTCTTTAGCCGCACTGCACCGCGAATGTTGTCGCGGCTGACCAGCAGCGCAGGCGGCACAGTGATTGGTGTGATCGCCGCCATGCTCGGCGTTGGCGGCAGCGTAATGACCGTGCCGCTGCTGCGTCGTCATGGTTATGCCATGCGCGATTGCGTCAGCGCGGCTAATCCGCTGTCGCTGCCGGTCGCCATTTTTGGCGCGATAACTTACGCCATCAGCGGCTGGCAGCAGATTCCTGCCAGCGGTTATCTCGGCTTTATCAGCCTGAAAATTTTACTGCTGCTGGTGGTCGCCGGTTTTATCGGGATGGTGTTTGCCCGCCGCTGTATTCCGGCGGTGCCCGATGTCTGGCATGCGCGTACCTATGTTCTGCTGCTATGCATAGTGTTAGTGGCTATCGCCGTGTAAACCGGTTAATCGTTAAGCCAATTTTAAGCTTCGCCACGTACAGTGCCCTCATTGTTACAACCATCAGTAAACGAAGTCAGAATTAGAGGGCGATCGCCGAACTCCTGCAGATTGCCCGCGTCTACAGAGCGTACTGAGCTTTGAGTTAAGCGCTGGAGTGTTCATTTGTTGCGATTACTGTTTCTGCTGATGGGTGGGCCGGCACTCAGATCCGGCTGGCCTTATCTCGCCGCGTTAGGTGTGATTTGTATGGGAGCCAGTGCCGGGATCGTCATGGATCTGCTGCAACATGGAACGGTCTCCTTTCCCTTGCAGCTTTTAGGCATGTTTTTGGCATTAGAGGGCGGAGCGGAAGCGTTAAATGCGTTTTACGCACCTGCCGGTATCGCCTGGCCGTCATTGGTGAAATCGACGGTATTGCTGATCTTTGGCGCGCTGGTGTTTCTCGCTCCCCACGACAGCGGCGTTTGCCTTTCCCTGGCATTCGCTACGGTGTTTTTACTCGATGGCGGTTTTCGCGTCATCTCATGTTGCCTGATGCGCTGTCGGCGCTGGACGCGCAAATTAACGCTCGGCTGTAGCGAACTGGCGTTCAGCGTGCTGATTGCCACCAACTGGCCGCTATCACCGCATGTGATTGTGCCGCTGTGTTTTGCGCTGTTGCTGTTGGGTTGGGGCATCAATCTGTTGGTGATGACGGCACAAATCCACGCCTTGCCCGCCAACACCAGCGTCACCGCATTGCCAATGTTTACGCGTGCCGGTCTGCGTGCGCCGCACGGATTAGGCTATGTGCATCCGCCGATGAGTCAGCATGCGGTGAGCACGCCACTTAACGTCTACATCTGGACGCCGGTGGGTTCCGGCGATGTGGCAGGTCGTCGTCCGTGGTTTGATCGTTGGGTGGCAGCGATTGACCATCGCGGCGAAGTCTCTACCGGCCATACCTCGCTGGAGATGGGCGAAGAGATTTACATCAGCCTCTATCCTGCGGATGACGTTTCCCGCGATTTTCGTGGCTTTCTGAAAACGTTACGGGCGAAAGAGGAGTTTGATGTAGAAGGTTGTTTCCTGCCTTCACTGGAGAAAGAGATCAAAGCGTGGTGTCGGCCCGACAGACGCCTGACGCTGCCTCACTACAATCAGCAGGCGCTGCGTAATTTCTGGCTCAGCAACGCCAGCGACACGCGCTATAACCTGACCTCACGTAACTGTTCCACCAGCGTGATTCAGGCGCTGGATGTCGCCACCGAAGGTTTGCTCGGCGAGCGCGGTTTGCAGGGTTTATGGGTGCTGTTTAATCCTGACTTCTGGCTGTTAAGCCTGGTGCGCAGTCGCGCCGAAGGCATGACCTGGACGCCGGGATTGGTGATGGATTATTGCCTGCTGCTGCGCCAGGTTTTGGCACCCGCACAGCGCTTGAGTCGCTATAAAAGGGCGGCGAGTTGGCTGCAACAGCAGCTTGGAAATAAGCGTTCGGCTACCGATCCGTAAACGGTATAAAACCGTGCTGCTGCAGAATCGTTTGAGCCATTTCTGATGATAGAAATACCGCGAAAGGCTGCGCGGCAGCAGAGCAGCACGACCAGCCGTATTCGGCCTGAACGTTGAAGGGCGCGGGGATGCTTATCACCTGTAGCTGCGGGCAGCGCCGCAAGCGCGGCGCATAGCTGGCGTAACCGATAAACATGTCAGCGTGTTGCTGCTCAATCAACCATTGTGCCGCCAGTTCACCAGCGGGCACCACCAAACTGTCTGGACCGCCGACCAAAGCACGCGCTTTGGTTTTCAGCATGATTCCTAATCCGGGATGCCGTTGCTCAATGTTATCAAACAGTTGCCAGGCGTAATCATCAGAAGGATCGCTGAGCGGCGTTGAGGTCGCTAAGCGCAAATTATCCCGGCACAGCAGTGATAACCAATCATCATTTTTCGTGACAATGTCACGCCGTACCGTCAGGCACAGCGTGTTGGCGGCAAATAATCCCACTTTTGATGCGTGTCCCGACTGCAACAGCGCTTCAGGATGCCGTCGATTGGCGGAAGCAAAAAAGTCGCAGGGTTCACCTGCTTCGATGCGCTGGCGCAGCAGGCCCGCCGGAGCGAAATCGGTGGTGACTTTGAGGCCGGAAAGTGCGCTAAATGCCGCCACCAAATCCGGCCACACGGCGCGTAAACTACCGGCGGCCAGAATCTTCAGCGTGGTCATGATAATGCGTCCGGTAGAAGCGCTGATACCAGCGGTCGGCTTGTTGTTGCATATCGATGTCGCGGAATTTCTCCGGATAGAGTTTTTTCGCCATCCACAGTTCGCCGAGCCCAATCGCTTCAGGCATTGGATAGCCCCACGCTTTGGCGTATTCCGGCATTAGCCACACCCGATGATTTTTCACAGCGTCAATGGTTTGCCAGCGCGCATCCTGCTGGATCTCCGGCACCACGTTGGGATAGCGATCCTGCACGAAAATCACCTGCGGATTCCACGCCACAACCTGTTCCATGCTGACCTGTTTGAAACCTTGCACGGTCGCGGCCGCCACGTTGAATGCGCCCGCATGCGCCATCATCAAGCCAGTGTATTTGCCCGAGCCGTACGTGGTGAGGTCGGGATTCGCCATATAGGCGCGTACGCGCTGTTGTTCGGGCAGATTCTTCAAACGATCGCTGACGATTTTGCGTCCGGCAAAGGCGGCATCAATCAGTTCCTGCGCCTGTTTTGGCTTGTTAACCACATTGCCAATCAGCGTGATACCTTCCTTAATACCGAGATCGTAAGCCTGATCTTCATTCTGCATGCTGGGATTAATTTTGCCTTGCTGACCGGCGTCATCGTGACGCAGTGAAATCGCCAGCACTGGAATGCCCAAGGCAGAAATCTGGTCGATCATCTCTTTCGGCGCATAGTTGGTGACAAACACCACCTGCGGATGCAGCGCCACCAGCTTTTCCAAATCGACATGAGTCAAATCGCCCAGCATCGCTTTTTGCGTTAGTTCCGGCACCAATTGCGCATAACCCTCACCTAATTGCTGCTTCCAGTTCGCCAAAATCCCGACGATTTTATCGGTGGCGTTGAGCTGCACCAGCAGATTCAGGGTTTGATGTTGCAGTACCACTACGCGATCAATCTTGTCCGGAATCTCCACCTGACGGCCAATTTGATCGGTGACGACGCGGCTGGCATAGCTGTGCAACGAGGCGAAAGTGAGTAATCCCGCGAGAATAATCCGCTTAAAAGATATGTGCATAAAGGCTCCTGAATTCGATATGCACCGGAGTATATAGCGATTAACCAGGCGGAGATATGGCTGTTTTTAACATCACAATACCTGGCCTCACTCGCACATCACTGCGTCGATCATCTTATCGATCATACTGTTAATCACCTTCTGGTTGGGATTATCCAGCGCCATCAGGGCTAAACCGCTTTCGAAAGTCAGAATAAATTCAGCGGTTTCTTCAGGAGATAATTTGCCTGAAAGGGTGTTGTTCTGCTGTGCACGCTGCGCTTCCTCGATTATCCACGCTTTAAATGCATGACGTTCGTTGAATAACTCAGCGCCTAACGATGAGGCTTCAGGGCGAAATGAGAGCGCGGAAAACACCAGCAAGCAGCCTGGCGGTTTGCCTTCGCAGGAAAAAAGGTTAAATGCCGAAAACAGGAACTGCTTAATCTTATTGCTAAAACTCAATTCATCAGAGGAAAGAATCCCCTCTAAATCTGCCAGCCACGTCGCTTTGTAGTGTTCAAGCGCAGCAATAAACATCCCTTCTTTATTGCCAAAGGCCTGGTACAAGGTGGCGGGTTTGGTACCCGTTGCCTGGGTAAGATCGTTGAGTGACGTGGCTTCATAACCTTTGTTCGCAAAGATCGAGAACATGATCGCCGCCAGCTCTTCTTTGGGTAACAGACGCGGTCTGCCTGATTTTTTGTTGACATTCATTGACATAAATCCCTCTCGACCTGAACTTTCTGATAAAGTCATCACATATTTTAGTGTTCACTAATAAAATGTAGTGCGTTTTCTCTTCAGCTGCGTTATATATTTTAGCGAACACTAACAAAAGGAAGATATTATGAAAAGCGCAATCATCGCAGTTTTGGTTTTGATCCCATTTTTCTCTAACGCAGCTCAGGAACTCACGCGTAACAGCAGTGAAAATGTGATGCGTACCGGCAGTATCAGTGTGCAGGGCGGTACGCACAGTGAACTGGTGACAAAACTGGCGGCGAAAGCCGAGATGAAAGGGAGTGATTTTTATCGCGTGACCTATATCAACACGCGTAATCAGGGTTATGCCACCGCCACCTTATATGACAGCGTTGAGATGTAATCGACATCATGAACCATGACTTTATGCCAGCTCATTTTTTATTGAGCTGGCTGCATAAATCACTGGAGAGTTTATTATGACAACAGCTAAACAAGTCTGTACTTCACGAGTGGTCCATTTCCTCGCGAGCAAAGAACCGATGGTATTGAGATTATCGGTGATTATTATTTTCCTGGTTTTTGGTATGGCAAAGTGGTTTGAATTTGAAGTTCAGGCGCTGGAGCCCATATTTACCAAAACATGGCTGAGTATTTTTCCCTACTTCCTTGGCCTTCACGGCAGCAGCTATTTTCTTGGTGTAGTTGAACTCACCACGGTTATTCTGCTTATTGCGGGTTTTAAACGTCCGGATTTAGGCATGATAGGCGCTGGATTGTTGATTCTTACCGGATTAGTCACGCTAAGCCTGTTACCGCAGTTAGGCGGACTCGATTCGTTTATTTTCAAAGATATTATGGTGGTGGCGATTGGTCTGACGTTACTGAAGCGCGACTTAATCCGTTGGAAAAACAACCTCTAACAGCTACTCTATAATGCGTGTTTACTCTCGGGCATTTAAGAGGGCTTTATGAATAATGTTTACGTGATACTGGCGATATCCATCGTCGCTGAGACGATTGCCACAACCATGATGAAGGCTTCGCAAGGATTCTCACGCCTTATTCCCAGCGTGGTTGTGGTAATCGGTTATGCCATTTCATTTTATGGATTATCTCAAGTGGTTAAGCAGATGAATGTCGGCATTGCTTATTCTATCTGGGCCGGAATGGGCATATTTTTGGTGTCGGTCATGTCTTATTTTTTCTACAACCAGAAACTGGATTTTGCTGCAATGGCGGGCTTAATGTTAATCGGGCTGGGCATTGTAGTGATTCAGGTTTTCTCTAAAACTATTTTGCATTAATCGATTAATAACAGGGAAGCGCAGGCTTCCCTGTTGGCTTAAGGGATAATGCGTGCTGCGCGTAACTGCGCAAATAGCGTAAAGAACATCTCATCCGTTGCCTGATATCCGCTAAAACCCGCGCGCCGTAATTTGCTGCCGTCACCAAACATGTCGTAATCCCAGCCAAAGACAAAATCGGCAAATTGCCCATCATTCAGTTGCAAGATATCCGGCTCGATCAGCTGATATTGTTCAGCGATGTTTTGCCATTGGTCGCGGTAATCCTGGAAAAGCTGATGAAACGACAGATTTACCACCGGCGCGCATTCCAGTTCAAACCAGCGGGCGATCGCCGGCCATAACTCGCTCCAGCGCCACAAATCGCCGTTGTTGACGTTGAATGCCTGATTGTGGGCGCCAGGCGCATTGGCCGCCCACAGCGTGGCTTGCGCCAGCAAGCCGCCATCGGTGTGATCGACCATGCTGTGCCAGGTGAGTGAAGAACCGGGAAAACGCAGCGGCAAACCCTGAGATTTACACAGCGATGCATACAGCGCGATGCTTAGCGCCAGGTTCATGGCATTGCCGGGCACCGCGCTGCCGACCACGCCGGGGCGCAAGGCGTGCCAATGCCAGCTTTTTCCGCGTTGAAAGTCACTGAGCCAGCGCAGCTGTTCCGCATTGAATTCGGCTCCCGCCACGCCGGGATCGCTTTCTCGCGCGGGCGTTTTAAACGGGCCCAAATGCGCGCCATACACTTTGTATCCCTGCATCAAACTGACGCTGCGCAGCGGCGCGACCTTATCGATGTTGACCACCAGATTGCGCAGCATCGTCACGTTAGGCTCGACCATCTCGCGCCAGCTGGCGGCATTCAGCCACGCGCTGTAGAAGATATGCGTGACCTGATTGAGAGGGGCCAGCGCCTGCGCGCTCTGTTGCGCATCCAGCAGATCAACGTGGATGAAAGGGATATCGTGCGTTGAGGTTGCGGACTGGCGCGTCAGGCCGATCACCTGCCAATCCTGCTGACGCAGTGCGGTGACCAGCTGACTGCCCACAATCCCGGTTGCGCCCGCCACCAATGCGACGTTATGTGTTTGCGACATGATGATTCTCCTGATAACAAGACAGGCACAGTGTTATCTATTATTTTTATTGCTGATATCCCACAATTCAGATGTCACTTATCAGAAAATTCATTAAATGAATAACAAACTCAACGCCATCAACACCTTCATTCGCGTGGCGCAAGCCGGATCGTTTTCGGCGGCGGCGCGCCTGTGCGGCATGAAACAATCTGCTGTAAGTCAGCAAATCGCCGCGCTGGAGGATGAACTCGGCATCGTGTTGCTGCACCGCACCACGCGCGCCATGAAATTAACCGAGCAGGGCGAGCGTTATTTACAGCAGATGCAGCCGCTGCTTGCCGCCATGCAGGAAGTGGAGAGCCAGTTGCGACCGGCGCAGCAAGCGCTGCAAGGTAGGGTGCATATCCAGTTACCCAGCGGATTAGGCCAGCGGTTTCTGCCGCATTTGCTGGCGCTGCAACGCGCGAACCCTGAACTGCATCTGACCATCGCGCTCGACGATCGTGTGGCTGAACTGGTGAGTGAAGGCGTGGATATCGCGTTGCGCTTGAGTGAAACGCCGCCTGAAATGTTTCCGGCGCGATTACTGGCGCGTATTGAAACGCCGCTGTTCGCTGCGCCTGAGCGGATACGTGCGACGCCGATCACCACGCTGGCAGAGTTGGCGGCGCATCCGCATGTCCGCTTCAGCGGCATCGATAAAGAGGCGCCGCTGCGCCTGATATCCCATCAGGAAAGCGTGGCGCTGGCGGTAAATACCGTGTTTCGTGCCAACAGCAGCGAAGGATTATTACAGGCGCTGCAGGCGAATATTGGTGTCGGCGGCATGCAATTACCGCTGGTGCACGAAGCGTTGCAATCAGGAACGCTGGTGCGCATCTTGCCGCAATATCGTCTGCCAGATCGTTTTCTCTACGCGGTGTTTCCCGACGCGCGCTTTATCCCGCTGCGCGTCAGACGCGTGGTTGAAGTGATCGAACAGGTTCTGGTGGATTTAATCCCTGCGGCTGATTAAGCCGATCTCCATTGTGGCGCATGGCTGCGCCATTTTCGTGCTTCTTTTCTCCACATCTGCATTGTAAAGAAACATAAGTATTCGATCTTGTATCCAAGAGCGTATCCCATCTGGCCTGGCGGCAAGCATCTTAATTTTTGGCGTTTTTTGGCACGCAAACTGCAACGTTTCCGATAAGTCATAAATCGGGAGTATTCGCATGTTTGATGCACTGTTAGATGAAGACGCCACCACGCTGGCGGCGTTAATTCGCAGCGGCGACGTTTCGGCGCAGGAAGTGACGCAAGCCGCAATCGATCGCATGGAGCAGCGCGAGCCGCAGATTCAGGCTTTTTGTACCGCTACACCGCAGCTGGCACTGCAACAGGCGGCCGCCGTTGATGCGAAACGCGCGCGCGGCGAAACGCTGGGTGCACTGGCGGGCGTGCCGCTGGCGGTAAAAGACCTGATTTGCACCGCAGGCGTGAAAACTACTTCGGGATCGCATGCCTACGCCGATTTTGTCCCGGATGAGGATGACATCACGGTTGAACGCCTGCTGGCCGCCGATGCGGTGCTGCTGGGGAAAACCACCGCGCCGGAATTTGGTTACAGCGGCGTCGGGCATAATCCGCTGTTTCCATCACCGCGCAATCCGTGGGATCTCAGCAAAACGCCGGGCGGATCCAGCGCCGGTTCCGGTGCGGCATTAGCAGCGCGTTTGTGTCCGATTGCCTTAGGCAGCGACGGCGGCGGTTCGGTGCGCATTCCTGCTGCGCACTGCGGCGTGTTTGGCCTGAAAGCGTCAATGGGGCGCGTACCTTTGTGGCCGGGCTGTCGCGACGAGCGTTATCCCGGCGTTTCCAGCTGGGAATCACTGGAGCATATCGGTCCAATGACACGTTCGGTGCGCGACAGCGCATTGATGATGTCGGTGATGGCGGGGCCGGATATGCGCGATCGCCACTCGATTCCCTGCAATGACGTCGATTGGCTCACGGCGCTGAATAAGCCGCTGAGCGGTCTGCGCATCGCCTTCAGCTCGGATTTCGGCTACATCGCCGTCGATCCTGAAGTACGTGACATTGTCACTCAGGCCGCACGCCGTTTTGCCCGTGAACTCGGCGCCGAGCTGGATGAAGTCGATCCCGGCATTGCCGATGAAGGTGCCACTTTTGCCGCGCTGGTGGCCTTTGAGAGCGATCTTTCCGGCATGCGTAACATGCAGGCTGAACTCGGTTCACGTATGTCACCGCATCTCAGCGCCATGCTGCAACGCGACTGGCGCGCTGAAAACTTTACCGACGCCAACACCACGCGCAAAAAGCTGTGCAACCAGATGTGGCGCTTTATGCAGCACTACGATCTGCTGCTGTCGCCGACGCTGGCGGTGCCGCCGTTCCCGCTCAACATGCAGGGACCCGAGATCATCGATGGCCGCATGGTGCGTAGCGATCACTGGCTCTCATTCTGCTTCCCATTCAATTTTACCGGCCAACCAGCGGCGTCTGTTCCTGCGGGCTTTACCGCCAGCGGATTGCCGATTGGCATGCAAATCGTGGGTCGTCATCTGGACGATGGCCTGGTGCTGGCGGCAAGTGCCGCATTCGAGCGCATACAACCCTGGAATCACATCACACCTGTTTCAATCGGAGTTGCCCATGACTAACAAAAATTCACCGGCTTTAGAGCAGGAGTTCGAGCACGAACCGGTTCCGCTCAGCCATCGTCACTCGACCGGTTCGGTTTCGGCAGTGTGGTTTGGTTTCCCGATGATCCTCACCAATGCGCTGTTTGGCGGCATCATTACCTGGCATCTCGGCTTCTGGCCGGCGCTGATCGCCATCCTGCTGGGCAATCTGGTGCTGTTTGCCTATGTCGGCGCGCTGAGCTGGTTCGCCGGTAATACCGGCATGAACTTCGCGCTGCAGGCGAAACGCACCTTTGGTACCAAAGGCTACATTTTGGTTTCGGGCTTCCTTTCTACTGTGGTGATTGGCTGGTACGCCTTCCAGACCGGATTAACCGGCACGGTGATCAATCAAACCTTTGGCTGGAACGCGCTGGCGGTGACGGCGTTTGCCATGGTGCTGTATACCGCCATCACTTTCCTCGGCGTGCGCGCCTTGTCAGTGCTCGGCATGATCGCGGCACCGCTGTTTGTGGTGTTGGGATTGGTGGCGCTGTGGCTGATTGGGAAGGATCACGATTTCAGCACCATCACGCAGTTTACCGGCAGCAGCAGCGCGGTGGGCGCGATGAGCATGGGCACCGCCGTGACAATGGTGGTGGCCGGATTCGCCGATTCCGGCACCATGACGGCAGATTTCACCCGCTGGTCGAAAGACGGTAAATCGGCGGTGATTGCCGCGTTCTCCGCGTTCCCGGTGGCGAACATCATCTCTTATCTGTTTGGCGTGGTGATTGTGGCGGTGGGCGCGGCGGTTGATCCGGCGAGCAACGGTGGCAACTTCCTGCCAATGCTAATGGGTCACGGCATGCTGCTCTCGGTAATTGCCTTCCTGTTTGTGTTTATCAATCTCGGATCGGTGTGTACGCACTGCCTGTATAACGGCGCGGTCGGTTTCAGCCATCTGTTTAGCAGCAAAATGCGTTTGTGGACGCTGATCCTCGGTGTAATCGGCGGTGCGCTGGCGCTGGCTGGCGTGTGGTCCTATTTCCTCGAATGGCTGAGCTTGCTCGGCATCGTGGTGCCGCCGTTTGGCGCGGTGATGATTGTCGATTTGATCTTCATGGCGAAAATCAGCGAGCAGCGCAAATTGCGCCGCATGCGCGGCAGCGCCTTTGCCGCCTGGGCGATCGGCAGCTTGTGTGCAGTGATTGCGCATATTGCCTTCCCGCAGTTTGGTGAAGCGGTGATTGGCCTGGTCACTGCGGCTGCCAGCTATACGCTGATTGTGAAACTGAAACGTGAAAGTACGGTAAATGTGATGGAGGAAAAAAATGCCTGATTACGCCATTGATTCAACCCCTTACTCGTGGCCATATGACGGCCGCTGCAGCCCGCAGGATACCGCGCTGATCGTGATCGATATGCAAACCGATTTCTGCGGCAAGGGCGGTTACGTTGATAGCATGGGCTACGACATTGCTTTAACGCGCGCGCCGATTAAGCCGCTACAGCAGGTGCTGGCAACGATGCGCGAATTGGGCTTCCCGATCATCCATACACGCGAAGGGCATCGGCCGGATTTAAGTGATTTGCCTGCGAATAAGCGCTGGCGTTCGAAGCGCATGCAGGCAGAAATCGGCGCGCCCGGTCCGTGCGGTCGCATTCTGGTGCGCGGTGAACCGGGCTGGGAGATTATCCCGGAACTGGCGCCGCTGCCGGGTGAAGTCATCATCGATAAACCGGGCAAAGGTTCGTTTTATGCCACCGATCTCGAACTGATCCTGCGCAGCCGTGGCATTCGCAATCTGATCATCAGCGGCATCACCACCGATGTCTGCGTTCATACCACACTGCGCGAAGCCAACGATCGCGGTTTTGAGTGTTTAGTGTTATCAGATTGCTGCGCGGCGACCGAGTTGAAACACCACGAGGCGGCGCTCAGCATGATCCATATGCAAGGCGGGATTTTTGGTGCAGTAGCCAGTTCGCAGACCTTGCTGGCGGGGTTGGCCAGCAAGCAAACGGCTGAAGTCGGTTAACTCTTTAGCCACCTTTCATAGTGCTCCGGCCACGCCATTGTGGGCGTGCCGGGCCTGCCCATACCAAATCCATGTCCGCCACTGCTGTAGCGATGCATCTCCACGGGCACGTGCTGGCGCTTACAGGCGTCTGCCATAATCAATGTGTTATGCGGATCGGAAATCGGATCATCCTCTGCCTGCACCAGAAAGAAGGGCGGCGATTGCGGATTAACAAACTCCTGCACCGACCATGCGGCGTCCTCGCTGGCAGGCGCATTTTTACCAACCAGAATTTTGTGGGTTGAGGTGTGCGTGTAAGGCGGCTCCAGCGTGATGATGGGGTAGATCAGCGCAGCGCTATCGGCGGTGGCGGGCAGGTTATCCAGTGTATCGGTGGCCATATACGAGTGGAAATCCGCGCGCGTAATCGCCATTCCAAGCAGATGCCCACCGGCGGAAAATCCCAGCACGCTGACATGCGGTTCACGCTGCCGCACTACGCGCAGCGCGCGCTGTGCATCCTGCAGTGAAACCATCGCGCCATCTTTCCAGCCTTCATGCGGCAAACGATAGCTCAGCACATAAGCGGTATATCCGCGCGCCGTCAACCAGGCTGCGGCGGGCCAGGCTTCTTTGCCCATTTCAATGCGCGTGTAACCGCCACCCGCGGCGATCAATACCGCGCGGCCATTGGGCGAGGGCGGCGTTAATACCATAAGCGTCGGCCGCACGATATTGCGTTGCGCACCTTTGGCTGAAATCACCAGCTCGCCAGCAGGTCCGCCGCCGCCCGGCGGTAAATCAGGCCACAGCGGCAGGACTTGGGTGGTTACGCGCGCTGGAGCAGCACAGGTTAGCCCGCTGCGAAAGGCCAGCGCGGAAAGTGTCAGATACGATAAAAAGTGGCGGCGGTTCATGGCGGATCCTCATGAAATTAGAGGCTTATTGAAGCAGATAAATCAGCAGAGAAGATGAAGAGGGCGTTGCTTTGTATTACCAAATGCGACGGGGCGATAATTAAGGCTTATAGTTACAACATACTTTTAGTTGATTATTAATAGTAACATGTAACCATTGTGCGGAGTTCAGTTTGTCCAATGATTAAGACGCGAGTTGCAGCTTGAATTTGCGACAAAAGAAAAAGGCGACGAACGTCGCCCCTAAATCAATCTCACCCACGCATCGGTTCAGCGCGCACCGGTTTATCACCGGCAACAAAGTAATCCGCTTCGCTGCGCGGCAGCGGCTGGCGGCCACGAATGTTGTCTGCGATTTTCTCGCCGATCATGATGGTAGTGGCATTGAGGTTACCGGTGATGATCAACGGCATAATCGAGGCATCCACCACGCGCAGCGCTTCGACGCCATGCACTCGGCCTTCGCCATCAACCACCGACATCTCGTCAGTACCCATTTTACAGGTGCCACACGGGTGATAAGCCGTTTCGCCATGATTACGCACAAACTCATCAAGTTGCTCATCGGTCTGGCAATCCAGGCCTGGGCTGATTTCTTTGCCGCGATATTTATCCAGCGCCGGCTGGTTAATGATTTGGCGCGTGATACGAATCGCATCGCGGAACTCTTGCCAATCCTGCTCGTGTGACATGTAGTTGAACAGAATCGCCGGATGGCGGCGCGGATCGCGTGATTTCAGACGCACATGGCCGCGGCTCGGTGAGCGCATCGAACCAACGTGACACTGGAAACCGTGCGCTTCCACCGCGTTCGAGCCGTTATAGTTAATCGCTACCGGCAGGAAGTGATACTGAATATTCGGCCAGCTGAACTCTTCACGGCTGCGAATAAAACCACCGCCTTCAAAGTGGTTGCTGGCACCGACGCCGGTGCCGTTGAACAGCCACTCCGCACCAATTTTCGGCTGGTTCCACCACTTCAATGCCGGATAGAGCGATACCGGCTCTTTGCACTCATATTGCAGGTACATTTCGAGGTGATCCTGCAAGTTCTCGCCCACGCCCGGCAAATCATGCACCAGCGGGATATCAAACTGTTTCAGCAGTTCAGCGGAACCGACACCGGAGCGCTGCAGAATCTGCGGCGAGGCGATGGCACCGGCGCACAGCAGCACTTCACGGCGCGCATGCGCCTGATGCGACGTATTGCTGGAACCCAGCAGATATTGCACGCCTACCGCGCGTTTGCCTTCAAACAGAATGCGGTCTGTGGTCGCATGAGTGACGATTTTCAGGTTCGGGCGCGTTTTCGCGGTATCGAGATAACCACGCGCGGTGCTGGAGCGGCGACCTTCCGGCGTCACAAAGCGATCCATTGGCCCGAAGCCTTCCTGCTGATAACCGTTGAGATCGTCAGTGCGCGGATAACCCGCCTGCACGCCGGCTTCAATCATTGCGGCGAACAGCGGATTGTTACCATGTTTACAGGTGGTGATGCTGACTGGACCTTCGCCGCCGTGATAATCGTTGGCACCGATATCGCGCGTTTCAGATTTGCGATAGTAGGGCAGGCAGTTCAGGTAGCTCCAGTTTTCCAGACCAGGTTCATTGGCCCAGTTATCGAGATCCATCGCGTTACCACGGATGTAGCACATGCCGTTGATCAGCGACGATCCGCCCAAACCTTTACCGCGTCCGCACTCCATGCGGCGATTGTTCATGTACGGCTCAGGTTCGGTTTCGTACGCCCAGTTGTAGCGTTTTCCCTGCAGTGGGAAAGCCAGCGCCGCAGGCATCTGCGTGCGGAAGTCGAAGCGGTAATCTGGGCCGCCCGCTTCTAAAAGCAGCACATTGACGCTGCTATCTTCGGTCAGTCTTGTTGCCAAAACGTTCCCTGCGGATCCGGCTCCGATAATGATGTAATCAAATTCCATTAGTCGTTCCTCAGGTTAAAAGCCAAAATTAAAATACGGACTGAAAACGGGTCATTTCGAGCTGCACAGATTTCACCTGCGTATAGTTTTGCAGCGTCATCAGGCCATTTTCGCGGCCTACACCCGAATGCTTGTAACCGCCGACAGGCATCGCGGCGTCAGATTCGCCCCAGGTATTGATCCAGCAGATACCCGCTTCAATCTGGTGAATCACGCGGTGCGCGCGGTTGAGATCCTGGGTTACTACACCGGCAGCCAGGCCAAATTCGGTGGCGTTGGCGCGGCGAACCACTTCTTCTTCGCTTTCGTAGCTCATAATCGACATCACCGGCCCGAAGATCTCTTCGCGCACAATGGTCATCTCATCGCGGCAGTCGGTGAACACGGTTGGTTCTACCCATGCGCCGTTATCGAAAGCTGCGCCACTCAGGCGTTTACCGCCGCACAGCAGACGCGCCCCTTCGCTGATGCCGGATTCAATGAAGCGCATCACGTTGTCGCGATGTGCGAAGCTGACCAGCGGACCGAAGTTGGTATCAGGATGGTTGAGATCGCCCGCCTTAATACGCGCCACGCGCTCGGCGATTTTCGCTTCAAACGCCGCTTGCAACGTAGCCGGGATAAACACGCGCGTGCCGTTGGTGCAAACCTGTCCCGAGCTATAGAAGTTCGCCATCATGGCGATATCAGCGGCGAGGTCGAGGTCGGCGTCATCGAAGATGATCAGCGGTGATTTACCGCCCAGCTCCATGGTGACGTCTTTCAGCGTTGAACCAGCCGCATTCGCCATCACTTTCTTACCGCTGGCGACGCCGCCGGTGAAGGAGACTTTATCGATGCCCGGATGATCGGTGAGCAGTTGGCCAGTAACCGCGCCGCGACCGTTCAGCACGTTGAACACGCCGTTTGGTACGCCCGCTTCGGTGTAGATTTCTGCCAGCTTCAGCGCGGTGAGCGGCGTGACTTCGCTTGGTTTGAAGATCATCGCGTTACCGGCGGCCAGCGCAGGTGCTGATTTCCACAAGGCGATCTGAATCGGATAGTTCCACGCGCCGATACCGGCCACCACGCCCAGAGGTTCGCGGCGGGTGTACACGAAAGACGTGTCGCGTAGCGGGATTTGCTGGCCTTCCAACGAAGGAATCAAGCCCGCGTAGTACTCCAGCACGTCGGCACCGGTCACGATATCTACGTTTTGGGTTTCGCTCAGTGGTTTACCGGTGTCGAGGGTTTCCAGCGCGGCCAGTTCGTCATTGCGCTCACGCAGAATATCGACCGCACGACGCAGAATGCGTGAACGTTCCATGGCGGTCATCGCCGCCCAGACTTTCTGGCCTTTTTTCGCTGCGGCAACGGCGCGATCAACGTCTGCGCGATCGGCCTCATGCACGTCGGCCAACACTTCGCCGTTTGCCGGATTGATGGTCTGGAATGTGTTACCTGCCGCAGCGGGAACCAATGCGCCATCAATATAAAGGTGTTGCTCGGTGAATCGGGACATGATTTCTCCTTCCTCAGTGATTCTGGTCAGCCAATTGCTGACGAATGAATTGGGTGGTGAGCTGTCTGGCGATAGCCAAATCGAACGGTTTACCGCTGAGCGCTGCGCGCAGCCACAGGCCATCAATCAGCGAGGCGAGGCCATGTGCCGCCAGGCGCGCATTTTCGCGTGGAATAACGCGACGAAACTCGGCTGCCAGCGTGGAAAACAGACGACGGCTGCTTACGCGTTCTAAGCGGCCCAACTGTGGCTGATGCATGCTGCTGGCCCAGAAATCCAGCCAGGCTTTCATCGCGGCGCTGTGCACCTGCGAATCATCAAAGTTGCCTTCCACAATCGCCAGCAGGCGCGCTTCGGTGCTGGCGTCGGCCAGCGGTTTTAACCTTGCTGCTACCGCATCACGCAGCTGACGTGTTACGTCACGCATCGTGGCTTCCAGCAGACCGTTCTTGTCTTTGAAGTAGTGGCTGATGATGCCTGTCGATACACCAGCACGTCGCGCAATCTGCGCAATGGTGGCGTCGTTGATCCCGACTTCGTTAATGGTGCTCAGGGTCGCATCAATCAGTTGCCGACGACGTATCGGCTGCATTCCCACCTTTGGCATAACACTCCAGCTCCACCGCAATGTAAGGACACTATTAAAACTTTTTTTGATTGCACGTTCAATATAAAAAAGAAATTTGTTAGGATGCTGTGCTTGGATTGTTACAAAAACGAAGCGGTGAGTTGAAAGGATCTCAGCAGGTGCGTACTGACGCGCACCCCATGAAAACCGCACTTTCCCTCGTAAGGTCGCTATTAATGGCGACCTGATTGAGCTTTTTTGGCACGTACTACAGGAAATTAACCAGAGGTAATCGATGATTAATCCACCTGCCAGTGAAAAAGACAGAATCAATCCTGTGGTGTTTTACACCTCAGCCGGACTGATTCTGACATTTTCACTTGTTACGATTTTTTACAGCGAACTCGCTGCCAGCTGGCTTCTGACCGCCGTCAATTGGGTCACGTCCACGTTTGGCTGGTACTACATGCTCGCTGCCACGCTGTACATCGTGTTCGTCATCTATATGGCGTGTTCGCGCTACGGCGCGATCAAACTCGGGCCGGAGCAATCTAAACCCGAGTTCAGTTTGCTGAGCTGGTCGGCGATGCTGTTTGCCGCCGGTATCGGTATTGACCTGATGTTCTTCTCGGTTGCCGAACCGGTAACGCAATATATGCAGCCGCCAGAAGGTGCAGGGCAGACCATGGAAGCCGCGCGTCAGGCGATGGTGTGGACGCTGTTCCACTATGGCGTCACCGGCTGGTCGATGTACGCATTGATGGGCATCGCGCTCGGCTACTTCAGCTATCGCTATAACCTGCCGCTCACTATCCGTTCAGCGCTTTATCCAATTTTCGGCAAACGCATTAATGGCCCGATTGGTCACACGGTGGATATCGCTGCCGTGATCGGCACCATCTTTGGTATCGCCACCACCTTAGGGATTGGTGTGGTGCAGCTGAACTACGGCCTCAACGTGCTGTTCGATGTGCCGGAAGGTTTCACGGCGCAGGCGGCGCTGATTGTGCTGTCGGTGATCATCGCCACCATTTCAGTGACCTCCGGCGTGGATAAAGGCATCCGTATTCTCTCTGAATTGAATGTCGCGCTGGCGCTGGGCTTGATTCTGTTCGTGCTGTTTATGGGTAAAACCGATTTCCTGCTCAACGCGCTGGTGCTGAACGTCGGTGACTACGTCAATCGCTTTATGGGCATGACGCTGAATACCTTTGCCTTCGACCAGCCGCGCGAGTGGATGAATAGCTGGACGCTGTTTTTCTGGGCGTGGTGGGTTGCCTGGTCACCGTTTGTCGGCTTGTTCCTCGCACGTATTTCGCGTGGTCGTACCATTCGTGAGTTCGTGTTGGGTACGCTGATTATCCCGTTCACCTTTACGCTGCTGTGGTTATCAGTGTTTGGTAACGCGGCGCTGTATGAAATCATTCATGGCGATGCCGGTTTTGCCCAGGAAGTGATGGCGCATGCCGAACGCGGCTTCTACAGCCTGCTGGCGCAATATCCGGCGTTTAAGTTCAGTGCTTCGGTGGCCACCATCACCGGCATGCTGTTCTACGTGACCTCGGCGGATTCCGGTTCGCTGGTGCTGGGTAACTTCACCTCGAAGCTGAAAGACATCAACAGCGATGCACCGAATTGGCTGCGTATCTTCTGGTCAATTGCGATTGGTGTGCTGACGATGGGTATGCTGATGACCAACGGTATTTCTGCGCTGCAGAACGCCACGGTGATCATGGGCTTACCGTTTAGCTTTGTGATCTTCTTTGTGATGGCCGGGCTGTATAAATCGCTGAAGGTGGAAGATCATCGCCGTGCCAGCGCCAGCCGCGACACTGCGCCGTACATTCCGGCCAGTAACGATCGCCTGAGCTGGAAAAAACGTCTGTCGCGCCTGATGAACTATCCTGGCACGCGCTACACGCAGAAGATGATGGAAGAGGTGCTGTTCCCGGCGATGCAGGATGTGGCGAAAGAGCTGGAACTGCGCGGTGGACGTATCTCGCTGGAGCGAGCCGAGCCAGAAGAGGGGCAGCCGCTGGGCCACCTTGATCTGCGTGTATTGCTGGGCGAAGAGCAGGATTTTGTTTATCAAATTTGGCCGCAGCAGTATTCGGTACCGGGCTTTACCTATCGCGCACGCAGTGGTAAGTCGACTTATTACCGTCTGGAAACCTTCCTGCTGGAAGGCAGCCAGGGCAACGATTTGATGGACTACAACAAAGAGCAGGTAATTATCGATATTCTCGATCAGTACGAACGTCACCTGAACTTTATCCATCTGCATCGTGAAGCACCGGGCAGCAATATGACCTTCCCGGACGTTTGATTTATCCAGGTCGCCATAAATGGCGACCCTACAAAATACTGCTCATGTCACCTTGCGGTCGCCATAAATGGCGACCCTACAAAACCTCTTGTCTCACCGTAGGGCTGAGGGATCCCCAGGAATATCGTTAATACACATATACGATATTCCTGTAACTCGCTGATAGTTCGGCTCGCACCGTTTCTATATCCAGCTGACTGATCCCTGCCGGGTTGTGCCTTATCGCATTTCTTGCCAGCGTAAGGTATGACAGTACTCGCCGGTGTTGCACCGTGTTCGCCTGATAAAACCGGTGCTCGCCTTTTCTTTCAAGCGCGTAGCCCATCAGCCACAGTACGATGCTGCACAGCGTCGACAGCAGGTTCAGCACTGACATCCTTTCCACACTCCGGCTGAAGCTGCTTCTCAGCCCCATACCGTAACGTTCACTCTTTTCATCCCGGAAGTTCTGCTCTATCTGCATTCTCCGGCTGTAAAGCTTCATTATCGTCCGTGACTTCAGCTCCGCATCGCTGGTAAACAGCACCCACGGCTCACGGGCCAGGCGACTCTGGTTTGCCTCTTCGCGCGTGTAAAAAAAACGATCCCGGCTTTTCTTTCCGTGACGATTTTTGGGTGCTCTCTTATGAACGTGCACGAAGCCGTAAGCCGGTGATTTTTTATATCGCGTCAGCCGGGCCGCACCAGCACAGCGCGGCGTTGTGCCGGCTTTTAGCTGACCCGGCGTTACCCACTCTTCCGTTCCGGCCAGCTTCAGAACGCCGTTGCCCCTGAGCCGGCCGATGAAGTGCCATCCGTGCGACTGAACGCGGTTAAACCACTCGCGGCGGAACCCGGCATCGGTGACGATGGTCACTTTCCTGTCTCCCAGGCACCCGGCCAGGTCGTCCAGAAAACGGTTCTGAAGGTCGGGATTTCCCAGCTTATCGCCTTCTGCGATGAGGCTCAGCAGCGGGATGGCGCGTCCATCCGCCAGCAGGCTGGCACGCAAAAGGCTGAAGGACTGAGTCGGCCAGGCGCTCCAGTCCACGGCAATGACGCACTCCTTCATGTCCCGGATAAGCCAGCAGATAATGTCGCGTGACAGCGCGGGCACCTCCCGGTGGAGGGCGGCATTCCCCATAAGGCGGTCAACGCGTTTGATTTTGTGCTTAACGCGGGCATCGCCCGCAAGAGAGCGACCAATGCTGGTCAGATTGAGGGAAGCACCGCGGGTCAGGGAAATCGTCATATCAGTGAGGGCGTTACGACGATACTGATGGGTGCTGGCTAAAGATTCCCGTAAAAATTTATGGCAAAATGCGGAAGCAGGCATAGTGGCGATCTTATTTTTTGTTGGCGCAATAATTAGATCATTTTTCCACTGTGCCTGCTTCGTTTTTGTGGGGATTCATCAGACCGTAGGGTCGCCATTCATGGCGACCTTCTCATATCGCTCGTAAATGCTTCATTCATGGCTTTGACCCCGTGCACATTCTCCAATCATAGCTACACTATCAGGCTGATTAAACGGGGGATGAAATGAAATTAGGCTTTGCTTGTAAGTATCTGGATCAACAGGCTAAACAGCCGTATCCCTTCAAAAGCACCACCCGCACGCGCTTTCTTAGCCTTGACGATGATTCACGTATCACACTGCTGAACCAGCTGGCGCAAAACAATCTGCACAATCTCCTTCTCACGCTCGAACAGCTTGCCACTCAGCCGGACGCGCTGCGCATGATGCGCATCGGCAGCGATCTATTGCCGCTGTATACCGTGCCGGAAGCAACGCAGCTATATGGTGAATTATTGTCCGATCTCACACCGTTATTTCGTCGTTGTGGCGAGCTGGCGCGTGCCAATAATCTCCGCCTGTCATTCCATCCCGGCCAATATACGGTGCTGGCCTCCGATAACGATGGCGTGGTCGATCGCGCGATTGAGGATGTGGAATATCACGCCACCTGCGCGGTATTAATGGGTTATGGCCGCCAGTTTCAGGATTTCAAAATCAACATCCATATGAACGGCAAAAAGGGCTATGAGGGATTTCGCGCCGCGTTTCTGCGGCTGAGTCCTGAAGCGCGCAATATGCTAACGGTGGAGAATGATGAAATATCCTGTTCGCTGGACGATGTGTTGCAGGCGCGTGAGCTGTGTCCGGTGGTGCTGGATATTCACCATCATTGGGTGAAAGAGAATCACTATATTCAGGCAGACGATACGCGCATCGCGCTAATCAAAGAATCATGGCGCGGAGTAAGGCCAGTTTTGCACTATTCAATTGCGCAGGAAGGTCTAATTCCCGATCACGGTTTCCCGGATCAGCAGTATTTGGCGGTGTCGAAAAGCAAACTTCGCGCCCATGCCGATTATTACTTTAATCAAAGCTTAAATGATTGGGCGCTGTCGTTTAACGCCTTCGATATTATGTGCGAAGTGAAGATGAAGAATTTAGCGCGCGACCGCCTTTATGATTATGCGATTACGCGCCAGATTATCACGGCGCCGTAATCACAATCGCCACGCGGCGATTTTGTGCGCGGTCCTGCGCGTTGTTATTGCTGGCAATCGGTGCGCTCATGCCTAATCCGCGCGTAATAATATTTTCGCGCGGAATCGCTGCACCTGCTGCCCATTGTGTTGCGACGGCGTTGGCTCTTTTCAATGAGAGTTGCTGGTTGTAATCCGCTTTGCCGTAATTATCGGTATGACCATCAATACGCACATGGTTAATGCCGGTCGACGCCAGATTTTTCGCCATCGACTGAATATTCTCTTTGCTGGCGGGAGTGAGTTGCGCTTCGTTGACGCCGAACAGGATTTTGTCCGACAAGCCTAATCCCCAGCCTTCGGTATTTTGGCTGAATCCAGCATTGCGCATTGCTGCAATCTGCTCGTCACTGAAACGTCCCTTTGTCTGGCAACCGACCAGCGCTAACACGCACACCATCAGGAAAATTTTCATCTTCATATCCGCACCTTACTCATTCCCTTGTTTTTGTACATGTTCATATCTGCGCGTTCCAGAATCGACTCAACGGTATCACCGTGCTGCGACCAGGCGTAACCAATGGTCACCGAGGTAGAAATCGGTGTGCCTTCCGCAATAATGATTTTCTGGCTAATCGATTCGCTAATATCCTGCATCAACAACTGCAGTTGCGCGTCGCTGGCGCGGCTGCTTACCAGCATGGCAAACTCATCCCCGCCTAAACGGGCGACTAAATCCTGCTTATACGCCAATGTCGAAAGTCGTGAACCAATGGCTTTCAGCACCTCATCACCGGCCGCATGGCCCCAATTATCGTTGATGCTTTTAAAGCGATCGCCATCGAGAAACAGCAAAACGAAGCGCTCTTTCGCCAATTGCTGATCGAGCAACTGTGTTAAGCGCGCCACAAAGGCGGCGCGGTTGGCGAGGCCGGTTAAAGGATCTTCCAGCGCTTTAGCCGCCAGCGTGCGGTTATCGCGCATCAGAGAAGCCTGCAGTGTCTGCATCTCGGTCAGCAGCGAGTTGAGGTCATTTGAAAACAGCTGAAACTCGCGCGTCGGACTCTCCGGAATACGTAAGGAAAAATCACCGGAATGGATCACATAGTGAATCGAGCTGGTGATGTTGCGCAGCGAGGCGAGAATGCCGCGATGGAGAAACTCACTCAGCAGGAATGAAATGATTAATACACATAGCATGCCGCTGGTCAGAATCATCAGCGAATAACGAATGAAATCAGCCGCGCCGGTCACCGTACCTTCCAGCGTCAGCGTACCGACATTGGTTTCAGAGTGGATAATATTAACGCTAAACGGTTTGAGATAAATCCACTCACGTAATAAACGCGGATACCAGCCGGTTTGTTCCTGTTGATCATGCCAGTCAACTAAAACGGTTTGATCGTCAGTCACTAATTTCGCCGAATCAAACATACCTTCATTGCCGAGACGCGCGATTTTATTATGCGCGTCGTAGCTGTCTTCAAAAACCGTGGCGGCGGTCAGCGTGGTGCTGAGCGTGGCGGCAATTAATTCGAGGTTTCTTTTCTCGTAGCTTTTAATAAACAGCAGGGAAGTCGATGAGAGCAACAGCCAGCACAGCAGTAAAATAACCGCCGAGTTTATGGTGCTGATCTTGCGCAACTTGTTGCGAATCGATGATTTGTCGTTGATTGAATTTTCTAATTTCATCTTATTTGCTTCCATTGCGGGACAGCAACAGCACGTCCGGACTCACCTTGACGCCGCTCCTGGCAAGCGAATCAAGGTTGACTGAGAACAGCGTGTGATCTGATTTAAAAATCAGGCAGAAAGCCGCCCCGACGGTACATTCCGCATTGTTCTCTGCAAGGGTTAATACCGCTTTACCCTTGAAGCGATTTAATAGTTCTAACTGTTGTTCTGGTGTCTGATCGCCAAAATAGACCGCATCGCACTGTTGCGTCGTTAGTTCGCTCTCGCTGGCAAGATAAACCACGCTGAACGGTACCGCTGAGGGCACTTTATTTTGTGGCAGCGAAAGATGCTGTGCAGAAGAAAATACGCAAAGCTGAGGCGCGCGGGTTAATCCCGGCCAATGGGTAAAACTAATAATGCCGCTGACAATGCGATTAGCTTTATCGTCTTTTATTTCAGCGATTGCTGAGCGAGAAATAAACAGCAGCAGAAAAAGGGCCGTAATGACGATTTTGCAAATGTGGAGCAGGGAAAGCAGCACGTCGGCTTCCCGAAGAATTTGATGTTTACGTAACATACTGCGTTCCCGAAAGTTCTTCGCATTATTCAGCGCGCAAATATTACCATCGCTGCGGTTAAAAAAGTACACATGTCCCCCGTAGGGTCGCCATTCATGGCGACCTTGCATGCATAAATGCACACCCTGAGAAAATCCCAGCGATATTACTACCTGTCGATGCGCGAAATTATTTTATGGATAAACGGCCAAAAAGGGCGCATTTCGCCAAAATGTGATCCAGCACACATTTATCGACCTGATAACAAATGTGCGTGAAAGCGGCTCAAAACGCTGATGATGAGTAAATTAGCGACAAATCTGCATCTACTGGCAGTTTTTTCATTAGCATAGCTTACACATTCGCGCCGCAAACAAACCGCGCGATGAACATGGTTTTCGATTGCGAAACAATTCGACATATTTATCGAGGTGAGGCTTTTTCACATTCTGGCAGGATACGCAACATTCAGTACATCCTGGTCACCGTGTCATGCAGTGGTTTTCAAAAAACGCCGTTTTTTTTGCTGTAAAAACCTGTCTGGCCGCCTTTCTGGCACTCTATTTCGCACTCGAATTGAACCTGGATAAACCGGCCTGGGCGGTGACCACGGTTTTGCTCGCGTCACAGCTCTATTCCGCCTCAACCATTTCCAAATCGGTGTTCCGCTTGCTGGGCACCTTATTAGGTGGCGTGTTCGTTTTCTTTATTTTTCCGCCAACCGTGCAGCATCCGCTGCTGTTCTGTTTCTGCATTTCGCTGTGGGTCAGCGTTTGCCTTTATCTGTCGCTGCACGACCGCACGCCGAAAAGTTACGTGTTTATGCTGGCCGGTTACAGCGCGGCGATCATGGGTTTTCCGGAGGTCACCACGCCGTTGTCGATCACCAGCACGGTGATTTCACGTATCGAAGAGATTACGCTCGGCATCGTCTGCAGCAGCCTGGTGCACGCGCTGCTGTTTCCAGTGTCGATGCGCAGCCTGCTGGAGCAGAGCGTCAGCCACTGGTATCTCAACGCGCGCAAACTGTGCAGCGATCTGCTTTCTGGTATTCCCAGCGACAGTTCGCCCGAGCGTGATGATATTCTGATCCGCATGGCGACCCATCCGCAGCAGGTGGAAGTGCTGATCACCCATTGCGTCTATGAAGGTGATGCCGCGCGGCGACTGATTCGCCTGGTGAGCGTGCAGTATCAACATCTCTCCTATTTGATCCCAACATTAACGGCTATTGAAATGCGCCTGCAGCGGCTTTCTACGCTGCAAATCGCTTTTCCGGAAAACGTGGCACAGACCTTTCAGCTGTTTCTGCAGTGGCTCAACGACGGTGAAGCGGTAGGGGAAACCAGCGGCATTCAACAGACGTTGAGTGATTGCCAGGCTGAAATTAATCTTGCCTGGCAAAAAGGCGAATTGCCCACCGAAAACTGGCTGCTGTTTACCGGATTAATGGAACGGCTGGCGGATTTCGTGCGCATTGCGGGTGCCTATCAAAGCGTCGGCGGATTGGTGAGCGATCTCTCGGGCGACACCACACTGGCGCGCGGCAAACGCACGCACCGCTTTTTCGATAAAGGATTAATCCGGCTGTCGGCATTAACCGCGTTTTGTGCCACCTTTGGTTCCTGCTTGTTGTGGATGGGAACAGGCTGGCGTGATGGCGCATCGGCGCCGGTGATGGCGGCAATCCTCTGCTCATTGCTTGCCAGTCAGGATACGCCGCTGACGTCGATGAAGCTGTTTGTGCGTGGCGTCATTGTGGCGATCATTATCAGCGTGATTTACGTGGCGCTTTTGATCCCGCAAGCCACTTCATTCGAAGCCCTGATGATTTGCCTCGCGCCCGGCCTGATGTTGCTGGCGCTGATGATTGCGCGTCCCTCCACCAACATGATCGGCCTGAGCGTGGCGATTCAGATCCCCGGCTTTATTGGCCTTGGCCACCATTTAAAACCCGATCTGGTGCTGCTGATCAACAACGCGATTGCCACCATGGCGGGCGTAATGTTTGCAGTGATCATCACCGCCATCATGCGCAATAAGCGACCTTCATGGACCGCGCGCCGCGCCGTGCGGCAAGGTCTGCGCGAGCTGCTGCGCTTTATTAAAGAGACGGAACGAAACGGTTCGTCACTGCTGGGACGTCAACGTTTTATCAGCCTGATGCTGGATAAAGTGAACGTGGTGTTGCCGCGTTTACGCCTCGATCCGCATCCCGATATGCGTTCGGCTGGCATGTTGCTTAAGGAAGTGTGGCTGGGCGTTAACAGCTTTGACTATTACGCGCGCCATAAGGAGTTGCTGCAGCAATATCAGCTGGATAGCGGTCAGATGTTTCATGAGCTGGCGCTGTTTCTCAAGCGCCGCCTAAAGTCTCTGCAAACGCCACCGCATGCGGATTTGCAGGAGGAGCTGGATTTGCTGCTGCTGAAGCTGGAACAACTGGCGAAACGCGACGAAAGGGTGCTAACGCCGCTGTTCCATCTGTTCAGTATTCGGCTCTATCTGTTCCCGCAACAAGCGTGGCCAACCGCAACGCCGCGCCGCACTTAGTAGGGTCGCCATTCATGGCGACCACCTATTTAAATCGCGTCCAGTTTCCGCCCGTTGCTTGCGATTACTTGCTTGTACCACCAGAACGATTTTTTGCGGATGCGTTCAAGGCTGCCGTTCCCTTTATCATCACGATCGACATAAACAAATCCGTAGCGCTTACTCATCTCGCCGGTCGATGCCGCCACCAAATCGATGCAGCCCCACGTGGTATAGCCGATCAGCGGAATGCCATCGGCAATCGCTTCGCCCATCGCCTGAATGTGTTCCTTCAGGTAGCTGATGCGGTAATCATCGTGAATCTCGCCGTCGGCGTTGATTTCATCGTGCGCGCCGAGCCCGTTTTCCACCAGAAACAGCGGCTTCTGGTAGCGGTCATACATCATGTTCATGGTGATGCGCAGGCCGAGCGGATCGATGCCCCAGCCCCAATCGCTGCGTTTGACATGCGGATTGGTCAGCGATTTCACCACGTTGGCGGCGCTGCTGTTTTGCTCATTCATCTCTGCCGAGGCGCAGCGTGAGGCGTAATAGCTGAAGGAGACGAAATCGACGGTGTGACGCAGCGTGGCGGCATCTTCCGCTTCCATCGCAATCTCCACGCCTTTCTCGCGGAACACCCGCGCGGCATAGGAAGGATAAGCGCCGCGCGCCTGCACATCGATAAAGAACAGGTTTTCGCGATCCTTCTCCAGCGCCGCCCACACGTCTTCCGGCTTGCACGACCACGGATAGAAGTTGCCGCCCGCCAGCATGCAGCCAACCTGATTTTCCGGGTTAATTTCATGGGCGATTTTAGTCACCAGCGCGCTGGCTACCAGCTCATGATGCGCCGCCTGATACTTCACCTGCTCCGGGTTTTCGCCCGGTTCGAACACCAAACCGGCGCCAGAAAACGGGCTGTGCAGCAGGATATTGATCTCGTTAAAGGTCAGCCAATACTTCACTAAACCGTTAAATTCTTCAAAGCAGGTACGCGCGTAGCGGCTGAAAAATTCGATCATTTTGCGATTGCGCCACGAACCGTATTCGGTCACCAGATTCATTGGTACATCGAAGTGGCACAGCGTCACCAGCGGCGTGATGCCATATTTCTGACACTCTTCAAACAGGCTGCGGTAGAACGCAATGCCTTCCGCGTTGGGCGTCAATTCATCGCCTTGCGGATAAATACGGCTCCAGGCAATCGAGGTGCGGAACACGGTGAAACCCATTTCCGCCATCAGCGCGATATCGTCTTTGTAGCGACGGTAGAAATCGATGGCATCATGGCTTGGATAATATTCATCGCTGCGCAGTGCGAAGCGCTTCTCCTGACCCAGCTTTACCGGCATGCGATGCGCACCGTGCGGGATCATATCCACCGTGGTCAAGCCTTTACCGCCTGCCAGATAGCTCCCCTCTGACTGATTGGCGGCTAACGCGCCGCCCCACAAGAATCCCTCTGGAAATGTCACTTCAGACATAAAAACCTCTTTTACACCTTGGATAAATTAACGTTACCGGGTTTGGCATCATCCGATACCGGCTTTGACTGCGCGGGCTCGGTGACCGGAATATCTTCAAAGCCGAGAATCAACGTAAGAATGAAGGAGAGCACTACCGACAGCAGCATCACGCCGCCGACCCACACGATGCTCATCGGATTGGTGGGATCGAAAAACTGCACGCTGGTGAACAGGCCGGGCGAGGCCATCGAATGGCTGGCGAGTCCGCCAATCCCGGCTACCGCGCCGCAAATAAAGCCACTGATCAGGCTGGCGATCAGCGGGCGTTTCAACCTGACCGCTACGCCGTACAGCGCCGGTTCAGAAATGCCCGCGACAATCGCCGATGCCGCCGCCGCAAACGCGGTTTGACGCAATTCGGGGTTTTTGGTTTTGAATGCGACCGCCAGCGAAGAACCGCCCAGCGACAGATTGGCACCGATTTCCGATGGCATCACCATGCCTTCTTTGCCGGTTTCGGCGATGGTTTGAATGATGGTTGGGGTAAACACGCGATGCATGCCGGTCATCACCAGTAGCGGCCACAGCGCGCCCATAATCGCCACCGATAACCAGCCAAGATAGCCGTGAATGGTGTAAACCAGCGCCGAAATGCCGCTACCAATCCAGATACCGAGCGGTCCGATCAGCACAATAGCGATTGGCGCAGCCACCAGCACAATCAGCATCGGCTTAAGGAAGTTCTTGGTAACCGCCGGCGTGATGCGATCGATCCAGAATTCGATGTGCGACAGAATCCACGTCATCACCAACGCCGGAATCACCGTGTAGGTGTATTTCACCGCCGTCACCGGGATGTAGGCAAATTCCACCGCCTGGCCTTGCGCGGCTTTCGCCATCAAATCAACAAAGTTGGGATGTACCAGCACGCCCGCGATAGCAATCGCCAGCGACATGTTGGTTTTGAATTTCAGCGCGGCTGAGGCGGCTACCATAATCGGCAGGAAGAAGAACGCGCCGTCACCAATCACATTGAGGATGATCAGCGTCGAGGAGCCTTTCTCTAGTACGCCGCTCATCTCCAGCACCATCGCCAGCAGTTTCACCATCGAGCCACCAATGATCGCCGGGATCAGCGGAGACATGGTGCCCACCAGCGCATCCAGAATCCCGGCACCAATGCTGCGCAGGGTGATTTTGCGTTTCACTGGCGCTGAGCCATCGCTGTTCGGTGTGCCGAGCTTCAACACTTCCTGATAGGCGAGGTTCACGTTGTTGCCAATGATCACCTGACACTGCGTATCGGTATGCACCACGCCCATTACACCGGGAATGGCTTTCAGCACGGCGTTATCAATGTGCGCGCTGTCTTTCACCACGAAACGCAGGCGCGTCATGCAATGCGTCACCGATTCGATATTGTTCAGGCCGCCGAGCGCAGCCACGATGGCGCGCGAGACGTCCGCATAATTTTTAGCCATGGATTTTTGATCTCTGATTATTTGGTAGAGGTACAGCGGTTTTCTGCGTGATTTTTAATCATGAGAAACCGGTTTCACAAAATCATGAAGATGTGATGTAAACCAGGCAAGAGATTTAAAATTCAATGATTGAAAGTGTGAAGTTGATCGCTGAGGGTGAAAGGGCACTTATGGCGTGATGGCAGAAAAATTGCCGTACATTTCGTCGCTTAGGTACACTGATGCGATGAGCATGGAAAAAGAGTGAAACATGGCGACCATAATTGAGGTGGCAAAAGTAGCAGGCGTATCAAAAGCAACCGTTTCGCGCGTGTTGTCTGGCAATGGTTATGTCAGTCAGGAAAAACGCGAAAAGGTGTATCAGGCGATTGCTGCCACCGATTTCCGCCCTAACTTGCTGGCGCGCAACCTGGCGACCAAATCCAGCCAGACGATTGGGCTGGTGATCACCAACACCTTGTATACCGGCAGCTACTTCACCGAGTTGATGCAGCACTCCGCGCGCCTGATGGAACAGCAGGGACGTCAGCTGTTGCTGGTGGATGGCAAACACAGCGCCGAAGAGGAGCGCGCGGCCATTCAATTCCTGCTCGATTTGCGTTGCGATGGCGTGATTATCTATCCGCGTTTCCTCACCACCGATGAAATGGACAGCATCATCGCGCAGCACAAACATCCGATTTTGGTAATTAACCGCCGTCTGCGTCAGCACGACAGTTATTGCATTTACTCTGATCAACAACGTAGCAGCAGCGCTGCAGTGGAACAGCTGATTGCGCTGGGCCATCGCGATATCGCCTTTATCACTGGTTCGCTGGATTCGCCGACCGGGCGCGAACGTTTGGCGGGCTACCAGGCAGCGCTGACCAAACATGGCATTCCAATGAATGATGCGCTGGTGGTCGAAGGAAAATGGCAGGCGCAAAACGGCATGACAGCAGTGGAACAGTTGCTAAAGCAGGGCAGAACGTTCACTGCGCTGGTGGCCAGCAACGATGATATGGCGGTAGGTGCGTTAAAAGCGCTGGCGGCAGCGCAGATTGCAGTGCCTGCTCAAGTGGCGGTGATCGGGTTCGACGATATCCCGTTGGCACCGTTCACTATTCCAGCATTATCCAGCGTGAAAATGCCGGTCACCGAGATGATTCAGGAAACCATTGAACGCCTGATTTCCATGCTGGATGGCGGCGAAATGCGCAATGACAAAACCTTTGCCGGTGAATTAATTGTGCGTGAATCTGTCGGGCCGGGACCGCATCACAATCTGTAATGGAAAATTTGAGTTTCTGATTCCATTAATTTAGTCACTGATATTTGATGGGAATCTATTTATTTCTCCATTAATGAGTGGCTTTGTTTTTTTAAAGAGACTCTTATTTTATTCTGCTTTAATCAGAATTAGCCTGATTGATTGTAAAACTGTGTCAGTGTTAATTTGACTTTACTCTTCCAGTCATCTTTCCTGAGGGAATTATGCACGCACGTATAACGCACCTTGATGGTATGCGCGGCCTGGCGATCCTGTTAGTTATCGGTTACCACGCTTACGCGCGATGGCCGGAATTAATGCCTTATGTCGCACAAACACAACATATCCCACTTTTTAGCTTTGGATGGCTCGGCGTAGAACTGTTTTTCATGATCTCGGGATTTGTCATTTTTATGACGCTGGATAAATCCAACAGCTATATCAGTTTCCTGGAAAAGCGCTGGTTGCGCCTGTTTCCCGCGATGTTTATTGCCAGCATGCTGCTGTTTGCGGTAGGCGGTTTCTTTCCTGAATGGTCAGCGATGACGCCTTACTTCAGGAATCTGCTGCCCGGCTTGATATTTACCAACCCGGAAACCCTGACGCAATTAACCGGCATTGAATTTAAATCGATGGCGGGATCGTTCTGGTCGCTGTATGTCGAAGCGGTTTTCTATCTGATTATTGGCGCCGTCTACTTTACCCTGGGCCGGAAATATTGTTTGCCTGCTTTGCTGGTGCCAATGCTGCTGTTATCTGCTTCGTCGATATTAAAATCGCTCGGCCATCCGCTTCTTATCGATATTATTTCTAAGTTTGGTTTTATTCACTATTCCTGGTTTATGGTGGGTTGCCTGGTTTATGAACGTATGCACGGCCGCGATAAACTGTTCCATTATGCGATTGTCGCTGTGGCGATGCTGATTAACTTCAGCTATTTCGTCAAAAATGCCGGCGCGATAACTGTGATTCCATTGCTGATGGTGATGTTGTTCTTTGTCGCCAGTTTCTACTCGAAGCAGATGGAGCGCTGGCTGTCGATACGCTTCCTGACGGCTGTTGGATTTGCCAGTTACGCATTTTATCTGATTCACGAAAACCTGATGATTGCCACGCTGATTAAACTTAACGTCTATATCAAAAGTGAAGTTGTCATGCTGCTGATGCCTATCGTGGTGGCCAGCGTGCTGTACTATATCGCTTTCCTGATCACCAAATATGCCGAACCGGCACTGAGAAATATGCTGAAGGGCAAACGCATCCCCGCGGCACCGCAATCTGGCGCGGGCGCTTAGTACACAACATATCCTTCTCCCCCATCCCTGGCGTGATTATCGCCGGGGATTTTTCTATCACTTCTCACGCTCCACTATCAACACTCTTCATAACCCACCTGCGCTTTAACATATTTTCACACGCTTATGAACCTTCACCATCGCCATCGTGCAAATACAAACTCACCCCTTCGGCTTAGGCGTTGCCCGTGCGGCTAAGCCGGTTTGTAGAGATATGAAAGGTAATGTGAAGAATTGTTATTTCAAGCGCTTTGCGGTGGGTTTTGTGAAGCCTGACACGTTTATTTAACAACAAAGCTGTCAGGATTCACACTAGCAAACAAATATTAACGTAATTTAACAAGGAGGGTTGCGAGTGCTACACATCAATACGGTGGTAAGCGGTTTGGGTCATTGATTTTTAAAAAGTAACCCACCGTACGGTTCATATCCCGTTGGGATGAGTCGTTTTTTAGCTTCACATTGCGCCAACACCATTTTTACCTGCTGAAAAAAATAATTAGAGGTCTTACTGATGTCCACAACGTTGTTGTTAACCATCGCGCTGGCAAGCGTGATTTTGCTGTTACTTCTGGTGATAAAAGCAAAAGTTCATCCCTTTATTGCTCTGCTGGTTTCCAGCTTATTTGTGGCGATAACCACCGAAATTCCTACCGGCGAGATCATGAAGGTGATTCTCGGCGGCATGGGCGGTTTGCTCGGTAACATCGCGCTGATTATTGTTCTGGGCGCGATACTCGGAGCGATTATTGAAGCATCAGGCGGTGCGGATGCGCTGGCCAATCACTTCGCGAAGCTGTGCGGACCACAGCGCATGGTGGCGGCATTGACCACGGTGGCCTTTATCCTTGGCCTACCGGTGTTCTTTGATGTTGGCTTTATCATTGTGGTACCGCTGATTTACGGTTTCACCAAGGTGCTGCGGGTATCAACGCTGAAGTTCGGTTTACCGATGGCCGGCATGATGTTGATGGTCCATGTCACCGTGCCAACCCATCCAGGCCCAGCGGCCGCCGCTGCGCTACTGAATGCGGATTTGGGTTGGTTGATGCTGCTGGGCATTGCGCTTTCAATTCCCGTCGGTGTGGTTGGCTACTTCGCGGCCAAAGCGATTAATCGCAAAAATTACGCGTTGTCAGTTCAGGTGCTGGAGCAGCTGCAATTAACTGAAAGCAGCGAGAAGACGTCATCCAGCGAGGAAAAACAAAATGTGCCGGGCGCGTGGGTGATCTCCGGCTTGATCGTTCTGCCTATTTTCCTGATTACCTTGGGCACGCTGCTCCCGCCATACTTAACCCCAGACAGTTTATTACTGAACATCTTAACCTTGCTCGGCTCGCCAGGTATTGCTTTGCTGGTGACTGTGGCGTTAGCCGCATGGTTGCTGGGTATTCGCCGTGGCTGGACGAAAGACAAACTGGAAAGCTTATCGAATAACGCCATTTCCACTGCGGCTGGCGTCATTTTGGTATCCGGCGCGGGTGGTGCATTTGGCCGCGTGCTGGTTGAATCTGGCGTCGGTAAAGCGCTGGCGGGTTCGCTGCAAACCATTAATCTGCCGCTCATCCCAGCCGCATTTATCCTTTCATTAGCGCTGCGCGCCTCACAAGGTTCCGCCACCGTTGCCATCGTCACCACCTGCGGCTTGTTAAGCACCGCTGCCGCCGGGCTGGGTGACATGCAGCTGGTATTGGTCGCGCTGGCAGCATGCTTCGGTGCGCTGGGCTTGTCGCATGTCAATGATTCCGGCTTTTGGGTGGTCACGCGCTATCTCGGCTTGTCGGTTGCAGATGGCTTGAAAACCTGGACGGTACTGACCACGATCATGGGATTAAGTGGTTTTGCGCTGACCTGGCTGATTTGGACGTTTATTTGATAGTAATGGGCAGGATGGCTCATCCTGCCCATTACGCTTATCTCACCCTTAATAAATAAAAAGACCAGACTCTTGCTCGCTGGTCTTTTTATCTTATAGCTCAATGAATATCAGTTAACCTTTGCGCTTCTGCAATCCGCACCTATTGCAGAATGTCGCCACCGGTGAAATCACATTATTGCAGTTGGGGCAGATGGCATTGGTCTCGCCACCACACTGTCCACAAAAACGATCGTCTTTATTGCAGAGGTATTGGCAATGTAGGCAAGGTATCGTCAGAGATTCATTAGCAGAGGGTGAATATCTGCTGGAATCACTACCCTTGTGATGATGATGTCCATGTCCGCCATGGTACCCACTTGCAATGCCCGCAAAGAGTGATTTGAATAATCCCATTACACATCTTCCCTAATTATTTTTCGCCATATTATTTCTCGGCGAATAAATGGCTGCATTCGCACTCCAGAAACCATTGTTCATCATTTGAAGGCGAGTTACATGATACCCAACGGCGCCACGTTTTTGCGCTTCAATTCTGATTGACTCAAGCACTTCTTCAGATGTTCTTCTTTGGTTGGTAAAGGAGATGTCACCAATATGCTCCCAGTTTCCCCCCTTTGTTTCCTTGTAAGAAATTTCAACCGGAAAATTATCCTGCGCTTGAGAAATTACAGGTAAAATCAATGTGGTAGAAAACATCGCGACAGCAAGCATCATTTTTTTCATATTACACTCTCCATTTACGCCTGGTATTCAGGCTTCCGCTTTTAGTTTTGCATTAAATATACCCAGTCGGGCAACATGCAAACGTAGTTATTTACATGAATTTAGTAATTGCATTTATTTTATCGCGTAAAACAATTTATATTTCGTTTAGTGATGGGGTCTTTGTTTATTTAATTCATGTCGTTATCTTTGTTGTAATAAAACCTTCATGTAATTATTTGTAATTCACATTGAGCGATTGGAATGATCTGTTGTTTATCTTCACTCTCGACATGTGTCGCTAATTTGGAGCTGAAGGTGAAAAAGAACATGATATTTAGATCTGGTTTAAATGATTTATTTAAACCTATTGCTGGCTTTTCAATTCTGCTGATGATTTCCTGGTCGATGCAGATTCTCTCAATCAGATTTTCACAACTGCTCTTTATATTTTTCGTACTCTTTGCGCTGTGGCCAGTTGCCCGCAAAGCATGGAGGAAATCTCTTGAAGGCAATATTTTCAGCATGGAAACCTTAATGAGTTTCGCATCGCTGGGGGCATTGATGATCAATGCCGTATACGAAGCGGCGGTGGTGCTTTGGCTGTTTCATATCGGTGAAAGTCTTGAGCATTACGCTACGCAGCGAGCTCGAGCGGGGGTTTCTTCTCTGATGGCCATAATGCCGGAAACCGTCATGCTTTTGGATGATGGAATCTTGAGGGCGGTACCCGTTAGTCAATTGAAGCCAGGTGATGAAATTGAAATTGCGCCCGGCGGTAGGTTACCGGCTGATGCCATTTTGCAGGACAGCATGGCCGCATTCGATGAGAGTGCATTGACGGGAGAATCTCTTCCGGTGGAATACGCAAAAGGACAACAGATTTATGCCGGTAGCGTGATCGTTGATCGTGTTTGTCGGTTCATCGTCGCCTCTGAACAAGGCTGTAACGCCATTGATCGCATTCTGAAATTGATTGATGAAGCCGATGCGCATAAATCACCGACAGAACGATTCATTGATGTGTTCAGCCGCACCTACACGCCGATCATTGCTCTGCTTTCCATGATGGTGATGATTATTCCTCCCTTTTTCTACGACCAACCCTGGGATATGTGGCTCTACCGGGGATTGGCGGTGATGTTAATCGGCTGTCCCTGTGCGCTGGTGATCTCAGTGCCTGCCGCAATTACCTCCGGTTTGGCTGCGGCAGCCCGTCGCGGGATTCTGATTAAAGGGGGAGCCGCATTAGAGAAGTTGGCCGAGATAAAAGTTATCGCCATGGACAAAACAGGCACGTTGACAGAAGGGCGTCCAACAGTGGTTTGCATTATCACTGATAAACCCGATGATGAAGATCGGGTGTTAAGCCTCGCCGCGGGTGTAGAGGAAGGATCATCCCATCCGCTGGCGCAAGCCATTATCCGTCAAGCCAGAAAGCGCTTTAATGATTATCCGATTGCTGGCAATCGCCAGGCGTTATCTGGTCAGGGGGTAAAAGGCGATATTGATGGTCGGGACGTCAACGTCATGGCACCTCCGTTTGCGCCGCCATTCGCACCAGATAGCATCTTGCAGGGTGAAATTGAGCGTTTGCAGGACGCCGGATTAACGGTGGTGGTGGTCGCATTAGAGAATGTGCCGCTGGGCATTATTGCACTGCAGGATACGTTGCGTGTAGATGCCAAAAAAACCATTCAGGCTTTAACCGCTATGAATGTTGAGAGCCTGATGCTGACAGGTGATAACCCACGAGCGGCTGCGGCTATCGCCGGACCACTTGGGATGAAATATCAGGCTGGTTTATTACCCAGGCACAAAGTGGAAGCGGTCTATCTGCAACAAATCGTAGCGCCAACGGCCATGGTTGGTGACGGTATCAACGATGCGCCTGCATTGCGGGCGGCAGATATTGGCATTGCGATGAGTGGCGGAACCGACGTCGCCCTCGAAACCGCCGACGTCGCGCTAACGCATGATCGCCTTGCTGGATTACCTGAGCTTCTGCATTTAGCCCGCCGCACCCGAACCATCATTGGTCAGAATGTGACGCTCTCAATTGGCTTAAAAATCATTTTTCTCCTGACCAGCATGCTCGGTGTGACCGGGCTTTGGGTGGCTATTCTGGCCGATTCGGGCGCCACGGTGGTGGTAACGTTTAATGCGCTCAGATTATTACGCACTGAGAAAACGCCGCCACAAATGATCCTAAAGGAGAATAGCTAATGCCTAACGCCACATTAGAACTCCTGCTGGCGCGTAACCGCATCCACGCGGCGCGCGTCAGTCGTCACGACGCCGAATACTTTTCCCGTCATGAGGCGGGGCAAGCGCCACGTTGCCTGTGGATTGGCTGTGCTGATAGCCGGGTACCAGTAGATACTTTGGTTCAGGCATCGCCGGGTGAATTATTTGTGATGCGTAATGTCGCGAATCAGGTGCTGGCAGAGGACGACAGCATTATGAGCGGCATTGAATATGCTCTGAATACGTTGCGAGTCGATACCGTGATCATTTGCGGCCATACCCACTGTGGCGGTGTTGATTTTGCCGGTTTGATGGCAGTGGTACCGGGCGAAGAAAAAAAGGATACGCCACTCACCCGACAGATGTTCCCTCTCAGCCAGGCCTTGCGCCAGCAGATCAAACAGCATCCGGAGTGGAGGCAGTTATCCAAAGATCACCTCAAACGATTCTTTGTAGAAGCTAACGTGCGTCAGCAGATTGTACATTTGCAGCAAACTTCACTGTTTCAATCGGCAAAACGGCAGCGCCCGCTGGAGATTTTTGGCTGCATTTATGATTTAAAAACAGGGATTCTGGACGTTTTATCGGATGAGAACGGTGAGGTCACGTTATGAAGACGCCTCTTTTTTCTCATTTAGCGACGGTGAAACAGGATGTATTTGCTGGCGTGGTGGTGTTTTTGGTTGCGTTACCATTATGTTTGGGTGTGGCTCAGGCAAGTGGCATGCCACCTTTGGCAGGGCTGCTCAGTGGAATTATTGGCGGTTTATTGATTACAGCCATCAGTCCTTCTCCGCTCTCCGTCAGTGGGCCAGCAGCAGGAATGATAGCGCTAGTGGTGACGAGCATTGCAACACTCGGCAGCATATCAGCCATGTTAGTTGCGCTGATTCTGGCGGGAGCATTGCAGATTGCGGCGGGGCTATTTCGTTTAGGCCGGTTGGCCGGCTTAATCCCCGGAACCGTGATTCGTGGTTTGCTGGCGGGCATTGGCATTTTACTTATCGTTCAGCAGATACCTGTCGCGTTTGGTTATGTACCAGACAGACCAGCAGGCAGTGAGATTTCGCTGCATTTTTTCCATGACATCACCGGCGGATCGGTGCTGATTATGGCGGTGAGTTTGGTGTTGCTTGTCCTGATGGAGATGCCACGATTTAAGCAAAGCCGATGGTCTGCGCTGCCAGCACCACTGGTCGTTGTATTGTGGGGAATAGTGGCGCAATTTTTATTATCCACTTCAGAAGGTTGGCAGTTACCATTATCGCAGCGGGTGCAGCTGCCTGACTGGTCATGGGATGAAGCATGGCCACTCTCAGCGCCCGATTGGTCGGCATTATCACAGCCTTCGCTCTATCAGATTGCTTTCAGTCTTGCTCTGCTGGCAAGTCTGGAAACCCTACTTAGCCTTGAGGCGACGTCACGTATTGATCCCCTCAAGCGCGCACCGCACTCCGATCGTGAACTGGTTGCGCAGGGCGCAGGTAATATGGTGAGCGGCTTATTGGGAGGTCTGCCGCTAACGGCGGTTATTGTGCGTAGTTCTGCGAATGTGTATGCCGGCGCTCGCACGCGTTTTTCGGCGATCTTTCACGGTCTGCTCCTGGCATTGAGCGCGCTGTTACTGGGCCCGATATTGAATACGATCCCCTTTGCCAGCCTTTCAGCCATTCTAATTTTCACCGGTTTTAAACTCGCCTCTCCGTCATTGTTCATCAGAGAATGGCGGCAAGGTAAGACGCTGTTCATTCCCTTTATGGTTACGGTGACTGGAATTGTCGGAATAGGCCTGCTGCAAGGTATTGGTCTTGGCGTATTGTGCCAGCTATTAATTAGCGTCATGAAAGCCGAGAAAAATACTTTAACGCTCACACAGCACGGCAGCATTCATTTACTGCGTATTCACCAGAACATTACCTTCATCAGTAAACCCGAACTCTGCCGCTTATTAGACAGTATCCCCAATGAAAGTACCGTTTATATTGAGGTGGCTGATGGCATTACGCTGGCACCCGATCTCCGCGAGGCGATACAAGCATTTGCATCGCAGGCAAAGCAACGCAAGCTCACGCTGTTTTTGCCAACTATGATGCAGTGATTCTATTTACGGGTCGCCATCAAAGGCGACCCATACTGTTTAAAACACTTCGTCCAGCAACTGATACATGCGCTTGAATGCACGCTGCGTCACTTCAGGATGATATTGCGCGACGCCTTCATTATTTGCTTTCGGATCAGTGAAGGAGTGCACCGCACCGGCAAAACTCGCCAACTGCCAATCCACACCCTTGCTGTTCATCTCATTGGCGAATGCCGCCAACTGCTCGCGCGGCACCAGCGGATCCGCAGCGCCATCCAGCACCAGCAGCGATGCACTAATGGTGTTGCCCGCGTAACTGCCGGTGGTATCCAGCGTGCCATGGAAAGAGACGGCGGCTTTAATATCCGCACCGCTGCGCGCTAACTCAAGTGCGCAATGTCCACCGAAGCAGAAACCGATCGCCGCGACTTTTGTGGCATCAACTGCTGCCAGAGTTTGCGTGCGCAATGCCGCCAGCGCTGCCTGCATACGTTCCACTTCGGCCGGCTTATCTTTCACCGCCATCATCATCGCGCCAGCTTCATCGCCAGATGTTGGGCGTTGGCCCTGGCCGTACAAGTCAGCTACCAGCACCACATAACCGTTGGCGGCGATGGTCTTGGCCTGCGCAACTGCATCCTCAGTGGCACCCATCCAGTTTGGCGCCACTAAAATGCCCGGCTGCGGTGCCTGATGATCTGCAGCGAAAACTAAATATCCTTCGAACGTGTCGTTGCCAACCTGGTAAGAAAGGGAAGAAGCCGTGATGTTGCTCATTTATTCAACTCGTTGGTTATCAATTGAGGAAATTGAAGAAGTTACAGAGAATGGATAATTATGCAACTGGCTGTCCAGGCGACCGCATAAAATGTTTGTTTCGCGCATTGGTCTTCGTAGGGTCGCCATTCATGGCGACCAAGAGCAAAACCGCATCACGCATCCGCTAACGCATTCATCACCGCATCAGGCATGGAAGGGCGTCCATTCTGCAGGCAGGTGGCAACAAAAGTCGCATCGGCATACACCACGCCGTTGACCAGAATCTGCTGCACAAAATTGACGCGATTGCGTTTCTCATTCTTCGCCAGCACGCAGGTCACTTCAACCTTGTCACCTTTCACCAGGCTCTTACGAAAGCGCAGGGAATACTCCAGCACCATGTAAATTTTGCCCTGCTTAAACTCTTCTTCCATATCGATACCCAGGGCTTCACGCATGTAAGCATGGCGCGTCCACTCCATATAAAACGGATAATAGAGGCCATCGACCACGCCCTGAAAATCGATATGTTTTTCATCAACCTCATACTGCTTTGTAAACATTTGTTATCCTTATCTGAGAGTTAGGTGAAGAAGGAGGGTGGTATACCTCAGAACGCGCGTCTGGTAAACGTCGGTTAGGCGACTGGTGATGATGGTCACAATTTAATGCTAAAAATCATCTCCGTGAGCTCCTTCGGATTTTCTAAAGCAACACCTCGGTTAATGCTGTTTTCGCTGCCATGCATTGGAAGGTATACCTTGCGCAAATCCTTTTCGCATAGCAGGCAAGCATGACCACACATACTCGCATCCGTAAATTCAACACCAAAGAAACCTATCCCAATCAAGCGCTGGATAACGATCTCTGTCAGGCGGTGCGCGCGGGCAACACCGTGTATGTCCGTGGGCAGATTGGCACCGACTTTGCGGGCAATCTGGTGGGTTTAGGCGATCCCGCCGCGCAAGCTGAGCAGGCGATGAAGAACGTTAAACAGCTACTGGAAGAGGCGGGCAGCGACTTGTCGCACATCGTCAAAACCACTACTTACATCATTGACCCACGTTATCGCGAGCCGGTGTATCAGGTGGTCGGCAAATGGTTGAAAGGCGTGTTTCCCATCTCCACCGGCTTGGTGATTTCCGCTTTAGGTCAGCCGCAATGGTTGATGGAAATCGATGTGATCGCGGTTATTCCAGACGATTGGCAAGCGGAATAAGAGGCAGGCGACGATGACGTTATCCATTGTGGGACGCTGCGAAGAAACCGGTCAAATCGGCATTGCCATTAGCTCATCCAGCATTGCGGTGGGCGCACGTTGCCCATGGCTACGCTCAGCGGTGGGTGCAGTATCAACCCAAAACATCACTTTACCGGCGTTAGGTCCGCGCATTCTTGATCGCCTGCAACAAGGCGACAGCGCAGAAGCCGCGCTCAAAGCCGGTTTAGCCAGCGATGATTATCACCATTATCGCCAGGTTACGGTGTTAGCTGCGAATGGCCAAACGGCCTGCTTTAGCGGTGATAAAACCTTGGGAATCAATAACGCGCAAACCGGTCATCATTGTGTTGCGGCGGGCAATCTGCTGGCTAACCCTGCGGTGATTCCGGCGATGGTTAGCGCCTTCGAGCAGCATTCCGGGCATTTAGCCGAGCGCTTAATTGCGGCGATGCAAGCGGGCATGCAGGCCGGCGGCGAAGCGGGGCCGGTGCACTCCTCAGCATTGTCGATCGTTGATGATCAGGTATGGCCGATTGTTGATCTGCGTGTTGACTGGACGGACGGCGATCCGATTAGCGAACTCGACCAGCTGTGGCTGGCCTATCAGCCACAAATGAACGATTACGTGACGCGCGCCATCGATCCAACGCAGGCACCCAGTTACGGCGTGCCGGGCGACGAGTAGGAGTTCCTATGTTTACCAGCCGACAACTGCTTGAAAAGCTGGTGGCGTTTGACACCACCAGCCGTGAATCTAACCTGGCATTGATCGATTTCGTCTGGCGTTACCTGAGCGATTTGGGTGTGAGAAGTGAGCTAATCCACAACGCGGAACGCAGTAAAGCCAATTTGTATGCGCGTCTTGGACCCGCTGGCGATGGCGGTGTGATGCTCTCCGGCCATAGCGATGTGGTGCCAGTGGATGGACAAAACTGGAGCGTGCCGCCGTTTGCTCTCACCGAACGTGACGGCAAGTTATACGGGCGCGGCACCGCCGATATGAAAGGCTACATCGCCTGCATGCTGGCGGCAGTGCCCCACTTTCTGGCGCAACCGCTGACACAGCCGTTGCATTTGGCGATCTCCTACGACGAAGAAGTCGGCTGCCTTGGCGTGCGCACCTTGCTGGATGCGCTGGCGCAGCGTGCGGAAAAACCGGCTATCTGCCTGATTGGTGAACCTACCGAACTGCAACCAGTGCTGGGTCATAAGGGCAAATTGGGCATGCGCTGTGAAGTAAAGGGTGCGGCTTGCCATTCGGCCTATGCGCCGCAGGGCGTTAATGCCATCGAATATGCCGCGAGATTGATTCAGCAATTAACGGCGATTGGCGAGCGGATGGCACAACATCGGGATTCTCGTTTTGATCCGCCGTTTACCACCGTACAAACCGGCATCATCAGCGGCGGCCGCGCATTGAACATTGTGCCCGGCGAATGCGCCTTTGATTTTGAAGTGCGTACCTTGCCACAGGATGATGCGCAAGCCATCGCCGCTGAGCTGGATGCGTTCGCACAAGCAGAACTGTTGCCGCGCATGCAAGCCATCGCAGCGGACAGCGCGATCCGTTTTTATCCGATTAGCGGCTATCCAGGATTATTGACCGATGCCCAAAGTGAGGCCGCGCGACTGATCGCCTATTTAACCCAATCCAGCGACTTCAGCACCGTGGCATTTGGCACCGAAGGCGGATTGTTCCATCAAGCCGGTATTCCCAGCGTAATTTGCGGGCCAGGCAGCATGGCGCAAGGTCATAAACCGGACGAATTCATCAGCATCGCGCAGTTGGAAGCCTGTGACGCCATGTTGCAACGCTTAGCCGCATGGATGAGTCAATAATTTCTGTGACATTGTCACGCAAAACAGTTTTGGAGAGTTCATGGTCAGTGCAGAAGTTACCCGATTCCCGCAGCCCGACATGCCGCATCTGGCAGTGAAAGCCAGTAACGTCGCCGTGCAGTTAGATGGCGTGCTGAAAAAATTTGGCGACGCTATCGCGCTGCACAAAATTTCCCTGACCATTGAAGAAGGGGAATTTATTACGCTGCTCGGTCCGTCGGGCTGCGGCAAAACCACGCTGCTAAACCTGATGGCCGGTTTTGCGGAAGCTGATGGGGGCGAGATTTTTATTGATGGCGAGCTGGTGACCGAGATTCCACCTTATCAGCGTGAAATCGGCATCGTATTCCAAAACTACGCGCTGTTCCCGCATATGACGGTGGAGAAAAACGTCGGTTACGGCCTGCGTATGCGCGGCGTGCCAAAGGCCGAAATCGCCGAGCGCGTTGAGCAAGCATTAGCCTTGGTCAAATTGGCGGGTTACGGCCATCGCAAACCACGTGAACTCTCCGGCGGACAACAGCAGCGTGTGGCGCTGGCGCGTGCGCTGGTGATCCGGCCCAAAGTGTTGCTGCTGGATGAGCCGTTTTCCGCACTGGATAAAAATCTGCGTTTATCGATGCAGGTCGAACTGAAAGCGATCCAGCGCAAATTGGGCGTCACCACGGTGTTTGTCACTCACGATCAGGGCGAAGCGCTGAGCATGAGCGATCGTGTGGTGGTGATGTCGGCGGGACATGTGCGCCAAATCGGTACGCCGGATGAGATCTATCGCCAGCCGCGCGATCCCTTTGTGGCGGGCTTTGTCGGCGACGTCAATATTCTTCCGGGACGTTATGCCGGTCGCGATCACGCGGCGGTGCTTGAGCTGGGGGGCAACGCGCTGCGTCTGCCAGCAGAACGTGTGCAGGCGAATGTTGGCGAGCGTCTGGATGTGTATGTGCGTCCGGAAAACATTCAGTTGGGGCCGCTGTCGCCACATTCCTTCCTGAGCGCCACGGTGATCACCCATGTGTTTCAGGGCGATCACGTGGATGTGCATCTTGATGTGCCGTCGCTCGGCAGCGCATCGCTGTTTGCGCGCCAGTCCGGTCTCGATTCCCTGACGCGCTGGCCGGTTGGTAGCGTGGTGGGCATCACCTTTGATGATGAAGGCGTTTGCGCCTTTACCACCGCTAAGCAGGGATAAGATCTGATGTTGCCTGAAATGATGAAAGCGGTAATAGCCAGCCAACCGGGCGGCGCAGAGGTTTTAACGGTTGTGGAACGTGCCGTGCCGCAGCCCGCTGCGGGTGAAGTGCTGATTCGCGTCGCCAGCGCGGGCGTTAATCGTCCGGATATTATGCAGCGCAACGGCATGCCCATCCCGCCGGGCTGCTCAGATGTGTTAGGTCTGGAAGTGGCAGGTGAAGTGGTGGCGTTGGGTGCCGACGTTATTGGCTTCGCCATCGGTGGCGCGGTGATGGCGCTGCTTAACGGTGGCGGTTATGCCGAATATTGCGTGGCGCGCGCTGAGTTGTGTTTGCCGCTGCCCGGTAATCTGCCGTTGGTGCATGCAGCAGGCGTGCCCGAAGCGGCGTTTACCGTGTGGCACAACCTGTTTGAGCTGGGGCGCTTAGCACCCGGCGAAACCGTGCTGATTCACGGTGCCGCCAGCGGCGTTGGCACTTTTGCCATCCAATGCGCACAAGCCTGTGGTGCGCGGGTGATTGCCACCGCAGGCGGTGGCGACAAGATTGCGGCACTGCAACAGCTTGGCGTCTGGCGCGCCATTGATCGTCATAGAGAGGATTTTGTCGCGGTGATTGCAGCGGAAACCGCAGGTCGTGGCGTGGATGTGGTGCTGGATAACGTCGGCGGTGATTACGTAGCGCGTAATCTAAGCGTGTTAGCGCAGGGTGGACGTCATGTAAGTTTGTCATTTATGCAGGGCGCGAAGATCGAACTCGATCTGCAGTTGGTGATGCGTAAAGGGTTGAGTTTGACCTCTTCCACGCTGCGTCCCAAAAGCGCTGCTGAAAAGGCGCGCCTGGCTGAGTGCATCCGCAAACATCTGCTGCCGCTCATCGCTGCAGGAAAAATCGTCCCCACGCTGCATCAAGTTTTGCCGCTGGCGCAGGCGGCGGACGCGCATCGCATCCTCGAAGCCAATGCCAACATTGGCAAAGTGCTGCTCAGCGTGGATCAGCCGGGAGCGCTGGCATGATGCAACTGTTTTACGCCACTACGTCCGCCTATGTGCGCAAAGTGATGGTCATCGCACATTGTCTTGGGCTGACGAATGAGATTGAGCTGTTAGATTCAGCGGCGCATCCGATTGAACGTGATGAGCGCATTGCCATCGTTAATCCGTTAGCCAAAGTGCCGGCGCTGCGCACCGAAGAAGGGTTATGTCTGTACGACAGCCGCGTGATTTGCGAATACCTGATTGCTCGCGCGCAGGGCGATTTGTTGCCATCGCACGGCGACGCGCGTTGGTTGAGTTTGTCGCGCCAGGCGTTGGGCGATGGATTGATCGATGCCGCCTTGCTGGCGCGTTATGAATTCAGTGCGCGGCCGGTGGAAAAGCAGTGGCAAGGCTGGGCAGACGGACAACTGACGAAAGTCAGCGCCGCGTTGCGGGAAATCGAACGTCAGGTCGCCAGTTTTAGCTCGCAGCCGAATGACCTGGGTTTGATCGCCATTGGGTGCGCGCTGGGTTATCTCGATTTCCGCTTCGAAGTCCTTAACTGGCGTGCAGATCATCCGCAAACCGCTGCCTGGTTTGCCGTGTTCGATGCCCATCCAGCGATGGCCGGCACGCGCCCGCATTGATTGCCCTTAATCGTAATTCGGTCACCATAAATGGCGACCCTACGGTAACAGTGCGAGTTATTCGTAGGGTCGCCATTTATGGTGACCAGAAAATCGCACAGAACATTTGTAGGGTCGCCATTTATGGTGACCACCGCATAGCGACTCAGGAACTCACATGAATCAGCAAATCTATTTCCTTAACGGCCCAAACGCCAACCTGTACGGCATGGACAAAAGCGGCACCTACGGCACTGAAAGCTTTGCCAGCATCGGTGAACGCTGCCAGCGCCGGGCGGCATCGCACAACATCACGCTGCAATTTCGCCAGAGCAATCACGAAGGCGTGTTGGTTGATTGGATTCAGGAAGCGCGTCAGCAGGCCGCCGGATTGATCATCAACGCCGCCGGTTTAACTTACAGTTCGGTGCCGATTCTCGATGCGTTGCTGATGTTTGATGGCCCGATCATCGAAGCGCACATGAGCAACATCTGGAAGCGCGAGCCGTTTCGCCATCATTCAATGGTATCGAAAGCTGCCACCGGCGTGATCGCCGGCTTGGGCGTGATCGGTTACGAACTGGCGATTGATGCGGTGGTCGAGTTGATCAAGGCGCATGCGGCATGAGTACTTTGGTGTTTTACAGCGAGTTCGACAGCTTTGAACAGTGGTCAGCGTTGCTCGCGCCGCATCTCCCGGGCGTGAATATCTGTCGCGCGGAAGAGGTGCAAAACGTCGACGAGGTGCATTTCGCGTTGGTGTGGAAACCGCCGCACGGCTTTTTCGCTGCGTACCGCAACCTGAAGCTGCTGGTGAATCTGGGGGCGGGCGTTGATTCGCTGGTCGGACGCGATGATTTGCCGGATATCCCGATTGTTCGTTTGTCTGACCCGCACATGGCGCGCATGATGGCCGGCTTCGTGCTGTTTGCCGTGCTGCGTTATGTGCGCGACATTCCGGCGTTTGAGCGGGCACAACGTGAACGGCGCTGGCATTACCTGCATCCTCGTTCGCCGGAAACCGTGCGTGTTGGCGTGCTGGGATTGGGTGAACTGGGCGCGCACGCCGCGCAGGAGCTGGCGCGTCAGGGCTTGGATGTGCGTGGCTGGTCGCGATCGCAGAAAACCATTGAAGGCATAACCTGTAGCAGCGGAATAGACGTGCTGGATGATTTCCTCGCAAACAGCGACATTTTGGTGGTGATGCTGCCACTCACGCAGCAAACCCAGGGATTGCTGAGTGCTGAACGTCTGGCCCGCTTACCGCACGGCAGCGCGTTTATCAATGTGTCGCGTGGGGCGATTGTCGATCAGGTGGCGTTAACACAGGCATTGCAGCGTGGGGATATTGGTCAAGCCACCCTGGATGTATTCGACCGCGAACCGTTGCCGCCGGAAGATGCATTGTGGGCGATGGATAATGTATTGATTACGCCGCATCTGGCGTCGGTCGCCATTCCCGCCAGCGCCGCACCACAGGTCGCCGATAATATCCAGCGCGCCGCGCGCGGCGAACCTGTTTTAAATCAGGTATTCCCGCAGCAGGGTTATTAACGACTGGTCGCCATTATGGCGACCACCCGCATCACGCCACCCGCACCACTTGTGGATCGAAATAACTCGGTGCCGCCATGCCGGGAATATATTGGTCGGAAATAAACATGCGGCAACGCTCGGCAAACGCGCTCACCACCATGGATTGTTGTACGTGCGCCATGGTGGCATAACCCAACTGCATCGCCTTGTTAACGCCCGCCAGCCGCACGCGAATCAGGCGTTTACCATCCTGCGACAAGTGCGCTTTGGGTCGCACGTTAGCGATACCAAAACCGACACCGTTCGCCACCATCGCGCGTACCGTTTCCATACTGCTGGATCGCATCACCACATTCGGTGTGACACCGGCTTCGCTGAACAGCCCAAGAAAATATTCCCGGCTCCACGGCATATCCAGCAGCACCATCGGCACTTCAGCCAGATCCTGAATCGATACCGCTGATTGTGTGGCGAACGGATGATGCTCGCCCACCATCACGTAAGGCGGCAGTTGCGCCAGCGACTGGAAAGTGACGTCGCTGGCGGGCACTAAATCATAGGTGAGGGCGATATCGATATCGGCTGAGCGCAGCTGTTTTAATAGCAACTCATGATTGCCTTCCACCAGCGAGATGCGCACGCCGGGAAAGGCGCGGCCAAAGCCAAACACCAGTTCCGGCGTCAACATCGGCGCCAGCGTATCGAGGCAACCGACGCGCAGCGGGCCGCGTACGTTGTTCATCGATTCCGATGCGATGGTGTAGAGATTCGACATCTGTTCGAGGATCAGTTTGGCCTCTTTTAATACCTGATGGCCGATGGCGGTGAGTGAAACGCCCTGGGCGTGGTGGCGCACAAACAGCTGCACGCCAAGCTCAGACTCAATATGGGTGATGGCTGCGGAAATCGACGGTGAGGAGACGTGAATACGCTCCGAGGCGCCAATAATGCTGCCCGCTTCACCGGAAGCGACAAAATATTCCAGCTGACGCTGGGTGATGCGACTGAGCATGCAGGTTCTCCTGAGATCGCTGACACGCTCATGTCGCGTCAGTCATTCTAATAGTGTCGATTTAGCTCAAGCATTTCTCATGCCAAATTCCGACTCACAGCATAATCACCTGTCCATGCGCCAGCGCCCATTCGCTTCTGCCTCACCACTGCTTAAGAAAATCCTTGCTAAGCAGGCCGCTTTTTTAGCCTCAGAAATCCTGATGCAACAGCGAGGGAAATGCTGTTTTACCCAATCTCACCGCAACGGCATTATCGCTTCAACACCCGAGAGCCGCCTTCGCACTGTTTTAGTGCATTGCGACGCGATGGACCAGACGGTGGTGCAAAGCAGCTACAACAGCCATTTCATTCATTGGGGACAAGAATATGTTGCGTAAGATTGGTGCCTTAACGTTGTTGACCACGTGTGTATTGAGCGCAGGGAATGCGATGGCCGCAGATAAGCTGATTGTCAGCACCTGGGGCGGCAGCTTTAAAGATCTGATTGATCAAACCATCGCCAAAGAGTTCACCAAAGAAACCGGTGTAGAAGTGCAGTTCGTCACCGGCGGCACCATCGATCGCTTAAACAAAGCCAACCTGGCGGGCGGCTCGCCGGAAACCGACGTCACCTTTACTACCGCGCATGTCGGTTATCTGTATGCCAATAGCGGCCTGTTTGAAAAGCTCGACATGAGCAAAATCCCTAACGCGGTGAATCTGGTGCAGCAGGCCAAAGTCAGCCCGTATCACCTTGGCGTGTGGGGCTACGTTTACACCATCGGCTATCGTCCAGATTTAGTGCCGAAGGGCGAAGAATTCACCAGCTGGAACGATCTGTGGCGTCCAGAACTGAAAAGCTCGATTGCACTGCCAGACTGGGATCCGAGCCATATCATCGCGGTCTCCGCCAAACTCTCTGGCACTGATGCAGCGCACTGGGAACAAGGTCAGGCCAAGCTGAAAACGTTGATCCCGAACATCAAATCCTTCTATACCGATGATGCCAACAGCCAACAGCTGATCTCCACGGGTGAAACGCCGGTGCAGGTGATGCTGTCGATGAACGCCTACAGCATGATTGCAGAAGGCGTCAACATTAAGCTGGCCATTCCCAAAGAGGGCGCGATTTTGGGCGTCGATACCGTCGGTATCAACAAAGGCACCAAACACGCTGAACTGGCCTACAAGTTCATGAATATCGCGCTGAAACCGGAAATCCAACAGGAAGTGGCGAAGATCTATCGCGGCAGCCCAACGGTGACCAATGCGCATATCGATCCGGAACTGGCGAAGCTGCCTGGCATGTTGACTACGCCAGAACAGTGGAATGCCACCATCAACACCGATCCACTACTGCGCGCGGAAAAAACCGCCGAGTGGCGTCAGTGGTTCTCTGAAAACATCATGTCACATTAATAAATAGGGGCGGCCTTATCGCCGCCCGGTTCGTCGCACCATTTTATTCAGGCAGCAACGTCTATGACGAGAAAACCGACATTCTTACCCTGGTTCATTATCCCCGCTACATTCACGGCGCTTGGGCTGGTGGTAGCCATGTTTGCCGTGATGCAGTTTAGCGTGCGGGCCTATATTCCCGGATCGCTCGATGTGGGTGGATTCACGCTGGCGAACTTTAACGGCCTGTTCAAGAAAATCTATGCCGATGCTTTTATCAACACGGTGATGCTCAGCGCGAAAACCGCGATTTTTGGCCTGCTGATGAGTTATCCGCTGGCGTATGCGCTGGTGAGAACGCGCACCACCTGGATCAAATCCACCATTCTGATTATCGCCATTACGCCGCTGTTTCTTGGTGAAGTGGTACGCACTTATTCGTGGATTATCGTGCTGGGCAATAGCGGCTTCCTCAATAGCTTGCTGCTGGCAATGGGTCTGATTAACAAGCCGATCCAGTTTATGTTTACCCAAACCGGCGTGGTGGTCGCGCTGGTGCATGTGACCATGCCAATCATGGTGATGATGCTGGCGACTGCGCTGTCGCACATCAATCCCGATTATGAAAAAGCCGCCACCAGCCTGGGCGCGGGGCCGATTCGGACCTTGTTGACGGTGACGATTCCGCTGTCGATTCCTGGTATCGTTTCCAGCCTCACCACGGCGTTTGCCTGGACGTTCAGCGCCTTCGCAACGCCGCAGCTGATTGGCGGTGGACGCGTCAGCACCGTGGCAACCATGGTGTATCAGCTGGGCTTCTCTTCGATGAATTTTCCGTTTGCCGCCGCGCTCAGCATTGCCGGTTTGATTCTGACCATTTTGCTGCTGATGGCGCTGAAACGTATGAGCCGCTTTATCCATGCGATGGGAGAGCACTGATATGACCCGATCCCTCAACGATAAATTGATCACACTGGCGGGACGCGCGCTGGTTATCGCGATTTTGTTGTTCGTATTACTGCCAACCATTGTGGTGTTCATCTCTTCATTCAGCAGCACCTCAGTGTTGTTCTTCCCACCGAAAGGCTGGTCGCTGCGCTGGTTTGAACGTGCGGTGAATTACGATGACTTCCGCCACGGCTTCTATTCCGGATTGATTGTGACAGCGTGGGCGTCAACGCTGGCGGTGATTATCGGCGCCACGCTGGCGATCGCCATTGAGCGTTACAGTTTCCCGTGCAAACAGGTACTGGAAGGCGTGCTGCTGTCGCCGCTGTTTATTCCGCATTTCACCATTGGTCTCGGCTTACTGATGCTGGTCTCTCAACTGGGCATTGGACGCGGTTATCCGCTGGTGATCTTCTGCCACATCGTGCTGGTGCTGCCGTTTGTGCTGCGCAGCGTGTATGTGTCGCTGAAAAACCTCGAACAGCGTATTGAATTGGCTGCCGCAAGCCTCGGTGCTTCGCCGCTGCGCGTGGTGTGGACCATTACCGTACCGCTGATTTTGCCGGGCTTGTTTGGCGGTTGGTTATTTGCTGCCATTCTTTCCTTCAACGAATTTACCGCTTCGCTGTTTATTACCACGCAAGCGACTCAGACCTTGCCGGTGGCGATGTACAACTATGTGCGGGAGTTTGCCGACCCAACGCTGGCTGCACTGTCGGTTATTTATATTGCGGTGACGGCGACGATGTTAATTATCGCGAATAAGTTTTTAGGTTTAGGGAAAATATTGAACGTCGAAGCAGGGCATTAATGTATTAACACGAATGCTGTGCTTATTTAATGGCGCAGCATTTATTAACCTGAATATCATTCATACGGCACCTGATTACTCTTTTCCATGAAAAGATCGGGGTCGATCATCTTTAGGGATCTCACATGTCAGTAGAAAAAATTAATACCGTGGTGGTCGGAGCGGGTCAGGCAGGTATTGCGATGAGTGAACATCTGTCATTAATGGGCGTGCCACATGTGGTATTCGAGCGTAGCCGTATTGCTGAGCGTTGGCGTTCAGAGCGTTGGGATTCATTGGTTGCTAATGGCCCAGCCTGGCACGATCGTTTTCCTTCAATGAAATTCGATAATATTTCCCAGGAAGCGTTTCCTCCGAAAGAGCGCATGGCGCAATATTTTGAAGACTACGTGAAAATGCTCGATGCGCCGGTGCGAACCGGCGTGGAAGTGTATTCGGTTGAGCGCCTGCCGGAACGTAGCGGTTTTAAAGTGCTGACATCGGTCGGTGAATTTGAAGCTGACAATGTGGTGGCGGCAACCGGTCCCTTCCAGAAACCCGCTTTCCCGCAGATCGTGCCGGAAAGCGCTGCACTGCATCAAATTCACTCATCGGCGTATAAAAATCCGCAGCAGCTGCCGCAGGGCGGCGTGTTGGTGGTGGGCGCAGGCGCGTCAGGTTCACAAATTGCGGAAGAGCTGCGTAATTCTGGCCGTGAAGTGACACTCTCCATCGGCGAACATTACCGTCCACCACGTTCGTATCGCGACCGTGATTATTGCTGGTGGTTGGGCGCGCTGGGCTTGTGGGATGAAGTCAAAATCAAGCCGAAGAAACAGCACGTTGCTTTTGCTGTGAGTGGTTATGAAGGGGGCAAAACGGTCGATTTTCGTCGTCTGGCGCATATGGGCATTACGCTGGTTGGTATCACCAAAAGCTGGGATAACGGCGTATTAAGCTTTGCCGATGGTTTAGTGGAGAATATTGCCGAGGGCGATAAAGCCTATTTCGACGTGCTGCGTGATGCTGACTCCTATATTGAACGTAATGGCCTGGATTTACCGCCCGAACCGCAAGCATGGGAATTACTGCCAGATCCAGAATGTTTAATTAATCCATTATCAGAATTGGATCTGCAGGCTGCAGGCATCACCAGCATTATCTGGGCCACCGGTTTTAAATTTGATTTCAGCTGGCTGAAAGTGAATGCCTTTGATGACAATGGTGTACCGTTCCATAAGCGCGGTATTTCAGCCGAACGTGGTATTTACTTCCTTGGCTTGCCTAATCTGGTGAATCGCGCATCATCGTTTATTTACGGCGTATGGCACGATGCCAAATATATTGCCGATCATGTGGCATTACAAAACGCCTACACCGATTATAAAAAGTCGTAAAAATATTTGTAGGGTCGCCATTCATGGCGACCTCTTCCAAATATTATTGGAATATCCTCTATGACCATCACCTGCATCGAAGAATTACGCCATTTAGCCCGTAAACGCGTGCCGAAAATGTTTTATGACTATGTCGATGCAGGTTCATGGACGGAAAGCAGCTATCGCGCCAAAGCCGCCAACTGCAGCGCTTTGGTGGCAAAACGAATGTGGGGTCGATTGACGCAGATATTCTTCGTTTGTGAGTCGGTCGCCATGAATGGCGACCCTACAAAAATGCGCTAATCCTTTGTAGGGTCGCCATTTATGGTGACCGAAAGACGCTTTACTGACGATTATTGCCCCTACAAAAGACAATAAAAAAGCCGGACATTGTCCGGCTTGGTTCACTTCTGGCGAGGATTACAGCGCCATATCCTGTTTGCCTGATTCCGCACGCGGCTTAGCCTGCGTCGGTGCAACAGCTTGATCATCCATGTTGATAACCGGCGGCTTGGTCAACAGCAGCGTCGCTGCAGTGTTGTCCCAAACTTGCTGGGTCAGCGCGGTGTTGCCGTTCAGCTTCTGGCCGAAGCTTGGCACGATTGCGCGGATCTTCTGCTGCCACTCTGGCGATGCGAACTGCTCTGGGAAAAGCTTCTTCATCACGTCGAGTGTGATTGGCGCAGCAGTAGATGCACCCGGAGATGCGCCCAGCAGGGCAGCCAGGGTTTTCTGCTGATCGGTCACGATTTCGGTACCCAGTTTCAGCAAGCCACCTTTTTCGGCATCTTTCTTGATGATCTGTACGCGTTGACCAGCCTGAATCAGTTTCCAGTCTTCTTTACGCGCGTTCGGATAGTACTCTTTCAGCGCAGCAAAGCGGTCGTCGTCATTCAGCATCACCTGACCAATCAGGTATTTGACCAGATCGAAGTTGTCGATGCCCACATGCGTCATCGGCATGATGTTGCTGGTGGTGGTCGCGCTCAGCAGGTCAAACAGCGAACCATTTTTCAGGTACTTGGTAGAGAAGGTCGCGAACGGCCCAAACAGCACCACTTTCTTACCATCAAGGGTACGTGAATCGATGTGTGGAACCGACATCGGTGGTGCACCCACAGAAGCCTGACCGTACACTTTTTCCAGGTGACGGTTAGCGATCTCTGGGTTCTCGGTCATCAGGAACGAGCCACCAACCGGGAAGCCGCCGTAGTTGTCTGCTTCCGGAATGCCGGTTTTCTGCAGCAGCTTAATCGCGCCGCCGCCAGCACCGATGAACACGTATTTCGCATCAACCGAACGCTTATCGCCGCTCTTCACATCTTTGATGGTGACGTGCCAGGAATTGTCGCCGTTACGCTTGAAATCAGTGACTTCAGATGAGGTTTCCAGCTTGAAGTTCTGATCTTTTTTCAGGCTACCGATCAACTGACGGGTAATTTCACCGTAGTTAACATCGGTGCCGACCGGTGTCCAGGTTGCCGCGACCTTCTGGTTCGGGTCACGACCTTCCATCACCAGCGGTGCCCATTGCTGGATCTGCTGATGATCGGTGGAGAACTTCATGCCCTGGAACAGGGTGGTTTTCTGCAGCGCATCGTAACGCTTGGTCAGGTACTCGACGTTTTTGTCGCCCCAAACGAAGCTCATGTGCGGCGTAGAGTTAATGAAGGAGTGCGGATCGTGCAACACACCGCGCTGCACTTGCGACGTCCAGAACTGACGAGAAATCATGAAGGATTCGTTGATTTCCAGCGCTTTGCTAACGTCGATTGAACCGTCTGCACGCTCAGGCGTGTAGTTCAGCTCCATGTTAGCAGAGTGACCGGTACCGGCGTTGTTCCAGCCGTTGGACGATTCCAGCGCGACGCCGTCCAGCTTCTCAACCATCAGCTGTTTCCAGCCCGGTTGCAGCTCTTGCAGCCAGGTGCCGAGCGAGGCACTCATGATGCCGCCGCCAATCAGCAGCACGTCAGTTTTTTCTGGTGCGTCATCAGCGCGTACCGCTGAAGAGACAAGCAGCGCTGCCAGCGATAGGGCAGACACGATCTTTTTGGTGTGAGTCATTCCAGTCCTACTTATTATGCAATGCAGGTGAACGTTAAAAATTCGGTTTGCACATTAAGAGATTGTTACGAAATGATTAACTTGTTTTTAGTTAATAAAGTATTGGTGTTAATTAATTAACTTACAAAAAAGAAAATAGCGTGAAATATAAGCAGAAGGGGGAATTAATCGGGGATAAACCGCTTAAGCAGCGCGGTTATTCTTTATATCGGGAGACGCGACTTAGGTCAAATGAAACTCACGTATCCTTCGCTGCACATTCCATAAAACATCACTTCACGAAGCGTGTTCATTGCCCGGATACAAACTGTATTACCCTAACGTCTCTAATGACTTGTTTTACTTTCGCGTGGGCAACGGCATGACTAACAAAACACTGTATGAAAAATTGATCGATCAGCATGTGGTTCGTAAGTTAGACGATGAAGGGCATGTGCTGCTCTACATCGATCGTTCGATTCTGAATGAATACACCAGCCCGCAGGCATTCAGCGGCCTGCGCGATCACCAGCGTCCGGTGCGCAATCCGGGCACCATTCTGCTGAATGTCGATCACGTCAACCCGACGCGACCCGAGCGCGATGAGGCGATGACCGACGCGGGCGGGCAGTTACAAGTCGATTACTTCCGCCAGAACGCCGCGCATTTTGGTATCGAACTGTTTGATGTACTGGACCCGCGCCAGGGCATTGAACACGTGGTGGCGCACGAGCAAGGTTTGGTAATGCCCGGCATGGTAATTGCGGCAGGCGACAGTCATACCACCACTTACGGCGCGTTTGGCGCGCTCGGGTTCGGTATCGGCACCTCGGAAATCGAGCATCTGCTGGCGACGCAAACCCTGATTTATCGCACGCTGAAAACCATGCTGGTGACGGTAAGCGGCGAGCTGCCGTTTGGGTGTTCGGCGAAGGACATCATCATGGCGCTGATCGAACAGATTGGCGCATCGGGCGCGACCGGATTTGCCATTGAATTTGCGGGTGTTGCCATCGAAGCGCTGAGCATGGAAGGGCGCATGACGCTGTGCAACATGGCGGTGGAAGCCGGTGCGCGCGGTGCGATTATCGCGCCGGATGAAAAAGTGTTTGCCTACATCGCCGGTAAACCGCAAATGCCGACCGGCGAGCTGTGGCAGCAGGCCGTTGCGGAGTGGCGCGATTTGCGTAGCGATGCTGACGCGCGCTTTGACAGCCGCATCGCCATCGATTGCAGCGATCTCGAACCGAAAGTGACCTGGGGCATCAGCCCGGATCAGGCCAGCGCTATCACTGGCCGCGTGCCCGATCCGGCGCAGGAAAAAGATGCGGTAAAACAGCAGACGCTGCGCAGTGCACTGAAATATATGGGACTTGAGCCCGGCACGCCGTTAGCGGAAATCGCCATCACGCATGCCTTTATTGGTTCCTGCACCAACGGCCGCATTGAGGATCTGCGCGCCGCCGCCGCGATTATCGACGGACACAAAATCGCGCCGCACGTACGCGGCATTATCGTGCCGGGATCGACGCAGGTGCGTCAGCAGGCAGAAGCGGAAGGTTTAGCTGCGATTTTTGTTAACGCCGGTTTCGAATGGCGTCAATCGGGCTGCTCGATGTGCCTGGCGATGAACGAAGATGTGTTAGCGCCCGGCGATCGCTGTGCGTCTGGCACCAACCGCAACTTCCCTGGCCGCCAGGGCGCAGGTGCGCGCACGCACTTAATGAGCCCGGCGATGGTCGCCGCCGCCGCGATTGCCGGTCATCTGGTTGATGTCCGTAAATTCATGACTGCAGAGGTTTAATATGGAAGCATTTAACAACATTACTGGCACGCTCGCGCCATTACCGGCTGCCAATATTGATACTGATGTGATCATGCCCAAGCAGTTTCTCAAAGGCATCGATCGCCAGGATTTGGATCGCGGCGTGTTCTTCGACCTGCGCTTTCTGCCTGACGGCAGCCCGAATCCCGATTTCATTCTGAATCAGCCCGGCTGGGAAAACGCTGCCTTCTTACTGGTCGGTGCCAATTTCGGCTGTGGTTCCAGCCGCGAACATGCGGTTTGGGGACTCAATCAGCTCGGCATCCGCGCCATTATCGGCACCAGCTTTGCCGGCATCTTTGACGATAACTGCCAGCGTAATGGTGTTTTGACGCTGACGTTAAGCGAAGAGGATTATCAGCGCCTGTGTGAAGTGGCGAACGATGCCGCAAACAACCGCATTACCGTGTCGCTGGAACAACAGGCGATCCTCTTCAATAATCAACGCATTGCCTTTTCGGTCAGTGCCTTGAAGCGTGAGATGTTATTGGGCGGCGGCAGCGCGGTGGACTGGACGTTGCAGTACGAATCCGATATCACTCAGTTTGAAGCGCAGCATTTTGCCCAGCGTCCGTGGCTGAAACGCGGCCCAATAGTACAGGATGCCCAAGCATGAGTGATATTACGCCACGCGGTGATTCCCCCTTTATCGACGGCTTTACGCTGAGTGATGTGCGATTGGCGAATGGCGTGACGCTGCGCGTCGCCATCGGTGGCGAAGGCCCGCCTTTACTGATGCTGCACGGACATCCGCAAAATCATCTGGCGTGGCGCAAAATTGCGCCGCAGCTGGCGCAGAAATATCGCGTGATCCTGCCGGATCTGCGCGGTTACGGCGACAGCGACAAGCCGGTAAGTGATGAGACGCATCGTGCTTACTCGAAACGCGTGATGGCAGACGATATTAGCCTGCTGATCGACGCATTAGGCCTGGAGCGCGTAGCGTTTGTTGGTCACGATCGCGGTGCGCGCGTAGGTCATCGGCTGGCGCTCGATCATCCGGAAAAACTTTCCTGCTGCGTGTTTGTCGATATTGCGCCAACCGCCACCATGTATGCGTTAACCAATAAAGCATTTGCCACGCGCTATTTTTGGTGGTTCTTTTTGATTCAACCTTATCCATTACCGGAAACTATGATCGGCCACGATCCAGCGTTATTCCTGCGCAAACACATTGATGGGCAATTAAAAACGCCGGGCGCCACCGAAGAGGTAATATTCAACGATTACCTGCGCTGTTATCAAAAGAAAGAGATGATTCACGCGGTGTGCGAGGATTATCGTGCCGCGGCGACAATTGATTTAGACGATGATGCGCAGGACAGCGATAAACGCATTGAAGCGCCGCTGCTGCTGTTATGGGGAGAAAAGGGCACGGTCGGCCAGTTATATAACGTGGTGGAAACCTGGCAGGATAAAGCGCGCCATATTCTAGGCCACGCATTACCTTGCGGTCATTCACCGCATGAGGAAGTGCCCGACCTGTTTTTAAGCCAGCTTCAGCCCTTCCTGGATTCTGTGTTATAACCGGCTAAATTTCTCTAACGCTGTGATGGTTATGAAGATACTGCTTGCCGGGAAAAGTTATCAGAAGCCGCTTGAGGGCTGGCCGTCGGTTGAAGATCTGTATGTATTTATCAGCGTGGCGCGCTACGAAGGTTTTGGCCGCGCCGCCATTGAGCTCGGCCAGTCGCCATCCTATATCAGCAAGCGTATTGCCATCCTTGAAAAGCAGCTGGAAACCCGGCTGTTTTTCCGCACCAACCGCGTGATGCGCCTGACGCCAGAAGGTGAAAAGGCGCTGGAAGGCGCGCTGCAGGTGGTGCACGAGATGGATTCCTTCCTCAATAATTTCCAGCAGTGGCGCGGCGAACTGACCGGCGATCTTACCGTGGCCTGTTCATTTGGTTTTGGTCAGGATTATTTGTCCGATGCGATTGCAGAATTTATGACGCGCCATCCTTCACTGAATATCAAACTGATGCTCAGCGATCGTGATATTGATTTATTGCAATCAGGAACCGATGTGGATATTCGCGTTGGCGATGATGTTAATCATTCCTACATTGCGCGAAAATTAGCCGCCAATCGGCGTATTCTTTGCGCTTCAGCAGATTATTTAGCCCGATCGCGTCCGCTGGAGACGCTGGATGATTTAATCGATCACAGCTGTCTTATTATTAATGAAAATAACAACACTTTTGGGCATTGGACGTTAACCGATGGCGAGAATAAAATCGTCTGTCGCCTGAATAGCCATTATTCATCGAATAGTGGGAAAGTGATTTTAAACTGGGCTTTAAAGTCGCACGGCATTGCGTTGCGATCTGCCTGGGATGTCGCACCTTATTTAAGTGAAAACCAATTGGTGCACGTTTTACCGCAGTGGTATCAGGAAGCGAATGTTTGGGCGGTTTACACGCAACGCGCTTCTGAATCGCCGCGCATTAAAGTGTTTATTGATTTTCTCGCTGAATATTTTGCAGAAAAAAGCCTGCCGATGATGAAGGGCAGGCTGTAAATTCCAATAAATTAAACATTAGCCATAAGCCACTTTGCTATTGATATGATAAAGAGTGGCTGTGGCGGCCATGATATGTTGACCATCGTGCGCCGGTTCGTGTGATTCCACTTCGGTGATGTGATAACCCACCGCGCCGGCAGCAACGGCTTTCTTCACAAAGGCGTCATTCAGCTCTTCCATTGAGGTCGCCCAGCTTACGGAAGTAAATCCTACTGGGTGAATTGATGAAAGTTCGCGATGGGTTAAATCAGCGCGAATTAAAACCGGTTTAACAGATTGCGGTGTGAAAATAGATATTACGTCATTAATTAATTGTTTCATGGCGATACTCCTCGCAAATAGTAGCTGAACCATTGGCCGCAGCTACGAATCTTTCAATTGTTGATAATGCGCTTAAACCCTAAATGTTCACGACAGGTGCTCATTGCCGGTGAAGTTAATAAACACCTTTTCAGGTTAAGCGTTTTAGCTTTAATTGCTAATTAGATGTTAAGAAAGATTCAGCCACAACTCATTCAAACTTACGCGACTATTTTTGCATCTGGTTACATTTGGCGGAAAAAAATAAAGCCGCCATGAATGGCGACCCTACGGTTATTTCGCGGGATTTTGTAGGGTCGCCATTCATGGCGACCGATCAAAACTCGCGCTGCCCGCCCAGCTCGATGACCCGATTTGGCGGGATATTAAATTGCTCATGCGCGCGCTGTGCGTTGCGCTGGCAGAAATGGAAAATACCGCCTTTAACCCGCATCAAACCTTTTCTCTTCTTCATCACCAACGTGTCGTGCGAGGTGAAGAACGAGGCTTCATTGACGGTACAACCAAGTCCTTCCAGCCCGCACAGATGCAGGATCTCCGCCATTGATGGCGTCTCGCGCCAGCCGTAAGCGGCGGTTACTTGCCAGAACGACGGCGACAACTGGGTGATGCTCAGGCGCTTCTGGTTGTAGACGCGCGGGATATCGGTGGTGCGGATATGCAGCAGCACCACACGTTTATGCAGCACGCGGTTGTGTTTGAGGTTATGCAGCAGCGCCTGCGGAATCTCATGCTCTTTACGTGAGAGGAAGATTGCGGTGCCAGGCACACGGCTTGGCGGATTGGTTTCCAGCGATCGCACCAGCGCCTGCAGGCTTTCGGGATCGTTATTCAATTTGCGGATCAGGCGATTACGCTCGCTGCTCCAAATCAGCATCAATCCCATCATGCTCAGCGCCAGTAACACCGGCACCCAACCGCCGGAGAGCAGCTTCATCAAGTTGGCGCTGAACAGCGGCACATCAATGCTTAACATACACAGCAGGAAAACCAGCGCCACCGGCAGCGGCCACTTCCAGTTACGCAGTGCCACCACACCCGCCAGACAAGCGGTAATCACCATGGTGCCGGTCACCACAATGCCGTACGCGGAAGAGAGTGCAGAAGATTGACGGAACGCCAGCACAATCACCGTTACTGCGACAAACAGCAGCCAGTTCACCACCGGAATATAGATCTGGCCGGATTCGGTATGCGAAGTGAAAATGACGCGCATCGGCGGCAGGAATCCCTGACGAATCGCCTGATGCGTCAGCGTATACACGCCGCTAATCACCGATTGCGCCGCAATCACCGTCGCCAGCGTTGACAGCACAATCAGCGGAATCTGTCCCCAGCCCGGCGCGAGATTAAAGAACGGGTTATTGATGGCCTGCGCATCGGCAATCACCAGCGCGCCCTGACCAAAGTAGTTGAGCACTAATGCGGGCATGGCGATCACCAGCCACGCCATGCGAATTGGCGCTTTGCCCAGATGTCCCATATCGGCGTACAGCGCTTCCGCACCGGTCACCGCCAGCACCACCATGCCGAGCGCGGCAAACGACAACGCTTTGTGGCTGAGTAAGAACGTCAGCGCATACGAAGGGTTGAGTGCATACAGCACCTCAGGATTGAGCAAGATGCCGCGAATACCTAGCAGGGCAATCGACACAAACCAGACAAACATCACCGGGCCGAACACTTTACTGACCTTTTCGGTGCCGTGTTTTTGAATGATGAACAGCAGCGTGAGGATCGCTACCGCCAGCGGCACTACATATTTATCCAGCTCTGGCGATACCACTTCGATACCTTCAATTGCCGACAGCACCGAAATCGCCGGAGTGATCACGCCATCGCCATAGAAAAACGCGCCACCAATTAAGCCTGCTAACACAATGATATGCGACGCTTTGGGTCCGACATGCTGGCGCGCCAGCGACATCAGCGTTAACACGCCGCCTTCGCCATCATGATCGGCGCGCATTACGAAGCAGACATATTTCAGCGTCACAATCAGCGTCAGCGCCCAGAAAATCAGCGATAAAAATCCCATCACTGCGGTGGTGGAGATCGCGCCGTTAGGCAAAATGGAGAGACACTCTTTGAGGGTATACAGCGGGCTGGTACCGATATCCCCAAACACGATCCCTGCGGCCGCCAGCATGCCAGCAGGCAAGGACTGTTTTTCACTCTGACTCATAGATTTCCTGTGGTTTATCAGGGTTGAGGCTAATGAGGGCGAACATACCTGTTTGCGACCGATGCGAACAGTGGCAGGCGAATTTACGTACAGCATTTTTACGCCAATGACCGATATTTTTACACCATTTTTATACGGCGCTTATTTTATGAACTGAGCTTAGCTGATTAACGCGGGAAGTCGCGGAAGGATGGATGTTGTCAGTTAAGCGGAAAATCGGTCGCCATGAATGGCGACCCTACGGTGGTTTGGCGGGTGCGCATTTAAGCGCACCGGCATACATAGGCTTAATTAAACCGTAAATTACCAGCCTTTAATAATATCGCCTTTGTAGATCTCATTAGCCTTATCCAGCACTTCCTGCGACTGGAAAGCCTGTTTCAGCTTCTGCACGTTAGGGCTGTCTTTATTATCTTCACGCGCCACAATCGCATTCACGTAAGGCGAGGCTTTGCCTTCCATAAACATGCCGTCACGCGAAGCGGAGAGATTAACCAGCGCGGCGAAGTTGTTGTTGATGATCGAAATATACACCTGCGGATCGTCCAGCGTACGCGCCAGCTGCGGCGTATCCACCTCAACAATTTTCAGCTTCTTCGGATTATCGGTGATATCCAGCGTGGTTGGCAGCAGGCCCGCTTCCGGTTTCACTTTGATTAAGCCTTGCGCCTGCAACAGCAGCAGGCTGCGGCCGAGCGTGGTGGCTTCGTTGGAGATGGTCACGGTCGCGCCATCCGGCAGCTCTTTCAACGATTTAATCTTGCGCGAGTAACCCGCAATCGGGAACACAAAGGTGTTGGTGACCACGGCAAAGTGGTAGCCGCGCTCTTTGGATTGCATCTCCAGATAAGGCAGGCTCTGGAAGGCGTTGGCATCGACATCTTTGTTGAACAGCGCTTCATTCGGCTGTACGTAATCATTGAAGGCCACCACATCGACATCCAGCTGATATTTGTCATGCGCAACTTGCTTCACGGTTTCCCACAATGCCTGATCCGGTCCGGTATTAATGGCCACTTTGATTTGATTTTCATCGTCTTTGTTGCAGCCACTCAGCAGCGCCACGGAAGCAGCCAACAGAGTCGTAAGTAAAATTTTCTTCATTGCGCAGATCCCCTCTTAACGTAGGGAACGGACTATAATGGATGTTTAGACGTCTGTACATCCATCTGCGGCGCGTTTGCTTACTATTCGTTCAGGCGTTTAAGCAGGCAATATATTTCTCGCCCGACTGCATCACGATCTGCTGCGCATCAGCGAGAATTTCCCGCTGTTCAAATGCGCCATAAAGCCGCGCAAATTTCAGCGCCGCCAGACGACGAGTAATATCGCTCACCGCAGTAACTGATAACGGCAGCATATTCGGATAGCTCCACATAAATGACACCGCATTAGCGCCCGGCGTAACTTGCACAATATCGCCGCTCAGCAACACGCCACCATCCTGCGCCCAATGCAATACACATCCGCCGGCAAAATGTCCGCCGAGACGAATCAACTTCACATTCGGCACAATTTCCAGCTCGTCGTGTTGCCAGAGCGAGATATGCGGGCTATCACGCACAATCCATTCACTATCGTCAGCGTGCAGATAAATTGGTGCATCGAACGCCGCCGCCCAAACCTGCATGGTGCTGTAGTAGTGCGGATGCGAAATAGCGATGGCGTGAACACCGCCGAGCGCGGTGACAATCGCCTTAGTGGCATCATCGAAATTAGCGATGCAATCCCACAGAATATTGCCGTGCGGCGTTTGCAGCAGAAATGCGCGTTGATTAATGGCGAAGTTGGGTACGGTTTGCAGGCTAAATAAGTTGGCAGCATGCTGCTGCCATTTATTGCAGTGCGTGGATTGCAGGCTATTCAGTGAAATCCATTTTTGTCCGCTGGCAGGCACAAATTGCCGCTCGTCTTCACAGATTTTGCAGTGTTCGATCCTACTTTGCTGTTCATCGTACGATGTGCCGCATGCCGTGCAGATTTTGATCATGATGAATTCCTCTCGTCTATTTGAGATTCATTCTAGAAGCCGAAATCAGTACGTGCGCAGATCACCATCGATTGTATTAAGGGCGTTGCACCGCATTTGGGGTGTAAGAGGAAAGTGGGAATTTCGTAGGGTCGCCATTTATGGTGACCAGGTGCGCATGAATGCGCACCTACGAAATCGGGCTGTGAAGCTAAAGTTGCGGCTGCAACTGATAAATCCACGCCGTGACCAGCTCGCCATTGCTGGTAGTGACATCAACTTCCACCCGATCGTAGCCATCTTCAAACTCATCGAGCATCGGCCAATGGGGTTCAAGCATGTCAGACATAAACAGATAACCCGGTACGCGCGGGCCGTTGTCCTGCAACACAATGCCGGGGAAATCTGCTGCTGCGCCCCAGCCGCGTTCATAGAAGGTGCCGCAAACCGATCCCGCCAGCCATTCTCCGCCGATGTTTTCCAGAATATGCGCATTCGAGTGGCCTGGCTGCAGCGTGCCGTAGACAAATAAACGTTTCATTTTCCCTCATAAAATCAAGCAAAAGGGTGACTTTACCTATCGGCGATGACGATGTCATTAATCGCCCAATATGCGATGTGCGATGCCTTAAAAGTGGCTATTCTGAAGGACCCGCGATGAGAGGTAAAAGATCAATGTTGAATAGTTCGAGCATTTCTCGCTGCAATATAAAAAGCTACCCGCAATCCGCTCAGTTTGATGGCAAAAGGTTTAACAATAAGATCCCACGCCAGCAGTTAGGATTGACTGAATTCGCCAAACTATTCAGGGATTTTGCCTTTAATAAACCGAAAAACACCGCTCCTGAAGCTGCGCTGCCGTTAATACAACTTGACGCGCAGCAGCTTGCAGCGGCGGCGGATAACAGCGTATTTCGCCTTGGTCACTCGTCATTGCTGTTTAAAATGCAGGGGAAATATTGGCTGACCGATCCGGTATTTACCCAGCGCGCGTCGCCGTTTAAGTGGTTTGGTCCCAAACGCTTTCAGCCCGCGCCGATAGCGCTAGAAGATCTGCCGCCTATCGAAGGGATCATTCTTTCGCATGATCATTACGATCATCTGGATTATCACACCATTTTGCAGCTCAAAGATCGTGTGCGTTATTTCCTGACGCCGCTTGGTGTGGGCGATTTGCTGATGTCGTGGGGCGTTGCGCAGGAAAAAATTACTCAGCTGGATTGGTGGGAATCAGAGAATATTGGCGGTATTCATTTTGTTGCGACGCCATCGCAGCACTTTTCTGGCCGTGGAATCTTCGACAGCAATAAACGTTTGTGGTGCTCATGGAGCATTATCAGCGATGATTTCCGTCTGTTCTTTGGCGGGGATTCTGGTTATTTCGATGGTTTCAAACAGATCGGCAATAAATTTGGCCCATTCGACATGGCCTTTTTGGAAAACGGCGCGTATGACCGGCGCTGGGCCGATATTCATATGTTGCCGCAAGACACCATCAAAGCCTTTATCGATCTCAACGCGAAATGGCTGTTCCCGATTCACAATGCCGCTTTCGATTTAGCGTTTCATCAATGGAACGATCCGCTTAATCAAATCGTGGCGCTGGCGCAGGAACAGCAAATTAATGTGTCGGTGCCGCAAATCGGGCAGGGCGTGCAATTTTTACAGCCGCAGCAAGAGAAACCGTGGTGGTAAAAAGAGGCCCGATTGCCAGGCAATCGGGTTATCCGGTTATTTCGTCATACAGGTTGCGCAGTCGCGTGCGAAGAAATAAAACCGCTTTGTGCTTGCGCGATAATAACGTCTGCACGCTGCTGTCGCTCTCTTCAGCCAACTCGTTATAGCTGTAGCCGAGTAGTTCGGTTTTCTCGAACACCTCACGCTGCGCGTCCGGTAATTCGGCTAACGCTGCATCCAGTTCTTCCCACAGCAGCGTTTTGAGATATTCATCCTCCGGCGTTTGTGGCACGCCAAATAAGGTTTCAGCCAGCTCATCTTCCGGGAAATCATTCTCTTCATTGCCGCCAAAAAAATCGGCCAGCGGCAGCTCACGCTTTTTTCGTGCCCGATCGGTCATTTCATTGCGTGCCGCCCGGAACAGCCAGGCGGCGACATTCTCCACCGGCTGCTCCACTTGCATCAGCTTATAAGTGACTTCCTGCAAGATATCGTCGGCATCTTCACGCACTGCGGTTCGTCCGCGAATAAATGCATTTAGCTTGGTGCGACAGGCGGTGATTGCCGACATCAGCAGTGAATTCTGCGGCATCGCGCTTACTCGGCGTCGCTGGATTTAGGCGGGTTATTCTCCGGTTGTGGACGCGCTTCGCCTCGCTCATCACGCCGACCATGCCAGTCGCAACGATCGCGGTGGCCACGATGACCAAAGCGATTGCGTCGATGCTGCATAAACTCTTCGCGCTGTTCCGGCGTCATCTGCATCCAACGTTCATGCATGCGGCGACGCGCCATACCAAACATCCCCGGACGGAATCCCAAACCGCCAAACAAGATGCGGCACAACGCCAGCAAACCCAGCGCCTGCCAGAAGCCGATGCTTTTCACACCGATGATGCCGGGCAGCAACGCATTCCACAGCGACATCACCAACAAGCCCAGTGCGGCGATAATTACCGCGCCCATCAGCAGCGGCTTCGCCAGGCGATGGCCGCCAAAATGATCACGATGACCGTGTCTGTGCATATCAAAATCTCTCATTGTTTTATTCCTCATTAGATTAACGGATAACTGCTGGTGATGAGGTAGACGAATGAGCGGTGAGAATATTGCTAAAAAATTTAAAAAAAGAAAAAGGCTGCCGGATGGCAGCCTCGAATTGCAGACTATTTGTCGAAGAATCAGCGTTTTGCTTTATCCCTCCGTGGTCTAATTACAATATCTGCAATTTGCGTATCTTCCGGACTATCCACGATAAAGCGTACGGCGCGTGCCACTGAAGCTGCATCGAGATATTCCAGCGGATTGATCGGCGCATGGTTGCCCGCGCGGGCACGCGAGGCTTGGTTCATCGGCGTATCGGTTGGGCCTGGCGCGACTGTCGCGACCCGCACGCCATGTTCGCTCTCTTCGCTACGCAGCGCATGCGCCAGCGCGGTGAGAGCAAATTTCGAGGCGGAGTAAATAACGTGTCCTGCTAACGCTAGCGTCCCCGAACCGGAGTTGATAAACACCACTTTGCCCTGCGAGGCGCGCAGGGCTGGCAAGGTTAAACGCGTGAGTTCAGCAGGCGCGATGACGTTAATATTCAGGTGCTGTTGCCACAGTTCTGGCGTGGCGGAGAAGGTGGTGCTGAGTATTGAGATCGCTGCCGAATGCACCAGCACGTCAACCCGATCCAGCATGGCAGTGAACGCGGCCAAAGCGGCAAAATCCGTGATATCCAGCGCAACGGGAATCACGTTGGTGACCTGTTCTAAAGCCTGCAAAGTTTGCTGATTACGCCCAATGGCGTAAACCTGATGATCCGCTGCCAATAACTTCACGGTTTCCAGTCCAATACCGCTGTTGCCGCCGGTGACAATCGCCACCGGTAATGCTGATGCTGTCATAAGTTCCTCTCCTGTTGATGATTTCAAGCTAAGGAAAAGGACAGCCGCAGGCAAATGCCTAAAGTGACTATGAATTGCTGGCTAAGAACTTAGTCAATTAACACCAGCGCCATTTCATCTGCCAAATCTTCCAGCGCCGTTAGCAAAGGTTGTGACTGCAATGCTGGCAGGGATAATGTCGCAGGCACCAGGGAATGAAGGTTTATGCGGTCACCAAACAGCATCAATGCTTTACCGCCGTGCTGACGTGAAGCCCAACTCAATCCTTGGGCATCAGGATTGGCTTCATAAAGCCGGGCCGCCCAGCGTTGCGTTGTTGAATATTGGTCGGCCATTGAGCTGAGTAAAAGCGTTGTTGTAATCCCCAGCCGTTTTAAGCTGCGTGGATTGAGATCAAGCAGTAACAGCGGCTCTCGCGGAAGCAAACGGCTATGCATTACTGATTCAAGCTTACGCAACTCGATAGGATGGCCGGTGCATTTCAAGGGTAAATCCCTTAGCAACGTTTCCATCAATGCTACCGCGACATTCTCGCCCGCATACAGAGTGGGCACACTGCGACCATTTCGCAGGATCAGCGGGCTGAAACGAGCCTGACCAAAACCGGGATTAAATTCAGCCGCACCAAATTGCTTCGCATGTAGGCGATCAAAATGACAACCCGCAGGCCAAATTGTTGGCCTCAGTAAGGCCTCATCAGCCATTGATAGGTCCTTCCGCTTCAGCCTGGGCAGCTTTCACTACATCCGTTGGGCGTCGAGCCAAAAGATCCATTGGGCGCGCGCCGCCGAGCCAGCTATTAGGAGCATGGAACCAAAAGGCGATTGCCCAGGGTGATTTACTCTCCCCGAAGAGCGCGAGAATCGATTTCATCACCGGCAAAGGCTGTCCGCCTTCATCTAAAGCCCATGAAGGGAACCAGTCCCGGCCCGCTTCGGTGACAGCAAAGATTTTTCCCGCCTTTTTCCAGCGATTGGCTTGTGCCGCAGGATTACTTTTTGCCGCCGCATCACCACGCAACGCGCTGAGTTCTTTGGCCGTTAGCCATTGACCTTCATTAAATACTTTGCGGCGCAGCGCTTCCAGGCGACGATAGTTACGATCGGCGAAAGTTTCTTTCTCTCGCTCACTCGCGACGCTGACCGCAGGTTCTTCACTGACTGTTGCTCGTGCTTTGATACCCGCTAAAGTGGCGACAGCGCTTTCAACTGCAATGATCAACTCGGGCAACACGCTATTACGTGGTAAACGTACCAGCAGATATTCACTGGCTTCATCATGTGGAATGTCTTCCAGCGCGACCGCTTCAGCAGGCGCGGTGTTCATCACGTCATCTACGGAGAAGAGTGTGAATCGGCGATAATCCTGTACTGCGGTTGTGCGAGTTTTCATGGCGCCCTCCGGAAGTGATAATGATGATATTCGAGATGAAAAAGAATTATGTCGCGTAAATATAACACATATCACGAATATCACCATTATCACTTTCAAATCCGTAAAGCGCTGCCATTCAGACCATCAAATCACACAAAAACCCCAAATCCGGTTGTTGTTCGAGCTGCATCAGTTGCTGATAGATATTCCCAGCGTTAGGCAAATCCGCACAGCAGTCATGAAATTTCGCCTCGCGCTCCGCTGCGCTAAAAGGTTCATCGTGCGCACCGCGCGCATGTCGACGTGAATGCACTACTTCGCGGCCATCTTTAAAGCGCAATGTGAGAATGTGCGGTAAATCGCGGCTTTCCGCTTCCTGTTCTGCCGTCCACGGCGACATGCTGATACTTGCCATCAGCGCGTTATCCGTCTGCGCCCGCACGCTTTGCGCGGTAAAGTCAGTGACGCTCAGCGCCCCTTTTTCCAGCATCATCGCCACACAATATTGCATCGAGAAGCGCGCCTGCATTTCGTCCTGCGGCTGCGTGTAGGCGAGGTTGCGCCAGTTGGCGATGCCCACCTGACAATGCACGCTTTCGATATCGTCCAGTGATAGCGTCTGGCGCTGCTGCAAATCGGCAATGGCGTCGAGAATACGATGCGTTGAACCGCAGCACGGATGCTTTTTCGGCATCACGCCGATGCGCTCGATAACGTGTTCATTTTCACCAGGCAACGCGGAAACACTGAGTTTCCCAGCGTACAACTCAGCAAAACCCTGCGCGCATTCAATGATATCAGCGCGGCCTTGCATGCCAGTTTGCGCCAGCAGCGCGGCATCGACGGCGTTACGTGCGGCCATTCCGGCATGAAAGGGTTTGAGCGGCGTGCCGAACTGTCCTTTCACACCGCTGGCGAGACTCACCGCGATGCTGAGTGCGCGCGCAATGCCCGCCGCATCCATGCCCAGCAACGCCGCAACGCCAGTCGCGCTGCCGATGCAGCCGACGGTGGATGTGCCGTGCCAGCCGGCGGTGTAGTGCTGATAGCCAATCGACTCGCCCACAAAGGCCTGTGCCTGCAGGCCAATCAGGTAAGCGCGGATAAGCTGCGCACCGTCGCATTGTTGCGCCACCGCTAGCAGTGCGGGCACCAGCACCGCCGAGGCGTGACTCATGCCGGGCGCAAAGTTGTCGTCATAATCGATGGCGTGCGCGGCGGTGGCGTTAAACAGCGCATCCAGTGAGCGGGTGCGTGGCTGTTCGGGCCAGGCTTGCAGCACCGCGCGGGTTGAGAAATCACTGCGTCCCGCGACCATGCAGCCAAGCGTATCGGCAATAGCATCGCAGGCTAGCTGGCGTGCACGAGTCGAGAAGGCGGGCGGCGTGGCGCACCACTGCGCCAGCGTTTCAATAAGTGTCATGAACGAATCCTCAAAGTCAGGCCTCGCTGGCCGCGAGAAACTCACGCGTGTAGTTTTCCTGCGTCAACCCTTGCCGCACGTTGTCGGCGCTCAGCTCTTCCAGCAGTTTGCCGTGATGCATGATGCCAATACGGCTGCACAGATGCGTAACTACGGCTAAATCGTGCGTCACCATCAGATAGGTCAGCCCACGCTGGCGGCGCATGTTGCTGAGTAAGTTGAGGATCTCCGCTTGCACCGACACATCCAGCGCCGACGTCGGTTCATCCAGCAGCAGCACCGAGGGCTCAAGAATCAACGCGCGCGCAATCGCCACGCGTTGCCGCTGTCCGCCAGAGAGCTGATGCGGATAGCGATAACGGAAGGCATCGGAAAGTCCCACCGCGTGCAATACCTCGCTGATGCGCGCTTCATGGCGATCCAATCCGTGCAGCTTGAGCGGTTCACGCAGGCTGGCCCACACCATTTTGCGCGGATGCAGTGAGGCATACGGATCCTGAAACACCATCTGCACCTGGCGATAAAAAGCTTTATCGCGCTGGGGCTGCTGCTCGCGGTTATTGAACAGAATATGGCCGTGATAATCGTGATTGAGGCCAGCCAGCGCGCGCAAAATTGTCGATTTGCCGCAGCCGGATTCACCAATCAGGCCGTAACTTTCGCCGTGCGCCAGCGTAAAACTCACGCCATCCACCACCTGACGACGACGCGTTCCGCTGCCGAAAGCGATGGTGAGATCGACCAGTTCAATGCTGCGTTCTGCCGTTGGGATCATATTCATAGCGCCACTCCATCGCGGTAGCAGGGACCGTTAAGCCAGCTGGCTTCACGTAGCGGCACGCGCAGCATCTCAACCGGCTGATGCAAACGCGGCTGGCTGGCTAACAGCGCTTGCGTATAGGGATGTTGCGCCTGTTCAAGGCGGTCGGCGCGGATCTCTTCGACGATGCGCCCGGCGTACATCACCAACACGCGGTCACAGAAGCGCGACACAAGATTGAGGTCGTGGCTGATAAACAGCAGCCCGGTTTGGCGGCGCGCCAGTTGCTCGTTGAGAATGCTCAACACCTGTTGGCGCACCGTTACATCCAGCGCCGACGTCGGTTCATCGGCAATGATCAAATCCGGCTCCGGGATCAGCATCATGGCAATCATCACGCGCTGCCCCATGCCGCCGGAGATTTCATGCGGATAGCGCTGCGCGACGCTCTCGACATCGCGAATATGCACCGATTCCAGCATCGCCAGCGCCCGCAGTCGTGCTTCGCCTTTGCTGACGCGACGATGCAGCCGCCAGGCTTCCGCCACCTGATCGCCGATGCGCATCAGCGGGTTCAGTGAGAAGCGAGGATCCTGCAGGATCATTGAGATGCGATCGCCGCGAATAGCGCGCATCTGTTTTTCGCTGCAGCTGAGCAGGTCGATATCGCCAAACTGCATCTGATCGGCGCTGACGTGGCCGATTTTCGGCGTCAGCTTGAGCAACGCGCGGCAGGTTTGTGACTTGCCTGAGCCCGATTCGCCGACGATCGCCACTTTTTCACGACCGACCTGAAAGCTGACGTCGCGCACCGCATGCTGTTCGCCGTGCGCGCTGCGGAATACGATATTCAGGTTCTTGACCTGAAGCAGGGAATTAGTCATGGCGAATATCCATTACGTCGCGCAGGCCATCACCCAGCAGGTTGAAGGCGAGGCTGGTGAACAGGATGGCTAAACCGGGAATGGCGGCAACCCAGCCGTTGTTAAGCATGAATTCACGCCCGGAAGCCAGCATCGCGCCCCATTCCGGGCTCGGCGCTTGTGCGCCGAGGCCAAGAAAACCAAGTCCGGCGGCGGTGAGGATAATCGCCGCCATATTGAGCGTGACGCGCACCACCACGGAAGGCAGACACATCGGCACGATATGGCGCACGATGATGTGCCACGACGATGCGCCTTGTAAGCGCACGGCAGCGATGTAATCCATTTTGCGGATGGCCAGTGTTTCGGCGCGCGCCAGACGCGCAATCGGCGGCCACGACGAGAGCGAAATCGCGATGATGGCATTCTCGATGCCGGGTCCAAGCGCGGCGACGAACGCCAGCGCCAGAATCAGGCTGGGAAAGGCGAGAAAAATATCCACCAGCCGCATCAGAACGGTATCGACCCAACCGCCGAGATAACCGGCGGTGGTGCCGACCAGCAGCCCGAGCGGCGTAATAATCAAGGCGGTCAGCCCGGCGATATACAGCGTGATGCGCGCGCCATACAGCAGGCGGCTGTAGATATCGCGGCCCAGCTCATCCGTGCCGAGCCAATGCTCAGCGTTGGCGGGTTGCAGGCGCAGCGCCAGATTTTGTGCGTAGATATCGTGGCTGGCAATCCATGGTGCCAGCAGCGCGGCAGCGATAATCACCAGCAACACCAGCAGACCAAATAGCGCGGAGTGATTGGCGCAAAAGCGGCGCCATTGAATCCACATCAGCTGCACTTGCGCCTGCAACGGCGATTGCGGTGCCGGATCGCGCAGCCAGGCGCGTAAGTTCCGCGAGGCGGGCAGCGCCGGGGATTTATTCACGGAATCGGTCATGGTTCCTCCTGACGCGTGCGGGGATCAAACAGGCGATAGAGCAGATCGCACAGCAGGTTGAGGGCAACGAAGATGGCACCAATCAGCAAGGTGCAGCCAACCACCGCATTCATGTCGCCGGCCAGCAGCGCATTGGTGAGGTAGCGGCCAAATCCGGGCCAGGCGAACACCGTTTCAGTGAGCACCGCGCCTTCCAGCAGCCAGGCCCACGACAGTGCAACCACGGTCAAGGTCGGCACCGCGATGTTGCGCAGCGCATGTATCCACACGCAACGCGCCCACGACAAACCTTTCACCCGCGCGGTGATGATGTACTCCTGCGAAAGCTGCTCCAGCATGAAGCTGCGCACCATGCGGCTGATATAGGCGAGAGCGCTGAGACCCAGAATCGAGGCGGGCAGAATGATGTGACCCAACACGTTGCGGAACACCTCCCATTTGCCGCTTAGCGCACTATCAATCAGCCAAAAGCCGGTCACCGGATGCAGATCAAACTCGTAGATGAAATCGATGCGTCCGGGACCGCCAATCCAGCCCAGCGTGGCGTAAAACAGCAGCAATCCCATCAGTCCCAGCCAGAAGTGCGGCGTGGAGTAGCTGAGCAAACCGACAAAGCGCATCAGATGATCGAACCAGGTGTTGCGATACATGGCGGAGAGCACGCCCGCCGGTACGCCCAGTCCCACGCCGATAATCGCCGCCACCGTCGCCAGCTCCAGCGTGGCGGGAAACACGCGGGCGATATCCTGTGCCACCGGATGGCTGGTGGTGAGTGCGATACCAAAATCAAGATGCAGCAGTTGCCAGACGTAAGCGACAAACTGCTGCCACAGCGGCTGATCGAGGCCGAGCTGCTGGAACATCTTGTCGTACGCTTCCTGGCTGGCGTTATCCCCGATGATCGCCACCACCGGATCGATCGGCAGCAAACGGCCAATATAGAAGGTGAGTGCGGCCAGCCCCAACAGCGTGCAACCGATCGAAATAACTCCCTTAGAAAGGCGTCGCAACAGACGCCAGCCAGCGGAAGGTGTGTTCTGTGCGAGCGGTGAGATCACCTGAGACATCAGCCACCTCCATTATTTACTTGCGTCACCGTACCAAACGCGGAAACCGTTCCACGTCCAGTTCTTCACCACGGCGTTAATGCCCGCGCTGTTGTACATCTGGAACATGATCGCCATCGGGCCTTTCTGCATCTGCTCTTTCTGCAAATCGGCATACAGCGCGCTGCGTTTGCTGTCGTCCGGCTCCAGCAGCGCGGTCTCCACTTTCTGGTTCATCTGCGGATCGAAATAGGCGGCTCGCCAGCTCGGATACTGCGTGGCGCGCGCCTCTTTGCTGTTATCCGGGTTATAAACCAGACGCGAAGCGTTGCCGTAGGCATCCGGCACCGAGGTTTGCCACGCCATCATCGCGCTCTGGAACTCGCGGCCGCGCACGCGGCTAAACAGCTGCGCATTTGCCATACGTTCAAGGTTGAGCTTCACGCCAATTTTGGCGGCGTTTTGCTGGATGCTTTGGGCGATCGGCGCCGAGTGCGGCAGCGTGCCAAACAGCACCGAGGCGCTAAAACCGTTGGGATAGCCCGCTTCGGTCAGCAGTTGTTTAGCTTTGTCTAAATCGAGATGGAAAGGTTGTCCTTGTTTGGCATCCAGCGCGCCAAAGGCACCTTGCTGCACAAAGCTGGCGCGCGGCACGCCGAGATAAGGCATCACGCTGTTGCCGAGGCCGTCGTAATCGATCAGATAACGCATCGCCAGACGCACTTTTTCATTTTTGAAAATCGGGTCTTCATTGTTATAGGTCCAGAAGAACAGCTGCGGTTTCAGCACTTTCTCCACTTTGACCTTGCCGCCTTCATCCAGCGTTTTCAGGTCATCGGCTGACAGATCGCGCGCGATATCCACATCACCTTGCGTCACCAGCAAACGCTGTGTGCCGGTTTCGGCGACGTGACGGATCAGAATGCGTTTCAGCAGCGGCGCTTTGCCCCAGTAATTGGGCGAGGCTTGCAGCACCACGCCTTCACCGGCGTTCCAGCGCACCAATTGATACGGACCTACGCACGCGGTGTGGGTGGAGAGATATTTGTGGCCGAGATCGCCGTCCACCGCTTGCTTCTCTAGCAGTTTGCGATCCAGCAGCGATGAGACGTTATTGGCGGCGATTGCCTGCAGCACCAGATTGGTGGGATAGGCTTTGTCGAAACTCATCACCAGCGTTTTGTCATCCGGCGCGGTGATGCGGCTATCGACATTCTCTTTACTGAAGCCGTACTCCTTGATGGCGGCGGCGTTGCCGTATCCGAGTTTCACCACGCGCTGCATTGACCAGGCTAAATCGCCTGCTGTCGCTGGCGAGCCGTCGGCAAACTTCAGGTTATCCTGCAGATGAAAGGTGATGGTTTTACGATCGGCAGAAACGTCCCAGCTTTTCGCCATGCCGGGATCGAGCTGAGTTTCGTCGCTCACGCGAAAATCCACCAGCGTGTCACAGGTATTGGAGTAGATCTCGCTGGTCACTACTTCACCAATTTGTGCCGGATCCCAGGTGCTGATGGCGTCAATGTTCCATGCCATCACCAGCGAGTCGGGCGGTGTAGCGGCCTGCGAAGCGGCGCAGCAACCTGCTGCCAGCGCGATGGCGGCAGTGAGTGTTTTCATCGTCATGCTTCTCTCCTGAGCGGTTACAGATGGTCCGGGCGTGGCTGAATCGGCGGCTTAACCTCCGCAGGGATCGGGCAGTGATACGGTTTCTCGCTCACCTGTTCGAAGTGCGCTTTTTTCACCTGCGCCAGTAGCATTTTATCGGTCAGCACATCCACCGCCGTCGCTGCCATCACTTTGGCGACATGCGCCAGCGCTTTGTGCGCCGCTGGCATTTTGCCCTGCGCGGTAAGCTGCCATGAGTGGCCGGGCGTACCAATTGCCATGGTCGGCACGTGTGCCTGCACGGTGGGGATCACCCAACTGACATCGCCGACATCGGTGGAGCCGATCATCACTTCGCCGTGAGTATCCAACGGGATGATGTAGTCGCTGAGTGGTTTAGGATTGGCGGGTTTTACACCGGTTTTGCGGTAGCAGTTGTCGATCTCTTCGGGCGTTAAGGTGGCCTGAATTTCGGCGGCAAAGGCGAGGTCGGCCTGGTCAAACGGCACCGGGCCCAGCGCTTCGAGATTGAGCTGCATCGCCTGTTCCAGCGGGCGGTTGCCGAGCAGATTGGAGACGGCGCTCATGATGCTGATATCGACCTGAGTATCGGTCATCATTGCCGCACCAGCGGCCACGCGCTTAACGCGCTCATTGAGATCAAACATGGCGTGCACATCGCGCGAACGAATCGCGTAGCGCACGGTGGATTTGGCCTGCACCACATTGGGCGCGACGCCGCCGGCATCAAGAAAAGCGTAGTGAATGCGCGAATCCTGCGGCACGTGTTCACGTAAAAACTGCACGCCGACGTTCATCAGTTCAGCGGCATCCAGCGCGCTGCGGCCGAGATGCGGTGAGGCGGCGGCGTGTGACGATCGGCCGCTGAAGGCAAAATCCATACGCGTGTTGGCTAATGACAGCGGTTTGGCGACTTCATGGTGCGCGCTCGGATGCCAGGTAATAGCGACATCGACGCCATCAAAGGCACCGGCGCGTGCCATAAAGGATTTTGCTGCACCGCCTTCTTCTGCCGGACAGCCGTAATAGCGTACGCGACCCGGCACGCCAGTTTCTTCCAGCCAGGCTTTCAACGCCGTTGCCGCCAGCATAGCGGCTGAACCCAGTAGGTTATGCCCGCAACCGTGGCCATGACCGTTGCCCGGCAGCGGCGAATAGTGCGCAACACCAGCCGCCTGGCTCAAACCCGGCAGCGCATCGTATTCACCAAGAAACGCGATGATCGGCCCACCTTCACCGGCTTCGCCCATCACGGCGGTGGGAATCTCAGCCACGTTCTCCGTGACGCGAAAGCCTTGCTGTTTCAGCATCGCGGTATGCTCCGCCACCGAGCGATATTCGGTATAACAGATTTCCGGCATGCCCCAAACGCGATCGCTCAGATCACAAAAGTCCGCTTGATGTGTCTCCACCCATTTCCACACTAACGCTTTGTTTTCCATCATGGTCCTCAGCTTGGTTGGTCAGGTATCGCCAGAGGCGGCAGCCTCTCTGAACTCGCAGCATGGAGGAAAACAACAGCGTTAGGCCAATGAGCAATTCACACTCCCCATTCCAAAATTGCATAGTTTGCCGTCAGGCGGCGTCTGCCGTATCGCTGGCGCAAGCGCGCAACCACAGCTGTTCTGCCTGCGGGTTTTGCAGCACCGGCTGACGATAAAGCCGAATTGCCAGCGAGATATCCCAACTGCTTTCATCGGCACGCACCAGATTGCCGCTGGCCAGCTCTTCGTGGATCAAACTCAGCGGCAGCCAGGCCACACCCGCGCCGGCCAACACCATCGCTTTGAGATTCACTGACATGCCGTTTTCATACACCGCTTCCAGCGGCAGCGGCCGTTTACTTAGCATCTGCGCCAGCGCGTGGGCGAAAAAGGTGTGCTGGCCGTAACTCAGCCACGGAATTGGGCCGCCGTCTGCGCGTACTGGATAGAGCGGTTTGCCGCTGCTGTCGGGACGACACACGGCGATAGCGCGCTCGCGGCCCAGTTGGATCATCGGGTAAGCCGCCAGCTGGTGGATTAAGGAAACCGCATCGTTGGCGTAGGTCAGCAGGAAATCGGTTTCACCGCTGTGCAGAGTGGAAATGTGTTCGACGAAGCTCGGCTTCTGATTGCATAAGCGGATATAGCTGAGGTGCGGCTGCAAATTTAGCCGCTGGATCCAGTCGGGAAAGAAGGTCAGCGAAAGGGTATTCAGCATCGCAAAGCGCAGCACGGCGGTGCGTGAGCTGTAGCGCTGATGCAGATCGTTACGCAGATGCGTCATGGAGAATACCGTTTCGCTGGCGGTGGCGAGAAAGGTTTGGCCTTCCGGCGTTAAGGTGACGGGATAGGTTTTGCGGTCAAACAGCGGCACGCCCAGCCACTCTTCTAGCTGGCGGATGCGCCGACTGAGCGCCGATTGCGTGATATGCCGCTCATTGGCGGCGCGGGTGAAACTGTAACAGCGGGCGACACTGAGAAAATCTTCAAACCATTTCAATTCCATAGCGCAGACCTCTTTGGACGAAAGGGAACGATAAGTCACAATTTGTTACACGCAAGAAACGCGCCAGTCTGCGGATGGCTTGATAGCTCGCATGTTAGCTTGATGAGATGAATAAAATGCCGCTGCTGGAGCAGCAACTGCACCCCGCAGGTGCAAGTGCGGATTTTCCCCGTAGGGTGCGCATTAATGCGCACCTGGTTGAAATTCACACCTTGGTTAAGCTGCCAAACGTCTGCTTACCGTTATAGAACGTCGCCATTACCGGCGCGATGTGCGCAACGGCTTCCGCCGAACAGCTGGCGTTAACCAGCATCATGGTGGCGTGATCCTGCGCTTTCGGCCATTGCTGCTCGCCGTGGCTATTCAGCGGCAGCACTTCGTTAGTAGCGATACCTAACGCGCGGCTGAGCGAAAACTCATCCGGCCCACGATAAAGCTGCGAATAGACGTTGGCTTTTTCCAGCATGCTGCCGCTACCAAACGGCTGCCAGTGATCGGCGATGGTGTCAGTGCCCGACCACACCGGCACGCCAGCGGCGCGTAGCTGCGGCAGCGGCATAATTACCCGGCCAATCGGCACAGTGGTGGCGATGCTGAACTGCTGCTCTTTCAGTTCCTCAATCATCGCCGCCAACTCGTTACCCTGTAACGTACCCAACGCGAAGGCGTGACTAATGGTCACTTTGCCTTTCAGTTGCGGATTATCGCGCACCGTTTTCAGCATGTAGCGAATCGCCGCCACGCCGTGCGGCTCGGTTTCGTGCAGATGAATATCGATGGGGGCGGCGAAATCGAGCGCGATGCTAAACATGGTATCCAGCGACTTCTCCATCGCGCCGTCGACATTAGTCGGGTCCAGCCCGCCGACATAGTTCGCGCCCATCTTCATCGCTTCGCGCATCATGCCTTCGACGTTTGATCGTAGTAATCCGTGCTGCGGGAAGGCGACAATTTCGGCATGAAAATCGTCGCGATGGTTAGCAATCGCCTGCTGCAGATGCTCCAGACCTTGTAACTTGCTGACCGGATCGATGTTGCAATGGCTGCGTGCGGAGCTGCTGCCTTTCGATTGCAGCAGGCCAATCAGTTTCTCGGCGCGGATTTCAGAAGTCGGCACCAGTTCAGGCAGAATCTGCTCTTCCTGATGGATCATATCGATCACGCTATGACGCGGCAGCGGGGCACGCCAGCCTTCGCCGTAGAAGGTTTTATCGAGATGGATGTGCATATCGCGCGTGGCGGGCAGCAGCAGATAACCGGCGGCATCCCATGCGGGCAAATTAAGCTTGACGCCTGCGGGATGAACGGCGGCAATATTGCCGGCATTCACCTCGACATCATACAAACCGGTGCGCGTGGCGGTAATCACGTCCTGTTTGCGGATAAAAGCTTCTTCCAGTCGTACATTGCGCAGCAGATAGTGCGTGGCATCCACGCGGCTGACACTGGCGGGTTGGCAGGTTGCCGCCGCCTCAACGCTGCGGCTCATGCCCGCGCTGAGTAAGGTGCCCGCGGCGGTGAGTTTCATGCCAGCGGAAAGAAAATCCCGGCGATTACCGGGTGATAAGAGGCTCATTAGTCATTCTCCTTGTAGGGGAGAATTACCCTAAAATAGCCGCTGGCAGGGCGCTGCGATATTTTCCACTGCTGGCTATGGTGAAAACTAATGACCGCAGTGATTGCTACTCAGCGAGATGAATTCGTACCTGATGAATCGCAGCTTCACCGCTGAGCGTAATGGCATCATCCGCACTTAGCTCATCATCCAGCCACAGCTGATAAGCGCCTGGCGTACGCAGCATCTCAATCTCATAGCGCGCGTCACCTTCATGATAAATCACCTTCGCGCCCGGCCACGCCTTAGGCAGACGTGGACGCAGTTGCAATTTATCGCCGTGGCGCGTGATGCCGAGCAGCGTTTCGATAATCAGCTGATAGGTCCAGCCCGCCGATCCGGTGTACCACGTCCAGCCGCCGCGACCTTGGTGGTTGTCGGCGCTGTAGACATCCGCCGCCATCACGTAAGGTTCGACTTTGTAGGTTGCAACAGCATGCGCATCAAGGCTGTGATTGATCGGATTGATCAGCGCCAGCAATTCCCAGGCGCGATCGACCAGGCCCATTTCCGCGAACGCCATAATCGCCCACAGCGCGCCGTGCGTGTATTGCCCGCCGTTTTCGCGGATGCCTGGCAGATAACCACGAATGTATCCCGGATTGGGACCGACGCCATTAAACGGCGGCGTCAGCAGCTTGATCAGGCCGTTATCGCTATCAACTAACTGCTGATCGAGCGCCTGCATCGCCGAGGTGCATTTATCATGATCGCCTGCAGCGGAAAGCACCGACCAGCTCTGCGCGATGGCATCAATGCGGCATTCGGCGTTGCGCTGTGAACCTAGGGTTTCGCCGTTATCGAAGTAGCCGCGCAGGAACCATTCACCATCCCAGGCGCGCTGATTCAGTGCCGTTTTCAGCTTTGCAGCCTGCTGTTCGCACAACGTAGCGGCTTCCGTTTGCCCGATACGTGTGGAGAGCGCGGCAAAGCGTGTGAGCACGCTGTAGAGGAAAAAGCCCAGCCAGACGCTCTCGCCTTTGCCAGCAATCCCGACTTCGCTCATACCGTCGTTCCAGTCGCCAGAACCCATCAGCGGCAAACCATGCTCGCCAAATCTCAGACCATGCTGGATGGCGCGCAAGCCATGCTGCCACAGGTTTTCCTGCAGCTGACTGACGTTCGGCAAGCTATAAACCGACTCTTCTTCGGCCGCCAGCAGCGGCGCTTCAAGATAGGCAATTGGCTGTTCTAACAGCTTAAGATCCTCAGTGGCGGTGATGTAGTGGCAAAGTGCAAAGGGCAGCCAGAGATAATCATCCGAGCAGCGGGTACGCACGCCGCGTCCGGCCGGTGGATGCCACCAATGCTGCACATCGCCTTCGAGGAACTGACGGGACGCGCACAGCACCAGCTGATCGCGCAACAAGTGTGGCGCGGCGTGGGTCAGCGATAGCGTGTCCTGCAACTGATCGCGGAAGCCAAACGCGCCGCCCGACTGATAATAACCGCTGCGTGCCAGCAAACGGCTGGCCAGCGTTTGGTACAGCAGCCAGTTGTTCGCCAGCAGGTTCACCGCTGCATCCGGTGTTTGCACCTCGACTTTGTTTAACAGACCGCGCCATTGCTGCTGCACTTTTGCCAGCTCGGCTTCAGCCTGTTCGCTGGGAAGAAATTGCTGGATCAGCGTCAGCGCCGATGTTGTATCTTCCGCCGCGCCTAACACAAACACCAAGGTGCGCGTGTCGCCATCAATTAAGCTGGTCAGCGTTTGCAAGGTGGCGCAGGGATCGAGCCCCGCACCAGTGTTGCCCGATAAGCCACGCGCTTGCATCATCGCGGGCTTACGCGTTGAACCATTGCGGCCCAGACACTCAAGGCGATTACCGCTGAAAGCAATCTGATTGCCTGATGCGGCGAAGAATGCGGTGCGCGCCGATCCGGCGCTGGTGTACGGATTCATCGCCAGAATGGCGCTGCCATCGGCCACTATCGCCGATGAGGTTTGCACGTGGCGGGCAGATTGGCTCAACAGCTCACCCAGCACCCATTCGACGTAACCGGTAATCGACAGATGTCGCGTTTTACCCGACAGATTGCTCAGCTGGATCAGTGTGATTTTCGCCGCCTGTTCGCCCGCGACGAAGGTGATGAGCGTGCTGCGGATGCCTTGCTCCTGATGCACAAAGCGGCTGTAACCCATGCCGTGCTGCGTTAAATAATCACCATTGCCACGCATCGGCAGCGGCATTGGCGACCAGACATCGCCGCTCTCCTCATCGCGCAGATAAAAGGCTTCGCCCGACGTATCGCTGACCGGATCGTTGTGCCACGGCGTCAGGCGGTATTCGTGCGCATTTTCAAACCAGGTGTAGGCCTGACCACTTTCCGAGATCACGCTGCCAAACTGTTTATTCGCCAGCACGTTGCACCAGGGCGCGGGCGTCTGAAGATGTGGGGACAGCAGAATGTGATATTCACTGCCATCGACGCTGTAGCCGCCGGTGCCATTGAAAAGTTGCAAGGTTTCCGCTGCGGCGAGGCGAGCGGGCGCAGGAAAGGCCTGTTTATGTGGCAGGAAGCGGGAAGGCGGCGCAACCGGCTGCGGTTTCAACAGCACCGTCAGCTGATCGGCCAAACTGCCATTGCGGCCTTCCAGCACCACGGCTGCCACGCTGAGTAACAGCGTGACGTCCTCGGCGGCAAAGTGATCGCTTTGCCGCAGGAAGATGCCGCCCGGCTTGTCGGCCAGCAACTGCACCTCGCCGGATGAAATCATCTTGATCAGCTGATTCTGCAACAGCTGCTGATAGCCGCCTTGCTCGCCGTTAAGGATCACCAAATCTGCGGTTAATCCTTTCTGACGCCAGTATTGATGCGCCTTGATCAGATTGCTCACCAGGCTAAGCTGGGTCCCGTTTTCGATGCGCACCAGCACGATAGGCAGATCGCCTGAAATGGAGTAGCGCCATAGCGAGGTTTGCCCCAGACGATTCTGCTGCATACGCTGGCTGTCGCCGCGCATTTCAGGGCTGGCAAAGATCACCGCGCTGGCGAGCTGGTTATACAAACTGGCATCTTCGGCGAGGATATTCAGCTGTCGCAGCGCCACCTGACTGTGCGAAGCCGCCATTTCAAATACCCGATTGGCATAGACATTGTTGCGATACTTTTCAATCAACCCAAGGCAGGCGTCACGCTGCGTAGTGACGCCGTACACCAGATCGAGAGTGATGGATTTACCCGGTTTGAGCGCGATTTTCTGGCGAATCGACATCAGTGGATCGAGTACCGCACCGGCGCTACCGCTGAGTACGCCTTCCGCTGAAATAGCCTGCGGATTGGCGGTGGTTCTGCCACGACCAATAAACTGCGCGCGGTCGGTTTCATAATGCGTATCGCGCTCGCTGGTGCCGTGAATCAGCAGGGCGTGGAACATCCATACCGGCTCGGTTTTCTCATCACGTGGGCGGCGATGCGCCAGAATGGCTTCCAGCTCGGTAACAATTTCTGTCTGCACAAATAGGTTGCTGAACGCCGGATGTGCCATATCGCTGGCGGCGGAGTCGAGCACCACTTCGGCATAGCTGGTGATATCAATCTCACGCAGCTGGCGTGAATGGTTGGTGAGGACGATGCGGCGAATCTCCACATCATCTTCTGGCGACACCACCACCTGCGTGTGGGTGCTGAGGGTTTCAGCGCGCGACTCAAACTCCGCGCCAGCATCGGTGAAGCGCGCAATGTGTTGCGGTCGCGCATCGCCGCTCGGCTGGAACGTCGGGCTGATTAACTCGCCGGATTGGCGATCGCGGATATAGCAGAAGATGCCGTGTTGATTGCTGGTGCCATCGGCGCGCCAGCGGGTTAACGCCAATCCTTTCCACTGGCTGTAACCGGTGCCGGATTGCGTCACCATCACATGATAATTGGCATTCGACAGCAGCTGCAGCTGCGGCAAGTGCGCAGCCGAACCGCTGAACTCACGCAGTTCAGGCGTGTCCGAACGCGGCTTGATCTCGCTGGTGTCAACAAACTGACGACGCGGCGTATACAGCTCAATGTCATCCGGTACGCGCTCCTGCAGCAGTAAATAAGAAGACTGGAAGCGTGCGCTGGACATAAACCGCGCGACCATTGGTGCTTCATGCAGCAGATGCGAGATCGCCAGAAAACCCATTCCCTGGTGATGCGCCATGTAGGTTTTTACCGCGACAAATTGCTGACCGCGCGCCAGCCGATGTGCGGTGAAATCAAGCGCTTCGTAGAAACCGTATTTGCCGCAGGCACCCATTTTTTTTAGCCGCATCAGGTTGTCGCTGGCCTGATGCGGCAGCACCATCAGCGCTAGCAGCGAGGCATACGGCGCCACCACATGGTCATTATTGAGGCCACGTTTTAGTCCCAACTCGGGGGTACCAAAGGCTTTGTATTGATAGTTCTGGTTGTCATCAAAAGCGGCATAGGCCGATTCGGAAACGCCCCACGGAATCTGCGCGGCGTCGCCAGAGGCGATCTGCTGCTTCACCGCCGAGAGCGCCATTTTCTCCAGCAGCGTATCCGGGTAAACCGGCATCACCAGATGCGGCATCAGATACTCAAACATTGAGCCGCTCCACGACATCACCGCAGGTTTGTTATCGAGCTGGGTAAACAGGCGTCCCAGTACGAACCAACTTTTTACCGGCAGCTGATTGGCGGAAATGGCGTAATAGTGCGTCAGGCGCACTTCGGAGGGGAAGAGATCGTAATGTCCTTTGTCGAGCAGCCCGCTATCGAGATTGTAACCGACGCTGAGCAGCGCGTTTTTTTCGACATAGAGAAAACGGAAGTCCATTTTAGCGTGATCTTCCAGACGTCCTTCCAGCTCCAGCAAGGTCGCCATGCGTTCTCGCGCGGCCCACATCACGGAAGCGGCGAGCTGTGCATTAAGGCCAGGGCGATGAAGCTTTAATTCACTCAGCCACAGCAACGAGGGCAAAGCGTTAGACAGCACATCATCCGGCCCGATCCAACTGAAATAGCGCATCCACTCTTGCTGGAAATCACTGAGCTGATGGATGAAGCGTTCAAACCATTTCACCTGCGACGGCGGCAGCTTGAGCTGTGCCAGCAGAATCTCACTTAGCGCGATCAAGGATGAAAGATGATTGGCAATCGCGGCGGGTGCGACTTGTTGCAGCGCAACAAACTGCTCGGCTAGCTCATCCCAACGATCGTGACGCTCTGTGCCCATTTGCGCTTTGGCCAGCATCAAGGTGTCATTCAGACCAGCCATGATCACCGGTAAAGCGATTACTGGCAGATGCTTCCACTGCGCAAGGCCCGCTTGCAAAGTGGCGAGGTGCGCAGCGAGGTTGCCGCTATCGACGGTAGAAACGTAGCGTGGATTTAACGGTTTCAGGGTGTAAGTGTCGTACCAGTTATAGAGATGACCACGAAAATGCTCCATGCGATCGAGGCTATCCAGCGTGGCGAGCGAACGGCTAATTACCTGCTTCTGCGTGATGTAGCCGAAATCCCACGCGGTTAAATTAGCCAGCAGCGACAGGCCGATATTGGTCGGCGAAGTACGGTGCGCCACCACCGGCTGCAACACTTCCTGGAAGTTATCCGGCGGCAAGTGGTTATGCTCGGCGATGACGAAATCTTCAAACCATGCCCAGGTATGGCGCGCGGTTTGGCGCAAAAACTGCTGCTGCTCGGCGGAGAGTTTTTTCTGCCGCGATTGCGCCGGTTTACTCAACTGCCATAACAGCCACGGCGTGATCAGCCATAGCAAGGAAAGCGGCAGCGCTAACGCGATCAGTTGTGGATTGATCAGCGCGGTTAAAAGTGACAGTGCAACGCCTGCCGCCGGATTAAACCACATCGCCTGATAAAAATGGCGCAGTGACGGCGTGGGCGATGAACTGCCCGCCGACGCGCTTTTCCATTCATGGAGAAACTGCCCGCTGACGTTCAATCGCCACAGCGTGACGATGATCGCTTTCAGCGACCAGTAGCTTTCATGTGGCAACGCTGCCAGCGTTAGCCCCGCACGGCTCAGGCGCATCAAGGCATCCGAGGACAAGATAGTGAGATGATGTTGCCAGGCGCGCTTTTTGCTTTTGCGCATGCCTTCCATGCTCAGCGCAAAAGCGCTTGGCAGCAGCAGGAACAACGCAATACAGCCGAGCCAAAACGGCGGATTCGCTACCCAAGTGAAGGCCAGAAACATCAGCAGTAGCAAGGCAGGAGCCACCAGGCTACGACGCAGGTTATCGAATAATTTCCAGCGCGAAAGTGCGCTCAGCGGATTGGCCTGATAGCCGCCATCCTCGAGACGTACACGCAGTTTTAACCAGTTCAGCAGCTGCCAGTCACCGCGCACCCAGCGGAAACGCCGCGCGACATCGCTGAGATAGTTGTCGGGATAGTGTTCATACAGCACCACATTGCTGACCACGCCGGAACGCGCGTAACAGCCTTCCAGCAGATCGTGACTCAGCACCAGATTTTCCGGGCAGGTATTGCGCGTCGCGCGAGTGAAGGCCGCCACATCGTAAATGCCTTTGCCGACAAACGAACCTTCGCCAAACAGATCCTGATAGATATCGGAAGACATCGATGAATAGGCGTCGTTGCCCGGTACGCTGCTGGAGAGCCGCGCGTAGCGACCTTGCCCAAAGGGCGGGATCTCTTCGGCCAGACGCGGCTGCAGAATGGCGTAGCCTTCCACCACGCGGTTCAGGCGATCGTCAAATACCGGCGCATTAAGTGGATGCGCCATGATGCCAATCAGCTTGTGTGCGGTTTCGCGCGGCAGAATGGTGTCGGCATCAAGCGTGATGACGTATTTCACCGTGCGCATCTGCGCCTGGCTGGCACCGACGATAACGTTAAACATCTCCGCTTCACCTTGCAGCCAGCGATTGAGCGCGTGCAGTTTGCCGCGCTTGCGTTCATAACCCATCCAAACGCCCTGCGAAGGGTTATGAACACGATTACGATGCAGCAGCGAAAACAGCACGTCGTGGTGCGATTTGCTGCTGTAACGGCGGTTAAGCGCCTGAATTTTTAGCACCGCATATCCGATGATTTCATCATCATCAACCTGATGTTCGTCCACGCTGTCGGTGAAGTCGGCCAGCAGCGCAAAGGTGATGTTGTCGAGCGCATTGCCGAGATAGCTGGTTTCCAGCGAGCGCAGCAGCGTATCGGTGCCATGTTTGCTGCTGATCAAGCAAGGGATCACCACCAAGGTGCGATCGCTATCCGGCACCGCCAGCTCGTAATCAAGTCGGGGAAGGGGAACCGGATGGCGAGTGCGGGTTGTCACTTCGCTGAGCAGTTGTAAGGCGAGCTGGCTGCTGATAATGATCACCGCCGGTACCAGTAACAGCCACAACACCACCGACATACCGGCCTGATGGGTGAAAAACAGCGCTTCGGCGCTGAAGGCGGTGGTCAATAGGGTGAGGCTGCCAAGCCAGGAGAGCAGCGGTGTTTGGCTGAGATGATGACGCGCCTGATTGAGCCAGGAACGGCGCGGCTTTAACTGTTGCTCAAGCTGCGCGCGTCCTTTATCCAGCAGAAAGTAGCCGATATGCTGCTGGCGCGGCGGTAATTCGGGCTGATGACTCAGCGCCAGCACCTGATTAGCCACGCTAAGTTCATCAAACGCGCTCTGACGCGCCAGCTCTTCCACCACGTGTCGGTACTGATCGCGGCTGTCAAAATGCATCTGCGGATAAATGCCTACGGGATCCTTTAGCAGTAGTTGCTCCACCAAACTGAGTGATTCGACTAAATCCTGCCAGTTGATTTCGCCGAGCTGGCGCAATCCGGCAATGCTGTTACTTACTGAGAGCTGGCTCAGTGCCAACTGACGGTTAAATTGTTCAATCACATCCGCGGTATTGCGCCCGGTATTCAGCAGATGATGCTCCACCCACGTCAGCGCCAGCGAGTGATTTTGCCCATTCAGTTTGCGCGCCAGTTCGGCGACGAACGCGCCTGAAAGCTGGCTGTTTTTGTGCGCCATATCGGCAATGACCTGAATCACCCGCGTGGCGTCTTTAGCGGAGTGATGAACGATCTCATTAATCCACGCTTCGGCCTGGCTTCGCTCCTGATGGATCTCGGCAACGCCTTGCGCAATGCGCGCGAGGTTATCGAGCAGCGCAAAACGCAGCATGGCGGGAAGCGCCCACAGTTCTCCCATCAACAATGGCGTAATCCGCTGATAAGCATGAATAAAAGTCGCCAGCACCGTCGATTCTAAGCGGCCGTCGCTGTGACTGATCATCTCATCAGCAATCGCCTGAATACGTAAAGCGTGGGCGGGCTCTTCAAGCGCGGGTAAACCCTGACCAAATTTGGTGGGCAAAAGATGGCGTACCATACGAATTTGTTCTTCGATGATATAAAAATTATCTAAAAGCCACTCGCCAGCCGGCGTCAGATTACGCTTATCACCGGTACTTAATATTTCTGCGCTTTTTATCAGCGCCTGTTCGTTTTCAGTCAGCCGCTGCAATAATTTATAACTTTTTTTGGCGTCAGAAAGATGATGCGTCTTTGCCAGTCGCTCGCCATATATTGCCATTTGCTGTTCGGAAAAAACGTCTGGCCGGTTCGCCTGATAGATGCCGCTGTCAGGCAATAATTCAAGACTAGCGCGTGCCGTTGCTGGAAGCGCACTACTGCCGATGATTGATCCGGTGGGAATTTTATTTTTCATAATGGCGTCGCAAAAAATCCAATGGATTATAAAAGTCAGCACTATCAACAGGAAGATTGACGGTATAAGAAAGGGCGAGGGAAATATCTATCTTTTCTGAGTATAGCCTTAAAGTGATTTAACGTTTGGCTTTATAAGATAAAAGTTAATTTAAAATATTTAACTGAGCGTAATGATGGGGTTGAAGATCATTAACAATGTTGTCAAGTGTTAGTTGCAGTGAAAAAAATAGGGTGTGTTAGAATGAGTTAACTGAAAAAGGAAAAAATCATGAGCTGGTTAAATCAATTTTTAGAAGGTTTATCGCGCCGGGAAATAAAAACGCAGTGTCCAGTGTGTAAAAAATTCTGCCCGCAATCGTCCTTAAAACAAGCGCGCGGGCAGGCTATGTTGTGCCCGCACTGTAAATCACTGTTTATCGCTGAGGTATAGCCGCATGCGCCATATTCTTGAATGGATTGATTTAAATGAACAAGCGCCGGGCTACAAGCAGGAGTGCATTGTGCAATTTGATAATGGCGAGGTGCAGGGCGGCTGGCTTTACGGCGGGCAGTCGCGTAGCGGTGAGCATATTTTTCTTGAGTCACACGCAGAATATGAGACCAGCATGGGGGTTAATTTCTGGATGTCATTGCCACCCGCGCAACCGAACCAGCTTGCCACTGTTCACTCTATAATATGAAAACAGCAATATAATATTATCGCTCATATTCGATAAATGACCGCTGCGCTTCAGCCCGATCGACAAACTGAAATCCCAGTGGATATATTAATTTTTCATCACAATACCAGCGATCATTTATTCGTTTAAAAATGTCACCCTGATGAAATGGTTGATCTTTGTCCAGGCGCATAACGGCATATTTGCCGTTATTGAAGATGACTTCGTAAAGAGAAATTAAACCTAGCGGGAGTAAAGTACGTTCGTGAATAATTTCACCGCTGAGTTCGGGTTGCCTTGGCTTTTTCATGATTATGTCTCCGCTTGACCTCCTTTAATTCTGGCAATGAATTAAACAATGCGTGGTGTTTATTTTTAAGGCTTCGCTTGTTAATTTTGTAATGTCCGCCAGAATTAAGTCAGTCTTATGTGTCGGCGCAATCTATTATTCCTTCTCGCCCACGTTTTACCTACCTGACATCCTACTTTATCAAAAGGCAATATTATGACGATTAAAACACTGCACGATCTGTTTGTGCATGATCTCTCGGATATTTACAGCGCAGAAAAACAGATCACCAAAGCGTTACCAAAAATGATTCGTGCAGCCACCGATCCTAATCTGGTTGCGGCCTTTAAACAGCATCTGGAAGAGACGCGCGGACAAATTGAACGTATCGATCAACTGGTTGAGCTCACTGAAGGTGTGCAGATCAAAAGGATGAAATGTCATGCGCTGGAAGGTTTGGCTGAAGAAGCGCAGGAGATCATCGATGAAGTGGAGAAAGGGCCGGTTTGCGATGCCGGACTGATCGGTGCTGCGCAGAAGGTTGAACATTATGAGATCGCCACCTACGGCACTTTGCGCGCGTTAGCCCTGAAACTGGATTATCAGGACGCTGCGAAGTTATTGGGTGAAACGCTGGAAGAAGAAAAAGCCACCGACGAAAAACTGACGCTAATTGCTGAAGAGCAGGATTAATTCCCTGTGGAGGAGGCTAATGCAGCTAGCCTCTTCCAAACTGAAAAATCCGCTTGCGAATTCCTGGGTTAAAAATCACTTCATTCTCAGTATGCTAATGCCTCTTTTCTCAAACTCACGTTTGAACACTGTGATGAAAACAGAGGATTTGCATGCCTGCCAACGGTCACTCCGCAGAGCCCAACACGACATTACGTGCTGGGCGCTTCTTATTGATGCAGAAACTATTACGCCGCGACAAAACGCCCGTCGCGCTGTTGCTGCTGGCCGCGTTGGTCGGTGTGTTAACCGGCCTGGTTGGCGTGGCCTTTGATAAAGCCGTCAATTTTGTGGTGCATACGCGCTTAAGCTGGCTCGATGATGCGGGTGACAATCTGCTGGTGAAGATCGCAGGCGCGTTTCTGCTCTCGGCGCTATTAGGCGCTATCGGCTACTTGCTGGTGCGACGTTTCGCGCCGGAAGCGGGAGGATCGGGCATTCCCGAAATTGAAGGCGCGCTGGAGGAACTCCGTCCGGTGCGCTGGTGGCGCGTGCTGCCGGTGAAATTTATCGGCGGCATGGGCGCGTTAGGATCGGGCATGGTGCTGGGTCGCGAAGGACCAACCGTGCAGTTGGGCGGCAATATCGGCGGCATGTGTGTTGATCTGTTCCGCGTAAAATCCTCTGAGTCTCGCCACACGTTGCTGGCAACCGGCGCTGCAGCTGGTTTGTCGGCCGCTTTCAACGCGCCGCTGGCCGGCATCCTGTTTATTATCGAAGAGATGCGTCCGCAGTTTCGCTACAGCCTGATTTCCATCAAAGCGGTGTTTGTTGGCGTTATCGTTTCCAGCATTGTTTTCCGCGTGTGTAATGGCAATGAAGCGATCATTAATATTGGACAGCTACAGGATGCGCCAACCAATACGCTGTGGCTTTATTTAGTGTTGGGCGTGTTATTTGGTGGCTGCGGCGTGGCGTTTAACCGCTTCATTTTCCTCGCGCAGGATCAGTTTCAGCGCTTACATAAAGGCCGCGTGGCATCGTGGGTGCTGTGGGGAAGTTTGCTGGCGGGGATGTGTGGCGTGATTGGCCTGTTTCTGCCACAAGCCATTAACGGCGGGATTGCGCTGATTCCTGATTTCTCCAGCGGAGCTTACAGTGCGCTGGCGCTCTTTGCCATTTTCGCACTGCGCACGTTGATAACTATTTGCTGTTTTTCCTCCGGCGCGCCGGGCGGTATTTTTGCCCCGATGCTGACGTTGGGCACGCTGTTAGGTACTTGTTTCGGGCAACTCTGCATGCAGTGGTTGCCGGGTTTACATCTGGAGCCAGCAACCTTTGCTGTGGCTGGTATGGGCGCGCTGTTTGCGGCCTCAGTGCGTGCGCCGCTGACCGGCATTGTGCTGGTGCTGGAGATGACCAACAATTATCAGCTGATTTTGCCGATGATCATTACCTGTCTCGGCGCGACGCTGGCCGCGCAATTCTTCGGCGGCAAACCGCTGTACTCCTCAATTCTTGCGCGCACGCTGGCGAAAGCGAAACAGATAAATGTGTAGTAGGTGAATCGGTCGCCATGAATGGCGACCCTACGGCGTCTGGTGCGCATTTATCAACCAACCAGAAAACGCCGTCATCGCGGCGCTTTCTGGCCGCGACTGCAAACGCGTTAACCAGTAGCCGCCGAGATCGATTTCTGCGGCGAAAGGGCGCACCAGCTTCTCGCTTTGCAGCAGGTGATTGAAAATCCTCACCGGTGCCAGCGCAATCCCCGCACCTAACAATGCTGCTTCAACCATCGTCAGGGATGAGTCAAAAATCATCACCGGATGCGCAGGCGATGGTGCATGTTCATTAATGTTGTGCAGCCATTGGCTCCACTCATCACGGCGGAACGATCGCAACAGGGTGAATTTGTGCACGTCTGCAGGCTGCTGCAACTGCCGGGCAATGGCCGGATTACACAGCGGCGATAGCGGGGCCGAACAAATATACTGCGCCTCGGTGCCGTGCCAGGCGCCACTGCCAAAGCGAATGGTGTAATCGTGGCCCTCGGCGGCTGGATCGACGCGATTGTTGTGGGTGGAGAGTTGCAGTTCTATGTGCGGAAAGCGGCGGTTAAAATCCTCTAAACGCGGCAACAGCAAACCGGTGGCAAAGCTTCCCACCACGCCGACCTTTAATTTCTCGCGCATTTGTCCCGATGAGAAGCGGTCCAGCGTATCGGCAATACGATCGAATGAATCGTTTAATACCGGCAATAGGCTTTCGCCTTCGGTGGTTAACATCAATCCGCGCGATACCCGTACAAACAGCTGGCAGCCAAGCTGTTGCTCCAGTGATTTCACCTGCTGGCTCACGGCTGCATGGGTTACATGCAGCTCAATAGCAGCGTTAGTAAAACTTAGATGACGTGCGGCGGCTTCAAAGGCTCTGAGCGCGTTAAGTGGGATATAAGGGCGAGTCATGCGGCGACCTGTAAGAATTTCTATTGTCTGACGCTAAAATTAACAGTTTGTTGCTGCCTGTCAAATTGGGCAAACTGCCCGCGGAACAACAACCCGGAAGGTTAATAACAGTGAAATTGATTTCTCAAACTTTGATAGCAACAGCACTGACATCGGTGTGCTCAATGACGTTCGCCGCGACGCCAGATGTGGACGCCATCGTTGATCAGGCCATCAAACCGCTGATGCAGCAGCAAGCGATTCCCGGTATGGCCGTGGCGGTGGTGGTTAAAGGCCAGCCGCACTATTTTACGTGGGGTATGGCGGATGAAAAACAGCAGCGTCCGGTCACGCAAGATACGCTGTTTGAACTCGGTTCGGTCAGTAAAACCTTCACCGGCGTGTTGAGTGGCGTCGCGGTGAACAAAGGCGAGATCGCACTGAGCGATCGCGCCAGCAAATACTGGCCGGCGCTGAATACGCCGCAGTGGCGTGACATCACGCTGCTGCAGCTGGCGACGTACACCGCCGGCGGCTTGCCGTTGCAGGTTCCTGATGCCGTGACTGATGAAAAGGCGCTGGCGAACTTCTATCAACAGTGGCAACCGCAGTGGGCGCCGGGCAACACGCGTCAGTATGCTAACAGCAGCATCGGCTTGTTTGGCTGGCTGGCGATGAAACCTAGCGGGCTGACATTTGAGCAGGCGATGCAGCAACGCGTATTTACGCCGTTGCAGCTTAAGCACACCTTTATCACCGTGCCCGACAGCGAGAAGGATGCTTACGCTTGGGGTTACCGCGAAGGCAAGCCGGTGCGCGTGTCGCCGGGCATGTTGGATGCCGAAGCCTATGGCGTGAAGTCGTCAATTAAAGATATGGCGCGCTGGATGCAGGCCAATATGGATCCGCAGCAGGTTAAAGACAAAACGCTGCAGCAGGCGCTGAATTTCGCGCAAACGCGTTTCTATCGTACCGATGCGTTATATCAGGGTTTGGGTTGGGAGATGCTCGATTGGCCCGCTCAGGCAGAGATGGCGGTGAAGGGCGCGGATAACAAGGTGGCGCTCGGCCCGCAGCCGGTACGGGATGCGAAAGCTCATCCGCGTGTAACAGCGTCGTGGGTGCATAAAACCGGCGCAACGGGCGGATTCGGTGCTTACGTCGCCTTCATCCCAGAGAAGCAGGTCGGCATTGTGATCCTGGCGAACAAAAATTATCCCAATACCGAGCGGGTTAAAGCGGCGATGCAAATCCTGAAAGCGTTGCAGTAAGCGTGTGGGGCGAACTTATCGCCCCATCCAGATCAACTACACTTTATGGGTGATTAACCAAGGAGCTGCAGATGAGCCATCACCCAAAAGATAAACGTGACGTGAATGACGAAAAACATCCCGCGAAGGACAATCCCAGTGAACACGGTGAGATCCCGAGAACGCGAGATGACAGTGAAGATGACAAAAAAGATCCGTTTAACGACGAATAACCAACATCATCAGCAAGGGTAGCGCGGCAAACAGCATTAATGCGGTCGACGCGCTAGCCTGCGCATAGAGTTGTCCGAACAGCAGCGATCCAATGACCTGGCCCGTAGCCAACATGAAGAACAGAATGCCTACGCCGATGGCGGGGGCATTTTTCGTTGCTGCTGCTCCCCACACCAGCAACACGCCCGAGAGCGTAACGTATGCTGCGCCACCCAGTGCCACGGCGGGAAATAGCCAGATTGAATAGTGATGGCTGATCGCCAGAAGCAGTAAGGGAACGGCGAGGCAGCACTGCGACAGCCAATAAACCCACTTCATCCCTATCCATTTCGCCATCGGGCCAGTGAAGGCACCGATAATGCCTGCTGCGCCACCAATGAGCCACAGCAGACTCACTATGCGATCGCTGACCTCAATGTGATGCAGCAAATCCGGACCGAAGCTCCACCAGGCTGCACTGGCGATGCCGCTGATCAACGCAATGATGATGAGTTTCTGCAGAGAACGCTGTCGCAGATGGCTTAACCAGGATTCATGTCCGCTGCTTTCACTTTGATGGGGCAGCTGGCGCCAAATCGGCATCAGACAGATCAACGCCAGCGCGGCGAAAACGCCACAGGCGACGCGCCAGCCGCCGGGCAGCCAGTACAAAATTGGCACAGACAGCATAATCCCCATGCTGGTCCCGGCATTAATCACGGTATTCATCTGCGGCTGCTGTTCAGCCTCAATGCGCTGGCTGACGGCGCTCGCTAACGCAGGCGAGGCGAGACCGGCGCTCATGCCGGCGATAAACAATCCCACGCCCAGCATCCACGCTGAAACCGCGATCGAGATAATCAGCAAACCCAATGCGGCACACAGCGCGGCAACGGCAGCAGGTAAACGCGGGCCCGCGCGGGCGGTCATCATCGGCGCGATCAGCACCGCCACGCAGTAAGCGGCAAAGCTGCAGGCTGAAAGTACGCCGGAGACGCGCGGCGTGAACGGGATGTCGTGCATCACCTCGGGCATCATCAGGCCCCATGCGAAACGCGCCATACCGTAGGTTACAGCGATAAGAGAGAATCCGGTGAGGCAGAGCGTCGTGCCCTTCATGCCTTTTCACTGAGTGCGATAAGCTGCAGCGCGGCGTGCTTACCGGCTTCACACGCCTGCGACGCACCAATGATCAGCGCTGAAGTGAGAACACCTTCGAACAGCAGCCACACCGCATCCGCTAACGCAAGATGCTGCTTGCCGATCACCTGCTTAATGGCGCGCGCAATGTAATCCCGCATCTTGTGACGATAAGCCAGCGCCTGTTCGGCTAAAGCGGCATCTTCTCCAGCATATTCGCCCCACGCTTTAAGAAATAAGCATCCGTTATTGCCGTATTGCTGCATCCAGTCGGCCATCGCATCAAAAATCTGGCTGACCGCTTGCGTATGTTCCGGCGGCGGTAATGCGGCAAAGAAACGATCCTGACGCGTCTCCAGCACTGCAGCCGTTAGCGCTTCACGCGAGGGAAAATAGCGATAAAGCGTGCGAGTTGAGACGTTCGCCTCGCTGCAAATGCGATCGGTGCTGATGGCATGAAAGCCGTTGAGATAGAACAGCCGCTCAGCGGCATTAATGATATCCAGTTTCTTTTTCATACTTAAAAAGTAAACCGATCGTTTTACTTTTACAAGTTTGACCTGTCATCCATTTCGTCAGATTTGTAGGACATTTCCTCAGAGTCTGGAATATCGCACCGCTTATCTGATTGTTTTATTGGTAAGTTATTTTAAACTACATGGGACAATGACTGTCGTCTTAGGAGAGGTGAAGATGGCGAGTATTTTGATAATTGATGATCATCCAGTCGCACGTCTTGCCGTTCGTTTCTTGCTGGAAAAAGATGGGCATACGGTGGTTGCCGAAGCGGAAGAAGGCCACCAGGCGTTGAAAATGATCAACGAACACCATCCTGATCTCATCGTACTTGACCTCGATATTCCTGGACTGAGCGGCATTGAGCTGATCGTGAAGTTACGCGCAGCGGAATATCGCGGTGGCATTCTGGTATTAACCGCTCGCGATGATGATCACTATTTGAGCCGCTGTATGAGCACCGGCGCCGATGGTTTTGTTGGTAAGCGTAATAATCTGGAAGAGTTGGGTGATGCGGTGCGCGCCGTGATGCGCGGTTACGGCTACTTTCCGCTGAAGCGTCGCGATAATAAAGGCACCAATAAAATGCCCGAAGCGGAAGTGGATGCGATTAAAAATCTCTCAAGCCGCGAATTTCAGGTTCTGCAGCATCTGGCGCGCGGTATGAAAGTGATCGATATCTCTGAGATCATGCATATCAGCAATAAAACCGTCAGTACTTACAAAACCCGCATCCTGACCAAACTGGCGCTGAGTTCTACACTCGAATTAATTGATTTTGCGCGTCGTCATCATCTCGATTAGTGTGCTGTGTTGCACAGAAAGAGGCTCTCTTGGCTAAATCTGCAAAATCCTTAGATTCACTACTCAGCCTGGAGCGCCTGCGCACGTTAACCGGCCACGATGAATCCATGCTGTGCGCCATGCTTGCCATGACACTAAAAAGTAATTCCACGGATTTAAACGAAGCTGCAGCGCTTTATTCCCGCGCGGATTGGGGTGAATTAGCCAAAAGCGTGCACCGTATTTCCGGTGCCGCGCAGATCACTGGCGCTCATCGCGCCGAAAATGCCTGTCGCCAGTTAGAAACTGCCTGCCTGAAATCTCCCCCCGAAGTATCCCAATTAGTAAACCTGTGGTCGGAAACCCTTAACGCAGTTGAAGAGATCAATGCCAGCATTGCTGCTTATCTTGAGCAGCATTCTGCTGAATAAATCCTTACGCCCGCATTCATGCTTACATTGGACTACAGCGACCTACAAAATGGACTACAAAAATTACAGCGTATCTTGACAAATGTAGGCCTGCGCTCCGATATCTGACATTCCCTGCAAACCGTAATCTTTACTCCATCAGACGGACACCTTCCCTTAAGCAACACCAGGTCTTCTTAAGGAGCATCAGTCTGAGGGCCGGAGCGATTAGCCTCCACGTAAAAACGATATTCAGGGAATCTTTCTAGTGAGCAAAACTACTCAATCTATTTTCGCTGCTTCTGCTTTGGCTCTGCTGGTAATGAGCGCATCGTCTCAGGCATCAGACGGTACCATCACCTTCAATGGTGAGCTGACTGCCAGTACCTGTAACGTTATCGTTGCCGGCCAGGGGGCAGATGCCACGGTCGTGCTGCCAACGGTATCAACAGTCAAGCTGGCTAACGCGTCTGATGTTGCGGGTCGTACTGGCTTCAACATGGCGCTGAATAACTGTAGTGGCACGTTGAAAACGGCATCAGCCTTCTTCGAAGCGGGTGCAACGGTTGACACCGTAACCGGTCGTCTGAAAAACATGGTCACGGCCCCTAACGGTGGTGCAACCAACGTTAGCCTGCAATTACTGGATGGGGACAACTCAAACGTGATTCAGGCGGGTAACCAGAATCAAATCACAAAAAACACCTTCGCCGACGTGGCCTCAGGCAGCGGAACGCTGTCCTATGCGGTGGAGTATTTCGCCGAAAAAGGCACCACCCCGGGTTTAGTATCAAGCAACGTCGTTTACTCAATTATGTATAAGTAGTCATCGTCAGGTGGGAGAAATCCCACCTTTCTTTCTCAGGATTTCAACATGAACATCTCCCGTAATAAAACCCTGCCTTTTTTTGCTTTGCTTTGCGCAATCTTGATGAGTGGCCAGGCATTAGCCAGCATCGTCATTACCGGTACGCGCGTTATCTATCATCAGGATGACAGAGAGGTCTCAGTACAACTTAAGAATGTGGGGACCTCACCAGTCTTGGTCCAAAGCTGGGTTGACAACGGAGATGTGGATGCCACGCCTGAGAACATTCAAACGCCTTACATCATCACGCCGCCTGTCAATCGGATTGATGCTGGTAAGGGCCAAACACTGCGTCTCTCAATGACTAATCCAGCCGTATTTGCTCGGGATCGAGAATCAGTGTCATGGCTAAATGTGCTGGAGATTCCGGCGAAAACCAAAGCTAAAACAGAACTGAATACGTTACAGATGGCATTTCGCACGCGTATCAAACTGTTTTACCGTCCGGCAGGTTTGAAAGGTAATCCGAATGATGCAGTGAAATCGTTAAGTTGGACGGTCAGTAATGGCCAGCTGAAAGCCAGCAATCCAACGCCTTACAATGTCTCGCTAGTGACGGTTAAGGTGAATGGACGCACGATTGACGGTGAAATGGTGCCGCCACTCTCCTCGTTGACTTTCAAAATCAGCGCCAGCGCAGGTGCCAACGTCAGCGGCGACTACGTTAACGATTTCGGTGCCGTTCAGCCTTTTACCGCTGCCATTAAATAACTTCTCTCTTGAATCTCAATCTCCTATAGCCGGCATGCCAAGACGTGCCGGAAGGCACGCTTATGACTTTTACCAGAGAATCTTCAATGCCACTGCGTTACACCTTAATAGCCAGCGCGGTGTTTGCCGCGTTGTTGAGTGGCGCAGATCAAGCCTTTGCCGCTGAAGAGGCGGAGTTTGACGCCAGTTTTTTACAGGTCAGCAAAGGGGGGGCCATCGATCTGGCGCGCTTTAACCAGGGCGCATCGGCAACGCCGGGGACCTATCGCACGCTGGTGTATGTTAATGAACACTTAATAGCGAATAAGGATATCAACTTCCGCGAGATGGCGGATAAGCAGGTGCGCGCCTGCATACCTTCGTCATTGCTGAAACAGATCCCGTTTAACGCCTCGGCGCTGCCAGCGTCGGCTGCGGATCTGCTCACGAGTGAAAAGGATTGCAGCGATTTAACGTCTGTATTGCCGGACGCCAGCGTAAGCTACGACAGCAACCAGTTGCGTCTTGACATCTCCATTCCGCAAATCTACCTGAACAAGCTGCCTCAGGATTACGTTGATCCCGCGTTATGGGATGAAGGGATCCCGGCCTTCATGTTGGGATACTCATCCAATGCCTACACTAGCCGCTCGGCGGGACAGGTGTATAAATCCTTCTTTGGCGGGATTAATGCGGGTTTGAACATCGGCGGTTGGTACCTGCGTCACAACGGCAACTACAACTGGCAACAGCAAGGCGGCAGCGGTTATCAATCGCTTAATACCTATGTGCAGCATGATGTCGTGCCATTGCGTGGACGCGTTGTCGTCGGGCAATCAAACACCAGCGGAATTATTTTCGATACGTTGCCGTTTAGTGGCGTTCAACTGGCCAGTGACGAGCGCATGTTGCCGGAATCTCAGCGCGGCTATGCGCCGGAAATTCGCGGTATCGCGCGTACCAACGCACGCGTGACGGTCAGCCAGCAAGGTCAGGTGATTTATGAAACCACCGTGTCACCGGGCGAGTTCCTGATTAACGATCTTTATCCGACCGGTTACGGCGGCGATCTTGACGTGACGGTAAATGAAGCCGATGGCAGCAAAAGCAGTTTCCGCGTGCCTTACGCAGCGGTGGCGCAATTGCTACGTCCGGGCACATCCCGCTATGACGTGACGGCGGGTAAATTGCGTGCCGACTACATCCGTGATGACGTCGCGCTCTATCAGGGCACCTGGCAATATGGCTTAACCAATGATGTCACCGGATACGCGGGTTTGCAGGCGAGCCAGGATTATTACGCGCTGCAAGGCGGAACGGCATTGGGTACACCGCTGGGTGCTTTTGCTTTTGATATTACTCAGGCGCGTACGCATCTGCGCAGTGCCGATAAGCAGCAAGATGCCAGCATGACCGGGCAAAGTTACCGCGTTAGCTACAGCAAAGCGGTGCCAGAAAGCGGCAGTAATCTGTCAATCGCTGCGTATCGCTTCTCAACGTCCGGCTTTATGGATTTTATGACAGCGATGCAAAGCCGTGATGCGCTGCAGCGTGGCGCCAACCTGGATTCCGTTTATCGCGCCAAAAATCGTTTCTCGGTCACCGCCGGACAAACGCTGCCAGATGTTTGGGGTAACTTCTACCTCAGTGGCTCGTTGCAGAATTATTGGAATCGTGAAGGCAACGAAAAACAGTTCCAGCTTGGCTATAACAATCGCACCGGCTCCGTCTCATGGGGCATTTCCGTTAACCGTAGCTACAGCAGCTACGGCAGTCCGCAAAACAGTTACTTGCTGAGCTTCAGCATGCCGCTGGGTAGTGATAATCAGCGCCATACGCCGCTATTACGTACTGAACTCTCACATGACGATGACGGTCGTTGGGGGCAACTCGCATCGATCGCCGGAACGACGGGTGAAAATAACCAGTTCAGCTATGGCGCAACGGCGCGTCACGCTGCGCCAGGTGAAGGCAGCAGTGGATCACTCAACGGGCAATATCGCGCCAGTGCAACCAACCTCAGCGGTTCTTTGAGTGCGGGTAAAGGCTACCAGAGCGGTTCTGTGGGGCTTAACGGTACCATCGTGGCACACAGCGGAGGCGTGACACTAAGCCCTTATACAGGTGATACCTACGCACTGGTAGAAGCCAAAGGCGCGCAGGGTGCGAGGGTGTCGTCCTATCCGGGCGTGTATGTCGATAACAGCGGATATGCGCTGGTACCTTATCTCAATCCTTATCAGATGAATGAGATCGTAGTGGATCCAAAAGGCACATCCGCAGGCGTGGAGCTTGAGAACACCTCTTCACGCGTAGCACCTTATTCGGGTGCGGTGGTGAAAGTGAAATACAAGGCGCATCGCGGTCTGCCGATACTGATTTCCGCGAGCTGGCAAGGCAAACCTTTACCGTTTGGTGCCGATGTGCTGGACAGCAAAGGCAAGCAAGTGGGTTCTGTGGGTCAGGCCGGACAGGCATACGCCTTGGTGGAACAAGAGCAGGGCACATTGACGGTGCGCTGGGGTAACGATGCAAATCAATCGTGTCAGTTACCCTACAAACGTATGCCTGAAGCAAAAAACAGCAAACCTGCACTGCAATCCTTTAATGCGGTTTGTGGTCGCTAAACGATAAGTGCCTGGTGGAGTAACTCCGTTAGGCACTCAAAAATCGCTAAAAATTTTAGTTTTGCCCAATCTGGCCGATTATTAAGGTGTCATTCTTAATAAGAGGCCACATCATGACTCTCCGCAACGCCATCCTGTTTGCCTTTCTCGCCAGCTTGTTTTCAGCCAATGTGTCTGCTTCGGGCAGCACGCTTCATTTTCAGGGTTATCTAAAAGAAGATACGTGCCAAATAACCTTGCAGAACAAACACGTTAATGCTGATTGTCCCAGAACGACTCAGCCGCGTATTTCCTTAATTCGTTCCGATGATCGACTCAAGGCTTTGCCTAATCATCAAGGCAGTATGAAACTGGTGTGGATTGATAATGCAAAGCAGAAAGGGATTATTACGACGGATTATCGTTGATCGCTGCATTAGAATAGGTCGCCATTAATGGCGACCCTAAGGTTTACTGGATTTTCGTCGGGTGCGCATTCATGCGCACCCGGCATTAAGATGATGGCATATTCAGATATAAAAAACGGGAATAAGGTGTTTAACCTTATTCCCGTTCGTCTAGCAATGAGCGATTAGTAATAGTTTATATTGAAGATCACTTTAGCATTTGCAACGCCAGGTGAAACGGTACTGCCAGTTTTGATATAGCGCGCAGAGAAGGGCAATAAAACCGTACCTACCGCATTACTGGCCATATTCTTGTCGACCGTTTGATTAAGATTTATCGGTGCAGGTGAAACATTGCCATCGGCAATTTGAATGCCTATACCTTGTGCGGAATTAGCACTGTTGTCCAAGCTCATAATGCCCTGAGCGGCGTCAATGACACCATTACTTGGTGTGAATCTAATCTTAATGCTGTTCGTCACCCAAGCTCCTGCGACAAATCCACTGCCAGTATTATACGTGGGCGGTGCGCCTGGATTGGAATAATTACCCTGAAATGCTGGGCAGTTGGTCAATCTAATGTCGAATGGAACCCAGGAAGTGGCATTAGCTTTACCTGTACCAAACCAGTTATTGATTTCCCATTTCCCCATATTGACGTTGACATCGGGTGTGGTGCAACTGGCGGCAATCACATTCAGGCTGCCGGAAAAATTGAGGCGATAGGGCGTATCAGGAATATTTGTTACAGGTGTAACAGAACCGGTGGTTAATAACACGGTAGGCAGCTGTGCACCATTGATGGTTCCCGCACTCATTGGGCCCGTCTTAATAAAATGGAGGGTAAAAGAGTTACCATAATAGAAATGATAAGACGAATTACCAACTGGCGTCGTCCATTTTTTTACCGCCGAAGTAGTAATAGCTTGGTTGGCGGTAGTGCCGTCATTATTGACAATAGCAACACCGAGTCCAGGAACACCTGTCTGAAATACTGCACCTGCATAATTTCCCGTCCAGCCCGGAACTAAAGCTGGTGTATTAATAAGGCTAAGATACTGGTCAATATTGAACCCCGTAGATGCTCCTTCAGGACGACAAACTAACCAGGGCTGTTTACCTGCACTGCCAACCACCTTTAGTGTGTGGACTGTCGTGCCAACCGGGACATCCGCGCCGACCGAAATATTCGCAACAGAAAGCGGAACAGTTAAATTGACCGGGCCTGAACCAGGATCATAATCACAACGATCGGCCCAAGCCAATTGGCTTGTTGTATTAATCAGTAAAAAGAACATGGCGACGATAATTTTCTTCATGGCAAACTCGAATTCACGCCCTTAGTACAGTGTGCTAAAGGCAAAGTTAGGGAATGAACGTAAGTTTAATTTTAATAATTGTTCTGCCAGCACTCCATCAGAGTGGAATAGCAATTCTGTAAGGCATTTCATACAAGCAGCATTCGCGAAATTTTATGCTGGTTGAAAAATACTGTTCAGCGCACTCGCAGGTCACGCCCTCTTCCTTACACATCGTTCTTCAACGAGCGCATCAGAAAAAACCCACGCCATGACTCACATTCATCTTCCTGTTTAGACTAAATTTCTAAAGTCCTTAATTTGGGTAAAATGTGCTGTTAAGTTATATTGTTACAGTAGTTATAACAGGATCGGAGTGACGCAAAACCGCTTGTCAGCCGGTGGTCAGGAATAAGCAGCATAAGTAATTTCCTACAGACCATTCTGTTAAAACGGGATAGTGTAAGCCGCCCTGGGAACACATTGATAACCTGCTCAGCGTAGTTATCAGGATCTCATTTCTATGAAAAAAGTAATCATTGTTGATGACCATCCGGTTATCCGATTTGCAGTAAAAATGTTGCTGGAACGCAATGAGATGGAAGTGGTGGCCGAAACCAATAATGGTGTTGATGCCATTCAAAAAACACGGGAATGTTTGCCTGATTTGGTGCTGCTGGATATTGGTCTGCCAAAGATTGATGGTTTCCAGGTGCTGGAGCGGCTGCGCACCCTGAATCTGCCGCTAAAAATTTTAGTGCTGACATCGCAGTCGAGCAGTCACTTCGCCCAGCGCTGTAAACAAGCTGGCGCAGATGGCTTCGTCACCAAATCCGATGATATGAGCGAGCTGTTAGATGCCATCAAAATGGTGATGCGCGGTTACAGCTTTTTTCCGCAATCAACCCATCAAACGCATGAACAAGCTTTCAGCGATCACGATGACGCCGGCTTGTTGGAGCAGCTTTCCGATCGTGAATTGAGCGTGTTAATTAGCATTGGCAAGGGCATGGGCAATAAACAGATTGGCGAACAACTGCTGCTGAGTGAAAAAACCATCAGCACTTATAAACATCGCCTGAAACAGAAGCTCAATGCGCAGTCGCTGATCGATTTAATCGATTTTGCCCGTCGTAACAACCTGATCAAATAACCGGTGCTATGCGTAAGCTTTGCTGCTTTCTTCTGATTTGGCTCTGTGCCGCGCTTATTCCTGCGCAGGCGAAAGAGTTCCATTTGCTGACTCGCGCCTCATTTGAGGGGCTCAAACCGCTGGTGCTTTCGGCGGCGGAGCGTCATTTACTCCATGACAAGAAGCAGCTAGTGATGGGCATTTTCCCGAGCGAGTCGCCGCCTTATGGCATGACTAACGTGCGGGACGAATATGAAGGATTAAGCGCCGATTATGCGGGACTGGTAGCAAAACAGCTCGGTTTAACGCTGCGCATCGAGCAATTTGAATCGCTGGAGCAAGCACTCAACGCGCTGGAAAGTGGCAAGATCGATTTGGTGCCTTCGCTCACCGCGCGGCAGGATGAAAGTCCGCTGCTTTTTTCTGATCCTTATGCCAGCGAACAACCGGTTCTCGGCATGCGCGCCAACGATAATGTTCCTTTGCCCGGCGATCTCAGCAACATTGATGTTGCCGTGGTGAATACCTATCTGCCGTTAAGTCTGTTACGCCATGCTTATCCGCACGCCAACTTCCGCATGTACAACAATTATCAGGATGCGCTGAGCGCCGTCTCCTTTGGTGCCGCGCGCGTCTATCTGGGCAACAGTTTCTCCCTCAGCCGCAATTTTCTGAATAATTTGCGCATGGTGCGCTTCAGCCAGCTGCCGCAGAAGATGATCAGTTTTGCGCTTCCCGCGCAGGCGACACAACTTCAGGCGCTGGTGAATCGCGCAATCAGCAACGTGCCGCAGGAAGAGAAGAACGAGCTGTTACGTATTTGGCAGCCCGACATGGTGGGGATGAATCAATCGCTGAATACGCCACCTTTTACCGACGCGGAACGCAAATGGATGGTGGCGCATCCGGTGATAAAAATGGTGATGTTCAGCCAGGATAAAGCCGCACCGATGACCATCATCGATCAGAGTGGCGCATTGCGCGGCATGGTCAGCGACCTCATCACGCTGGTGACATTAAAAACCGGTTTGCGCTTCAGTTTCGAAACCGTTGATACCTCGCAAGAGCTGGTTAACCGCGTTAATAGCGCCGATTTTGATATGTTCGCCTCGCTCACGCCGAGCGCTCAACGCGAGCAGCAGATCCTGTTTACCCGACCTTATCTGCGCAGCACCTTTGCGCTGACCACGCGCGTGGGCAACAACGATATTCACTCGCTGCCCGATCTGCGCGGTAAGCGCCTCGCGATGGTCGCTAACACCAGCGTCGAAAATATGGTGCATGCGCGTTATCCGGAAATCGAGATTGTGCCGGTGCAGAACATCACAGAAATGATGGCGAAGGTGGAAAAGGGCCAGGCGGATGCGGGCGTCGATATTCTGGTGATGGTGGATTATCAGATCAAAACCCACTTCCAGAATAAGCTGAAGATGGTCAGCGCCATTGGCAGTTCACCCGCGTGGGTCTCGTTTGGCGTCGGACGCGCCGATCCCGAACTGCGCAGCATTCTCGATAAAGTGCTGCTGAGTATTCCGCCGGTAGAAATTGAGGAGCTGGCTAACCGCTGGCGGCCCAGCGATCTGATTGTTTACGACAGTTTCTGGCAGCGCTATCAGGCGGTGCTGATCGCCAGCATCATCTTCTTCGTGCTGATCATGCTGATGGTGATTGGCTGGGCGCTGTATCAGCGCCAAATCATCCGCCGTAAAGCCGAATTGCGCCGCGAACTGAATGTGCAATTGGCGCAACTTCAGGCGTTGGTCACCAGCATGCCGTTCCCGGTTTCGCTGCGCGATAAAGATGGTCGTTTGACCTACTGCAACCAGCGCTATTTAGTGGAAACCGGCGTGATTTATGAAGAAGCGCTGGGCAAAACAATGCGCGAACATCCCGGATTACGCACGCCTGAACAGGCGGCGTTTTATCACAATCAACTGATTGATGTGGTGAAAACCGGCATTCCGATCGTCGAAGATCGCCGCTATGACTTGTGGGACAACCCGGACTCTTCGATTGGCGTAACCGTTTATCAGTGGATTCAGCCGTTCAATGACAGCGATGGCAACGTGGTCGGTGTTATCGCCGGGTGGATGGACATCTCCGAACGTGAAGCGCTGTTTGCCGAACTGCGCGAGGCCAAAGAGCGGGCAGAAGATTCCAGCCGCGCCAAATCGGTATTTCTTTCGACCATGAGCCATGAAATCCGCACGCCAATGAACGCCATTATTGGCATGCTGGATATGGCGCTGAAAAAAGGGCGCGGCGGCGAGCAGGATTTGCAGGCGTTGGAAGTGGCGTACGATTCAGCGGAGAGTCTGGTGGGCCTGATTGGCGATATCCTCGACATCTCGCGCATTGAGGGCGGCCAGCTGGAATATCATCCGGAAGCGGTGCATCCCGGCAAGCTGATCGATAACCTGATGAAGGTGTTTCAGGGGCTGGCGATCGACAAAAATATCACCCTGACCAGGCACATTCCCGAAGAAGGATTGGAGCAGGTGCTTGCGGATCCGCTGCGCATCAAGCAGGTGCTGTCCAATCTGTTAAGCAACGCAATCAAATTCACCGATCAGGGCGGCGTATCGCTAACGTTATCCCAACAGAAGGATGTCGCTGCGGGCCGCGTGTATCTGGTCATTGAAGTGCAGGACAGCGGCATTGGTATTGATGAAAAACAGCAGGCCGCGCTGTTTAAACCTTTTAGCCAGGCCGATAACCGCCGCGCGGGGACTGGATTGGGTCTTTATATCAGCCGTACCATCTGTGAAAAGATGGGCGGAACCTTAACGCTGAGCAGTGAAAAAGGCGTGGGAACCTGCGCGCGCGCCACCTTGATGCTGCCGATGGCGGAAAGTCAGGGCCTTGAGCTAGAAGACCAAGCGGAAGAGGGTGAAAAACTGCCGCTCCGTTCGGTGCTGGTGGTGGACGATAACGCCGCGAACCGTATGCTGCTGGCGAAACAGTTGAGTTGGTTGGGCCAGCATGCGGATTTGGCTGCCGATGGTCACGAAGCGCTGCAGATGTGGAAGCGTGGCAATTACGATGTGGTGATCACCGACTGCAACATGCCGGGGTTAAATGGTTATCAACTAACAGAGATTATTCGTGAATCGGAGGAAGATTTAGGGCGTGAGCCGATTTGGATTATGGGCTTTACCGCAAATGCGATGCATGTGGTAATCAAACGATGCCTGGAAGCTGGCATGAACAACTGTCTGTTTAAACCCTGCTCGATCAGCAGCCTGGCGGCGGCATTGCGCGCAATCGGCACGGTTCACTCTCCAGCGGACGTGACCATTCCTGAAATGCCGGAAAGTAGCGAGGTTGATCGTCAGATGGAAGCGGCTATGCGTGATTTGATGGTAGCCACACTGGCGGAGGATTTGGCGCAGTTAGACACGCTCAGCCTCGAACAGCATCGTGCTGAAATTGCCGATGTTGTGCATCGTATTGCGGGCAGCGTGCGTATCGCCCATCAGCATCTGCTGGCCGATGCCTGCTTGCAGCTGGAAATCGCCTGCCGCGATCCACAGCTGCAGAGCGAAGCATTGCAGCCACGATTTAGCGAGCTGGTCACGCGGTTGGAGGCTTATCAGGTTAAGCTAGAGAGTGCGGCGGTATTGAGTGATATTGCCGAAGAGGAGTAAAGGGTCAAAAGCCAGCGCGCTGGGCGAAATCCACCACATCACTCACTTTCACGGTGTGCATTTTCTGCATGATGCTGCGCTTATAGGTGCTCACCGTTTTGCTGCTGAGGTGCAGTTCACTGGCAATGACCTTATTGCTTTTTCCTGCGCCTAATTCACGCAATATCTGCATTTCACGGTTCGTCAACGAGCCAATTAGCGCCTGATCCTGCGGATGGTGCGGCGTAATATCGGCACTGCGCATCATCACTGTTTCACCTTTCTCAATTTCACTCAGCACGTAGTTGAGCATCTCAACCCCGAAGCCTTTGCTGAGATAGCCCTGCACCTGCCACTTCAGCCTTTTAATCTCATGCCAGCAACTGTCAGTGCTGGCATAAATCAGCAGCTGCAAAGGGCCGCAACATTGGCGCGCAGCGTGCAATTTTTTCAGATGATGTTCGCTGAGCCCGGCCATATCCATGATCAGCAAGGTCGGTTCATCCAGCAGCAATGCGTGGATCAACTGCGCCGCATCGGAAGTGGCGCAGGCAATCACATAGCCGCGTGCGCTCATCAGTTGAGAAATGCCCTCAACCATAATCGGATGGCGATCAAAAATAATGACGCGCTTTAACATGCGGTTTCCTCGGTGCGTAGACAGTTCGCCAGAATTTCACGTAGCTCTGCTGGCGCAATCGGCTTGGTCAGGCAGCCATCAATGCCTGCCTTGCGGCAATCTTCAGCGGCATCAAAACTGCTCATCGCCGTTAAGGCGTAGATCGGTGTCGCGGCCAGTTGCTGGTTTTTCTCTCGTTGCCGAATCGCGCGGCTCATAGCAAATCCGTCCATCTGCGGCATGGTGCAGTCGGTAATCACTAAACCAATCTCATGCTGATGTTGCTGCCAAAGCGTCAGCCCTTGCTGACCATCTATCGCACTCAGCACCGCGCAGCCTGCTTTTTGCAGCTGTTGGCTCAGCAACAGGCGAGCAGGCGGATAATCGTCAACAATCAGCACTTTAAGGCTGGATTGTTCCGCAGCGCGTGGCGCAATAGATGTTGCTTTCACCGGTGCTGCGCAGAAGTGCAAGCTCACGCAATTGCTCTCTCCGGACACACTTTCGACTAAGAGCTGCGCGCCAGCATCCTGCGCCATGCGTTGGCAGGCCGCCAGACTAAAACCGGTTTCCGCCCAGGCACGCGAATCATCAGCGCCTTGTAACGCTTCCCACTGCTGTGCGAGCAGGCCGTCACTCTGATTGGTCACGGCGATCGCCAGCGGTAAAGAGCCATTGGCGTTCTGCGCTTCACAGCACAACGTCACCGTGATATCGCCATGCTGGGTGTGCTGAATGGCATTGCGTAACAGGCTGGAGGTAATGCGGATAATCAGCAGCGGATCAAACTCCACGCGCGGCGCATCGGGATCCAGTGTGACATGCAGGCGCAAGCCTTTCTCCTCAGCTTGCTGCTGGAACAGCGCCACCGTGCTGCGCAGTAACGAAGGCAGATTCACCACGCGAATGCGGCTCTGTTCATCACGCGCTTCAGCGCGGAAAATATCAAACACATCGCCGGTTATGGAGAGCAGCGAACAGGCGGATTCATACACCGTTTGCAAATTTTCATTGTGCTGATGCTGGCTGTGTAACCGCTCCAGCTCCAGTTCCAGCAGGCCGGTAATGGCGTTGAGCGGGGTGCGAATTTCATGGCCCATGCTCTTCATAAAGGCATTACGCGCCTCGAGCACCCGATCATTCTCTGCTTTGGCTTCCTGCAGTTGACGAATCAATGTCTGATTACTGTTGAGGCGTTCGCGCAGGGCTTTGAGCGACTGACACAACCGACCAATCCACCAGCCCACCAACAGGAACAGCAGCAGCGCCAGCAACATGGTGATCGCGACTAAGGTGGGGGAAAATTCGCGTGCTGATTTCTGATCCGGTGCCAGCAGCGTGTCACGCCAGGAGCTGGCCATGCTCATCAGTCTGTCGGGCGGCGTTTGCTGTAGCGCTTTGTTGAGAATGCTAAGCGCGGGTGAATCTGCTCGCTGGGCGGCAAAGCCCACGCTATACGGTTTTACCGGCAGTGAAAGTGACTGATGCAGACGATGGAACGGATTGCGCTTCAGCTGATACTGCACGGAGAATTGCGATCCAATTGCGCCATGCGCCTCGCCGTTATTAACCAGCACCAGCGCCTGCTGCAGCGTGTCGGTGATGACCAATTGCAGCGTTGGATACCAGGTTTTCAGCCACGGAATCAGCGGGTTATTTTGCTGAATAGCGATTTTCTCGCCCGCCAACTCGTGCAGCGAGGCGGGTTGCATGGTGTTGCGTTGCATCACCAGCACCGCTGGCGTTACCAACCAGGGTTCGCTTTGAGTCATCGACGGATCGGCGGCTTCCGGTTCACCTGGCACCGTCAAACTGCTGGCCATAATTGCCTGCGGATATTTCACCCACAGCGCGGTTAGCTGCGCATCGTCTTCCGCCATTTGATAGTTGAACTGAAAGCCGAAGCGCTCGCTGATGTGGCGCAGCACATCGATCGCCAGGCCGGAGGGTTCACCTTGCTGGCTGACAAAACTGATGGGTTCGCGCCGACCATCCAGCAACACGGTGATGGCGGGATTTTGCTGGCTCCATGCCAACTCTTGCGACGTGAGTGATAATGTGGGATGACCGAGCACCGCTTCACGATCCATGCCCCAGCCTTGCGCAATGCGCAAACGGCTGACCAGCGGCAAATGAGTGAGCACATTATTGATGGCGCTCAGCAATTGCGGTTCGTCAGCCGGCACGCCAAAAGTGAGCCGGAATTCACCGAGTGAAGGATGCGGCAGCAGCCACAGATTATCGAGTTGATTATTGCGCTGCAGGTAGCTGGCGGTAGCGTGACTAAAACCAGCGGCAGCGGATTGACCAAAGGCGATGGAATTAATCGCCTGATAGTAATCTTCAAATGCTTCAGGCGAAGGACTGACCTCCGGCAGCGTTTGGCTGTCCATCACCAGCAACGGTAGCTTACCGACAGGCGCCTGCTGTCCGGCGCGCGTGACGACCACCGCACGATCGTTCAGCCACGGCAGCGAAGCGTGCACCGATGTGTGCGGCGCGAGATCGGGGGTCCAGATCGCCAGCATGCCGACTTCATTGTGGTTCAGCGCGCGAATCGCCTCGTCACGGCTGCGATAGTGAACCAGCCTAAAATGTACCTGCAGCGTTGATTCAAGCAGCGCCAGATAATCCGCATCTATGCCCGCCAACTGCCCACGCTCCATGCCCAAACTGACCGGCGGCTGAGACGCGCCCCACACGCCGACGCGCACCACGGGATGTGTTTGCAGCCACGCGCGTACATTCGCGGCAAAGGTTACCGGCGGCGGATTGACTTCAATGCGCGGGGCCAGCGTTAGCGCTTGTCCTTGCGCATGCGGCAGCCCTGGCATGAAAACCAAGGTCAGTAGGGCGAGCAAGAGGTAAAGGAGCAGTCCGTTTTTCATCGTCAAATAATCGGTAAATTTTCTACCCTGCATTTTGACGTAATGCTGCATGGAAATAGCCAGGCCAGGTCTTAGATATGACAGTAAGTGCATGAAAAATAATATAAGTATTTTCCTACGCGCGCCTAAGCATTCGGCGCTTCAGAAAAGTCCCGGTAATGCCTATGCTGAGTCAAACCGTATCTACACAGCCTGAAGACACGCCAATTATTGCTGGCCTGATACGAACAGATTTTCATCATGAGTTTCAGGTTACCGAGGTGGCAGATGGCAGTGTTTCACGCAAACAAAATTACGGTGGTGATGCTGGATGACCATCCCATGATGCGCTTCTCATTCGAAGTCGCTGCCACGCGTGAGCCAGATATCACCATGCTGGCGACGTTTGGCACCAGCAAAGCGCTGATGGCCTGGCTGGGGCAGAACAGCGCCGATGTGTTGGTGCTGGATTACATTCTGGGTAATGACCAGTTGGATGGCTTATCGCTGATCAAGCACATTCGTACACATCATCCGCAGCTGAAAATTTTGCTCTCATCGTCGATGGAAAGTGTTGCGGTGATCCGTGCGGCGCTGCATCTGGGCATTAAGGGCTACATTACCAAACGTGAAGAGACGCCGGCTTACTTTGTGGCAATTCGTAACATCGCTGCTGGCAAGCGCTCGCTGCCGGATGACATCGCCAGCCAGTTAAGCCAATTGCCTGGCCGTAAGCGCGATCGTCCTATTCAGCAGGAAGATTCGAATGAGGTTTCACGGGTGACGCAGCTGAGTAAACTGCTCACGGCGCGTGAAGCGGAAGTGATCCGCTGTTTTATTGATGGCATGCAAGTGATCGAAATCGCTGCAAAGCTCAATCGCAGCCGCAAAACCATCAGCGCTCACAAGCAGACCGGCATGAAAAAGCTCGGCATCGCCTCGGATTTAGAGCTGTTTAAATATCGTGGGGATCTGTTTAAGTAACCCAACGCTTAAAGCGCCGCTTCCAGCCGATCCAGCGCAAACAAAATGCCATAACGCCGTGCGTTTTTTGCCTCCGGCAGCGGCAGCCAGATATCGGCCTGATTCGCCAGGTCTAAGGTCTGCGCACAAAGCGCAATCACCGGCGTTTTTTGAATATGAGCATGATGCACTGCGCTGAGCACGTGGCTGTTAACTTTGTCCGGCGCGAGAATCAGCAACAGATCATCCGGCTGTAAACGGCTCAGCGTCATGCTCAGCAGGTTGTCATCCTGAATCCATGCAATGGGCAATCCGGCGCTTTGCAGACGCTGATGGACTTCCGCTACCAGCGCGGTCTGAAGCCCCGACGCGCCAATCAGCAGCACGCTTCTGGCTTTACGCAACATCTCTGCGGCCCGTTGCCAGGTTGCCGTTTCTGCTTGAGCGTATTGCTGGGTTAATGCCTGAGTAATCGTCTCAATGGGTGCAATCGCGTTACTGGTTCGCTGCTGTGGCGCGCGTGCCAGCCGCATGCGTAAATCGCGGATATCTTCGCAACCCAGCGAACGGGCAAAGCGGGTGATGGTGGCGGCGCTAACTTCGGCACGTCCCGCAAGTTGTTCGATGGTGGCGGAGGCAGCAAAAGCGGTGTCGCTGAGAATAGCTTCGGCAACGCGTTTCTCCTGCTGGCTTAGTGAAGCTTGCCGCTGGCGAATGACATCAATAAATTCTACGTCCCGCTGTTGACCGGCTTTACGCACCTGATGAAGAAAATCATCGAGATCCTGACAGCCAGCCGACGTGGCAAAGCGTCGCAGCACATCCGGACTCACGCCCGCCTGCGTGGCGAGACTTTCCATGGTGGCCTGCTCAGTCGCACCTAATTTAGCCAGAAAAAACCGCGCCAGCCTCGATTCCTGCGCATCCGCGCGCTCCGATTGCTGCCGTAATTGCCAGACAATATCCATCAGCTCATCACATCCTCAGTAGCGAGTGTCCATCATGCATGAAATTATTTTTCATGTTGAGCTTTTTTTTCATCTGATTATCGAGTTTTATCGGCTTCTGTTGGGATTGTGACTGTTAAATTACGGTTAAGATCACACTCGTGAAAAATATTTTCATGATGTGTTTTGTTATATCTCCATGATTTATATTGGTAAATTATCAAACCATCAGAAAATCCTCTGCCCGCAGCCACTTTACAGCTTCTCTGAGACAGGTCTTAAATGGCCGGGACAAATCACAGGAGAAGAAATTATGCGCATCGTACTTTGCTGTGCTGCAGGCATGTCAACCAGCATGCTGGTGAGCAAAATGCAGCACGCCGCTTTAGGTCGCGGTCTGGAAATCGACATCAAAGCCGTGCCGGTGGCGGAATTCGAACGTATTCTGCCGGATGCCGATGTCGTTCTGCTTGGCCCGCAGGTGCAGTTCGAAGCTGCCCGTCTTACCGCGATCGCCGCGCCACAGGGCAAATCTGTTGCCGTCATCGACATGATGGACTACGGCATGATGCGTGGCGAGCAGGTGCTCGATAAAGCGCTGGCGTTACACACCTCCTAACCGTCCGTTTTAACCCATCCGACTGACATTACACGGCTTTGTGCTGTGGGGGATTTTGCATGTCTGAAATCGTGGCTATCGAGTTTGAAGAGGAAATTATGCTGCTGCTGGTGCAAGCCGGCGCAGCCCGTAGCGCGGCAATTAGCGCGCTGCGGCTGGCACGAGAAGGGCGCTTCAGCGAGGCGCAGCAGCAGTTAGCGGCGGCGAGCGAAAGCATTAGCGCGGCGCACCAGCAGCAAACCGCGCTGATTGGTCTGGACGAAGGCAGCGGCAAGTTGCCGGTCACGCTGATTTTGGTCCATGCACAGGACCATCTGATGAACGCCATGCTGATTCAGGATCTGGCAGGCGAAATCATTGAACTTTACCGCCGCACTGCGGCAGGAGGCACGAATGCTTAAGATGGCGATTATTGGTGGTGGCAGCAGCTACTCACCGGAGTTGGTAGAAGGGATCATCAATCGCTATGCGCAGCTGCCGGTGACGGAACTGGCGCTGGTGGATGTCGAGCAGGGACGTGAAAAGGTGCATGTCATCGCCGATCTCACTCGCCGCATGCTGCAACAAAACGGGCTGGAGCAGGTGAAGGTCAGCGTGCATTTTGAACTCGATGAAGCGATTCGCGGGGCCCGATTTGTGCTGACGCAGCTGCGTGTGGGTCAGCTCGCCGCGCGTGCCGCAGATGAGCGCCTCGGACTGAAATATGGACGGCTCGGCCAGGAAACCACCGGTGTGGGCGGTTTTGCCAAAGCGCTGCGCACCATTCCGGTGATGCTTAACGTGGCGCGCAAAGTGGAAGAGTTGGCGCCAGATGCCTTTATCATCAACTTCACCAATCCGGCGGGGATTGTGACGGAAGCGGTGTCGCGCTACAGCAAGGCGAAAATTATCGGCCTGTGTAATGTGCCGGTAAATATGCACCACATGATTGCCGGTATGCTCGACGCGCCCTGGGATGAGGTGCAACTTCGCTTCGCCGGGCTCAATCATCTGGTGTGGGTGCATCAAGTGACCTGTCGCGGCGAGGATGTCACTTCGCAGGTGATTGAACAACTGTGCGACGGTCAATCGCTCACCATGAATAACATCAAAGATATGCCGTGGTCGCCGCAGTTCCTGCGCGCGCTCAAGGCGATTCCATGCCCGTATCATCGCTATTACTGGCAAACGCCGCAGATGCTGGCTGAAGAGCAGGAGAAAGCGCAAAACGGTAACAAAGGCACGCGCGCCGAGCAGGTAATGAAAGTGGAAGCCGAGCTATTCGAGCTGTATGCCGATCCACATCTGGCGCACAAACCTGAGCAACTGAGCTTCCGTGGCGGCGCGTATTACTCCGAAGTGGCGGTTGAACTGATCAGCGCGATTCACAATAACAGCGGCAAAAATCTGGTGGTGAACTGTCGCAACAACGGCGCGATTCATGGCCTGCCGGATGATGCGGTGGTGGAAGTGAACTGCCTGGTTGATGCGCAAGGCGCGCATCCGCTGGTATTTGGCGAGTTGCCGCCGCTGATGAATGGCCTGACGCAGCAGATCAAAGCGTTTGAACGCCTAACCATCGAAGCCGCCGTGCATGGTGATCGTGAGCAAGCGCTGCTGGCGCTGCTCGGCAATCCATTAGTCGGTGATGTCGCAACCGCCGAAGCGTTGCTGGAAGAAGTGCTGACCCTAAATAAGCCGTGGCTGCCGCAGTTCGCCACGCCATAATCCGTTGCGCCACCGAGCCAGAGGAACACTTATGTCTAATCGTACTTTTATAGACCGTTATGTCTTGCCCGTCGCACTGAAAATCGCCGGTCAGAAGCATGTGCTCTCCGTGCGTGACGGCATCATTCTCAACATGCCGTTTATGCTGATTGGCAGCTTCTTCCTGATCTTTGCCTATCTGCCGATTCCGGCGTGGGGCCATTTGATGGCGGATCTGTTTGGCGACACGTGGCGCAACAAACTGCTTTATCCGGTGCGCGCCACCTACGACATCATGGCGCTGATCTCCAGCTTCGGCATCGCCTACCGTTTGGCGGAGAAGTATCGCACGCTCGATCCGCTCACCAGCGGTGCGATGGCGTTAGTGGCATTTGTGATGACCATTCCACAACAGACGCTGTTTGCCCCGGTGGAAGGCGCGCCGACGCAGTTGGTCACTGGCGTGTTGCCGATTTCGCTGATTGGCAGCCAGGGCTTGTTCGTGGCTATCGTAATTGCACTGCTTTCCACTGAGATTTATCGCTTTGTACACAACCGTAATCTGGTGATCAAGATGCCAGAAGGCGTGCCGCCAGCGGTGGCGAAATCCTTCCTCGCGCTGGTACCCGGTTTCTGCGTGCTGGCGGTGGTGTTGATGCTTCGTCTGGCAGTAGAAGCTTCACCGTTCGGCGATATCAATAACCTGATTGCTACTGTGATTGGATTGCCAATGCATCACGTCGGCGGCACGCTGCCCGGCATGATTTTCTCAGTGCTGCTGATTGGCATTCTCTGGACGCTTGGGCTGCACGGCGATGCGATTGTGCTGGTGTTTATTCAGCCGGTTTGGCTGTCGAACATGAGTGAAAACCTCGAGGCATTCCAGCACAACCAACCAATTCCGCACATCTTTACTCAGCAGTTTTACGATTTGTGGATTGCGCCGGGCGGCACTGGCGCGCTGCTGGGATTGGTGATCTTTATGCTGATCCGTTCACGCAGTCGTCAGATGAAACAGCTCGGTAAAATTGCCGCTCCGGCGGCGCTATTCAACATCAGCGAGCCATTGGTGTTCGGCATACCGCTGGTGATGAACCCGTATCTGTTCCTGCCTTTCATCCTGACGCCGGTGGTGTTGGTGATTGTGTCGTGGGCGGCGATGAGTACCGGATTAGTTGCGCCTCCGGCAGGCATTGCGCTGCCATTTACCACACCCATTTTCGTTAGCGGGTATCTGGCAACCGGCGGGCACATTTCTGGCACCGTATTGCAGGTGGTAAATCTGACGATTTCTTTGGTGATTTACTATCCGTTCTTCCGCGTCTGGGATCGACTGAAATTCCGTGAAGAAGAGGCCAGCCTGCAGCAAGCAAAAGTGGTGAGCGGGGAAGCGGTAACACCTTGATGACATAGGCAGAAGCGCATAAATTTGCGCTTCTGCATCTTGAAACCCCGTATCCATAATTGCACATTAGTCACCGGGCAGGACTAATTTACAATTTTCTTTGAGCTCTAACTATCACTCAACTGACTGTTATCGCTAATGTTATTTCAACTCTTTAAATTAAAAGCGTTTTTATCACAAGAAAATTCTGTACACGGATTACGGCTTTGTATACTTTTGTCGCCAAGCGGAGATGAGACAACTGTCCCCACTTAAAACCGCGCTTTCAAACATTAATCTCAGCAGGCTCTCTTGATAGATATATTCTCAAAAATTAACACTATTCCCCGTTCATCAAACTTAATCAATTTAGTTAGATCTTTAGTGGTCTCTCTTTTTAGACCATTCCATTAAAACATTAATCACTAAATAAAATATTGGCACTACCGTTGCCAGGGGAAATGCATGCAAAAAATCAATATTAGCACCAACTTTATAGCCTATTTTAATTGTGGTTCTGTGCAGCAAAAATCTGAGGCTGAAATATTGGGCTCAATCATCACCGCAATCATCGCGGACAAAAAAACCGTTACCAATAAAAGCATTATCGCCTATCTTCTGGCAGAGCTAGAGACTACCAATGATGCTGCATTCCAGGATTGCCTGCGTAATACGCTGCAAATTGTTCTGGGAAAAACGCCGGATGATGACGGTATTTTAGGTTAAGAATAGCGCCCATAAATAGGATTATCGGTTTTTAAATGGTTTTCAATTTCAAAAGTTCAGGATTTATCCGACAGTCTACTGCCATGCCAAATGCGTTATAATGACTGGACCGACCAGAATAATCTGGCACACAGATAAATCCATTAATAAGTGATATTTTATGAATTACAGCAATTTTTCAGCAAAAGTGAGTTTCTGGCCAAATATGCATTTCACCGCTATTGAAATTCAACAGTGCGGCGATCTCTATGAGATATATGCTACGGATATTTCCCGTCTCGCTAAAAGTAAGCTTTTCGTGGGGCGCACCCATGATCAACATCTGGCGGATTCCTACGCTAAACAGTTCGAAGAGTGGCTGCCAAAAGTAAACCGTGAAATGAAGCTGCGTGAAATCGCGCCTTTAGCCAGACACACAGCTTCTACGCGGTTAAATCACCAAACAGAACTTGAAATTCTGCCGGGCTATTTGCACAACCAACGTGGGATGTAAAAATCTGCGAGCCATTGCAGGCTGATTATTGGTCTCCTGCCATGAATGGCTTTTGCTTGTCAGAATGACACAGGTTTCCCAACGATAAATTCGCACAATGGAAAGCTTCTCTTTTCAGTGCGAGGAATGGTTGTGGACAACATTAAAGTCGGACTTTTTGGTATCGGGCTTGAAACCTACTGGCCACAGTTTGCCGGTCTTAAGGAGCAACTTGAGCGCTATCTTGCTGTGGTATCCGGGCGGTTGCAACGTTACGACACTGAGGTCGTGGATGCCGGCCTGATTGATAACAGTGAGAAAACCGAGCAGGCGACGCAATTGTTCTCTAAGGAGAATGTTGACGTTGTGGTGTTATACATCACCACCTATGCCCTCAGTTCTACCGTGCTTCCGCTGGTGCAAAGCCTTAACAAGCCAGTTCTGATATTGGCTTTGCAGCCGGAAATGTCGGTGCCTTGTCAGCAAATCAATCTACTTACCAAGCGCGAAGACCGCACCGGCCAATGGCTGGCGCACTGTCAGGCCTGTACGGCGCCAGAATTAGTTAATGTATTCCAGCGAACCGGCATTCAGCATCAGCTGGTTGTGGGCTATCTGGATGACGATGTGGCCTGGCGGCAGATCGCAAACTGGCTCAGCGCTGCATCAGTGGTGCGTTCGCTCAAGCGCACGCAAATTGGCATCGCCGGTCACTATTACAACGGCATGTACGATGTCTATGCGGATATCACCAATCTCTCGGGGCGCTTTGGCGTGCGTTTCAAAATCGTTGAGTTCTGTGAGTTAGTCACGCTTGCCAGCCAACTGCAAAAAAGCGAAGCCAGCGCTAAAAGGGATGAGCTTTTCAGCGTGCTCGATGTCGATCCAGCCTGCGAAGAGGTAGAAATTCAACGCGCATTAAGTACAGCGGTGGCGCTCGATAAGTTGGTGGATAAACATCAGCTTGGCGCGCTGGCTTATTACTATGAAGGCGCTCCCGGTTCAGCGCATGAAAATATTGTCACGTCGGTGATTGCCGGTAACACCTTGCTGACCAACCGAGGCGTTCCTGTTGCCGGTGAGTGTGAAGTCAAAAACGTGATTGCGATGAAGATCCTTAGCCTTCTCAAAGCAGGCGGATCCTTTTCCGAGCCTTATGGCATCAATTTCCGCGATGACAGCGTGCAGTGGGGCCATGATGGGCCTGCGCATCCAGCCATGTCGTCGGCGAAAGTCCGGCTGGTCCCTTTGCCGGTCTATCACGGCAAGCCTGGGAAGGGGGTTTCGATTCAGATGAACGTGGCCCACGGACCGGTAACCTTTTTATCGGTGGTGGAACATCGCGATGGCAACGTCACGCTGCAATATGCGGAAGGCGAAGCTGTGGCGGGTGAAACGCTCGATATCGGCAACACCAACAGTAACTACCGCTTTGCGCTCAGTGCACGGGACTTCACCCGATTATGGTGTGAAGGTGGCGCCGCACATCACTGCGCAATTGGCCGCGGACATCTCGGCGAGGTGCTTGAAAATATCGCGACGCTATTAAATATTCAGGCAGCCCGAATCACGTAGGGTCGCCATTAATGGCGACCTGACAATTCCCAGGGTGCGCATTTATGCGCACCTGGTCACCATAAATGGCGACCCTACGGGATATTTTGCAACGTCGCCTTCTGAAATAAAATCTTACTCACTCAACGGTTAAATCGTATACGTTCAACCTGAGCATCGCTTTCGCATTCTACAAAAATGAACCAGGCTAAAAAATCCATCGTTATTGATGGACCGGTTTATTGGAAATAAGCGAGGAAGGAATGGATTTTGTACAACGCACTATCGATTTAGCCATGAAGAATGTTGAAGAGGGCGGTCGCCCGTTTGCGACGGTCATTGTCCGTGATGGCAAGGTGATCGCTGAAAGCGCAAACCGCGTGGCTCAGACCAATGATCCCACTGCCCATGCTGAAATTCTGGCCATTCGCGAAGCCTGCCGCGAAACAGGCAGCGAAAACCTCACCGACTGCGACATTTATATTCTCGCCAGCCCTTGTCCAATGTGCCTGGGCGCGCTCTATTATTGCAGTCCAAAGCAGGTGATATATATCACCAAACGCGAAGAGTATTCGACCTATTACCGTGACGACCGTAAATATTTTGAACTGGACAACTTTTACGACGAATACAGTAAACCGATTGAACAACGCCGCTTGCCGATGAAATATGATCCCCGGCCGCAGGCATTAGATGTGTATAAACGTTGGCAGATATTAAATAAGTAATAAAGGATATTCACGCGTAGCCGGCGCTGCGCGTTGCCTCATTGATGAATTAAGCTCATAAGGGCAATGGTTAAAACCTCTCTACCGGCATACCCATGCGCTTTCTATACTCGTCGCTACTGGTTTAAGCGCTTAGGAGTGCAAATGCAGAAACGTAAATTAGGAAATGGCGGTCTGGAAGTCTCTGCCCTGGGATTTGGTTGCATGGGAATGACCTTTGGTTATGGCCCGGCAATGGATGAAGCTGATGCGGTGGCGTTAATTCGCCATGCTTATGCTCAAGGCGTGACCTTCTTCGACTCCGCAGAAGCCTACGGCGAAGCCAATGAAATGTTAGTTGGCAAGGCGTTAGCACCCATGCGCAACGACGTAGTGATTGCCACGAAATTTGGCTTTAAAGACGGTACGCCAGCGGCAGGATTAGATAGCAGTCCCGCGCGCATTCGCCATGTGGCAGAGCAATCGCTAAAACGCATGAATATCGACTGCATCGACCTCTTCTACCAACACCGCGTCGATCCTAACGTTCCGATTGAAGATGTCGCGGGTGCGGTAAGCGATTTAATTAAAGAAGGGAAGGTAAAGCATTTCGGCATGTCTGAAGCCGGTGTTCAAATGATTCGTCGCGCCAATGCGGTATTACCTGTTACCGCTCTGCAAAGTGAATATTCTCTATTTACTCGTGAGCCTGAAGAGCAAATTCTGCCAGTGCTGGAAGAATTAGGCATCGGCTTCGTGCCCTTTAGTCCGCTGGGTAAAGGCTGGCTGACGGGGAAAATCGATAGCAATACCCAATTCGTTGAGGGGGATGTGCGTAACGTATTGCCGCGTTTTATTGGTGACGCGCGTGAAGCTAACTTGCGTCTGGTCTCGCTGATTGGTGAAATTGCGGCCCGTAAGCAGGTTACGTCGGGTCAGATTGCACTCGCCTGGTTGCTATCGCAGAAGCCGTGGATTGTCCCTATTCCCGGTACCACCAAAACACATCGCTTAGATGAAAATATTGGCGGCGCGGCTGTCACGCTTAGTGCGGCGGATATTACAGAGATTGAAACATTACTGGCAAAAATGCCGGTGACCGGCGACCGTTACACGGCGCAGATGCAGGCAACCATCAATCGCTGATCGCTAAAGCGGTTGAAATCTGTGAGTTGAGCTGCCTGCTAGCGCAGGCAGCTCAGGCTATTACTTAGATTGCTGCTGTTTGCTGTCTTCTTCTTTCTGCTTTTTATTCGCCATATGATGACCAACGGCACAACCGGCCGCCGCACCAGCCACGCCGTGATGCGCCATGTGGCCCGCAACACCGCCCACTACCGCACCTTTAATACAGCCCTTGGCTTCAACCTGAGAAGTGACCGACAGCAACACGCCCGCAGTCAATACAATCAGAGAAAATTTACGCATTGGTTTACTTCCTTATTTATTATCGACAGGCTGATTGTAGTTATCCTCGGTGAACTTAACGTATTAAACTGTAAGCAAAAATATCTTTATGCCACAAAGGTTCTAACAAAAAATGATCACATCATCAGCAGGCGTTCTCATCCTCGCGGCAGGTAAAGGTTCGCGCTATATCGCCAGCGGCGGCAGCGGTAATAAATTGCTTGCCAGCATGGGCGATGATGCGTCAACGGTGATTGAAACCGTCATCGAACAGGCGAAGCTGAGCGAGTTGCCGGTAGCGCTGGTGACGCGTCCCGACTATCTGGCGGTGCGAGAACATGCTGAACGCGCGGGCGTGCAGCTTGTGCTGTGTGAAAGTGGCGGCAGCGGTGAATCCATTGCGGCGGGCGTGGCGATGACCGATCGCTGGAATGGATGGATCATTACGCTGGGAGATATGCCGTGGCTAACGGCGGCGCATTATCGGCGAGTTAATGAGGCGCTGGAGCAGGGTGCGGCGCAGGTACGTCTTACTCATCAAGGAAAACCCGGCCATCCGGTCGGGTTTGATCGGCGCTACGCTGAGGCGTTACGCAATTTGAACGGCGATGAAGGCGCCAGAGCGCTGCTGGATCCGCGCTTACTGATCACCCTTGAAGCGGATGCCGATGTACACCGCGATATTGATGTGGTTGCTAAACCACGTTGAGCCGGGCCGCAGCGACATCGGCAACAATTGATAATGCCAGCGTACGAGCATCGCGCGCCTGCGCAAAGATGCCAATCGGCGCTTTGATGCGCGCAATCTCATCTTCACTAAATCCCAGCGACAGCAGTTTCTCAACGCGCATTGCATGCGTGCGTTGGCTGCCTAATGCGCCGATATAGAAGGGCGTAGAACGCAGCGCCGCCAGCAGCACCGGCAGTTCACGATCCAGATCGTGATACAGCAAAATCACCGCCGTGAAGGGATCGATAGCCTGCGCCTGCACATCCTCACCGGATAGCACTTCGTAACCGGCGGCCTGCGCAATCGATGCGGTCGCTAGCGCTTCGACCGAACGTCCATATACCGCGACACGCGTTTTTGGCAGATAGCCGATAACAAAGGCATCATCCTGCCAGCCTGTTGTTTCAGCACAATCCACGCTAGCCAGCCGCTGAAACTTCGGCAAATAGCGCAACGCAGCGGGTTGTCGATTTGCCAGCAGATCCAGCACGTTTTTCAACGGCTGCGCATCACGTAACCGATGGAAAGCCAGCGCAATCCCGCCGCCACAGGGCAGCACAATGTCCAGATAAGGCGATCCTTCGCCATAGCGCACAACGCGATCTTTTCCGCTGGCGATAACCTGCAACGCTTCGTAAGCCGCCGCTGCTTCCACACAGCCGCCGGAGACATAGCCGCAATAGCGGCCATCTTCCCGCACCACCATTTGCGCACCTAATGCGCGCGCCGCGCCGCCGCGGATTTCTACCAGCGTGATCAACACGGCAGCGAAATCCTTCTCCATTGCTTCTAATGCGAAGCGCAAAATAGTTTCGCTGTCATCAGTCTGCAAAGCCTGCTGCGGCTTGATCTGCGGTTGCAGATCTTCATCAATCAGTAGCTGCTGCACTGCGCTTCTCCTCAGCGTTAGACAAGGGCGGGCAAGCCTTTGAGTAACTTATCCAGCGTCACCGGATAGTCACGCACGCGCACGCCGGTAGCGTTATAAATGGCATTGACGATCGCCGCGCTGACGCCGCACAAGCCCAGCTCACCGACGCCTTTTGCTTTCATCGGTGAAGAGATGGGATCGGTGTCATCGAGGAAAATCACTTCTTGCTGCGGGATATCAGCGTGAACCGGCACTTCGTAGCCCGCCATATCGTGGTTAACGAAATACCCGAGGCGTTCATCGACGAACAGTTCCTCCATCAACGCGCCGCCAAGGCCCATCGTCATGGCGCCAATCACCTGACTGCGCGCTGTTTTGGGATTGAGAATGCGTCCGGCGGCACACACCGCCAGCATGCGCCGCACGCGCACTTCACCAGTAGCAACGTCCACGCCGACTTCAATGAAGTGCCCGGCGAAGGTGGATTGCTGATATTGCTCATCAAGGTCGCCAAACTCGATGGTGTCTTCCACGGTGATGGTGGCTTCGGCGGCGGCCTGGGCGAGCGGTGCGCTCTGGCTTCCGTCATGCACCTGACCCTCGCTGAAGGTTGCGCGCTGCGCGTCAAAGCCCAGTTTGCTGGCGACCGCTTCACGCAATTTCACGCAGGCGGCGTAAACGCCGGAGGTTGAAGTGTTCGCGCCCCATTGGCCGCCGGAACCGGCAGAAACGGGGAAGTCTGAATCGCCTAAGCGAACCACCACACGCTCAATCGGCACGCCCATCATCTCTGCAGCGGTTTGCGCGAGGATGGTGTAGCTGCCGGTGCCGATGTCGGTCATATCGGTTTCAACGGTGATGATGCCTTTGCTGTCCAGATGCACGCGTGCGCCGGAAGGCGTCACCATGTTGTTACGGAAGCCCGCCGCAACGCCCATACCGACCAACCATCGCCCATCCTTAACCATCCCCGGTTTGGCGTTGCGTCGTGACCAGCCAAAACGTTCGGCACCGGTATTCAGACACTCAACCAACTGACGACGGGAGAAAGGGCGCTCGGGTTTGGCCGGATCGACCTGCGTATCATTGAGGATGCGGAAGGCGATTGGATCGATACCCACTTTTTCCGCGACTTCATCGATGGCAATCTCCAGCGCCATCAATCCCGGCGCTTCGCCCGGTGCGCGCATGGCATTACCTTCAGGCAGATCCAGCGTGGCCAGTCGTAATCCGGTAAAACGGTTGGCACCGGCGTAAAGCAGTTCCGTCTGTTGCACGGCGGTTTCCGGTGTGCCATCCGGCAAATTACCCGACCAGCTTTCATGCGCGATAGCCTGGATCTTGCCGGTTTTATCTGTGCCGATGCGGATGTGCTGAATGGTGGCCGGTCGATGCGTGGTGTTATTGGCGATGAGTGGTCGAGGCAGCATCACTTTGACCGGACGCTGAACGGCGCGCGCGCCCAACGCGGCTAACACCGCATCGCTGCGCAGGAACAACTTGCCGCCGAATCCGCCGCCGATATAGGGCGAAATGATGCGGATCTTCTCCATCGGCATCTTGAGGGTGGCGGCCAGATCGGTGCGGCACCAGTCAATCATCTGATTCGAGGTCCAGACGGTGAGTTTGTCACCTTGCCATGTCGCCATCGAGGCGTGCGGTTCCATCGCGGTATGACTTTGGTCCGGCGTGGTGTAGTGCGCATCCAGCTTGACCTCAGACGCAGCAAACGCAGCGGCGAAATCACCTACGGCTTTATCGGGCGTATCTTCGGGAGCGGAAGTGACGCCCGGCTTTTGCTGCGCGAGATCATACGCACCGCGCTCGCGCTGATAATCCACCTTGACTAAACTCGCCGCTGCACGCGCCTGCTCAAACGTCTCGGCGATGACCAATGCGACGGCCTGGTGATAGTGTTCAATGGTGTCGCCAGCCAACAGATTGGCAGTATTTTTATCGCCTTTGCCCAGTTTCCCCGCGTTTTTGGCCGTCACCACCGCTAATACGCCCGGCGCATTTTGCGCGGGCTGCACATCAATGGCGGTGATTTTCCCTTTGGCGATTGGCGCGCCGACCACATAGCCGTACGCTGCATCGGGCGCTTCGCGATGCCATTCGTAAGCGTAAGGCGCCAGTCCGGAGGTTTTCAACGGTCCATCGATACGATTAAGTGGCTGACCGATCACTTTGAGCTGATCAATCGGGTTATTGCCTGCGGGTGTTTCGAATTTCATCTGTTATCCCCTCGCTTCTGCCAATACGGAAGCGAGCGTTCGCTGCGCCAGAATGATTTTGAACTCGTTTTCAGCGGTGGGTTGCGCCGTGGCAAACAGCCGATCGCTCACCGCCTTAGCGCCCTGAATTACCGCGTTATCCGCTTCTTCCAGCCGCCACGGCTGATGCGCCACGCCACCGAGTGCCACGCGACCGGAGTTATCCGGCTGAATGATGGCGGCGACAGAGACCAGCGCAAAGGCGTAGGACGCGCGGTCGCGCACCTTGCGGTAAATGTGCGTGCCGCCCAGCGGGGCCGGCAGTGAAACCGCAACAATCAGCTCGCCGGGATTGAGCACGGTTTCCAGATGCGGCGTGTTGCCGGGCGCGCGATAGAATTCAGCAATCGGGATGTTGCGCTGACTGCCATCCGGGCTTACCGTTTCTACCACCGCATCCAGCAAACGCATTGCCACTGCCATATCGCTCGGATGGGTGGCGATACAGTCTTGACTAGTGCCGACCACCGCATGCTGACGACTAAAGCCATCCAGCGCTGCGCAGCCGCTGCCGGGTAGACGTTTGTTGCACGGTTGGTTGGTGTCGTAGAAGTAGGGACAACGCGTACGCTGTAGCAAATTTCCTGCGGTGGTCGCCTGATTACGCAGCTGTCCGGAAGCGCCAGCCACTAACGCGCGCGACAGCACGCCATAATCACGGCGAACGCGCGCATCGGCCGCCAGGTCGGTGTTACGCACCAACGCGCCGATGCGTAATCCACCATCCGCCGTGGCCTCGATTTTATCCAGCTCAAGACCATTCACATCAATAAGATGCGTGGGTGTTTCAATCTCCAGCTTCATCAGGTCGAGCAGATTGGTGCCGCCAGCGATGAATTTGGCATTGGCATGTTGCTGGGCGCTGGCAGCGGCTTCGGCCGGAGTTTTTACCCGCTGGTAAGTAAAGGCTTTCATGATTCCAGGCCCTCCGCATACTCTTCAATCGCCGCAAGAATGTTGGAATAGGCCCCGCAACGACAGATATTGCCACTCATACGCTCACGGATTTCATCCGCGGTGAGTTGCGGTGCTGAGACTAAATCGTGTGTGACGTGGCTGGGAATGCCCGCTTTGATCTCTTCCAGCACCGCCATCGAGGAACAGATCTGCCCTGGCGTGCAGTAGCCGCACTGGTAACCATCATGCTTAATGAATGCCGCCTGCAAGGGATGCAGCTGGTCAGGATTTCCTAAGCCTTCAATGGTGGTGATTTCCGCATCCTGCTGCATCACGGCGAGCGTCAGGCACGAATTGATGCGACGACCGTTGACCATTACCGTACAGGCGCCACATTGGCCGTGATCGCAGCCTTTTTTAGTGCCGGTTAGATGCAGATGCTCACGCAATGCATCCAGCAGCGTGGTGCGGGTATCAACGTCTAATTGCTGCTGTATGCCGTTGACTTTGAAGCTGATTGGCATCATTGCAGGCGCGGGTGTTGTTAAGTGTTGGCTGCTCATGCCAAACCTCCAGTAAAAGGGTGAAATGATGAGGTACAACTTATTTTTGTATGGTTTTAGAAGGGTAAGCATAGTCGGCATCTGCAAAAGCATTATCCGCAATCACTGAATGGGTTTATGAGCGAGAGTAATAAAAGTAGGTTAGGGCGGTGATTGGCCCCTTTTCTGGGGCCACAATTAATAACTAATTCGTCAGGTTTTTGATGTTTTCATCAATGCGCGCCTGAAGAAAGCGCAGTGTTTCCGCAGTTATTTGCTCCGGGAATATATCGGCCGCTTTGCTGGCAAAGCCAGACGCAACAGAACAATAGTGATCGATGATATCGCCTGCCTGTGAGGGCGTGAGATTGGTTTCCTGTTGTCCCAGAGCTAAAAGATGTGTGCGTTTAATATCCAGCGCTTCACCCATCACATCCATTTGATGATAGCCACCCGGACCTTCGCAATAGGTGACGTCATAGGCCGGTGCTAACTGCCATTGCTCGCTGGCTGACATGATCCAGGCAAAGTTTTTAGGGTGATCGTCTCGATTATTGAAAACAACGTTGAACACCACTCTTTCAAATGCGCGCGCTTTTTCCCTGACATCATTGGTGCAGAGCTGGGTGGCGCGCAGAAAGTTGGTGCAATCTAGTGCGCCGGGTGACTGGTAGTTTGCGCCGGTAAACGCCGCCAGACTCTGCATGGGAACGCGCATCCCGTCTTTTCGATCAAAACGCCGTGAAGCGAAAGCCGCCTGACCATTGGGCAAGGCAAAATAAGCGGTATCTGGCGTGCTGATGTTGCATTCACGCAGACACTGCGCATAAGCAGCCTCAATGGCACACACTTCAGGATGTTCCTGCCGCGCCGGAAACTTTATCAGCCAGGCTTCTAACTCTGCTGAGGCTGCTGTAGTAAAACCACCGCTAACGGGATCGCGATAAAGCAGGGCTTTAGGTCTTGCACCTTGTGGTGAGCCGCCCATCTGCAGCAGTCTTTGCAGAAATTCTCCACCTTCGCCGTCCAACACCTGCTGCACTTCAGCCGAGAGTTGGTCCAGCGCAATGTCATCAGCTCGTTCATTAGTTTCAGGTTGCGACGGTTCAAACGACATCGCACCCATCGCGTTGTTACCTACATAAGTTAACCGCTCTAACGGGCCGATGCGTGCGGCGTTAAGCCCGCGCTGGCGGAAGAGGCGATCCATCAGCAACATACCCCAACCATCGGGTAATGCATCATAGACCGGGCCGGGCAGGCCCAACTGATGAGCAGGAAACTCTCTGCGCAACCGAGGACCTTTCAGAGGCAAAGTAAAGGAAGCGAGTTCCAGACCGCGACGAGCGGCCGCTTCACTGTATTCAAACATAATCACCGGACGACCGGTAAGGGCGGTCGAAGAGACCAGCGTTCCCCAGTGAAAGCGTTCGCCCCAGCCGTCGTACCAGACATCGACTTTACTCACCATCAGCGTTGCTCCTTTTCACCCGCTTGCGGCTGGCGTTCTTTTCGTAGCGAAGCAGGTCATCGAGACTATCGATCTGCGGGGCAAACAGCGCTTCCAGCTCGTTAACGCGACCGAGCACCATCGCCACTTTCACCAGGTTTTCAAAGCCGACGTTACGACCCGCTTCCAGATTGGAGACCGTATTCACGCCAATTCCCGCTCTGGCCGCGACATCCGCTTGGGTCATCCGTTGTGCGAGACGATCTTTACGTAATCGTCCACATAACAGCTTGACGATTTCTTCGGGTTTAGTGAGGGTTAAATCCAGCATATTGTGGCTTATCGTCCAAAAATGACTTTAACACCCAATATTATAGAGTTAATAACCTCAATGGGCGAGCTGTTGTTCCAAAAAAGCGATGAACGCTCTTACCTTTGAATTCAGCGCCGAACGCTCGTTGACGCAGGCATAAATGTTCATCGGTAAAGCCGCAACGTCGCTTTTCTCTCCTTGATCTGAGTGGAACAAAGGTATGAGTTGGCCACGCTCAATCAACGGTTGAGCGATAAAACTGGCCAGCCGGGCGATGCCTCCACCGTTTTCGGCGATTTTCGCTATGATATCAATATCGTCACTGATGAACTCTGGATTGAGCTTTGCGTTCACCGGCTGGCCGTTGACCATAAACGTCCACGGAAGAAAGCGTCCATATGTCGGATAGCGGAAAACCAAACAAGCGTGCTGGCTCAGCTCTTCAGGCATTTTAGGAATGCCCGCGCGCGCCAGATAAGCGGGTGCAGCGCAGAAAATAAAGGGTAATGAGGCAATTTTACGGGCGATAAGTTGATCGTTTAGTTGCGCCTCAATACGAATACTGACGTCGACGCCTTCTAAACGGTGATCAACATTGCGGTCGGTACTGATCAGTTCGATATCAATATCGGGGTAAGTTTGTTTAAAAGCGGGCATCAGCGGGGCAAGAACGTGTCTGCCAAAAGCGGCCGTGGTGGCGATGCAAAGTGAGCCCTGCGGTTTGGTTTCAATCGCCGCAGCCTGCGAGGCAAGGTCAATGTCCTGGGGAATATGTCGGACTTTTTCAAAGTAGCGTTTACCGCTCTCGGTTAACGTCATACTGCGGGTGGTGCGTGATAACAACCGCACGCCTAAATGTGTCTCCAGACGTGAAACGCTCTGGCTGACCGCCGCTGGACTCATTCCTTTCGCCCGCGCGGCGGCGGCAATGCTTCCGTTCTCCACTACGCGGATAAAAGTGTTAATCAGTCCCAATAAGTCCATACATCCCTCAATGCGTGATTCGTAATCTTTATTTAATAATGATTAAAGCAACAGTGTTCTACCCGCATCATGATTCGCTTGATAGGTTAGCGGCTGTTTTGCTTAAACTTACTGAATAGGATAGCGCTATGACAGCAGAAACCGAGAAAAACGCCGCACGTATACGCCTGCCAAAGCACGTTTCACCTTATATCTTTGCGCTTTACATGGCGACCATCATGGCGTTTTTAATGAGCTTAGTCATCACCTTCGCAGAATTTGGTATCGGCCCGCATTATATGGAAAATGTGATGAATGCATATCAAGTTGCAATGCCAGCAGCTTTTGTTTGCATACTCGTAGTACGCCCGATTGTGGTCCGGTTAGTTGGGTTGACGGTGCATGGTCATTGAGGGGGTTGTAGCTCGCTCGCGTCACTCCTCATTGAGCGCATACAACTCTGTTTTGCAAAAAGTCGATGAACGCTCGTACTTTTTCCGGCACATGGCGAGTGTTGGGGTAGATCGCATAAATCCCCTGGCGGGGAAAATGATGATCTGGCAGTAATTGGATTAAATCCCCCTGGCGCAACTCTTCCTTAACAAGCCAGTCAGGTAAGAGGGCAACTCCAGCCCCTCCAAGAGCAAAAGCCAGGAGTGAGGCAGCATTGTCGGCCATGATTGTGGCAGGACTATGCACGTTGAAAATCACGCTTTTACCTGATGGTGTTGTAACTTGCCAGCTCAACGGTGCTGACAGACGGCTATGTGCAATCCATTTCGCATCAGCAAGTTGCTCCAGAGTGGTAATGGGATGTTCTTCCTTCGTGTTGAGATAGTCTGGGGAAGCCACGGGATAAATATCGAAGCGATCGATGAGCCGTGCATGGTGACTTGAATCGGCAAGTTGGCCAAGCCGGATTGCCACATCAAAACGTCCAGAAATAAGGTCGTCATTCTTTGATGACGAGACGTGTTGAATACGCAGTTGTGGATGTCTGGATGAAAATTCTGCCAGTGCGGGCACAACCACTCGCGGTCCATACTCGGGTGTGGTGGTGATGCGTAGTAGACCAATTAATCCGGAATGATCGCTGCGGACTTCATCAAGGACGTGCTCAGCATCCTGCAGGAGTTGCCGGCAACGCTGATAAAATCGTTCTCCGCTATCCGTAACAGACACTCGTCGCGTGCTACGAGTCAGCAATGAGACACCCAGCTCTCCTTCAAGCTGTTTTATATTGAAGCTGACCACCGCTTTAGTCAGCCCCAGCGTATCTGCTGCTCTGGTGAAACTACCGGCTTCTGCCACTGCAACAAACATCTCAAGACGCTGCAGATTAATCATCAATTACTCCCATTAGAGAATCTGACTGTCAAAATATTTTTGACAGTGTAACAACGGAATGCGCATTTATCCTGATAATAAATGTTCCTATAATTCGCGCATTATGCTGTTTTGATGAGAAAAAAATGACTTATCGTGTGCGTGTGGGCTGTGTGTATTTGCTAGGGTTTTTTATCGACCTGGTAAACATGTTTATCGCCAATGTTGCTTATCCTGAAATTGGTCGTGAGTTTGACTCGCCGGTGAATCAACTGGCGTGGATAAGTAACAGTTATATTCTGGCGCTTACGCTGGTAATACCGCTCAGTAGTTGGCTGTCTAGACGTTTTGGCACTAAGCGCCTGTTTATGGTTTCCCTGATGATTTTCATTATTGGGAGTTGTGGTGTGGGGTCGTCTTCATCGCTAGTACAGTTGATTGTTTGGCGAGGGATACAGGGAATGGGCGGTGGAATGTTGATTCCTCTGGGGCAGACAATGACCTATGCGTTGTTTAAAAGTCATGAACGCGCACGATTATCTTCTGCTGTGATGTTAGTAGCGTTACTTGCGCCAGCACTTTCGCCAGCTATCGGAGGGATATTGGTTGAAAGCATCAGCTGGCGCTGGGTATTTTTTGCAAGTGTACCGCTGTCAGTGATCGCACTTGCATTAGCCGCATGCTGGCTTAAATCAGAACAACGTAGCGAAAATCATGAGAGCCTGGATGTAGGAGGTTTGATCGGCGGTTGTACAGGATTGACCTTGATACTACTTGGACTGACGTATCTTGGTGAATCTCAGCATTTCCAGCAAGGTGGTCTACTGCTACTGATGGGCACATTCATCATGGCCGGATACGTATGGAATGCCATGCATAAAACCCATCCTCTCCTAAACCTGCGCCTGGTAAAAGATCCTCTCTTACAGACAGCCATGCTGATTTACCAGTTCATACCGGGTTTATTCATGGGAGTGAGTATGATCGCCATGCTCTACCTGCAAAACCAGCTTGGCATGCATGCCTCATTAGTCGGAGCCATGATGCTACCATGGTCACTGGCATCGTTTGCGGCGATCTCGTTGACCGGCAAAAAATTCAATACATTGGGGCCACGCCCGCTATTTATTACGGGTTGTCTGGTTCAGGCTACAGGCATCGGGCTGCTGGCCATGTCAGGGTATGATGCAGATGTCGTGATATGTATATCGGCCTTCACCCTGATGGGATTCGGTGGGAGTTTATGCAGTAGCACGGCTCAAAGTTCTGCTTTCATTCAAATAGCAGAGAATGAACTTCCTGATGCAAGTGCCATTTGGAATATCAATCGTCAGCTCAGCTTCTGTCTGGGGGTTACCCTCATTAGTCTGTTATTTAACGTTATAGCCGACACCGGGGTACCAATATACCAAGCCTATCATCTGTGTTTTGTCATAGCAGCATGCAGTGTAGTTGTACCCATAGTATGTTGTTTTCGCATAGCTAACCAGGACGTTATATTTACTTTAAAACAGGAGCATAAATGAATCGTTATTTTAAGGAAGTAATGGATGCGCATGAACTGATCCAAAATTGGCTGGGGAATTCAGCAGCGGATGATAAGGTTTGCGAGAAGTTACTCGCTCGATTTAGTCCAGCGTATTCAATGATGACGACGGGTGGGGCATTACTCAATATCAAGCAATTGAATAGTTTCTTTCGCACTCAGCGTGGCGCACGACCGGGCCTTAATATTGAAATCACTGATTTGCAGATTGTTGCTGAGAGTGAAGGTGGGGCAATCGTAACCTATAAAGAACGGCAGAAAATTTGCGAGCAGGCGGCCACACTTCGTTTTTCGACAGTAATATTTGAACTAAATCAGGATGGCTCGGTGATCTGGCGGCATCTACATGAAACATCGATGTATCTGGATTCATTATTATTTTCATTAGGTTAGAGTTGTAATTTTAGATGATTGTTCGCGAGTTGATAATGGGCTTTTTTCTTAAAGAAATTTGCTGGATATTTATGTTAAATGATGTGCTAATCAGTGCTGAGTTATTTGCAAGATAAAAGGGCATGTCCGATTCTTAATGCCTGCAATGATGTAAACGAGGTAATCGTGTCCATATTAAGAATCGATCATGTGCATATCTATGTGAAAAATATCGCGGAAGCAGAAGCCTGGTATAAGGATGTACTGGGATTCATACGCGGCGAGTCATTGCATTTCTGGTTTACTCAGGGCGGTCCGTTAGTACTCAAAAATAACGAAGCAGCGCTTTCACTTTTTGAGAAAAAGTATCGTTCACCTGGCCACACCGTGGCCTTCAGCATAAAACCGAGCTATTTTTCTGAGCTGATGAAATTACTTTCATTACGTTTGATCCCTTTCACCGTTAGCGATCATCAGATTTCAATGTCTGTTTATTTTAAAGATATCGACGGAAATAAAATTGAAATGACCTCCTATGAATATCTTGAAGCTAAAGAGAATATACAGTCTTATTCTGCTACCTTATGCTGACTTACCGTGAAAATGAAAAAGGAGTTATCCAGTGCGTACCCGTGATTCGGCTCGTTTGCTTATTATCAATTCTCTCAATCAGGTTTTATTGTTCAGGTTCAGGCATGAAAATGATGCGCTGGCCGGTAAAGCATACTGGGCCACCCCCGGTGGAGGCGTGAAATCAGGAGAGACTTTTGAGCAGGCAGCCATCAGGGAGCTTAGTGAAGAATCAGGTATCTATGTTGATGATGTGGGGCAGTCGTTAACGGAGAGAACTTTTGAAATGACTCTACCCAGCGGTGAGCTGGTTCTGGCAAATGAGCGATTTTATTTAATTAAAGTCGCTGATGAAGCAATCAGTACCAGCGGATGGACTGAAAATGAAAAAACAGTCATTGATGATTATCACTGGTGGGATCTAAATGAACTGCGAAATACTGATGATGTGGTTTACCCCTCAAATATTCCTGATATCTGTTCAATGTCGGATTAACTATCTATCAGGTGATATTATAAAATAGCACTCACATATTCTGTCAAAGCCAAGTAGAAGTGACCGGGTTCAGGCAAACCTGAGATGTCCGATTGTTGTCAAAGTAGGTTTTTAATAAAAGAACTAACCCTCTGCTTTGAGGGCTAATTAGAATTAAAATTCAGCTTTAATAAAGGGGTTGATTATTCCGGAAGGATCAGCGAGTTAAGGATGTGGTCCTGCCAAGTCCCATTTATTTTCAGATAAGATTGTGCATAACCTTCTTTTACGAAGCCCAGACTGCCCAGAGTCTTTTTGCTGCGTAAGTTATCAGAAAGATGATTAGCCATTATCCTATGGATGTCATACTTATCATGCACATAGGAGATGGATTCTTTCAGCGCCTCATGCATCAAGCCATTACCCTGATAATTCTGGTCGATTGAAAATCCTAGATAGCATGCCTGAAAAACACCGAATATAAAGTTGGTGAAATTTATACTGCCTATAATTTTGTCATCATCTTTTAAGGTGAAAACCATAAGGATGCACTTTCTTTCTTCATAATCGAGTAGCGCATTACTGATCCTTTCAGCTACGCTGTTGATTGTGAAATATTCGTCGTTTCGCAGTGGTTCAAAGGGTGCGAAATTGTCTCTGTTATTAAGCAAAAAACGCTGAAAGCTCGTTGAATGGTCTAAGGTCAGCAGATATACATCGGTCCGTTCAGTAGAAAATAGCTTCATCTCTCATCCTTGTGAATGTCGGTATCGCTCTGATTATATTGATAAATACTTCAACTTCCAAATATCTCCTGACTTCGTGCCTGTAAATCAATCATCGCCTCCAGTAAATCATCCTCATTGACCGCACGTTGCCGTTTTTTTGTTGGATCTTTCTTCGCACTCCTGCGACTTGGCCCAGTTCCAGCGGGAAGCGCCTGCGAGCGCGTATTATCACGCTTGTCCTGCATCAACTTAGCCACGGCAAGCGCGTGGCCGAGCCGCTTGTTGTCAACGATCGCACCCTGGTCAACTTCAGACAGCCGGTCGTAGGCAGAGTAGGGAAGAACCGTACCGTGACTCCTGAGTTCAACGCGGCCGTCCGGGTACTGCCAGGCATCCAGATACTTGCCCATCGCCCGGCGGCTGTCATCGTTATCTTCAAGCAGCAACAGCATTTTATCGTAGCGGACCGTCAGCGATTTTGAGACCTTGCGCAGCTCGCGCCAAGTGAATATCTGGTTCAGGTTGTCATCAATATCGAGTGGACGATGCACGTCAAAGTCGTGCCTCGGTGCCTTCGCGAAACGACGGTTGTAGTCCGCCATAAACTCAGCGGCAAAGGCGTTGGCAGCATCAGGCGTACTGATGCCACGCAGCCTGAGCTCCTTGACCAGCCGGTCCTGCAACGTGAGATGCGCACGTTCCACGCGTCCCTTAGCAGAACTGGTGTTGGCGCAGATGCCGGTGATGTTCAGCTCGTTCAGCGCGCGCCCGAACTGCGTCTGGCCGTCGCCTCCGGCCGCATTTTTATTGTTGATGCGGAACACGCTGGCCTTGTCGCTGTAAAACGCCAGCGGCTTGCCGTACAGCTCGAGATAACCGCGCGTGGCTTGAAAATAGGTGAAAGTAGACTCGGAGCGGACGAAATGAAGCTGCATCAGGCGGCTGGTTGCGTCATCCACGTAAACCAGCAGCGTGCAGGCCGGACCACGTTCCTCAAACCAGCGATGGTTCCTCAGCAGGTCACCCGAAGCGGCCATGTCAGCTTAGCTCAAAGCGGACATTACTACTTTGCCTCCTCATATTCGGTGCGCATAATCATGATTATGTTAAATGAACCATCTGAACGCGCACTCAAATCACCCTCAGCTCATCACCTGCCTTCAAACACCTCCTTCACCAACAATCTGTGATGGCGTCGCTACGTGAATTCTGAGCAAGTTGCAGCACATTGGTCCGCAAACTTTCGTATAGCGTGATGGGTAAATAAAAGCCCGTCAGCTTGTGTACTGCTGGAGTGCCTGTATCATGCGCATCATTCATGCCGCGCCGCTGTAATTTTATTCTGGCAGGCACTGATAAAATGACAGGCATAAAAAACCGGCTGCGTTAGCCGGTTTTATTTCATTGCATGCTGATTCAGCCAACAAGGCTCTCTAACGGAATATGGAACTGTTTATGCAGATTACGAATCATAGGCAGCGTTAGCTCGCGTTTACGGTTTAACACTTCATAGACGCGATTCTGACGACCAATTGCCGGAGCCAAATCTTTTGCTGTCAGCCCCATCTGATCCATACGGAATTTAATAGCTTCAATTGGGTCAGGTGGCGCAATTGGGTAATGCTTTGACTCATAGTTTTCAATAAGCAGACACATTACCTCAAAGAGATCGCTTTCAGGTGAGCCCAGCACGGGCTCATTATCAAACATAGGCTCTACGATGCGGAGCGCCTCTTGATAATCCTGCTCGGTTTTAATCGGTTTAATATTCATGTCAGGGCTCCAGTGTTACTGTATTGGCGTCTATCCTGTCGTATTCTTTATGCGTACCGATAAACTTAACGAACAACCTTTTATGAGCATAAGCAACGGCAACAATTAAACGGTAGTCGTTACCTTTTATGTTAAATACAACTCGACTGTTTTTTAATATACTCGCTGTTCCGTACTGCGCCTTTATATCTGCCGGGGTACGCCAGTCGGCCTTTTTAACTTCATCTACCCAAGCGCGTAACGGTTGTTCTGAATCAGGATGAACCGTCCAAAAATCCTTTAATGGTGCGAGTGCAATGATGTTCATGCAAACATGGTAGTCCCAGTGCGGGATATTTGCAACAAAAAAATCCCGCGCTGGGACTATCATCACCCTTCCGAGTGACGCTTCTGCTCAAACATCCGCATCAAGGCGGCTGGTAATAATCTCAAGGCCAATCTGCTGGCCGTATGAAAGCTCAAGCGTGTTGCCATCAGGATCGGCGAAGAATGCCCAATAACCAACTGGCGCGGATGATTGCTGCGCGGGTCGGCGTAATACGCCTTCGCGTTCTGCCAAAACAACTTTGGCATCAATCTCTTCTTTGCTGTCACACGCAATGCCAATGTGACCAAACGGCCCCAAAGGCGTATCCACCGTGGTTTGAGATTGCACCAGCACCAGCGCAAACGGACGTGTTAAATCAGAAAGCCATGCGACTTTTTGCGCTTCTGCAATACCTGGTTCACGCTCATGGATCACCTGCATCCCTGCGTAACGTTGATAGAAATCGATGCTGCGTTCTAAATCTCTGACTTGCAGCGCTATGTGGCTAAAACCAATATCGTGCTGTTTCATATTCCATTCCTGTGAAATAACCAGAACTGGAATATGTCATAAATCGTTGATGGCACTTGTTCACGAATGCCTAAATACGCAGCTCATACACCACGCAAGGCACATCGTAGTGTTGCTCAATCGCTTTGTAGGTCATGCCCAGCCGCTGCATCACTTTTTGCGAAGCGGCATTTTCAGGATCGGCCACCGCGACCAGATATTTAACGCCGACATGTTCAACCGCAAACTTAACCACCGCCTGCGCTGCTTCTGTGGCAAAACCTTTACCGTGATAATTAGCATTAAGACGCCAGCCAATTTCCAAAGGCGCACCATCCTGATTGGCTAAATGCTGCAGGCAGCACGCACCAACGATTTCGCCAGACTCTTTTTCCCGTATCGCCCACCAGGAAAAACCATATTGCTGCCAGCGCGATTGAACGCGTTCAATACTCGCGAGGGTTTCTTCTGGCGTTTTAACCACGCCATTACTGATATAACGCATAATTTCCGGGTCGTTTTCCATCGCCCGTAATCCGTCAAAATGCGCGAGTTCAAAGGGTTCCAGCCGCAGTCGGGTTGTTTCTAATTCCATTATTCCTCCGCTTTATGAAGAGCTTGCACCAGCGTCATGGCATACGGTGACGCTTCAGAAATATCCAGCTGCTGCTCCAGTTCAATAAGATGATCGCGCATCAGTTGCTGCGCCTTAGCGGTATTTCCGGCAATCAGTTCATCGATGATGTGCTGATGCTCGTCACACTGACAAACCGGCATCTCGTTGCGCTGATACAGCATCACAATCAACGAACTTAACACCATCAAATTATTGAGAATATCTTCCAGCACTTTGTTATCGGCGATTTTGCCCAGCAGCAGATGAAAGGCGCCAAGCTGATACACAACGCGTTGCCGTTCCTGGCTGTGAATCGCTTCATGTTCTTCTTTTTGTTGCTGCTGCAATTGCACGGCAAACGCCGCCATTTTTTGCGGTGTAATGCAGGCAACTATGGCCGATTCAATGGCATGGCGGGCGGTGAAGATCTCACGCGCGGTGGTGGCTGACGGCTGCGCAACGATCGCGCCGACATTGGGTTCGATGGTGACGATGTGCTGCAACGCCATGCGCTGCAGTGCCGCCTGCACATGGTTGCGATTGGCTTTCAGCGCATCGACAATCTGCGCCTCAATTAAGCGCGTGCCGGGGCGCAGCTTGTGCTGGGCAATCGCCATGGTAAGCGACTCATAAATGCGAGCGATCTCTTTTTGTCTGGGGGTTTGCTTCGCGCCCATACTCAATCCTGTATCGGTCATAATAGTCCCCCGAAATATACATCATTTATGCGTGGTAAACCTGCTGGCCACGGAAGTAACTGGCTGAAATTGCTGGCTGACGCGCCACAACTTCGGCGGAACAACTGGCGTCAATCAGCATAAAATCAGCCGCGTCGCCAGCCAGCGGCCAGATACGCGCGCCCTGCTCATCCAGCGGCAAAATATCGCCGGTGACAATCGCCAACGCTCGATTGAGTGAAAATTCGCTGCCGCGTCCATACAGCTGCGCCCACAAATTGGCTTTCTCCAGCATGCTGCCGGTGCCGAAGGGTGACCAGTGATCAATGACGCTGTCGGTGCCGGTCATCAGCTTGACGCCGCACTGTTTCAGTAGCGGAAGCGGCATCACATTTTTGCCCAGCGGCAAACCAGACGCCAGAGTCACGCCCAGCGCGCCCATGCGTTCACCCAGCGCCTGCACCTCAACATCACTGATTTGCGCTAAACAATAAGCGTGGCTGAGTGTCACTCGCCCTTGCAGTTCAGGCGCATGTTTCAGCGTGTGCAACAGATAATCAATACATGCAATGCCAGTACTGGCGGCTTCATGCAGATGAATATCCACGCCGGTGCCGCTCTCATGCGCCAGACTTAGCATGGTGTCGAGTGAACGTGCCATATCGCCATCAACCTTCGAAGGATCGAGTCCGCCGGTCCACTGGCAGCCGAGCGCCAGCGCCTCGCGCATCAGTGAAGTCACGCCAGAACGCAGTAAACCGTGCTGCGGAAACGCCACGATTTCGCACGCTATCTGCCCGTCAAACGCGTCTAAGGCCTGCAACAGATGTTCCAGGCTACGCAGCCCACTGACCGGATCGATATTGCAATGGCTGCGAATCACCGTTGTGCCTTTACTTAGCAGCAAGGCGATCAACTGCTGCGCATGTTCGACCGAATCGGCAAGCAGCGTCGGCAACAGCTGCTGCTCCAGCGCGATCATCTGGAAAATATCCTGCTCGTTATTCGGTTTCGCCGCTCGCCATGCGCGGCCGTAAAAGGTTTTATCGAGATGTATATGCATATCGCGCAAAGTTGGCAGCATCAGCATGCCGCCAGCATCACGCTGTGGCAGCGCGCTTTGCACCTCTCTCTGCCCGTGAATCGCCACTATCCGCCCGTCTTTGATTTCTATGGTGAAGAGATCGCATTGGGTGCCCTGAATATGGCCGTTAATTTCGATAAACCCGGTTTCAAGCCTGACGTTGGTGAGCAAATAGTGATCAGTCATGGTTTACGCCTCTGTTCACACGAGGAAATGAGGAGGACACGATCTCCTCAACCGGCGGATGCCTAACGGTTCGTTCGGGATAAGTTGAGATAATGTGCGAAAATACCTGCTGCGATGCGGCGTGCAAAGCTGCCGCACTCTGCCCGCTGTTGACCAGTTCGCGTTCCCACACCACTTTGCGCCCAGCCACAATCACGCCGGTGACATCGCGACCATTGCCATTCAAAACCAGCGTGGTAATTGGATCGAACACTTGTCCCAGCGCGGGTTGGTCAAGATTGACCATCATCATATCGGCCTGACATCCAGCCGCCAGTCGGCCAAGATCATCGCGTCCCAACGCTTGTGCGCCACCCAAGGTTGCCATGCGGTAATAATCGGCGGCGCTGGCCGCTGAGATATCGCCGGTGACCACGCGCGTCAGCACCACGCCCATCTGCATATTGGTGAACATATCGGCGGGAAACGTATCGGTGCCAAGCGCCAGATTAACGCCCGCAGATTTAAGTGCTGGATAATGTTCGAGATATTTGCCGTGGCGACCGGATACCAGCGGACAAGCCACGATTGAAGCACCTGACTGCGCCAGCCGCGCGATGTCCTCTGCTACACGCGCTGCGTCGGCGTTCAATCCACCGAGAAACTGGCCGTGTGGCAACAACATGTGGCGATTGAGCAAACCGTTGTCGGCCAGCACTTGCAGCGAACTGCGCCCTTGATAGCGACGGGCGATTTCCCGCACTTCCAGCTCGCTCTGACAACAATGCAGCCGCGTTGGACACGCGAGTGACGTGACAATGTCACCTAAATCTTTCAGCCAAACGGCATCACCTCCCTCGATCCTGTCGGGAGCCAGCATGCCGCTTAAGGTTGAAACGCCGCGCTGCTGTAGACGCTGATAGAACTTCACCGCATCGTCCAGCCCCTTTTTCGCGCGATCGCGGTTGCCTATCCACGAAAATTGTCCCTGCTCATCGCTGGCGTAGTAACCCGCCATAAAAGCCGGCCCGAGCCACGCTCGCGCGCCTAATGATTCGGCCACATCTGCAGCGTAAAGATATTCATCAACGTCCTCGGCCCATTCACGGTAGAGAATCGAGGTGATGGGCGCAAAGCTGGTGATGCCGTTAAGCAGCAAATGGCTGTAGGCATAATGCTTGGCGAAGTTGAGCTGCTCGCGGCTGTAGAGATCGCGGCGCTGCCAGTCAGCGGCGACAATGCGCCCTTTTTTCCAGCCAGGCTGGTTGTCGAAGGCCAGCACGGTGGTATCGAGATCGCCGAGTGCATCAAGGTCAATAAATCCCGGTCCCACCAGACAATTCCCGGCATTGATCTCTTCATCCACCTCGCCGGGATAATCAAAACCCACAAACAGAATGCGTTCGCCCTGCCACACCACTTCGCCATCCGCCAGCAGGCAATGATCGCCATCGCGATAGCCCACCACCCACGCGGCGCGCAGTCGGGTTACTTTTTCGCTCATCAGAACAGGCACTCCCCGTCAGCGGCGATCAGTTTGCCGCCTTTGATCACCTTACGGTCACGCGGCAACTCCACCAGCGCTTCCACCATGCTGCGGCCGGGAATCAACACTAAATCGGCGCGATTGCCGGGCTGCAAACCATAATTGTCCAGCGCCATCACGCGAGCCCCGCCAAAGGTAATGGTGTGCGCGGCGCGCATAATCTCCCGATCCTGACGCCAGCGATAGCGCAGTCCCATGGTGACGGCACGTTGCAGCATATCGCCGCTGCCGTATGGGCTCCAGGTATCGCGCACGCCGTCATTACCAGCGCAAAACGCCACGCCAGCATCGGTGAGCAATTCATAAGGCGGAACCGCGATATCCGCCGGTGCGGTTGTTGCAACCGACATTCCCAGCTCCGCCATCTCTTCGGCAAACTGCTGTTGGCGCGCCGGTTCGACCATGCCGAGACAGAAGCCGTGGCTGAGCGTGACGCGATTATGCATCTGATAGCGGCGGGTAAAACCAATCAGCAGCTCAAGGCTAAACGCACCCAGTTCACCGCGTTCGTGCAGATGAATATCCACTTTTTTGGCGTGACGAACCGCCAGCTCGAAGATGATCTGCAAATGGCGCACCGGATCTTTATCGTATGAACAGGGATCTAAACCGCCCACCAGCTCGGCGCCCATGTCTAGCGCGCGATCCAACAGCGCTTCGGTGCCGGGACTTTGCAGAATGCCGCTTTGCGGAAACGCCACTATCTCAATATCCACCTGATCGGCCAGCCGACGCCGTGTTTCCAGCACGCCTTCCAGATTCGCCAGACCGATTTCGTTATCAATATCGACATGGGTGCGAATAAATGAGGTACCTGCCGCGATGGCGCGACGCGTGATGCGTTCTGACTGCAACTGCGGATCGGGCTGCTGCTCGCGGCGATAGTCACGCTCGTTGGAAATGATCGCCGCCAGATTGCGCGGCACCTCGTTGCGATACCAGTCACGTCCCAGCAAGGTTTTATCGAGATGAGCGTGGCCATCTACTAAGCCAGGAAATACCTGCATACCGCTGGCATCGATGACTTTAGCGTCTGCTGGCTCAGGCAAATAGTGGCCACGCGCCGCGATAACGCCATTTTCGAGCAACAGGTCAACGGGCTGATTTTCATCAAACGGCATGACATTTTGAATTAACACACTTTCCATCGGCGATCTCCTTGTGATGATTAAGCTGCGGCGACGGCCGCAGGGAAATGACACTCAATCTGATGCTCATCAGAAAGATCATGCACCGGCGGCATCGCTTGCTGACACAGCGGCTGGGCGTGGCTGCAGCGGGCGGCAAAGGCACAACCGAGCGGCGGCGACATCGGATTAGGTGCTTCGCCAACGATCGGTTCACGTTCAGTCGAGGGATTATCGAACTGTGGAATCGCGGCAATCAGCAGACGCGTGTACGGGTGCGCGGGTCGAGAAAAAATCTCCTCCACCGTGCCTTGCTCCACGATACGGCCAAGGTACATCACGCCAACCCGATCGGAGATGTGGGAAATTACCGCCATGTTATGGCTGATGAAAAAGTAGGTCAGCCCGTGCTGTTGCTGCAAACGACGCATCAGATTTAACACCTGCGCCTGCACCGAGACGTCGAGCGCCGACGTCGGTTCGTCACAAATCAGGAAGCCTGGCTGCGTGGCCAGCGCGCGAGCAATCGAGATGCGCTGGCGCTGACCGCCGGAGAATTCATGGGGAAACTTATCCAGATCGTTAGCAGAAAGCCCAACCTGCTCCAGCAGTTGTCCGCAATAGCTTCTTGCCTGCCGCGTGCTGCCGACCTTTTTACTCAGCACTAACGGCTCGGCCAGCGAACGTCCGATGCGCCAGCGCGGATTGAGGCTGGCATAGGGATCCTGGAAGATCATCTGGGTGCCATTTTGCGCGCTGTGGCTGTCGCTCACCTCGCCTTGCCAGGCAAATTTTATCGAGCCTTCTGATGGCGTATAAAGCCCGGCCAGCGCCCGCGCAATGGTGGATTTTCCGCAGCCGGATTCACCGACAATGCTAAAGGTTTCGCCCTGGCGGATAGAGATATTGATGCCGCGCACCGCATGCAGTTCACGCTTCGCTCCGCGCCGAAACAGCGAAGTCCGCTTTTCGCGTCCGAGCTGAAAACGAATGTGCAGATCGCGCACGCTTAATACTTCCGGCGGCAGCGCTTTTTCACTTTTCATGGCGTCTCTCCATACGGATAAAAGCAGGCGATTTGTGACAAATGGCTGAACTGCATCTCCGGTTGTTGTCGTTGGCAGCGCTCAGTGACATGTGGACAGCGAGGATGAAAGGCACAGCCGCCCGGCAGCGTATTAAGGCGCGGCATCGCACCGTCGATCTGTGCCAGAAACTCATGCCGTTCGCGCATCGAGGGAATCGAGTTAATCAGGCCGCGCGTATACGGATGTTTGGGCGAACGAATTACCTCTTCCACTGGCCCCATTTCGACGATGCGACCGGCGTAGAGCACCGCCACTCGCGAGCACACTTCCGCTACCACGCCCATATCATGGGTGATTAACATTACTGCGGTGCCGTGCTGCTGACAGAGACGCTTGAGCACGCGTAATACCTGCGCCTGAACTGACACATCCAGCGCGGTGGTGGGCTCATCGGCGATCACCAACTGCGGATCCACGCACAGTGCCAGCGCAATCACCACACGTTGCCGCATGCCGCCGGAAAGCTGATGCGGATATTGATGCATACGCTGCGCCGGGCTGCTCATCCCCACTTCGGTCAGCAGGTTGATGGCGCGTTCGCTGGCTTGCGCCGCCGAGAGCGGTAAATGGGTGCGGATGGTTTCAGTCAGTTGCTGGCCAATGGTCAGCACCGGATTGAGGCTGGTGAGCGGATCCTGAAAAATACAGCTAATGGCTTTGCCGCGCAGTTGGCGACGCGCGTCATCATCCAGGTTATCAATACGCTGGCCCTGAAACCAAATCTCACCGTTCTTAACGCGGCCGGGCTCCTGCAACAGGCCGCTGATGGCCGCGCCGGTCAGCGATTTCCCCGCGCCGGATTCGCCGACCATGCCGAGCACTTCTCCCGGCTGCATGCTGAGCGACAGATGGTGTATCGCCTGCAAATTACCCTTGCGATGGAGAAACTCAATGCTGAGATCTCTGACGTCCAGTAACGTCTCGTTGGCTGGCTGCATCCTGAGGCTCCTAACGTAATTTCGGGTTAAGGGCGTCCAGCAACCAATCGCCCAGCATGTTGAATGACAGAGACAGGATTACCAGCAGCGCGGCAGGGAAAGCCACAATCCACCACTGTCCGGAGAACAGATACTGATTGCCTTCATTGATTAAGGTGCCTAGCGAAGGTTGATCCGGCGGCATGCCGACGCCAAGAAACGAGAGCGTCGCTTCGGTCAGAATCGCCACGCCCAGATGCAGCGTTGCCATCACCAGCACCGGACGCAGCACGTTCGGCACGATGTGGCGCAGCATAATGTGCAGATGATTGGCGCCGCTGATGCGCGAAGCCATCACGTATTCGCGCCCTTTCTCCAGCATGGTCAAGCCGCGCACCGTGCGGGCGTATTGCATCCATCCGGTTAACGCAATCGCGCCGGTGAGAATAGCCGGTGCAAAGTGCCCCATCAGCTCTTTTGGGATCACCACGCGCGCCACACCGCTGACCAGCAGCGTGAACATAATGGTGGGAATGCTCAGCATCGCATCGGCAAAACGCATGATCAGCGTGTCCACCAAGCCACCGAAATAGCCGCTTAACACGCCCAGCGCCACGCCGAGCAGCACCGATAACAGCACGCTGATCCCGCCAATAATCAGCGAGATATTCAGGCCGTAGAGCATCAGCGACAAAATATCGCGCCCCTGCACATCAGTTCCCAGCCAGAAACGCGCGTCGCCTCCGCTCATCCACGATGGCGGCAATTCCGAATCCATCAGGTCAAACGTAGTGGTATCGAACACGTTGTGTGGCGCAATCCAGTGGCTGGTCAGCGAGCAGAGCAAAATCAGCAGGCAGCAAGTGAAGGCCACCACCGTGCTTTTGCTGCGCCAGAACAGCCACAGCAGATCGCTATCGGTAAAGGCGCGCCACTGCTGAGCCAGGCGAGTACGACGGCGTAACGGGACATTATCGTTAATCATGGCAACTCCTTACTGAGCCCGCATGCGCGGGTCGATCAGGTAATACAACAGATCAACCAGCGTGTTGATCACGATAAAAATCAGGGCGGTAAACAGCAGATAGCCGGAAAGAACCGGTACATCGACGAAATTGATCGACTGAATCAGCAGCAAGCCCATGCCCGGCCACTGGAAGACGGTTTCAATCACAATGGCGAAGGCAATCAAACCGCCAATCTGTAAACCAATTACCGTTACCACCGGCAGCAGCGCGTTCTTCAGCGCATGACGAAACCAGATGCGATAGTTTTCGATGCCGCGCGCGCGGGCAAATTTGACGTAATCGGACTTCATCACTTCCAGCATCTCGGTGCGAATCAGACGCATGATGATGGTCACCATCGACAAACCGAGCGAAAGCGCCGGCAGCACAATCGAGTGCCAACCGGATGCGGTGAGAAAGCCGGTGCTCCAGAAGCCGATTTTCACCACTTCACCGCGACCGCTGGAGGGAAACCAGCCGAGCCACACCGAAAACACGATAATCAGGATGATGCCGGTGAGGAACCACGGCAGCGAAACGCCAATCAGCGACAGGATTTGCACGCCCTCTTTCAGCAGTTTGTTGCGGCTGATGGCTGACCAAACCCCGAGCGGGAAGCCGATGGCCATCGCCATCACCACCGACACAAACACCAGTTCCAGCGTGGCCGGCAGGCGTTCCATGATCAGCTGGAACACCGAAACCTGGTTGTAATAGGAGATGCCAAAGTTGCCGTGCAGCAGGCGCGTGATGTAGTGCCAGAACTGCACAATCACCGGATCGTTGAGGCCAAGACTGGTGCGCAACGCGGCACGCTCCACCTCTGTGGCGCTTTCCGGCAGCATGCTGGCCACCGGATCGCCAAGATACTGAAACAGAATAAAAGAGAGCAGCGCCACACCCGCCAGCAACATAAATGCCTGCAGTAACTTGCGCACAAAAAACACCATAACGGCCTCCCGAAGGGTCGCCATTTATGGCGACCGATTTACGCTTAACTGAGGTGGATGACCTGGCAGATTTAGTTGCTGACCTTGCCGTACCACAGGCGCTGCACATTATCTGGCGTCTGTTTCAGCGTCAGTTTTTTGCTCATCGCCCAAACGGTGGGTTCAAAGTGCATCGGCAGATAAGGCAGATCTTTATTCGCCAGCGCGACGGCCTGGCTCAGCATGGCAATGCGCTTGGTGTTATCCAGCTCGCCGACCGAGTCGTCGATCAGCTTGTCTGCCGCCGGATTGCTGTAGCGCGGGATGTTAAAGGTGCCGAGGCTTTTTCCGTTACTGGTGTGCAGCAGCTGCACCGCCACGCTGTAGGGATCCATGATCGGCAGGTTGGCCCAGCCGAGCACGCCGACATCGGTGCGGCCATTGACCAGAATCGGGTCATAGACGCTGGCCGGATGCACATTCAGCGCGGCTTTCACGCCAATCTTCGACCAGTAACTCTGCACCGCCTGGCACCATTGCGGAGCATTGATGTAGGTGCCTTCCGGGCAATCAAAGTTAAGGTTGAAGCCTTGCGGATAACCGGCTTCCGCCAGCAGTGCTTTGGCCCTCGCTGGATCGTATGGATAATCCACGCCCGCCTTAGCGTCATAACCCGGAATATCCGGCGCCAGATAGTTATTGGTTGGTTTGGTCAGACCGCGCATCACTTTTTGCGTGATCGCTTCGCGATTAATCGCCATGTACAGCGCCTGACGCACACGAATATCTTTCAGCGGGTTCTCCGCTTTGGCGTTTTTGGCATTCAGGGTGTCGCGCATATTGAGCGCCAGATAATCAACGCGTAACGACGGGCTCACCTGCAGCTGCACGGCAGGATTGTTTTGCAGACGCTGAATATCCTGCAACGGCACCGAGGTCACCAAATCGTATTCACCCGCCAGCAGGCCAGAGAGGCGCGTGGCATCGGATGAGATTGGTTTAAAAATGATTTTGTCGATATTGGTGGTGCCGGCAGCGGCATTCCACCAGTCAGGATTGCGTACCAGCACCATCTGCGTATCACGCTGGCGGCTCTGCAAAATAAACGGCCCGGTACCATTGGTATTGTTGGTGGCGTAACCTTCCGTGCCCTGGCTGATATCGGTAGGCTTCAGTGCGTTATGCTCGCTGAGCCACTTCTTATCCATGATCATCACGCCGGTCAGCTCGTTGATGGCGATGCCGGTTTTCTTCACCAGATGAATATCCACGGTGTATTTGTCTACCGCCACCGCGTCTTTAATGGTTGAGGCGTTCGCGCGAATACCCGAAGCCGGATCTGTGACCCTCGCCACCGATGCCACCACATCTTCTGACGTCAGCTCGTCGCCATTATGAAATTTCACCCCTTCGCGCAGTTTGAAGCGCAGCGTGGTGTCATCGATCTGCTGCCAGCTCAGCGCCAGCCACGGCTGGATTTTCAGATCGTTATCTCGCTGCACCAGCGATTCATAAATGTGATTCTGAAAGGTCAGTGCTTTGGTAGATGCGTAGGCATCCGGATCCAGCGTCGGGATATCGGCATCGGTTGCCCAGCGCACCACGTTCTCCGCCAGCGCCGCGTGACTGACCACACCTAACGATCCTGCTACTAACAACGACAGAAAAAGTTGCTTCATCATTGATCTCTCATTAGTTTGCTAAGGTTATTGCTAGCAATGCATGCAAAGCCAATGCCAGTTGATTTGTTTGTTATTAACGTGGTGACTGATTCAGCTCTGGCGTCAGAATCCACTCGGCGCTGTCGTTCCACACATCCATTTTTGTAATGCGCCCTGCAATCACTTCATAACGATCGAGATAGCGATTACCGGCGAATTCACGTCCATCCGGCCAAACGCCATAAAGAAAGCCGGTGCAGTACACCACCACATGACCGGGACTTTTCTCCATCCAGTCAAACTCGCCCAACTGCTTTTTCACCCATTGATAGCGCCCGGCGTTAAACGCGGTGACGCCATGTACGGTGGGCATCACGCGCTTGCCGGTAAAGGTGATGACCACGTCCGCGGCCATCAGCGCGGCGGCTCGGTCTGGGTCCGGCGCCATCGACGCCGCCAGAAACTCTTTCACGATCTCTACTGCTGTTAATGCTGCGGTCATGCTGTTCTCCAGTGATATCAGGCGACGTTGTTGGTTACGTTCAGTGAATGCGCGGCGATCTCGCCAGGCGTGGTTATCCATACGTCTTCACACTGCGCGATAATGTTCTTTAATGTCTGCCGCAAGTGATGAAGCCGGAACGGCTGACCGACGATGTAAGGATGCAACGCGATGCCCATCACCTGCGGGCGCTGTTCGGCGCGCAGTTTCATCTCGGCGAACTGGCTTTCGATCATGCTGCAGAAGGTTTCAATCGAGGTGCCATTAGGAATGATGGTGGGAATATCGTTGATCTCCTGCGGATACGGCACCGACAGCAGATCGCCGTGCGACGTTTGCAGCGCAACCGGACGATCGTCATGCGCCCAGTTCAGGGTGTAGCTGAAGCCGTTTTGGCGTAGTAAGTCGGGCGTGTCATGGCTTTCGGAGATCCACGGCGACAGCCAACCCGCCACCGGACGTTGCTGATATTCGGTGAGTCGCTGCTGGCAGCGGGCGATCAGCGCAAACTCATTTTCACGGCTCAGTTCGCCCTGGCGCTGCGAGTTGGTATGACCGTGGCCAATCAGTTCACTGCCGGGCAGACTTATCCAGCGATCCAGCAACTGTGGGCAATAATCGATGATCGCTGTGTTGGCGATCACCGCTGGCGGAATAGCCAGTTCGGCAAACAGATCGGCCAGATACCAACCGCCCACCCGATTTCCGTAGTCGCGCCACGCATAGTTCAGTACGTCGAGGCGATTCGCCCCTTGCGACAGCTTGGCGCCTTCCGGCAAGCCAAACGCGAAATGCTCCAGATTCATGGCGATATACAGCGCCAGTCCTTTACCTTTTGGCCAGACGGGCAATACCTGATGTTCGATTGAGCTGTAGGCGTAACGCTGATGGCTGGCGATATCCCACATAACCTGCGGCGATGACATAACGGCCTCCTGATTGAACACATCTTGCGATGTCAGGAGTAAAGCAAGGGATATGCCACTCTAGCTTTATTGCTAGCAATATTTCTTAACGCGAGGAATTTGCGGGTTTTTCATCGGAATTTTCTTTCTTTGGGTTGAGACTTGCGGGGTCAAGTACGTAGGAAAAAGAGTAAAAGTTAAGCTGTTGGTGCAGCATCTGCCCTAAAAATGCGCAAAAACGAATTTAGGAAATTTCATACAAACCTCCCTTCCCCTGTCCGATATTTATCGCGCCGCCATCGCGCTTTAATAGCAGCATAATAAGGATGGGGATAACTATGTTGTCATTAACGCTGATAGACAATAACAGATGGATTACCGAAGGGATTTCGCGTTATTTTGCCGGGAAATTCATTCAGATTAAAAATATTGATAGTGACGATGTGGACGTAGCGTTAAGCAAAGTAGCAGGAACCGATGTGCTTATCAGCGAATTAACCGCTTATGGCCGCGATGTGCAGTACTTCACCGAGCTGCTGCTTAAAGTGCAGCGCTCATCTCCGGCAACGCGAATTATTGTGCTGACCGATCTGCATGAGAAAGCGGTAACCAGCTATGTGGTTGGCGTGCTGGCGGGCGTTACCTTTCTGTCGAAAACATGCAGCCTGAAACAGCTTTCAGATGCTGTATTAGGTTTGCCGTCATCTGCGGAGTTTGCTGTTGGTGTTCGCCGCACCAAACAAACTCTTTCACCGCGTGAATTTGGCTTATTGCGCATGCTGGGGCAAACCAGCAATCTCACCGATATCGGGCATAAACTGCATCTCAGTTGTAAAACCATTAGCCATCATCGGCAAAGTATTATTCGCAAGCTCAACTGCGCCAATAATAAAGAGTTATTTAGCCGGTTAAGTCGTATGGGTTATCAAGCAAAGATGTAATCAACGTAGGGTCGCCATTAATGGCGACCACCGTTCTTCGCGATCTCCAGCCGAATCTCCGCCAGCAGCTCACGCCCTGATGCGGACAAAATCGCACGAGAAATCGATTCATCCTCGCAGTTCTCTTCCAGCGCAACACATTTCGCTACCAGCGCGTTCGCCCCGGTAATGCCAGCGCTGCCTTTAATCTTATGCGCCAGTTCACCTAGCTGCTCGCGATCGTCGCTGCTCAGCGCGACCGTCAATGCCACGATATCCTGCTGATAGCTTTCGATTAATTCCGCCCGTAATTGCGCGCTCCACTGTTCATCGCCCGCCGCCAGCTGTAATACTCCTTCATCTGCGTTTTGCAGCACGCCCTTACCGAGCCAGTTTTGCAGATCCTGCAAGGTGCTGGGTTTAAACAGGCAGCCATCCATGCCGGCTTCACGGCAGCGATCGCGCTCTTCCGGCAAGGCGTTGGCGGTAAAACCTAAAACCAAACAGCGTGGCCGATCCCGCTGCTGCTCTTCACGACGAATCGCCTGTGCGAGTCGATAACCATCCATCACCGGCATGCGGCAATCGGTGATCACCACGTCAAATCTTTGCTGATGCCATGCTGCCAGCGCCTGCGCGCCCTCTTCCGCCTCAATTACCTGATGACTGAGGAAATGCAGCTGACGAGTTAACAGCAAGCGGTTAACGCTGGAATCATCAACAATAAGGATGCGTAGCGGAACGCTGCTATGCTCGGCGGGCAGCTCAGCAATTGTAGTGGCCTCAGCGATGTCATCCGGTAGCGCATCCGCCATCACGCGCACCACAATTTCGCTGCCTTTACCCAGTTCGCTGTGCAGCTGAATATCGCCATCCATCTTTTCACAGAGTGTTTTACAGATGGTCAAACCCAAACCGGTGCCACGTTTTACCTGCTCGCCGTTTTGTCCCACCTGACTAAACGGCGTAAACAGTTTTTGCTGATCGGCCAGAGAAATGCCTTTACCGGTGTCGCGCACGGTGGCGGTAATCTGCCAACGTTCATGATGTGTCAGCCTGACATCCACACTCACGCTGCCGCTGGCGGTGAACTTGATCGCGTTGCCAATCAGATTGGAGAGGATCTGTTTAAAGCGCAGAGGATCGAGCCACAGCGCGGGCCCGGTTTGCGGATCAACGGACAGATGCAGATCGAGGTTTTTCTGCGCCGCCATACCGGAAAACACGCGCACCACCGACTGACAAAGTGCCTGCACGTTGCAGCGCTCTGGCTGCAGCGTCAATTTGCCGGCTTCAATGCGCGCGATGTCGAGAATATCGCCGAGCAGCTCCACCAACTCATTCGCCGAGCTAAAAGCGACGTCTAACGCCTGATGATCAACCCGATTTTTATCTGCTGATTTCCGCGCCATTTCCAGCATGCCGATTACCGCATTGAGCGGTGTGCGAATCTCATGACTCATGGTTGAGAGGAACTGCGTTTTGGCGCGGTTAGCGTCCTCGGCTTGCTCTTTGGCCTCATTTAGCGCTTCAAGTAATACGCGCCGCTCACTGACATCCAGCCAGCCGCCAATAACGCCCTTCACATTGCCGCTGGCATCGCGGTAAGGCAGCAGCCAGTGAAAAATCGTTTTCTCCGCACCGGAAGCATGCACAAAGGTACGATCTTTAAATATTGGCGTGCCGCTGCTCAGCACCTGATAAAAGTCCTGAATATATTGGCTGTTCTGCTGCTTATCGTGAAAGACATCGCGTTTAAACAGCGACTGATTAATCACCTGTTCGCGCGTGGCATTGAGAAATTGCAGATAACTTTCATTACATTGGGTTAATGTGCCGCTGGCATCGCGGATATAGGTCGCATTCGGCGTGCCGTTAATCATGTCGTTCATGAATTCCAGCTGATCGTTCAACTCGCGCTGCACGCGTATTTTGATCCGAATCTGCCGGCGCAGCCAAATAGCCCAAAGCAATGACACTAAGATCAGCGCCGTGGCGAATGCTGCAGCGCTGTATATAAAGATGCGGTTCTCGCGCCAGAAATTATCGGACGACACCATGTTATTTGGACGCCACAGATTGCCGATGACATCCATTTCATCTGGCGGAATGCTGAGCATTACTTTATCGATAATGCTCAGCAGTTCTGGTGATTGCGGCGGCACGGCAAACGAGAGAAACGCCGGCGATTCATTCAGCGTGGCGCTGATGCGCATGCGATTACGATAATAACGCGCGATTTGATATTCGGAGTTGGCGAGCGTATTGGCTGCGGCATCCACATCGCCACGATTCAACATCGCCAGCGCATCACTGGCGCTGGCGGCATCGACCAGTTTCACCAACGGATAGCGACTACGAATATAGGTCGCCATGCCGGTGCCATTGATTACTGCCAGCTTTTTACCATTGAGCTCATTCAGGTTGCGCGCGGCATTGGGCTGCTGACGCACCACCATCACGAAAGCGCTGGTAAAATAGGCGCGACTGAACATTAGGTCATTCTTACGAGTTGTGCTTGGCGTTAATGCACCAATCATATCGGCCTGATTATTTTTCAACATGGTCTGCATTTCGCTGACATCACGCGCGCTCACCATTTCGAAATCGAGTCCGGTGCGCAGACGAATTTGCGCCAGCATATCGACGGTGATGCCGCGATAATTACCCTCGTCATCGGTGAAGGTTAGCGGCGCAAAACCATCAATGGCGACGACACGCACTTTGTTGTGTTGTTTTATCCACTGTTTTTCTGCATCACTCAGTTGGAATATCTGCTGATTTAATACACTGGCGCTGCGGCCTACATGCCAGCGCTGCAGGATATTTAATCGCTCTTCATTGTTAATCTCCTGCAGCGCAATATTAACGATTTGCTGCAAAAGCGGATGAGTCGATCGCACGCCAAACGCGAGATCTTTAGCCGGGAAATCGGCGAAGTTAACCACGCGAATATTATTAATAAAATTTCGGCTGATCGGATAAAGATCGCCAAGGAATACGTCGGCATCACCAAACGCCACCGCGCCAATGGCTTGCTGATAGCTAGGATAGGTTTGAATACTGGCCAGCGGATATTGTCGCTGAACCCATTCCAAAGGCAGATAACCGCTGGCCATCGCGATATGTTCGCCTGCCAAATCGCTGCTTAGCGTGCGGCTGTTATTGCTGCGCATCGCCAGAATCGCTTGCTCACTTGCGTAGGGTTCAGTGCGCACGACCTTGTTGCCATCATTATCAAATTGGGTGACGGAACCCAGCAAATCCACCGTGCCAGCGTTCAGGGCTTCTTCCGCCGCTTTTTGACTGGAAAACAGACGGATTTTTACCGTTTTATTGATGATGGCCGCTAGAAGTCCCACATAGTCTGCCGTGATCCCTTCCAGCTCCGCATGATTGTTGATGATGGTAAAAGGTGGATATGAAGGCCTGGCAATGCCAACGGTGAGTTGCGGTTTGGTCGCCAGCCATTGCTGCTGTTCTGTATTAAAACCTTGTGACGGAAGATGATTAAGCTGGGGCGAACGGCTCAGCAGTTTGAGGTTTAATACCTGCTCGGCGGCGGAGACCATCGCTTCATTCAGCACATAGCATGAAGTAAACAGCAGCAGAGCAAGACCGATTTTTTTCAGGGAGTTAGCCATAACGCGTGATCAGCCCACCAGATTATTGCGGTTGGCGATAACAATCAGATCTACCAGTGTTTTGACGCCGAGTTTCGTCAGCAATCGGGTTTTGTAGGTACTGATGGTTTTATTGCTCAACGTTAGTTCATTGGCGATTTCGATGTTGCTATAACCTTTGGCGAGGTAGATCAGCACCATCATTTCGCGATCGGTAAGCGTGGCGAGTTTTTCACTCTCCGTATGCGATGAAGCTTGCAACGTCTCGATTTGCAGGAAATCTTCAGCCGGGAAAAAGGTGTAGCCCGCTCGCACAGCGCGAATGGCATCCAGTAAGTCTTCTAAGGTTTCCGTTTTTTCCACAAAACCTGAAGCGCCAGCTCGGCGACAGCGGCCAGCAAACGAAGCGGCACTCTGAGAAGTAAACACCAGGATTTTAACTGCCATACTGGCGGCACGAGCACGGGTAATCACCTCAAGTCCATTGATGGTAGGAATAGCAATATCCAGAATCACCAGATCCGGCCGTAAATTTCGCATCATCTGCAGTGCTTCCGCGCCATCTGCAACTTTGCCAATCACCTCAATGTTCTCTCGCGTGAGTAACATTTCCACCGCTGTTCGTACCACCGGATGATCGTCGACAATGAGCGCCGTCACTATTTTGCTGGTTCCCGACATGCCCAGCCTATCCTGTACGGCCATCATTAGCCCCTTTGCAATCAAACATTAACCGTATCTAATACCGTTAAGATTAACCTGGTTTTCACAACTATTACTGTCAGCGAGAAAACCGGGTGAAATTCACCCGGTACGTTACTGAGCAGTATTGCGATTAGAAGCTCAATTTCACACCAATCGCTGCGCTGGTATCACGATAGTGATTATTACCTGCCTGCTGACCAACGCTGCCCCACAAATTGAGGTTGGAACGCAGTTGGCTATCAACACCGACACGCAGCTCAGCAATATTCTTCTCGCCCTGCGCGCTTACTTTCACGCCGTCCAGCGAGGTGGCAAAAGTCTTGCTGTTATTGATCCAGTTGGCTTCCAGATAAGGTTTGAACACCGTCTGACCGTTTTCGCCCGCTGTTTTCATTGAGGCGCGGACGCCTAAACGCGACTGCACGTTGCCATCGCCCTGACTAGTTACGCGCGTACCATTGGCTTCAGTCACATCATCAGTTTTCACGCCCATCCAGATAAACTGCGCGTTAGGCTCGATAAAGTAGCTGTTGTTATAGCTGTCCTGACCCAGTTTCCAGCTATAACCGCTTTCCAGCGAGGCGGTGAAACCACGTGACTGATAGCGCTCGGCGCTTAAATGATCGCCATTGACGCTGTTATTAAACCAGCTGTACTGCAACCAGCTATCCACATAGGCACCGGTTTGCTGTTCAGGCTGCTGATACCAGGTGCCGTAAACGCCGAGGTTATAACCGGTGGTATGGCCCTGAGAACGATAACCGGTCACGTTCGAATCGGTGTTGCTGCGCGCGTTGCCATATCCCGCCATAGCGCCAATGTGCAGATTGTCCGTGGTTAACAGATCGCCGCCCATTTGCAGGACATAACGATTGGTTTCGGTTTTCAGCTGCCCGGAGCTGTCACGCACCTGCTGATGACCGCCCAGATTACGCATCCACAGACTGGTGACTTTTTTCTCGCCGCTCAGGGCATCAACATACTGTGTTTCACCGCCGCGATCGTGCAGGCGCAGGTTAAACAGCGTATTGGAGGCTGCGATGTTAGCAATATAGTTGCCGGCCTCAGGACGTAGCGTCATTTTCCCTGCTGGCGGAGGCGTAATTACTGGGCCGCCAAAGTCGCCATCGCCGCCTACCGGATCGGGATCGGGTGCAGTAACTGGCGTTTCGCCGCTCACCAGATACCAGTTCTTACTGTTGCTGTCGATTCCACGTTGCAGATGGTAATCATAGGCACCTGCGACGATACGCCCTTGCTGGGTAAATTCGCCATTTGATTCACCGGCGACGGAAATCAGTTCGATACCTTGCAAGGTCTGCGCACCGTTACCGCCCGCTTTGTTAATCACAACCTGCGTGTTGCCAGATGTATTGCCATTCACCACCAACTGGTCGTGCGGCGAGTCATCGCCAGCCAGCACGTTGTTCATTACCAGCGTACCGTTGTCACTATTAAAATCACCGTCTACGGTTAGCTCCCTGAAACCGCTATCGTTGTGCATAAAGACGATTTGGCTGTTCTTCAGATTGATGCTGCCGACATCAGAATCCTCAGTCATTGCCCATTGGCTGCCGTTATCCAGCGTCAGTTGATGCAAGCCTTTTGCCGCACCTTGCCATGCTGAGGCATTGTCCAACGCAATCAGGCTATCGCGGGTGTAAAGCTTGTCGATTGCCGCATCGCCCAACAGTTGTGAACCATTGGTGGCATTCAGACGAATAAAACCAACAACAGCATTGGTGCTGTTGGCTGTGCCGCCTTGAATCAGCGTTTTGCCCGTAAGTGTCGACGCATCGGCGTTGATGAGCAGTGCGGAGCTCGCATCGGCTTTGGCTGCCACGTTATCCGAGGCAATCAAGGTGTTGGTGAGATTCACCGTTTGCACCGCGCCAACTTCAGAGCGAATACCAGCCGCATTACTTCCGTTTACGACTACTTTAGAGTTGCTAACATTTGCAGTGGTCTGGCTTGCGCCACGACTGAGATAAAGGCCTGTTGCAAAGCCACCATTGGCATTATTGATGGCGATATCAAGATTGTTGGCATGCAGGGTTCCGTTGTAACGGGTTACAATAGCGGTGCCGCCGTTGTTGCCGGTGATGGTGACGCCATCAAGGTTTGCCGTGCCAGCATCAACATAGATACCCTGCGAATTTGATAGACCTTCGCCTAGCGTCAAAACACTGTTAGTTAGATTCAGTTGTGAACCTGAAAAGCCCCAGACCATCGGACCATAAGCATCCGAAGTTTGCGTTATATGCAGATTATTCGCATTAATCTGGGCTTTTCTAATCCAGATCGCACTGCCTGCGCTGGTTAAGTTGAGTGAATCGGCATTTACTCTTGCATCAGTGTCAGCAAAAATTGCCGCCGCGCCGTTACTCCCCGCCTGACGCAGTGCGGTGGTGGTAATATCCATATTGCTTACATCTACAGACGCGCCTGCGGTTGCCTGAATCCCATGGCCATTAGCACCTTGCGTGTTGATGGAACCACCGTTTAGCATGACGTGAGTTGCAGCACCTGAAGCAAGAACGCCACGTGCGCTGGCATTGGTCGTCGTAATATCAATATTGTTGGCACTAATATCGCTAGCATTGGCATAAATGCCATGCCCGCCAACACCCTCAGTCAACAACGTCGCCGTATCAAGATCGATGTTGCTGCCGTTGGTGGCCGTGATTGCAGTGTTTGTACCGCCGCCAGTACCGGTTGCACGAATATTCAAACCGGTGATCTTCACACTGGCATCGTCAACTAACATGCCATCTTTACTACTGATGAGGCGCACGTTATTGCCGGTCACCAGACTCTTTTCACCGACAATCAAAGCCGCAGAACCTGAAATGGTGGATAGCTCGCTATTGGCTATTTTCGCAGTTGAGCCACTCAGAACGGTCATCACAGGTGTCTGGAACGTTTGCATGGTGCTGTTACGAACATCAAAAGTCGCGCCATCCTGCACTTGCACAGCGTTCGCCGTAGGCGCAGATGCGCTGATAAATCCATTATCAAAAATAGCGTTAGCGGCTGAGCCCTTAACGATCATCGCCGACTCGGCACGCGCCGTCATGACGGTTTCACCTTCGAAAGTTGCCGTTGTGTTATCAACAACCTGTGGATTGGATGCATAGCCTGCGGTGCTGACTGCCAATAATCCGCCAGCCGTTATCAGCTGCAGCATTTTTGGGCATCGAACGACTGCGGGAATAATACCGGCAGTATTGTTGCTTTTGCCGCGACTATTCGCGAGTTCAGAAACCACCACCATGCAACGCTGTGAACTATTCCAGATAACGCGATAAACTTTATTCATTCCAGTTTCTCTTCTCTATTTTCTAGCGCCTCGCAACGGTATGAGGCATGCAGGATTTTGTTGAAGAGGACTATAAGGAAGTCGCACTGGAAGGATTAGTCTGACGCGTCCTATAGATTTGTAGGACATTTCCGATCAGACAATTCTCAAAAAAATGAACGCCATTAAAGGATTGATATGAACACTAATGCAATTGAAATAAGTGTCGGGACAAGCCGAGATATCCAGGGAATTTCGTACTTACAGGAACAGAATCTCGCTGCCAATAACGGCACGCTCTCCGCTGCTCTTCCAGAATCGGTAATTGCTGAGATGATGGCTGAAATGCCGGTGATCGTTGCACGTTCTGGCGATAAGGTGCTGGGATTTTTAATGACCTCGACATTAACCAAAAACGCTGACATGCCGATTATTAAAGCTATGCTCGAAAGTTATTCCGGCAGCGATAACGCATTTTTATATGGCCCTATTTGCGTCAGTAGTGAGGCACGAAATCAGGGATTAGCTAAACAGATGTTCGCTGCACTACGTCCACGTGTGGCAGGAAAAGAAGGTGTGTTGTTTATTCGCAATGATAATGTCGCCTCACTTAAAGCGCATGTGAATATGGGCATGAGCGTGGTTGCTGAGTTTGAATTCTCGGGAAAAAGTTATTCGGTATTTTCGTTTATTGGTTAGTCCTTTCTTTTTTGATTTCCCCTTTGCTTTCAAATTGCGCACAAATCCAGGTCGCCATTCATGGCGACCCTACGGTTGCGAGCACATTTTGTGTGATTGTGGTTGCATTTTCTCCATTGATTGCTGGTTAAGTGCGCACATCGAGGCGCAGAATGGAATATATAATCCAATGTGAATATATATTCACGAATGCAATCATCTGAGGAGAAGGTCGAATGAGTTCCTACACGTATCCGAAATTCGGTGCCGGCTTGTGGCACTTTGCCAACTATATCGATCGTTACGCCGTAGATGGTTACGGACCGGCACTCAGCACCCTTGATCAGATCAAACTCGCTGGCAGCGTCGAGGACCTTTCCTACGTTGATGTGCCCTATCCGTTCACCGAAGGCGTAACGGTCGGGCAGGTGAAACAAGCGCTGGCCGATGCCGGACTGAAAGCGATTGGCGTGACCCCGGAAATCTATCTGCGCCGCTTCTCACGCGGTGCCTTCACCAATCCAGATGCCGCCATTCGTAAACAGGCTTTTGATTTGATGCATGAAGCGGCCACCGTGGTGCGTGAGTTGGACGCTAACTACGTAAAAGTCTGGCCAGGTCAGGACGGTTGGGATTATCCGTTCCAGGTCGATCATAAAAACTTGTGGAAGATGGCGGTGGATGGCATGCGCGAACTGGCGAGCGCCAATCCGGACGTCAAATTTGCTATTGAGTACAAGCCGCGTGAACCGCGCGTGAAAATGACCTGGGATTCAGCCGCGCGTACTCTGCTCGGCATCGAGGACATTGGCCTGGATAACGTCGGCGTATTGCTCGATTTCGGTCATGCGCTGTTTGCTGGGGAGTCGCCAGCGGATTCCGCCCAGCTGATTATCGATCGCGGCCGCCTGTTTGGTATGGACGTCAACGACAACCTGCGCGGCTGGGATGACGATCTGGTCGTCGGCACCGTACACATGACCGAGATTTTTGAGTTCTTCTATGTATTGAAGATCAACAACTGGGACGGCGTGTGGCAGCTCGATCAATTCCCGTTCCGCGAAGATCATGTAGAAGCTGCCAATCTCTCGATTCGTTTCCTCAAGCATATCTATCGCGCGCTGGATAAGCTGGATATCGCCGCATTACAGGAAGCACAGCGCGAGCAAAACCCACTGAAAGCGCAAAGAATTATTCAGAATGCGCTGCTGACCAGCATAGAACAGTAAGCATCTAAACGCGCAGCCTGATAGGTTCTGGCTGCGCGTTTAGATTCAACCGACAATCTCGATCAGATTACCATCCGGATCGCGAATGATGGCTTCGTAAAAGCCATCGCCGGTGGTACGGGCCGGGCTGACTAAAATCCCCTGCTCGCTTGCTTTGGCAACCATCGAATCCACCTCTTGCCTGGAACCAACATGAATCGCGATATGCGCCCATCCAGTCAGCTCTTTCCCATGAGGTCCTGCTGCTAAATCGTCAAGACTCATCAATTCTAAGGTTGGACCTTCGAGCAAACTGATGAAATGAGAGCGAAAACCTGGACGGTTTTTGCTGATGTAAAGTTCATTGGATGTCCCGGCAAAAAAATCCTGCCAGAAGGATTTTTGGGCACTTAAGTTGCGCGTCCACAATGCCACATGTGCGATTTTCATGCGTTCTCCCTCGCGGTTGTTTTCTCGCCCAGATTTAGCGTGAGTGACAATGCCGCAACCACCAGCATCAGCGCCATAATCAGTGAAAATGCAAAAGTCAGAGAACTAAAGTGCGCAACATAGCCAATCACTGCGGGTCCACTGAGTACGCCGAGATAACCTAAGGTGGTCATTGCTGGCACCGCGACAGCCTGCGGCATGACTTTTTGCTGCCCAACGGCAGAAAACATCACCGGCACAATGTTGGCGCAGCCTGCGCCAATCAAAACGTAGCCCACCAAAGAGAGCGGCCACGATGGCACATAAGTGACCAATGCCAAGCCAATTGCTGCAGTGATGGCACCCGTCAACACTACAGGTAAACGCCCAAACGTGGAGATAATGCGATCGCCGGTCAACCTGGCCGCAGTCATCGCAATGGCAAAGCAGGTGTAACCCAGTCCACCTAACGTCTCAGGCATATTTCGAGCCTGGGTCAAATAGACGGCGCTCCAGTCCAGTACCGTTCCTTCGGTCAGGAATACCGCGAAGCAAATGAGTCCCAGCAGCAATACGCTTCCGCGCGGCACGGCGAAGGCTGGTCCTTCTTTAGGATTGGCATAGGTCAGAAGTCCCGGATAGCTGAGCACGGCGAGGATAATCACCGCAAAAGTCACCAGCAGCGTTCCGGCTAAAACGGTCATTCCCAGCGACAGCAGCAATGTCATTACGCCGGCACCGGCAATACCGCCGAAGCTATACATGCCGTGAAAACCAGACATCAGTGGAATTGAGGATTGTTTCTCCACCAGAATAGCCTGAATGTTCATCGCGCAATCTGTCACGCCAACACCAACGCCAAAAATCAGCAAAGCCAGGCCAAGCAGTAAAGGATTCGCAATCACGGCGAGCAGTGGCGTGCTAAGGATGATTAACCCCATTGCAACGATGATCACCCTGCGGCAACCAAAGCGGCTGGTGAGTAATCCAGTAACGGGCATGGCGATTAGCGCACCAAATCCCAGACATAATAGCAATGTGCCAAGCATCGCCTCGTTAACGCCGGTGTTATTGCGCGCGAAAGGCACAATCACCGCCCAGGTCGCAGTCACAAATCCGGCGATAAAGAACGTCAGTCGTGTGGCGTGACTTGGGGTGATGCTTTGGGGTTTATAAATCATTTCACTCCTCGTTTGAGCGGTTAATAAGCAGAATTTCTGCAGAGGTACATTGCGATTGACATTGTGTTTGCCATTGCGCGATTATGCTCGTTATAGATTGATTGTGTTTTTTTAAGGAACTTACATGCTCGATTATGCAGCTTTCCCAGAACAGCGACAAGAGCTGATACGACAAATTTTGCGCGACCAGGGCCGTGTTGTTTGCGTCGATCTGGCCGCCCAGATGCAGGTTTCAGAGCACACCATTCGGCGCGATCTGCATGAGTTGAGTAAAGAAGGCGTGTGCAAAAAAGTGTATGGCGGTGCGGTATTACAGATACCTGAAGCGGGTTCTTTCCAAAGCCGAAAAGAGCACAATCACGCAGCAAAAGACATGATCGCGCAGCAGTGTGCCAGCCTGGTAAAAAACGACACCTGCATTTTCATTGATGCGGGCACCACTAATCTGGCAATGGCGCTGGCGCTACCGGAAAAACTCTCTTTAACCGTCGCAACCAATGCTCCCGATATCGCTGCAGCGCTGTTAAAACACCCGAAAATAGACGTCATCATGCTCGGCGGCCACATTCAGAAAAAGAGTGGCGGCAGCGTGGGTCATACGGCGATTGAGCAACTGCGAAATATCATTTTCGATCAGGCTTTTATTGGTGGCTGTGCGATGAGCCCTGAATCCGGGCTGACGGGTTTTGATTTTGCCGACTGCGAATTCAAAAAAGCCGCCATCAAGCAAAGCAATCAAACCATCGTTGGGCTGACGGAGGATAAAATTCCCGGCGTGGCCCGGTTCTCGGTAGCCGGTTGCGAAGACATCGATATTCTTGTGGTAGAAGAGAAACTTAACAAAGAGTTTTACAACGCGTTTCGCGCTGAGGATATCACGCTGATTAGCGTATAGAATGCGGACTCAGTTACGCAAATGCGAACGTCGCACACGCATTTCACCCTGCCGCCAACGCTCATTCGCACTCTCGCGGCCATCAATCAAGCGGTTCAACGCTTCGGCAATCAGCAAATCAATACGCTGACTAAAGGTGGTGAGTTGGCAGCCTGGCGCGCTGGCTTCTTCGATATCATCAAATCCCACCACCGCAATCTTGGGCATATTCGGTGCGGCGCGCATTGCTTCCAACGCGCCTAACGCCAGCACATCGTTTTCACAAAACAGCGCATCAATCGCAGGCGCTTCCGGCCGTTGCAGATAATCGCTCATCGCTTGCCAGCTGCGCGCGCGATCGTAACTGCCCGCTTTGAGCAGTACATCAATCTGGAATCCCGCTTGTTGAAGCGTCGCTTCAAATCCCTCTTTGCGCAGCAGATGAGAAGTCGGTGTATCCGGGCCTTGCATAAAGCCAAAACGCTGCGCGCCCTGCGCCAGCAAAAGTTCGGCGATCTGTTTACCGGCGGCATAACCATCAATCGCCACCACATCAATACCCTGCGCATGCGTATTGCGACACAGCTGCACCAGCGGAATGTTGTACATATCCTCAACCAGATTAATCAGCTGCGCCGATAGCACCGTGCCGAGAAACAGAACGCCATCGATCTGCAATTGATCCGCCTGCGTCATCACCGATCGATACGGTTCGCCATCGGTGATGTTGAGGATCAGCGCCATGTAACCACGGCGTTGCAGTTGCTGCGTGGCTTCATTGAGAATCATTAGCGTGTGTGGATTCTTCAGTTCATCGATCACCACGCCAATGATATGCGTCTTCTTCTTCACCAGGCTGCGCGCCAGCAAATTGGGGCGATATCCCAGCTCTTTAGCGATGCGCATCACCTTCTCGCGCGCCTTTTCGGAGATTGAAGCACCAGGCATAAACGCACGCGATACCGTCCATTTCGATACGCCCGCGAGAATGGCCACATCGCTGGCCGTGGCCTTTTTCACTGTTCTGGTCATCGGCTTCCTTCCGTAATTTACCTGGCAAAAAGTGAGCATAGAGCGATTCCCCACGTTAGCAAGAGGCGACTTTCGCAAACTTTGCACCCGGTTGCATTTTTGTTATGCACTCGGGTGCAAATCGTGATGATTTTGTGATCGTGGTGATGAAATCGATTTTTGCTGCGTTGACTATTTTTCAAGCGTACCAGAGAGTGAAGACAGCACATCGCGTTGTCCGTCTGAACATGATGTCAATCAGCGGCAGCAATCCCGTTGATTTTGCACCCGGATGCAAAATAATAGAAACCTCCCCTACAGAGATAAAAAAATGAAATTATTCAAGGTAGTAATGCTTATCTGCGGTTTGCTTAGTGTGTTCACTGCCCAGGCGAAAACCTATATGGTTGGCGTCGCTCTGGCTAATCTCGATCTCAATTTCGTTTCCATCCTGCGTAGTCAGATGGAAAAGCAGCTCAAAGACAAAGGGCTTAATAGCCAGTTTGCCGATGCCAAAGGTGATGTGTCCCTGCAAATTCAGCAGGTGGATGATTTCATCAATCAGGGGGCGGATGCCATCATCATCAACCCAGTGGATACGCAAGGCGTGATGCCAGTAATCGCTGCTGCGCAGAAAGCCAATATCCCGCTGATCTTCGTGAACCGTAAACCCGAAGTAAAACTAACGGGCAAAATGGCCTACGTCGGTTCCGACTCGGCGTTAAGCGGCAAGATGGAGATCGAAGCGTTAGCCAAGCGGATGGATAACAAAGGCAATATCGCGATTTTGATGGGCGCCCTTTCCACTGAAGAAGCGCGTCAGCGCACCAAAGCGGTTGAGGACTATGTGAAGGATCATCCCGGCTTGAAAGTGATCCAGAAACAGAGCGCCAACTGGCAGCGCAATGAAGCGGTCGATAAAACCTTGTCATGGTTACAGGATGGTAATGACATCAATGCCATCATCGCCAATAACGATGAAATGGCGATCGGGGCAATTATGGCGCTCGATCAGCTAAAGAAAAGCAATGTGTTAGTCGCCGGTATTGATGGCACGCCGGATGGTTTGCAGTTTATAAAGAACGGCAAAATGGCGGTGACTATTTTCCAGGATGCGAAAGGTCAGGCAACCGGTGCAGTCGATGTGGCTTACGACATGCTGAGCGGTAAAAAGACCGAAGCCTATAACTGGGTGCCATATCAAACGGTGACCAAAGAGAATTACCAGGAATTCACCAGTAAGAATCAGAAGTAACACCGCTTCGTAGGGTCGCCATTCATGGCGACCTTCTTCTGACCAATGCCTTTAAAGCAACGCAAAGCGCGAATTTTGTTGCTTCCATTGCACTGCCAACCCGCTATGTTGGAGTAAAAAATGGAGGTAAACATGCTCAAGCCGTCTTCGCCCTGGTGGTGGGATCTCTCAACCCGGGAATTCAGTGAATTGGATATGGCGAACATCGTCGCCGTGCTACCGATTGGCGCAGTAGAACAACATGGCCCACATCTGCCGGTGCGTGTGGATGCCGCCATCAACGCCGGGATTATTCTACGAGCGGTGGAATTATTGCCCGACGATCTCCCGCTGCTGGTAATGCCCGCGCTGCCGATTGGTAAATCGGATGAACATCTCGCCTATCCCGGCACCCTTTCACTGCCGTATGACGTGTTAGGCAAAGTGTGGTTCGAGGTGGCGAAAAGCGCCTGGCGCGCCGGAATTCGCAAACTGATTCTCTGGAACTCGCACGGCGGACAGCCGCAGCTGATGGAAATCGTTTGTCGTCAACTGCGCATCGAACTGGGCATGTTTGCCGTCAGCGCCAGCTGGTTCCGCACCATTGATGCGTCAGACCTTTACAGCGCGCATGAACTCAATCACGGAATTCACGGTGGTGAATCGGAAACCAGCATGATGCTGCATTTGCATCCTGAATTGGTCCAGATGCAGCACGCCGCTGATTTCGTTTCCACTTCGGTGGCACTCGAAGCAACCGGCGGGATTTTGACGCCGGAAGGCGGCATTGGTTTTGGCTGGATGGCGCAGGATCTGCACCTTTCGGGCACCACCGGCAATGCCGCAGCAGCTGATGCTGAACGCGGTGCAATTGCCACCCAACGTGCCGCTCAGGCGCTACTGAAGCTGGCGCGTGAAGTGCATAACTTCGACATTAATTTCCTCACAGAACGCACCGCATTTTCGTAGGGTCGCCATTTATGGCGACCAGGTGCGCATTTATGGCGACCAGGTGCGCATTAATGCGCACCCTACAAAAAACGCGCTAGTCCTTAGTAGGGTCGCCATTTATGGTGACCAGGAGCGCGTTAATGCGCTCCCTACAAAACCCACAACGTTGCCATTTATGGCGACCAGGCAATTAACGCAATTCCGACATCATCCCTTTAATGGTTTCGGCGAACACGCTACCAATCGCGCTGGTGCCGCGATCGTGGCCGATCAACATCAGCGTTTGCGTGTGCTGCGCCAGTTCGCGCACCGGAATATAGATTAACCGCCCGCTGCGCTGGTCGGACTCAATATCAATCGGCGTGAGAAACGTCAGGGTTTGATCCATCATCGCCGACTGGCGCATCACCTCGATCGAGTTGGTTTCAATCACCGGCTGCAGATTGATCGAGGCACGTGCGAACACTTCATTCAGGTAAGGCCGAATCACCATCGATTTGTCGGCAATCACCACCGGATACGGCAAGCAATCACTCAAGCGTAAGCTGGATTTCTCTGCCAGCGGATGCCCCGCTCCCACCACGGCACCCAATCGCACCGGCACGCTGGCAATGTTGCGATGCACTGGCTGCAGCTCGAAATCAAAACCAATCCCCAAATCGGCGTCGCCGCTTGCCACCGCGTTTGTGATGTTCTCGCCGGTGGTGAGCTGTTGCAGCAGTAATTTCACGCGCGGATTGGCGCGGCGAAACTCCGAGGCCACGCGCGGAATCAGGTTCGCCGCTAATCCACTCATCATCGCCACCGTCACTTCACCGCGCCGCAGCCCTTTCAGCTCCTCGATTTTCATCTGCGCAATTTCAATCTCTTTAAAGCTCTGTCGCACATGATGAATCAGCGCTTCACCAGCGGCGGTAAGAATCATTTTGCGCGGCAAACGCTGAAACAGCGGCGTGCCCAGCTCTTCCTCCAGCGCAATCAGTTGGCGGTTAATCGCCGAAGCCGAGATGTGCAGCCGTTCCGCCGCTTTGCGAATCGAACCGCTGCGCGCCACCTGATCGATATACACAAACAAACGATGTTGCAGCATATTCCCCCTGCGTTGCCTTTAAAGCATCGGTAAGTGCTAAAAATGATGCTTTTAAGATAATGCTCTTCCGGTGATTAATACATCAAAACCACACCAGGAGAACACATGATGGCAGACGTATCCCGCAGAAAGTTTGCGAAGTTAGTGGCTGGCGCGCTGTTGTTACCCGCGCTGGCCCCGATGTTGTCGCGCAAAGCGATGGCGGCGAATAACACCATAAAAATCGCCCTGCTGTTGCCCGGCTCGGTTGCCGATGGCGGCTGGAGTTCACTGGCGTATGCCGGATTGCAGAGCCTGCAAAAAGCCGGTTTCACCGTGGCGCACAGCGAAAGCGTTTCGCAGGCGCAGATGGACCAAACCATTCGCGGCTACGCCGATGATGGTTACACGCTGATCATCGGCCACAGCTTTGAATACGGTTCGGCGTTTGCCGAAATCGCGCCGGAATATCCTGATACTTACTTCTTCGCCTCCACCTTCAAGCCAGGCGAGAAATCACCGGGCAACGTGGAATACGTCAACCTCGCCTATCTGCAAGGCGCGTATGCCGCCGGTGCGCTGGCGGCGCTGATCTCGGAAAAAGGCAAAGCGGTTGGCTTTGTCGGCGGCGGCGATAACCCCACACAGCAGGCGATGATGCGCGCCTTTATTCAGGCCGCTGAGAAAACGCGTCCGGGCATTAAAGGCATGGGTGTAGTCACCGGCGATTACGACAATGCCGCTAAAGGCCGTGAAGCCGCCACCACCATGATCGGTAACGGCGCGGATGTGATTTGGCATGCAGCTGACGTCACCGGTCTCGGCGCGATGCAAGGTGCGGCAGCGGCGAAAGTCAAAGCCATCGGCTGTTATGTCGATCAACGTGATGTGGCACCCGATTACGTCGCCTGCAGCTTCCGCCAGAACCTCGACTGGATGGTGGAACAGGTTGGTGAATCGGTAGCGAATAAAACCTTCAAAGGCGGCGACGAATGGCATCCCACCGTCGGCAAAGCCTGGTCGGTGGTCAATGGAAGCGAGCACTACAATGCCAAACTGGTCAGCGCCAGCGCGTGGGCGAGCTTCCAGCAGATCTGGCAGCAGCTTGACAGCGGCGCGCTGAAGCCAACGGTTTAATTATCATGACAGCAACGGCAAGCATCCGCGTCGCGCTAAACAATATCACCAAACGCTTTGCGCGCGTGGTGGCGAATGACGACGTCTCGCTCAACATCAAAGCCGGTGAAATCCACGCGCTGCTGGGTGAAAACGGCGCAGGCAAAAGCACGCTGATGCAAATCCTTTACGGCCTGTATCAGGCCGATGAAGGCAGCATTGTGGTGGATGGCAAAGCGCAGCGTTTTCGCGATCCCAGCGATGCCATCGCCTGCGGCATTGGCATGGTGCATCAGGAATTTATGCTGGTGCAGCCAATGAGCGTGGTGGAAAACGTGGTGCTGGGCCTGAAAGAGAGCGCCAGCGGCGTGCTCAATTTGCCCGCAGCGGCGGCGCGTTTGCAGGCGCTGTCGGATAAACATGGGTTAGCGATCGATCCCTGGGCGAAAGTGCAGCATCTGCCGATTGGCGTGCAGCAGCGCGTGGAGATCCTCAAGCTGCTTTATCGTGATGCGCAGGTGCTGATTCTCGACGAACCGACGGCGGTGCTGACGCCGCAGGAGAAAGCTGGCTTGTTCGCTACTTTGAAATCGCTGTGCGCGGAAGGCCGTTCGGTGGTGATCGTTACTCACAAACTGTATGAAATCATGGCGATTGCCCATCACGTTTCGGTGATGCGCGGCGGCAAAATGGTGGATTCGGTGGACATTAAAGACACCTCGGAACGCGATTTGGCGCGCCGTATGGTGGGGCGCGATGTGGTGCTGCGGGTGGAGAAAACGCCGTGTCAGCCGGGAAAAACCGTGTTGCAGGTGGATAGCATTGCGGTGCGTGATGCCAGCGGACAGCAAAAAATCTGGCGCGTTTCGCTCAACGTTGCCGCCGGAGAAATCCTTGGCATTGCCGGTGTCGAAGGTAACGGCCAATCGGAGCTGGCGGAAGCGTTGCTCAACCTGCGCGAACTTGAAGCCGGTCGCATTCTGCTGAATGGCGAAGATATCAGCGACGATTCCCCCGCTACGCGCCGCCATAAAGGCATCAGTTTTATCCCGGCAGATCGGCGTGGCGTCGGTTCGGTGACCGATTTATCGATTACCGATAACGCCATGCTCGGCCGCCAGCGCACCTTTACCCGCGCGGGCGGCTGGCTGCTGGATCGTCAGCGCATCAGCCAGCATGCGCGCGACATCATCGCCCGCTTTGCGGTACGCACGCCGGATGCTGATTTTGAAGCCGGAAAACTCTCCGGCGGTAATCTGCAGAAGCTGATTCTGGGCCGCGAAGTCGCCAGCAATCCCTGCTTACTGGTGGTTGAACAACCAACGCGCGGGCTGGATGTCGGCGCGATTGAGAGCGTGTGGCAAGGTTTGATGGCGGCACGCGATCGCGGCTGCGCCATTCTGATGATCTCCGCCGAGCTGGAGGAAATTATCAATCTCTCCGATCGCATCGCGGTGATGTACAGCGGCCAGATCGCCGGTGAATTGGATGCTGGCGACGCCACGCCAGAACGCCTCGGCGAACTGATGGCAGGTGCGCACCTGAAAAAAACCGGAGGCAATCATGAAGAAGCTGCTTGAGCGACGTCTGGCGCCAGCCGAATCAACTGGCGCGCTGATGCTGACCAGTTTCTGCGGCATTCTGGCCGCTTTCATCATTGCCGGTTTGTTGTTTATCCCGTTTGGCGGCAATCCGCTCTCCGCTTATGGCTTCCTGTTTGACGCTGCGTTTGGCTCGCTACGCAGCTTCGGTCTCAGTCTGGTGCAAGCCACGCCGCTGATGCTGATTGCGCTGGCAACCATCGTGGTGTGGCGCGCCGGGCTAGGTTATATCGGCTTTGAAGGTTGTTTTTTGCTCGGAGCAGCGGCAGCCAGCTGGATCGCCCTTTCCGGCACGCCGCAGGGTTTTCCGTGGACGATTCCCGCGCTGCTCTATTGGCCGATGGTGCTGATTACCGCCTTCCTGGCGGGCGCGATTTGGGCCGGTTGGGTTGGCGCGTTACGGGTGAAGTTTGGCGGCAACGACGTATTGATATCGCTGATGGCCAACTATGTTGCGCTGTTCATGGTGCAATATCTGGTCTCCGGTCCGATGCGTGCGCCGGGCGATCTGCCGCAGACGCCACGTTTGCCGGTGGATAGTTGGTTGCCGTTCGTGATGAACGGCATGCGCGCACATTGGGGCATCGCCATCGCGCTGGTTGCCACGCTGTTCGTCTTCTGGCTGATGCGCGCCACGCCCGCTGGTTTCGAAATCAAAATCGCCGGACTGAATCCGCGTGCGGCGCGCTACAGCGGCGTGGATGTCAATCGCCGTCAAATGGGTGCGGTTTTACTCGGCGGTGGATTGGCGGCGCTGGCAGGATTGTGCGCGGTATTGGGTGTGCAACATCGCCTGATGGAGGGGATTTCCGGCGGCGTCGGCTTTATCGGCGTGGTGGTGGCCTTACTGGCGCGCCTCAATCCGCTGCTGGTGATCCCGACCGCCATTCTCTACGGCGGGCTGGAAGTCGGCGGCAGCGCGATGCAGCGCCAAACCGGCTTGCCCACTTCAGTTGTGCTGATTCTGCAAAGTCTGGTGGTGTTACTGATTCTGGCGGGCGATCTGCTGCGCTACTACCGCATCAACCTGCCCGGCGGGCGTAAATCGCGCAGCCAACTGGCGGAGGAACAATCATGAATCTGTGGATGAATCTCGATACCGCCTTTTTCGTCAGCTGGCTGGTCGCCGCCGTGCGCCTTGCCGGTCCGGTATTACTGGCGGCGCTGGGCGAAATCTATGCCGAGCGTTCTGGCGTGCTGAATATCGGCATTGAAGGCACCATTCTGCTCGGCGCGCTCTCCAGCTACATGATGGCGGTGGAGAGCGGATCAACCGCGCTGGGCTTTATTGCCGGAGGCGTTGGCGGGTTGCTGGTTGGCTGCGTGCTGGCGGCGCTCTACCTTCGCGCCCATGCCAGCCAGATTGTGGTGGGCATCGTCTTCAATATTTTGGCTGCCGGATTAGCCACCTGGATATACGCGCTGGTAATGGGCAACGATTCCTCGCCCACCATCCCCATGCTCGAACCCTGGCATGTGCCGCTGCTCTCTTCGCTGCCGTTTATTGGCCCGATTCTGTTCCAGCAGCCGCTGCCGCTCTATCTCACTTTGTTGCTGGCGGTGCTGGCGCACTTTGGTCTGTTTCACACCCGCTTTGGCCTGTCGCTGCGCGCGGTGGGCGAAAACCCGCGCGCGGCGCATGCCGCCGGGCTCAACGTGTTAAAGATCCGTACGTGGGGCGTGCTGTTCTCCTGCGTCGGTGCCGGTTTGGCGGGTAGCTATCTGGTCACCGCGCAGATCGGCCTGTTCCGCGACAACATCGTCAGTGGACAAGGTTTTATCGCGCTGGCGATTGTCATCTTTGGTCGCTGGAGCCCGCTCAAAGCGCTAGTCGCTGCATTTATCTTTGGTGCCGCAGACGCCCTGCAACTGTCGCTGCAGCTGTTTGAAAACACGCTGCCGCCGCAGGTGCTGCTAGCGCTGCCTTACTTGCTCACCATTCTGGCGATGTCCGGCGTGGTGGGACGCACATTGCAACCTGGCGCGTTAACGCAGCCTTATCGAAAGGAATAACGTATGAAATCGTTTCGTTTCAACAATCTTGCGGATGTGAAGGCGTTCCGTATCAGTCCGGATAGCAGCAACTATTTCGCCATCTTGTTCGACAAGCCGTTAGACGGCATTGAGAACATTTTCGTGGTGGAGATCTTCAACGTCGGCGGCGCTACGCCACCGAATGAGCACGCCACCGCACACGAGTTCTTCTATGTATTGCACGGCGAAGGCGTGGCTCGCTGCAACGACGAAGAACTGGCGATTGGCAAAGGCGATTCGTTGCTGCTGCATCCAGGTAACGATCACGCGATTCGTAACACCGGCAACAGCAAACTCTACACGCTAACGGTGATGACGCCGAATGAAGGCTTCTCGGAACTGATTCGCAGCGGTGACCCTGTCACGCTGGATGAAGAAGATATCCGCGTATTAACGGGAGCCTGATATGCCGGAGAATGTTTTAGGTAGCAGTCGACATAATCAGTGGCGCGTTTCACCGAACGTAATTGATACACGACGTCCGGCACAGGCGTCGCGCACCGTGCAGCTCACCACGCGCGACCGCTCAGTGATTTTTGATCTGCAGCGTACGGCTATCGTGGTGATTGATATGCAAAACGACTTCTGTCATCCCGAAGGCTGGCTCGGACATATCGGCGTTGATGTCACACCCGCGCGTGCACCGATTGCGCCGTTACAAGCGTTGCTGCCGACATTACGCGCCGCTGAAGTGCCGGTGATTTGGCTCAACTGGGGCAACCGCGCCGATAAGCTCAATCTCAGTCCCGCCTTGTTGCACGTCTATAACCCTAACGGCGATGGCGTGGGATTAGGCGATCCGCTGCCGGTTTCCGGCGCGCCGGTATTGCAGGCCGGCAGCTGGGCGGCGGAGGTGGTGGACGAACTGACGCCTGATGCCGAAGACATTCGCGTCAACAAATACCGTATGTCCGGTTTTCAGGACAGCGAGCTCGATAGCATCCTGCGAAATCTCAACGTCACCACCCTGCTGTTTGCTGGCGTTAACGTCGATCAATGCGTGCTGTGTACGCTGCAAGACGCTAACTTCCGTGGTTACGACTGCCTGCTGCTGGAAGATTGCAGCGCCACCACCTCGCCCGATTATTGCCGCGATGCCACGCTGTATAACGTGCAGCAATGCTTTGGTTTTGTGGTCAATGCCGCCGAATTACAGCAGCAACTGGAGTGCCAATCATGAGTTACCTGCTGGCCGACGGCTGGATTATCACCATGAATCCGCAGCGCGAGATTCTGGAACAGGCCAGTTTGCTAATTGAAGATAAGATCATTCGCGCCATTGGCACCCGCGATGCGTTGCAGCAGCGCTATCCGGAAGCGGAAATCATTGACTGCCGCGAACGCATCATCATGCCGGGCATGGTGAACACCCATACGCATCTGTTCCAGACGCTGCTGAAAGGCCTTGGCGATGACATGGTGCTGAAAAAGTGGTTCACCTGCATGACCGGACCCAGCGCCGTGGCGTTGACCGAAGAAGATGTCTACGCCGCCGCGCTGCACGGCTGTATGGAATCATTGCGTTCGGGCGTCACCTCGCTGGTCGATTTTATGTATGCGCATCCACGACCAGGATTAACTGCCAAAGTGATCGAAGCCTTTGAAGTCAGCGGCATTCGCGGTCATGTATGTCGCGGCTTCCTCACCAGCGGCGCTGAGCACGGCATTCCTGCTGAACTGATTGAAACGCCGGAACAGGCGCTGGCCGATGCGCGTGAAGTGATTAATCGTTATCACAGAGTCGATGGCCGGGTAAAAGTCGGTCTGGCACCGAGCATGATTTGGGCGCTGGATGAGAAAGTGCTGCGCGGCACACGCCATCTGGCGAATGAAACCGGCGTGTTGATCACCACGCACGTGGCGGAAACCGATTTTGAGATTGAGCAGGCGCAGCTGCGTTTTCAGGCCAGCGATACCGAATTCCTCAGCGATATAGGCTTCCTCGGCCCGGATGTGCTGGCGGTACATTGCGTGCAGTGCAACTCGCGGGACATCCGCGCGCTCAAACATCACGACACACGCGTGTCGCACAATCCCTGCAGCAATCTCTATCTCGCCTCCGGCGTGCCGCCGATTCCGGAGATGCTGGCCGCCGGCTTAACCGTGGGTTTAGGCTCAGATGGCCCAGCCAGCAGCAACAATCACAATCTTTTCCAGGCGATGAAAGTGGCGGCGCTGCTGCAAAAAGGCGTGCACCGCGATCCCACTATTATGACGGCGGAAAAAGTGCTGGAGATGGCCACCATCGACGGTGCGCGCGCCATTGGCCTCGACCATCTGGTGGGTTCGCTGGAAGTCGGCAAACGCGCCGATGTGGTAATTGTTGATACTTCGCATCCGGCGATGACGCCGATCCATCATCCGGTTTCATCGCTGGTCTACTCGGCGCTCGGCCATGAAGTCAGCGATGTGTTTGTCGATGGCGTTTATCTGCTGCGCGCCGGCGAGTTTACCCAGCTCAATCAAAAAGAGGTGATGGCACGTTCGCAACGTGCAGCGCATTCGCTGGCGGTACGCACCGGCAATGATAAAACGCGCGGCTGGCGATCGGCGGTGTTTTGAGTTGAAGTGCTAATATTTTATCCTTTATGATACATAAATGATGATTTATTAGCATTTTCTCGCTTTTATTTTAATAACTAAAAATGGAATGCAGATCCATAAAGTGCTAATATTTTATCCATTAAGCCCCTAAAGAGATAAAATAGTGACACAATGGCACAGCGAACTTCTCTACTTCTTCCTCAAACAGGCGAAATCCTGGCCGCTTTTGGCGAGCGATTAAAACTCGCGCGTAAAAGAAGAAAACTTACGGCTAAACAGGTAGCTGAACGCGCAGGAATGACACCCATGACGTTGCGCTCGCTCGAAGCGGGAAGCGCTGGAGTCACAATCGGAGCCTATCTGGCTGTGATGCAGGTGTTAGGACTCGAACAGGATCTTAATCTGCTGGCAGCTGAGGATACGTTGGGTCGCCAACTGCAGGATGCACGTCTCACCTCGACGACTAAATTGTTAGCGGCTAAATCAGCGTATAAGGTTCATGAGGATGAGAACAGCCCACAAGTTGCAGAGGCTAATGAGCGCGGAATTGAGCAAAAAAATGCTCAGACTGTCACCTCTGCGGGTCTCGCCTCACTGTTGATTTCAGGGAAGAAAAAATAGGACACGACAATGACCATGATTAGCGTCTACGCCGACTGGAACGGACTCAAACAACCAAAACGTCTTGGGTTTCTGCATGTTCGCCGCAGCCGGGCGCGTGAAGCTTTTGAATTTCAGTATGATCCGCAAGCGCTAACCGATCCTGATTTGCTGTTGATCCAGTTGGATCCCGGCATCCACCTATTCGAAGGGCCACAATATCCCACCAACAATCGTGCTGGATTTGGTGTGTTTGGCGATTCCAGCCCTGACCGATGGGGACGCTTGTTGATGGAACGACGTCTGGAACGCGATATCCGTGGAGGATTATTGCCTGCCGGTACGCGCATGTTTGAATCCGATTTTTTGCTGGGCGTTCATGACCTGTACCGCGTTGGTGCTTTGCGTTACCGACTGGAGGATCAGGGGGAATTTCTCGATAACAGACTGGAAACAGCGGCTCCGCCATTTACCGAAATCGCCGCACTCGAACGTGCGAGCCGCGCCCTGGAAAGCGATCCGGATAATCGTGCGGTTCAGGGACATGAATGGCTGAGGATGTTGATCGCGCCTGGCGGTTCTCTGGGTGGCGCTCGACCCAAAGCAAGTGTGGTTGATGAGCAGGGTCAGCTATTTATAGCCAAATTTCCCAGCATCCGCGATGAATATGATGTGGGTGGATGGGAAATGGTGGTTAATGCTCTCGCCACGGCTTGTGAACTCAACGTAGCTGCTGCGATGGCGAAAAAATTTGCCAGCGATTATCACTGTTTCATGGTGCGCCGCTTCGATCGCACGCCCGAAGGCAAGCGTCTGCACTTTGCCTCGGCGATGACCATGACAGGCCACATTGATGGCGAAGATGCGTCCACCGGTGTGAGTTATCTCGAACTGGCAGAAGTATTGATTCGTCATGGTTCCCAAACCAATGCCGATTTACGTGAGCTGTGGTCGCGCATTGTTTTTAATATGCTGGTTTCTAACACCGATGATCATCTGCGCAATCATGGATTTATTCTGGTTCCTGGCAAAGGCTGGCGTTTATCTGCAGCCTACGATCTCAATCCAGTCCCCTACGCTGATGGTCTGAAGTTAAATGTCACAACAGCTGACAACGCACTTGATCTCGATTTGGCACGTGAAGTTGCGCCCTACTTCCGGCTGAATGTATCTGAAGCCGAAACCATTATTGCAAACTTCAGCAGTATCGTAGCGCAGTGGCGCGTTGTCGCCAGACATTTAGGTTTATCACTGCGTGAGCAGGAAAAAATGTCTGATGCATTTCGACTAGCGGCGGCACATTCCGCTTAACTTACTTTTTGCTACAACATTCAAACTCATAGCCCTCTGCAAAATGCGCTTTTGGCCCTAAGCTTAAAGCCATTCAGCCACTGATGATGAGGTTTCAATGAGTTTACTGTTTAGTGCGACGCAACTGGGTAAGTTAACGCTCGATAATCGCATCGTGATCGCGCCGATGTGCCAATACTCCGCTGAGAGTGGCAAAGCCAGCGCCTGGCACCGCATTCATCTCGGGCAACTGGCACTTTCCGGCGCCGGTTTGCTGATCATCGAGGCGACGGCCGTTGAAGCGGACGGACGTATTTCTCCCGGTGATTTAGGCTTGTGGGACGATGCAACGGAAGCGGCGCTGGCCAGCGTTCTGCACGATATCCGTCAATATTCTGACATTCCATTTGGTATTCAACTCGGTCACGCCGGACGTAAAGCGTCCTGCGCCGCACCGTGGCTCGGTGGTAATCAGCTGTCACTGGAACAAGGCGGCTGGCAAACCGTTGCGCCTTCCACGCAAGCCTTTAATTCTGAAGATCGCGCGCCGGTGGCGCTGACGAAACAGGACCTTGAGCGCCTGAAAAAAGCCTTTGTTGACAGCGCGCAGCGTGCCGCCAAACTCGGTATTCAGTTAATTGAACTACATGCCGCACACGGCTATTTGCTGCACCAGTTCCTGTCGCCGCTGAGTAACCAGCGTGAGGATGAATACGGCGGTTCGCTGGAGAATCGTCTGCGTTTACCGCTGGAAGTGTTCCATGCGGTGCGCCGCGCCCTGCCGGATTCGGTGGCGGTTGGCGTGCGCCTCTCGGCAACGGATTGGGTTGAAGGTGGCTGGGATGTTGAGCAGTCGATTGTCTTCAGCCAACAGCTCGAAGCGGCGGGCAGCGATTACGTGCACGTTTCCAGCGGCGGCCTGTCACCGCAGCAGAAAATTACCGTTGGTCCCGGCTATCAGCTGCCTTTTGCCCGCGACATCCGCAAACAGGTGAAGATTCCGGTGATTGGCGTTGGCTTGATTACGGAGCCGAAGCAGGCAGAACAAGCCTTGCAGGAAGGTGATGCTGATTTGATCGCGCTGGCGCGCGCGGTGCTTTACGACCCACGCTGGCCGTGGCATGCCGCCGCTGAATTGGGTGCGCAGGCCAAAGCACCACCGCAGTATCTGCGTTCCGAGCCTCACGGCCTGAAAGGCACACTGATTTCCAATAAAGAGTAATGGTTTTGACCCGGTGCGCATCAATGCGCACCGGTTGAACGTAGGGTCGCCATTTATGGCGACCAACATCACCCACCAAATTCCGGCAACACCCCAAACCAACTCAGCAGCCAGGCCAGTATATTCATCGCGCCAAACACAAACAGTAAACCCACCGCCACTGAACAGCGTTGCTGAGATTTACACGCCAGCATGGCCGGGATGATCACCGCCCATAAAGTCGCGAACAGTCCAGCAAAACCAATCGCCGCGACAAAACCATTCGGCCAGCAAATCGAGGCGAGTAACGGCGGCAGGAAAGTCAGGCTGGCGGTTTTCAGACGCGCGCCCGGTGAATTCCCTAATCCCAGACGATCGGCGATGAAATCAAACAGACCAGCGGTAACGCCGAGGAACGAAGCGATCACCGCGAAATGCGAGAAGATCGACATCATCAGCGCCAGCGCATTTACGTGCAGATGATCACGCAGCGCCGACATCAGTGCCGCGATATCACCGCCCTGCTTCACAATCTCGGGAAACGCGTCGCGCGGAAGATTGCCCATGGTGCTGGTCAACCAAAACAGATACAGCGCCAGCGACAGCAAGGTACCCAATACCAAAGCGCGCGTAATGTTCTGCTTATTACCTTCGTAATAACTCACCAGACCGGTGATGTTGCCGTGATAACCAAACGACGCGAGACAAAACGGCAGCACGCCGAGTGCATAAGGCCAGTACTGTTCGCCTGCAGCGGGCGCGCTCAGTAACGACGGCACGTTTACCTGCGTTAGTAAGCCGCCAAACAGCACGAACAGTAGCAGGATTTTCGCCAGCACGCAGAAGGTCATCAAACGGCTGACGCCAGTAGTGCCGAGCCACACCACCAAAGCAACGCACAGCGTCAGCAATATTTTGGCTTCTGCGGTAGAGATCGGTAATCCCAACTGACTGATGGAGTGCTGATACACCGGGCCGCTGGCCGAAATGTAGGCGTAAGTGAGAATGCCGAGGACAAATAAGATGCTAAGACCATTGAGCGCCGCCCAGCCCCTTCCGAGCAAATCTTTGGTTAAGGTGTCGTAACCCGCGCCAGGCGGATACTTGAGGCTGACGCGCATAAACAACAAGCCGGACAACAACATGCCGCCCCAGCTGATCAGCAGTAACACCATCGCCCAGCCAAACCACGCGCCTGCCATCACCACCGGCAGCGTAAACATCCCTGCGCCCACCACGGTGCCGCAAATAATCATCGCGCCCCACCATATGGAAGGCTGGCGGCGGGACAATGTCATCTCCGTCATCACTTATTCCCTACAAAACATCTTAAAGGCGGCGATGATACACGGGAAAACGCTGAGATGAGAGTTTAAGCTGGCAGAGACGTCTACAAAGACATTCATCAATTTTAACTTCGCGAAAACTTTTTTGCCTCCGCAATGCAAGACCTAGCCTGACGTTTTTCTTTCCGCCCTTCCTTACCCTTCGACGTAAGAATTTCCTGTCATTTTCTCTAACTTCTTACGGACTCTTCTGATGAAAAAAATAATACATACTCAACCCGCCTGGGCGCGCAGAGTCGTTTATCTGCAAGTCGCCGTACAGGCCGCGATGGCCCTTACACCTTTTTATGCCGTCACCGTTGGCGCAGCCACGGCATCAACCTCCGACGAACGCTTGCTTAACGGGTCTGCACAGCACGCCAGCGCGTTCGGGCAGGCCGTGCAGTCCGGCAGCCTGAGCGCTTATGCCTCGCAGCACGCCTCTGGCATGGCGTCGCAGGCCATGCAGCAATGGCTGAGCAATGTCGGCACCGCCCGCGTAGAACTCGGTGCTGATAACCGTTTTACGCCCCGCTCAGGCGCTGTCGATCTCCTGCTGCCACTGTATAAAAACCATGATCGCCTGCTGTTCACCCAGAGCGGCCTGCGTAACGTCGACGGCCAATTCACCGGCAACATTGGTTTCGGCCAGCGTCACTTCACCAGCGACTGGATGCTGGGCTATAACGCCTTCTATGACCAGAACATCAGCCGCGGCCACAAGCGTATCGGCAGCGGTATTGAGGCCTGGCGTGACTATCTCAAGCTCTCCGGCAACGGTTATTATCGCCTGAGCAATTGGCGCGACTCGCGCGACGTTGAGGATTACGATGCGCGTCCGGCAAATGGCTTTGACTTGCGCGCCGAAGCCTGGCTGCCTGCTTATGCCGCCATCGGCGGTCGCCTGATGTATGAAAAATATTACGGTAACGAGGTGGCGCTGTTCGGCACTGACAAGCGCCAGAAGAACCCTGGCGCCGTCACCGCCGGCCTAAGCTACACGCCGGTCCCGCTGATTTCCTTCACCGCCGATCACAAACGTGGCGGCAGCCAGAACGACACCCGCTTTGGCCTGCAAATGACCTATCAGCTGGGGCAGTCGCTGGCGAGCCACTTAGACGCCTCCGCCGTCAACCTGAAGCGTACCCTCGCGGGCAGCGGCATGGACCTGGTCGAGCGTAACAATAATATCGTGCTCGACTATCAAAAACGGCAGCTGATTGACCTCTCTCTGCCGAAGGAAATTATTGGCATAAGCGGCAAAACCGTGCCGGTCAACTACCAGCTAACCAGCAAGTACGGCCTGGCGAAAATCGTCTGGAACGATGCGGCAATCAGCGCAGCGGGCGGTAAGATGCAGGATCTTGGCGGCGGAAAATACCAGTTGGTACTGCCGGCTTACACCGCCGGTGCGATTAACAGTTGGCCGCTAAGCGGCGTGGCGTACGACGGTCGCAACAACCCCTCTAAAGTGGCTACCACCACCGTAACGGTCACCCGCCCTGCGGTCAGCGCTGAGAACAGCACCGTTACGGCCTCCCCCGAAATTCTCATCGCCGACGGCGCGGCCACCTCGGTTATCAGCATTACGCTCAACGATGAAACCGGCGCACCGGTTACCGGGCTCGCTGCGGACATCAGCGCGGCGCTGAAGGAAGAGCTGGCAAACGCGCCGGTTTCGAAAGTTAAAACCAAAACTGCCATAGCAAAACCTGCCTCGCTCGGCGAAGTTCAGGAGCAGGATAATGGGGTTTACACCTTAACGCTGACTGCCGGTACTCGTCCGATGCTGGCGGTAATATCACCAGCGCTGGGCGCGCTGGCGCTGTCAGCGGTGACCGTTAATCAAATCAGCGACGTTGCCTCGGCGATCATCAGGGACGGCGACCTGAAGCTGGTTGCCGACGGCGCAATGGCGAATGCCAGCGCAAGCAACAGCGTGCAGGCGCGCGTCACCGATGCGACCGGTAATCCCGTCGCGGGCGTGGCGGTCACCTTCACCCTGAGTGGTGCCGCGCAGGTGGCTGCGGGCAGTAGCCTGACTTCCGTGAGCGACGCTAACGGCAACGCCAGCGTGAATTTCATCAATATGGTGGCGGAAACCGTGACGATTACCGCCACCACCGCCACCGGCGGCAGCGCGAAAGTGAACGCAACCTTTATTGCTGACAGGAGCACGGCCGCACTGGCTGAGAGTGACCTGACGGTGGACCGCAGCAGCGCGGTAGCAAACGGCAGAGATAAAATCACTTACAGCGCGATGGTTAAGGACGCTAACGGCAACCCGTTACCCGACGTGCGCGTCAATTGGTCCGCAGATGGCGGAAGCCTGAACGGCGCATCCAGCGTGACTGGCTCAGACGGCAAAGCCACCATTACGCTGTCAAACACCGTGGCAGAGAACGTGCAGACCGCAGCGGCGCTGGAAGGCGGCACATCTGTTAACGCGCCACTGGTAGGGTTCACCGCCGATGCAGCGAGCGGCGGTATTGGTCAGAACGATCTGACGGTTAGCAAAAACAGCGCCGTCGCCGACGGCAGCGACGGCATCACCTACACCGTTCTCGTGAAGGACGCTAACGGTAATCCTCTGAAGGATCAGACGGTGAACTGGCAGACCACACTGGGCAACCTGAGCGCTGCCTCAAGCGTCACCGATGCGAGCGGCCAGGCCACTATCCATCTGACCTCATTGCAGGCGGCGCAGGCACAGGTCAGCGTCGGACTCACCGGCCAACCGGCGCTTAACGCCCCGCTAGTTAGCTTCACCGCCGACGCAGCGAGCGGCAGTATCAGCCAACATGAACTTACTGTTAATAAAATCAGCGCCACCGCTAACGGCAGCGACGGTATCACCTACAAAGCTATCGTGAAGGACGCCAACGGCAACCCGTTGACGGGCCAGACGGTGAACTGGCAGACCACCCTGGGCAACCTGAGCGCGGCCGCAAGCGTTACCGACGCTAACGGCCAGGCCACTATCATCCTCACCTCGCTGCAGGCAGCGCAGGCGCAGGTCAGCGCCAGCCTTACAGGCAAACCACCGGTTAACGCACCACTGGTTAGCTTTACCGCCGACGCAGCAAGTGGCGGCATCGGTCAGAATGATCTCACAGTCAACAAAAACAGCGCCATCGCTGACGGCAGCGACGGCATCACCTACAAAGCTATCGTGAAAGACGCCAACGGCAACCCGCTGACGGGCCAGACGGTGAACTGGCAGACCACCCTGGGCAACCTTAGCGCGGCCGCAAGCGTTACCGACGCTAACGGCCAGGCCACCATCATCCTCACCTCGCTGCAGGCTTCGCAGGCGCAGGTCAGCGCCAGACTTACCGGCAAACCGGCAGTTAACGCGCCGCAGGTCAGCTTCATCGCCGACGCGACAAGCGGCGCTATCGCGCAGAATGATCTGACAGTCAACAAAAACAGCGCCATCGCTGACGGCAGCGACGGCATCACCTACAAAGCTAACGTGAAAGACGCCAACGGCAACCCGCTGGCGGGACAGACGGTGAACTGGCAGACCACCCTGGGCGATCTGAGTGCGACCTCGAGCATTACCGACGCTAACGGCCAGGCCACCATCAACCTCACCTCGCTGCAGGCGGCACAGGCGCAGGTCAGCGCCAGCCTTACCGGCAAACCGGCAGTTAATGCGCCGCTGGTCAGCTTCATCGCCGACGCGACAAGCGGCGCTATCGGGCAGAGTGATTTGACGGCCAACAAAAACAGCGCTGTCGCTGACGGCAGCGACGGCATTACCTACACCGCTATCGTGAAAGACGCCAACGGCAACCCGCTGGCGGGCCAGACGGTGAACTGGCAGACCACCCTGGGCGACCTGAGTGCGGCTTCAAGCGTCACAGACGTTAACGGCCGAGCCATTGTCATTCTTACCTCGTTACAGGCTGAGCAGGCGCAGGTCAGCGCCGGCCTCACCGGCCAACCGGCGGTTAATGCCCCGCTCGTTAGCTTCATCGCAGATGCAGCAAGTGCACAGATTGGCAGTGGTGATTTGACGGTGGATAAAACAGTAATTGTCGGAAACAACGTAGACGCAGCAACCTTTACTGCCGTCGTAAAAGATGCAAAAGGAAACCCGGTAGCGAATCATTCCGTTAGCTGGGGCAGCGATCGCGGCAACCTCAACGCAGCCAGCACTAGCACCAACAATAAGGGGGAAACGACTGTTCGCCTAACCGGTACCCTGGCGGGCATCGCGCAGGTTACGGCATCGGTCAACGGCAACGCTGCGGTTAACGCGCCGCAGGTAACGGTTACCGCTGATAGCAGCAGTGCGCAGATCGGAAGCGGCGACCTGATCGCCGACAAAACCTCCGCGCTGGCCAATGGTACAGAAGCTGTGACTTATACAGCGACGGTTAAAGACGCCAGCGGCAACCTGGTATCCGGCCTGGCGATAAGTTGGGGTACAGATTTAGGTAACCTGGGAGCGCCAACCAGCACCACCGGCACGGACGGAAAAGCAACCATCACGTTAACGTCAACGCAGGCAGGTAACGCCATCGTTAACGCCAAGCCGGGCAGCGGCAGCGCAGCCTCAGCCTCGCCCGTCACCTTCATCGCCGACGGCAGCACAGCTAACATTGGCAGCGGTGATCTCAACGTCGACAAAACCACGGTTGTGGCCAACAACACCGATAAGGCGACCTATACCGCACTGGTGAAGGATGCAAACGGCAACCCGTTGGCAAATCACAGCGTAAGCTGGAGTACCTCAAAGGGCACGTTAAGCGGCGCAATGTCTGTGACAAATAGAGATGGTTACGCTGTAATTGAGCTGCGTAATACCAAAGCGGAGCTGGCGACGGTAACAGCCATGGTTCGCACCGTAACGAGAGATGCAGATGCGGTTACGTTTATTGCAGATGTGACAACGGCGAAAGTGGACGTCGTGGTTTCAGACAGAACAAAGATTACCGGCACGGGTACTGAAACAGCCACTCTGACCGCCACTGTCTCTGATGCCAATGATAATCTTCTGATTAATTACCCAGTGACGTGGACAACAACCAGAGGAAGCATAACGCCTTCATCAATGACCGGTGTAAATGGCCAGGCGATATCCGAGCAATCTGGCGTCTCTCTCACAGGCACGTCTAATGAAACCTTAACAATCACTGCCAGCACCGCTATAGCGGGTAACCAAAAAACAGTTGGGGTGGGCATACGTGCACTTTTGTCTACCAATGGAAAACTCTACTGGACCATGAAAAGTGATTATCCAACCAAAGATGAAGCTACGGCTGCTAAGTACTGCAATTTGCATGGTGGTGGACGCCTGCTTACAAGAGCAGATGTAGCTGATTTTGGTCCAACTGGCGGAGACTTTGCTTCAATGGCTGTCGCAGGTGAATTTGCCAACATAACTTATGGATTGGCTGGTGAATGGGACTACTCTGCCGATATTAGTTCCATCAATGGCTTCCATGGAATTTTTCTCGCCAAGCCAGAAACTTATGCATGTGTTAAATGAACTTAACTAGTGTCATTTCAAAATAATGAGTAATAAAAGGAGCCAATAAGGGCTCCTTTTTTTTGATCTCTATGTTTGCCTTAAATGATGGTTACGTTAACCCATCCCGTGTAACTCAGTTATAGAACGCCGGTCTCATTGGCATGGTGATCGGCACGATGTCACCGGAGTTTTGCGCCGCAACGCAGGCATCAGCCGCGACCTGCGCCGCGTAACCATCCCAAGCGGATGGGCCGGTCATCTCACCTGATAACACGCTGTTGATGAAATCCTGCAGCTCCACGTCATAGGCATCGATGAAACGCTTTTTCCAGTCGGTAAGGATACTGGTGGAAAGTTTGGCCGCGCTGCGCGTCTGCACCGACATCGGCTCAGGCAAACGTGCGATACCGCTTTCGCCCACCACTTCGCACTGGATATCGTAGCCGTAAGCGCAGTTTACGAAGATTTCCACGTCGATGCGCACGCCTTTGGCAGTTTCCAGCAGCACGATTTGCGGATCTTTCAGATGCGAGGCTGCTTTGCTCGTTGAACGCGGATAGATCACCTGCGCGCTGACGTAATCATCTTTCAGCAACCAGCGCAGCACATCGAGCTCATGAACCAGCGTGTCGGTGATAGCCATATTGGTGGTGTAAGAATCGCCGACTTCGGGATTGCGATGCGCGCAGTGCAGCATCAACGGTTCGCCGATCTCACCGTTCTCAATTACCGCTTTCAGCGCACGGTAACCGGCGTCGTAAGGACGCATAAAACCAACCTGCACCAGCTTCTTACCGGCGGCGATTTCCGCCTCAACGATGTTCATGCAACCCTGCGCGGTGACCGCCAGCGGTTTTTCACAGAACACCGCTTTGCCCGCTTTGATTGCCGCCAGCACGAATTCTTCATGAGTTGGGCCCCACGAGGTGACCAGAATCGCCTGTACTTCTGGCGCGTTGATCAGGTCATGCGCGTTGTCATAAATCTCCGCCTGAATCCCCAGATCTTTAACGATCTGTTCGCAGTTGCTGCGGTTAATGTCATTCAGCGCCACTACGCGCGAATGTTGCAGCACCTTGCTACAACGACGGATGTGTTCGCGACCGATCGCGCCCGTGCCGATTACACCAATATTGAGCGTCATAGCGTGTTCCTTAATTATTCAGATAAGCAATGCTGGATTGGATTTCCTGGGCAATCTGTTCTTCGCTCCAGCCATCCATTACGGAAGAAAACGGTTCAAAGGCGTAGATGCCGCGATAGCCCATCTCTTCCAGACGCTGCACTTGTTGTTTCGATTTCAGCAGATCGTCGGCGCTCAGCATGATGCGCTCTTCATCGGTTAAATGATGGGTTGGGCGCGCATCGGTGACGCCAGAAAGATGCACCAGCCCGATGTTATTGACGTCGACGCCGCCAGCAAAGTCTTGCTCAGCGCCTTCGTACAAGTGGTGGTGAAAAGTATCCAGTACGATTTTAAACGGCGCGCCCGCCTGCTTGATCAGCTGTTGTGCCAGAGCGGCAGAACGCAGCGAACTTTGCGGGAACCCAAGCGGCTCAACCAGACCAGTGATGCCATACTCGGCGAACAGCGGTGCCAGTGTTTTTAACGCATCGACGGTTTGCTGCTGAGAAATAACCGTGCCGTCATTCAGTGGGCAAAGCACTAACGCTTTAGCGCCGGTTTCACGCGCAGCATTTAATAAAGCGTGCGTCTTTTCCAGCACCTCATCGGTTAATTGGTTAAACGGATAAACCGCATTAATGGTTTCGATTGTGAACGCATGTTGCTTAGCCAGCTCACGCACTTTTTCACCGGATAAATTATCAGTCACGCTGCCACTTTTCATATCATTGCGGATTTCGACTTTATTTAACCCTAACTTTTCAACCAGAGAGAAAAAACGCTCGAGGCTAAGGTTGGGCGCAATTTTACGATTAATGCAGAGTCGGTCATGGCTTATTTTGTAGGTCATGGTGTGTTCTATCCTGAAAGAGTAATATTATTTACTTTCTGTTTTGTTGTGACGCGTCGATATCTTGCGATAGTAAGCGATGTCGTTTTGCTGCTCTGCCAGAACTTTGATTGATTTACATCAACGCAACATCATTTATACAACTCATGGAAGTAGTGCTCGACCTGCTCCAGGCTGCGCCCTTTGGTTTCCGGGATGGTGCGCAACACGAACATCGATCCACCAATACCAATCACCGCAAAGGTTAAGAAGGCTCCGGCCAGGCCAAACGCCGCCAGCAGTAGCGGGAACGCCATCGAAATGGCGAAGTTCGCCATCCACAGCGCAAAAACCGCGCCACCCATACAAATGCCGCGCATACGCGCCGGGAAGATCTCAGAAAGCAACAGCCAGGTAACCGGCGACAGCGCGCCTTGCTGGAAGCACAGGAACATCAACATGCCCGCCAGCACCAGATAGGCGCGCAGCAGATTGACGTCGCCTGCCGAATGATATTCCGGCATAAAGAAGCACACCGCCGCGATAAAGAACAGGCACGCGGTGCAACCCATCTGTCCAACCAACACCAGCGGACGACGGCCAATTTTGCCGATCATCCAGATCCCGACCAGCGTCATCAGCACCGAAATCACGCCGTTAGCGATGGTGGCGAACAGCGCGGCATCGTTGCTCAAGCCGGTTGCTGTCAGCATGGTCGGCGCGTAATACATGATGGTGTTGACGCCGGTCAGCTGCTGAATCGCCGCAATACCGATGCCGAGCAGGAACACTTTGCGCAGCCACGGCGTACGCAGATCGCGCAGGCGGCCTTTGCCCTGTTGCCGGTTCTCTTCGATGGTTTCTTCAATCTCTTCTAGCTCCCAATCGACGTCATCCGCCGCGCGGGTTTTCTCGAGCACTTTGCGCGCTTCGTTGTTGTTACCGCGCATCACGTGCCAGCGCGGGCTTTCTGGCATGAAAATCATGCCGAACCAAAGCAAAACGGCGGGTACAGTCGAGATGGCGATCATCCAGCGCCAGGTGTGCTCCCCACCCCAGATTTCGTTGAAAGTGGCGTTGGACACGTACGCCAGCAGTTGGCCCGAAACAATCATCAGCTCCTGCAAAGTCACCAACTGGCCGCGGTTATTGGCTGGTGCGATTTCCGCGATATACACCGGCACCGTGGCCGCCGCGCCACCGACGGCGATGCCCAGGAACAGACGTGAAGCGATCATTGAGATGACATCCGGCGCGAAAGCCGAACCAATAGCGCCAAGGGCAAAAATAAAGGCGAGGGAAATGATGATTTTGCGGCGTCCCAGCGCGTCCGCAAAATGACCGGCAAGCAGCGCGCCAAAAGCGGCGCCAAACAGCAGTGAACTGGTGACTAATCCGGTGGTGAATGGCGTGAGTTGCAAATCGTCACGCATAAATAGCAAAGCGCCCGATACCACGCCAGTATCATAGCCAAACAGTAATCCACCCAGCGTGGCGACCAGCGCGATTATTTTAACAAAGGGCTCGGTGCGTGTGGTGCTATTCGGACCGGAAGCCGTGTTGGTGGATATATAAAGTTCTCTTTCCATAATACCTCCTGGTAAAAAATACATAAGGAAATACGGCAGAACAAAACAGAGCGTTCACGCTAACGGCATTTTTATTTCATGTTAATTTTTATTTGGAATTTGTTTTCCGAAATGTGAGTTCAAGCATTTTGGTGTTTTTATTTTGATGGAATTTCATCAGGGGGAGGTTTTATTTAGGCAGGATTCATCACGGTAATTAAAAAGGTCGCCATGAATGGCGACCTTACGTGTGCGGTGATATTAACTCCGTAGGGTCGCCATTTATGGCGACCGTCTATATGCATTTCGCGCATTAACATTGCCGAATTATAGATTTGTAAAATCCCCCTCGTGCAATAGCATTGATTTCTTTGCTTTTCCCCTACCGTCTCGCCAACTGGATCATCACCTTCATGCGCAATATGCAGTCGCGTTGCCTATCCCTGAACGACTTCGAGAAGTACGCCAAACGTCATCTACCGCATCCGCTGTTCGCCTATGTTTCTGGCGGCGTCGAGGACAATATCGCGCTGCGCAACACGCTGGCATCTTATGCGCGCTACAGCCTGATCCCGGAAAACATGGTGGATGTGTCGCAGCGCAACATCGGGGTTGAGCTGTTTGGGCAAAGCTACGCGGCACCGGTTGGCATCGCGCCGATGGGCATCTCGGCGTTAACCGGTTTTGATGGCGATTGCACGCTGGCACGCGCGGCGAAAGAGAAGAAAGTGCCGTTTATCATGAGCGGCTCCTCGCTGACGCGGCTGGAAGATGTGGCGCAAGTGAATCCCGATATGTGGTTTCAGGCCTATCTGCCGAAAACGCTGGAGGAGATCGATGCGCTGATCGATCGCGTTAAGCGTGCCGCGATTCCGGTGCTAGTGATCACCGTGGACACGCCAGTTAAAGCTAATCGGGAAAATAACGTGCGCGCCGGATTCGCCACGCCGTTCCGTCCTAACCTGAAGTTGGCGTGGCAAGGCATCACGCATCCGCGCTGGTTGACCGGAACACTGCTAAAGACGCTGTTGAAAAGCGGTATGCCCTATTTTGAGAACAATCATGCGCAGCGTGGCGCGCCGCTGTTCTCGAAAAATGCGGTGCGAGATTTCAGCGGACGCAGCCACTTAACCTGGCAGCATATCGAACATATCCGCGCACGCTGGCCGGGCGCGATGGTGATCAAAGGCATTCTCAGCCGTAACGATGCGCTGCGCTGTAAAGCCATCGGCATCGACGGGATTGTGGTGTCCAATCATGGTGGACGACAGCTGGATACGGTGATTCCGCCGCTTTATGTGCTGCCGGAAATCGTTGCAGCAGCGGGTGAAATGACGGTGATGTTTGATAGCGGAATTCGACGCGGCACCGACGCCATCAAAGCTATCGCGCTGGGCGCAAAAGCCTGCTTTGTCGGGCGGCCATTTAATTATGCTTGCGCGGTCGGCGGTTTAGCGGGCGTAAATTTGGCCATCGATTTGATTACCAGCGAGGTTAGCCGCGATTTAGGCATGTTAGGCGCGGCTTCACTGGCGGATTTAGGGGAGAAGCATTTGCGGTTGGTTGGTTGATGGTCGCCATGAATGGCGACCCTACGGACAATCATTGCTTGCGCGGCAGCGAAACCAGCAGCAAGCCAAACACAATCAGCACCACGCCGGCAAAGCTGCTCCAGCGGAAGGTTTCCCCTAATATTGGCAAGGAAATCGCCGCCAGCCACACCAGTACATAACTCAAACTGAGCAGCGGATAGAGCCGATTAAGCGGCAGATGGCGCAGCGCCAACATCCAGCACAACATCGACAGCGCGTAAGCGCCAAGGCCCATCGCCAACAGAAGCAGCGGTTTGATGTGCTGCAAACTGAGCAATGCGCTCAACGGCGGGAAATCCAGCATCGCCATTCGCAGCACCAGCTGCGCCAGCGATACCAGCAACACGCTGCACAGCGCCAGCATCACGCCTTTCATAGATGACTTCCCATTAACGCCACACCGGCAACAATCGCCAGCGTGCCAATCCACTGCTGTAGGCTGTAGGTTTCGCGCCAGATCAGCCGTGCGGCGATAGCTACCAACACAAAGTTAAGACTCAGCATCGGATATGCCACGCTCACCGGTACCACGCGCAATACCGCCAGCCACAGCAACATGCCGATACCCAGCAGCATGATGCTCAGCGCCAGCCAAAGCATCCCCTTTTTGATACCGAGATGAGCCGCCTGCTTCTGACACAGCTGGGCGGCACAGCTCAGCACGCTAACCAGTAAAATCAGCAACAGATTCATGGTTTAGCATCGTAGCCGTAATAAACCAGGCGGCCCTGACGATAGACGTCATCCGGTTCCGGCAGGTTTTTATCCGGCGTTTTGTCGCTGGAATTCATCATCAACACCAATGAAACCTTGCCCTGACGGCGATGCACGCGCAGCCAGTCGGCAAAGTTATCCGCATCAATATAGTGTGACTGCGCATCCGGATAGCTCAGGCCGTATTGCAACTCACCTTTGGCATCATAGAAATTGATGTCGCTGCGCTGCAGTTCCCAGGCCACCGCCGATGCCACGCCAGGATTGTTGGCCAGCAGATAACGACTATCCGCCAGCTGATCGTGCACCGCGCTGACAAAACTCTGCGGCTGCTTGGAGTCGCGCACCTTTTGCGGAATAGCAAAGCCGACCAACAACGCCAGCGCCAGCGGACAAAGCGCGGCTAACTGCCAGCGACCGTTCTCCGGCTTGCGGCTCAGCCAGCCCATCACGCCCCATCCGATAAAGGAGAGCGCCGCACAGATTACGCCAACAATCTCTTCGCTGCTATAAACCGGACGATGCGAAATGCCCCACGGAGCTAGCACCACCAGTAACACGATTGCGGCAATCGCACCGAACAGCAGGTTGATCCAGCCATTCACTTTCAGCGCTTTGATCACCTGCGCCGAACCGCTGTGTGCGTAATGCGCCATCAGCAGCGCCAGCGGCGCGAAGCACGGCAAAATGTAGGTCGGCAATTTGCCTTTAGCGATACTGAAAAACAGCAGCGGCAGCAGCACCCAGCTCAGCAAATAGATCGGTCCGGCTTGCTGACTGCGCTGACGCCACGCGCCAACCAGCGATCCCGGCAGCAGCGCCAGCCAAGGCAAACAGCCCGCCAGCAGCACCGGAATGTAATACCAGAATGGCGCTTTGTGTTGTGCATCCGACTCGGCGAAACGCTGAATATGCTCGACCCAGAAGAAGTAGTGCCAGAAATCCCCTTCCTGCTGATTAATCGCCAGCGCCCATGGCGTGCTGAGCAGCACAGCAACCACAATTGTCAGCGGTCCCCAACGCAGCAGTTCACCGAAGCGACGTTGCCAAATGGCCCACGGCAGAATCGCCAATACCGGCACCGCCAGCGCGAGAAACCCTTTGGTCATGAAGCCCATCGCGCAGGCCGCGCCCAGCAAAATATAGCCACATAAGCGTTGCCGCGTGGTGCTGGCCTGCGATGCCAGCCAGTAACTGCACATCGCGGCGACCAGCCACAGCATCAGGATCGGATCGAGCACCGCGTAAGTGCCCACGCCGTACACCAGTAGCGAAGTCAGGAAAATAACGCTGCCGGTCAACGCGACTTTGCGGCTGGCGAACATCTGCCTGCCGAGCCAGTAGACCAATACCGCGCTCAAGGTGGTGCTTAAAATCGATCCGGCGCGCACGCCAAAATTAGTGTGACCAAACAGCCATTGGCCGATGTTATTGACCCAATATCCGGCTATCGGTTTTTCGAAGTAGCGGAGGTCAAAGAAATGCGGCACCACCCAATTGCCGCTGAACAGCATTTCACGACTGATTTCAGCGTAGCGGGTTTCGTCCGGCTGCCATAAGGCGCGAAACTCAATCGGGATCAGGTAAAAAAGCGCGAAGAGCGCGATGAGTAATGCGGTTTTAGTGCCTGTACGCATCCGTGGTTCCTGTAGATATTAACGCTGGCAGCCTAGCCAGCCTTCGCGTCCGGGAATATGCCCGCGCACGATGTTGCCCTGTGGCAGCGTAGAGAGATCGTCGGGTAACAAGGCGCTGAGTGGACAAAACTCAATGTCCTGCTCTTCTGCACGTCTAAGCAGATCTGCGAACGCCTTAAGTCCGACAATCCCTTCTACTTCGGCATGAATGGTATAGACCGGCGAACCCGTTGCAGCATGAATCTGCTCGAGAATGAAGTCGTTGAAACCTTCCGCGCTTACCGATTGTCCCACCACTTCATCCCAGGTGGGCAAGGTCACCGGAATTTGTACCGTGCCGATACTGCCATCGCTAAGAATGGGCAGAAATGGGCCCGTTCCACGGCAGTCGCTGTTGTAGCTAAAGCCAAACTGCTGCTTGGCAGCCACTACGCGACCGTCTGCCCGCCAACCCGCCACGGCTGAACAAGTGACATTGTCACCAATGATCTCTTCTAACGCTTGTTTCCCACGTGCTATCTGCTCAACCAGTTTCTCTTGCGGCCACACGCCCGCCCAGGTTTGCCAGGCAAAGTGATCCCAGGCATGCAAACCGACTTCGTGATGATCGGCGGTGGCGCTGATGATCTCCTCCAAACCGCGACCAATTTCCCGTCCCGGCCACGCAGTGCCGGCCAGCAAGATATCCCAGCCGTAAAGAGATGCTGCGCGCGAACGCAGCATTTTCCACAGGAAGCGCGGTTTTAACAGGCGCCACAAGTGGCGCCCCATATTGTCCGGTCCAACACTGAAGAAAAAACTGGCCTGCAGCTGATGCAGACTGAATTGCTCCAGTAGCGCCGGCACCCCGAATTGGGTGCCGCGCCAGGTATCTACATCGACGCGCAAACCTACTTTTTTCATGGCTTATCCTGCAGCTCAACGGTGCGCAGGAAGAAATCCAGCGTGTTATCGATGGTGGTATCCATCTCGACGGTTGGCGTCCAGTCCAGCAGACGACGCGCATTTTTGATCGACGGCTTGCGGTGTTCCACGTCCTGATAACCTTTACCGTAATAGCTGCTGCTTTCTACCTCACGGAATCCAGAAAATGGCGGGAAGTTGCTGCGCAGCGGATGACGTTCAAAACTCGCCAGCAGACGCTCGGCCAACTCTTTGATGCTGGCTTCGTTATCCGGATTACCGATGTTAACGATCTGACCATCGCAGTTATTCTGCTTGTTCTCAATGATGCGGAACAGCGCTTCAATGCCGTCACGAATATCGGTGAAGCAACGCTTCTGTGCGCCGCCATCGATCAGCTTAATCGGTGAACCTTCTACCAGATTGAGTATCAGCTGTGTGATAGCACGCGAACTGCCGATACGTGCGGCGTTCAGGTTATCGAGGCGCGGTCCCATCCAGTTAAACGGACGGAACAGGGTAAAGCGCAGCCCTTCTTTCTCACCGTAAGCCCAAATCACACGGTCCAGCAGCTGCTTAGAAACGGAGTAGATCCAGCGCTGTTTATTGATCGGCCCAACAACCAGATTCGAGTGATCCTCATCGAAATGTTTGTCAGTACACATGCCGTACACTTCGGAGGTCGATGGGAAAATGATGCGCTTTTTGTATTTCACGCAGTCACGAATGATTTTGAGGTTCTCTTCAAAATCGAGTTCGAACACGCGCAGCGGATTGCGGGTGTACTCAATCGGCGTGGCAATCGCCACCAATGGCAGCACCACATCGCACTTCTTAATGTGATACTCGATCCATTCTGAGTGAATGCTGATGTCGCCTTCGACAAAGTGGAAGCGCGGCTGATCGAGGAAACGGCTGATGGCATCAGAACCGATGTCTAAACCGTATACTTCAAAGTTATCATCCTGCAGCAGACGCTCAGTGAGGTGGTTACCGATAAAGCCGTTCACGCCGAGGATCAGCACGCGCGTACGACGTTTTACCGCTGCCACCGGCTGAGAATAGAGCAATGCGCCCTTCACCATGCCGAGGTTTTGCGCCAGCTGGCTGCCGTTCATGAAGACGCCGTTATCGCTTTGACCGGTCATCACTTCCAGCGCACCTTCACCGCAGGCGATGAGGAACGGCTCAACAGACAATACGGTGCCCGGTTTGGCGTGGTGATCAACGTTATGCACGCGGCTTTTCCACACCACGAATTTCACCGTGCCAGCGAAGGCAAACGCGCCCGGCCACGGATAAGTTACGGCACGCACCAGGTTGTTGACCGTCTGCGCCGGGGCTTCCCATTTGATGCGACCATCTTCCGGTGTGCGACGACCAACAACCGTAGCTTCACTTTCGTTTTGTGGCGTGGTGACGATATCGCCACGTTTCACTCCCGGCAACGCGTTGTTCAGGACTTCGGTGGCGCAGGCCACCAGTTTGCGATGCAGTGTTAATGCGTTGTCCTGCTCGTCAATCGCGACGCGCTGTTGCGCCACGATGTCACCGGCATCGGCGCGTTTCACCATGCGGTGCAAGGTTACGCCGGTTTCGGTTTCGCCATTGACCAGCACCCAATTCAGCGGTGCGCGGCCACGGTATTTAGGCAGCAGCGAACCGTGCAGGTTAAAAGCACCCAGTTTTGCGCAGCTGAGAATGCTGTCGTTCAGCAAAGCACGATAATAGAAGGAGAAGATGTAATCCGGCGCCATGGTTTTAATGCGGTCGACCCACAACGGATGATTCACATCTTCCGGCGCATAGACCGGAATGCCCTGCTCAGCGGCTAAACGCGCAACGGAGTCAAAAAAGTGGCTCTCAGTTCCTGTGTCTGAGTGGGTAAAAATAGCGCTGATTTCATAGCCAGCGTTCAGAAGTGCAGAAATACCCGCACAGCCCATTTCGGCGTAGGCGAAGACGACAGTTTTCATTGCTCAATTTCCTGTACAGATGAGGCTTTTTGCTGTGGGTGTATCACACGTTGGATGAAGTAGCGCGGACGGGCGCGTACGTCGTTGTAAATGCGGCCGATGTATTCGCCGAGTAACCCCATGCCGATAAACTGCGCACCGACAAAAATAAACAGCACGGCGAATAGCAGGAACACGCCATCGCCGGCCCAGGCGGCGCCGAGGAACAGACGCAGCACAATCAGAATCAGCGAGAAGGCAAAACCGGCCAGCGCAATCAGGCTGCCGACGATACTCAGCAGACGCAGCGGCGTGGTGGTGAGGCAAGTCACCAGGTCATACATCAGGTTAATCAGCCGCATAAAGCTGTATTTTGAATCGCCAAACTCGCGCTCGGCATGCGCCACCGGCAGCTCAATGGTGCGGCGCGCAAAGGTGTTAGCGAGGATGGGAATAAAGGTGCTGCGTTCGTGGCAGTTCAGCATCGCATCAACAATATGACGGCGATAAGCGCGCAACATGCAGCCGTAATCGCCCATCGCTTTGCCAGTCACGCGCTGAATCAGGTGATTGATGGTGCGTGAGGCGCGACGACGGAACCAGCTGTCCTGGCGGTTCTGACGCACGGTGCCCACCACGTCATAACCCTGCTGCGCCGCTTTCACCAGGTTCGGGATCTCTTCCGGCGGGTTTTGCAGATCGGCGTCCAGCGTGATGATCAAATCGCCGCTCACGTGGCTAAAGCCCGCCATGATCGCCGAGTGCTGGCCGTAATTACGATTGAGTAACACGCCAACCACATGGCTGCCCGGCATATCCGCAGCGTCGGCAATCATCTCGCCCGAGCGATCGCTGCTGCCGTCATCAACCAGCAGAATCTCGTACTCCAGACCTAATTCCGCGCAGGCCGCATCGGTACGACGTACTAATTCCGGCAGGCTCTCCTCTTCGTTGTACACCGGGATCACCACGGAGACTTTACGAATGGCTTTTTCTTCCAACATGTCAAACTCCAGCGATCTGACGCAATGCGCTAATGACGCGCGTGACATCTTCGTCGCGCATATCAGGGAACAACGGGATTGAGCAAATGCGATCGCTATTCCATTCGGTGTGCGGCAGTGAGAGCTGCGGATAGCGTTCGCGGTAATATTTGTGAGTGTGTGCAGCACGGAAATGCAGGCCGGTGCCGATATCCTGCGCTTTAAGTGTTTCCATTAATGCATCACGGGTAATGCCGCATTGCGCTTGATCGACACGAATAATGAACAGATGCCACGCGTGCTGATGCGACCATTCTGGCTGCGTCAGCGGCAGAAACGGCGTATCCGCCAGTTCGGTGAGATAACGTTGTGCAATCGCCGCGCGGCGTTCATTGATGGCGGGCAGTTTTTTCAGTTGCACCAATGCAATGGCGGCGCTGATATCCGGCAAGTTGTATTTGAAGCCCGGCATGATCACTTCCGCCTGCGGCTTGCGGCCATGCGTGTGGCGATCGTACGCATCGACGCCGAGGCCGTGGAATTTCAGGCTGCGCATGCGGTCTGCCAATGCTGCATCATCGGTCACAATCAAGCCACCTTCGGCGCAGGTCATGTTTTTGATGGCGTGGAAGGAGAAGATCGCCGTGCCTTCATGACCAACGTGCTTGCCTTTGTAGTAGCAGCCCGCAGCGTGGGCGGCGTCTTCAATCACCGGAATGCCATGACGCTCACCGATGGCGCGGATGGCATCCAAATCGGCTGGGGCGCCCGCGTAATGCACCGGAATGATGGCGCGCGTGTGCGGCGTGATCGCTGCTTCAATCTGCTCCGGCGTCACCATTAAGGTGTCGCGATCGATATCGATCATCACCGGCGTCGCACCGAGCAGCGTAATGATGTTAATGGTGGAAACCCAGGTCAGAGACGGCGTGATCACTTCATCGCCGGGCTGAATATTCAGTGCCAGCAGCGTGACATGCATCCCTGCCGTGGCGGAACTGACGGCAATCGCATGCTGATTACCGGTGAGCAGGCAAAAAGCCTCTTCCAGTTCAGCATTCTTTGGACCCGTCGTAATCCAGCCTGATTCAAATACTGCTTTTACCGCAGCCAACTCTTCCTCGCCCAACGATGGGCGCGAAAATGGAAGGAAAGTCATAAGATTACCTTAACGTTTAACGCCTTGAGTTTCCTGCATCAGGACCATGTAAAAATTTGCAATCGATTAATACCACAACAACATTAAGTAACTTGCTGTTTAAACGTAGGTTAAACCGTACAAATTTGACAGCACAAACTGTTAACTTCTTTGAGCTCTTTAAAAAAACATAAGTAGGGCTTTTTTATCGCCTGAGGAAACAAGATACGCAGGAAAACTTAACCCAACATTAAATGGCTGAAACACAAGCTGGCTTTTTTCTTAAATGTTGAAGTTTGGTAGAAGAAAGTAGGCATGAAAAAGCTGTGGATAATTAACTATACTCTTCTTAAGGTTATGTTAAGGTTCAGACCCGAGACTATGTCCGGTTTTGGCTAATAAACGCTAAGTGGAGGAGTGGCAATGAGAACTGATAATGACCGACTGTCACAGGCTGCTTTGCGCCGTCATCACATTGGGATTAAAACCAAAGGGCTGCGCTATCGCGGCGATCTCTATGTGTTTCGATTTAATGCCGGGCAATATGATGTCTACCTGAATAACGACCACGTTATGTCTCTGGCGACCAGCAATGTGCAGGAAGCGATTCAGATGTTTAAGCAGCAGTCTTAATTCCCACTCTCCTTAATTATGGAGCCCGCTCTGCACTTTTGATGTAACCCGATGTAATGACCTCTTTCCTCTCGCACTGATATCCGCTTCGGCATATTGTCTCGCCATGACAATCCAGGAAGGTGCGAGGTATTGGCAATGGCATGCATATATTGGTTAAGTGGTGGATTAATCGGCTTGATGATGGGCAGCTTTATCAATGTGGTGATCTATCGATTGCCGCTGCAATTAATACATCCTGAATCATCCCAAAATCTGTTCTATCCCTCTTCTCACTGTCCACGATGTAAAAAAAGAGTGCGCTGGGGCGACAATATTCCCGTCCTAAGTTGGCTGTTGCTACGCGGTAAATGTCGATATTGCCAATGCGCCATCAGCAGGCGTTATCCACAGGTGGAGATAATTTCTGCACTTTTCACCTTGCTGCTGATGTGGCTTATACCGGTAAATCTTCATTTGTTGGGTGCGCTTATTCTGTTCTGGGCATTAACGGCATTAGTTTTTATCGACCTCGACCATTTCCTTTTACCCGACGCGATCACATTGCCATTACTTTGGACTGGGCTGTTTTTCAAAGCGATGGAGTGGCTACCTGGTTCATTGCATGAAGCGGTATTCGGTGCAATCGCAGGATACAGCTTATTGTGGGCACTATCTTTTTTATATCAGTGGATTAAAGGAGTTGAGGCGCTGGGAATGGGGGATGCAAAACTGCTGGCGGCGATGGGCGCCTGGTTGGGCTGGCCTCTTATACCGTCAGTGCTTTTGCTGGCATCGGGCGGTGCTATTTTATGTGTTTTGATTTCCAGAATTGGCTGGCAGCGAGATATCAATCAAGCCATTGCCTTTGGTCCGTGGATCGCCTTAGCGGCTATAAGTCTCTTTATTCATTCGATTATTTTTTAACCACCCCGACAGCGGTGCGAAATTAAGTGGCCAATTTCTGGCCAACGCCCTGATTCATATATGGAAAGAGTAAACAAATCTAAACAAAATTAATCATTGTGATGTAGGTCAAAAGGCTCTATATTGGCCGCGTTTTTTCACAGCTGTTACTTTTTTGTTCAATTAGTCAATTGGCGAGCCTCACGTGCCCCGGTTGAAGGAGAGATATGATGACGGATAAAGTCCGTATTGATAGTTTTGGTGCCAATGCATTCAACGGAAACAACGACGCATTCTTAGCCCGTCAGGCCGAGTTTGAATCTAACGTCAGGAGTTACCCGCGCAAACTGCCTTTAGCCATCGCTAAAGCCCATGGCGTGTGGATTACAGATGTTGAGAATAAACAATATCTTGACTGTCTGGCTGGCGCAGGGACGCTGGCACTGGGTCACAACCATCCTGATGTTCTCCAGAGCATACAAAATGTCATTACCAGCGGCTTGCCGTTACATACTCTTGATCTGACAACACCACTGAAAGATCAATTCTCTGAGTCTTTGCTCTCGCTGCTGCCAGGCCAGGGTAAAGATTATTGCCTGCAGTTCACCGGTCCTTCGGGTGCTGATGCAGTAGAAGCCGCACTGAAACTGGCGAAGAAAGCCACTGGCCGTAGCGGCGTGATCAGCTTCTCTGGCGGTTACCACGGTATGACGCACGGCGCACTGTCCGTTACCGGCAACCTGGCACCGAAAGAAGCGGTTGATGGCATGATGCCAGAAGTGCAGTTCATGCCTTATCCGCATCAATACCGTTGCCCGCTGGGTATCGGTGGTGAAGCTGGAGTGAAAGCGCTGACCTACTACTTCGACAACCTGATCAACGACGTGGAAAGCGGCGTGCGCAAGCCAGCTGCAGTCATCCTCGAAGCTGTTCAGGGCGAAGGCGGTGTAAACCCAGCTCCGGCTGAGTGGCTGCAGCGCATCCGTAAAGTGACCCAGGAACACGGCATTCTGCTGATCCTCGACGAAGTTCAGGCTGGCTTTGCCCGTACCGGCAAATTCTTCGCCTTTGAACACGCAGGCATCGAGCCAGACATCATCGTTATGTCTAAAGCAGTGGGCGGCGGTCTGCCACTGGCTGTGCTGGGCATCAAAAAGCAGTTCGACGTTTGGTCACCGGGTCATCACACCGGCACCTTCCGTGGCAACCAGCTGGCGATGGCGACCGGCCTGACCACGCTGAAAATCCTCAAAGAGCAGGATATCGCGGGCAAAGTTGCCGCGCAGGGTGAATGGCTGAAACAGCAGCTGGCTGCGATGCAGAAACGCTTCCCGGTAATTGGTCATATTCGTGGTCTCGGCATGATGATCGGTATTGAGATCGTTAAACCGAATGAAGCGGCCGATCACATGGGCAGCTTCCCGGCTGACGGCGAGCTCTCTGCGCTGCTGCAGAAGAAGTGCTTCGAAGCAGGTCTGATTCTGGAGCGCGGTGGCCGTCATGGCGCAGTGTTGCGTCTGCTGCCTTCACTGCTGATCACCAACGATGAGCTGGCGATTTTCCTGGATAAATTTGAGCAGGCGCTGATTGGCGCTGGCGTCAAACCTGTTTGATTGGAAGAGTAAATGTCTGAAGTAAACCCGATTCTGGCCGCCTCTGCACAGAGCATTGAGGCGTACCAGCAGGCGATTGCCCAGAGCAGCGCCGCGGTTGTGCAGTGGCTGCAACAGCCTGAGATGTATCAAGGCAAAACCGTTGCCGAACTGCGCGAGCGTATCACGCTCGACTTCAATCCAAACGGCCTGGGTAACCAGGCCGCGATTGAACGCGCGATTGAATATTTCCTGAAAGACAGTCTTTCAGTGCATCACCCACAATGTGTGGCGCATCTGCACTGCCCTAGCCTGGTGGTAAGCCAGGCGGCAGAAGTGCTGATCAATGCCACTAACCAGAGTATGGATTCGTGGGATCAGAGCCCTTCTGCCACCATCATTGAGATCAAACTGATCGAATGGCTGCGTGCGCAAGTGGGTTATCCGGCTGGCGACGCAGGTGTGTTCACCAGCGGCGGCACCCAGAGCAACCTGATGGGCCTGATGCTGGCGCGCGATGCCTTCTATCAGCGCCAGGGCCACTCGGTGCAGCAGCACGGTATCACTGGCGATCTGCGTAAGATCAAAGTGCTGTGCTCTGAAAACGCGCACTTCTCTGTACAGAAGAACATGGCGCTGCTTGGCCACGGCTATCAGTCTGTGGTGCAGGTGAAGTCTGATGAATTCGCCCGTATGGATGTGTCAGACCTGAAAGGCAAACTGGCACAGGCCGAAGCTAACGGCGAACAGATTCTGGCGATCGTTGCGACCGCCGGTACCACCGATGCAGGTGCTATCGATCCGCTGCGTGAAATTACCGGTATCGCTGCCGAGCACAACATCTGGGTACACGTTGATGCAGCATGGGGCGGCGCGCTGTTGCTGTCCGAGAAGTATCGCGACTACCTTGACGGCCTGGATCTGGTGGATTCCGTCACTTTGGACTTCCACAAACAATACTTCCAGACCATCAGCTGTGGTGCATTCCTACTGAAAGACGAGCGTCATTATGAGCTGATGCGCTATCAGGCGGCTTATCTGAACTCAGAGTTTGACGAAGAAGCCGGCGTACCGAATCTGGTATCCAAATCACTGCAGACCACGCGTCGTTTCGATGCACTGAAGCTGTGGATGGGCCTGGAAGCGCTGGGTCAGAAACAGTACGCGGCGATCATCGATCACGGCGTAACGCTGGCGCAGGAAGTGGCGAAATATGTCACCTCTGAACCGCGTCTGGAGCTGGTGATGCAGCCTCAGCTGGCTAGCGTGCTGTTCCGCTATCGTCCAGAGCAACTGACCGATACCGCGCAGATTGCCCTGTTCAACCAGCGTATCGGCGATGCGTTGCTGGATTCTGGCCGCGCCAACGTTGGCGTAACCGAGAATCAGGGCGTGACTTGCCTGAAGCTGACCTTGCTGAACCCAACCGTGACGCTCGAGGATGTTAAAGTCCTACTGGCGCTGGTTGAGAAAACGGCGAATCAGCTGCTGAGCGCGTAATCTCGTTCAGCAACAAATGCAGTGATCGAATAAGGGTGCTTGTCAAAGCACCCTTTTTTATTCCGCTCTATTCCCTGCTTTGCCCAACTGCGCATTGCGCAGGGTCAAATACCGTTTTCCAGTCCTGCTTCATATCGACAACCGTCCAGCCATTTTTGGCGGCCAGCTTGAGCCCGTTAACCAGTTTTCCGCTGGCGGAAGGATGCGCATCGTAAGCGTATTCACGCGCCCCATCGGTGTGATGAACCAGCAAACCAAAGGTTTTGTAGGCGGGATTCGCGGAGGTGTATTGCAGCATCGGCACATCGCCATCACTGTTACCGAAAGCGCCAACCGGACGTCGTCCCATAAACAGATGGATAGCAACCGGCTTCATCGCTTCGTCATCATAAAAAGCACCGTTCAGCGTTTTGCGCAGTTGCGTACCGTTGTCCGTGAGCGAAAACTCACTGAGTGAAAATGAACCGACCACTTGTTCCGGCGGAATGCCATACATCTTCTCCGCCAGCACGCGCATAAAATCAATGCCGCCGCCGGAGATAATCCAGGTTTTAAAGCCGTTGGCGCGCAGATAATCCAGCAGTTGGCGCATCGGCTGATAACCCAACTGATCGTAACGACAGCCGAAACGTGCATGACGATGGGTTTCAACCCAATGGCTGACGCGCTGGGCAAAATCATCGGTAGTCATGCCGCTGTGGGTTAGCGTCATCAGCTGGATCAGCCCTTTCTTGCCCGCCTGCATCACGGTTTTCATGTCGTTGTTGATCACCGCTTGCACTAACGCATCGTTTTTCCATTCAGGATGCTCAGGCGCCAGGCGCTTTATCTCATCTAACACAAACTGTAATTGAAAGGTCAGCGGCGCTTCGGGCCACAGCGTGCCGTCGTTATCAAACACCACGTAACGTTGATCAACGGGAATGAAAGCCTTGTCACCCGCTTGCGTGGCGCCCTTTACCCAGCTTTCAATCGCCTGCTTTGATTGACCGTCATTCCAGCTGCTCAGCGGATCCTCAGCAGCTATAGCCGACCCGCAATGAATTGCAATTAACAGGGCAAATAAGGTGCGTTTCATCATGCAGGTTCCACCGTCTTAGGTTGCAACAGCGTGGCGATGCCCACCAGAATCGGCTGCGCATAATCAAAGAATGCCTTGATGCCGGGACAGAGGTAATTCATGCCCAGTTCCCCTTCCTCGCTTCTGACAATGCGGTTTTTCGGGCATTCGCCATAGCAGAGTTTCAGATAGGGACAGCGTTTGCAGGCCGCTGGTAAAGTATCGCGCTTGCCTAAACCAAAGGCTTTTTGTCGTTCGGAAAAGGCCATGTGCGCCAGTTTGGTGCTCTGCACATTGCCTAATTTGTATTCAGGGTAGACGTAGTGATCGCAGGAGAAGATGTCGCCATTTTTCTCAATCGCCAGACCTTTGCCGCAAAACTCTGAGGTGATGCAAATCTGCGCTGGCATGCCCATTGTTTGCGCCACGGCGGTTTCAAACAGGTTGACCTGAACCCGACCCAAATCGTTGTTCACCCACTCTTCAAACACCGCAATCAGGAAGCGGCCCCAATCATCCGGATCGACAGACCAATCGGTAACAATCGAATCGAGGTCGCCGGGACGCGCGCGGCGAGAACCGGTAACCGGAATGGTGTCGTCTTGCCAGAACTGCGGTGCGGTTTGTTTGAAATCCACCGGCTCAACGCAGGGATTGAACTGGATATAAGTGGCACCCAATTCGCGCGTCAGAAAACGGTAAACCTCAAGCGGGAAGCGGGCGTTGGTGCGGTTAACGGTGACTAAGGCATTGAATGGCACGCTATGGCGTTTCAGCGCCGCAACGCCCGCCATCACTTTCTCAAAAGTGGGCTTACCGCTGCGCGTCACGCGGTAGCGATCGTGCAGTTCCGCCGGGCCATCGATTGAAATGCCGACTAAAAAGTTGTGCTGACGCAGAAAGCGCGCCCAGTTGTCATTCAGCAGAATGCCGTTGGTCTGCAGATCGTTTTCAATCCGCTGACCTGGCTTCTGGTATTTCTTCTGCAGCACGACGATTTTTTCGAAATACTCCAACCCCATTAGCGTGGGCTCGCCTCCTTGCCATGAGAACACCACCTGTTCGCCATCCTGGCTGTCGATGTATTGCTTAATGAAGGTTTCGAGCACCTCATCGCTCATGCCGCTGTGACGATCCTGCTCCAGCAGCTGTTCTTTATGCAGGTAAAAACAGTAGTTGCAGTCGATATTGCAACGCGATCCGGTGGGTTTCGCCATCACGTGAAAACGGCGCGTGTAAGCCGGCCCTTTGCCACTGAATTTTTCCGCCGTAGGAAGAGGTTTAACCGGCAACGTTGTGCTGTATTTCATGAACGCCTCCTGAGTACCGGGTGAAGTATTTCACCCGGCATTGTGGTCAGAGCATCAATTGGTAGCCGGACTGCCTTCCTCAATGAGTTTCGACACATCAGAAACGGTGAATGAGCCCGGTTTCTGCCGTGGCGGAAACTCTTTAAAGCTTTGCAGCATTTCAGCGGCATATTTCTGCGCACCGCCGAGCAGGAACAGGCGATCATAGAACCAGTGGTTGTAATCCATGCCATCGGTGCCTTTTTCCAGTGGATCGATTTTCAGGTCGAAAATCAGAGGCACACGTAGTTTGACGAACGGATATTTCCACACATCCATCCCGGTATGTTCCTGGATCATGAAGTGAGCTTTCCAGCGCCCGTAACGCATCGCCAGCAGATCGCCGTCATCACTCCAGTAGAAGAACTCTTTACGCGGATCCTCCTGCGTTTTACCGGTGATGTAATCGAGCTGGTTATAACCATCAAGATGCACTTTGTAGTTCATGGCGCTGGTTTTATAGCCTTTCAGCAACTGCTGTTTGATATCCGGTACGCCCGCTGCTGCCACCAGCGTTGGGAACCAGTCATTACTGCCGACAATGTCGTTGACTAAGGTGCCAGGTTTGATATGTCCCGGCCATTTAATTATCGCCGGTACGCGGAAACCACCTTCCCAGCCGGTGTTTTTCTCACCGCGGAACGGCGTGATACCGGCATCCGGCCAGGTCGCCGTCATTGGCCCGTTATCGGTGGTGTAAACCACAATGGTGTTGTCTTCGATGCCGAGATCTTTAATTTTCTTCAGCACTTCCCCGATAATTTTGTCATGTTCCACCATGCCATCGGCGTAGTCCCCCAATCCGGTCACGCCTTTATCGGCCGGTTTAATATGGGTTTTGTTGTGCATGCGCGTGGTGTTGTACCAGGTGAAGAATGGCTTGTTGGCTTTGACCTGCCGCTCCATGAAGTCGTTGTTAGCTGCCAACGTCTCTTCATCCACGGTTTCCATGCGTTTGATGTTGAGTGGACCGGTATCCTCAATTTTCCCGTCAGCAGTGGATTTGATTACGCCGCGCGGGCCGAACTGTTTCTTGTACTCCGGATCTTGTGGGTAATCCGGGTTCTCCGGTTCCTCTTCGGCATTCAGGTGATAAAGGTTGCCCATGAATTCGTCAAAGCCATGTGCGGTAGGCAGAAACTCATTGCGGTCGCCCAGATGGTTTTTACCAAACTGGCCGGTGGCATAACCGAGTTGCTTGAGGATATTGGCAATAGTGGGATCTTCTTTCTGCAATCCCTGCGGTGCGCCCGGCATGCCCACCTTACTCATCCCGGTACGGAACGGCATCTGCCCGGTTATGAAGGAGGAACGACCGGCAGTAGAACTCTGCTCCGCGTAATAGGAGGTGAACTTCGCGCCTTCGGCAGCGATGCTGTCGATATTCGGCGTTTGATAACCCAACATGCCCTGATTGTACGTACTGAGATTCCAGTAACCGATATCATCGCCGAAGATGACCACAATATTGGGCTTGCCCTTGTTTTGCTCGGGCGCGGTAGAGGGTTGATTGCTGTCCGGCGCGGCTTGTGCACTGAATGAGCAGCAGGCGACAGAGAGCATTGAGGCTAACATCGTTTTGCAAAAAGGCATTCGAGACATTTTGCACTCCACTAAATGGTAGGCCCTTGAACGGCAAGACGAATGTTGTCCGCCAGTAAATGATGCTTACATGCTCATGATCGGATCACCTCCTCGGTTACGGGTTAGAAGTTGCGGTTATAGTTCAGGGCGAAAAAATAGAGTGAAGGATGCTGGTACTCGCCTTGCAATAAAGGTGAGGCAACGCGCGAGCTTTCGATGTAGGCATACTCAAACGCCGCACCGATGCTGCTTTCAGCATCAAGTTGATAACGCGCGCCTACGCCCCAACGCCAGGTATTACCGGAAGGCATGGTCAGCGAGGTATCGTTCTGATTGCGATAAAAGCTGCTGTCAAATGCCACACCGGTATTGAATGTCCAGTCGTCGGTGGGACGGAACTGCGTGCCCAGCGCCACATGCCAGGTGTCGCGCAGACGTTCATTGTCGCCCACGCGATTTTCACCCACCACAATCTGACTATTGCTGTAGGCACTCCAGTCTTGCCAGCCGAGGTCGCCCATTAACGCCCATTGACGGTTCAGATCGTGGTAAAGGCTGAACATCACCTGTTGGGGTGTATTAACGGTGGCTGCGATGGGTAAAGTGTAAGAAGGACTATTAGTGAGTTGGTCTAACTGCACGCTACCATTGATATCAAAGTGATATTTGGTTTCGCTGGTGTAGGTCAAGCCCGCGCGCGTCTCGGGGGTAAATTGATAGATGATGCCGAATTTACTGTTCAACGCCCAATCGTGGTCGGATTGCTCGTTTTCTCCGGTCGCCGTCTGACGTTTCAATTTCAGAAAGCCATAATTAATGCCCAGTCCGAAACCCATTGAAAGCGCATCATTGTATTTCCACGCGACGGATGGCATCAGCGTCATCGCGACTAACGTGCTGTCTTTAATAAGATTATCGCCTGCCCAATCGCCAAAGTGCAGGCCTAATCCATAATTGCCATAAAGACCAATGCCTGCACTTAATTGATCGGTAATCGGCTGGCTGTAGAAAGCGCTAGCTCCAGGAAACCAGCCAATCACATTGCCGGGGCTGTTACCGTTCAGCAGCGCATCATCATTCAAGCCATATTTTGCTCTGCCATAGAGCATCTGGCCGCCAAGGCTCATGGTTTTGCCGGGTAGCAGCGTCATTCCCGCCGGATTGGTGAACAGGGTGGAGGCATCTTGCGCCCGCGCCGCCTGGCCCGCGCCGGCTAAACCTACATCATCAGTGGCTATTTCATACAAATACAAACCACTTGCTTGCGTAGACGCGGTTAAGCACAACAGCAACGCCAGGGAATGGATTCGTTTCATATCCTTTCAGCGCCCTATTTGATTTCTGGACAACGCACGCTAGCAATCGCATGCGAATAACCGGGTTTATCCTTTTTATCAAAGGCTTTTGCCGCCAATAAAATCGGTGAGTGGTTATTTTTTTCGCTGAGAAATAGGTTGCGAATCTTTTCGTCGGGTATGTGGTTATCGATATGACAATGTGCGCGCAAGCTTTGAATAATCTGCTGTTGTTTCAACGCAAAGGCAAGATCGTCATAGGGTGAAGCTGCATTCGTTGCGTTGCAAATAAGTAATAGCGCACCACAAGCGATGGCCCATTTTTGGCACATATCATCCCCTCCAGAGGTTGGTCAGATTTCATTCGCCCTGTGTCTATAAACCGACAAAATGTGTCGGAAGCAAAAAAAATACAGCGAACTTTATGGCCAGCATGGTGAAATGGCATGAGTTGAATAAACATTTCGCTTTAAACAGTAGTTAACGCCTTAAACTTCACAAGCTTAAAGATATGGACGAACGTGCAATTTATTAATTTTTTGATTGGCTTCAAACTTTAGCTTTTCCTGCTACCAGATCAAATGAACCCATCTATCCTTATGATTAATAGTGAAATAACTATTATTTTCCACACACAAAACCTATCCAAAATGAAACTTTATATGAAATAATAAAATTACGTTGGAACTGAAAAATCTTTGTCTTTAGGATTATCCTTACCAGACGTTTGATAAAATCCCGATTGAAAAGAAAACTCTATCCGACAACTGGATTTGCGTTTTTCTTTAACCATGCTAAGCGCGTCGTAACTATCTGAAACATCTTCTCTTTTGAGGTTTTCACATGCTGATTATGGATGCAGGAAAAGTGAACAAAGATGTCATTCTCACCCGGACAGGCTGTATTTGGTTTCTTTGGCTCAATATCGCTTATTCACTTTACTTGTGTTTGCGCTATTTTTTCTATGATGATTTGGTGCCATCTCTGCCACCTATTTTTATTTTAAGTTTGTTGCTAATGCTGTTTTCTTGCTGGAATCTGCTACTCACCAGTCAATTGATTAAACAGCAACTTTATCTGACTCGTGCCGTATTGATGTTGTGTGCAGTTATTTATGGCGTGATTTGGGCGTTAATTTTGCATCAATTATATCGCGCCACACATGACATCGAGTGGGTGATGGTGATCTCCTTATTGGTGCTGTTTCCAGCTGTCATTGCCTTTCATCTTTCACTTAACGTGATTGCAGCCTTTGTACTGCCGATAATATTGACACTGTTTATCAACATTGCCGTGTTAAATCCTCTACATGTTCTCTTCCACCTGGTTGCTTATACGCTAGCCCTTGGTGTGGTGCTTTCCTGTCGAAACGTGATGATGGAATGGGTTCGTAAAGCCGAAGCCAGTGAACAGCAAAACGCACGGTTAATTCAAAAACTGACCCGCCTTGCCGATCACGATCCGCTTACCGGCTTAGCAAATAAACGCTATTTGCGCGAATACTTTCACGCGCGGACTGCGCAAATTGCCGCAGAATCGCAGGTTTATCTCATCATGATCGATGTTGACCATTTCAAACGCTATAACGATGTGTATGGCCATCTCAAAGGTGATGAATGTCTGGTAAAAGTGGCCCGCTGCATCAGCGATTCGGTAAGAAATGAAAGCGATCTTGCCGTGCGTTTCGGCGGTGAAGAGTTTGCCGTCTTGCTGCTCAATGCCACGCCAGAGATCGCATCACAAGTGTGCGAACGAATTAAAACCACGCTGGAAAAGCGCGCTATTCCTCATGAGAGTTCTGATACCGCTGAATGGGTAACGCTCAGTCAGGGCGCAGCTCGCTGGCAGCCAGGGATGTCACTCGATAGCCTGATTACCGCAGCCGATCAGCAGCTGTATTGGTCGAAGAATCACGGTAGAAACCAATTCTCGTTTTATTCCTCTTGAAAGCCTCATGGCGGTGCACGCTGCACCGCGCTAATGCAACGCCATCCTTGTAGACGGCAAAAAGCCTGCTTTTGCCGCGGTTTGTAACCTGGCACGCAGCTTGCTTGCTACTGATTACCGCATCCTGCACAGCAGGAACAGGCGCTGTAGTCTGGTAAGCGGTTTGTGGCTGCATGTCACTCCAATACATCGAATTCAGGCGAAGAAGCCCCACCGGCAATGCTGTCGGCGGGGCTTTTTTATTTGGAGTAAAACTATGAGCAAGTTGAAAACGTGGTTTCAGGGACCGCAGGACATTACCGAAGCGGAAGCGGTAGAAGATTACGCCGTGGGTCGTGTGCCCACCCATTATCGCTGGCCGATCCCCGCCATCATTCTGGTGCTGCTGGGCAACTCGACGGCGATGTTCTGGTTCAGCCTGGGCGCGGATATGAGTTATCAGGTCGGCTGGCCGCTGCTGCTGTTGCCTATTGGCTATATGGTGGTTTTCGCCACGCTGATTGGCTCCTGCATCATGAAGATGGCGAGTAAAGAAGGCTTGTCGCTTAACCTGATGACGCGCGGGCTGGGCTTTGGCTACATGGGATCTGCGTTCACCTCGCTGATCTACGCCATCAACTTTATCTTTTACTTCCTGTTTGAAGGCACCATCGTGTCGCACGCCATCGCTAACTATGCGGGCGTGCCGGTCAACTCGGTGGCGGGCATCGCGATATTTGCCCTGATGGGATTGGCGGCAATCTGGTTTGTCTGGAAAGGCATGTCGTCGATGCAGTTCCTGCAAACCTGGGGCGTGCCGATCTTCATTCTGCTGTTTGGTTTTTGTATTTATCAGCTGACGCATCATTATCCGTCAGTCGGCTTTAGCGGCTGGCAGCCAAAAGGTGAAGTGGATAGCAACGCGCTGTGGCTGGTGATGAACATGGCGAACGGGCAGATTGTATTTCAGGGCTTGATGGCGACCGATTATGGCCGCTTCGCGCGCCCCAATATCAGTCACAAAGGCACCGCTACCATTATGCTCGGCATGCTGTTGCCGATTGTGGTGGTGATGCTGTTCGGTGCCTTTATGGCCTACACGCTGATGCCGCACATTGCGGGCGCGGACGTCTGGTCGCTGGCGCTCGATCCTGGTTTTGTCTTCCCATTGATCATCGGCCTTACCGGCGTATTGTTCGCGGTGATCACGCAAATTCGCATCAACGTCCTGAACCTCTATTCCGGCTCGATTGCGCTGTCTAACACCATGGATATGGCGTTCAACTATCGTCCAGGCCGCCAATGGTGGATGCTGCTGGTATGGCTGCTCGGCGTGGTGTTCTACGTCTGCAATATTCTGCAGTACACCGGCACTTTCTTATCGATTACCGGCATTCTCACCAATACCTGGGTCTTCATCATCCTTGCCGACTACTTCGTGTGCCGCAAAGTGCTGCATCTCGCGCCGTCGGATTTCGTCGAGTTCCGCAAAGAGTATCTGCGGATGTGGAACCCTTCTGGCGTGATTGCGCTGTGCGTGGCGGTCGCCCTTGGTGCGGCGGGCGTGTTGGGTGCGTATCCGATGGTCTACGCCTCGTTTATCGCCATGCTGGTGGGTCCGGTACTGCACGTTGCAATTAGCGCCGCGACGCGAGGCCGCTACTACTTCAAAACCTTTCCGCAAGATATGCAGACCAGCTGGAAACCGTCAGACGCCTATCAAGGCCCGAAACCGGCTTTTAACCCGCAGCTGAGCAAGGAGGCTGAATAATGAGCATCAAAGTCGCTACCATCCAGTTTGAACCGACGCTGTTTCGCAAAGAAGAGAACGTCGCCCGCCTGCTGACACTTGCCACCGAAGCCGCACGCGACGGCGCGCGCCTGATTGTGATGCCGGAGATGGCCACCACCGGCTATTGCTGGCAGGATCGCGCCGAAGTCGCGCCCTTTGTGGAAACCGCCGATGGCCCAACCAGCCAGGCCTTTGCCGCGCTGGCGCGCGAGTTCAACTGTTATTTGGTGTTTGGCATGCCGGAACGTGACGCGGTCACCGATATCTACTACAACAGCGCACTGTTAGTCGGCCCGCAAGGGCTGCTTGGCGTGCATCGCAAAACGCATCCTTATATCTCGGAGCCTAAATGGGCGGCCAATGGCGATGTTGGTCATCAGGTGTTTAACACTGAGATCGGCAATATCGCCCTGCTGATTTGTATGGATATTCACTTTATAGAAACCGCGCGATTGGCTGCGATGGGCGGCGCGCAGATTATCTGCCACATCAGCAACTGGCTGGCTGAACGCACGCCCGCGCCTTATTGGCTGACGCGCGGCTGGGAAAATGGCTGCGCGTTAATCGAAAGTAATCGTTGGGGTTGGGAGCGCGGCGTGCAGTTCAGCGGCGGCAGTTGTATCGCCGATAGCCAGGGCCAGCTGCTGGCAAGCTGTGACAGCGGCGATCAGGTACTGAGCGCGGAACTGACGTTGCCGCTGGACAATCCTGCGCTGAAAAAGCGCCGCCCCGAGCTGTATCAACGCCTGATGACCAACACCTTTATGTGGAATCCGCAGGACTTCTTTGGCTTGTATGGCGCCGACCCGCTGCCGCCCGCCAAAGATTCAAACATCGCCGTGGCGCAGTTCCGTCCAGAGAACGATGTGAATGCCAATCTGCAGCAAATTCGCGATTGGGCCGGGCAGGCTAAGGCGCTTAGCGTGGAATTGCTGGTGCTGCCAGAACGCGCGTTGACCGGTTATGCCGGTAAAATGAACGCGTTGACGCTGGATGATGCACCGATTCAGGCGGTGATCAGGCTGGCGATGGAACTGGATATCGCGCTGTTAGTGGGTTTTGCCGAGCGCGACGGCTCGCATTTCTATAACAGTTGTTTGCTGGCGAGCAGCGCCGGAATGAGTGCGCATTATCGCCAGATTCACCTCAGCGAAGCTGACCAGCAATGGGCCAGCGCCGGGGATAAATGGGTGACGTGCGATCTGCCCTGCGGGCGCATCGGTTTGCTGCTGGGAGAGGATCTGCTGGTGCCGGAAGCGGCGCGCATTCTGGCGCTAGAAGGATGCGATATCATCGCCTGCCCGTCAGCGCTGCATACGCCTGCGCCGCTGGCGCATCAAGGCACCGCCATCCAACATGTCTGGCCGATTCCACGCGGTGCCGATCCGTTTCACTGGCTACTGCCGCGCGTGCGTGCCGGAGAAAATAATGTCTGGCTGGCGTTTGCCAACTGGCCTGAAGCGTCCGGTGAAAGTTTTGGCATCAGCGGCGTGTTTGGCCCGGATACATTTGCCTTTCCACGTCAGGAGAGCAAAGTGCTGAGCAACAACGGGTTGGCGCAACTGGCCATCACCACCGGCTCGCCAGATACAACTTATCCGAATCATGTAGTAAGACGTAAAGATCTGGTGCTGATGCGTCAGCCACATTTTTATGTCCCGTTAGTGGCGCGCTCTAATTAAACCAGGTGCGCATAAATGCGCACCCTACGAAAACCTGTAGGGTCGCCATTCATGGCGACCGTTTCACCAATTTCCCACGGAGTCATTTATGCCCACATCACCCAGCAAGAACGTCATCCCGGTTGGCATTCTCTATTCGGTTTCCGGCGATTACGCGGTGATTGGCCGTGAAATGCTCAACGGCATTCTGTTGGCGATTGAGGAGATCAACGCCAACCCAAACTATGACTTTACCCTGGCGCCAGTGGTGCGCGATCCCGGCGGTTCGCTGGACAAATACCACGAATATTGCCACGACCTGCTGCATCGCCACGGCGTGCGCCATCTGATCGGCTGTTACACCTCGGCGGCGCGCAAAACTATCCTGCCGTTGGTGGAAGCGGCCAACGCCCTGTTGTGGCATCCGGCGCGCTATGAGGGTTTCGAGAGCAGCAACAGCGTGATTTATCTCGGTGCCACGCCCAACCAGCATGTGATTCCTCTGCTGCGCTGGCTGCTGCAGGAGCACGATGCCGAGATTTACCACGTTGGTTCCAATTACGTGTGGTCGTGGGAGATGGATCGCATCACGCGTGAAGCGGTGACGGCAGCCGGCGGCAGCGTGGTGGAAAGCAAACTGCTGCCGCTCGGTGAAGAAGATGTCAGTGAGCTGATCGGCGATATCATCGCGCGGCGACCAAAAGTGATACTCAATACCATGGTCGGCAAAAGTGCCTACAGCTTTTACCGCGCATGGTATCAGGCCAGCCAACATCAGCCGTGGCTCAATCAGCCACTGAAACTGAGCTTGACGCTGTGCGAACCCGAAGTGCAGTTAATTGGCGCTGCGGTGCTGGAAGGTTATCTGGTTTCTGCCAGCTGGTTCCAGTCCATCGACAACGTCGCCAACCGCGATTTTTTGCGCTGCTATCGTCAGCGTTTTGGCGATCAGGTTTCGCCGTCCGTCGATAGCCAAAGCGCGTGGTTGGCGGGCCATTTGCTGGCGCGTGCGATTGCGCGGCATGGCAACGCCGAAGTCGACGGCGTGCGCCAGGCGGTGTTACTGGATGAGATGGATTCGCCCGCCGGACCAATTCGCATCGATGCCGACAACAATCACAGCTGGCTGACGCCGCATCTGGCGCGCTGCCATGCGGGCAAGCTGGAAAGTTTCTGGCAGGCCGACGCGCCGGTGAAGCCCGATCCCTGGCTGGCATGGACAGACCTCGACCATCTCGGCAAAGGTGGAGAAAACGCATGAGTCGAAAAAACGTGCAGATGCGCGGACTGAAGGTGTGCGTGATTGGCTGCTCAGAGCGCGATAATCAGCACCTGGCGCAGCAGTTTACGCGCATGGGCATTCTGGGTGAATTTTGTGCTGAGTTTCCCAACAAAAGCACCTTGGCGCAGCAGCAGTTGCTGGTGTTTGATGGCGACAATCCGGCGCTGTTTCATCCGACGCATAAATTGCCGTGGCCCGCGCTGCCGAAGGTGGTGCTCACCGCAATGGAAACGCCATCGCGCATGCAGTGGATCACCGAGCAAAAGATTGACAGCTACATGCGCAAGCCGGTGCGCTTTGATGGCGTGATGACCGCTTTTACCCTCGCGCTCGACAGCGCGGCGCGTATCAATCAGCTTGAAGCCCAATTGAAGCGTCAGGAAGAGCGCCTGCGCGCGCGCAAGTTTCTGTTTTCCGCTCAGCTACGCGTGATGCGCGAATTGCAGCTGGAGGAAGATGATGCCTACAACCTGCTGCGCCGCGCCGCGATGGCGCAGCATATGACGATTGAAAATCTGAGCTGTGAGCTGTTGAGCGATAGCCAGCCGTGGCTGAATCTGTTGAAAGCCGTTGCAGCTATCCCGCCAGCGTCAAATTGAATCCGGTCACCATAAATGGCGACCCTACATGACAGCGTGCGCATTCAACTCACGCACATAATCCAGAAACGCCTGCAGCGGTGCCGGAATCAACCGGCGATCGTTGTAATAGAGCCACAGGCCGGAGAAGCTTTGCCACCAATCCGGCAGAATCGGTTGCAGACTGCCATCACTCAGCGGCGTTTTGATCCAATCCTCGAAAAGATAAACCACGCCGCAGCCAGCGATCGCCGCTTCTACCGTGAGATCCATCGCCGCGCCGATACTGCAAATCAGTGGCCCCTTCGGCTGCAAGCGCACGGTTTCCTCGCCACAGGTGAATTCCCATTCGGCAATCACGCCCGTCGCATAGCGTCCGTGTAAACAGCGATGCTGTACCAGGTCACGCGGATGCTGCGGCGTACCGAACTGCGCCAGATACGCGGGAGACGCCGCCAACGCAAAGCGCTGGGTGCGCGGACCAATCGGCAGCGCCACCATATCCTGCTCCAGATGATCATCGTAACGAATGCCGGCATCACAGCTATCGCGGAACACATCCTGCACATTACTTTCCGCTACCACTTCCAGCTGGATATCGGGATAGCGCTGTAGAAATCCCGGCACAATCGCCGGTAACACGATGCGCGCGGCACTCACCGGCACGTTTAAGCGCAAGGTGCCGCCCGGCGTATCGCGGAACGTATTCAGCGCATCCAGCGCCGCATCCACTTCATTCATCGCCGGAAGCAGGCGCGACATCAGCGCCCTGCCGGCTTCGGTTAACGCCACGGTGCGCGTGGTGCGATTAAACAGCCGCACGCCGAGCTGCTCTTCGGCGCGCCGCACCGCATCACTCAGGCGCGACGGATTACTGCCGGTGATGCGCGCCGCCTCACGAAAACCACCCGCTTTTGCCACCGCCACCACCGCGTGCAGCAACGCGATATCCAATGCCATTGTTCGCCACCTCGTACAGTGTGTCGCGATTTGTACGGATAGTTGCACAGCACATTGACGATTACAATCTAACCACACACTGACGAAGGAGCTTTCCATGTCTCATCCAGCATTGACTTACACCCTTGGCGATCGCCAGGTTGCACGACTCGGTTACGGTGCCATGCAGTTAGCCGGTCCCGGCGTGTTTGGTCCGCCAAAAGACGAAGCGCGCGCTTTGCAGGTGCTGCGGGATGCCGTCGCCGCAGGCGTAAATCACATTGATACCAGCGATTTCTATGGTCCGCACATCACTAATCAGCTGATCAAGAAAGCGTTACACCCTTACGCCGACGATCTGGTGATCGTCACCAAACTGGGCGCGCGCCGCGACGAGAAAGGCGGTTGGTTACCGGCGTTTACGCCGGAAGCGCTGACGCAAGCGGTGGAGGATAATCTGCGCAATCTTGGGCTTGATGTGATGGAAGTGGTGAATCTGCGGTCGATGTTGGACGTGCATGGACCGAAAGAAGGTTCGCTGGAGCCGCAGGTTGAAGCGATGATTAAGCTGAAAGAGCGCGGGCTAATTCGTCATATTGGTCTGAGCAACGTTACCGCCAAACAGGTGGCCGATGCCCAGGCGATGACGCCGATCGCCTGCGTGCAGAACCTCTACAATCTGGCCAATCGCCAGGATGAGGCGCTGCTCGACCAGTTGGCAGCACAAGGCATTCCTTACGTGCCGTTCTTCCCGCTCGGCGGCTTTTCACCGCTACAATCGGATCAGCTGAGCGAGGTGGCAAATGAACTGAGCGCTACACCGTTGCAGGTGGCGCTGGCCTGGCTGCTGCAGCGTTCGCCTAATATTTTGCTGATTCCGGGCACCTCATCGCCGGAGCACCTGAAGCAGAACCTGGCGAGTGCTGAGGTGAGACTTACGCCTGAAATTGTGCAGCGTTTGAATGGTATTGGTCAGCCATAAGTTGACCAGGTCGCCATAAATGGCGCCCCTACGAAGACGATGTGGCCGTTGTAGGGTCGCCATTTATGGCGACCTCCTTTCAAATAATCCCCATCTCCGCCAAACACCCTTTCAACGTGCCAAACGCATCCTGACACTGCCGCTCATCGACGCAGGCAAAACCCAGCAGCAAGCCGCGCCGCTCCTGCGGATGCATATAATATTGCGACAACGGCCGCACCTTCACGCCGCGCCGCAGCGCCAGCGCGGCGACTGCCACATCATCGCAGCCGGTTGGCAAATTCATCACCAGATGCAATCCCGCCTCGTGATTCACCACCGGCAAAAAAGCAGCCCCCAAATAACGCTCAATCAGGCTAACCATAAAGCGTCGCCGCTGGCTGTAGAGCTTGCGCATGCGGCGAATATGCGACATGTAATGCCCTTTCTGAATGAACTCCGCCAGCGCGCGCTGCACCAGCAGATGACCGCCGCGATACAGTTCCGCCGCCGCCACGCGCAGCGGCTGCGCCAGCGCTTTTGGTACCACCAAATAACCGAGGCGCAGTGCTGGATAGAGCGTCTTGCTAAAAGTGCCCATGTAGATCACTGGCGCATCCGGCTCAAAGCCTTGCAGAGACGGAAACGGCTGACCGGAGAAGCGAAACTCGCTGTCGTAATCATCTTCCACCAGCCAGGTTTTGTGTTTGCGCGCCAGATCGAGCAGTTGCTTGCGGCGTTCCAGGCTAAGATGCACGCCCAGCGGATATTGGTGTGACGGTGTCACGAAAATCATTTTCGGTGCGCGACTGCGCGGCGGCAAATCGGGAATTAATCCCTGCTCATCCACCGCAATGGCATTGATTTTCAGACCGTTAATGCGCAGCAGATTACGCGTCCCCCAATAACCTGGCTCTTCGATCCACACCTGATCGCCAGGATCGCATAGCACGCGTGAAACCAAATCCACCGCCTGATGAATACCTTCGGTGATGATGATTTGATCGGCATCGGCGCGCACCGAACGCGCCACGCTGAGGTACTCCGCCAGCGCGGCGCGCAGCTGCGGGCAGCCACCGTTGCTGCTGTAGATCAGCCGTTCGATATCCGGTTCACGGTTCAAACGCGCCTGAATCTGGCTGAAGAGTTTATGCGGAAACTGTGTGACATCCGGCGCGCCAGGCACAAAAGCGCCCCACTGATACGGCGACGCATTGGCATGGCCGAGCAGCGACGCACCGCGTTTAGAAATCGCCGCCGGTTTCGCAGTTAACGGTTCGACAGTTGCCACATTGCGTGGCGTGTTCAGCGATCCTTCCGGTAAGTTTTCTGCAATCCAGGTGCCGCTGCCGGTGCGCGCCGTGACGTAGCCTTGCGCCATCAAATTCTCATACACGTTCAATACCGTATTACGTGACACCGACAGCTCGCGCGCCAAATCACGCGTAGCGGGCAAGCGCGTGGCACGAGGAAAAATACCTTCTGCGATAGCGGCTTGCATACAGCTCAGCAAACGCTGCTGCAATGTTCCTTCCGGCATAAACTGCATGCGCTCTAATACATGATCGGCGTACAAACTTCGCAATTGGCTCCCCTCTTTTCACTGAAAGTGGCTCTGGCAAGATAGCTCAGCGCAGGCATAAATAAGCGTGTTTGTCGTGATTTGTAAAGACGCTTATCGCTAAGGAAAGGTTATGGAAGGTAAAAACAGCCAGTTACAGCAACGTAAAGATGATGCCCTGCCACGCGGCACCGGCAATCTTTGTCAGTGGTATGTAGAGCACGCGGAGAACGCCACGCTACGCGATGGTGAAGGCAACAGCTGGATCGATTTCGCCGGCGGCATCGCGGTGTTAAACACCGGTCACCGCCATCCGCGCATCGTGCAGGCGATTGCCGATCAGTTAGAAAAATTTACCCATACCGCATTCCAGGTGACGCCGTATGAGAGCTACGTGGCGCTGGCTGAACGCCTCAATCGCGTGGTACCGATTACCGGTAAAGCCAAAACCGCCTTCTTCTCTACCGGCGCCGAAGCGGTCGAAAACGCAGTGAAAGTGGCGCGGGCGGCAACGCGCCGTCACGGCATCATCACCTTCGGCAACTCTTTCCACGGTCGAACTTTTATGACCATGGCGATGACCGGCAAAGTGGCACCTTACAAACGCGACTTCGGCCCGATGCCCGCGTCGGTGTGGCACGCGCGCTATCCCAACAGCGTGACCGGCATCAGCGTTGATGATGCGCTGGCCAGCTTGCAGGACATCTTCACTCAGGACATCGCGCCACAGGATGTTGCCGCTATCGTGCTGGAGCCAATTCAGGGCGAAGGTGGATTCCACGTCGCGCCGCCTGAATTCTTTAACCGTCTGCGTGCGCTGGCCGATGAGCACGGCATTCTGCTGATTGCCGATGAAGTGCAAACCGGCTTTGCCCGCACCGGCAAGCTGTTTGCGATGGATCACTATGCAGTGAAACCGGATCTCATCACCATGGCGAAAAGCCTCGCAGGCGGCATGCCGTTATCGGCGGTCAGCGGCCGCGCCGAGATTATGGATGCGCCAGGTCCGGGTGGATTGGGCGGCACTTACGCCGGTAATCCGCTGGCGATTGCCTCTGCGCATGCGGTGCTGGACGTGATCGCCGACGAGAAGCTGTGTGAACGCTCTGCACAACTCGGCGCGCAGTTAACTGACTTCCTGCACAGCGCGCGCAGCCAGTGCTCCTCCATTACCGATATTCGCGGCCTTGGCTCGATGATCGCGGTGGAATTTGCCAGCGCGCAAACCGCGCAAACTATCCAGCAACAGGCGATGGCGCGTGGGTTGTTGCTGCTCACCTGCGGCCCGCTGGGCAACGTCATCCGCTTCCTCTATCCGCTCACCATTCCTGATGCGCAGTTCAGTCAGGCGCTCGACATTCTCAGCAGCGTGCTGAGTCAACACGCCGATTCGTAACACGCTACCCAGCTCGCGCAGCGGGCTGGGCTTCTCACCTGTTGTAACCCGGTTGCGCGTGGCGCGGCCTGAGAGACGCTTTGGAGAAATATTGATGAGTTCACAGAATGCCGATGTACTGGCGCAAGGCCTGAAGCCGCGTCATGTGCGGATGTTATCGATTGGTGGCGTGATTGGTGCCGGATTGTTTGTTGGTTCAGGTCATGCGATCGCCGAAGCCGGTCCGGCGGTATTGCTGGCCTACATCGCTGCGGGCGCGTTGGTGGTGCTGATTATGCGCATGCTGGCTGAAATGGCGGTGGCGTCACCCGATTCCGGCTCCTTCTCCACTTATGCCGACAAATCGCTCGGTCGCTGGGCCGGCTTCACCATCGGCTGGCTGTATTGGTGGTTCTGGGTGTTAGTGATCCCGCTGGAAGCCAACGCCGCTGGCACCATTCTGCATTCGTGGTTTCCGCAGGTTCCAGTGTGGGAATACACGCTGGCGATCACTTCATTTCTGACTATCAGCAACCTGTTCAGCGTGAAGAATTATGGCGAGTTTGAATTCTGGTTCGCCCTGCTGAAAGTGGTGGCGATTGTCGCGTTCCTCTGCGCGGGTAGTTTGGCGGTGTTCGGTTTGATGCCGGGCAGCAGCACGCAAGGAATTTCACATCTCTATGACACAAAAGGCTTTATGCCGAACGGCATCGGCGCAGTGCTGGCGGCGATCCTCACCACCATGTTCTCGTTTATGGGCACCGAGATCGTCACCATTGCCGCCGCCGAATCGCGCGAGCCGAAGAAGCAAATCACTCAGGCGACCAATTCGGTGATCTGGCGCATCGCACTGTTCTATCTGCTGTCGATTTTCATTGTGGTGGCGCTGGTGCCGTGGAATACGCCGTCGCTGATGAAAGCGGGTTCTTACCAGACGGCGATGCAGATGATGAACGTGCCGTACGCTAAGCAGATTGTTGATGTGGTGGTGTTGATTGCGGTGTGTAGCTGCCTCAACTCTGCGCTGTATACCGCATCACGCATGATCTATTCACTGTCACGCCGTGAAGATGCGCCAGCCATCGCGTCGCGCACCACCCGCAGCGGCACGCCGTGGGTAGCGGTGCTGCTTTCTACGGCGGCCGCCTTCCTCGCGGTGATCGCCAACTATCTGGCGCCAAGCGCAGTATTTGAGTTCCTGCTCGCCAGTTCCGGTGCCATTGCGTTGCTGGTGTATCTGGTGATCGCCGCGTCTCATCTGGTGCTGCGCAAAAAGCGCGAAGCGCGCGGCGAAGTCCTCAGCTATCGCATGTGGCTGTTCCCTGGCCTGACATGGGCGACGATGGTGTTCATAGTCGGCGTGTTGATTGCCATGCTGTTTAACCAACAACACCGTCCAGAGATAATCGCCACCGGTCTGTTAACGCTGGGTGTGGTTGCCGCCAGCCGCATTGTGCAGCGCAAACGCGTGGCGCGTAAAAACGAGGAGATGGTGGCGTTACGCTCGTAACGCATTGATTCCGGGCAAGGAAGCCACGGAACTCAGTCGTACTGCACGTCGATGCTGATGGCTTCTTCCAGCACCTTGAGGTTAATCGCGCATTTGCGCCACACCGGCATACCGTTGGTCATGTTGTTATCCACGAAGTACTGCTGAAAATCCTTCAGCGCCTCCGAGAGATCGCCAATCGCGCGCGCATCGGGTTCAAACCAATCCGGTTCACCGTTTTCATCGATGTAATCGAACTGAAACTGCCCGCCGTCATCGTCCGCAAACAGCTCAGCCTGAACGATCAATTCCCGCGCACCTTCGGGGCCACAGCTAAAGATGATCTGGCCGATACGGCGATAAAGGTCTTCGTATTGCATAGGTTTTGGGTTCCTCAATGGTGTTTGGTGGCGGACGCCTGTCGTAGGGTCGCCATTCATGGCGACCTGGAAATGCTCAGCGAACGCGCGATTATATTGACTTTAGTTCGCATGATAAGAGAATGAGGCTCTTCGAACAGAAAGTTGCAAAAAAGGGAGTTTACCATAGCCTGTTCACATCGTTTTCCCTGGGTTAACACCTACAAAAAATCCGCTGCGCTGATTGCCGTTGCTGTCGCCCTCTCTCTTGCCAGTTGCTCCTCGCCGCCACCGAAATCGCTGGTCACGCCGTTGCCGACGGTCACCAAACCGCCGATGCCCACCAAACCTGCGCTGAGCAAAGAGCCGGTGCGCGGCGTGTGGCTGACCACCGTTTCACGCCTCGACTGGCCGCCGATCAATTCAGTCAACGCCAGCCCAGCCAACCGCATCCACCAGCAGCAGCAGGCGTTGACCGATAAGCTGGATAAACTGAAAAGCCTCGGCATCAATACTGTGTTTTTCCAGGTGAAACCGGATGGCACTGCGCTGTGGCGCTCCAGCATCCTGCCGTGGTCAGATATGCTCACCGGCAAAATTGGCGAAGATCCTGGATACGATCCGCTGAAGTTCATGCTGGATGAGGCGCACAAACGCGGCATGAAGGTGCACGCGTGGTTCAACCCTTATCGCGTCTCGACCAACGTCAAACCGTCCACGGTTAACGCACTGAATAATACGCTTGCGCTGCAACCGGCCAGCGTGTTTGTGCTGCATCGCGACTGGATTCGTACCGCCAGCGACCGTTTCGTACTCGATCCCGGCATTCCCGCAGCGCGTGACTGGATCACCAGCATCGTCGCGGAAGTGGTGTCGCACTATCCAATCGACGGCGTGCAATTTGATGACTATTTCTATACCGAAACGCCCGGCTCAACTCTCAACGACAACGCCACGTTCCGCCAGTATGGTCAGGGTTTTGCCTCAAAAGCTGACTGGCGACGCAACAATACGCTGCTGTTGATCGAGCAGGTGTCGCGCACCATCAAGCAGCTGAACCCGAATGTAGAATTTGGCGTCAGCCCAGCGGGCGTGTGGCGCAATCTTTCGCATGATGCGGCAGGTTCTGACACGCGCGGCGCGGCCGCCTATGACGAAGCCTACGCCGATACACGTCGCTGGGTGCAAATGGGTCTGTTGGATTACATCGCGCCGCAGCTTTACTGGCCGTTTGCGCGCCAGGCCGCACGCTACGACGTGTTAGCCAACTGGTGGGCGGACGTAGTGAAGCCGACACATACGCGCCTCTATATCGGTGTCGCGCTGTATAAAATCGGTGAAGCCTCGAAAAGCGAACCGGACTGGACGGTAAATGGCGGCGTGCCCGAGCTGAAAAAGCAGCTCGATCTCAACGAGTCAGTACCGCAAATTAACGGCACCATTTTGTTCCGCGAGAATTACCTTAATCAGCCACAAACTCAGGATGCGGTGAATTATTTGCGCAGCCGTTGGGGCGATTAACATTATCGTAGGGTCGCCATTCATGGCGTAATGCATGTCAGATAAGCAGTGCGCTGACATCGCAGGGATTCCGCCCGCTAAGCATCTGGCAGTTTCAGAATACATGAAGCAGGCGGCCGGGTTAAGGTCCGAAGGCGCGGACCTTAGCAATCCGCGCTTTCGCCGACGTCCTGTCGGCTCATCCTGGCCGTCACTCTGCGCTCGGCGCTGCGGATGGCGCTCAACACCGCCGCCTGTGATAACCGTGCCCGAATTGGTTTTTTCGTAGGGTGCGCATTCATGTGCACCAGGTCGCCATAAATGGCAACCCTACGGAATTTGTAGCGATGGCGAGCCAGGGAAATGCACTACTGCAGCAGCGCGGGTGTTGAGGTGACATCCGAACCCGCTGAACGATTGAGGGATTCCAGGGCGAGCCGCATGGATGCGGCGAGAGGTGGCGCTGAGCAGGAGCGAATCGCCGCCGGTCCGTCAGGAATCGTGAATGAGTGAAGGCACCGCGAAGCGGCGGGTTGGGCTGGCGCAGGGCCCGGGAGTGCAGAGGGCGCGGCCAGGCGCTCTCTGCTCGGTCGCCGCACCAGGGTGCTGCAACTGCCTCAGCACATGGCGAACGAAAGTCGCTCTGTGCTTAACTGATCGGCATTACGCCATTCATGGCGACCATTTACGCCAGCAGCTCCTCACTCTGCATCAGCGCAAAAAACGACTCCAGCTCGCGCAGCATCATGGAAGCCGCGATCGAAAGCTGGCGCTGCGGCGCAACACACAGCGACAGGGTAAATGGCTTCAGCACCGTATCGATCAGCGGGATAAACTTCAGTTCGCCGCGCCGATATTCATCGACGATATCCAGCCAGCACATCAGGCTGATCCCCACGTCATCGCGCACCAGCGAACGCAGCATATGAATGTTATTGGTGCGCGCCACTTCGCTGATCTTAATGCCCGAACTGTTGATCAGCGCTTCCAGCGGATCGGCCAACATCAGCGGCGCGGCGGGCACGATAAACGGCCAGGATTCGCAATGGCTGAAACGGATCGACTCCAGATGGGCCAGCGGATGCTGGCTGCTTACCACAATACCGAGGCGTAAATCGGCAAATGACTTCACCAGCAGCTCGCGCGAACTCTGCGGATTGAGCATGATGCCGAAATCCGCATCGCCCGACGTCAACGCATTGGCGATATGGATATTGCTCATGGTGGTCAGCGTGAAAGAGATGCCGGGATAGTCGCTGCGAATACGCTGCAAGATCGATGAAAAGAAACCGCGATTAATCGCATCGATGGTGGCGATATGCACATGGCCGTGGCGCAGCCCGCGCAGATCATCCAGCTGCGTACAGACGCGGCCAAAATCCCGCTGCCAGTTTTTTGCCGCATTTAGCAGGATCTCACCCGCAGCGGTCATACGTAATCCTGATGGATGGCGCTCGAACAGCGGCATATCCAGCTGTTCCTCAACGCGCAGGATCTGCCGATCGATCGACGACGCCGAGACATGCAGCACCTCAGAAGCCTTGCGCAGCGAACCCTGGCGGGCCACTTCAGTGAAATAGAGCAGAAATCGGGAGAAGGCGAACATAAGGGGTGCTCTCTTTTTTGCAACGCATCATGCGAATTAAACAGATGGACGCTTACACAAGGGCAAAATAATAATCGCTGCCATGATAAAAACAAGGGTTTGCGCGGCCTCGCAGCCGATGACATCCCTGCTTAGGCAGAAAGATGATGAAATCCAACTCTCTCGCCGTCACCGTCATCGCAAAGCAGTTCAACGGTGCAGGCAATGTATTAATGACGCTGGCGAGTGGCAGCGGACAGCCGCTGCCCGCCTTCACGCCCGGCGCGCATATTGATGTGATTATTCCCGACGGCGGTAAACGCCAGTATTCGCTTTGCTCTGCGGCAGCCGATCACTATGAAATCTGCGTGCGTCTGGATCAGCGTTCAACCGGCGGATCGCACTGGCTGCATCAGCAATTAAATGTCGGCGATGATTTAGAGATTTCCGCCCCACGCAACCACTTCCCGCTGCCGCAAGCGTCGCGCACGCTGCTGTTTGCTGCTGGTATCGGTTTGACGCCGCTGTTGGTGATGGCCGAAACGCTGGCGGCTCGTCAGGCCGATTTTACCCTGCACCTTTACCTGAAACGCGCCGACGAGTTGGCTTTCAGCGCACGCCTGAGCAATCTCGGCGCTCGTGTCGTCATTCATTACAGCAGCGAAGGCGACAGCCTGCGCCAGCAGGTGCCCGACGATCTCACTAAGCCAGACAATTCGGCGCTGGTGTTCTGCGGCCCGGTGGGGTTTATGGATCATCTGCAGCAGCTCGCTTTAAAACACGGGTGGACCGCAGCACAGCTGCACAGCGAACGCTTCCAACCCACAACGACGGTGACGGCTGGCGGTGCGTTCGAGGTGGAGATCGCCTCCTCCGGCGCACGCTTTGCCGTGGGTGAGCAACAAACTATCGCTGAAGTGCTTGAGAATGCAGGTCTCGAATTACCGCTTTCCTGCGAGCAAGGCATGTGTGGTTCGTGTATCACCGGCGTATTGGCAGGCGAACCAGATCACCGTGATGACGTGTTAAGTCTGCAAGAGCGCACGGCCAATGATTGCATCGTGTTGTGCTGCTCGCGTGCGCGCTCACCTTTACTGGTGCTGGATCTATGAGCGGCTATCCGGGAGCGACCGGCGCACGTTTACCCCGCTGGCTGCTGCCAGAGAACTGGCCTGAAACAAATAATCAACCGCAGCTGGCGACCTTACATTTCCACGCTGCGGGCCTGCAATTCGAACCCGACAGCGCAGCAGCACCCGCTGATTATCTGCCGCTGAATGGTGCGCTGGTGCTGCCCGCGTTTATCGAGCCGCACGCGCATCTGGATAAAACCTTCACCATCCAGCGCAGCCCGGCGCAACAGCCCGGTTTGCTTGCAGCAATTGCCGCCATGCATCAGGACCGCGCGCAATGGAGTATGGAAGATTTGCAGCAGCGCGCCAGCCAGGCGCTGCGCTGGGCGGTGGAAGCCGGTGTTGGTTTGCTGCGCACCCACATCGACTGGTTCTCCGTCGATGCACCATTAGCGTGGCAAGTGATTGGCGATCTGCACCATCCGCTGTGCAGCATTGAACGTGTCGCCCTCGCGCCACTGACCTTTTTCGCCGATGCCAGCGATGCGCAGCATATCGCCGCGCAGGTCGCGACCAGCGGTCCCGGCGCGCTGTTAGGCGGTTTTATTCACAGCAGCAACTGGGATGCGCAGGCGTTTCAGCATCTGATGCAGGCCGCCGAACTGTGGCAGCTGGATATCGATCTGCATATTGATGAAGAACTTAACGTTGAGGCGCAGGGATTACGCTGGCTGGCGCACTATTTGCAGCAGCATCCGTTTAGCGGCGCGATTACCTGCAGCCACAGCTGCGCGCTGTCGCAGCAGGATGATGCGCAACAGATTCTTGCCGTGCTGGCGCAACACCATGTGACGTTGATTGCGCTGCCGCTCACCAACCTGCTGCTGCAGGATGCAGTGCCTGGCCGCACGCCGCGTCTGCGCGGTTTAACGCTGGTGAAAGAGGCGCAGGCGCTGGGCATTCCGCTGCTGCTTGGCGCTGACAATGTGCAGGACGCGTTCTGCCCGTTTGGCAGTTACGACCCGCTCGATACGCTGTTTAGCGGCTTGCTGAGCCTGCAACTGGGCGCGGCATTTGATGAGGCATCGGCGCTGATCTGCCAACGCCGCGCGCTGCTGGAGAATGATTTTGTGATCTTTCCGCATGCCGATGTGGCGAGCTGGCCGTTGTGTCAACGTCAGCGCTATCGGCTGAAAATGGGTGTGCGTTATGGAGAAACAACAGATGGCGCTTGATGCAGGAGCGGGACAACCGCTGGCGAAATATGCCGCGTGGCGACGCGCGGGCGACTTCATTTTTCTCTCCGGCATTATTCCGGTGAACCCGCAAACCGCCACCATTGTGCGCGGCTACGACGACATTCCCGCAGCGGCGCAACAGCTGCTTGGCCGCACCGGCGAGTTCTCCACCGATATCAAAGAGGGACCGATTCTGGCGCAGAGCTGGTACGTGCTGGAGAGCATCCGCACCACCATCGAAAGCGCCGGCGGCCAGATGAGCGATGTTTTCAAACTGGTGCAGTACTTCCGCAACCTCGACCATTTCCCCCATTACAGCCGGGTGCGTAAGCAATTTTTCCCCGATGCGCCGCCGGTTTCCACCGTGGTGCAGGTCAGCGAAATGCTGCCGAGTCCGGACGTCTTGATTGAAGTTGAAGCCACAGCGTGGTTGCCGCAATAACACGAGGAGTTGAAATGCTGCATGGTTATATTCCGGCAAACCGCTTTTTGCCGTACCTGAGCTGGACCGACATCGCCACGCTGGAAAATAAAGCCAACACCGTGATCGTGTTGCCGACCGGCGCAATTGAGCAGCACGGCCCGCATCTGCCGTGCGCGGTAGATAGCGTGATCGCTTCCGGCGTGGTCGGCCATGCGCTGGCGCGCTTACCCGCGGCGATCCCCGCTTACGCCATTCCGCCGATTACCTACGGCAAATCAGATGAGCACCTGCATTTTCCCGGCACGCTGACGCTGACCGGCGAAACCCTGCTGCACACCATTCTGGAGATTGGCGAATCACTTTATCGCGCCGGTTTCCGCAAATTCGTGATGGTTAACGGCCACGGCGGCCAGCCGCAGCCGTTGCAGATGGCGGCGCGCGAGCTGCGTCTGCGTCACGGCGACATGATCATCATCATGCAAGACACCTTCAAAGTGCCGAATTGCGCTGAAAGCTTTATGGATGACAAAGAGCGGCAGATGGCGATGCACGCGGGACATGCGGAAACCGCGCTGATGCTGGCGCTGGCACCCGATACCGTGCAAATGGACAAAGCCGTCGCCAACTATCCGCCGGAGTTCCCCTGCCCGACGCTGTCGATCAACAAACCGATGGCGGCGTGGGCGTCCTACGATTTCGGCCCAAGCGGTGTGATTGGCGATCCTTTGCCGTCCACGCCCGAGCAAGGCGCGGCGATCCTCGATTCGCTGGCAGAAAGCTGGGCGCAGGTGATCACCGAAGTGCATCAAATGACGTGGGTAACGCGCGCCGAACCGGCGTGGGGCACCGGCCAATGGCAAGGTAAAGTATTAGACCACAACGACGCCGCCGCCTTTTTAACACCTCGCTAGGGAATAACGATGAACAAAACATTGAGCACTGTTGCCGCGCTTGCGCTGGCACTCTCGGCCCCGAGCATGGCGGCGGAGAAATTCACCTTTATGACCAACTGGTATGCGCAGGCCGAACACGGCGGTTTCTACCAGGCGCAGGCGCAGAATCTCTATCGCGATGCCGGTCTCGACGTCACCATCAAGATGGGCGGTCCGCAGGTGCATACCATGCAGCTGATGGCGGCTGGCCAAGCCGACTGCATCATCAGCGATAATATGCAGGCGCTGGAAATCTGGCAGCAAGGCGTTGAAGCGATGCCGGTTGCCACCACCTTCCAGCACTCGGCGATTGCCTTTCTCACTCATCCGGATGTGAAAAATCAGGCCGATTTGCAGGGCAAAACCTTCCTGCTGGCGGCGGAAGCCTACACCTCATATTGGCCGTGGGCGCAGAGTGCGCTAAACCTTAAAAACGCTCGCGTGCGGCCTTACACCTTCAGCATTCAGCCGTTCCTCGCCGATAAAAATCTGGTGCAGCAAGGCTATATCACCTCCGAACCTTTTGCGGTGCAGAAAGCCAATGCGCAGGCCAATGTCTATCCGATCAGCGATTGGGGCTATCCGCCGTACGGCAACAGCATCGTCTGCATGAAATCGACCATCGAGAAACGCCCGGCAGCGGTGGCAGCGTTTGTGAAGGCATCAATGCAGGGCTGGAAAAACTATCTGCAGGATCCAAATGCGGGCAACGTGCTGATCAAGAAAGAAAACCCGCAGATGAGCGATGAACAGATTGCTTTCGGCATCGCGCAGATGAAGAAATATCAGATGCTGACCGGCGGCGATGCGCAAACCGGCGGCATCGGCATCATGACCGAAGCGCGCCTCAAGCAAACCTGGCAGCTGCTGGTCGATACCAAGCTGATCGATCCCGCTAAAGTGCCGTTTGACGGCAGCTACACGCTTAAATTCATTCAAGACGTCAAGGTTCTGCCATGAATACAGCCAGCCATCTGACGCTGCTGCATCCCGATGCGCAAGCGGTGCCGCGTTCTGCGGCACCACCGGCGATTGAGGTGCTGTCAGCGGAGAAAATCTATCCCAATGGCACGCGCGCGCTGCTGCCGGTCGATCTCACTATTCGTCAGGGCGAATTTGTCTCGCTGCTCGGCCCGTCCGGCTGCGGCAAAAGCACCTTGCTGAAAATGATCGCCGGGCTGATTGAGCCCACCGATGGCAAGTTAATGCTGTTTCGCCGCGATCGGCGGGAGAATCAACGCGATCTGCCGCTGTCGTTTGTGTTTCAGGAAGCGACGCTGATGCCGTGGAGCAACGTGCACAAAAACGTGCGTCTGCCGCTCGATTTGGCGGGCGTGCCGCGTGCCGAAGCGGACACCCGCGTGCGCGAGATCCTTGAGTTGGTCGGCCTCGGCCAGTTTGGTCACGTATTGCCGCGCGAACTTTCTGGCGGTATGCAGATGCGCGTGTCAATCGCGCGCGGCCTGGTCACGCGCCCGAAAGTGCTGCTGATGGATGAGCCGTTTGGCGCGCTGGATGAAATCACCCGCAACAAGCTGGACAGCGATCTGCTGGATTTGTGGCAGGAGCAGAAACTGACGGTGGTGTTTGTTACCCACTCGATTCAGGAAGCGGTGTTCCTGTCACAGCGGGTGATCATGATGGCGGCGCGGCCCGGACGCGTGGTGGATGACATTCGCATTGAAACCACCTTGCCACGCGACGATGAGTTTCGCGTCAGCCAGGATTTCACGCACTATGCGCAACAGCTGCAACGCGGCCTGCTGGCGGCGAGTAAGGAGAGTCAATGATGAAACCGTTAGCGAGCCATCGGCAATTTCAGCAGTGGCTGTTTCCTGCCATCGTCGCGGTCGCCATGCTGCTGTTGTGGCAGTTTCTGGTCACCACCTTCAAGGTGCCAGTGTTTCTGGTGCCGTCGCCATTAGTGGTGGCGCAAAGCCTGGTACAGAATTTCCCAACGCTGTTTATGTCCTTGCTCTACACCCTGAAAATCACCGTAATCTCCTTCGCGGTGGCGATTGTCATTGGCTCGATTGTGGCGTTTCTGCTGGTGCAAAATCGCTTTATCGAAACCGCCCTTTTTCCCTACATCGTGTTCCTGCAGGTGACGCCAATTGTCGCCATCGCGCCGCTAATCATCATCTGGGTGAAAGACACCACGCTGTCGCTGGTGGTGTGTGCCACCTTGATGGCGGTGTTTCCAATAATTTCCAATACCACGCAAGGTCTGCGCAGCGTGTCGCCGGGATTGCTGAGCTACTTCCGCCTCAATCACGCGTCGCGCATGCAGATTCTGCTGCGCCTGCGTATTCCCTCGGCGCTGCCGTACTTCTTCGGCGCGCTGCGCATCTCCAGTGGCTTGTCACTGATTGGCGCAGTGGTGGCCGAGTTTGTCGCCGGTACCGGCGGCACCGATACCGGGCTGGCGTACCAGATTTTGCAGGCCGGTTATCAGCTCAATATTCCGCTGATGTTTGCCGCGCTGCTGCTGATTTCACTGGCGGGCTTCCTGCTGTTCGCGCTGATGTCGTGGCTGACGCGCCGCGTACTGGCGGCGTGGCATGAGAGTGAATTGAGCCCCAACTAACATCGTAGGGTCGCCATTCATGGCGACCTGGTGAGAAGGTCGCCATGAATGGCGACCCTACGGCCCCCTCTTTTACCACAGGAAATAAACATGTCTGATTCCGATCGCCAGTCTGCACTGGCGGCGCTGGTCGCGGCGTTGCCTGAACTCGACTGGATCAAAGAAGCGCCGAAGGTCAAACGTCTGTCGCGCGATTTCCACTGGTTCAGTCCGGTACTGAAACCGCAGCTGGAAGAGAAGTTTGCTGAGCTGGCGGTGCGTCCGCGTGATGAGCAGGAGCTGGCTCTGATCGTCGCGGCCTGCACCAAACAGCGCGTGCCGCTCAATCTGCGCGGCGGCGGCACCGGCAATTACGGGCAGCTGATTCCGCTGCACGGTGGATTGATGGTCGATATGACGCGCCTCAACGCGGTGACCGCCGTCGGCCACGGCACGGTGCGCGCGCAGGCGGGCATTCGGCTCGGCGATCTGGAAGCACATACGCGTCCACTTGGCTGGGAGCTGCGCTGCATGCCCTCCACCTGGAAACTGGCGACGCTTGGCGGCCTGTTTGGCGGCGGATTTGGCGGCGTGGGCTCCATCAATTACGGTCCGCTGGCCGCGCCGGGCAATGTGCTGTCGGTGCGTCTAATGACCATGGAAGAGACGCCGCGCATTATCACCCTACAAGCGCCGGATGCGCTGCTGCTGCATCACGCGTACGGCAGCAACGGTATTGTGCTGGAGATCGAACTGGCGCTGGCGCCGCGTTACGACTGGATCGAACGTCTGGATATCTTTAATGATTTCGCGGCGGCAATGGCCTTTGCCGATGCGATTGCGCGATCGCCAGGCATGGTGAAACGACAAATCGCGGTGTTCGCTGCGCCAGTGCTCGATTACTTCAGCGATCTGGCCGATGCCGATGTGGCGGGTAAGCATGGCGTAATTTCTGTGGTTGGCAGCGAAAGCGATGGATTGTTACCTACACTTCTCAGCAAACATGCGGGCCGCAACGCGCTGCATTTTGCCGAAGGGGAAAACAGCGGCCATTCGCTGATAGAATATTGCTGGAACCATACCACGTTGCAGGCGCTGAAAATCGACAAGACGCTGACATACCTGCAAACCGCCTACGCAGCGGATAACTACCAGCATCAAGCGTTAGCGCTGGAAGCAGAATTATCCGATGAAGTGATGTCGCACATTGAATTCCTGCGCGATATGAATGGCACCATTACCTGTAGCGGTTTGCCGCTGGTACGTTATCAGGACGAAGATCGCCTTAACGCAATTATGGATATTTACCGCGCGAACGGCGTGAAAATTAATAACCCACATGTGATCCATATTGAAGACGGTAAACAAGGCATGGTACGTGCCGATGTGGTGGCGATGAAACGCGCCTGCGATCCGCATAACTTATTAAATCCGGGCAAATTACGCGGCTGGGAAGTGCGGGATACGTTGGCGGAGGTGCATATTCCGGGCGTGAATTGAGATTAAATTCAGCCAGCAACGGAGGTTGCTGGCTGAATAACTAAATATAAGGCTTATTGGCATCGTTTAATGGAATACTCCACTCTTCACCATTAACCCGCACTTTTAAATAACGACGAGTACGCCAGTCTCCGGGGCCAGGTCCATACTGTTCAGGTTCACCTAAAACTAAAGTACCTTGAAGAAGTAATTCCTTGTTATTGTTGTAGCCAAAGCCCACATCTTTATTGCCAATCCAGTGTTGTTCAAAAGCCACAATCGGTGCCGCATCCAGCGTTGCACTCTCCTCAGCGCTGCAAGCGGTGAAGCTTTTGCGGAAGATAAAACATAATCCGGCTTGATAGCGGTCTTTACCGTTGGTGGTCACCAATGCGGTGGAGAAGCCGGTATAAGCGGCGATTTTTACATAAAGTTTGGTTCTCGCTCCATTGCCGGAAATATGCACTTTCACCACCGGGCTTGAACCTTCGCCGTACCAGCTGCCAATGGTGTTAGCACCATCACGCGCCTGCAAATAGATGTTCGTCGCGCCTTCCGGCGTACGATTGCTGTAGGTTTTTTGCGTTTCGCTTTGGGAGTTATATTGCGCACTGCCCACCACACGGACGTGAATCTGCGAGGTCGCATCGGAGAAGTTAAATTCGCCAACATAAAACCATTTATTATTTTCGGTACGATTATCCATGTGGTGTTGCGAGGAAATATAATCGTAACTCAATGAGCCCTGCGCAATGATCCCCCAATCGGAAAATTCCAGCACACCACGATCGCCCTCGCCAATTAACGTCCAGGGTTCAATACCTGCAGTGCTATAATCGAAACCGGCGCTTTGGTTATGAATACTTTTTTGAATAATGGTAGCGCGACAATAACCCAGCTTTAGCGGATTGGTAGTGGATTCAATCGCCAGTCCTTCAATCACCCATTGGCCATTGGTGAGATCACCGGCAAATTCAGCGTGTTCAATCCAGCCGTTACGGATAAAGGATTGCGTACAGCGCGGCAAATCTAGCACCGGCTTTTTGGTGTTGCCTTGCAAGTTGAAGTTCGAAAGTTCAATTGCCGTAGAGTGATCCCATGCGCCTTGCTCGCGATCGGACCAGCGTGCGTAGACAATGCTGTCTTGGCAGCCACGGGAATAAAACTGGTCGATTTTACAATCCAGCGTATCGATGAGGTCGAGCGCACGTCCGCCGAGATAACGGAACTCCATACTGCTCACACGCAAGAACTGACCACCGATAATGGTGTTGGCGTAAAAGCCGACGGTGTTAAACGCGGTACCGCCATCTTCGCCGCTGTTAGAACTCATCCCTTTTACAACAATCCCAGAGATCTCCGCGTAACGCGCCTGCACTTTAAAGAAGAGCTGACCACGTGGTTTGGTTTCCCAGTTGAAAACCAATGTTGTGGTTGGAAAATAGCCGAAGTTAACCGCCGCACCTGCGACTTTGAAACGATTAATTTCTTTATCAGAGATGTCGAATGTCGACATGCTAAACACGCCCGCCGTAAAGCGAATCCCGGCCGATGGCAGTACGCGTTGCGACCAGGTAAACATGCGTTTGACGGCTTCGATGCAGTCAGTCTTGCCATCAGGCACTGCGCCAAAATCCAAAACAGTTACTGAGTTGTAATCTAACACCACGCGCTTCCAGCGCTTTTTCCCCGCAGTTACAAAAATCAGCCCGCCATCATCCACAGATGTCGTATCAGTGGCATCGTAAACAAAAACACCTCCGCCACTTTTTGTGCCACGGGTGTACTCAAGCACGGTGCCGATCGTGCCTCCGACGGTGGGTTCTGTTGCTTTTAATTCTGCAACATCCCGAAATTGATAAACGGTAGCCGCCGCTGCTACTGCATTTTGTGGATTGGTATTACTGGACGCATTCGCCATGGTGTACCCCTTAATTATTAAGAGAAAGTAACTGCACCATCGAGTATAAGTAATTGAAAATTAATGTGTTGATGCGTACCAGTCATACTGGTGGTATTTAGTTATGCGTTTTTGGAAATACCAGGCAACAATATGATTAATGGAAAAAAGCGTAGCGGCAACGTGGCAATTTACAGATTAATCGCAGGCAATTTCTTTATTTACATGGCACGAAATGTGAGGAGAAATGCGGAAATAGAGGGTTGAACGCTATGTAAATTAATCATTGGTGGATGTTATTCATTAACAGGCCAGCAACGAGCAATTGCTGGCCTGAACGCTTAAAACGTGGCGTTTACACCCACGTTCCACGTCACCTGATGGTAATCGCTATTGCCGCCAACCGTTGAAACACCGGCAAAAGCATTAACCGTTTCAGCCAGCGGTACGTTGGCACCTAACGACAGATCGAGCCAGTTCTTATCACGCGCCTCAATGCTGCGTTCAAACGACGTTCGGGTCGATTTCAGTCCGGCGCGTACCGTTGAATCGGTATCGCCAAACTGATGGTTGTAACTCACCTGCGCCCACGGATTCACCACCCACTGTTTGCTGTCGATGCGCCAGCCCACCGAGCCAATCTGTGAATGGGTAGTTTGATCGGAGTAGCGCATCGCGGTGCTGCTGTCGCTGTTTTCGCTATAGCCACCGACGCGTCCATAATCCAGCGCGTAACTGGCGACCGGTCCGGTGCTGAGATTTTCGGTTAGCGGCAGCGTCCAGCCGGTTTGCACGCGCATGCCGAGCAGTTTACCGCTGGTGCTGCCCTGCTCGGTACGTTTGGCTGGGCCGATGTGGATATCACGCTCAATGCTATCGAAATCGAGATCGGCATAATGCAGATCGGCGTTGATCCAGCCCTGATCAAGCACCGTCAGCTGGCTATACAGCGCCACCAGATTGCCGCGCAGTTTGTAATCGTAGTTGGAAGAAGGTTCCTGGCGCTGATTGGTGTTGGAGAACAGCACGCCGGTTTGCCAGTTGTCGGTAAGCTGATAGCCGATGCCGAGCGTTAAGTTCGCCGTGTTGGCACTGCCGTTGCTCCAACTGTCGCCCTGATAATCGACGTGTTGCCCGGCGTAACCGCCAAACACCGTGAACTGTCCGGCGCTGGCAGGCTGTTGACGCTGTTGCTGCAAATGCCCATCGAGCGTGTTTTGTGTGTCGCGCGCCATCATCAGTGGCGATTGTGACAGCGCCGCCACTTGCGCCGGCGCATCCAGAATCGACTGAATGTAATCCGCGATCATCGCATGCACCGCTGGACTTGGATGCAGGCGATCGGCGAACAGATAATCCTGCGCGCTGGAGAAGCCTGGCGTGCTGGATTTACACTCATCCGCTGATGTCCCAATCGGACACGCGATGCCGATGGTGTTGGTTAAGCCATATTGCGTCGGATTGGCAATCACTTCATCAAACAGCCCAGCGATATCAACGCGCACGATATTGCCATTCAATGTCGCCAGCCCCACTTCTTCCTGCTGGTTATAGCCGTCGGAGAGCGCAGTAACCTGCTCGCTGAGTTCCTGCCATGCGCTGTAAAGCTGCTGCGCCAGCGCGTCGCGCACCGCCGGAACAGAAGAGACTTCGCCCGCGGCTTGCGTAAACGCATCCTGCACCGCCTGTTGCCGCGCGGCTTTATCTGGCGTGGTGACGCTATCCAGCGACTGAAACGCCGCCACCATCGCTGGCGTGGCTGCGGTGCCCAACACGCGCAGCACCGTTTGGATCATATAAGGCGTTGAACCGAGTTGCGGTACCGTTGGCACAATCACCGCTCCTGCACCGGCATCCAGCAGCGTTTTGATCTGTGCGACCGATTGATTGGCGCTGTTGCTGATGGTTTCACTGGCGGTTAAGGGATTGGTGACGGCAGCGGCAATATCATTGGCTCCAACCCAATGTATGTACAAACCGTTGCTGTCAGCGCGGCCGCCGGTTGAGGCGAGATAACCCGCCAGTTGATCCTGGGTGTTTAAATCCGGGTCGAGCTTCGGCACTGACACCGCGCCACCCTGCGCATAATTACTGCCACCCAACGTAGAACGCTGTAAGTCCTCACCTAAATGCGCGGCAAGAATCTCGTCATATAAAGGATGTTGTGCACCGTCGAAGGTAAAGCGGCCTATGTTGCCGCTATCACTCAGGCTATCGCCAAACACGGTCAGGCTATCCCATGCCAGCGCGGGAGCAGGCGTCAGCAACGCGCTAAGTGTGGCGATGGCGACAGCAGAAAGCGCAGATTTGTGGTTGTTCATCATCAACTCCGTGATGGGCCAGAGTTACGTCGTCTGACCGGCAAAAGGTTAGGTCCGCGCATCAAGCGAACCCGCAACATCGCATCAGGAATGCGTAAGGAAAATATCAAGGACGTTTAACTGTTTAGTCATGAAGGAGGCGTTATGCCAGTTTGCAGCGGCAAATTAACCAAAGTTTATGAACAGCTCTTTTACATGCATTTAAATTAAACCTTTAAATAAGGCCGCCGATAACTAACGATGCAGAGTTCGACTACGCTCTGATCGGTACTTTTGAAAACATCAGGTCGGTTAATTAAATACCCCCATGCGGCGCTGCGGCGCACAGAGACACTTTGAAGTGTACGGCGAAGGGGATCTGCGGGCAGCCTAAGCGACACGTCCTGAACGTGAGCAGATTGGTGCTGCACGCCTTACGTTCAACAGCACAATAATCGCCTGAGGCTTCCCATGTTTGGTGTGAAAAAGTCGAGTCTTACCTTGCCGTTTTATAAAAGTGGCGATGTGGTTAAAGATATCAATGCGATCAAACAGCATGTGGCATGGATTGAATTTACGCCCAACGGCGAGATTCTTACTGCCAATCACCTCTTCCTTGCCACCACCGGCTACCAGCTTAATGAGATTCAGGGGAAACATCACCGCATCTTCTGCAGCCCGCAACACAGCCAATCTTCCAACTACCTCGCCTTCTGGCAAACGCTGGCGTCCGGCGAATCGGTAACTGGCATTTTTGAGCGCTTCAATAAGCAAGGCCAGCGCTTCTATCTCAGCGCCACCTATTTCCCGGTGAGCGATGACAAAGGCCATGTTTACAAAGTGATCAAGGTGGCTTCGGATATTACAGAACGTCATCAGGAGTTGGAGCACAAAGAAGCGGTGATCACCGCGCTGGACCTTTCGATGGCGGTAATCGAATTTACGCCGGATGGTCAAATCCTCACGGCCAACAATAACTTCCTCAAGCACATGGGATATGAGCTGGCTGCGGTTGTTGGGCAACATCATCGTATTTTCTGCTTCGATAACTTCTACCGCGAAAATCCGGACTTCTGGCGCAAGATGGCCAAAGGTGAACACTTTGTTGGCCGCTTCGAACGCAAAACCGCCAGCGGGGAGCGTATCTGGCTTGAAGCCAGCTATAACCCGGTTTATGACGCGGATGGCAAGGTCTACAAGGTGATCAAAATCGCCTCGGATATCACCGCGCGCGTGGAAGCTGCTAAGCGCGTAGCCGACATCGCACTGACGACCTCTGAAGAGACCTCACAAATCACTGATAACGCCAATGAAGTGCTGGATGAAACCATCCGTAACTCTGGATTGGTGGCGGTGCAGGTGAATGCGGCGACGGCAATTGGTGCCGAACTCAATGCCTCGGCGAAGAGCATTAGCGAGGTGGTCGAGACTATCAACCTGATTGCCTCGCAAACCAATATTCTGGCGTTAAATGCGGCGATTGAGTCGGCACGCGCCGGTGAAGCGGGACGCGGATTCAGCGTGGTGGCTGGTGAAGTGAGACGTTTGGCGGCATCCACCTCCAGCGCCACCAAACAGATCACGCAGGTGGTGGAACACAACGCCAGTTTGATTGCGCAGATGGAGCAGCAGCTCAATGAGGTGAAGCAGTTTGTGGTGACCGAGCAGGATAAAATCAGCGTGTTGTCACGCAGCCTGCGGGAAATTAACAGCGGCGTACATGAGTTTGTGAACGTGATTCATCGTTTGGATGTGTGATTTGTAGGGTCGCCATTTATGGCGACCTGGAAAAAGTATTGTGCGGTTATCGGAAAGGTCGTCATGAATGACGACCCTACGGTCGGAATACGCATCAGAATGATCACACGGTTTTGTAGGGTCGCCATTAATGGCGACCAGGAAAAATATCGGTGCGATCGTAGGGTTGTAATTACATCATCTGCGGTTCACGGATCGCCTGACCTTTGGCGAAACGCGCCAGACTGTACGGCTTCATATCGGTGAACAACGGTTTGTTATTCACCATCTGCGCGCACAGCAAGCCTGCGCCCGGCCCGATACCAAAACCGTGGCCGCTAAAGCCGGAGGCGATAAACAAGCCCGGCATGCTACTCATCTCATCAATCACCGGCACCAGATCAGGCGTGGTATCAATCCAGCCGCCCCACGCGTGATCCACTTTGATGCCGTTCAACTCCGGATAAAGCTGCACCAGCGCCTGCATCGCTTCCTGCACAATGCCGTTATCCGGTGCCGGATCAAGGGTGCGGATCTTCTCAAACGGCGACACGCCTTGATTAGACCACGAACCGGCGGCTTCCGGGCCGTTGAAGAACGAGCCATTAATGCGCATCTTCAGCTTTTTGGCGATCTTGCTGCGAAACATTGGATAAAACTTGGTGGCGTAACGGATGTTTTGCGGTGCGAGGTCAATCTGCCCGCGTCCGGAGAGCGCCACGGTGTAGCTGCCATCCTGACGACGACGAATACACAACCCGCCAGTGCTGAGACAACCTTTGATCACTTCAGGCGCCGCCGTGGTTTTGAAAGCGGTGCCCAGAATATTGGCGCTCGGCAGTTCGATGCCGTATTGCTTGCAGAAGCGGGAACTCCACGCGCCGCCGCAGCAGATCACGCGGTTGGCTTTCACAAGTCCGCGCTCGGTCCAGACGCCGGTCACGCGTCCGCCGGAAACATCCAGTCCGCGTACCGCGCAGTTTTGCTGGATCGATGCGCCAAGGTTTTTCGCGCCGGTAGCAATCGCCGGTGCCGCCAGTGACGGCTCCGCGCGTCCATCGCTGGGCGACCACACGCCACCAATCCACGGCGCATTGTTGCCGATGCGTTCACGCGTCTCTTGCGCGGTCATCAGATGACTAACGAAGCCAATTTGCTGCGCCTGTTTGCCCCACGCTTCCCAGCGCGCCAAATCGGTTTCGCTCTGCGTGCCGTAAGTAATGCCCTGACGCGAGAAGCCGAGATCGAGGCCGATTTCGCTGCTCAACTCATCCCAACGCTGCAAACTGCGCATCGCCATCGGCAGCTCATACAGGTCGCGGTTTTGCTGGCGCACCCAGCCCCAGTTACGACCGGATTGCTCGCCGCCGATCACGCCCTTTTCAAACAGCGCCACGGAAACGCCCTGTTTTGCCAGTTCGTAACTCACCGATGTGCCAATAATGCCGCCGCCAATCACAATCACATCAACGGATTCGGGAAAGCGTTCACTGTCTGCTACTGCATTGATTTTTATGCGCATCGTCTCAAGTCCTGCACGCCACTTCGGTGACGAAATCACAAATGATGTTCAGAGGGAATGTGCATGATCCACAACACTCTGGCTTCACTCGCGCTATGGTTAAAAATGTTGTGCGGTAAATGGCTCTGGAACTGGAAGCTGTCGCCCGCAGTTAAGATGGCGCTGTCGCCATCGATCTCCAGCGTTAGCTCACCTTCCATCACCAAACCGGCCTTCTCGCCCTTGCCCATCAACATCTCATCGGAACGCACGCCCGGCGGCACATTGATAAACATAAACTGCAAATCGTGATCGCCTGACGGCGACAGCATCTCCTTGGAGATCCCGCGCTTGCCGACATTAAAATGCGGCCGCTCAATGGCGCGACGCACATAATGTTCCGCGCCGCGCAGATTGGTTTGATTCTCTTCCAGGAAGGCTGAAAGCGGCACTTTCAACACCAACCGCAGCTGCTCTAATACGCGCACGGTGGGATTGGTCAGGTTGCGCTCGATCTGGCTGATGGCGCCAGCGGACACATTCGCCAGCTGCGCCAAATCAGTGATGGTCATATTGCGCGCCTTACGAATCCGTTTCAGGCGCGATCCAATATCCGCGTCCTGCGCATCCGTTGCTTCGTCACTGATACTCACTCTCTTCATCGGTTTTTACCCTTCCAGCGGATAACTTTATCCAATTTCGCACAGCGCAGTCGCCGCGTTTATTTCCCTGATACTGTGTTTATCGCTGAAATTACCGGTACGAGACAGCAAAATATGCCGCAGCGACGTTATGGCATGCCCCATTTGGTTTTAATGGTTTGCAAAGTGCCGTCTTCTTTCATCGCAGTCAGCGCGCTATTAATCTGCGCCATTAATTGATCGTTGCCCTTTTTCACGCCAAACGCCATCGGCGAAACATGTTCGGGTTTATAACCGTCGATAACGTGCATGCCTTTCAGGCCGCCGGCTTTTTCCTGCGCTTTCAGGATCGGATAATCATTCATGCCTGCCGCAATACGTCCGAGCGATAAATCGCGCGTCATATCCGCCGGACTGTCATACACCTTCACCTCTTTGGCGATGCCGCTGGCCATCAGGCTTTGAGTGTAATCGGTGCCCGCCATGGTACCGACGATGTCACCTTTCACATCCTGCCACGAGTTATAGGTCTTTTCGTTGTCGTCACGCACCACCAAACCCGCGCCAAACGCGGTCACCGGCTGAGAAAACGTAATGCGTTTCGCACGTTCTTCGGTGGGCGTCATACCGGCCACAATCATGTCGATTTTGCCGGCAATCACCGATTGAATCAGCGTGGAGAATGGGATGGCGGTGTAATTAATATCGAGGTGCTGGCGTTTCGCCACTTCGGCTGCCACATCCGGCATGAAGCCTTCAATTTTGCCGCTTTGGGTATCGAGAAAAGTGGTTGGCGCACTGGAAGGCGGTGAACCGGCGGTCAGCGCCGCCGCTTGAGCATTGAGGCTAAATGCAGCCGCCAGACACGTGAATAATAACCGGGAACGATTAGCAGACATAACTCACTCCTGAATCAAATGAAAAGGGCGAACGTCATTTTCACTATAATGAAATTAGTCAGGTGTCTGTCAATGTTTTATTTAATCACACTGCGTGAATTCACAATTACGGATTAACCCCTTTGATAACAAGCTCTATTTAACCTATAGCCTATTCGTATGACGATAATAAGTAAAAGCTATCTCTGTTAGGCGGGTAAAGATTGACAGTGATTCGTCATCGGGGATATTCATTATAATGAAATTTATCTGCAGGGGATTATCATGGATTGGAGTAGTATTCACGTTTATCTGCCCTTCCTGTTGAAAGGGGCCGAAATGACGATTTACATCACCATTTTGTCCCTGATAATCAGCACGCCATTGGGACTGATTTTTGCTGCGGCGAAGATGTGTCCGTGGAAAATAATTTCCTGGCCGATTGCGACCGTTATTAATATTACGCGCGGCCTGCCGATGATTGTGGTGCTGTTTTATATCTATTTTGTCTTCCCCGATATTGGCATCACGCTGTCGTCATTTCAGGCCAGCGTGATCGGTATCGCCTTCTGCTTTTCGACCTATATCGCTGAGATTTTCCGCGCCGGCATTGAATCGGTGGATCGCGGCCAGCTCGAAGCCGCGCGCTCAATGGGCATGAGTTTCCCGAAAGCGATGCGCCGCGTGGTGCTGCCGCAGGCGTTTCACGTCGCCCTGCCGCCTTATAGCAATACGCTGGTGATGATGCTGAAAGATTCCGCGCTGGCTTCCACCATCGCCGTCACCGAAATGACGCGTCAGGGCCAGTTGATTGCCGCGTCCACTTTCGATAACACCACGGTGTATACGCTGGTGGCGCTGCTCTATCTGGTGCTGTGCCTGCCGTTGCTGGCGCTGACCAAGCAGCTGGAAAAACGCCAGATTAAAGGAGCCTGAGATGATTGAAATTCGTGATGTGCACAAAAAATTCGGCCATGTCGAAGTGCTGAAAGGCGTGAGTTTCAACGTCAGCGAAGGTGAAGTGGTGTGTTTGATCGGCCCGTCGGGTTCCGGGAAATCAACCATTTTGCGCTGCATCAATGGCCTGGAAACTTACGAAGGCGGCGACATCAACGTGCTGGGCCAGCGCGTGAATAACAAACACAAAAGCATCAACGATCTGCGTCGGCAGATTGGCATGGTGTTTCAGCGCTTCAACCTCTTCCCGCATCGCAGCGTGTTAGAGAACGTGATGGAAGGTCCGATTCACGTCAATGGCAAACCGCGTCATGTGGCGGAAAAGCGCGCCAAAGATCTGCTGGCGATGGTTGGGCTGGCGGAGAAGATCAACGCGTGGCCGACGCAGCTTTCCGGCGGTCAACAGCAGCGCGTGGCGATTGCCCGCACACTGGCGCTGCAACCGAAAGCGATATTGTTTGATGAGCCAACCTCGGCACTCGATCCGGAACTGGTGGGCGAAGTGCTGCAGGTGATGCGCAATCTGGCGCGTGAAGGCATGACGATGATTGTGGTGACGCATGAAATGCAGTTCGCGCGTGAAGTCGCCGATCGCGTCTGTTTCCTGCACAGCGGGCAGATTGTCGAACAAGGCCCTGCCGACCAAATTCTGCTTACACCGCAGGAGCCCCGCACCCAGGATTTCCTGCGCCGCGTGCTGGGCAACGTGGTTTCCACCACCTGCGCCTGCTGCCGTAGTGTCGCCATTCATGGCGACCTGGAATCTCAACCGCACACCACTTAATTCAGAGGAAAATAATGAAAGTCCAAAAAATCACCCAACCCGCCACCATTGCATCGATGGAAGATTGGGGCAGCGTAGAAGGTTTGCCTGGCACCGGCAGCATTGGGTTATCCGGTCTTCAGAAGGTGATTCCCGGTAAAGAAGATATCGATACGGGAATCTTCGAATGCGGCGTCGGCTCCTATCGCCGCTCGGTGAAACAGGCCGAAATCATGCACTTCCTCAATGGCAACGGCTCTTTCACGCCGGATGGCGAAGAGACGATACATTTCAAACCCGGCGATTCGTTGTTCTTTGAAGCCAATACCGAAGGCACCTGGGTAATTGAGAACACCATGCGCAAGTTGTATGTGATTTTTGACGCCAGCTGATTAATGCGCTGACTTTCTAAACGTGAATTGCTGCCAGGTGCGCATGAATGCGCACCCTACAAAATCCTGCCTTTATTTACCTTTCCCCTTTCGTAAATTTTCGTCTAGATACTGGCGTTGTGAACAAAAATGACTCATATAGATAGCATCAGCTATATTTTATAGCATTGGCTATATTTCTCTGGAGATGATGATGTTCACTCAACGCCTTTTGCCTGCGATTGCGATCCTGCTGTCACTCAGCGCGTTTACTGCGTCAGCGGCTGAAAAACTCAAAGTGGTGACCACTTTTACGGTGATCGCTGATATGGCGAAAAACGTCGCGGGCGATGCAGCGGACGTGACGTCAATTACCAAAACCGGCGCAGAAATACACGAATACCAACCCACGCCAGGCGATATTCGTCGCGCGCAGGGTGCCAATCTGATTTTGGTAAATGGCTTTAACCTGGAATTGTGGTTCAGCCGCTTTTACCAGCGTCTCAAGGATGTGCCGCAAGTCACCGTGACAGAAGGCATTGAGCCGATGGGCATCACCGAAGGCCCATACAACGGCAAACCCAACCCGCATGCGTGGATGTCGCCGGATAACGCGCTGATCTACGTCAATAACATTCGCAACGCGCTGCAGAAATACGATCCCGCCAATGCCGCGATTTATCAGGCCAACGCCGAGCGTTACAAAGCGCAGATTCAGCAGACCATCGCGCCGATGCGTGCCGCTATCGACAAGCTGCCCGCCGATAAACGCTGGTTGGTGACCAGTGAAGGTGCGTTCTCTTATCTGGCGCGCGATTTCGCTTTGAAAGAGCTCTACTTATGGCCGATCAATGCCGATCAGCAAGGCACGCCGCAGCAGGTGCGTAAAGTGATCGATGCGGTGCGCGATCATCAAATTCCTGCCATCTTTAGTGAAAGCACCATCTCTGCCAAACCCGCTCAGCAAGTGGCGCGTGAAGCCGGCATTCATTACGGCGGCGTGTTGTACGTCGATTCGCTGAGCAACAGCGATGGCCCGGTGCCGACCTATCTGGATCTCTTGCGCGTCACCACCGAAACCGTGGTGAAAGGCATCACAGAAGGAAGCCAGAAATGAACCCAGCCGCAGGTTTACTCGTCGAGAATGTCGGTGTCACCTATCGCAACGGCCACACGGCGCTGCGAAAAGCCTCTTTTAGCGTGCCAGCGGGCAGCATCACCGCGCTGATTGGTGTTAACGGTTCCGGCAAATCCACGCTGTTCAAAGCGATCATGGGATTTGTGCCGCTCTCATCGGGTGCGGTAACGCTGGCTGGTTTGCCGGCCAATAAGGCGCTGAAACACAACATCGTTTCCTATGTTCCGCAAGCGGAGGAAGTGGACTGGAGCTTCCCGGTATTGGTGGAAGATGTGGTGATGATGGGCCGTTACGGCTATATGGGCATGCTGCGTATTCCGCGTGCCGCCGATAAACACAGCGTTGATCAGGCGCTGGAACGCGTAGGAATGAGCGCCTATCGCCATCGTCAGATTGGCGAATTGTCGGGTGGGCAAAAGAAACGCGTGTTTCTGGCGCGCGCGCTGGCGCAGAGTGGGCAAATTATCCTGCTGGATGAGCCATTTACCGGCGTGGACGTCAAAACCGAAGCCGCGATTATTGCTCTGCTAAAAGAGCTGCGCGACGAAGGCCGCACCATGCTGGTTTCCACCCACGATCTCAACGCCATCCCCGATTTCTGCGATCGCTGCGTGCTGGTGAAAAACACCGTGCTGGCGAGCGGCCTGCTGCATGACACTTTCACCGCCGATAATCTGGCGCAGACCTTTGATGGCGCGATGCATGAGCGTAACGCGGTATTAATGCAGCTGATGAAAAACAAAAATCCAGACCGGGGAGCGAACCATGTCGTGGATTATTGAGCCGTTTAGCTATCAATACATGCTGAATGCGATGTGGATCGCGGCGCTGGTCGGCGCAATTTGCGCGTTTCTCTCCTGCTTTCTGATGCTGAAAGGCTGGTCACTGATTGGCGATGCGCTGTCGCACTCGATTGTGCCCGGCGTGGCGGGCGCGTATATGCTTGGACTGCCCTTTTCACTCGGCGCGTTTCTCTCCGGCGGGCTGGCGGCGGGCAGCATGCTGTTCCTCAATCAGCGCACGCGCTTAAAAGAAGATGCCATCATCGGCCTGATCTTCTCGTCGTTTTTCGGCATCGGCCTGTTTCTGGTGTCGCTCAATCCCACGTCGGTAAATATTCAAACCATCGTGCTGGGCAATATTTTGTCGGTCGCGCCCGCCGATATCTGGCAGCTCGGCGCGATTGGCTTTATCACCCTGACCATTCTGCTACTGAAGTGGAAAGATCTGATGGTGACCTTCTTCGACGAGAGCCACGCACGTTCACTCGGTTTGAATACACTGCGGCTGAAGATCCTGTTCTTTACCCTTCTATCGGCGTCCACCGTCGCCGCGCTGCAAACCGTCGGCGCCTTTATGGTGATTTGTCTGGTGGTGACGCCCGGCGCGACCGCCTATCTGCTGACCGATCGTTTCCCGCGTCTGTTAATGATCGCCGTCGCTATAGGCAGCATCACCAGTTTCCTCGGTGCATGGAGCAGCTACTTCCTTGATGGCGCGACCGGCGGCGTGATTGTGGTGGCACAAACGCTGGTATTTTTAGTGGCCTTTGTCTTCGCGCCAAAACATGGCGTGCTGGCGGCGCGCCGCCGTGCGCGTCAGACCCTGGAGGATGGCGTAAATGGCTGAATTATTGTTGAGTCCTTTCCAGTTCGAATTCATGAACATGGCGCTAATCACCACTTTGGTGCTGTCGCTGCCGTGCGCGATGCTGTCGGCGTTTCTGGTGCTGAAAGGTTGGTCATTGCTCGGTGATGCGATGAGCCACGCGGTGTTTCCCGGCGTGGTGATCGCCTGGCTAATTGGCTTGCCGTACGCCATCGGCGCGTTTGTCGCCGGGATGCTGTGCGCCGTCGCGACTGGCTACATCAGCGAGAACAGCCGCATCAAACCCGACACGGTGATGGGCATCGTCTTCTCCGGCATGTTTGGCGCCGGTTTAGTGCTCTATCTGAAATTGCAGCCTGAAGTGCATCTCGACCACATTTTGTTCGGCGATATGTTGGGCATCAGCCTGGCGGATATCATCCAGACCGCGGCCATCGCGGTGATTGTCAGCGTGCTGATTGGCGTCAAGTGGCGCGATTTATTGTTGCACGCGTTCGATCCCAATCAGGCGCGCGCCTGCGGCATCAACGGTAAACTGATGCATTACGGTTTGCTGTGTTTGATCTCGCTGACCATCGTCGCCGCGCTGAAATCGGTGGGCGTTATTCTGTCGATTTCCATGCTGATCGCGCCCGGCGCTATCGCCTTGCTGCTGGCGCGCCGTTTTGTGCAGGTGATGTTGCTGGCGATTGGCATTGCGATGGTGACGGGTTTCAGCGGCGTGTACGCCTCGTTCTTCCTCGATAGCGCACCGGGCCCAACCATTGTGGTGATCTACGCGGCGCTGTTCATGCTGGCGTTTTTGTATGTCACGGTGAGGGATCGGCGCACGCAGCAAGCGCATGGCTGATGATTTAGGTCGCCATGAATGGCGACCCTACGTTCTGATGAATCCCCACAAAAACGAAGCAGGCACAGTGGAAAAATGATCTAATTATTGCGCCAACAAAAAATAAGATCGCCACTATGCCTGCTTCCGCATTTTGCCATAAATTTTTACGGGAATCTTTAGCCAGCACCCATCAGTATCGTCGTAACGCCCTCACTGATATGACGATTTCCCTGACCCGCGGTGCTTCCCTCAATCTGACCAGCATTGGTCGCTCTCTTGCGGGTGATGCCCGCGTTAAGCACAAAATCAAACGCGTTGACCGCCTTATGGGGAATGCCGCCCTCCACCGGGAGGTGCCCGCGCTGTCACGCGACATTATCTGCTGGCTTATCCGGGACATGAAGGAGTGCGTCATTGCCGTGGACTGGAGCGCCTGGCCGACTCAGTCCTTCAGCCTTTTGCGTGCCAGCCTGCTGGCGGATGGACGCGCCATCCCGCTGCTGAGCCTCATCGCAGAAGGCGATAAGCTGGGAAATCCCGACCTTCAGAACCGTTTTCTGGACGACCTGGCCGGGTGCCTGGGAGACAGGAAAGTGACCATCGTCACCGATGCCGGGTTCCGCCGCGAGTGGTTTAACCGCGTTCAGTCGCACGGATGGCACTTCATCGGCCGGCTCAGGGGCAACGGCGTTCTGAAGCTGGCCGGAACGGAAGAGTGGGTAACGCCGGGTCAGCTAAAAGCCGGCACAACGCCGCGCTGTGCTGGTGCGGCCCGGCTGACGCGATATAAAAAATCACCGGCTTACGGCTTCGTGCACGTTCATAAGAGAGCACCCAAAAATCGTCACGGAAAGAAAAGCCGGGATCGTTTTTTTTACACGCGCGAAGAGGCAAACCAGAGTCGCCTGGCCCGTGAGCCGTGGGTGCTGTTTACCAGCGATGCGGAGCTGAAGTCACGGACGATAATGAAGCTTTACAGCCGGAGAATGCAGATAGAGCAGAACTTCCGGGATGAAAAGAGTGAACGTTACGGTATGGGGCTGAGAAGCAGCTTCAGCCGGAGTGTGGAAAGGATGTCAGTGCTGAACCTGCTGTCGACGCTGTGCAGCATCGTACTGTGGCTGATGGGCTACGCGCTTGAAAGAAAAGGCGAGCACCGGTTTTATCAGGCGAACACGGTGCAACACCGGCGAGTACTGTCATACCTTACGCTGGCAAGAAATGCGATAAGGCACAACCCGGCAGGGATCAGTCAGCTGGATATAGAAACGGTGCGAGCCGAACTATCAGCGAGTTACAGGAATATCGTATATGTGTATTAACGATATTCCTGGGGATCCCTCAGCCCTACGTTGGGAAAATGCAGCCTGGTGCGCGCTGTAATATTTAACGCGTAATGCACCTGCAAATTTAAGCCTACTGCAAACCGCGTTGCTTATCGCGCAACACCGTGTCGCCGAAATACGATTACACGCTGGCTCTGGTCAATGTTAGCCTTAATCTCTTGTTGGCCCGAAATGACCCACAATTAAGGAGCATGATGAGCATCATTAATCCCGCTGGCTTGAAGGCGCGCAGCTATTACAATCACGTAAAAATTCGTCCGGGCACGCCGGTGTTTCCTACTGGCCAGGTGGCGTGGGATGAAAACGGTGACGTGGTGGGTGTTGGCGATATGAAGCAACAGGTCGAGCAGGTTTATGCCAATATCGACCGCTTGCTGGAAGGATTGGGCGCGCAGCGCGACTGGATTGTACGCACCACCACCTATGTGACGGATTTAGCACTGGTGGCGGAAATTCACCCGGTGCGCCAGCAGTTTTTTGCCGGTCTGGAATTGCCCGCCAGCACGCTATTCCAAATCGCCGCATTGGCTGAGCCGGAGCTGCTGCTGGAGATTGATGTAGTAATTATGTTGCCGTTGTAGGGTCGCCATTTATGGCGACCACGCTACACCAACTGATGAAATTCCCGATCGTGATACACCATTGGTGCCGCATCACTCCGTGGATGCAGCACCGCAGTCACTTCGCCGAGAAAAATCGCGTGTGTATGCCAGTCCACAGTTTTCGCCAGACTGCACTCAAACGACACCAGTGATTCCGCACACAGCGGCGTGCCGTTGGCCGCCATCAGCCATTCACCGTGTTGAAATCGCTCATCGCGGCGGGCGGAATTGCTGAACACATCCACTAACGCCTGCGCATCAGCGGATAACAGGTTAACGCAAAAGCGTCCGCTCTCGGCAATCATGGCAAACAGGGATGCGCTGCGATTCACGCACACCAGCAAAGTCGGCGGTTCAGCGCTGACTGAAGTTACCGCCGTGGCGATCATGCCGCCAGGTTGTCCCTGATAGCTGGCAGTAATCAGGCACACGCCCGCCGCCAGTTGGCGCATGCCGCCACGATAGGCATCGGCCAGGATAATAGGATTTTCAGTCATAACACACGCTCGCGCACGATTCGGCCCTCAACAGGATGATGCGGATCGACCGGACCAAGGCTGGAGCCCTTACCCGGCGAAACCAGTCGATCGCAGAACGCTTCATCTTCCGCTGACCACGGACAATCCAGCGCGGCAATGCCATCCCGCCACTGCTCAAAAGTGCGCGGCCCCACCAGCGTGCTGGTCACCAACTGATTGCGCATCACCCACATCTGCGCCACATGCGCGGGCTGACGTCCGCTGCGTTCTGCGTAAGCCGCCAGTTCACTTGCTACTTTAAGTGATTCCGGACGCCATTCCGCTTCCATCATGCGCGGATCGGCACGCCCGGCGCGGCTGTCGCTGTCGGGTGCGGCACCCACGCGATATTTTCCCGTCAGGATGCCGCGTGCCAGCGGGCTGTAACACACCGCGCCTGCACCGAAATAGGCTGCCGATGGCAGAATTTCCACCTCGGCTTCACGGTTAGCGAGGTTATACAGCGGCTGCGTGGCAACCGGTCCGGCAATGCCTGCTTCGCGCGCCAGGCGTACGGTTTCCGCCAGACGCCACGCTTTAAAGTTGGAGACCGCGAAGTAACCGATTTTGCCTTCGTGAATCAGATCGGCAAAAGCCAGCACCATCTCTTCCAGAGGCGCATTGAAATCCGCTTTGTGCATGTAAAGCACGTCAATATAATCGGCGCCGAGACGCTTCAGCGATCCGTGCACCGCTTCGCGAATCCACTTGCGCGACATACCGCGCTGATTCGGGCCATCGCCCATCGGATTGCCGACTTTGGTTGCCAGTACCCAGTTATCTCGATCTGTGGCAATCGCTCGACCCACCACTCGCTCGGATTCGCCTTTGTTGTACATATCAGCGGTGTCGATGAAGTTGACGCCGCTGTCACGCGCATCGGCAATAATGCGGCGCGAGGTTTCTTCGTCGGTGGCACCGCCAAACATCGTGGTGCCAAGGCAGATTTCGGACACTTTTAGCCCGCTGCGTCCGAGATATCGGTATTGCATGTGAATTTCCTCATTATTACTTTGCAGCGGTCGCCATGAATGGCGCCCCTACAACTGTCCTGCGCCGGTTTTGTAGGGTGCGCATTTATGCGCACCTGGTCGCCATGAATGGCGACCCTACGGAGTTACGCTGGAATCACTGCCGTGGTGGCGATTTCCACCAGAAACTCGGGGCGCACCATCTCCAGCTTCACGCAGAAACGGGCGGGCAGCAGCGCGGGGAAATAGGTGACGTAGATTTCGTTGAATTTGTGGTAATCATCGAGGTCGCGCAGAAAGATCTGATTCATTACTGCGTGATCCATGCTGCTGCCCGCCGCTTCCAGCACCACTTTGATGCTGTCGAGCACGCGGCGCGTCTGCACTTCGATATCGCCGATACCCACGATGCTGCCATCCACCGGGTCGGTCGATAACATTCCTGCGACATAAACATGATTGCCCGCTTTTACGCCCCAGTTGAGGTGATTGAGGCCGGTCGCGGTTTTACCGATGATCCAACCTTCGGGATTGATTGCCTGATTCATCTGTTTCTCCTGAAAAATTAAAAGATTAACGCCCTGAATTACGTAAGAAAGGTCGGCCTAAATCTCCCGGTGCCGCACCGGCTTTGCCCATCATGATCCAGGCAATCAGCGCCACCACAAATGGCATCGCCATTAGCAGCGACGGCGCGATATCCACGCCAAGATATTGTCCCTGAAACTGTAAGGCTTCGAGCAAACCCAACACGATGGCGACGATTAGCACACGCAGCGGCATCCAGCGGGCAAAAATGGTGATGGCGATGGCCAGATAGCCGCGCCCGGCGGTCATGTTGTCGACGAAGGTGCCGCCAGAAGCCACGATGCACAGATAGGCGCCGCCCAAGCCCGCCATTAGTCCGGTGAACAGCGTGGCGCTGAAGCGAATGCGCAGCACCGAATGCCCGGCGGCATCGGCCGCTAAGGCGTTTTCACCCACCGCACGCAGTAGCAATCCGGCGCGGGTAAAACGCAGCAGACACCACAGCGCAATGGCGATCACCACCGCCAGATAGAACACCGGGCTCTGGGAAAACAGCGCGCGCCCCACCACCGGCAAATCGGATAAGCCCGGCAGCTTGAGCATCGAAACCGAGCGCATCGATCCGGCAGCAGGCGCACCGCTCAGCCACAGCTGGCGAATCAGCGAGGTTGCGCCAATCGCGAACAGATTGAAGCCGATGCCCATCACGATCTGGTTGGCGCGTGCCAGCACCGTGCCTAATGCCAGCATCAGCGCAGCCAGCAATCCGCCCAACATGCCCGCACCCAGCGCCAGCACCGGCGAACCGGTCAACGCCAGTCCCAGTGCCGAAGCCGATGCGCCAAACAGCATCAAGCCTTCCAGCCCAATAGTGAACACGCCCGCGCGTTCAGAAACGGTTTCACCCAGCGCCGCCAATAACACCGGCACACACAGCCGCAATCCACCTGCCAGGAACAGCGCCAGGGTTACAGTGTTGAATTCCATACCGGCCTCCCTTTCACCAGCATCACGCCGCTCAGCACCGCCAGAATCAGAATCGGCATGCCGCCGAGCACATCAGCGAGCGCCGCAGGAATCGAAAAAGTGGTTTGCAGCGCCAGCGCAGCGCTGTTGATGGCACCGAAGTAGAGCGAGACGATCACTGCGCCAAACGGCTGCAATCCGGCCAGAAACGACACCGCTAAGCCTTCAAAGCCAAGGCCCGATGAGAAGCCATCAATTAGCCGATATTGCACACCGAGCACTTCAAAGGTGCCGGCGAGGCCGCTCACTGCGCCGGAGATCGCCATGCTGGAGAGCACGGTTTTGGCGGCGGATTGTCCCTGTAAGCGCACAAAGCGCGGACTCTGCCCACTGGCGCGCAGTTTCAGGCCAAAAGCGCTGCGATTAAGCATCACCCACACCGCCAGCGCGATCAGCAGCGCGAGGAACACGCCAGCATGCAAACGCGTGCCTTCAATCACCTGCTGAAATACGCCATCGGCGGGCAGCTGCGCCGACATATTGAAGTTCGAGTTGGCCGGTCGCATTGGACCTTGCACCAGATATTTCAGCAGGTAGATGGCGATAAAATTCATCATCAGCGTGACGATGATTTCATCGATGCCACGCCATACTTTCAGCAACGCCGGAATCGCTCCCCAGCACGCACCGCACAGCGCCCCGCAGAGGATCGACAGCGGCAGCAGCGCCGCGCCGACATCACCAAAGGCGAGAAACGGCAGCATCGCGCCAATCGCGCCCATCTGCAGTTGCCCTTCGCCGCCGAGATTAAACATGCCGCCACGAATGGCGATCAGCGCGCCCAGCGCCACCAGCAGGCGCGGCGTCATAAACACCAGCGTGTCGGACAGCGCGCGCAACGTGCCAAACGCGCCGTCAAACGCGGTGGACATTGCCGCCCGCATCGGCACGCCCATGGCCGCAATCAGCGCTAAGCCGATGATCAGCGAACCGACAAAAGCGCTGAGCGTGATCCACAACGATCGTGATGCGCTGAGCTGCGCGAGTATGCGGCGCAACGAGGCGCTGGTTTGCGCCAGCGTAGTAACGGAATCAGACATGCAAACCTCCTGCGAGCTGCGCAGCGCGCCCCGACGTCATCAGGGTGCCAATTCGTTCAATATTCATCTCATCTCCCGCTACTGCGCCGGTAATCCTGCCGCCGTTCATCACCACGATGCGATCCGAAACGCGGATCAACTCTTCAATATTCGAAGAGATGATAATCACGGTGGTGCCGGCATCTGCCGCCTCGGCAAGGCGCATCAGCACCGCTTCTGCCGCTGCCATATCCAGGCCGCGCGTTGGCTGATACACCACGATAATCGACGCGTCCTGCGCCAGCGCACGCGCCACCACGATCTTTTGCTGATTGCCGCCAGACAGCGAACGCGCCGGGCTGGCGTGCGAATGGGTGCGAATATCCGACTGCGCGATCATCTCCTCGGCGCGCGCGGCAATCGCTTTGTGATCGAGTAATCCAGCGCGGCGATATGCGCCTCGCATAATTTCGGGATAGAGCAAGTTGTGTGACACCGGCAGATCCAGCGATAAACCTTCGTGATGGCGATCCTGCGGCACTAGCGCTAACGTGACATTGTCACTGGATCGCACCACTTCGCCGCCTTCCGGTTGCAGCTCACCTGCCAGAATAGCGAACAGTTCGCTTTGTCCATTGCCTTCCACGCCCGCTACGCCTACCACTTCGCGCGCCGCCAGCGTGAGGTTGATGTCTTGCAAACCTGGTGAACCGCTGCCAGGCCGCAGCTGAATGTTGCTGAGGCGCATCTGCTCTGCGCCGCCGCTGCGGTGCTGGCCGAGCCGTGTGCCGCTGCTGACGGCGCGTCCGACAATGCGCTCCACCAGCTCATCCAGCGAGCAGCTGTGCGTTAATCCGCTGCCGTTGGTTTTGCCACGGCGCAGAATGGTGTAACGATCGGCATTCGCCAGCACTTCATCGACGTTATGCGTCACCACCGCAACCGCCGTTCCGCTGGCACAGATGCGGCGCAGCGTGGCGTAAAGTGCGGTGATTTCAGCGGGCGTCAGAATGGTGGACGGCTCATCCAGCAGCAGCACGCGCGTGTCATTAACCAGCGCTTTGAGGATCTCCACTCGTTGCTGCAGCGCCAGCGGCAAGTGGCCGACAATCGCCGCCGGATCCAGATCAACGCCGTAACGCTGCATAAAGGCGCGAATATCGGCGTGGCGACGAAAGGCTTTGCGCCGCTCGCCGCGTGCCACCAGCGCGAGGTTCTCCGCCACGCTAAATGGCGCCACCAGTTTGAAATGCTGATGCACCATGCCAATGCCGTTAGCGATGGCATCGGCTGGTCGACGGTGAATGACCTGACGACCGCCCATCAGCACGCCGCCTTCGCTCGGCTCATGTACGCCGTACAGAATGTTCATTAATGTAGATTTGCCCGCTCCGTTCTCACCCAGCAGCGCGTGAATCTCTCCGGGGAACAGCGACAGACACACCTTTTCCAGCGCCAGGAAGCCATTGGGATAGCGCTTCGAGACGTGATCGAGTTCGATGAGCGGGCTGGACATGGCGTTAGTCCTCAATCCTGACCTTGCCGGACTTGATGTCATCCATCACCTTAAACACTTTGTCTTGCACGGCTTTATCGACGTGAGCAAACGGCGTTGATAGCGTCCAGCCATTGGTTTTCAGGTTTTCGGTGATGATGCGATTGCCTAACTGGTGATCGGCGTAATGTTTGCCGATATCGGCGTAGGATTTATCAAAGTTCATCACCGTTGAGGTCATGATCGAATTGGGGAAGGATTTGGCTTGGTCGGTGTAGGAACCGATGGTTAACACGCCCTCTTCATCGGCGGCCTGCTGAATGCCGGCGTCAGCGGTGTCGGCTGATGGAATGACGAAATCCGCACCGCGCGCAATCGCACCGGTCGCAATCTCTTTGGCGCGCGCTACGTCGGTGAACGAGCCGACATAGGCAGAATCCACCACCACTTTCGGATTAACGTAGGCAGCCCCTTTTTTGATGAACTGCACGGTGCGCTCCGCCGAGGGAATCGGTTCGCCACTGATCACCGCTATATGGCCGGTTTTACTCGCGGATGCCGCCAATGCGCCGAGCACAAAGCCGTACTCATCCCAATCCACCGACCACGCCGAATAGTTCGGCAGATTGTTAGTGGAACCTTCGTAGGAGTAGAGCACGAACTGGGTGTTAGGGAATGAAGGCGCTACTTCTTTGATCGCCGCCGAGTAACCGGATGAGTGCGCGATGATCAGCTTCACGCCGTCCGACGCCAGCTGGCGCAATACCGAAGGCGCGGCTTCGTAAGTAGTGTGCTCGAGATAGCTCGGCGTGAAACCTTCTTTACTGGCCATCGATTTGAAGGCGGCATATCCCGCCATATCCCAGGAACCTTGGGTGACGGTTTGGGTGAACAGCGCCGCGACACGCGGTTTGCTGTCATCTGCTTGTGCCACCGCGCTGCAACCGATCGCAGCCGCTACCGCAACAGCCAACATCATCTTCATTTTCATCGCTCGACTCCTGGCAATCCGCATCGCGGAAAAGGTGGATTTGTTGTTGTGTGAATTCGTAGGGTGCGCATTTATGCGCACCTGGTTTATATGGTCGCCATAAATGGCGACCCTACGTGTTTTGGTAGGCTCGCGCGTTGGTGTTGACGCCGTGCTGCTCCAGCACTTCGAGCACCTCGGTGCCGACGATACGCAGATCGTCAATAAAGTCCGGCACAATCACCGTTACGCCATCCAGCTGCGCGCCTTTGATGATGGCGGCCAGCTTGGTGCCGATGGTTTCTGGCGATCCCACCAGTGCGGCGCGCGTCATCGAATTGCGCTGCTCGCCCTGCGAAACAAAGCGCTGCGCCATGGTGTTCTGCTTAAAGCTCTTATCGCCGGAGTATTCGCGCGTCTGGTTATCCAGCGCGATGGTGTCAACGCCCGCGTCATACAGCGCCACGCGCTCATGCGCTTCGGCATCGGTCGCGCCCGGTACGATGGTGAACAAGCCGTAGGTTTTGAAATCGGGTTTGCCCTGCTGCGCGGCCAGCTCTTTGGCACGCAGCCCGGTTTTGATGAAGTCATCATGGTCCGAACCGAGCATAAAGCTGCCGGTACAGTGATCCATGGTGAACAGGAAGCCACGATCCGACGCGCCCGCGCAGATAATTGGCGGCGGCGCGGCCGGTTTCGGGTTTGACATACAGTCGACCAGCTCGTAGTGCTTGCCTTTGTGGTCAACGCGATCTTCGGTCCACAAACGCTTCAGCACCGTCAGCCACTCGGCGGCCAGTTCGTAACGCTCGGCGTGATCGAGATCCATCCACAAGCCCATTTGCCCCTGATCGCTGGGATTGGAGCCAGACACGATATTCAGGCCAAAACGGCCTTTAGAGATTTGGTCCAGCACCGCACTCATTTTTGCCACTACCGCTGGATGAAACACCATAGTGTGAACCGTGCCCCACACGCCAATGCGGCTGGTGGCTTCGGCGATGCCGGCCATGGTGGTCAGGCTTTCCAGCGTCACGTCCCAATGCTGCGATGGGCCGCCGTAGCCGCGCCACTTCGCCATCGACAGCGCGAAGTCAAAACCGAGTTGCTCCGCGAGGATCGCCACCTGTTTGTTGTAATCGTAGGTCGCGGGCAGCTGCGGGCTGGTAGTCGAGGTGATCCAGCCGCCGTTGCCGACCGGCAGAAATACGCCGAACTCAACATTCTTCTTATCAGTCATGTCAGATTCCTCGATTCAGTTCGCTGGCGAGTGAAGGCTCGCCATAAAGTCGCGGGTAATTTGGTTAAACAGCGGCGTTTCGGTTTCCGAAAAACTGTGGCCGCCCTGCGGCACGATTTTCAGCTGCGCGCCGGGGATGTTTTCGGCCAGCAGCCGCGATTGATACGGCGGCGTGAGGATGTCATCTTGCGCGCACATCACCAGCGTTGGCGTCTGGATTTTTGGCAGTGCCGCGCTGGCATCGTGCGCCATAATCGCGTCGATGCGGCTCAGCACCACATCGCGCGCCGGAAAACGCGTGGCGGAGGCGAGCAGCGCGGGCGATAAAGTCTCGGCGTTGGCTTTAATATGTTCTGGCGGATAGAGAAACAGCGCGCTGCCGTGTACATACTCTTCGAGCGTGCTGCCAATCAGCAGCGCACGGCGCATGCGGAAGCACCAGTTGAAATGCATGTCGGATTTGGCCCAGCTGGCGTACTGCACCATACCTGCCAGCAGTTGCGGATGGCGTGCCGCCAGAATCTGGCCGATGGCACCGCCGGTGGAGTGCCCCACTAAAATCGGGCGATCCAACTCCAGCCCGGCAATCAGTGCCTGCAGATCATCCACCAGTGTTTCGATGCTGTACGGGCCAGCAGGATGATCGGATTGCCCCGCGCCGCGTTGATCGTAGGTCACCACGGTAAACTCGTCCGCGAAGGCATTGACCTGCGGCTGCCAGTACGCGGCGGTGCCGCCGAGACCAGATACGAAAATGATGGCCGGACCACGTCCCGCGATGTCGTAATGGGTGCGAATTCCGTTAGTCATGATGCTCGGCATCGTTTTCCCCTTAATGGATTTTTGCCTGTATGCAGCGATGACTAATAAGTACCACGCGCGTTTCCGCTAGCTGTAATATCGAATGCAGCACACGGCGTTGCCGATTTTAGAACGCGGTAAAGGGTGGCGTATTAATCAGGTCGCCATGAATGGCGTAATGCTCGTCAGTTAAGCGTCTTTCGGTCACCATAAATGGCGACCCTACAAAGGACTGGCGCGTTTTTCGTAGGGTGCGCATTCATGCGCACCTGCATACATATGCAAATTAATGCTTAACTGAGCGGCATTACGCCATGAATGGCGACCCTACGAAGCGCATCAATTAAATTCCCGGCACACATGTTTGAGAAACTGGTGGGCGGCAAAGGAGAGTGTGCGGTCGCGATGCACACAGATCTCGATATTGGCCGATTCCATCGCCTCGTTATCAATTGGAATGGCAATCAACATGTGCTGCTCTATTTCACGTGCAGCGATTTGTTTCGGCCCAATGGTTAAGGTGCGCCCGGCTATCGCCATTGCTTTGGTGAGTTCCAGATTATTGGTGTTCACAATCGATTGCGGGTTGAGATGCAGGCTGCGCGTGACTTTGTCGAAGGTTTGCCGCATGCCGAAACTGGACACCGGCAGCGCCACCGGATAGCCGCAGATATCTTCAAGACTGAGGGATTGATGTTGAGCCAGCGGATGCTGCGGTGAAACCAGGCACTGAATTGGTGCAGGACAGCGCTTTATGACTTCTATTCCGGGGCGGTCGCCCATGTTAAACACGATGCCAATATCGATTTCGTCGCGGATGATCGCTTCAATGGTGCGGTCGGACGATTCGCTGTTAATTGAGAATTGAATGGCCGGATAATTTTCATTAAAGCTGGTCATGATGCGCGGCAAAATCGCCTGCACCACCGCTTCAATCACCCATATTTTCACCTCACCTTCGCGCAGCCCTTTTAGGTTTTTAATCGACTCATGAATACGGTCGAGATCGCGGCACATCTTGCGCGTGAAGCGCTCCAGCATCATACCTGCGGGGGTTAAACGGATGCCGGTGTTGGTGCGTTCCAGCAACATTACGCCGAGCGTATGTTCCAGTAATGCGATCTGTCGGCTGATAGCCGAAGGCGCAACGTGCAGTCGATCTGCCGCCCGTCTGATCGATCCCGTGGCGGCGACTTCGTTGAAGTATTTATAGGTGTTGAGGTTCACTCACATCGCCCTGTGCATAGGATTTATCGCACAGGGTGATGCAAGAGTTATTCCAAAATCAGGGGATTACTGTTTTCAACGAGGTTTATTGTCGAACATATTAACTACGTTATCTTCATCTGAGTCGTTGATAGTTGCATTTCTTTTTGATTTCAATTTAGGTGTTAATTGCAAAACATTATTTTCTGAAAGGTAGCCTTGAGGCAAAGACATTAGATTTTCAACGTCAGTTGATGACATATCCAGATATTTAATAAAACTTTGCTTAGAGAATATCCCTTCATCCAAAAGAAGCTGTAAACTTCTTGGCAATAATCTTACTACCTCTGGTTCGTTCTGATCATCAAAAGGTTCCCCTTTACGCCAGCCCCGAGCGGAAACCTGTTTATACAGCCTTAAGTGCTCAACATCACTAATTAACAACAACTCTTTTGCGCGAGTAATCATTGATTGTGCAGACATCCCCCAACGCTGCTTTAAAGTGATAAAGTTTTCTAATGTTGGTCCAGGCGGCAATTCTACTGAAAAGGCTTCCTCGGGCAACATAAAGCAGGCTGCAAATTTATGTGCTTGTGCTTCAATTGGTTTAAAATTAACAATATCAAGGCGTTTAATAAATCGATGTAATACTAGATGGCCTAGTTCATGTGCTGCATCAAATCGACTTCTGAAATAATTATTTTTATCTGAAGCTAAAATTATATATGGTCGCGACTCACGTTCATTCCATTGTGAGTAGCCATCCATGACTGTGCTACCCTGCGCAAACCGTGAACATATAACACCAGCATTTTCAATAACTAAAAGCAAGTCAGCGAGCGGAGCTAAACCTAAACCCCATAATTTTCGACACTTGCTTGCCATAATTTCAATCATTTCATCATCAATTTGGCGATAGTCAGAAACATCAAGGTAAGGAATATTCACCTCTGGAAAATCAAGTTCTTCCTGAAGATGAGCAGAGATTTCTTGCAACCACTCCATGTAGTGTTCAGATGCTGCACACAAATCTTTCGCGGTATTAGCTAAAGTGCGGAAAAATACTGGATTGTTTTCATATAACGTTACTGGCTTAGTAAACCAGGAAGTTGGGCATTGTAAAATAATAGAAAGTGCAGTCAGCGCATCTGCATCTGGGGAATGATAACCACTTTCCCATTTTGTTATGGTCGACGGAGAACGCTCAACTAATCGTCCGAGATTGATTTTTGACAATCCTCTTGCCTCTCGAACTTGAGTTAAACGTTTCGGCTCAAAACCAGAAATACCCACTCTCATTTCTTCACCACACTAACCTTCTTGCTGCTTTAACCGCTTTTTTAACTGAGGAATAGCTAAATCCGGCAATTCAGGCACAGATTCAGGCTCGTTATATAATGCCAAAATATCGCTTATCGACTGATTATAATGATAATTATTGAGATTTGTGAACGGAACTGTAACCCGTAAATCCATCATAGTGCTTTGAGGTAAAACATAAGGCGGGTTCACGTTGACGATTAAAACGCCCAATGTGCCTTCTGGATGTGCCGGTATTGTAATCTCCTGAAATAAATCGGGCGTAAACCCCTCCAACTCACTATTCAGTTGTGCGATTAATGTTCTATGATGCGCTCGCTTAATTAGATGTTCATCGTGCTTAAGACCAATGCGGCTGACCTTTATTCCTCCAGACTGCACGATGCAGTAGTTTTCCCCTTTGGGTTCAGTCATGGCATCCGTACATACCAAGCCACTTGCAATGGCCGCTCTCCTGAACGCCGCGTTTAGAAAATAATGCCGCATTTGTGGTAACAATCTCACCTTCTCTGGGCGGTCAATTCGAGCCTGAGCACTTTCTACAATGGCATTTGCGTTTGCATAACTTGCTGCAAGTTCATCCTGCAAGTTCAACCAAAATTCACGTTCAAAAGAAGAAGTAAGCAATTTACTTATACTGCTGAAGATCTGCGTGCTTTCCATTTGGTCACCATAGTTTCGCTAAGCGGATTTTATCCTATTTTATTTTCGTTTTGCCTGCAAGATAGGATTCAGCGCTTTAGGAAGTAAACTGCTGATTATGGTTTTATGAAGTTACCTATTTAAAACGACCACCTCACGCCCGCGTTATAGCGCCAGCCTTTGGCGCCGTTGCCGTCGATCTCTTTGCGGTAATCGGCTTCGGCATACAGCGCGACGTCCTTAATCAGCGTGGCGCTGCCGCCTAAGCCAACATCCCACATCTGGCCAAACTTCCCGCTCTCGAAGGTTTGGCTGCCTTCCGCATCCGCCGAACCGATTTTGGTCTTTGCGGTGCCGCCCCAGCCTTTGTAGTAGTTGGCGCGAAGGTACGGCGTGTAGGCATTCTGGCTGGCGTCCAGCCAGGTGCGATCGAGTCGGGCGCCGAGTCGGCCGATGGTTTGATCGTAATCGTTGTACGACACGCGCGTGCGGTCGCGATCGGTGAAGCTGTCCATTTTCATCTGCAGCCAGGTGATTTGCGCCTGCGGTTCAAGCCGCACGCCGTTGGCGAAGGTAAACGGATAGCCCGATTCCACCGACGCCGTCCAGCCGCTGCCTTTAGGTGATGCCACCTCTTTCTGCCGTGCAATGTCGGTTTCACCGCGATACCAACCCCAACTTAGCGATCCATCGAGGTAGAATCCGCTGTCGCGCAGCCAGGTGCCGTACAGCGAGATGCTGTCGCTGTCGAAGCTGGTGGAGCTGTAACCGTCGGCTGCGTGAGGGCGAATGCGCGTATTACCGCGCGTATAAGCCACGCCGCCGCGCAGGCTGTCTTGCGGGCCGTCGGCGCGCAGCACGTTGCCGCCCAGTTGCACCGCGCTGTAATCCAAATCGAAGTCGTAGCCGTAATCGGCCAAACCGCGATTGCTTTGATATTTCAGATTGGAACCGAGATAACGGATAAACATCTCGCCGCCCACCGCATCGGGCGCGGTTTGCTGCTGACGCAATTCGCCAAGACGTTTATGCAGATCGTCGGTCACCGCCAGCGAGTAATAGGCCAAACCAACCGGCGCGGAGATGTAAGACGGCACCTGCGGCGTCACGGCCAGCCGCGCGGCACGCTTATTGCTACCCGCTTGCGGCTGGCACAGCGAACCGTCTTCACAGACAAAAGTATTTGCGAGTCGATAATCCCATATGCCCGCAGTGGAACTGCCCGGCGCGAAGCTGGCCAAGCCGTATTGCCACGGACCGGACGCCACATAGCCGCCCTTCAGCGCAAAGCTGGCGGCATTGGCGCTGCCGGTGACCTGCGCCAGCGACACACCTTCACTGGCGGCAATCACGCCATCGCTATTGCTATCTAACAGCGGGCCACCGACCAGCGTATCCTCAATTAAGGTGGTGCCAGATACATTGCCGTTCACGCGCAAGGTGTCGCTCTGCGTGGCGGTAGAGTTAAGTTTCAGGTTGCCGCCCGCCGATGCCAGTTCGCCATCAATGGTTAAAACATTCGCCGCCGCGTTGCCGCCGTTGGTGAGATCCAGCGTACCGGCGTTATTCACCACCAGCGAATCATCGGTCGCGCCTTGCAGCAGCGGATTGACGTTATCGCCAGCAAACAGCGTACTGCCAGCATCGATATTGATGGTGCTGTGCGCGAGTTTGATGTTGTCGGTTAGCGTCCATTTGGTGGCGAAGAAGTTGAGCGTGCTCCAGCCCGCGCCGAGGTTGGTGCCTTTGCTGGCATCATCGCTGGCAAATGAGCCGCCGCGCGCGGTTAGCTCGCTGAGGTTGAGCGTGCTGCCTGCGCCGTTTTCGGTGGTGATGTGGCGGGTGTCGGCCAGGCTAACTTTATGCACCGTCGCCTGATTCGTCGCGCCATTGCCCATTGTCAGGCTGCCGTTCAATGTGCCGCCGGTAACGATCAGTTCATCGCTGCCGTCGCCGGTATTCACATCGCCGATCACCGCGCCATCGAGCAACGCGATAACATTACTGCCTGCGCCGCCCGCCACCACCACTTGATCCGGGAATGGTGCGTTGATGGTTCCCTGATTGATGAACAGCGTTTGCCCGCCGCGCAGATCAATCAGCGGCGACACGCGACTTTGTGAACTGATGGTTCCCTGATTGATCACCTGGCTGGCATTACGGGTGACAATCGCCGAGCCGCCATCCGCATCGAGAATGTCGATCACGCCGCGCGAAATCACTCTTCCGTCGGTGTTAGCGCGAATGCCAGTACCTTCACCCGACACCACAATCGAGTAATCTTTACCCAGCACCAGACTGTTGGTGGTGCTGACTCCATCGACATTTTCGAAAAGGTAGCCTGTGCCGTTGCCAGCCACATTGATGCGCACTTTACCGTTGGGATCCAACGACGTCACTGAACGCACACCGTTGCCGCCGTAAACATCCAACACCACGTTTTTCAGGGAGATATTGGTGCTTTCGGCAATATTGTTGATCGCGCTGCCGCTGCTGTAGCTGAGAATAGTGATGTCGTTGGCTTCAAAGCCGCGAGCGCCTGGCTCCAGCCGCACGCCATCCGCACCGCCTCGCGCCTGAATGGTGCTTGCGTCCTGTCCATCGCCAACAATATTTAGCCAGCCAGCGTTACCGACGCGCACCGCTGCGATCCCATCATCGACCTGCAACCGGCCTTCTATCGGCACGTATTGGTTATAGCCGCTGCCGACATCGACACCGATGCCGGAAGCAACGTAGATGCTGCCACGGTTGGTCAAATGGCCGCCGTTGTAGATGCGCGCGCCGGTGCTATTGTAACCGGTGAAATTCACCGAGCCTTGCTGCTGATTGACGAGGTGCGCGCCTGAACTGACGTCAAACGCGGTAAGATTGTCGGCGCTGCCGGTGATGGGTGCGGCGACGGACACTTGCGTTCCGCCGCCGCTGGCGATTGCCGCCGTGCTGAATTCACCGTGCATCGCAATGTTACTGGTGATGAAAGCTTTTGCAGTGTCGCTGGCACGCAGCACGGTGACATTTTTGCCCGTGGTGAAGTAACTATCGGTGCTGGACACCAACGCGCCCGGACCGCTGACATCGATGCCGGTGATGCGGTTTCCATATAGCGCGACGCTGCCCGGCGTTGCGGCATCCAGCCTCGCACCATTAACGATCTCGTACAACAGCGCATTGTCGGCTCCGACTTGAGTAACGCCGCCGTGGGTGATCAAGCGCGTTCCGGGATCGGCGGCACGAAAACCGAATTGGTTGGGATCGTGAAACTCCACGCTATTGCCATCTCCCAACTCCAACAAGCCGCCAGCAAATACCGATCCTGCCATCGCGTTAGGGCCGTAAAGGTTAATAGTGCCGCTTTGGTAAATCCGCGCCAGCTCATTAAAGGCCACCACGCCTTTGCTGGTGAACAAGTTCATGCCATCGACGCTATACACGTTCAACAAACCGTTGTTAAAAATCTGCGTCAAGGTTTGCCCATCACCGTATTGCGGATCGCCATTGGCATACAGGCCGGTACTGTTGCCTGTCACGGTAATTACGCCACGGTTAAAGGCGAACGCGCCAGATTCCGCCCGAATCCCGGTGGTGTTTCTCCCACCTAAAGTGATGTCGCCGGTATTGATCAGTTGCGCCTGATTTTTGACGATCAGCGCTTCCTGATCGTTAGCAACACCACTCAGTGGCGCATGGTTGATCAACAACGTATCGGGATTGAACTGGGTTGCCGGATTGATAGCTTCGCCTTGTAAGGTGTATTTGTTGCCGTCGGCGATGGCGGCCGTCGCGCCGATGCCAAGCAACTTGATACGTGCGTTGGCATCAATGGTGGCTTGCGCACCATCGGTAATTTCAATGCCACGCGCATACATGCCAGAAATATTGAACCTGCCGCCATTCGTATTCACGTCGGTGTACTGACCGCTGCCGTACACGCCGGTCGCGAAGCTATTGGTCATCGACAGCGTGCGGCCTGTGCCATCGAAGTCTGCGCCATCCTCAACGCGGAAAATCGTGCCGCCGTAAACCGATGAGAGATAACTGCCGGTGGCGGGTAAATTGATTCTGGCGTTAGGACCAATGGCGTAAAAACTGATTTGTCGCCCGGTGAACAGACTTGAGCTGGGAACGGAAACGGGAATTGAATTGGCGCAGACATCAATGGCGGCACTGCCTTCCGCGCGAATACCAATGCCGTTGGTGCCGCCGAGGCGAATCGGCCCAGTAAGATTGGCGTACGCGGTGCCGCCGGGATCGCCCTTCACCCAAACCGCCGTGTTGTAGGACGTTCCGTAGCGATCGCCATCGCCGAGAACGTTAATCGCACCGCTGGAATATGCCTCTGAATCATTGCCATCACGTGCGATGACTTTAAGACCGGTGCTGTTGAAGCCATTCACATTGATGGATTCAGCATTGATCACTTTGTTGCTAAGACTGCCGGAATCGAGCACCAGCATGCCAACGTTTTCTGCCGGATTGGGTTGTGCCTGGCCGTTGATATCAATCACGCCGTTGTTGATGGTGACCGTGTGCGGAGCCAGTTCCACGCGCATGCCTGTGGCATTTTGCACTTTGGATCCGATAACAATATGGCCGTTATTGATGGCGCTGGAATCAAGCAGTTGCGAGATGCCGTTAACGCCGCCGCTCATGTTGACCGCGACATCTTGTGTGGCATCATTTTTGCGATTTTGCAGTGAACGTCCGATGTAAATCGTGCCGTCTTTGGCGTTCACAAAGCTACCTTGCCCATCACTACTCGGCATCACGCCAGACGCTGAGCCACCGTTGGAAACGTCGCTGACGCCGACATTGATATTACCGTGATTGACTACCTTGCTGTTGTAGGTGGTGATGCCCGCGCTGTATCCCGCACCAGGTTGCAGATTGATCACGCCACGATTGATAAATTTGCTGCCATACGCGGCGCTCACTGCGATTCCGCCGTTGCCGATAGTGTTGAGATCCACGCCTTTGCCATCAGCGTTATTAAGGAAGCCGCTGTTGATTACGCCGTTATTAAATCCACGCGCGCCCTGTAGTAATTCCAAACCCGAACCGGTGCTGGAAAGCTTGCCGTTGATAATCGCTTTCGCGCCGTTGCTGGCACGCATCACCGCGCTATCGCTGTTCATCACTTCGAGCGTTTTGCCACGATTGATTTTGACTGTCGCTTTTGGCCCATCAGCGCTGAGTACCACTTGATCGAATATCGGCAACGCCACTTCATCATCGTAATTGTTGGTGCTCATGCGATACACCACGCGGCCATCGCGCAGTTTAAAAGCTTTATTAAATTCGGTGTTGTAGTTATCGGTAATGATGTTGCCGTTGGAGAGTTGACCAATCAGCCAGTCATTGTATTTACGCAATTCGTAGAGATTAGTGACGTTGAATTGTGTGGTGCCACCATCGTAAGTGCCCACGCTAAATTCACCAGCATATTCCACTACGTTGCCGACATCGTAAGCTAAACGATCGCCACCATACGGCGTGGTGCCCGCGGTAAAGGTGATGCGGTTGTTAGAATTCCAGTTCAAATTCCCTTTCTTACTGGCGGTAAATAACTGGCTTTGCTTCGCTGCCATTGACCAGCTATTACTGGAGGAATTGATTGCGGCATCGTGCTTGCCGATATCGACGTTCAAGGTTCCGTTGCTGACTGACGCAACACGCGCATCGATATATTGTTTGTCATTAACATCAAAATAATCTGGCACGACGGTTTCGAGATTAACCGAAGGTAAATCAACCAGTTCTGCGCTATTAAACACCTGATAATTGACATAGGTATGATAATTAGGATCGAGAATGCCAATGGTGTGATTTTGCTGCCCAATTTGTAATCGTTCCGCACCAATCACATTGTCATTGATAATACGGCCAATCGATCGCAACTCGCCAATCGTAACGTTGCCCACGCCACTTTCACCGGGCGTGAAGCGCGGCAATCCGCTTAGGGTTTGCGTGCTGCCATTGCAAAGACAATAAGCGCCTACTTTATTGTCATTCATTTCAGGCGTGTAAGGTCTTAATATCGCAGCCGTTGTCGGCAACACAGGGAACATCATCCCTTGCGCCGCCATAAGGCTTAGTAACACCGGATTTAATTTAAACACGTTGTTTTCCTCATGCAGAGAAAAGACAAAACGCGTACGGCAGAATGCCAATACGCTTCAGAGGTATTTAAGTAATTGAATTATTTTGTTTCAGGTTTTTAATGTTTGAAATCGGATGAAATGAGTATCTACGCTAACGCAGGAAAACGTCTAATTTGAGTTAAGGAATTGTGAGATGGGAGAGATGATTTAGGAATTAAACCAGAACGTATTTATTATTAATCGGTTCTAATATTGCTTGCAGAGGATAATATTGATGCATCAGGTAACTGTGCGGAATTCAATAAAAACCCTCATCAATTCATAATGATTTATTCGATGCTTTTATTTCTCCAAAGGCCACGCCGCCAATCCCTTTATCTCCTTCAACACAAACATACTCTGCATCTCCTTTATCCCAGGCAATCTGCGAATAACTGACATGGCGAATTCCGCATACGCATCCATATCCGCGGCCACCACCTGTAATAAGAAATCCGCATCGCCGCCGATGCTGTAGCAAGAAACCACATTATCCAGCGCCATGACTTCTTGTTCGAATTTGCGCGCTTCGGCTTCGCTGTGGCTATCAATAGTGACGCGTACAAATACCATCACATTAAGGCCAATCTTTTTTCGATTAAGTACCGCGCGATAGCCCTGAATCACTTCGTCCTCTTCCAGCTTGCGCACTTTGCGCCAGGTTGGGGATGCGGAGAGGCCAATTTCGTCGGCGAGATGTTGGTTAGTGATGCGCGCATCCTGCTGCAACTGCTGGAGGATTTTGATATCTGTCTTGCTTAAGCTCATAAGTGGATAATCCTTTCCATATATTGGTGATTAAGGGATTTTTTATCCTCAATCAGTTCCTTTTGCAACGTATTCAGAAAGCACTTTCCTTTGGGGTTGCAGCATACTTTTTGTCTGGTGATTACCGACAGAGTCATTGCGCGGATGTGGCTAGGTCGCCATGAATGGCGACCCTACGGCGCACGCATTTTGCGCAGCGCGTACCTTTAACCCACTCAAAGTGAAGCCTGAATCATGGATTTCGACGCAAACACCCATCGCTGCACCATCGTGATCGATCAGCAACTGCCCGCCGGATTGGCGATGAACGCTTCAAGCGTTATCGGCATTAGTTTTGGAAAATTGGTAGGAAATTTGGTGGGGCCGGATCAGCAAAGCCAGGATGGCGTGAATTATCCCGGCGTCATCTACGCGCCGCTGCCGGTGTTATTGGCTGACGGCAATTACCTGCGCGAGTTGCAGCAAATCAGCGGCGCGGATAGCGAGATCTTTGCGATGCCGTTCAGCGCGCTGGCGCAATCCTGCAAAACTTACGAGGAATATAGCGAGCGTATTACTGACGCGCACAGCGATCAGATTGAGTTGGTGGCAATCGGTTTGATCGGCCCAAAGAAAAAAATTACCCGCTTAACCGGCAATCTGAAACTTTATCGCTAAACATCCTCTTCGGCGGCGAACCACGCAGGTGGCTGGCCGACGTAGCGACTGAATGCCACGCTGAAAGCGCTGGCAGATCGATAGCCGACGCGCTCGGCCACTTCTGCCACCGCCATGCTTTTGCCGCGCAGCAGATTTTTCGCCAGCGCCATGCGCCACGTCAGCAGGTAGACCATCGGCGCCACGCCAACGGCTTCACGGAAACGCACAAAGAATGATGAGCGTGACAGCGCAGCGGCTTTAGCCAGTTCGGCCACCGTCCAGCTGTGCGCAGGATTGGCATGGATAGCGCGGATTGCTGCCGCCAGTCGTTCGTCGGCTAAGCCGCTCATCACGCCCGGACACGCGTTGCAGATTGGCATCGATCGCAGCGCTTCTATTAATAGCAGCTCCAGTAAACGTTCCAGCACCACGTGACGCGCCGGACGCTGCGCGCGGCATTCATCCATCACTAATTCCACCAGCGTGGTCAGGCGCGATTCGCCGCGCACGTGAATAAACTGCGGCAGCAGCGAGACAATCAATCCGGCATCGGGCGCGCCGAACTGGCAATAGCCAATCAGTGTTTGTACGTCGGCGGGCTGCTGCTGATCGCCAATCCAGAATTCGCCGGGCGCGAGCATCTGTGGCGTGGTTTCAGGTGCATCGTCGGCGGGTGGTTCGGCGCTGGTCATGCAAAATTCCCATGCCGCCGGGATCAACACAAAATCACCCTGCTCCAGCGTGATGGGCTCATGCCCTTTCATCTTCAACTGGCTGCGACCTTCCAGCACCACACAATAGAACGGCTGACCGGTTTCACTGCGCTGTACGCGCCAGCGGCCATTAGCACGCGCGCGTTTGGAAAACGCCGCTTGCGGCTGCAGCAGCGACACCATTTCCGCTAAGGGATCGATCATTTGGACTCCTGCGAATGAAAGCTGGACGTTGCGTTGTAGTGAGTCCAGCAGGTTGACTCTATAGTGATCGTCTACCCCAATGCAACGCAGGAGTGAAAGATGAAAACGATTCTAATCACCGGCTGTTCGTCCGGCTTTGGTCACGCCACCGCGCTCTATTTTCTGGAACGTGGCTGGAAAGTTATCGCCACCATGCGCACTCCGCGCGCCGAGTTATTCCCGGCGTCGGAAAATCTGCGTCTGCTGCCATTGGACGTCAGCGATGCCGCCAGCATCGAAAATGCCGTCGCTGCGGCGGGCGATATCGATGTGCTGGTGAATAACGCCGGGATTGGCGTGCTGTCATCTCTGGAAGGCACGCCGATGTCGACGGTACGTGAGGTGTTTGAGACTAACACGCTCGGTACCATCGCACTGACGCAGGCTGTGCTGCCACAATTTCGCGCGAAGCAAAGCGGCACGGTGATCAACTTAACCTCGACGGTGACGCTGAAATCGCTGCCGCTGCTGGCGGTTTACACCGGAAGCAAAGCGGCGGTGAACGCCTTTACCGAATCGCTGGCTTTGGAGTTGCAGCCTTTCAATATCAAGGTGCGTCTGGTGCTGCCGGGTTTGGCGCCCACCACCGATTTTGGCAAGAACGCCATGCCGCGCATGGAGAACACCCAGCTTGAGCCGTATCAGCCGCTGTTAGATGGCGTGTTCAGCGCGATGCAGCAGCCGCAACCAACCACCAAAGCGCTGGATGTGGCCGAAGCGGTGTGGCGCGCAGCGACCGATCCGCATGCTCCGATGCGCATTCCCGCCGGTGAAGATGCGGTGGCGTTGGCGAACGAAGTGGGCTGATGCGCGATGCCAGGCAGCGCAGTTTGCCTGGCAACGTTAACATCGCTATGTTGTCACTCTCGCCTGTTACCTTTTAGGACCTTGAATGCACAACATTAGCCTGTTAGCGCAACAGCCACAGTTATTGGATGCAGTGACGCAAATGCTGCATCGCGAATGGTCGGATTTCCCCAACTGGCGTGATGCGGCGGTGATTCAGCAGCGTTTGCAGGCGCGCAATCAAGCGGAGGCAAAAACGCTGACGCTGGTTGCCACCACTTCCGATGGCGAATTGATGGCGACCGCCAGCATTATTCATTACGAACTGGACGATATTGCTGAGCGCGAATTTTGGCTCGGCGAAGTGATTACTGCAGCTGTACATCGCGGTAAAGGGCTGGCGAGTGCTTTGGTGACGCGCTTGATTACTGAAGCGCGTCTGCGTGGGATTGCCGCGTTGTGGCTGTATACGCCGGATCAACAAGCGCTGTATCGCCGCTTCGGCTGGCAGGATGTGGAGCAGCGCGTGATGGCTGATGAAGAAGTTACGGTGATGGTTCTTAAAATCGTTTAAGGAGAAACAGATGCTGATGCGTAAAAACTATCCGCAATTGGGTGAAGTCAAAGCGCCTTACGTGCATGCGGTTAAGCACAATGAAACCTTGTATGTTTCTGGCCTGACCGCCTTCGGTACGCCAGCGCAGCAATCCGATATCGCTGCGCAAGCAGAAGCCATTTTCCAGCAGTTGCATACCATCGCGGCTGAGGAAAAGAGTTCGCTGGAGAAGCTGATCAAGGTGACGATTTTCATCACCTCATTTGATGAGATCAATGCCTTACGTGCCGTGCTGTTTAAGCATTATGGCGACCATCTGCCCGCCAGTTCGCTGGTACAAATCAGTCAACTTTTCTCGCCAGATTTGAAAATTGAGATCGAGGCGATTATCGCGCTGTAGCCAATGCTTTTAGCGCCGCCATTCCATCGCATGCGATCCAGGTGCGCAGCGGCGCAAACAGCGGTTGCGGTAGATCTTCCGGGGCAAACCATTGCCAGCCGTGGCACTTTTCTGGCTCCATCAACTGCGGTTCGCCGATAGCATCCTGCGCTACCATCAGCAGCGTGATGTAGTGCTTGTTGACCTCGGGAAACACATCGCTAACGAACGCGCCATTATGCAGTTCACCAAGTTGTAAGCCGGTTTCTTCCAGCACTTCTCGACGCGCGCAAGATTCCGGCGATTCGCCAAACTCCAGATGCCCGCCCGGCGCAGACCAGTCCCCCGCACCGTGACTGCCTTTGCGTTGTCCCAATAACAGTTTCCCGTCGCGGAAAATTAAAACGCCGATTCCCACTTGTGGTGACATTGTTGCTCCTTGTTTTGCCAGGTCGTCATGAATGACGACCCTACGATCCAATGGGTTGATAACCTTGCCATTCTGGGCGGAACGGTTCGCCATTGGCGTCTGGCGTAAGATGGATGTAGAGATCGCCCACCTTCTCCAGCAGCAAACAATCATCCACATCTTTGAGATTGTCTTTGTGTTGATGATCTGCGCCGGGCAGCAAGTTCGCTAAGCCTTTGGCTTTGGCCTCTTTGACGTTCTCCGCCACAAACAGATCGAACGCATGCAGTTCCGCCAGCGTCGAAGGATGGTAAGCACCGGCATTGACAAAGAAAAGCTTTTTACTGCCCGTTGCCGGTTCTGGTGAGAGTGAAACGCGATAACCATCGGCCCAGGTAATGCGGGCATAACCATCGACGTGGATTTTGTCGGCATCACCAAACCAGGCTTCACGCAATGCGGGCCAAGCGTCTTGCGGTTTTTCAGCGGCAACGAATTGGATGTCATGCACTTCGATGTTGGATTTTCCGGCATTACCGCCAACGTAAAAGATGAACAGGTTCACGTAGTCATTTCCTTTTGTTAAACAAAGAAGAGTGTGCGGAGCGTTATAAAACAACATACATAACGAGACAACCTTTTCATGCCGCAACAATGCCGTTTATCTCTGCGGTTTAAACCGCAGCGCCATCACCATCAGCAGCACAATGCCCACGCTCATGATTACCCACGCGCTATCCAGTGAAGCGGCGCGGTCACGCACGATGCCGGCGATCAGCGGCATTAACGCCGCCAGCAAGTAGCCGCCGCCCTGCACGAAGGAGAGCAATGCGCCCGCTTCTTCCGGCGTAGTTGCGTGGTCGAGCGTGACGATCAGCGAGAGGGGAAACAGCGCGCCAATGCCCAATCCCAGCAGCAAAGTTGGCAGCCACGCCTGCGCGCCGCCCAGCGTTAGCAAACTGATCAAACCCAGCAGAATCAGGGTTAACACCACCAGCAACGGACGGCGACGATCGCGGAAGCGATGTATCAGCGCCGACAGCACAAAGCCCGCAGCCACTTCCGTCAGCGTCAGCGCGCCCAACACGTAGCCGCTCTGCTCCGGTTGCCAGCCGTGCTGCATGTAAAACGGCGGTAGCCACGCCAGCACTAAAGTGTACGCGCCGGTGCCGATACCAAAGAAGATCATCAACAGCCAGGCACGCGTCGAGCGAGCGGCGCGTGGAGGTGGATTGCTTTGTGTCGGTGCGATGCCGCGTGAAATCGTCAGCCACAACAACAGCGCGATGATTGCGGGCACGACCGGAATCGCCAGCGTTAACGCTAAACCTTGTGTATTCGCCAACGGTGCGGCGCTGGCGGCGGCAATCGCTGCACCCGCCATAATCCCGGTGGTGAACAGCGCCATTAGCGTGCCTGCTTTTGCACCGAAGTGACGTTTGATCTGCGCGGGCATCATTGCCTGAATTAAACCTATTCCGCTGCCCGCCACCAGCGCGCTGATAATTAACATAGTGGCGGATTGGTCGCATCCACGCGCAATGCTCGCCGGCGCCAGCAATACCAATCCGGCAGCGATACCGCGCACTTCGCCGAGCCGACGCAACAGCAGCGGACCGGCCAGCGCCGCCAATCCCATCATGATCACCGGCAATGTGGTAAGCAAGCTAAGCTGCGTGGCGTTGAGCTGCGCGTCGCGCTGCAGTAGCGGAAACAGCGGCCCCATCGCCGCCATAATCGGCCGTAAATTCAGTGCGATAATAAAAACCAGTAAGGCAAACATCCCAACCGCAGGTAAAGTACGATTCACTTTGCATCTCCTTGCACATTAAAAGTATCTTAACGTTAAGATACTTTTCGTGGCAGCAATAGCCCATGCGCACAAAGCAACAAATGGGGATGAGATGTGGTCGCCATAAATGGCGCTTTTTTCGGTCACCATAAATGGCGACCCTACAAAGAATTAGCGCGTTTTTCGGTCGCCATAAATGGTGACCCTACAAAAGATTGGCGCGTTTTTCGTAGGGTGCGCATTCATGCGCACCTTCTCACATGAAACTCAGGAGTTAGCCGTTTGACCGATCATGTCGATTTTGTAGTGGAACAGTGGGCCAGCGCGATGCCGGAGCTGGATGCGTCGTCGATGGCAGTTTTTGGTCGCATGCTGCGCATCATGAAACATCTGGCGAAAACCCGCGCTGAAGCGATGGCACCGTTTGGCTTTCGCGATGGCGAATTTGATGTGCTGGCGACGCTGCGGCGCGCAGGCGCGCCCTATCGCTTATCGCCGACGCAGCTGTATAAATCGTTGCTGGTGACATCGGGCGCGATGACCAATCGGCTCAATCGGCTGGAAGACGTGGGTTCGATTGTGCGCGTTGCCGATCCCGAGGATAAGCGCAGCATGCTGGTGGCGCTCACCGATGGAGGCTTAGCAAAGATCGAGCAGGCGCTCTTGGTGCACACGCAAACGCAGAACAGCCTGCTGGCAACGCTGGATGTCTCGCAGCAAGCGCAGCTGAAAACCTTGCTAAGTCAGTTATTGGTGGCAACTGAAGCGGAAAAGTAAAAACGTTGTTGCTGATGCGTCAAAATATGAATTAATTCAGCACATTTTCCCTTAAAGTAATCGTCCCGCCAGGCATTTTTACGGATTAGAGATGAGCAATAAATACGCCCCATCGCAGATTTTTCTTCATTGGTTGACCTTTCTGTTGGTCGTCACTGCGTATTGCACCATGGAATTTCGTGGATTGGCGACGCGCGGTTCGTGGCAAGGCTTTGCGATGATCATTGGTCACTTCAGCGCAGGAAGTTGTGTGCTGGTGATTATGCTGTCGCGCATCCTGCTGCGTTTTCGCCATCGCAGCCCGGCGATTGTGCCCAAGCCGCCGCATTGGCAAACCGGCCTGGCGCATCTGATGCATCTGGCTATCTACGTGTTTTTCATCGTCTTACCGACGCTGGGGATTCTGTCGCGTTTCTATATGGGACGAACCTGGTGGATTTTCGGTATTCCGATGCCGGTAAGTGGCGATCCAGATCCGGATTTCGCCGATACGATTGCGGGCTGGCATGAAACCCTCGCGCCTTATGGCTATTGGCTGATCGGCATTCACGCCGTTGCCGCGCTGGCACATCATTATCTGTTCAAAGACAACACATTAGTACGCATGATGCCATCGCGTCGCCAACGTTAATTCCTCTTTTTCCGCCCGGTAATCGCACTTGCCGGGCGGCCAAAATAGCGCTGGAACGCCACGCTGAAATTACGTGGATGTTGATAGCCAACCTGCCACGCCGCCTGCGCAACCTGAAATCCCTGCTCCAGCAAGGTGTGCGCGTGCTCCATGCGCATTTGCAACAGCATCGCTCCTGGCGTGCAGCGAAAATGCTGCTGGAAGCCCTTCTTCAACTGGTAATCACTTAATCCCACGGCTGTGGCTAATGTTGATAAAGAAAAGGGTTGCGACAGATGTTCGCACATCCATTCATGCGCCTGCTCCAGACGCTGCACGGTATGCGGATGCAACCTTGTCACATCGCTGCATTGCAGCTGTAGTTGATGCCGATGCAGCGCCAACAGGCTTAGCGCCTGAATCTCCAGCATCAACGGATCGTCATTAATCTGCGCAAGTTGTGCCACCGTGGCGTGACCAAAACGGCTGAAAAGATGGCGTTTAAGCTGCGGCTGGAATAGTCGTTCAGCCTGCTCATCGCCAAAATAGTGGCTAGCGCTGGCGACGTTAAGAATCAAACGCAACTGTTGCACGCGTTCGCCTGCGCGATATAGCCGCTCGCCCGCACTGTGCTGAAAGCTGGTGACGGTAAGGTGTCCGGCGCTAAAGGCAACTTCGTGACCACTGCTAGCGCGGAAACGCGATTCTCCGCTCAGACCAAAGGTCAGCACCAACTGCGGCTGGAGATGTACGGCTTGCGACGATTCGGTCAGCGCCGCCAACGGACGATAATCTGATTGCACCAGCCGCATACCACGCGCCAAATCCAGCTGGCGCACGCGCAAATCGCCCAGTTGCGGCGTATGTTGCCGCCAGTGCAGCATTCTGTTTTGCATTCCATCATCCTCGCGCAGAGTTAATCCGCCGTATCGCAGACAAATGAGAATAAATTGCATTTGAGTGAAAGGCTAGTCTGTTGTTCTGACTCAATGACCCAGGATTCTGCCATGTCTTCACCGTTACCCATTCTCGATGATTTACTGGCGCAGCAGGCGCTGAACGGCGCGATTGCGCTGGCATTCGACAACCAACTATTTGATTTCCTCAACCTTCCCGCCAATGCCGCGCAGGTAGCTGAGCATTGCGGCTGGCGATCCGCGCCGGTTGAACATCTGCTCAGGCTGTTGTGGAGCAGTGAACTGCTTTCACGTGAAGGAGAAAACTATTTTGTCGCATCTGATGCACGTCAATACTTGTGCCGCGCAGGCGAGCGCTATATCGGCGCTGCGTGGCGCTATCGTCATCAAACATTGCAGCAGTTTGTTACGCGTCTGCCGCAGTTATTGCAGCAAGCCGCGCCCGGCTGGCATGATCCACTGCAAATCGATACTGCCTGGGCCGATGCCGCGCTGCACCAAATTGCGCAGGAGCAACGCGCGCTCAGCGCTGATACCGCCTGCGCGATTGCGGATAAATTGGCCGATTTTCAGCGTCCGGCGCTGTTGCTGGATATGGGCGGCGGGCCGGGATTGATCGCCATCGCACTGGCGCAGCGTTTTCCCCATCTTTCAGCGGTGGTGCTCGATTTGCCGCAAACCGCCACTGTGGCACAGCGCAATATCGAAAGAGCCGGATTAACCGATCGCTGTTGCGCGCTGGCGCAGTTCGCGGAAAATCGACAGGTTGATATTATCTGGAGTTCTTCGTTTCTCTATTTCATCGAGGATAGAGAAGCGATGCTCAGGAAATGGTTTGAACAGCTCAGGCCGGGCGGATTATTGATCAGCGCGCATGCTGAAGTGCCCTGCAACCCAGCCGACGCGCGCCGCATCTTGCCGTTCTTCACGCCATTGATGATGCGTGGTTACAGTGTCACGCAAGAGGGCGAATTGGCACTTCAGTTACAACAAGTGGGATTTGTGCTTGAACAGGAACAGCGACTGCAACCGTTCCCAATGTCACCGCTTTATGTGCTGCTGGCGCGCAAGCCTAAAACGTCAGACTAAAGCTGTCATCCAGTAGCGCCAGAATCTCGCTGTCCGGCAAGCCGTTCTCCAGCGTGATACTCAGCCAATGCTCTTTGTTCATGTGGTAAGCCGGATAAACGCCGGGCAGTTGGCGCAGCGATCCAACGAGTTCGGGACGCGCTTTGATGTTCATCACGTCAATCACCGGCCCATCCGGCAAACCGAGTTTGTGACTCTCCAGCGGGAACACCAGCGCAAACCATTTGCGGTGCCGGGGATGACGCAGCACCGCATATTCGCTGTGCTTTTTCCACGGATAATCGGGTTCTACCTGATAGTGCTGATTAATGTAGTCGAACAGCTGCTGGCGTTGCATGCATCCTCCGTGGTGAATCGCGCCTAAATAAAGCACGTGCGAAGCCACAATAGTAATCAGTTAAGGCTACACTGCGTATTGATTTTTTGCGCTAAATCAGCGCCCTTAAACCAGGGAAGTGAGTGATGTTTCATCTGATTTTCAGCATACCGAGCTGGTATGTGATCGCCCGATTTTTGTTCCCGCTAGCCATGCCATTGCTGTTAAAAATCATTCTGTCTTTACTGGTGTTGCTGGCTTCGCAGTATCTGTTGGTGAGCCGTTTTACCTCTGGCAGCATGTTCTCACCAGAAATGCCGCGCGCGATTGTCATCCTGTTCAACTGGGGTTTCAGCGCCGTACTGTTTCTCGCGCTGACGCAGTTTGTGATTGATATGGTGGCGCTGGTTTCGCTGTTGTTCCGTCATCCGTTTGAAATCGTGCCGGCAGTGCGTTATGTGGCGGCAGCGTTTGCCTTGATTCTTGCCACTGTCGGCGTTTATCAGGCTATTCGCGTGCCGCCGATCAAAGATGTGACCATTGAAATCGACAACCTTCCGCGCGAATTCGAAGGCTATCAACTGTTGCAGTTGACCGATATGCACATCACCAAACTCTTCAACGAGAAATGGACGCGCGCGCTGGTGCAAAAAGCCATGACGCTGGATGTCGATCTGATTCTGGTCACCGGCGATGTGATTGATGGCACGCTGCAGAATCGTCGTGCGGACGTCGAGCCGTTGCGCGGATTGCATGCCCGCGATGGCGTGTTTGCGATCACCGGCAATCACGAATATTTCTTTGAGCAGGAGCGCTGGACCGCGCATCTGGCATCGCTGGGCCTGGAACCGTTACTCAATCGCCATATGGTAATTAAGCGCGATAACGCCGAGTTGGTGATCGCCGGCATGCCGGATACCTCAGCTTCACGACGTGGTGCAGTTGGCCCCGATCTGGATAAGACGCTGGCCGGTGCGCCAGAGAATGCGCCGGTAATCCTGCTCGATCACCAACCGCGCAACGCGCGGCAAAACGCACTCAAAAACATCGATCTGCAACTCTCAGGACACACACACGGCGGCCTGATCATTGGCTTTGACCGCCTGTTTGCCAAACCCAATGCAGGCTTCGTCTCCGGGCTGTATCAGGTCGATGGAATGCAACTTTACGTCAACAACGGCACCGCGCTTTGGCCTGGCATGGCGGTACGTTTGGGCCGACCATCAGAGTTGACCCGCATTACGTTGCAGCGCAAACCGTAACGCGCTGTTTAAGGTTGTGGGCTTGCCCGCGAGGCATCCCATAACCTCATCATCTGAGCGATTCCCCGCTCAATTTCGGCGAGAGGAACGTCATCCCGCGCCAGCGTCGAGATTCCCAGCATAAAGCTGTTGAAGCTGACCGCCAGGGAAAGCGTTTCTTCATCATCCCGCAACTCACCGCAGCTGATCCCCTTTTCAACGCAATGCTTGATCCCTTCACGAGTACGCATCCGCGATGCTTCAAGCGGTTTTAACACGTGGCGGTTTTCATCGGAGCTGCAAGACATCACGCTTAGCGCAACCATACATCCGCGCGGATGCGAAGGATCGTACTGCATTCTGGCGGAGTTGAGCAGCGCAGTTTCCAGCGCCTGGCGGGCGGGCACGCTGGTATCCCATAAGGCTTCCGTAACCTGTGCATGGGTTTGCAAATAACAGTTCACGGCTTCAGCAAAGAGCGCCTCTTTCGATCCAAACGCGGCATAGAAGCTTGGCGCGGTTATGCCGTTGCCTATCGAGGCTTTGAGCTGCGCCAGCGAGGTTGATTCATAGCCGTTTTCCCAGAAAAGGTGCATTGCTTTAATTACCGCTTCATCGCGGTCAAATTGTCTTGGTCTGCCTGTTCTCATCATCACATCCTCCGCTATTTATACTAATCGATACAGAATTCATTGACAACGCACAGCTTGCCTACGCAATATAAATACCGATCGATACATATATCCATGGTGCTTTACGAAGCTATTGCAAACCACAAACAGGTTAAATAATGAATTCACAATTAAATAATGAAGAAGCCCAACGGCTGCCGGTACTGGCGCTTTTGGCGCTGGCAATGGCCGGTTTTATCTGCATTTTGACCGAAACCATACCCGCCGGTTTGCTGCCACAAATCAGTCAGGGACTCAATATTTCCCCGTCGCTGGCCGGACAATGGGTTACTGCCTATGCAGCCGGTTCTCTGCTGGCCGCGATTCCCCTCACATTGCTGACCCGAAGCTGGGCGCGCCGGGCTGTGCTGCTGAGCACCGTGTGCGGATTTCTGCTGTTTAACACTCTCACCGCCGTCTCTTCTGATGTCGTCATCATCTTTATCGCACGATTTTTTGCTGGCGCTTCAGCCGGTTTAGCGTGGAGTCTGATTGCAGGCTATGCGCGGAGAATGGTGGTTCCATCACTGCAGGGACGCGCGTTGGCGCTCGCCATGGTGGGCACACCAATCGCCCTTTCGCTCGGTGTCCCGGCAGGAACCTGGATGGGATCATTGCTGGGATGGCGTCTGACTTTTGCTGCTATGTCCGGACTTTCTATCATTCTTATTGGCTGGATTTTGCTGGCTGTGCCGAACTATCCCGGCCAATCTGCCACGCAAAAAATGCCGCTCGGCGCAGTATTACGACTTCCCGGCGTGTGTGCCGTGCTCGGCGTGGTGCTTACCTGGATGCTGGCGCATAACATTCTCTATACCTACATCGCGCCGTTCATTACTTCAGCCGGTCTGGCGCATCGCGTGGATGTGGTGCTGCTGATCTTTGGCATTGCGGCATTGGGCGGAATATTCATTACCGGCAAGATCATTGATACCCATATGCGCAAGGCCGTGCTGCTGTCACTCTCCATCTTTGCTGCGGTGTCGGTGATTTTTGGTCTGAGTACGCCAACACCCACTGTGATCTATGTGGGTATTGCCGTGTGGGGACTCACCTTCGGCGGAGCCGCGACGCTGCTGCAAACGGCTCTGGCAGATGCCGCCGGTGAATATGCCGATGTGGCGCTCTCCATGAATGTCGTCACCTGGAACAGCGCTATCGCCCTCGGCGGTTTGACGGGCGGAATGTTGCTTGAACATTTCGGCCCCCAATCTTTTCCGTGGGCGATTCTGCTATTGATGTTGGTCGCGTTAGGGATTGCGTTGAGTGCTAAACAGGGTTTCCCGGCTGAGAACAGCCGGGCGAAAACCACACTCAGCCCGGCCAGCGAGACTGACGGATAACGCTACAGAAGTTGATCGGTGAGATATCTGGCTGTTTATCCTTAATCACATCGGCTTTCACATTGCCAAAAGTGGTGTCCGGTTTATGCCGGATGCCATCATAAAACGCCTGAATAATCTCCTCCTTGAACGCCGCCGGGCGCGGATAGTTTGCCGTCACGCCACCAATCTCCTCTTCAGTAAACTTCTCATAGCCGATGCCCAGCACGTCCATCTCCACGCCAGCGGTTACCAGCGCGATTTCTGGCGCCATAAACTCTGGGATTCCCGGCGTGGTATGCAGCGCAATCGCGGTCCACACCTTGTCGATATCGCTGGGCGCGATGCCGTAGCCTTGCAGAAATTCCCGCGCGGCATTGGCACCGTCCACTTCGAAACGCTTATCGCAGCTGCAGTGTTCGTGTGTCAGACCAATGTCATGGAACATGCAGCCGATATACAGCAGCTCGCGATCTACGTTAAGTCCACGCTGCTGTCCCGCCAGCGCGCCCCAGTAATAGACGCGGCTGGAGTGGTTAAACAGCAACTCTGATTCGGTATCGCGCACAAACTCCGTCGCTTCGCGCGCCATTTTGCTATCGGGGATGTGGATGCCAGTGATGTTCAAACTCATTTTCTCTCTCCGGTTGGTTGTCTTTTTCCACCATAAAGCGCAGGCTAAAAGTCTTAAAGTGATCATTACAGACGATTAAAGACATTGTGATGTTTTGCGACATGAGGAATTGAATGCGTCATGAAATAGCGATTCTGGCGGTGCCAGGCGTGCAGTTACTTGACGTTTGCGGCCCGCTGGATGTGTTTGCCGAAGCCAACCGTCTGCTGCAACGGCAGATTTATACGCCACGCATTATTGCGGTTGAGGGCAATGAAATTCACGCATCATCCGGCGTGCGGCTTAGCGCAGATTTGCAGCTGGCTGAAGCGCAGAACTATGCGCCGCACACCTTTCTGATCGCGGGCGCGCCAGGCATAGAAGATTTTGCTGCCGATGAAAACCTGCTGCATGCGCTGAGCGGTTTATGCCAGCGCAGCCAGCGTTTTGGCTCGGTGTGCAGCGGCGCGCTGCTGCTGGCGCGTACCGGATTGCTGGCCGGCAAACGCGTGACCACGCATTGGGAAAGCGCAGCTTTGCTGGCTTCGCGCTTTCCAGATGTAACCGTGGATGCCGATGCGTTATGTGTTGTCGATGGGCGCGTGCGTACCGCTGCGGGCGTTACGTCCGGGCTGGATTTAGCGCTGCGTCTGGTGGAAGAGGATCTTGGACGTGAAGTCGCTATTGAGATCGCTGCGCATCTGGTGATGTTTTTCCGTCGTCCAGTCAATCAGACGCATTTTATGCGCAGCAATAGCGCGTCGTTGAGCGGCCGTTCGGCGTTGCAGGAGTTACAGCGTTGGGTGATTGCGCATCTGGCGGAGGTAAAAACCGTGGCGATGTTGGCAGAACATATGGCGATCAGTGAAAGGCATCTGACGCGTCTGTTCCGCAATGAGTTGGGAATGACGCCGGGACAATGGCTGGAGCGTGAGCGCGTGGCCAAAGCGAAACAGCTGCTTGAGCAGAAATCGTTGCCAGCAAAAACGCTGGCATTAGAGTGCGGATTTTCCGGCGCTGACGTGATGCGGCGGGTGTTCAGCCGGGTAACCGGCATTACACCCGCCGCATACCGAAAAATAACGCGGTTATCGTAGGGTCGCCATTCATGGCGACCATCGCGTATCCTACGCTTTCGCAAAAGCCAATAAATCAGGATTAATCTGCTCAGGATGCGTCGCAAACATGCCGTGCGACAAACCTGGATAGGTTTTCAGCGTGCCATGCTTGAGCAATTTAATCGCCTTATGCGCCGAATCATCAATCGGCACCACCTGATCGTCTTCCCCGTGCAGCACCAACACCGGCACCGTGATCGCCTTCAAATCCTCGGTAAAATCGGTTTCAGAGAAGGCCGTAATACAGTCGTATTGCGCCTTCGCGCCGCCCGCCATGCCCTGACGCCACCAGTTATCGATCAAGCCCTGACTGACTTTCGCACCCGGACGATTGAAGCCATAAAACGGACCCGCTGGCACATCGATAAAGAACTGCGCGCGGTTAGCTGCCAGCGCCGAGCGAAAACCGTCAAACACCGATTTTGGCAAACCTTCCGGATTGGCGGCGGTTTGCAGCATGATTGGCGGCACTGCGCCCATTAACACCGCCTTCGCCACGCGGCCTGGTTCGGCGTGCGCCACATAACGTGCCACCTCACCGCCACCGGTTGAGTGACCGATATGGATAGCGTTGCGCAGGTCCAGCGCTTTAGCCAGTTCTGCCACGTCGGCGGCGTAAGTGTTCATATCATTGCCGCTATCGGTCTGATCGGAACGGCCATGACCGCGACGGTCGTGGGCGATAACGCGATAACCTTGCGCTAAGAAGAACAACATTTGGTTGTCCCAGTCATCGGCGCTTAACGGCCAGCCGTGGTGAAACACCACCGGTTGGGCATTTTTCGGGCCCCAATCTTTGTAGAAAATCCGGGTGCCGTCTTGAGTAGTAATGATGCCGTTGCTCATGAGAATGTCCTCTATATGTGATTGTTTACGTTTGATGGGCTTATTGTCAGGGAAAGCAGCAGCGGCTAATATTGTCAAATATGACACATTAAGGGCTGTAAGTGACAAATCATGAAAATTGCTGAAGACAACGTTGTGGCGGAGATTGGCCTGGTGATCTATCCCGATTGCCAGCTTGCGGCGATTTATGGCTTAACCGATATGTTCAGGATTGCTGCGGAATGGGCGGAGGCTATTTCCGGTGAGGCGAGCAAGCGGACGATCCGGGTGTCACATTGGCAGATCGATGCGCAGAGCGACAAAATGGCCTGTGTCTGGGATAGCCATCCCGATACGCCACATCGTTTGAGCCACGTGATTGCGCCGCCAAGCCTGGTGCAACCGGCAAAAATGGTGCCAATGAAGGTTCCAGCTAACTGGATGAGTGAGCTTTATGATCAAGGCGTAACGCTCTGTTCGGTGTGCGCCGGTGCTTTTGTGCTGGCCGAAACCGGGCTGATCGATCATCGTCGCGCCACCACGCACTGGGCCTTTGCGCAGACGTTGTCGGAGCGTTTTCCTCAAATTGAGGTGGCGGTGGAAAATATGGTGATCGACGACGGTGATATTATTACCGCTGGCGGCATTCTGGCGTGGACCGATTTGGGTTTAACGCTGATCGAAAAAGTGCTCGGCACTGGCACCATGCTAGCGACTTCGCGCTTTTTGCTAATCGATCCGCCGCGTCGTGAACAAAGCACCTACTCGGCGTTTATCCCCAATTTCGATCACGGCGACAGCCATATTCTGCGCGCACAGCATCATCTGCACGCCCATTTTGCTGAACAGCACAGCATTGAGAGCATGTCAGCGCTGGCGAGCATGACGCCACGTACCTTTCTGCGCCATTTTCAGAAAGCGACAGGCATGCGGCCAACGGATTATGTGCAGCAGGTACGTATCATGAAAGCGCGTGATGCGCTGGAACTCAGCAATCGTTCGGTTGATCAGATCGCCTGGGAAATCGGCTACGGCGATCCTTCCGCTTTCCGTAAAATATTCCGTAAAATCACTGGCGTCACGCCCGGCCAGTATCGGCAGCGGTTTGGTACCGCCCAGAGCGATTAACCGCAGGCAAAGTGCTGTTTTCCTGCCATGATTATGATCGTTTCCTTCCCATTGAATCGATGAGAATTCATATGCCACTGCGCTCGCTTCAGGCTTTGTGTCTGGTTAACTTTTTTATGGCTGACGTTCGGGACGGTCTCGGCCCCTTCCTCGGCATCTTTCTCACCGAACGCCACTGGAATGCAGGCGATATCGGCTGGGTGATGACCGCCGGTGGCCTCGCCGGGCTTGTCGCTACGCTTCCGGCCGGGCTGGCAACTGACGCTACGCGCCATAAACGATCGCTGCTGCTTGCCGGTTCAATGCTGATCACTTGCGCCACTTTGCTGCTCTGGTATTTCGATCAAGCCTGGATAACCGTTTTGTCGCAGATTGTCACTGGCCTCTCAGCGGCGCTCATTGCGCCTGTACTGACCGGCATTACTCTGGGTTTAACCGGCCCGGACGGTTTTGGTCAGCAAATGGGGAAAAATGAAGCCTTCAATCATGGCGGAAACATGACCGCTGCCATCATTGCGGGCGCTGCAGTGTGGTACTGGGGAACCGGCGCGGTGTTTGTGCTGATGACAACCATGGCGCTGTGTGCTGCGCTGGCTGTGCTGTTCATTCGCAGTGAAGAGATTGATGACGTTGCCGCGCGCGGTATGACAAGCGCTTCATCCGGCGATACCCTTCCGCGCCTCAGCCATGTTGTTCGCCATCCAGCGTTGATCATTACCGCGTTAACCCTGCTGCTGTTTCATCTGGGCAACGCAGCGCTGTTGCCGATGTTAAGTTTGCGCGTTGCCTCAGCGCACAGTGCTGAAATCAGCCCCGGACTTTACGCGGCCGCAACGGTAGTGATTTCTCAGTGCGTCATGATCCCGATGGCGCTCTATGCCGCTCGCCATGCCTCGCGTTTCGGGTATACAAAGTTAATCACTTTGGCACTGTTGGTGTTACCTGTGCGTGCGCTGATTGCCTCCCTGTTTGACAGCACGTTTTCGATGGTTCCGGTGCAGATACTGGATGGGATGGCGGCAGGTCTGCTTGGCGTGGCGATCCCCGGCTACATTGTCAAAATCTTGCAAGGGAGCGGACACACTAATGCGGGACAGGGTTTCATCATGCTGATGCAGGGGATCGGCGCGGCAATGAGCCCGGCGCTGGCTGGGAATATTGCGGCTGCCTACTCCTATCATGTGACCTTTGCCGTGTTAGGCGTAATCGCCTGCGCAGCACTGATGACATGGTGGATGGGCAGCCGACTATCGAATAAATCAGCCGTTCATACTTAGCTCAGTTGGAACCGGCCAACGGTGTTCGCCAACTGCGAGGCCTGATCTTCCAGCGAACTGGCGGCGGCAGACATCTGCTGCACCAGCGCGGCGTTCTGCTGCGTGGTGCTGTCCATCTCGTTCACCGCGATTGTCACCTGGCTGATGCCGCGCGCCTGCTCATCGGACGCAATCACAATTTCACCAATGATGGTGCGCACTGAATTCACCGCCTGCGTCATCTCCTGCATGGTTCTGCCAGCATCCTGCACCAACTGCACACCGCTGCCGACGCGCTGCGTGGATTCCTCAATCAGCGCACCGATATCTTTCACCGCATTGGCGCTGCGCTGGGCCAGATTACGCACTTCCGACGCCACTACAGCAAAGCCGCGCCCTTGTTCCCCGGCGCGTGCCGCTTCTACTGCGGCGTTAAGCGCCAGAATATTAGTCTGGAAGGCGATGCTGTTGATGATGGCGGTGATGTCGCCAATCTTCTTCGCGCTATCGTCGATCTGCGCCATGGTTTGCACCACTTCGCCCACCAGCGTTTCACCGCGGCTAGCGATATGCGTGGCATTGTCGGTCAATGTGGTTGCCTGATGCGCGTTGGTGGCGTTGTGTTTCACCGTGGCGGTGATCTGCTCCATGCTGGCGGCCGTTTGCTCCAGCGCGGCAGCTTGCTGCTCAGTGCGCGAGGCCAGATTGAGGTTGCCGCTGGCGATTTCACCCGCGCCCTGACGCACCGATGAACTGGCATCCTGAATCTGTCCCACGATATCGCGCAGCTGATTTTGCATGGTATGCAGCGCATAGAACAAGCTGCTGTTATCGCGCCCTTTCAGCGTGATGACGTTATCGAGTTTGCCATCGGCGACGGCCAGCGCAATGGTCGCGGCTTCCAGCGGTTCGCCACCAATCGGCTTCAGCACTTTGCGGCTGAACAGCATACCCAGTAGCGTACACACCACCAGAATGCTGATGATCATCAGGATCACCGCGTTGATCAGTTGTCGATGCGCCGCAGCCATCACCTGGCTAACCGGCGCAACCACGCCGAGATACCATTTCTGATCGCTGTTACCAATCACCACCGGCTGCCACGTCACCAACACATCTTCACCCAGTAACGCATCATGATGCTCCATCACGCTGCTGCTGAAATTGTTGGTATCGCCTTTCCACGGCTTGCTGGTCTGGTTTTTATCCGGATAAGAGACCACATTGCCCGCGCTGGAGAGCAACATCGCATAGCCGCTGCCTTCCCACGGTTTGATTTTGTTGACCTTCTCCTGCAGCGACGCCAGCGAAATATCGGACGTCACTACGCCCCACAACTTGCCCTGGCTGACAATCGGTGCTGCCACCGAGGTCAGCAGCGTCGGCACGCCGTTGTAAGCGTAGCTGTACGGTTCGATCAGCATGTCTTTCTGGCTTTTTTGCGGCAGCAGATAGTAATCGCCCTGACCCGGCGTGAAGATAGAAGTCAGCGGATGCATGTTGAATTTGCCGCTTTGATCGCGGTCGACAAAGAACGCGTAGCGACCTTTCGGTGCCGCATTGGGTTGGGTGGCAAACTCCGCGTCACGTCCGTCGAAGGCGTTCTCTTCGAAGATCACCGAGATCGACAGATAATCGGGATTATCGCGTAGCGCGGATTCCATCAGCTTATCGGCGACTTTACGGTCCTGAATCCCTGCCGCTGGCAACGCGATTAGGCTGTGACCAAGGTTGTGCGCCACATCGCGCGCATAGCTGAGTTGATGCTGAATTTGCAGCGCCTGGCTTTGCGCAATCTGCTGCAGGTAATTTTCGGCCAGCGACTTTTGTTCATTGCTGGATTGCCAGCTAAGCACGCCGATGGTCACGGCAAAGCCGAGCGTGATGGTTAAGGCGCCCGTCAGCAGCATCTGCGTGCGGGTGCTCATTTTTTTCTTAGGTGATGCGTGTTTGGCCATTATGGCGCTCCTGGAGTTGACACTTTTCGGTAATCAGAACCACTCCCTGTGCGCGTACATCCCTTTGAACACTCTATCGGCGCGCGGCGGGGGAACTTGATGGCAAAGGAGGTCGGATCAGAACGCTGTTGAATCGCCACGCGTGGCGTTATCCGCACCCTACGAAAACGCGCCAATCCTTGTAGGGTCGCCATTAATGGCGACCGACATCAGATTCTCGCCCAATGCCCGCCCGCTCCCTTCTGGTCATTGAGCCGATTACAGGCTATTATTCAGCTCACTTTATGAGCCGAATATCAACCCTATTCAGCTCATGCAATTCAGGAGTGAGCTTATGATGTGGATTTGGCAGCAGCCCGATTGGCCGCAGTTTCGCTGGCAAGATGAGAAGTTACTGCCGCGCCTGCGCCAGCTGCAGCAGCAACGGGGCGTGTTGCTGGGCCGTGCCAGCGTGCAAGATAACAGCGAGCAACAAACGCTGGATACGCTGCTCAGCAATATCCTCTCTTCCTCAGCGATTGAAGATGAGCGCGTCAACGCGCAATCGGTGAGATCTTCGCTTGCCCGTCGTTTAGGCGTTTCGCTCGATCAGCCTTACCCGGTTTCCGAACGTTCAGAAGGTTTGGCAACCATGATGATGGATGCCATTACGCAACGCGATCAGGAATTGACGTTGGCGCGTTTATGTCAGTGGCATTGCTGGCTGTTTCCCGAAAGTGAATGGACCATCAAGCGGCTAAATGTGGGCAAGCTGCGCGGCGATGAGCCAATGCAGGTGGTTTCAGGTCGTATCGATCGACCCACGGTACATTTCGAAGCGCCGCCACGCGCCGGGCTGGAAGCAAAGCTGGCGGAATTTATCGCCTGGTTTAATCACAGTCGCGAGGATCCGCTGCTCGATCCGCTGTTGCGCGCCGCGTTGTGCCACTTGTGGTTTGTTACGCTGCACCCGTTTGATGACGGTAATGGACGTATCACTCGCGCCCTCACAGATTTGGCGCTGGCGCAGGCTGATAGCCAGAGCATCCGTTTGTATGCCATGTCCGCATCGATTCTGGCACGTCGTGCCGATTATTACCGCATCCTGCAGGAGACGCAGCGCGGCGCAATGGACATTACCGATTGGTTGCTGTGGTTTTGTGATGTGCTGAATGACAGTCTTGAACAGGCACTGGAAACCGTCACGCGCACGCAAAATAAAGCGCGCTTCTGGTTGATGCACAATGCAGCTGAATTGAGTGCGGAGCAAACCCGCGTGCTGAATCGCTTACTGGATGGCGGAGAACAGGGATTCAGTGAAGGCATCAGCGCGGGTCAGTATCAAAAAGTGGCGAAAGTGAGTAAAGCCACGGCGACGCGACATCTGACTGAATTGCTGGCGAAAGGTTGTCTGGATAAATTACCCGGCGGCGGGCGTAGTACGCGGTATCAAATTAAACTTTGATGTGTAACCAGGTGCGCATAAATGCGCACCTGACAAAACCAATTACGCCGCTTTAACCGCGCGAACTTTCTTTTCCGGCGCTGCCGCTTCCACTTCGGTCTCGGTTTCCGCAGAAGCTTCAGGCGCTGCCTCAACCTCTTCTTCCTTTACGATATCCGGCAGCTTGCTGGTGCGCAGGATATGCTGCACTGCATCTTTCTGTTCAGCCAACAGCAGACCCAATGCTTCGGCCTGCGCTTCACCCAGTTCTGGCTGATGTTGCTGTAGCCAATCGGTGAAGGCGTCGGCCATATCAAGCATTTTGTCCCAGGCATCCGCGTCTTTTTTATTGGCAAACGTCATTTTTTCTTCACCCTTTCTGACTACAACATATTTGGTTTCGACTGCCATGATGCACCTCGGTTAACTGTATTTATATACAGTATATTCTGATCAAACTTTTCCAGGCAATGACTTTCTGCCTTTAAGCCAGTAATTCTTCCAGAAACAGCGCCAACGCTTTGCGCGGATCGTCCTCTTCCGAGACGATCATCTCAATGCCCCATTGCCCCAACACCTCTTTCGCCACCGGATTATTGCGGTTGGTGAACAGGTACGATTTGGGACGCGCGGTGGCCAATCCGGTTCGGCCCCACATTTTTGTCAGGCGGTAGAATAACAGACGGATGTTGAAATCACTGATGCTGTAGCCAACAAACAATACCGAGTTACCCATCACGTCGTGCGTGAGTTTGATATCAAGCGGCGAATCAAAATAGAGCCGTTCAAAGTAGCTGCTCTCATCCAGCACGATGGAAGTATCGTCGTCGAAATCACCATGTAGCTTGATGATATGGCGCTTATCTTCGGTCAACGATACCAAATCTGCTGCGTTCGCCACTTTGCTATAAGGCACGTTGTGCGCCTCATGCGCCATCTCCAGCCAGCGATCGTAGTTGGTGGTATAGATACGTGAGAAGTTGCCTTGCGTGATCATGGTGTGGATTTCAGAACTGCGCACGTCAATATCCGGGCGATGCCATTCGCGATCCATCCAGCTGCGCAGCGGTCCCAGCGAGCCTTTACGCTGTTTGTAATACTCCGCCAGCGACAAATGCGTGCCGTAGGTGTTAAAGATTTTCGGGTCGTAGCCCAGTTCTTTAGCCAGATGCGCAATCAGCTCATGCCATTCCGGCAGACCAAGATTGCGTGAAATGCCCGCACCGGCAAACAGGATCAGTTTACCGGCATCGTAGGCGCGTTTTAGCTCGGGTTTCATGCCAATCCCCGCGATGTTTTCAAAAAGGTAGCGAAGCGGTCCAGCGCCAGGCGACGCATCGAAATCTCATTTTTTAGCTCGCCCATTTCGGCGAAGGTTTGCGTGTGCCCTTCCGGGATAAACACGCAGTCCCATTGAAATTCACGTGGACCAGCAGGCTCGGTGGCGATGGTGCCACGCAGTTCGCCTTCGAACTGATACATTTTTTGCCCGTCACAATAGCCGAGCACGGTTTTCGCCGTGACGCACGGACTATCCAGCCCGTTCACCAGTTTAGTGAAGCGCTCGGCATTCAGGCGGCTCCAGAAGATGCGCGTCAGTCCGGCCGGCAAGCCGTTCAGACCATCCAGATACAACCCGGTATGCTCGACAAACAGCGGACGACCAATAATCGAGAACGCTTTGGTGAGCTTGTCGCGCACCAGTTCGACCTCATTTTCAGTCTGAATCTCTTCAATACGGCGTGCGATGGGTAGCACTTCGACACCGACCGGCTCAAGGATGGTACGCACCTCGGCCAGCTTAAGCTCGTTGGCAGACAGGAATCGTATTTTCATTGCAATCAGTACGTTGAAAGTGGGTTTAAGCTCGGTAAAAGCCTCTCCGTTGGTAGTTGATTCTAACGTGCATACTAGGAACTGGGTAGGAACAATCAATTATTTAAGTAAACAAAACTATGACTTTCACCAGGCATGAATCTAAAATAATTATGCGCCGCTAGTTGAAAAATATGACAAAAAAATGAGAACCTCAGATGATCTCTTATTTTAATTCCAGATATTCCATGCTAAGAGATTTGCCCTTCATTTTGCAGGGTGATAATCCAGAGAAAAAATTACGCTTAACGCTACTCATTGCTGGATTTTCCAGCATCCTGGCGGGTTTTTATATGGTGGCGACTAATTTCATTAGGGGAGAAATTGGTGTCACAGCCTTATATTGCCTGAGCACCGCGATAGGGTTTTATATTGTGGTAGCGGCTTTTAGTAACCGGCTGAACAAACATCTCTACATCATCGTCCATGCTTTGTTACTGATCATAATGCTGCTTTTCCTGCTGGATAATGGTCATGCGGTAGAGAAACACTCCGAGTACAATTATTTGGTGGCGTTAACCGTGGGTTCAGCATTGGTATTACGCCAGCAAACCACTTACTTAAGTAAAATATTCCCGTTAATCTGCCTGGCGGTTTATCTCTTTTTTATTTCTACCGGATTAACATGGCAACATAGCGCCTTTCAGCTCAATATTCCGCATGAGTCCGGCTTTTATATCGTTAACTGCGCTGTGCCGATGATCGCACTATTGTTGACGGCATTTACACTGCGTGGCAACTACTCCGAAACCGATTTAATCAAACGTGAACTATCACAAGCTATCGAAAAGAACCAGCTGGAACTCTATTACCAGCCACAGGTGGATAACAATAAAAAACTGATCGGATTTGAAGCCTTGCTACGCTGGAAGCATCCTTCTAAAGGCTTTATCTCGCCAGAAGTGTTTATTCCTGTTGCCGAGAAAAGCGGTTTGATAATAGAGATTGGCAAATGGGTGATGGAACGCGCCTTGCAGCAAATCGCCGAATGGGATCGCGGTCAGTATCTCGGTGATTTGGCCTTTTCGATTAACATCAGTCCGCTGCAGTTGATACACCGCGATTTTACTCAGGATACCTTGCTGACGCTGTCACATTATAAAATCCGTCCAGAGCGCCTCAAGTTTGAAATTACCGAAACCACCTTTGTTTACGATCAAAAGCGCATCGGCGAGGTGATCAGCCATTTTAGCCAATTGGGTGTTAAATGGGCGATTGATGACTTTGGCGTCGGCTATTCATCGCTTAAGTCGATCAGTGATTTTGCTATTAATGATATTAAGATCGATAAATCATTAATCATGCAGATTTTTAAAAATGAATCATCGGCGATTGTGGTGCAGAAAACCATCGAGTTATCACGGGAAATGGGACTGAATGTGCTGGCCGAAGGTATTGAGAGTGAGGAGTATTTCACCTACCTGCGTGATAAAGGTTGTCATCTGTTTCAGGGCTACCATTTCGCCCGTCCGCTGCCGGTTGCTGATGCGCTGGTATGGATCAAAAAAGCGAAAATATAACCCTCAGTTTTATCGAAACGCCATTTATGGTGACCAGGTGCGCATAAATGCGCACCCTACAAAACCGCGCCTTATATTCGTACGATCGGCATTTATGGCGACCAGGTGCGCATGAATGCGTACCCTACAAAAAACCGCGTTATATATTCGTAGGGTCGCCATTTATGGCGACCGTTCCAGCACATACAATTCAAAACAGCAGTTTCGCAAGAGAAAGTCCCGCGCCTAAGGTTACAAACTGGGTAGTCACCATCCATTTGGTTTGTGTGATCATCGCTTTATACAAATCGACCTTTATCGCCGCAACATCCTCCTTAGTGGCGTAATTGGATTTGATCACCGCCACATCCGCTTTTACCGCAGCCACATCCTCCTTAGTCGCATAATTTGACTTGATTACCGCCACATCAGAGACCAACGTAGTAACCTGATCTTCCAGCCTTTTAACACGCTCTTGCATTCCTTTACCTCCGCTCGGTGGTTGTCCGCCCTGCTTGCGTTTACGTTGACGGCACGCATAATTGATAACACTCTTATTTAACGGTTCAGCTAACATTATTTCACCCCAATCGTTTCCATCTTTGATTGGGTAATGCAGGTTGACGGTAGCCCATACAATCAAATTCCCTTTTGCAATGGTAAACGTTAAACACCGCACTCGCCCAAGACCGTGAACATCTTAGCACTGGTTTTTTTCACAAACATTAGTGATTTGAATAAGAAATTTAAAATAATTGTCAAAAAACAAAGAATACAATTAATTAACAGAGCCAGTAATAATCCACCTACAAATAAATGTGGGCCAACCTAAAACCCAATGAAATAAAAAAAGCTCACAACTTTTACATCGTGAGCTTTCTCGCAAAATTTAGCGTATTAGAAAATCACTGATAAACAATCCCCGGCGGATTTACCTGCGAGGTTTCAACTGCCTCTTCCTGTTCGCCCCAGCGTGCCAACACTTGTTTATATTCGCCGCTGGCAATCGCACCGTTAATTGCCTGCTGCAGCGCCACATCCAATCCATTGCCTTTTTTAGTGGTCACCGCTACCCACGCACGGAAAGGGCCGTGGCCGACGATTTTGGTTTGCCCGCGCGAGGCGACTTTCCATGCTGCCATTGCCTGCGGACCAAACGATGCATCGGCACGTCCAGAGAGCAGCGCCAGCGTGGCTGCCGCATCATCGTTGAGGTAGATCGGCTGCACCGGCGCTAAACCCTGCGCGCGGTTCTTCTCATCCCAGCTGAGTAAAATCCGTTCCTGATTGGTGCCCGAACCGACGATGATGCGCTTACCGGCCACGTCTTCGCGGCCTTTGATCGCGGTGATCGCGCTGTTGGTTTTCACCGCAAATGCATGGTTATCCGCGCGATAGGTGGCGAAATCGAACTTCTTTTTGCGCTCTTCGGTAACGGCAATATTGAACATCGCCACGTCATAACGTCCGGCGGTGATGCCCAGCGGCCAATCTTCCCAGGCAGCTGGCACCAGTTTCAGTTTTAAGCCCAAACTGTCCGCCAGCAAACGTGCAATATCCGGATCGCTGCCAATCAGCGTTTTATTATCCGACGCCCACAACCCGATGGGCGGCGAATTCATCGACGTGGTGGCGACGGTCAAATAGCCGGGATTCACGAAATGAAAACCCGCCGGAATTTTCGCGATAGCCTGTGGATTCGCCGCAATATTGATCGGCGTTTCGTTGTTTTTGGCATCCAGCGTTTCTGCTGCGATGGCTGGCGCGCCTAACATCACTGTCAGTAACGCCGTAATAATCACTCGTTCCATTAAAGTACCCGAGCCAGAAAACGTTTGGTGCGCTCGTGGCGCGGCTGATTCAATACCTGATTGCTGCTGCCCTGCTCAACAATGCGGCCATCGACCATAAACACCACGTTATCTGCCACTTCACGTGCAAAACCGACTTCGTGCGTCACAATCACCAGCGTGGTGCCGGAACGCGCCAGCTTTTTGATCACATCCAGCACTTCGCCCACCAGTTCGGGATCGAGCGCCGACGTTGGTTCATCAAACAGCATCACACGTGGGTTGAGCATCAAGGCACGCGCAATCGCGATGCGCTGCTGCTGACCGCCCGACAAATGGCGCGGCCAGGCATCGGCTTTGTGGCGTAAACCCACCACATCCAGCAGCTCACCGGCGCGATCGATCGCTTCACGGCGCGACAGCTGACGATGCGCAATCGGCGCTTCAATCAGGTTATCCAGCACCGTCAGATGCGGGAACAGATTGAAGTTCTGAAACACGTAGCCAACGTTGATGCGCTGACGCAGAATCGCCTTCTCTTTCAGCTCATACAGTTTGTCGCCGCGCCGCTGATAACCGATGTAATCGCCATCGATCTGGATATAACCTTCATCGACGCGCTCCAGATGGTTGATGGTGCGCAGCAGCGTCGATTTACCCGAACCGGATGGCCCGAGAATCACCGTCACCGACCCCGGTTCCAGCTCCAGCGACACATCATCCAGCGCTTTCAGTTTGCCGAAGGACTTGCTCACGCCGGTGATGCTGATGGCGCCAGCGCTATGCAGATTGCGGTAATCAATGGCTTCGGACATGGGAAAGCTCCTCGGTTGCAGGTTTGGCGCTGCGGTTACGCCATTGACGCCAGCGCGACGGCTGCGGTTCACGGGTGACGCTGCGCGCCAGCCAGCGTTCAACGCTGTGCTGCAGCAGTGACAATACGGTGGTGATGATCAGATACCAGGCCGCACCGACCATCAGCAGCGGAATCACCTGCTGCGTGCGGTTGTAGATCATCTGAATGGTGTAAAACAGTTCCGGCATCGCCAGCACGTATACCATCGAGGTGCCTTTGGCGAGGCTGATGATTTCATTAAAAGTGGTGGGAATAATCGCGCGCAGCGCCTGCGGCAGAATAATGCGGAAGGTGCGACGCGTGGAGGATAATCCCAACGCCGATGCTGCTTCAAACTGGCCGTGATCGACACCCAAAAAGCCGCCGCGAATGATTTCGGCGCTATAGGCGCTCTGCACCAGCGTCAAACCAATCACCGCCGCCGGGAACTGGCCGAGCACGTTAATGGTCTGGAAGTGGCCCCACGACAGCGCGGTAAACGGAATGCCGAGCGACAGCGTGTCGTACAGATAAGAGAAGTTGTAGAGGATGATCAGCACCACAATCAGCGGCAGCGAGCGGAACAGCCAGATGTAGCCGAACGCCAGCGTACTCAGCAGCCAGGATGACGAAAGGCGCGCCAGCGCCAGCAAACCGCCAAAAATCAGGCTGAGGATGGTGCCAAACAGCGTCAGCAGCAGCGTTTGCCCTAAACCGCTAAGGATCACCGGATCAAAAAACCATTTAGCGAACACGCCCCATTCCCAGCGCGGATTAAAGGCAACAGAATCAATCACGCTGGCCAGAATAAACAGCGCGACAATCGCGCCGACGGTACGTGCCGGATAACGCGCCGGCACCACGGTTAAACGTTGTGGTTCATTACTCATAACAACTCCTTAGCTGGCCTGCGCCACGCTATGCACATCAATCACTTTCAGGAAGCGCAAGCGTCCATCGTGTGGCGGCTGGCTGTAGACTTCCATATCCTCCAGCAGCTCAAACTGCGGCTGATAACCGTGGCCGATATACAACTTCACCGCTTCCGGCTGGCGGAAACCGGTGGTGAGAAACACGCGCTGGTAGCCTGCACGCAACGCGCGACGCTCCAGTTCCTGCAGAATCAGCAGCGCCAATCCCTGACGTCGTAGATCGCTGCGCGTCCAGATGCGTTTAAACTCGGCGGTCACCGCGTCATAAGGTTTGTACGCGCCCATCGCGATGATCTCGCCGTCCCGCTCCAGCACGATAAACAGCCCGCGCGGCGGCAAATACCATTCGGTCAGCTCAACCTCTTTTTGGCTGGTGAAGAACGCGCCGTAGCGCGCGGTATATTCACCAAACAGTCCGGTCAAAATCGGCTGCAGCTCAGGCGCTTCCGGTGACACTTCGCGGAACAGTTGCTCGCTCATGCGGCCTCCTTAATCGCCCAATCCGGCCGGATTGATCTCTGAACTGTCGATACGCTCAACGCCTTCACCCCAGCGCTTCAGCACCTTGTCGTAATCGCCATTTTTGATTACGCCATTCAGCGCGGTGTTGATCGGCTGCACCAGTCCGCCATCTTTCTTCACCGTCACCGCGATATGCGCCGCTTTCGGCCAGCCGCCATCAACGCTGCCAACCAAACGCGTTTGCTTAGTCAGCGCCGCTTTCCATGCGCCAATCACGTTCGGACCAAAAAAGGCATCGGCGCGACCGGACTGCAGCGCCAGCGTTTGTGCCGCATCGTCTTTGGTATACACCGGCGTAAACGGCTTCAAACCTTTGGCCTGATTCTCTTTATCCCACGCCAGCAGGATCGATTCCTGATTGGTGCCAGAGCCGACGATAATGCGCAGTCCGGCAATATCTTCCGCCTTGGTGATCGCCTTAATCGGGCTGCTGGATTTGACGTAAAAGCCGAGTGAATCTTTGCGATAGGTGGCGAAATCGAAGCGCTCTTTGCGCTCTTTGGTAACGGTCACGTTACTGATCGCCGCATCGTATTTGCCGGAAGCCACGCCCAGCGGCCAGTCTTCCCATGAGGTTGGCACCACGTTGAGTTTCAAACCCAGGCTGTCGGCGACTAAGCGGGCGATATCCACTTCGCTGCCGAGCAGGGTTTTGTTGTCATCACTGAATACGGTTAATGGCGGCGAGTTCAACGCGGCCACCGCCACGGTGAATGAGCCCGGCACAGCGAAGCGATGTCCGGCTGGGATCTGCGCCACTGCGGCAGCATTCTTCGCGGTATTGATCGGCGTTTTGTTGGCTTCAACACTGACGTTCTGACCGTTCACCGCCACATCTTCGGCGAACACGGCGCTGCTCATGCCCAGCAACAGCAGCGCGATAAGGGATTTTTTCTGCATAGCGTTTGTTCTCGTATTTTATTTTTGTGTGTATTGATTAACCGGATCTTTCAAACCAAAGCTGGCGCGCAGCGTGGTGCCGGGATATTCGCTGCGGGTTAACCCGCGCGCTTGCAGAATCGGTACCACGCGATCGACAAAGCGTTCGAAGGTATCTGGCGTGCCGCCCTGAATGATGAAGCCATCGGTCGCTTCGCTCTCAAACCACAGCTGCAAACCGTCGGCCACCTGCTCTGGCGTGCCGTGAAACAGCGGACGCGGCGTCGCGGCTTCCAGCGCCGCCTGACGCAGCGTATGGCCATGCTCGCGCGCCTTGCGCTTGATTTCGTCGGTGGTGCTGCGGAAGCTGTTTTGCCCGATATCGCCGAGTGCCGGGAACGGCTCATCGAGCGGATATTGTGAGAAGTCGTGATGATCGAAGAAGCGACCGAGATAGTTGAGCGCATCTTTGATGGAAACCAGCGCGGCGGTGGTTTGATACTGCAGCTCCACGTCTTCCGCACTGTCGCCCACAATCACGCCAACGCCCTGGAAAATGTGCAGATCGCCCGGCTCGCGGCCATTCGCCACCAGCTGTTTTTTCACATCGCGGTAGAATTCCTGCGCTTCTTCGCGCGTCGGCTGATGGGTAAAGATGGCGTCAGCATGTTTAGCGGCCAGCTTGCGGCCATCTTCCGATGCGCCCGCCTGGAACACCACCGGACGTCCTTGTGGCGTGCGTTCGATATTCAGCGGTCCTTGCACCTGGAAAAAATCGCCGTGGTGATTCAGCGTGTGCAGCTTCTCGGGATCAAAGAACTGGCCGCTCTGTTTATTCCGCACAAAAGCATCGCCTTCCCACGAATCCCACAGCCCTTTCACCACTTGCAGATACTCATCGGCGATGCGATAGCGCAGCGCGTGTTCCGGATGCTGCTGGCGCGAGAAGTTCTTCGCCGATCCCTCCAGCGGCGAGGTCACGACATTCCAGCCCGCGCGACCGCCGCTCAGATGATCGAGGCTGGCAAACTGACGTGCCACGGTAAACGGTTCGCTATACGAGGTGGAAACCGTGCCAACCAAACCGAGATGCTCGGTAACGCCCGCCAGCGCCGACAGCAAGGTCAGCGGCTCGAAGCGATTGAGAAAATGGGGAATCGATTTTTCGTTAATGAACAGGCCATCGGCAACAAACAGGAAATCCAGCTTGCCCACTTCCGCCTTGCGCGCAATATGTTTGGCGTAATCAAAATTGATGCTGGCATCCGCCAGCGCCGCCGGATGACGCCACGCGGACATGTTGCCGGATGCGCCATGCAGAATGGTGCCCAATCGCAGTTGTCTTGCAGTCATAATGTTCTCTCTTTTGCCAAAGCGCAGCCTGACGGCGACATCGTGTCGCCGTGCAGAATCAGAATGAAATCAGTGAATCGAGCTAGTTCAGAATGGCGTCACGACATCGCGCGTTGAGGTGCTGCAACGCTTGCTGAGCCAGTTGCGTAAAGTAGTGTGCAGCGGGGGCAATCAGCGCTTCATCGGGGTTGAAGCCGCCATGATGCAGACCAAATTCACTTGCGCTGCCAATGCTGACAAACGCGCCGGGGATCTGCTGTAAGTAGTAAGCGAAATCTTCGCCGCCGAGGTGCAGCTCAGCGGTCTGCACGCGGTAACCCACCTGCTGCGCCACGTTGCTGGCAAACTGCGCCCAACGCGCATCGTTCTCCAGCACCGGCGGACCGGGATGCCAGCTAAAAGAGGCGCTGGCACCGTTGGCGGCGGCGATGTTCTCGACCAGCGTGCGGGCGCGCTGTTCCAGCTCTGCGCGCACCTGTTTGTCATGGGTGCGCACCGTGCCGCCAAATTCGGCCTCGCCGGGCAGCACGTTCCAGGTTTTTCCGGCGTCGATGCGCGTAACGCTGAGCACCAAGCTGTCCAGCGTATTGAAGCTGCGGCTGGTGAGCGATTGCAGCGCCTGAATGATCTGGCTGGCGACCACAATGCTGTCCACGCCCTCTTCCGGATGCGCGGCGTGCGCGCCTTTGCCGGAAACGCGCACAATAAATTTATCCGCATTGGCGTAAAACGCGCCGCCGCGTGTGGCGAAGGTGCCGGTCGGCAAACCGGGTTCATTGTGCATGCCAAAAATCGCCTGCACACCGTCCAGTACGCCCGCATTGATCAACTGACGTGCGCCGGTGGCGTTCTCTTCCGCCGGTTGGAACAGAATACGAATGCGGCCTGGCAATTGATCTTCAACTGCTTTCAGCTGCAAGGCTGCGCCCAACATCACGGCGCTGTGAACGTCATGACCGCAGGCGTGCATCACGCCGCTATTGCGCGAACGGAAAGCCAGTCCGGTGGCTTCATGAATCGGTAGCGCATCGATATCCGCGCGCAGTGCAATCAGCGTGTCGCCGCGCCCCACTTCCACGATCACGCCGGTTTCCAGCGGATAATCCAGCAGACGCAAACCGGCGTCCTGTAACCAGCGACGCAGGCGCGCGGTGGTTTCGACTTCGCGACCGGATAACTCCGGCCAGCTATGCAGCTCACGTCGCCAGTCAATCAGCTGATGTTCGCTAAATTGCGTCATACCTGCCTCCGTAAGCAGCAAATCAAGCCGTGACTAAACGATGAGTGGCCAGCAGTTCGAGTGATTTAACGCGCGCCTGCTCTTCAGCCACCGGCGTATCAATCACAAACTCTTCAATGCCGAAGTGCTGATGCAGCGCATCCAGCTTGGCATGCACCTGCGCGGCGGTGCCTTTCAGCAGCGACGGCGTGCGTGGTTCAATCACGTAATCGCTGTAACCGCCCTGACGCACGTAGCGTTCGGCCTGCTCGACGCTGCCGACATTCACGCTTGGGCCATCTTTCACGCTGACGTGATACACGCGCAGGTTATCCACCAGCAGATCGGCTTCCGCCGGAGAATCTGCCACCACCACTTGCACCGCCACCAGCGCGCGCTGGCCGTTGCTGTGTTGGCGATAACTGTTAAGGACTTTTTCCATTAATTGCGGATCGCCGTTGTGGTGCGCAGCGAATACCAGCTGCCAGCCGAGTTCCGCCGCCAGTTTGGCGCTCTCTTCACTGGCACCCAGCAGGAAGCGATTAGCCGGACGCGGCGGCTGCGGCGTGGCGCGCAGGATCTCTTCGTCGCCCACTGGCGGCACTTGCAGCCAGCTATCCAGCAGCGTCAACTGCTCGGCGAAGCTGCCTTTCTCCTGCAGATGCACGCCAAGCTGCAGCGCACGCGTTGAGAGCGGCAAGCCGCCCGGCGCTTTGCCGACACCGACGTCAATGCGTCCCGGCGCTAATGACGCCAGCAGGTTGAAGTTTTCCGCCACTTTGTACGGGCTGTAGTGTTGCAGCATCACGCCGCCGGAGCCGACGCGAATATGCTGCGTCTGGCCGATGATCCAGGCGATCAGCAGTTCCGGCGACGGGCTCGCCAGACGATCGGTATTATGGTGTTCCGCCAACCAGAAGCGGTGATAACCCCAGCTTTCCGCCTGCTGCGCCAGCTGTAATGTGCGGTGAAGCGCGTGGCTGGCTGTCTCTCCATCAGCAATCGGCGATTTATCCAGCAAACTCAGTCGGTATGACATGCGCCTTATCCTTTTCGTCATGAATATGGCGAGTAGTGTGTGGCGCAGAAGGCGGGTTCGTAAAACATGATATTGTCGTATCTATATTTACTTTATGCATATCAGGGAGATAGATTGGACCGTTTGGTTTAAACTCCTTTGAAAACACACAATTATCCCTGCTAGATATGGATTGTTGCGGCGATGTTTTGAAAATGTGATATTCAATATAAAATTATTAAAACATCGTTTCAAAATGTGACGCAATTCATCCAATCGCAATTCCCTTATTTTTCCAGCCACTATTTTCTCTATGCTGGCACCACGCGGCACCTCTCGACAAAATCAATGCGCCGCACCTTCCTGCCTCCCCCTTAGCTGGAGAAAAAGCATGACGTTTAAAAAATTACTTCTGGTAGTTTCGTTATCCTCTGCGGCAGCGTTTTGCCCTGCTGTGGCGTCCGCTAAAGTCATCAAAGTAGCCGAAGTACAACCAGCGGGTTATCCCACAGTGGTGGCACTTGAACACATGGGCGAGAAGCTGAAAAAAGCCACTGACGGGCGGTTAGAAATGAAGGTTTACGCCGGTGGCGTGTTGGGTGATGAAGACCAAACGCTGCAGCAGGTGCAACTGGGCGCGATTGATATGATTCGTGTCTCGCTGGCACCGGTCACCAGCATTGCGCCGGAAACCAGCGTATTAACCTTGCCGTATGTTTTTCGCGATGAAGATCATATGCACAAGGTGCTGGATGGTGATATCGGGAAAAATATCGTCGAGAAATTCGATAACGATCCCAACGCCCGCATGATTTTCCTCGGCTGGACCGACGCCGGTGTGCGCAACATGATCACCAAAAAACCGATCGCCAAACCCGAAGATCTTAAGGGCATGAAAATCCGCGTGCAAAACAGTGCGATCTCACTGGCTACCTTAAAAGCGATGGGAGCGAATCCGGTCGCCATGGGCGTGAGCGAAGTGTTTAGCGCCATGCAAACCGGCGTGGTGGATGGCACTGAAAACAACCCGCCAACTTTTGTCGCCCACAACTATATGCCCGTTGCGAAGTACTACACGCTCACTGGCCACTTCATTCAGCCTGAAATGATTCTCTACTCCAAACCGTTATGGAATCGTCTCTCTGCGGAGGATCAGGCGTTGCTGAAGAAATTAGGCAAAGAGGCGCAGGAGGAAGAACGCCAGCTTTGGGCAACCTACACCCAGCAATCCATCGAGAAGATGAAAGCCGGTGGCGTGACCTTCCAGGAAACCGATCGTGAAACCTTCATGAAAGCCACGCAGCCGGTGCGCGATCAGTTTGGCGGCAAATATCAGGATTTGATGAAACAAATTGCTGATGTGAAGTAATCCTCCCCACGCCACGTGCCTTCGTGGCGTTTTAACCAGGTAAACATTATGACTGCATATTCTCGTCTGATGGATGGGCTTTATTTGCTGTGCATGGCGATTGCCGCCGTTGCCTTGCTGATCATGGTAACGGTGATTCCCATCGGGATTTTCTCACGCTATGTGCTGAACGACGCGTTATCCTGGCCAGAACCGGTCGCCATCATTTGCATGATCATTTTTACCTTTATTGGTGCGCCAGTCGGGTTCCGTGCCGGCACGCATATTTGTGTGTCGATGATGATTGACCGGCTCTCGCCGGCGAATCAGCGCTGGCTGCTGAAGTTGTCTGACGCGCTGATGATCATCACCTGTCTGGTGATTTTCCGCGCCAGTTACAACCTGTGCGAAGCGATGTGGGTGCAAACGCTGGCTTCATTGCCGGTGGTGACCTACGGCGAAATGTATTTACCGATCCCGGTCGGCGCGATCTTTACGCTGTTGTTTGTGATTGAGCGATTGGTTAATGGCGATCAAAGCCAACGCGCCATCGTGACTCTTGGCGGCACCCACTAAGCGGAGAAGAAAATGGACGCACTGATTTTGATAGGCAGTTTGGTGGTGTTGCTGCTGGTGGGTTTCCCGGTGGCATTCGCCGTTGGATTGAGCGCGTTTATCGGCGCATGGTGGATCGACTTACCGCTGGAAGCGGTGGTGATTCAGATTACCAACGGCATTAATAAGTTTTCGCTGCTGACTATTCCCTTCTTTATTTTGGCTGGCGCGATTATGGCGGAAGGCGGCATTGCCCGGCGGCTGGTTAACTTCGCCTATATTTTCGTTGGCTTTATTCGCGGCGGTTTGTCGCTGGTAAATATTGTCGCCTCAACCTTCTTCGGTGCGATTTCGGGATCTTCGGTAGCGGATACCGCCTCGATTGGATCGGTGATGATTCCGCAGATGGAGGAGAAAGGCTATCCGCGTGATTTCGCTGCGGCGGTGACGGCCAGTGGTTCGGTACAAGCAGTTTTAACCCCGCCCAGCCACAACTCGGTAATTTATTCGCTCGCCACCGGCGGCGTTGTCACCATCTCTTCCCTGTTTGTCGCCGGGATCATTCCCGGCCTGCTGCTGGGTTTCTGTTTGATGGTCATGTGCCTGGGATTTGCGCGTAAACGTGGTTACCCCAAAGGCGAGCGCATTCCTTATAAGCAGGCGTTGAAAATCTTCTTCGATGCGTTTTGGGGGCTGTTCACCATTTTCATTATTCTTGGCGGGATTCTTTCGGGCGTGTTCACTGCCTCAGAATCGGCGGCCATCGCCTGCATCTGGGCATTCTTTGTCACCATGTTTATTTACCGTGATTTCAAATGGACGCAATTGCATATTCTGGTATTCCGCACCATCAAAACGGTAACCATTGTGATGGTGTTGATCGCCTTCGCAGCCGGTTTCGGTGCGGTGATGACCTTTATGCAATTGCCCACCATCATTACCGAAGCCTTTACCCAATTCTCCAGCAACAAGTATGTGATTTTGATGTGTATCAACCTGCTGTTGCTGGTGGTGGGAACGCTAATGGACATGGCACCGCTGATCCTGATTTTGACCCCGGTACTGTTACCGGTAGCCACCGCGTTAGGCGTCGATCCGGTTCATTTCGGTATGATTATGCTGACCAACTTGGGCATCGGTTTAATTACGCCACCGGTCGGCACGGTATTATTTGTCGCCAGCGCAGTGAGCAAACAAAAGATTGAGCAAGTGGTATCCGCCATGCTGCCCTTCTATGGCATGTTGTTTATTGTGCTGATGCTGATTACCTATATTCCGGCGATATCGCTGTGGTTACCGCGTTTAATGGGCGTGATGTAAAAAGGTGCGCATGAATGCGCACCCTACGAAAAAATCACCGTAGGGTCGCCATTTATGGCGACCTCAATATATGTTCCGCAATAATTAGATCGCCATAAATGGCGGTCCAAACTTCTATTTATTTTTTTCGGCAAAGCTTAGTGCAATTCCTTGGTTCAACTCCCGTGTGCGGCATTCAATGATGAAAACCGCCCGTCGGGCTATTGATAAAAAAGGGAAACACCATGACTAAGCATTTTCACTTGCAGGCGTTGAGTTTGGCCCTGCTATCAGGGATTTTTAGCGCCCACGCGGCAGACACGCCAGTCAAAGGCGGCACGCTGGTTTATCTCGAACAACAGGCGCATACCAACCTTTATCCACCCGCCGGTGGCTTTTATCCCAATGGCGGAATTCTGAATCAAATCACCGATAAACTGACGTGGCAGAATCCAAAAACATTACAAGTTGAACCCTGGATTGCCGAAAGCTGGAGCAGCAACGCCGATAAAACTGAATATACCTTTAAAATTCGTCCCGGCGTCACCTTCTCCGATGGCACGCCCTTAGATGCCAATGCGGTAGCCAAAAACTTTGATACCTACGGTCTGGGAAATAAAGCCCAGCGCCTGCCAATTTCCGAAGTGATTAATAATTACGACCGCAGTGAGGTAATTGATCCTCAGACGGTGAAATTCTATTTCAAAAAACCGTCACCGGGTTTTTTACAGGGCACCGCAACGATTGGATCGGGATTAGTTTCTCTCAGCACGCTGCAACGTAGCTTCGACCAACTCGGCGATGCGCGTCATATTATCGGTTCCGGTCCGTTTGTGGTCAGCGATGAAAAACTCGGGCGCGAAGTCGATTTAACCGCGCGCAAAGATTACCAATGGGGCCCGAAAAATCTCGCCCAGCAAGGTCCAGCCAATCTCGACGGCATTAAATTCATCGTCACGCCGGAAGACAGCGTGCGCATTGGCGCGCTGCTGGCCGGTCAGGCCGACTTTATTCGTCAGGTGCAAGCCTATGACGAAAAGCAGGCGCAGCAGCAAAACTTCCCGATTTACGCTGCGCCCACGCGTGGCGTCAACGACAGCATCAGCTTCCGCCCGGATAACCCGCTGGTCAGCGATGTGAAAGTACGTCAGGCGCTGCTGCACGCCACCAACGCGCAGCAAGTGGTGCAAACCCTGTTCTCACCGAACTATCCGCAGGCCACATCGGTGATCGCCACTTCGGCGGCCGGGTACGTTAACCTGGCCGACAAGCTTAAATTCGATCCGGCGTTATCAAAAAAACTGCTGGATGAAGCGGGCTGGAAACCGGGCAGCGACGGCATCCGCGAGAAGGATGGCAAGAAACTGGCGCTGACCATTTATGAATCGCTGCCGCAGCCGCAAAACAAAGAGGTGCTGCAGCTGGTGGCACAACAGTGGCGTCAGGTGGGCGTCGCGCTGGCGGTGAAAGCCGGTGATGCTGGCAGCCGCGTGCTGGATAACCTCGATCCGCTGAAAACCCCGCTTACCGTTTCCGAAGTGGGCCGCGCCGATCCTGACGTGGTGAAAAGCCAGTTCTACCCGACTAACCGCGATGCGTTGCTGCAGAAAGGCGGCTCCAGCGACAAGGTACAGAACTTCCGCGACGACAAGCTCAACACGCTGTTGCTGGGGATCTCTTCGGAAGTCGACCCGGCGAAACGCCTGGCGGTGACCGGCGATGCGCAGCGTTATCTGCTCGATCAAGCGTATGTGATTCCGATCTTTGAAGAACCGCAGGTGTTTGCCGGTGCGCCGTGGCTGAAAGGCGTGAATTTTGAAGCCGTAGGTCGTCCGTCGTTCTACGGCGCGTGGCTGGAAAAACACTAAGGCAGGTTAATGATGCAACGTTCACTGCTGCGAAGAGTGGGTCAAAGCGTATTGGTGCTGTGGGCCGCGTTTACCCTGTCGTTCTTTCTGCTGCAGGTGCTGCCCGGCGATGCGGTGCTGATCAAGTTTCAGAACCCGGATCTGGGCCTCAGCCCGGATCAGATCGCCGAAATGCGACTGGCTTACGGCGCGGATAATCCGCTCTGGCAGCAGTACGTGCACACGCTGCTGGCGATGCTGCGCGGCGATTTTGGTTACTCGGTGCAGGCGGGCGTGCCGGTCAGCGAACAGCTGATCAGCAACCTGCCCGCCACGCTGCAACTTGCGCTGCTCGGCTTTGCGCTGGCAACGATTATTGCGTTCGCGCTGGCGGCGTTATCGCGCTTGCCAGCGCTGCGCTTCCTCCGTTCCGTGCTGCAATCGGTACCGGCGCTGTTTATCTCGCTACCAACCTTCTGGCTCGGCATCGCACTGATTCAGCTGTTCTCCTTCCAGCTGCGCTGGATTCCGGTGATCAATCCGTCGGCGCTGCAAGGTTTGATTCTGCCGGTGATTACCGTGGCGATCCCGATCTCCGCGCCGCTGGCGCAGATTCTGCTGCGCAGCATCGATCAGGTTTCTACCCAGCCGTTCGTGGCGGTGGCGCGCGCCAAAGGCGCCAGCGAAAGCCATGTGCTTTGGCATCACGTGATGCGCAATGCGCTGCTGCCGGTGCTGAACGTTGCGGGTTTGCTGCTCGGTGAACTGATCGCCGGGGCGCTGATTACCGAAACGGTGTTTGGCCTAAGCGGCGTCGGCCAGCTGACGCAGCAGGCGGTGAATAATCAGGACGTCGCAGTGTTACAGGCGGTGGTGATGATCTCGGCGCTGGCGTTTGTGCTGATTAACCTGCTGGTCGATGCGCTGATGCCGTTGTTAGATCCACGTCTGCAATCCATTGCCGGAGGCCACCGATGAGCCTGGTCGATTACTCAACTGCACGGCAAAAAATCAGCACCCCGCGCGTGTTCAACATCCAGCCCGGATTGTGGCTGGCGTGGGGCGTGATGCTGCTGGCGCTGCTGGCGGCGTTTGCGCCTGCCCTGTTTACCCACTTCAGCCCGACCGAAGGCGTGCCCGGCGCGCAGCGTCTGCCGCCGCAGGCCGCGTACTGGCTCGGCACCGATCAGCTGGGCCGCGATCTCTACACGCGCATTATCTATGGCTCGTCACAGTCGCTGTCGGCGGCGGTCGCAGCCGTGGCGATGGGGCTGATTGGCGGCACCACGCTCGGCGTGCTGGCGGGTGCGATTGGCGGTCGCACCGAAAACTGGCTGATGCGCCTGGTTGATGTGCTGCTGTCGATTCCCTCGCTGCTGCTGTCGCTCAGCATTCTGATTTTGCTGGGTTTCGGCACCGTTCACGCCGCACTGGCGGTGGGCATCGCCTCGATTGCCAGCTTTGCTCGCCTGGCGCGCGGCGAAGTGGTGCGCGTGCGCCGCAGTGAATTCGTCGAAGCGGCTTACGGCAGCGGCGGCAGTTTCTGGCGCGTATTGTGGCGTCACATTCTACCCAACTCGCTGACGGCGGTGATCGCCTTCGCCGCTTTGCAGTTTGGTCAGGCGATTCTGGCGCTGTCGACGCTGAGCTTTCTCGGCTACGGCACGCCGCCGCCAACGCCAGAATGGGGATTATTGATCGCCGAAGGACGTAACTATCTGGCGACCGCGTGGTGGCTCACCACCTTCCCTGGCATTGTGGTGGTCGCCGTGGTGCTGGCCGCTAACCGCATTAGCCGTCAACTGGCCGGAGGTGACGCATGAGCGCGTTATTAGCCATTGAAAATTTAACCCTCAGCTATCGCCAGCGCGGCGAGTGGCGCGCGGTGGTTCACAACGTCAGCTTTGAATTGCAGCCCGGCGAAATGGTGGCGCTGGTCGGTGAATCCGGCTCCGGCAAGACCACTACCGCGCAGGCGATTATTGGTTTGATGGCGGAAAACGCCCGCCGTGATAGCGGCAGGATTGTGCTGAACGGCACCGATATCGCTGGCTGGTCATCCAAACGTCTTGATAGCCTGCGCGGCGTCAGCATCAGCTTAGTACCGCAGGATCCGGGCAACTCGCTCAATCCGGTGAAAACCATCGGCGATCAGGTCGGTGAAATGCTGCAGCTGCACCTGAAAATCAGCAAAGCCGAACGCCAGCAGCGCGTGCTGGAGCTGTTGCAAAAAGTGGGGCTGAGCCATCCGGAACAGCGCCTCAATCAGTATCCGCATCAGCTTTCCGGCGGCATGAAACAGCGCGTATTAATTGCCATCGCCCTCGCCCTGCGTCCGCAGATCATCATTGCCGATGAGCCCACCAGCGCGCTGGATGTCACGGTGCAAAAACGCATTCTCGATCTGCTGGATGTGCTGCGCCGCGAATCTGGCACCGCAGTGCTGTTTGTCACGCACGATTTGGCGCTGGCGGCAGAACGTGCCGATCGCCTGCTGGTATTTCGTCATGGCGAAGTACAGGAACAAGGCCCGGCGGCGCAGGTGATCAACGCGCCAACACATGCCTATACGCGGCAGCTGTTAAAGGATGCCGATCCGGGCGACAGTGCGCTGTCCGTGCCGACACAAGCCAACTTCTCGTCGCCAGCGATTCAGCTCTCCGGCATCAATAAACAGTTTTCCCTTGGTCGCCAGCAGCAGCTACAGGTGGCGAAAGAGGTGTGCGTCACGGTGGCGCGCGGCACCACGCACGCGCTGGTTGGCGAATCCGGCTCGGGGAAAACCACGCTGGCGCGCATTCTTTTAGGCTTTGAGCAGGCCGACAGCGGTCGCGTGGTGATCGATGGGATCGACGCCACCGCGCTGCGCGGTGAAGCACAACGCCAATTGCGCCGCAAGATTCAGTTTGTCTATCAGAACCCGTTTGCCTCACTCGATCCGCGCCAGACGCTGTTCGCCATCATTGAGGAACCGCTGCGTAACTTTGAGAAACTTAGCAGCGCGCAGCGCCGGGAACGCGTCGCCGCCGTGGCGCAGCGCGTGGCGTTACCGCTGGAGTTGCTGACGCGCAAACCGCGTGAGTTATCCGGCGGCCAGCGTCAGCGTGTAGCCATCGCCCGCGCCCTGATTCTGCAACCGGCGATTCTGGTGCTGGATGAAGCGACTTCGGCGCTGGATGTCACGGTGCAGGCGCAGATTCTGCAACTGCTGCAACAGCTGCAACGCGAACTCGGCCTCACTTATCTTTTTATCACCCACGACCTCGCCACCGTGCGCCGCATTGCGCACAGCGTCACCGTGCTGCGCGCGGGTGAAGTGGTGGAGCAAGGTGACACCGTCACGCTATTTAACGCGCCTCAGCATCCGTATACCCGATCGCTGATTGACGCGATTCCCGCTTTCCGTCCGCTGATTAAGGAGTCTGCATGACGCGTAAACGTATTGGATTTTTCACCCGCCTGCTGGATGACACCAGCGCACAGCAGCGCTATCGCCTGGCAACCGAGCAGATTCAGCACGCTGAGCGCAACGGTTTTGATAGCGCGTGGATTGCGCAGCACCACTTTCACGAGAAAGAAGGCGGCTTGCCGTCGCCGCTACTGTTTCTGGCCCACGTTGCCGCGCACACCCGCACCATTCGCCTTGGCACTGGCATCATCACGCTAGCGATGGAGAACGCGCTGCGCGTCGCCGAAGATGCGGCGGTGCTGGATCTGTTGAGCAACGGTCGCCTCGAAGTCGGTTTAGGATCGGGCGGCACCGCAACTTCATTTCTGCCGTTCGGCATCACCATCGACCAGCGCGCCAGCGTGTTTGCCGATCATCTGCATCAGCTGCTGAGCGCCTGGCGCGGCGATACGCTGGGACATCCGGATAACCATCTTTATCCCGCTGCGCCGACGCTGGCGCAGCGCGTGTGGATCGCAACCTTCTCGGTGGAAGGTGCCGCGCGCGCAGGACAAGCCGGGCACGGTTTGATGCTGTCGCGCACCCAACCGCGTCCGGCGGGCCAGCCGGATTTGCCGCTGGATCAGATTCAGAACCCGATGATCGATGCCTATCTGGCGGCTTTACCGGCGGGCATTGCGCCGCGCATTCTGGCATCGCGCACCGCCTTTGTCGCCGATTCCCGTGACTACGCGCGCCGCCTTGCCGAACCGGGCTTGCAGCGCCAGGCGCAGCATTTCCGTGAATCAGGACACGTTATTGGCCACACGCTGGACGAACAGGCGCGCCAGCTGGATGCACACTTCGGCGATGCCGACCAGGTGCGGCAGTCGCTGCTCGCCGATACGTCGCTGCAACGCGTCACCGATATCAGCTTCCAGGTGCACTCCATCGATCCGCCACACGCCGACATTATGCGTTCCATCGAATTGATTGCCGAACACATTGCGCCCGCGCTGCGCGGCTAGGTCATTTGCGGTCGCCATAAATGGCGACCCTACGCAGGGTTTGTAGGGTCACCATTCATGGTGACCTTCTAACGCTTAACTGGAGAATTTCATGTCTCAACCGACAGATTTACTGGCCGCGCTGGCGGATATCGATCCCGCGTCTGAACTGGCGCAGGCCCGCGCCGAGCGTCATGCCGCCACGCAGCATACGCAAGGCAGCTACGATGTGTTGTTTTCGCAAGATGATGAAGATTTGCCGTTATCAGAACGCTTCGCCCTCGCCGCGCAGGTCGCGGCCTGGCATGGCGCATCGCGTCTCGAAGCGCATTACCGCCAGCACGATCAGCCGCACAACGCACGCTTCAATGCGGGCCTGGCGTTTGCGGAACTGCTGAGCCTGCGTCCGGTTGATGCCGCGCCGCAGCACATCGAAAAACTGCAAAGTGCTGGCTGGTCGCCGCGCGGTATCGTCACGCTGGCTCAACTGATTGCCTTTGTCAGCTTCCAGAGCCGCTTACTCGCGGGTTTGCGTTTGCTCAACGGCGAAGAGACGGCGTCGCAGCCGCATGCGGTTGCCGGAAAGTGGCACGATGCGTCGCTCACCGTTAGCGGCAAAACCGCCCTCACCGCCTTTACCCAACAGGAACTGGGTTGGGAACCGTGGCTGGCGGCGAAACCGCTGCAGGAATTTAGCGCTGAAGAGCAGGCAACGCTGGCGAAATTCGGCCATAGCGATTCCGATTACTTCCGCCTGCTGGGACGCAATCAACCGCTACTCGAACAGCGCACGCTGACCGATAAAGGCATCTTCTACACCGCTGGCGGACTCTCGCGTGCCGAGCGCGAGCTCGCCGCCACGGTAGTGAGCAAGGTCAACGGCTGCATCTACTGCGCTTCAGTGCATGCACGCAAAGCCAGCCAGCTGTCGAAAGATGAACCGGCGGTGCAGAAGCTGCTCAATGTCGCGCCTGGCGCTGAGCTGTCGCACGGACAATCGGCCCGTTGGGCGGCGCAGATCGATCTGGTCGCCACCTTATCGATCACGCCTCCCGCCACCAGCCTGAAACAGCTGCAGGCGCTGCGCGATCAGGGATTCAGCACGCTGGAGCTGCTGGACCTGATTCAATCCGCCGCCTTCTTCGCCTGGGCGAACCGCCTGATGCTGACGCTTGGCGAACCTTTCTTACCTGAACACACACAAGGATGACCATGACGGATCTTTCCCATCAACAGCTGGTGCGCTGGCGACGCGAGCTGCATCAGTATCCCGAGCTTTCGGATCAGGAATTTGCCACCACGGAACGCCTTACCCGCTGGCTGCAGGAACTGAACGTCAAGCTGCTGCCGCTGGAGCTGAAAACCGGTGTCGTGGCAGAGATCGGTCACGGCGAACCGCTGATTGCGCTGCGTGCCGACATTGATGCCCTTCCCATTGACGAGCAGAGCGATCACGCGTGGCGATCTCAGCAGCCGGGCGTGATGCACGCTTGCGGCCACGATCTGCACAGCAGCATAATGCTGGGCGTCGCGCAGCAGCTGAAACGCATCGAATCCCAGTTGCCTGGTCGCGTGCGCATTCTGTTTCAGCCTGCCGAGGAGATTTTTACCGGTGCGAAACAGCTGCTGGCGGCGGGTGTGCTAAAAGATGTGCAGGCGATATTCGGGCTGCATAACGCGCCGGATCTGCCAACCGGCACGCTGCGCACGCGCGGCGGTGCCTATTATGCCAACGTTGATCGCTTCCAGATCAACATCACCGGCAAAGGCGCGCACGCCGCGCGTCCGCATGAAGGTATTGATAGCATCGTGATTGGCAGCCACATCGTCACCGCACTGCAATCGCTGCCGAGCCGCGTGTTCAGTTCGCTGGAATCGGTGGTGGTTAGCGTGACGCGCTTTACCGCAGGCAACAGCTGGAACGTGCTGCCACAAACGGTGGAACTGGAAGGCACTGTACGCACCCACAACACGACGATTCGCGCGCAGATCCCACAAAAAATTGCAGCGCTGGTTAATGGGATCGCCGCCGGATTTGGCGCTCAGGCGGAGCTGGTTTGGCAGGAAGGCCCGCCTTCGCTGGTCAACACACCGCAATGGGCCGATTTCGCGCTGGAACTGGCAGCAGAGCAAGGCTATCAAACCCAAGTCGGCACTCCACAAATGGGCGGCGAAGACTTCGCCTTCTACCTGCAGCAGTTGCCGGGCGCGTTCGTCAGCATCGGCAGCGCCAGTGAATTTGGCCTGCATCACGCCGGATTCGATCCGGATGAAGCGATGCTGGAGCCGGCGGTGCATTACTTCACCGAACTGGCCCAGCGCGCGCTGCTGACGCTGCGCCAGCAACAGGCGCTGGCATCGTGACCATGAGAGCAAGGAGAAAACCGATGGCGATTTCTGTACCTGTTCCACGTCTCGACCATGTGGTGATCAACGTTGCCAGCCAACTGGATGACGCCAGCGCGCTGTTTCGTCGGCTGGGATTTCAGCTGACCGAGCGCGGCCATCACTCGCTCGGCTCCAGTAATCATCTGGCAATTTTTGGTGATAACTATCTGGAGCTGTTGGGGTTTGAAGCTGGGCGCGGCAACCTGCGCCAGGATTTGTGGCAGTCGCCGATTGGCCTTAGCGGTTTGGTGTGGAAAACCGAAGATGCCGACGCGGTGTGGCGCTATCTGGAGAGTCAGGACATCGACGGCGATCTGCCCGCGAGCTTTTTCCGCCCCGTGACGTTGCCGGACGGCACCGAGCAGGAAGCGCGTTTCCGCACCGTGCGGCTGCGCCCGTCGCTGGTTTCGAACGGTCGCAGCTTCTTTTGCCAACACGACACGCCGGATTCGGTGTGGCAGGACGCGTGGCGCGTCCATCCTAATGGTGTGAGCGATATCGTCGAGTTCGTGGTGGTGGCGCAGGATCCCGCCGCTGCCGCACAACCTTACAGCCGCTTGTTTGGTGCCGATAAACTCACCGCCTGTCAGGAAGGCGCGTTTGTGCTCAAAGCGGGCGTGGCGACGGTGCGCTTTGCCTCTGCGGAATACGTCACGCAACGCTTCGCTGGATTACCGATTGATTACGACGGCAGCGCGCGCATGGCAGGATTGAGCTTGCGCACCTCGGATCTGCGCAAGGTGAAAGCCAGCCTGCTGCTCGGCGACGTGCCGTTCCGCGAGGAAGCGTCAGCGATTATTGTCGCTGCCGAGCAGGCATTTGGCGTGGCGTTGCGGTTCCAGTTGTGATTTGTAGGGTCGCCATTTATGGCGACCTGGTTTACCTTAATTCACTTTCGCATCTGATAAACGAAGGTGAAATGTGACCGCTAAACTGCATCTCGAAACCCTCAGACTCACCTGCTCGCAGATCACCGAAGACGACTGGGATTTCTTCCGTCAACTCCAGCTCTCGCCACAGGTCATGCATTACATTGCCGATGCAAAATCTGAAGAAAAAATTCACGCCGATTTCACAGCAAGATTGCCACTCTGGTCACCACGCAGCGCGCATTGGTTGTGTCTGGTAGTGCGGGAAAAACAGTCCGGCAATCGCATTGGCGTCAGCGGCTATATTCATCGCGAAAATGACTGCGCCGAAGTCGGCTTTCTGTTCGCGCCGGAAGCGCAAGGCAAAGGCTATGCACACGAATCGCTTCGCGCGATTTGTGACTATGCGTTTAGCGACGGTGGCATTCGACGTTTGAGTGCCACTGTCACCGCAGGCAATATGCCCTCTCGTCGGCTGCTGGAAAAAGTCGGTTTTGTATTAGAAGGTGAACTGCGGGAAAGTTACTGGTTGAGAAATGCGTGGCATAACGATTGGGTGTTTGGGTTGTTGAGCGGGGAATATGGGTTGTAATATTGGAAATACCAGTGAAGCCTTCCAATAATGGAACTTGACAATTTAAACTCCTTCGAGTTCCAATCTTATTCGATATTGATGTCAATTGTGTAATGGATTTTATTGTGACATTCATTGCAAAAATTGAATGATGCTGCAGGCCGTCATTTGAGTGCTTTATGAAGGAACTGCTTTAATCACAACCCTCATACACTATACACGTTGTGTTTATTTGATCCTTAATAAAGAATCATCTTATAAAAACACACAAATGAGAACTGTCTTGTTTTTTAACTTTCCGGATTCACACCCCCAATAAATAATCATTCTTAACTTATTCCCACAATGTTTTTTTCTTGCTAGATTCTTAATGCCCTATGTACGGGGCATATAAAAAGGAGCTTTTATGAAAATGCTGAACTTGCAAGAAATGGAAATGGTATCTGGTGCAGGAAACTTCTCTGATAAGTCGACAGGGGGAAGAGTAAACAGTGATTCTAATGGCGGTCGCGCCGGTGGCGCACCCAGCACATGCGCTAACCAGGTAGGTATGGGAGCCATCATTGGCACTGTTGGTGCAATCGCCTTAGGTCCGGCAGGCATGGGAGCCGTAGCCGTTGGAGCTGCAACCGGTGCGCTCAGTGGGGGCCTTTCCTGTAATAACAGCCCTTATGGAGGTAGTGGCGGTAACAATAGTACCTCAAATAACATTGGCGGTCAGTGTACCTGGTAATAGAGAATGAATCATGAAACGATTTGCTCCAGGAACAAATTCGCGTGGCTTGCTGATTAATACAGCTTGGGTTTTAACTATATTCCCACTATCCAATGAAGCTGGCCCTTGTAGCCCGATGAATACGCATGGATTTATGGGAGTAGCATCCTGGATATTTATGCTCATTGGTACTTACGCTTTTTATTCCGGGCTATTTAAATTCTACGATTGGTTTAACAGCAACTAATCTTAAAGCTCCTCAAGTAAACTGAGGGGCTTTTTCTCAAAGACCTACCTTTTTCAGGAAGAATCATAATTTTAATGAATAATTTATTCAGGCAGGAAGCCATCGGTACAAAACATTCTCCTTTTGGAGCCGTACTTAATGTTCAGGGGGTTAATCGTCGTACCGTCTTTATTTTAACGTTAACTATCTTAAGCTTGACGGCAGTTTTACTTTCCAAGGGTTCTTACACTCGGAGAAATACTGTCGCAGGGGAAGTTACAACAACTGTAAGGCCCGTAAACATTTTTTCCCAATATCAAGGATATGTCTCTGAGGTTTATGTTCAGACAGGAGACACCATATCACCAGGGCAAAGGATTTTACGCATAAGCACTGGTAGAAAATCCAATAATGGCGATGTGGGTGAACGTAACGTAGAAGCCATTCTTAGGCAGGAAGAGAAAGTCCGTGAGATTGTTGAGGGGCTAAATAAAAGCCAGTCGAGCGTTCTGGCAAGTCTCGCTGAACAACGCGATCGCTACTCCGTGTTATATGAAAAATCGAGACTTTTACTAAAGAAAACGGAACAAGGGCTCAGGACTTTTGAAGCGACTCTTACAAACTATGCTGAGTACCAAAAAAGAGGTCTGATAACACGCGATCAGTACATTTTTCAACTTAACAACTTTTATCAGCAACAAAGCCTGCTGAATGGTATCAATTCCCAGAATGCTCAGGAGAAAATGCAGGTTATCAGCATTGAAGCTGACATTGATGCTCGCCGTATTGAGTATCAGAATCAGATACTTGAGAATGAACTCCGGCTGCGAGACCTTGAACGACAACGCTCATCGACTGAAGCTGAAGCTGATGTATATGTTGTTGCCCCTTTAAGCGGTCGTCTGGATACCGTTAATACAAGTGTTGGCCAGTATGTGACGTTTAACGATAGCCTGGCTCAGTTAATGCCTGATGATTCTAAAGGGTTTCGTTTAATCCTCTGGGTGCCGGACCGCAGTTTGCCCTACATTAGAACCGGCGACCCGATCAGCATCCGTTATGATGCATTTGCCTGGCAGAAGTTCGGTCAATTTGCTGGTCGCATTACTGAAATATCCTTAATTCCGTCTTCATCGCAGGAAATGTCTTCCTGGAGAAGTGGTCCCCGTGAGGAACTGACGCGTTCCGGAGGAAATTACTTCCGTATAATCTGCTCGCTGGACGATGAAAGCTTCAGCTATGACGGCAAGCAAATTCATCTCTCAAACGGTCTGACTGCCACCGTAACTCTCTATCTTGAGCGTCGCCCACTTTGGCAATGGCTTATATCACCTCTCTACGAGGTCCGGAAAAGTGTGGAAGGACCCGCATGAGAAAAAAACATTCCAGCGGGCTAAACCTTTTCTGGCGAAAATCTACTCCCGTCATCTTGCAGTCTGAATCAGCTGAATGCGGGCTTGCTTCGCTGCTGATGGTGATCAATCACTATGGTGCAGGGCAAGATCTAACTGCATTTCGTAGTAGACATTCTTTATCAGCAAGGGGGTTGACTCTGGCCACTCTTAATGAGGTTGCATGCCGCGAAGGGTTTGAAACCCAGGCCGTATCTGTCGAATTACATGAGATGCCATTATTACGATTACCCTGCATTCTTCACTGGGACATGGACCACTTCGTCGTGCTTGTCGGTTTCAGGGGTAGAAACTGTATTATTCACGATCCAGCTATCGGACGCCGGGTTATACCTTTACAAGAGGTTTCACGTCACTTCACCGGTGTGGCATTGCAGCTTTGGCCTGGAGCGCAGGTTGCTTCGGCAGCCCCCGTTACGCCCAAACTTCGCATTAGTGAAATGTTCAGGTACATACAGGGCCTGAAAACAGCTCTTGTTAAACTTTTTTGTCTTTCACTGTTGGTCGAAATGTTTTCGCTCATCATGCCCCTCGGAAATCAGTTCATTATGGACCACGTCCTGCCCGCGCAAGATATCGGGTTGCTTACACTGATTTGCATGGCGATGTTCCTAATGGTAATAACACAAACAGTGATTGCAGTGCTGCGCGCCTGGCTTACGATGACTACAGGCATGCAGATTCAGCTCCAGTGGAGGAGAGGGATGTTCAGGCACTTATTGAACCTTCCTATTTTGTGGTTTGAAAAGCGAAAATTGGGGGACATTGCTTCTCGCTTTAGTTCCCTGGACACGTTGAGAGAAACGTTCACGACAAACATAGTGCAGATGATCCTTGATGGCATTATGCTAATTGGCACATCAGCAATGATGCTTTTATATGCACCCGCCCTCTTTGCAATCGTCGTGATGTTTACTCTGCTTTATACTTTTATGCGGCTAAGTACCTACCGCTACATGCGTCAGATTACTGAAGAGCAGATCGTTTGTTCCGCGCGTCAACACTCCCATTTTATGGAGTCTCTTTATAGCGTTAGCACAATAAGAAGTATGAACATGCACGAACAACGCGCCAGAAGCTGGTACCAGCTCAATGTTAATGAGTTAAACGCTAATATTAAAAACGCTAAATTCGGTATTTTTTACGCTACTACAGAAACTTTTATCAGTGCTGTCGATAATATTGTGGTGCTCTGGCTGGGCACCCAGGCAGTAATTAACGGTGGATTATCACTAGGCATGCTGCTAGCGTTCACTTCTTATCGTTCACTGTTTTCAGCGCGAGCTGGCAGCATAATCACTTCTGCATTACAGATAAGGATGATGAGCCTACACCAGGAAAGAATTTCTGACATTCTCCTTTCTCCTGCTGAAAATTTCGGGTCGAACGAACATAATCATGCGGGGAAAACTGAAAAAAGAGTGACTCTTAGCTGTGAGCAAATCGGATTCCGCTACGACGATTTCAGTCAACCGGTATTTAGCAATATTTCATTAAGCATTCCCGCAGGAAGCAGCGTGGCAATTACCGGGACTTCCGGGTGTGGAAAAACTACTTTGCTAAAGATACTTGCAGGTTTAATTCCTGCGCAGCAAGGTGTAATTAAGCTGAATGGATGCGAGCTTATGAGTTACGGCCTTGCAAAATACCGGGACAGTATTGCTTGCGTATTACAGGACGATCGTCTTCTTGCAGGAACCATAGCTGAAAATATAAGCGGTTTTTCAACCCAACCGGATGAGCAGCTTATACATGATTGCGCACGTACTGCCTGTATCCATGATGATATCGAATCTTTGCCAATGGGGTATGGTACCCACCTCAGCGAACTCAGCGGTTCATTATCGGGAGGTCAGAAACAGAGGCTGATGATCGCCCGGGCCCTTTACCGCCGTCCGACCATTATTTTCATGGATGAATCAACAAGCAGTCTTGATGAAAACAATGAAGCCCGAATTAACATGAGTATTGCGAATCTCAAAATCACACGTGTAATTGTGGCGCACAGAAAAAGCACAATTGATTCTGCTGATAGAATTTTTAAACTGGATAATGTTGGCATCAATTAAATGGATTTTTTAAAAATGGGAAAATACTAAAGGGGCTGGAGGAATAAAGCTGAAGGTTAGAGCGTTTCTCATTGATATTATCCATGTGGGTCAAGATGTTTGGCTATTCCTGATGACCGCTACGTTCAGATAATTGCGTCGCCCATTGAACTTGCAACTCAAAGCGCACGAATTTACTCCCGGTTGGCTTGAGGTTTACGGTAGCCAAATTAACAAAGGAAAATGCACATCGTTCAGACGTCGTAATAAGCCTGTCAGCACCCTTAAAACCCAAGATTATTCCTAAGCCGCTTCTTATCCTCTAAAGTTTAAATATACGAGGACGAAAATCCTTTTAGACGTTCTGGAGGATAGCCTATGTGTAAAGTCCTGGTTTTATTGTCAGGCCTGATGCTGCTGCAAACGGCGATGGCGGAGTGGCACGATCTACTTTAGCGGTGCGATTGTTGAACCGGCCTGTACGACGACCACTCAACAGCAGGGAACTTCCGTTACCTGTACGCGCCAAGGTGTTGATAAAGTGCGTACGATTGCACTCAATCAGTCACATCAAGCGCTTCCTTAACAACTTGGCTCCGTGCGCGTTAAATCGGTTAATAATCATAAAATCATTTAAGTGACCTATAAATAATTAAGACCTAATTTCGCCGCTTATTATTAAATGCCTCAGTTTTATCACTGAGGCATTTAACACATCGTCCTCAACAACTTACTGCAAATCCACATTCAATGCCGGTGCACCAAAACTCACCAACTCAGCATTCGACGCAGTAAAATAGTCGTGCCAGAATATCTCAAGCTGCTGAATGATTTTCCCTGAGCGGTAATTGTTTTTCGCATCGGTATCAATCAATCCTGCACCTGCGACAAACACCTTTGCGCCAGCAAAATCCGCTAACAAGTTCTGCTGTTTAACCTGCTGCAACTCTTTCTCTGGCGAAAGCAAACGCAGCGCGTTATTGCGGTAGAAGCTATCGAAAGCACTGTTTTCCAGCATATCGGAGATGAGGAACAAGGTGCGTGATGCGCTTTCATCCTGCTGAAGATCGTGGCTGATGCGCTTAAGGCTATCGAGGATCTCGCTTTTAGCGATGTTATCGCCCTTCTCAGCGAAACTTTTTGCCATCAGCCCACCCAACGCGCTCGCGAAATATTGCTTCTGCTCACTCAGGCATTTGTCGAGGTTCTTCAAACTCTCCATGCCTTGATTGTCGCGGATTTTCTTGTCCGTGAGTAACGGCTCCAGACGCCCATCAAATAAGCGCTGCATGAAATTGTTCTGCAACAACGCCGAGAACTGATAAAGCACCACATGATCGCCGGGCTGACTAAAACGCATGATCTGCTGCCAGCTGGCATTTTTGATCTGTAGCGGCACTTTAACCGTTTGATCAATAATCACCACCAGTTCACGACCGCTGTTGGCCGGGCGATATTGACTAAGTTTGGCATAGTCATAGCAGCTCGGAATATCGTTGCGATCCGCAGCCTGCGCCAGGGCACTCACCCCGGCTAACAGCAGCAAACACCATTTGCTGATTTTCACCGGATTAACCTCGAGCCTTATTGAGCACGCGCTGCACTTTGCGACGGCTGAGTAGCGCCTCAATTGGCAAACCTAAATCCTCAGCCACCAGACGCAGTTCTTCATCATCTAACGCCGTCAGATCGCCTAACTCCGCAATACGCGCTTTTTCATCGGCGTTAGCAGCAGGTGCCGTTTCCAGTGCCACCGGTACAGGCGTTGGCGTTGTGGGTTCAAATACCAAAGCCGGTTCTGGCTGATGTACCGGGCGCTCTGGAGCAACGGTTGCGCGCGTGGCGTTAAATTGCTGATGCTGATCGTCAGCCAACGCTTTATCGCGCTGCTTACCGCGCACGTAGTCATCAAAGGTCCGTACATCGGTTTGCGCGATGCTGGCGCTGCTGGCACGCTGCATCGCCATACGATTCTGCAAACTCGCCAGTTTATCTTGCGCATCACGCTCCACGCGTTCACGGCGCATGGCGTACCACGCGGCAAACTCTTCAGAGCTGCTGAAATTACCGATATATTTCGCCGCCAGGCGCGATTCGATACCGACCAGAGAACGGTAATAACCAATCAAAATTCCGATGATCTGTACGCCGATGAAAATCACCGACAGGATAATGAAGGTTAATTTGGAAGCGAACACGCGGCTATCACTGACCTCTTTCGCCGCTTGCTTATCAGCCTGCTGATTATCTTCCACCGCCTGTTGTGGCAACTCAAATGGTGAAGCGTTGCTCGCCGCGCTGGTCTGGCTAAACGGCGTGCCATTGACAGCCTGGGTTTCGGCGGCATTGATGGTTGCCGCACGAATGAAATAGGCGCCTACCGCGAAGGTGACGATCAACAGCAGCGTCACCACCGTTTGGACATATTGCGGCTTTGCGCCAATACCGTGGTTCACACGGTTGAGCATTTGCAAATAGCTGGGTGCATCATCATCAATGCGGCTATTTTCCAGCGAGACACGGTTATCTTTCACCAACGCCTGCGCATGGCCTTCCAGACGCGCTTCTTTATGCCAGTAGCGGATTTTGCTCAGCAGCGTATTTTTGTGTAACTGCGTGCCCATTAAATGGGTTGCGGGCACCAAAATCACACCAATCAGCACCGAAACTACAATCGCCGACAATTCTGCCTGGTTGGCAGAGATGTTGTTGGCAATGAATGGTGAAAGCACCAGCGCAAAGATAAAGGCTTCCAGAATGACGAGAGCGATACTGCATAACCACAACACCACGCTGGTCGGTTTGCGGCCTCGCTCATCCACTTTGTTCAGATAGTTAACGCAGCGCAGGTAAAAATCGGCATCGCGGTTAGAAATGCTATGAAACTGATAGAACTTGCCACACAACGCTTCTTCTGCCGGATGCCAGATGCGTCCACCGGTGCCTGCACGGCGAGATTCATGGCTGCGCGACAAACGGGTGATGTGGCCAAACAGCGGTAGGGAACAAAACAGGTTGAGGAAGAAGTAACGAACTTGATCCCACCATTTGATCACGCCAAGTGTTAGCGCCAACAACCCGAAAAGCGGCCAGAAGATGTAGCGATAGGTGGCGATCGCCTGCATTAAGGTATCTAAAATTTCCATAAGAGAGTTATCCGTTTATCCACGCTGAGGTGCGTAATTGGCCAGCCATGGCTGACGATGGTTGCTGTAGAAAAGTTGTCCTTGTTGCGCAGGCTTGCCCGACTTTGGCAGCAACAGGTCGACGCACGAGATCGGTTGTTGCTGGGCATCGGCAATGTAGACGCGGTAAAGAATGCTGTCTTCCCCTTCCCAACTGTTGGCGACGCTCGCCATGCCCTGCAGCGCTTTGCGGTTACCCTGCGCATAGTTCGGCGTGATGAGCACCTGTGGGTTTTGCGTCACCACCGCACCGTCTTTGAGAACAAATACCGGCGTCAATGTCACCAGGTTGCCATTCACCAATCCCGCCCAGGCGCGCCCGTTCATATTGGGCAGATATTCCCGCGTATCATGCTGGTCGATGGCTCTACCGCTGGCTAAATTCTTTGCCAGTCCGCTGACGCGAGGAAGATCGGTGAGACAGCTACCGCTGACGCTGCTGGCTTGCGCCTGGCTAATCAGGCTGAAACCCTGTGACAGCGGTTTTAAGTTGCTGGCGAGCCCCGTAACCTGTGTGCTGGTGGGCTTGCCACCAAAATCAACAAAGTTAGCGGGATTGCTCTCAGCAATGGCTTGTGTCGGTTGGGTCACCACTTCTTTTTCTTTTACTTCTGCGTTTTGTGTCGCAGCCTTCTTGCTCGTTTTACGTGGCGCCGTCTTGGTGGTTGAAGTGCGCGCCAGCGTGCTTTCAGCCGCAGTGCTGTGACGTAAATAGAGTGGGTTGTTGCTCTCTAGCGTCAGACGTTGGCGCAGCAGCGTTTCATTCGCTAACGCAACGATTTCAACCCGGCGGTTTTGTGACCGACCCGAAATGGAATCGTTATCCGCCAGTGGACGTGAGGAACCCACGCCCTGGAAATAGAGCTGGCTGGCTTTGATGCCACTTTGCTCCAGCACCAGCCCAACGTTGCGGGCACGCGCTTCAGAAAGTTGCTGATTGTGTTCGGCGTTGCCAGTGGCGTCCGTATGTCCCACCACCAGCAAAACATCGCTGGAAGATTGCTGGCCGCCTTTCATCGCCGCAGCAATTTTTTGCACCTGACGCATGCCGCTGCTGGTCAGTTCGGCACTGTCGATGGCGAACATGGTGCCGTCCTCAACTTGTGCAACAATCCCCACCGGCTCCTGCTTGCTGTTCTCCTGCGCCTTAAGTGCCTGAGTGCTGATGCGAATTTTTTCTTCCTGGGCGACTTTAGCCAGCGCCTGTTCACGATTCTGCCAAACGTTCCCTACCACGCATCCCGCTACGCCACCCGCCAGTCCACCCACCAGCGCTTTCTTTGCATCATGAGTGACGAGGTAAGTAATACCGCCGCCCAATGCGGCACCGCCGATACAACCTGCAGCGGTACCGTAATCACGGGCAAAATCATTCATTGAGGCACAACTTGAACTCAGAGAAGCGGCGATCAACACGGATGCAGCTTTTTTAGAAAAGGGTAAATTCACATCAAATCCTTGATTGAAAAATCCTCTGTCGTGCGGAGGAAACAATGATTAATGGTTGAGGCTGATTGATAATAAAAATTCACAGGTTTGTATCGGCAGTAATGCCGATGACTTTAGGTGTCTGAAGCTAATTTTTTTTATTCAAGGAGATAGGAGACGAATACGGGATGCTGTGGGAGGTTATAAAGAAATTACGATTAGCGATATTATCCAATCACCGCAGGCAATAGGCAGCGAATACCCTTTATCCTTCTTCAGATAAACGCATGCGTTTGATATCTCTTTGCGGAGATTCGCCAAACTCGCGTCTGTATTCGCGACTGAACTGCGATGCACTCTCATAACCAACCACCAACGCTGCGCTGCTAGCATCGAGATTTTTACTTAACATTTGCTGCCTGGCCTCCTGGAGTCTTAGCTTTTTCTGGTATTGCAAAGGGCTGACACCGGTCATAGCGCGAAAATGCTGACGAAACGTCGATGGACTCATAAAAGCATTCGCTGCCAGTTCTTCCATGCTGACAGGCCGCGTGAAGTTTTGCTTCAGCCAGCCAACGATCCTGGAAATATTTTGACTGGGCGAACCGGCGGTAGCGATATGTCTCAACTGCGGACCATGGTTGCTGGCTAATAAACGCATCACAATTTCTTGCTGGATAAGCGGTTCAAGATGAGTGATCAAATCCGGCTCATCAAGTAGCTTAATTAAGCGGCTTAACGCATCAATCAACCCTTCATCCAGAGGTTCGACAGAGAGTGGATTAGGCGGTATTTCCTTCATGGACTTGGCGGGCGGCATCAGCGCGGCAATCTGCACCACCATGCGAGGATCAAAGGTTAACATCAAGCCTAGAAAAGGCTCGCGCTGGCTAGCCCGAGTCACATGCGATACCACCGGCAAATCGATGGTCGTGAGCAGAGATTCGCCCGCGCTGTAATGCGTCGGTTTCCCCGCCAGCATGATCTCTTTTGCGCCCTGCACCACCACACCTAAACCCATCTGATAAATACAGTGCACGGGCAACGTTGCCATATTGCGGCGATGAAGCGAGAGTGAAGCTATAGCGGTTGAGTGATCCCCCTCGTTTTGGGCAATCCGGCTAATCAGCGCAGCCAAATCTCCAACGCCAGAATTCAAATTACTATCGACCATTTAAGCCTGCCAACCGCCCCAAAATTGAATCAGGCGATTTTATCATCAGTAGAATTCAATATGTACTCTTCGAGGCATATGCATCGTTTTAGGCAATTCTCTCGGCAGATCTGACAAGCCTGGCGAGCCAAAGCCGTCCCATAATGGCTCAACACTTAATCTGAAGAGCCGAGACTAAAAATGCCTGGTTTATTTGATTCCTACACGCTTAAAGATATTACCCTTCGCAACAGAATCGTTGCTTCACCGATGTGCCAATATCAGGCTGACGGTGGACTCATTAACGACTGGCACAAGTCACATTATTCAATGCTGGCAAACGGAGGCGTGGGTTTACTCATCGTTGAGGCGACCGCCGTTTTGCCTGAAGGACGTATTACACCAGGTGACCTTGGCCTGTGGAGCGATGCTCATACTGAAGGATTTGCATCCGTTGCCTCAGCCATCAAACAAGCCGGTGCGGTAGCGGGGATTCAGCTTGGGCATGCGGGTAGAAAAGCGGGATGCACACCACCGTGGCAAGGTGGCACGCCTTTGGATCAGCAGGATCCAAACGCATGGATTCCGGTTGCTGCCAGCGCAGTGCCCTATGTGCAAGACAGTGATTACGTTCCTCATGAGATGTCTTTAGAGGAAATCCAGTACACCATTCATGCTTTCAGAGAGGCCGCTCGGCGTGCGGCGGAAGCTGGATTTGAATGGCTTGAGCTGCATTTTGCCCACGGCTTTCTGGCTCAAACATTCCTTTCATCAAAAACCAACCTTCGTGAAGATCACTATGGCGGCTCTTTAGCTAACCGCGCCCGTTTTATGCTTGATGTTGCTGAGGCCGTAAAGTCCGTCTGGCCTGCATACCTGCCACTCACCGCTCGGCTCGGCGTCATCGAATTTGATGCCTGTCCTGAACACAGCTTTGCTGAATCTCTGGAAGTCATTCGATGGCTGAAAAAAGCCGGTATCGACTTTATTGATGTCGGGTTGGCGCTCTCAACGCCCGACGAGCAGGTACCTTGGGGGCCAAATTTCATGGTTCCGTACGCTGAACGAGTGCGCAGAGAAAGCGGCATTCCAGTAGCAACCAGTTGGATGATCACCAGAGCCAGCGATGCTAACGACTTTATCCAGGATGCAAAACTTGATCTGGTGTTTTTTGCCCGCACGCTTTTGGCCAATCCGCACTGGGTCTTCCATGCAGCACGCGAACTTAATATCAGCTCACCAGAGTCAGTGCTGCCTGTGCCTTATGCGTACTGGCTGAAGAATTGGGCGCAATAATTCCCCAACGTTTTTGCTGACAGGCAGCCTTCACAGCGCTGCCGCTAAACGTCATTCATCCTCTGGAGATCACCATGAAACTAGACAAGTTCGACGCTTCGGCTGAGGCATTCTCAACGTCGCCTGAAACAATCAGTCGACGCAGTTTTATATCCCGGACAGCGTTAATAAGCGCGGGTATGGCGTTCAGCTCGTTATCGTGGGGCGCCTCCACATCTGTCGCTTCCGGGGCACAGAACAATAACGATTCATCGCAAGCAGGAGAGATTATGTCAACGCGCAAACTCGGTAACCTTACCGTTTCAGCACTGGGTGCAGGCTGCATGAGCATCAGTGCCAACTACGGTCCGGCGGCCGACCGTCATCAGGGTATCCGCACGCTGCGGGAAGCTCATGATAAGGGCGTTACGTTCTTCGATACCGCGGAAGTGTATGGTCCCTATACCAATGAAGAGTTAGTTGGAGAGGCATTAGCGCCGATTCGTGATCAGGTCATCATAGCCAGTAAATTTGGCTTTGATATCAAAAACGGTGGACTAAACAGCCAGCCTCAGCATATTCGTCAGGTTGTTGAGGAATCGCTTCGCCGACTGAAAACCGATCGTATCGATCTCTATTATCAGCATCGGGTTGATCCGAATGTGCCGATAGAAGACGTCGCCGGCACCATCAAAGATCTGATTAGCGAAGGAAAAATCCTCCATTTTGGTCTTTCCGAAGCCAGCCCTGAAACCATTCGCCGCGCCCATGCTGTTCAGGCCGTAACGGCCGTCCAGACGGAGTATTCGGTAATGAACCGCGATCCAGAACACAATGGCGTTCTGCAGACCTGTGAAGCATTGGGTATTGGCTTTGTTCCCTGGGGACCGGTTGGAATGGGGTATTTAACCGGAACACTGAACGCGCAATCCCATTTTGATGCGAGCAAAGATCTGCGGGCTGGGTTTGATCGCTTCTCACCTGAAAATTTGGCAGCCAATCAGCCGTTTTTGCATCTGCTAAGAAAAATCGCTGCGGAAAAAAATGCCACGTCCTCGCAGATTGCCCTGGCATGGCTGCTGGCGCAGAAACCCTGGATTGTGCCGATTCCGGGTACCAGAAACATCAATCATCTCCATGAAAATCTGAGCGCGGTGAATATCCAATTTACGCCAGCAGAATTAAGCGAAATGAATACAGCTCTGTCTGAGCTGAAAGTCTACGGTGGGCGGATGAACAAACAACAAATGCAGATCGTTCAGCCGCTGTCATAAGCTTTCCTGCATCCTAGAACCCAAGATTTTTCCTAAGCCGCTTCTCATCCTCTAAGTTTAAACATACGAGGACGAAAATCCTTTTAGACGTTCTGGAGGATAGCCTATGTGTAAAGTCTTGGTTTTATTGTCAGGCCTGATGCTGCTGCAAACGGCGATGGCGGAGAGTGGCACGATTTACTTCAGTGGTGCGATTGTTGAACCGGCCTGTACTACGACCACTCAACAGCAAGGGACTTCAGTGACCTGCACTCGCCAAGGTGTTGATAAAGTGCGTACGATTGCACTCAATCAACAACAACAAACGCTGCCGTATCAACTGGGAACCGTGAGCGTTAAATCGGTTAACCACCTTAAAATCATTGAGGTAACGTACAAGTAAGCTCAGTCCTGAGGAGCGGTCGCCATGAATGGCGACCCTACGAGGTTTTGTAGGGTGCGCATTCATGCGCACCTGGTTACATGGGGTTTTAGGCCTCACTCACCCGATAACGCTCCAGCCAGTGCGCATAAGGCGCTGGCAGCACCCAGGAAGGTTCGCTCTTATCCAGTGCCAGCGCGGCCTGATATGCCCAGTTCGGGTTTTTCAGATGCGCGCGCCCCACCATCACTAAATCCAGCTGGCCTTTTTCGATGGTTTGATTGGCAATCGCCGGTGCATCGATGCCCCACGCCGAAGCCACAGGAATCTGCGCTTCACGGCGCACGCGTTCGGCGATAGATGCCAGGAACGCGGGTCCCCACGGAATATTGGCATCCGGCGTGGAGAAGCCAACGCTGACGCTCAGTAGATCCAGACCCTTTTCACGCCACTGTTTGGTGAGCGTGATCGATTCCTGCAACGTCTCGTCATCGCGGCCATCAAACTCCAGCACGCCAAAACGCGCAGTCAGTGGCAGATTTTCTGGCCATACCGCGCGCACCGCACCGAAGGTTTCATGCAGGAAACGACTGCGGCCAGCCAAATCACCGCCGTATTCATCCGTGCGCTGATTGGCGTGCACCGAGAAGAAACTCTGCGCCAGATAGCCGTGCGCGAAGTGCAGCTCGAGCCACTCGAAACCCGCATCACGCGCGCGTTGAGCGGCACGCACAAAGTCTTCGCGCACGCGCTGAATATCCGCATGCGTCATGGCTTGCGGCACGCGCGGCAGGTTTTGACCAAACGCCACGGCGGATGGCGCAATGGTTTCCCAACCGGCAGCGTCATCGGCGGCGATATGGTCGTCACCTTCCCACGGCTTATTGGCGCTGGCTTTGCGCCCGGCATGACCAATTTGAATGCCCGGCACCGCACCTGACGCTTTGATTTCACACGCAATCTGCGCCAGCTTTTCCGCCTGCTCATCATTCCAGATGCCGAGGCAAGCGGGAGTAATGCGCCCTTCAGGCGATACTGCGGTGGCTTCAACAATCACCAATCCTGCGCCGCCGCGCGCCAGGCTGTTGTAATGCACGCGATGCCACTCGTTACTCATGCCATCCACGGCGCTGTATTGGCACATCGGTGGCACGGCAATGCGATTACGCAGCGTGACATCTTTCAAGGTAAAGGGCGTAAATAGGCCTGACATAACCACCTCTGAATCTGATTAAAGCAAAATGATCTGCTTGCCGCTGAAGTTTCGATGTTGCAACGCCCGCAGCTGCGCAGGTAATTGATCGCCAGCAGTTATCCGCCAGACGCGCGGCCTGTTCCGCGTCGATGTGTCGCTTCGGCATTGTGCATTAAATCACTCAGGCAGCGCTTCGCACCCTGTGCGTGCGGCAGTAACATGTGAGGCGGTCACCATAAATGGCGACCCTACGATTTGGCGGCAGCAATCAGGCCATTCAGCCAATCCTGATGGCCGTTAATCATTGGGTTAGGCTGCGCTTTTGCCAGCTCAACCGCCGGTTTACCGTTTTGCGTTTCCTGCGTCAGGATGCGCACGCGATTATCAGGAAGATCTTCAATCAGCCACGCATGCAACACATCCAGACGATCGTCGCTGCCCGGCTCGCCCGCCCAGCCGTGCCATGAAACGCACGCCGGTTCGCCTGCTACAGGTGCCACATATTCAGTGACCTGCGCTTCAACCGGGAAGCCAAAGGTTTCAAAGTAGAACCGTGCGCCCTGCTCCAGCTCGGGGCCCTTGTTGTCATAAAAACGCGCGTTGGCGGAGTTCTGGTAGTAGCTCGGCCACAATGCTGGCGAGTTGAGCAGCGGCCAGATATCGGCAGTTGTCAGGCCAGCGACGATCACTTCATTCGAGCAATAGTTATCCGTAAAGCCCGGCACAAAGCCTTCAGGCCAGTTAATCGCGTTCATTTTCATCGAGTCAATCTCAGGGTTAAAAGTGGGTTGCTAAAGGACAGACGCAGTATCCGGCTGGCAGAGACATAAGGCCAATCGCCATTTTTTATTTGTGATATCACTTAATGTGATATCTGCATCACGCTATGCTTGCTGCATCCCCGCTGAAGATGAAAACCATGAAAACCGATCTCCGCACCTTAGATCTCAACTTACTGAAAGCCCTCGATGCGCTACTCGATGAGCGCAGCGTGACGCGAGCGGCGGAGCGTTTATCGCTGACGCAGCCGGCGGTCAGCGGCATGTTGACGCGGTTACGTGAATGCTTTGACGATCCGCTATTCACCCGCACCCAACGCGGTATTGTGCCGACCATGCGCGCGCTGGAACTGGCGCTGCCGGTAAAAAGTATTCTGACGGAAGTGAGTGCGCTACTGCAGCCGAAGCAATTTGATCCGGCCACCGCTGAGATGACCATCAATATCGCCGCTACCGATTACGCGCTAAGGGCGGTGATCGTGCCGTTTATGGCGGCGTTGCGTCAGCAGGCGCCGGGAATTCGCGTGGCAGTGTTGCCAGTGAACAATGAACAGCTGGCGTTACAGTTCGAACGCGGATCGGTGGATATCGCCTTAATCACGCCCGATACCGCGCCGCCCGAACTGCATGCCCGCGCGTTGTACGCGGAAGAGTATGTTTGTCTGATGCGCGACGGTCATCCGCTCGCCCACCATGAAAATCTAACGTTAGACGACTTTTGCGCGCAGGATCACGCGCTGGTGTCTTATCTTGGCGGGAATTTTCATGGCGTCACCGATGCGGCGTTGAACGCGATAGGACGCTCGCGCCGCGTCACGCTTTCGGTGTGCAGCTTTTTAGTGCTGCCGGAGATTTTGCGTGTTAGCGATTTGATCAGCGTGGTGCCGCGTCGTCTGGCGCTGCACCACGTAGGATTGAAAGTCTTCGCGCCGCCGCTGGAGATTCAGGGCTTCACTAAAACCGTGGCGTGGCACGAAAGAACGCACCGCGATGCTGGACATCGTTGGTTGCGCGACTTGCTATTCGCCACGGCAATTTAGGTCAGAACTTCAACTGCGCCCGCGCGGTATACAGACGCCGATAGGCTAAATAGGCGGCGATAATGGTGGATAAACTCGCCGTGCCAATCAGCATAAAAGTCACCATAATCTGATACTTAATCGCTTTGACCGGATCGATACCGGCAAAAATCAGCCCTGACATCATACCCGGCAAGCTCACCAATCCCACGGTTTTGGCGCCATCAACGGTGGGAATCATCGCCGCACGGATGCTGTCGCGAATAAAGCGCGCCGACGCCATTTTTACCGGTGCGCCCAAACTCAGCATCTCCTGAATTTTTTGCCGGTTATCGCTGAAGCGTTGGTTGAGATTGCTGAAACAGAGGCCCACCGCCACCATCGCGTTGCCGGCGATCATCCCGGAGATCGGAATCACCTGCATCGGGATAAACTCGATGGCACCGCTAAGCAGCAGAATCGTCAAGGTCAGCGTGGTACCAGTGGTAATCGCCACAAACGAGATGACAAAACCGTTGCTGATATTGAGACTGCGCTTGCGCGCATTGAGCGCCGCATTGACGCAGATAAACAGCACCATCAGCACTGTGAGCCAGTCATTATTCAGGTCAAAAATTGACTTTAGCACATAGCCAACGATCACCAGCTGGATAATGGCGCGACACACGCTCAAGATGATGTCTTTGCTCATACCGAGCTTATCTTTCTGGCTGATCAGCAGCGCAATCACCACCAGTAGCAGCGAAAGTAATAACGAGCTGTCGGTAATATTATGCTGGCTCATCGACGCTTCCCTGCTGTGGTGCCTCAAGTTTCAGCACCTGTTGTGCCTCGCGGATCTCTTGCCCATCGTGGCTGATGCCGATCACAGCGAGATGCTTCTCGCGCACCAGCGAATCAATCAATGCGTTGATAATCACTTTATTCTCTTCATCTAATGCGCTGGTGACTTCATCCAGCAGCAGCACCTGCGGCAGAAATTGCAGGTTGCGCAGCAAGCCTACGCGCTGCTTCTCGCCGCCCGACAGCTGCTCGATTTTTTTATCGAGCATGTCAGCAGCCAAATGCACATCGGCAAGTGATTCAACCAGCTTGTCGCGCGGCGGTTTCTGCTGGCGGATGTGCCACGGCAGCGCCAGGTTGTCGTATACCGTGTCGCCGAACAGTTGCGGCGTCTGGAAACAATAGGAAACCTGCTGCCGATAATGTTCGGTTTTCAAGCTGCCAATATTCTGGTTCTCAAACAGGATCTTCCCGCCGCTCGGTTCAAGAAGCGAGGCGAGAATCTTCAGCAAGGTGCTTTTACCGCTGCCCGAAGGACCGGTCAGCAACAGCCTTTCTCCCGCGTTAATTTGCAGCGAAACGGGCGCCAGCAACGTGCGCCCCTGCAGCGAAAAGGTTACGCCCTGCACATCCAGCAAGGGAAAATCGGTGGTCATAATGTGTGCCCCTGAAAAATACCGGCCAAAGTATAAGGCCGCAGAAATCATTCCGGAAAGGTAAATGAGGTTGCAGCAAAAATAAGGCGCGGGTTGTCATTAATTCTTCTCGCGCTAAGGTTCGCTTAATCTTCAGCAATGAAAATGTCCTCAACTAAAGAGGAGATTTTTAATGCAATCGATGCCATCCCGACCATTTAGTGAATATCTGGCTGTTGCTGTCAGCGTGTTCGCCGTAGTCAGTTTTCTTGCCGTCTGGTTCTAAACTAAGGTTGACTTAACCTTCATTGCTTAAGCTGGCGCCATCTTCACTATGACGGATGGACCAATGACGTTTTCGCTGCGCAAAAGACCGACCTTGAGTCGGCTCTCTTTTATTTCGCTTGTTTCTATTTATATCGCGGTCTTTTTGAACATTGCGTTTTATCGACAAGTGCTTGCTGCCATGCCGCTCGATAGCGTGCGCACCATTTTGGTATTCGCTTCAATGCCGTTAGTGGCATTTAGCGTAATCAATATCATTGCCACCTTCGCCTCCTTTTTGTGGCTTGACCGCGTTATTCTTGCGCTCTTCATTTTAGTTTCCGCCGCTGCGCAATATTTTATCTGGACCTTTGGTATTGTTATTGATCGCTCGATGATCGTGAATATTATCGATACCACACCGTCTGAATCCTTTGCTCTATTATCACCCAAGTTGATTATTACGCTGGGTTGTAGCGGGCTGCTGGCTGCCCTGTTAGTTTTCTGGATTCGCGTTAAAAACAGCAAACCTATCTGGAAAAGCATCGCCAAACGCGCGGCGTCAATTGTCGCGTCGGTAATCTGCATCGCCTTAGTCGCGACGTTTTTCTATAAAGATTACGCCTCGCTGTTCCGTAATCAAAAAGAGCTGATTAAATCGCTCAGCCCTTCAAACTCGATCGTGGCAACGCTTTCCTGGTATAACCACAGCCGCACCGCCAATTTACCGCTGGTGCAAATTGGTTTAGATGCTAAACAGAAGCCGGAGATGCTGGCGGGTCCAAAGCGCAACCTGACCATTTTGGTGGTGGGTGAAACCACGCGTGCGGTGAATTTCCAGTTAAATGGTTATGGACGCGAAAATACGCCGTTGCTGGCGAAAGATGATGTCACCTATTTCCCGAATACGCAGTCTTGCGGCACAGCTACGGCGGTCTCATTACCTTGTATGTTCTCAAATATGCCGCGCACGCATTATGACGATCAGCTTGCCAGCCATCAGGAAGGGATGCTTGATATTATCCAGCGTGCCGGTGTGCAGGTTCTCTGGAATGACAATGATGGCGGCTGTAAAGGTGCCTGCGATCGCGTCCCGCATCAGGATATGAGCAGTCTGAATCTGCCAAATATGTGCCATGACGGAGAGTGTTATGACGACGTATTATTCCACGGTATTGAGGACTACATTAAAAACCTGAAAGGCAATGGTGTTATCGTGTTGCACACCATTGGTAGCCACGGCCCAACCTATTACAACCGTTATCCTGCGCAGTTTAAAAAATTCACCCCAACGTGCGATACCAGCCAAATTCAGGATTGTTCGCAAGAACAGCTGGTCAATACTTACGACAACACCATTCTGTATATCGATTACATTGTGGATAAAGCGATTAATGTGCTGAAAGCGCATCAGGATGAATACACCACCAGCCTGGTTTATTTATCGGATCACGGTGAGTCGTTAGGCGAAAATGGTGCTTATCTACACGGTATGCCGTATGCGATTGCGCCGGATGTGCAGAAGCATGTGCCAATGCTGATTTGGTTATCACCGGATTATCAACAGCGCTATGGCGTAAGTAAAAGCTGTCTTGATAAACAAGCGGCGCATCAGGGTTATTCGCAGGACAATCTGTTCTCCACCATGCTCGGTTTAACGGGTATTCAGACCACTGAATATCAACCTGCGGACGATATTCTCAGCGCCTGCCGGGCCGCACATTGATGAAATGGATGATCGTTGCAGCCGATGAGCGGCTGATGCAAGAGCTGCAAGTCGTGCTGCAACGCAATGGCTGTGACGGTGATTCCACCGTCCAGCATCTCGAAGCCGGTTCATTAGAGGAAATGTTAGCGCGGGTTCACGCGCTATTTAATGCGCAACAGAAGGTTGAAACAGACTGCGTGGAGATGGGCGAATTTACCCTGCAACTCTCCAGAAAAATAGTCTGGCACGCCGGTAAACCGCTGGACCTAACGCCTAAAGAATTCGTTATTTTATCGCGTTTAATACTGGCGAAAGGCGATGCGGTTCCGCGTGACACCTTGCTAAAAGATATTTATCAATGGGCAACAGAACCGGCCACCAATACGTTAGAAGTACATATTCATAATCTGCGCGAGAAAATAGGCAAGGCGTATATTAAAACGCTGCGTGGCGTGGTTATCGGTTCATTGTGCCGGGAAAGTAAAACCGTGCGGTCGCCATAAATGGCGACCCTACAAGGGATTGGAGCGTTTTTCGTAGGGTGCGCATTCATGCGCACCTGCATACATACGCAAATCAATGCTGAACTGAGCGGTATAACTCTTAAGGTTTGTTAATTAGAAAAACTTAAGTAATACTGACATTCCATCCAGATCGTATTCCAGGGAGGAATAGATGTCTTCATTGCCTTACTACATCGCCATCTTATTGATTATCTGCGTAACCTTTATCTCATTCAGCTTGATGTTAGATCTCTTCGAAATGCGCGAATGGATGCATCACACCACGCATTTTCTCGAAACAACCCTTAAAGATTCTGATACGCCTTAAGAAGGTGACCGCATCACGCCGCCACACGATCCGCGCCCAATAAATCCAGTATCCGGCTGCGCAGCGCCACTAGCTTTGGGTCATCGCGGCGGCGCGGCCACGGCAGATCAACCTCGATCACATCCACCACTTTTGCTGGTCTTGGGCTGAACACCACCACGCGATTCGCCATCACCAGCGCTTCTTCCACGTCGTGCGTCACCATCAGCGTAGTGAACTGCTGCTCTTGCCACAGATCGACAATCTCCTGCTGCATACGCAACCGCGTCAGTGAATCGAGCTTGCCGAGCGGCTCATCGAGAATCAGCAAACGCGGCACGTTAACCAACGCGCGGGCCAGCGCCGCACGCTGCGCCATACCGCCCGAAAGCTGATGCGGCCAGGCCCGGGCAAACTGCCTGAGGCCGACACGATCCAGCATCGCGTTAATACGCTGTTCGCGCAGCGGGCGGCTCTCTCCGCGAATCTGCAAACCGAGGCCAACGTTGTCATAGACAGTGCGCCATGGATAGAGCGTGGGATCCTGAAACACTACCACGCGAGACGGATCGGGCGCAGTAATCGCTTTGCCCTCTTCCGCCAGTAACCCGCTGGCGGGCGGTTCGAGTCCGGCCAGCAGGCGCAGCAGCGTCGATTTACCGCAGCCGGACGGACCAAGCAGCGCGACAAATTCACCGGCCTCTACCTGCAAATCAATATTCTCCAGCACCGGTAAATCTTCGCCTTCTAAGGTGAAATGATGATTAACCTTCTCAATCGCAATATTAACGCCCGCCGAGGTTGAGGCCATATTTTCGCTCCTGCTTGATATGCTAAGAAATAAAGCATAAGCCGCGTCTTTCTCACGGAGAAATAGCCATTCCGGCAAACCTATCCGCAAATTTTCATAATGAAAAACTGCATGATGTCATGCGGGATTGTTATTTTGTCGCGCTAATTGCCTTTGCCATAGTGCCTGTGAACTTTATCTACAAGGAAGACAGGATGGCATTTCAACAATTCTCTCTGAGCCGCCGCGCGTTATTACGTGGGCTGGGTCTCTTTAGTGCCGGCGTGGCGGTGAATCCGTTGCTGAGCAGCAAGGTATTTGCCGACGATAAATCCCTCAAAACCATCAAGCTGGCCTGGGGACAAACCGCAGTATGTCAGTCACCGATTTCGGTGGCGCTGAAGCAAGGTTTCTTTAAAAAGTACGGCTTGAATGTTGAGCCAGTGAACTTTAGCGGCCCAACCGATGCGCTGTTACAGGCGATTGCCACCGGCCAGGCTGATGGCGGCATTGGCATGGCGCTGCGCTGGCTGAAGCCGCTGGAGCAGGGTTTTGATGTTGATCTCACCGTCGGCACGCACGGCGGCTGTATGCGTTTACTCGCCCCGCAGAACAGCGGCATCCGCGATGTGAAAGATCTGGTGGGAAAATCGGTGGCGGTGAGCGATCAGGCCAGTCCGATTCGCAACTTCTTCGCTATTCAGCTGGCGAAACAGGGCATCGATCCTGATAAGCAGGTCAACTGGCTGCAATATCCGCCCGACCTGTTTGGCGAAGCGCTGCGCAAAGGTGAAGTGCAGGCGCTGGCCACCGACGATCCGCAGGGCTGGCTGCTAAAGAAGCAGCACGATCTGGTGGAAGTGGATAACAACCTGAAAGGCGAATACGCCAGCCTCACCTGCTGCGTGCTGGGCCTGCGCGGCTCGCTGGTGCGTGACGATCCCGCCACCGCGCGCGCCATCAGCCAGGCGATTGTCGATGCGCAGCAGTGGACCGCCGAACATCCGGACGAGACGGCGAAAATCTTCCAGCCCTTTGTGCCGGGCTCCGTCGCGGTGGAAGACATTGCCGCGATGCTGAAAGAGCACACTCACAGCCATCACTCCACCGGCGTGCAGCTGCGCAAAGAGGTGGCGGTGTATATCGATGAGCTGAAGAAAATCAACGTGATCCGCCCGGATACCGATGCGCAACGCTTTGCCGAGCACTATGTGCCGGAGCTGCTGCCGGCAGAATCGGCCCATCAGCACGCCAGCAACATGGCGCACATGAGCAACATGTCGAGCTAAGGAGACGCGAATGGCCAGTGAAACCCTGACGATTGCCCGCAACCGTGACGTGCCGCGTCGCATCCAACCGGCGGTTTGGGGTGCGCTCCTGCTGTGGTGGGCGCTGGTAGCGCTGATGGTGGCGGTGCCGGATAAGCCGCAGGGTTTTGCCGCCCCGCGCTTTGTGAATGAAACGCATGAGTTGTTCGCCGTCATCGCGCTCATTCTCACCGGGTTGGCGATTGCCTCAGGCCTGTTCCCGCGATTAACGCTGCTCGCGCCTCTCAAGCGCAGCGGTCCGTGGCTGATTGTGCTGGCGCTGCTGATAGGCCTGTGGGAAACCGTCACCGGCAAACTGGCGCTGCTGCCCGCGCCCTTTTTCGCCCCGCCGCGCGCGTTGGTGGAAGCCTACGCGACCGACTGGCCGCGACTGCTGGATAGCGTGCTCAATTCGCTGCGTCTGCTGGCTTTCGGCTTTATCTACGGCAGCGTAGTCGGCTTTATTACCGGCGTGGCGATTGGCTGGTCGCGCGGCTTGGGTTACTGGGTGCATCCGATTCTGCGTTTCCTCGGCCCGGTACCTTCGACTGCGCTGCTGCCGCTGTCGCTCTACTTCTTCCCGTCGAGCTTCTCGGCAGCGGTATTCCTCATCGCGCTGGCGACCTGGTTCCCGGTGACGGTGCTGACCTGGTCGGGCGTTTCCAGCGTTGATACGCGTTATTACGATGTGGCGCGCACGCTGGGTGCAAATTCGCTGTTCCTCGTGTTGCGCGTAGCGGTGCCTGCCGCGCTGCCGCACCTGTTTGTCGGCCTGTTTATGGGTTTGGGCGCGTCGTTCTCGGTGCTGGTGGCGGCAGAGATGATGGGCGTGAAGTCCGGGCTCGGCTGGTATTTGCAGTGGGCGCAAGGCTGGGCGGCTTACGCCAATATGTACGCCGCACTGATTGTGATGGCGCTGCTGTTCTCTTCACTGATCTCCTTGCTGTTCCTGGTGCGCGATCGCCTGCTTTCATGGCAGCGCAGCGCGGTGAAATGGTAATTCGTTGGGTCGCCATTTATGGCGACCGCCCCCACACATGAGGTCGATTATGGCTGCAAAAATCTCTGCTTCTATCACCGAACTGATTGGCAACACGCCGTTGCTGCGCCTGTCACGCTATGCGCAGCAGCAGGAGATTCAGGCGGATTTAGTCGCCAAACTCGAACTGTTTAACCCCAATCACAGCGTCAAAGATCGCATCGCCCTCAGCATGATTGAAGCCGCTGAACGCAACGGCATTATCCAGCCTGGCGATACATTGGTTGAAACCACCAGCGGCAACACCGGCATTGGTTTAGCGGCAATTGCGGCGGCCAAAGGCTACAAGTTCCGCGTTTACATCAATGATTTCGTCAGTATTGAACGCAGCCAGATTATTCAGGCGTACGGCGCCGAAGTGGTGCCGTTTAGCACCATTGAAGGCTTTAAGGAATTCTACGATGCCAGCAACGGCGATTTTGTCGCCGCCACCAAATGGCTGGCCGAGCAGGTCACCGCAGCGGAACCGGAAGTGCATTTTCTACTTCAGCTGGATAATCCGGCCAATCCGGCGGTGCATGAGCGCACCACCGGGCCAGAAATCTGGCGCGACAGCGGCGGCGAGCTGGATATCTTTATCGCCGCCGTCGGCACCGGCGGCACGCTCTCCGGCACCGGACGCTATCTCAAGCAGCAGCATCCGGGTTTGCAGGTGATCGCCGTCGAGCCGGGCGTGGGTTCACAGCCAAGCGAACTGCGTCCCGATCCGTTGGAGATCACCGGCGTACATGCGTTCAGCAACCAGACGCCGGAGCGCATTCCTGCCAATCTCGATCACCGCGTTTACGATGAGGTGATTGCGGTGGAAACCTGGCAGGCGTATACGGCGGCGCGGCAACTTGCGCTGAGCGAAGGTGTGCTGGTAGGCGATTCGTCCGGTGCAGTGTTGTGGGCGGCACAACAAGTTGCAGCGCGACCGGAGAATCGCGGCAAGCGCATTGTGGTGTTGCTGGCCGATGGCGGCAGCAGCTATTTGACCACCCAGCTGTTCGCGCATCAGGTGCCAGCGGAGTCGCTAAAGCTGGCGAGCGCCGTGCAAACTTCCAGGAAAATCGCCTGAAAATAATACGCAATACATTGCCTATGTATGAAGGTGCGCATGAATGCGCACCCTACGAAAAACCTTGCCAAACAGCTGTAGGGTCGCCATTCATGGCGACCTCAAAATCCCGCACTAAACCAACACGTTGCTGGTAATCCCTTTGGCAAACAGCAGCGGATCGGTTTCCGGTCGTAACACGTTGATCGCCTTTAAATCGCGCGCATACACGTCAATCTCATTCACAAACGCATTACCCACCGAATAGTGTCCGTGCGTATGGGTTTTCAACACGCTGGCGATCTCCTGCGGCGTGGTGTTGAGCGCCTGGCCGTTAAACTCGCTGCCAATCGCTTCCGGGTGTTTGGCCGCATAGGCATGTGCCTGCAAAATCGCGTGGGTGATCGCCGCCGCCACTTCCGGCTGCTCGCGAATCAAGCTGCCGCGCGTGCCCACCACACAGCAACTCAGTTTGGCGTACTCGTCCATTAAGTTGGTGCCAATCTCGCGGTAGCCCGGCTTCTGGGTTAAGCGCCACATCACCGGATCGGAACCGCTGGCGGCCTGAATCTCGCCCTTCTCCAGCACCATCGGCAGCAAATCCTGCGGGAACACGCGCCAGTCGACATCGGTATTGGGATCGACGCCGTGCTTTTTCAGCATCAGCGAGAAGAAGTTTTTATCCGCGCCCGCCATGTCAGTAACGCCGATGGTTTTGCCTTTCAGCTGTTCCAGCGTGGTTGGCCCGCCATCGCGCGCCAGCAGGCGCATACAGCCGCCGTGCGTGCCCGCAGTAAGTTTCACATCAAAGCCTTGTTCCAGCGCTTTCAGCCAGCGTAGCGCCATGCCGATGGCGACTTCGGCTTTGCCAGTGGCGATGGATTCCAGCAGCAATTCGGTTGAGTTGCCGAAGTTAACAAACTCCACTTCCAGGTTGTGCGCTTTGAAGAAGTTATGCTGATCGGCTACCACAACCGGTGCAAGACAGATGGCATTGAGATTCACCGCTAGACGCACATGCGTCGGCTTCGCCAGCGCCCATTTTCCAGGGCCCTCTTGCAGTAAATCGCCAGGCATCTGCATACCCGCCATATGATCTTCGGCAAACACGCCGCCCGGTAACGTTGCCGCCATCGCCGCGGCGGCTGAATATCCCAGAAAATGCCGACGGGAAACTAAATAATTATTTGGCATTAAATGACTCCCAAAAATAAATGCAGGTGAAGTTGCTAACCCTATTTAATGGGTTGCGCAGAAACAGCCATTGCAAATTAACACTTCAACCGGCGGCAGAATTATGCCGATTCCGCATGTATTAAGCCGGTTTATTGCTTTTACAGCGGTGGTGGAAAAGGAAACAATTAAGCCTGATTTGATCAGGGGATTAATAACGTATGGCAAATAACGCGCCCTTTCTGGCTGAAATATTGCCGGTGATTATTCAGGCTTTAGAAAAAGATGCTGAAGAGGTTGATCGCAGCGGAGAATTTCCCAAAACGGCTTTTAGCGTGTTGCAGCAGCATGGCTTGCTGCACTTCGTATTGCCGACGGCGTCAGGCGGCAGCGGCGGCGATCTGCTGGCAAGCCAGGCGATTATTCAGGCCGTGGCGCGTGGCGAACCTTCTGCCGCGCTGATCCTCATCATGCAATATCTCAACACGCGCCGCCTCGACGACAGTTCAAACTGGCCAGATGCGGTGCGACGTAAGGTGGCGGAGAGCGTGATTCGCGATGGTGCGCTGATTAACGCGCTGCGCGTCGAACCGGAATTAGGCACGCCCGCGCGCGGCGGATTGCCCGCTACACGCGCACGCCGCACTTCTGAAGGCTGGCGCATCAGTGGCGAGAAGATTTACTCCACCGGCAGCTATGGGCTGAGCTGGTTTTTGGTCTGGGCCAGCAGCGACGATGCCGATCCGCTGGTCGGCGGTTATCTGGTGCCAGCCAACGCGCCCGGTATTCGCATCGTTGATGAGTGGGATCATCTTGGCATGCGCGGCACCTGCAGCCATCGCGTGGTGCTGGACGACGTGCTGATCCCGCTCGATCACGCGGTAAACGTTGCGCCGTGGAGCACGCCGCGACCCGGCCTCAACGAAGAGGAATCAGTGTGGATGGCGGTGCTGCTCGGTTCGCTGTATGACGCCATTGCGCATAGCGCGCGCGACTGGTTTATCGGCTTTTTGCAGCAGCGCATACCGGCCAATCTTGGCGTACCGCTGGCATCATTGCCGCGCTTTCAGGAACTGGTTGGCCGCATCGATACGCTGCTGTTTACCAGTCAAATCCTGCTGAGCAGCGCTGCCAACGGCCACGTTGCCGGCGGACATGCCGCACAAATCAAACAGGTGGTGACCGAAAACGCCATTCACAGCGTGCAGCTGATGGTAGAGAGCATCGGCAATCACGCGCTGACGCGCCACCATCCGTTACAACGTCACCTGCGTAACGTGCTGTGCGGCCGCATTCATACGCCGCAGGACGACGCCATTTTCACTTCCGTGGGTAAATTGGCTCTTTCTGTAGAGATCAATTCATCATGACGCTGGAATTCATGAATCTGGTTGGGGAGGTCGCCATAAATGGCGACCCTACGGGGAAAATGTTTTGTAGGGTCGCCATTTATGGTGACCGCTGAGAATGCTGGATGCGTATTACGCGCACCCAGCATTTGCATCAGAAACGATAGGTCGCCGAGACAGAGAAGTTACGTGGATCGCCGTACACGATGCCGCCGTTACTGACGTTGGTATCATACTCTTTGTCGAACAGGTTGTTGATGTTGGCCTGTAACGAGACGTTTTTTGTGACATCGTAACGTGCGAACAGATCCACCACTGAGTAGCTGCCCTGACGTGCGCGCCAGGTGCCTTCACCGTCTGGACCGCCAATGTCGCCGTAGGTTTTCGACTGCCAGGTCACGCCGCCACCCAGGGTCAACTGATCCAGCATCGGCAAGCGATAGCTGGTGAAGAGATTGAATGAGGTGCGTGGCAGGTTCGAGTTATAGCGATCACCGTTGGCATCTTCCGCTACGTAGCTGGTACCGCCGAAGGTCATCTGCCAGTTATCGGTTACCGCGCCGTTGACTTCAAACTCTACGCCACGGCTAACCACACCTTTCTTACCAACATAGATAGCATTGCCCGTCTCCGGGTTAGTTTCTCCGGTCGCTTCGCCAACGTTGTCCAGCTCGGTGCGGAACACAGAAACGGAGGTAGTCAGGCGACTGTTAAACCAGTCTGATTTCACACCCGCTTCGTAGTTCTTGCCAATCACCGGCGCCAGGAAGGCTCCAGACGCATCCTGATAATCCTGCGGCTGGAACACCGAAGTGTAACTGGCGTACGCGGACCAGTTGTCATAGAAGTCCCAAATCACACCACCGTACGGCGTGATATTGTTCTTCTCCATTTCTTCGCTCAGCGTCTGACGATTCCAGTTGGTGTAGCGGGCACCCAGAATCACATGTAGCGGATCGGCCAGCGAGATGCGGGTTGCCAGATAGGCAGATTTTTGACGAACCAACTGCGTATCTGACGCCGGTTCGCGCGGATCCCAGTTGGATTCAGGGAAGTCGCCATTGTAGTTATTAAAGTTACCCAGCTCTTCTGAGGAGATATTCTCCCACGAGCTGAAGTACTTGTTGTCCTGACGGCTGTAGTTAACGCCGATCATCAGCTCATGCTGACGTCCCAATAATTCATACGGGCCGCTGGCGAAGGCATCCACTGCATCCACTTTACGTTTGCCAGTGTTGTAGCCAGTGCCGCCGATAACCGGATAGCCGGCGTAAGAAGAAGAGCCCGCGCCGGTGGTTTTATCGAAGAAGCCATCGATATACAGCTGTTTGCTGTCGAGGAACATTTCGTTGTGCGTGCCGTTAAGCGTGATGTTCCAGCCGTTATCGAAGTTTTGCTGCAGATTAACAAAGACTTTTTTGTTTTCTTTGTTGTTGTAAGCCCAGTCTGGCGCGGTGTTGTAACCACGACGCAACTTCGTTTGTGAGCCATCGGTATACCAGCGCGGGGAGCCGCCCCACATTGGCGAATCGGTGTTAACCTGGCTGAATTCGTAACCGACCGACAATTTGGTGGAATCGGTCAAATCAGCATCAACCACGCCATAGACGAATTTTTTATCTGCGCCGTAGCGTTCGATGAAGCTGTTTCTATCTTCATAACCCGCCACCAGGCGACCACGCACGTTACCTTCGGCGGACAGCGGCGCAGAGAGATCGGCAACATAACGCTGTTTGTTCCAGCTGCCATAGCTGGCTGAAACGCTGCCGGTGAACTCTTTGCTATCGGCGTGCTTACGCACCATGTTGATCGAAGCAGATGGGTTGCCTGGGCCAGTCAGCAAGCCGGTGGCGCCGCGCACCACTTCTACCCGCTCATACAGCGCCATATCACTCTGCGCATCGCCGAGGTTCCAGCGTGAGGCGAAGGCGGTGGGAATACCATCGGTCATATAGTTGTCGATCAGGAAACCGCGCGAATAGTAGTTAGTACGATCCATATCGCCCGAGACGCCGTGAATGCCGGTGGTGTTGGCCAGCACATCGTTCAGCGATTGCAGCTGCTGGTCTTCCATACGCTGCTTGCTGACGATCGAAACCGATTGCGGAATATCGCGCGCGGTGAGCGCCATTTTGGTACCGGCTCGCGTCACCGGTACGCTGTAATCCTGTGCCGCCTGCTGTTGCTGATCCGCGTTAGCGCTGGCATCAACATTCAGCGTCTGTTCGGTGTTGGTGGTCTCTGCTGCCTGCGCGATACCCGACGCAACCATCATAGCCAGTAAAGAAAGACGCAACGCGCGCTGAGGCGCATTGCCGGGTTTCCTGACGCGCAAATCTTCGAAAGACATACAATTCCTCAATCAACTTTTCGTTATTTTTTTGCGGCACCGCTGCTGACGTCTGAAAGAGGAACGACAGTAAGGAAGCCGTTAAGAAAGCAAATGAGAAATATACGCATTAAGGTTTACAATGCAAGAAATTGTTACCGGTTTACTGACACTTTTACACTTTGTGAAACGCCTTATTCTTCAACGAGTAATAGTTGATAAGCGTTATTTTCAGGAAGGTTCATGCAGGGATTTTCGTCAACTATGTGAAATTGAACAGATTCCAGCACACATACTATTTGTAGGTCGCCATTCATGGCGACCTTCACATACAACGCATTAAAACGCTGAATAATGCAGCAACTATTATTCTCATTACTCAAAAACATAACGTGAATAAGCCAAACAGCTTGAAAACACGCCAGCCAATATAAAGAAACGTCTGATCGTCCGGATATTTTCCGGACAATTCTGTCTACGACAGATGATTTTAATTTGGCAAAAAATCTCGTAGAATGCTCTCCTTTACACTAGTCCAATAAGTAATAAGGATTTATTCATGAGCGATGCACTTAACGCATTGAACAATCTTCGTACGCTGCGTGCCGAAGCGCGTAATATTGATGTCGCAGCATTAGAAGAGATGCTGGAAAAATTCGCCGTGGTAGTCGCAGAACGCCGTGAAGAAGCGGAAGCAGAAACTGCAGCCCAGCGCGAAAAAGAAGAAAAACTGGCGCTGTATAAAGAGATGTTGTTGAAAGACGGTATCGATATTAGTGACCTGGCGCAATTAAATACTCAGGAAAGCAAACCCAAGTCGAAACGCGCGCCGCGTCCTGCGAAGTATAAGTTCATCGACGAACAGGGTAATGAGAAATTGTGGACCGGCCAGGGCCGCACGCCATCACCGATTAAAGCCGCACTGGAAGCTGGCGGTTCGATGGATGATTTCCTGATTTAATCGGCCGCATGCAGTACCGAGCGTGAACAAATAAACGCAGCACAAGTGCTGCGTTTTTTACTTATTACTTCCGAGCGTTAATCTGTTTGATATACGCTTTTAAAACGTCGTAGACATAATCCTGGCAAGCGATACCTGTTTGCGCATCATACTTACCGTCATTGGTGATGTTGTTAGATAACACACGAATACCGATAAACGGGATATTAAACAGCGATGAGATCTGCGCAGCCGACGCGGTTTCCATCTCCTCAACGGAGGTGTTGAAATTCTCATGGAAGAAGCGAATACGGTCCAATTCGCTGTTCCACACATCAGCCGATCCAATCACGCCTTCCACCACTTTGCCTTTGGTGTAAGCCGGCATCGCCTGCTCGGCGGCTTTCATCAGCTGTGGATCGGCGGCAAACTGACGAATGCTGTGGGCATTTTTATCTTCACCCGCGCTGCCTTTTGAGGCCATCAAATCCATCGGTTTCCACTCAACGGAATTACTGCCCGCGCCTTGCAACTTGTGCGGCGTTTTAAACGCGCCGAGGTTGACCGAATATTTGCCCACGACGATGTCATAGACGTGTAGTGCCGGATCGTGACCGCCTGCAGTGCCCTGATTAATGATGGCTTTAGGTTTGAATTCAACTGCAGCAATCGAGGTTGCCGCCGCGACATTTGACATGCCTTTCAGCGTTTCAGAAACAATCACCGGATAACCATCAACCGTGCCCTGCCAGAAACGCCATTCGCCAATCTGACGCTCTTTAGCGTTTTCCAGTTTGGCGGCGAAATGCTCGGCTTCAACCGGCATCGCGCCCTGAATAATGATCGGTGCCTGAGAAGTTTCTGTATTTGCCATGGCTTGCAGCGGCGCGAAAATAGCCAGGCCGCTAATCAAAGCGGTATTGAGATTCAAAGATAATTTAGACATGAAATAATAACCGGAAATAATGAAAAAACGCATTATGCGTGATGAAGGGCGTGTTGGAAAGTTGTTAATTTACTCTTGAAGTTATTGCGATAAGACGCCAGATAAAACCTAAGAATTATCTGGCGAATCTAGCAGGAATTAGCTTAATGCCGCACAGGCCTGCGCAATTCTACGACCCGCTTCACGCACTGTTGCAATATCAGTGGCAATTGATAAGCGGAAATAAGGCGATAAGCCGTACGCACTGCCCGCCACGCCCGATACACCGCTTTCCAGCAGATAATTCATCACATCTTGCTCGCTTTCGATCTTCTGACCATCGGGACGCGTTTTGCCCAATAAACCAGCGCAGCGGCAGAAAATAAAGAACGCGCCATCTGGGTTTAGCACGTCAATTTCCTGCACCGGCTTTAAGAACGTCATAATCGCATCGCGGCGATCCTGATAAGCCGTGCGTTGCGGCGGCAGGAAGTCGAGTCCACCGTTATACGCCGCCACCGCCGCAGCCTGACTAATGGCGCTGGCACCGGAACTGTTTTGCGACTGCACCACCACCATCGCGTCGATCAAGGCTTTTGGCCCGGCACCGAAGCCGATGCGCCAGCCGGTCATGGCGTAGGTTTTCGACACGCCGCCCACCAGCAGAATGCGCTCGGCTAAATCCGGCGCGACGTGCAGCAGGCTGACGTGTTCACGGCCATCAAACAGAATATGTTCGTAGAGTTCATCCAACATGATCAGCACATCAGGATGATCGCGTAGCACTGTCGCTAGCGCGGTCAGCTCATCAGCGCTGTACACCATGCCGGAAGGATTACCGGGATTGTTCAGCACCAGCCAGCGGGTTTTACTGGTGATTGCCTGCGCCAGCTGCTGCGGCTGCAACTTGTATTCCTGCTCAAGCGGACACTCAAGCAGCACCGCTTCGCCGCCGTTGAAACGCACGCTATCCGGGAAGGTCGGCCAGTACGGTACCGGCACAATCACCTCATCGCCCTCATTCAGCGTGGCAGCAAAGGCGTTGAAGATGATCTGCTTGGCACCGTTAGCGATGCAGATTTGCCCCAGCTCGTAATCCAGCTGGTTTTCATTCTTCAGCTTGGCTATCACCGCTTTGCGCAGCGGCGTGGTGCCGTTGGTTGGCGTGTAACGCGTTTCACCGGCTTCCATCGCCGCCACCGCCGCCTGACGAATGTGCTGTGGCGTATCAAAATCTGGCTCACCGGTGGTGAGATCGAGAATATCGACGCCCTGCTCTTTTAGCTGGCGCGTCAGTTGACGCGCCGCAGCATTGGCAGAGAGCGACACGGACTGCACACGCCTGGATAAGGTGACCATGTTGAGCTCCTGAATGGGTTATGCCACCGGCAAGCCGAGGTTTTCACGCAGCGTGGCGAACTCGTAATCATCACGGAACAGGCCGCGACGGCGCAGTTCCGGAATCACCAGCTCAACAAACAGATCCAGCTGCTCGGACATAATCGCCGGCATGATGTTGAAGCCATCCGCGCCGCCCTCGTTCAGCCACAGCTCGAAATCATCGGCGATATCTTCAGCGGTGCCGACAATCACGCGATGTCCACGTGAACCGGCAGCCACCGCCGCCAGCTCGCGCAGCGTCAGATTTTCACGCTTCGCCATGTCGGTCATCAGTTTTACTCGGCTCTGGTTACCTTCGCCCAGCGGCACTTCTGGCACCGGACCATCAAGCGGGAACTGGCTGAGATCCATGCTGAAACGCAGCGACAGCTGACGCAGACCGTTTTCGATATCCACCAGCGTGTTGAGCTCTTTCCACAGCGCTTTGGCTTCTTCACGCGTGCGGCCAACAATCGGCATCACGCCCGGCATGATCACCACATGATCCGGATTACGTCCGGCGGCAATCACCTGATCTTTCTGTGAACGATAGAAGGTTTGTGCCTCTTCGAGGCTAGCCGCAGCGGTGAAGATCACTTCTGCGGTTTCCGCCGCCAGTTTCTGGCCATCGGCGGACGAACCGGCTTCGATGATCACCGGACGACCTTGCGGTGAGCGGGTGATGTTCAGTGGACCTTGCACCTGGAAGTGCTCGCCTTGGTGGTTAATCGGCTGGATTTTGTCATCAACAAAGTACGCGCCGGTCTCTTTATTCGGCTGCACCGCGCCCTCTTCCCAGCCGGCCCACAGTTTTTCCGCTACTTCGAGGAATTCACGCGCACGCGCATAACGCTCGGCGTGGTTCGGCATATCGTTGCGGCTAAAGTTGCGTGCCACATCGGCGGAGAACGAGGTCACCACGTTCCACGCGGCGCGACCACGGCTGATATGGTCCAGCGAGGAGAAGCTGCGCGCCATGGTGAACGGATCGCTGAAGGTGGTGGACGCGGTTGCCGCCAGACCGATGCGTTTAGTGTTGACCGCCAGCGCCGACAACATGGTCAGCGGCTCAAGGCGCGCCATGGTCGATGGCAGGCGATACATGCTGGTGGCCAGTGCATCGCCAACGAAGAACAGATCGAATTTACCGGCTTCGGCTTTTTTGGCGATGGTGATCAGCCAGTCAATATCGGTCGGATCGCCAAGCTTTTCTGTCAGGCGCCAGCCGCTGACATGTTGTCCTACCGGCTGCACGAAAAGGCCTAAACGGATGCGGCGTTGTTGTTGTGAGTTAGCCATTAATTTGTCCTGGTCAATTAAAAGTGGTGCGATTTAAAACGTGTTCTCGGTCGCCAGCAGCGCCTGTTCCAGCGCATCAGCAGAGATGCGGAATGGCAGACGTTCGGCGCTGGCCGCCGGGAATTTAATTTGTTCCGCGATGGTACGGATCGTCGCCCTGCGGTCGCCGGTTAGCGGCGCTAAGGTCAGCGGCATATCGTACTCACGCAGCAGCGCCAGCAGATCGGCATCCGGCACGCCGTTATGCTCAATCAGCGATTGCACCAGCAGGCTGTAACCCACTTTTTCGCCGTGCAGCCATTCGTGCAGTTCCGGCTGATGCGTCAGACGATTGTGGATGGCGTGGGCAAAACCAGGCGTTGGCAGCACATCGCGCACGCTGTTGGCTAATCCGGCCAACACGATATTGGCATCGATGATTTTCACCAGCTCTGGCGTGACAATCTGCTGTTCGTTAGCGGCAACCGCCGCTGCACCCAGCTCGCGATAGAGGTCCAGCGCGCGTTTGGCAGTCATTACTTTGAGATCCAGCGCCAGATCGTTGGGATTGTTACGCTGATAAGGGTAGAACTCGTAATATTTTGCCAGCGCATCAACGATGCCGGCCTTCAGATAGCGCACATCGCTGCGCGCGATAATCTCGCTATCCACCAGCACCAAATCCGGCATTTTGCCTAGCGGCTGGCTGCGCACATGGCCGCCGTGCTCATTGTAAACAATCGCTACTGGCGACCAGGCCGCGCAGGTCGCCGCAACCGTGGCGAAGTTGATTACTTTGAGATCGGGCAGCTGGCTACCAACTGCTTTCGCCGCATCCAGCACGCGTCCGCCGCCGACCGCAAACAGCAGTTCAGCGCCCTGCTGCTCGACATTTTGCTTCAGGGTTTCAATCGCGGCATCGGTGCATTCACCGGTCAGATACTCTATTTCCCAGCGAATAGCATTGGCTTCAAGGCTCTGAGTTAATTCCGGATTAACCGCCTGCCAGGCGCGAGGAGAAGTAAAGATGCGAATATGGGAAGCGTAAGGTTTGATAAATTCACCGGCGCGCGCACGCAAACCGGATTCATGTGCATATGCACGCGGAGATTTGATCGCTAACACGGCGTCACCCTGATTAAGAATAAGGCTATAACGGATTAAATTAAGATAATTCAGAGGGTTAATACAGAATAGTTATAGCGCTATGTATTTTCTGCATACTACGGTAAATAACGATTTAAGCAATGCAAAAGGGGCGATTTCATTTTCACAAATTCACATTAGCTTAGTTATTTTTCACATATAGCGGGGAATGGCTTTGCTGGTAATCTGATCTCTTTGTATGGACGCCTGTTAGGTCGCCATTAATGGCGACCCTACAAAAGCGCATATTTTTCCGGGGATGTCTATGTCACTTGAATTTCGTCAGGTAAGAGAAGACGAGGTGGAAACCTATCAGGCGCTGATGCATGCCGCGTATGCGCCTACGCTGGCGCTGGGCATCAAGTTTGATGCCGCCACCGCCGACCTTGCCAAAACGTTGCGTCATCTGCAAAGCCACGGTGTTTATGCCCTGTATGCCGATGAGGTGATGGTCTCATCCGTTACCGTACGTTATCCGTGGGGACCGCTGCCCGGCCCGTTTGGCCTGCCGCACATCGGCTGGTTTGGCGCGCATCCCGATTATCCCGGCAATCAATACGGTCGTCAGGTGCAGGATCGCCTCGAGCAGGAGATTCTGCTGGGCCAATTACGTGCACCTGCAGTGTCGCTCGGCACCGCCACCAGCCATCCGTGGCTGATCGAGATGTACAAAAAGCGCGGTTTCCAGCTGATGCACACTACCGATCTCGGCAAAGGCCACATCACGCAATATATGAAGAAAGTACTGGATGAAGCCGCCCACGATGCGTGGTTAACACGCCAGGCGGCGCAACAAGGAGTAACAGCATGAGCCAATCACTCGACACCTTAGGCGAACAGCTGATCGCTTTCCGTCATGAACTACACCGTTTTCCCGAGCTCTCCAATCAAGAGTTTGAAACCACCGCACGTATTCGTCAGCAATTAGAGAAACACCAGATTCGCGTGCTGGATCTGCCACTCAAAACCGGTTTAGTCGCTGAAATAGGCCGTGAAAACGGTCCGCTGATGGTGCTACGTTCTGATATCGATGCGTTGCCGATTGAAGAGCAGTCAGATGTGAGCTTCCGATCTGAGCGTCCCGGCGTAATGCACGCCTGCGGCCACGACTTCCATAGTTCGGCGGCGCTGGGTGCAGCGATTTTGCTTAAACAGCAAGAAGATACGCTGCCAGGTCGCGTGCGCATTCTGTTCCAGGCTGCGGAAGAGACCGGCCAGGGCGCGCCCGATGTGATTGCTACCGGCGCGCTGGATGATGCGGTGGCTATTTTCGGCATCCACAACGATCCGTCGCTGCCGCCAGGCGTGATTGGCAGTAAAGCCGGTCCGTTAACCGCAGCGGTTGATCGCTTTGATATCAGCATCACCGGCATTGGTAGCCACGCTGCCAAACCGCATCAGGGCAACGATCCGATTGTGATTGCCGCGCAAATCGTCTCGGCTGCGCAAACGCTGATCAGCCGCAATGCGCCATCCGGCGATAACGCGGTGGTCTCAATCACCCAGATTCACAGCGGCAGCACCTGGAACGTGATTCCGGATAGCGCCTGGCTGGAAGGCACGGTGCGCTCCTTCTCGCAGCAAACGCGCGAACGTCTTGAGCAGCGCTTCCGTGAGATCGTGCAAGGTATCGGCGCAGCCTTTGCCGCCGAGGTGAAATTCAACTGGCACGCAGGTCCGCCTTCGGTGGTGAATGACGCGCACTGGGCCGATTTTGCCTTGCAGCAGGCCAGCGCCAGCGGCTTTGAGGCGCGCGTGGTGGAAGCCAGCCCGATCGGCGAAGACTTCGCGTTCTATCAGCAACAGCTGCCAGGCGCGTTCATGATGATTGGCACCGGCGAGCCTTATGCGCTGCACCATCCGGCGTTCCGCATCAATGATGATGTGCTGCTGCCGACGTCGCGCTATCTCGCCAATCTGGCGGTCGCGGCCCTGAAGAGCGTGAGCTGATGAACCTGACTGCCGCGCTGGCTGAGCGCATTGTTAACAGCCAATCGGACACCGTCGCACGCGATGCCGCGCGCCAAGGCGTGCGTGATTTCCTCGCCGTCAGCTGGCCGGTATTGCAAGGCCAAGTGCCGGATAGCGGTTTACCGGCGCTGCGCGGCGTGTATGGTGACGGCAGTGCGCGATCTCACGCGCTGCTGCTCGGCTATGCCAGCCACGCGCTGGATTATGATGATTTTCACGCGGATTTTCGCGGACATCCCAGCGTGGTGATTCTGCCCGCGCTGTTTGCCTGGCAGCAGCTGCAGCCTTCTGAGCTGGATCAGTTCCTTGATGCCTACGCGATTGGCGTTGAAGTCGCCGGACGTTTAGGTCTCGCCGTCAGCCAGCAGCATTACGCCTTAGGTAATCACAATACCGCGACGCTCGGCACGGTTGCCGCCGCCGCCGCGCTGGCGCGGTTGCTGGCTTTAGATGTCTCTGCCACCGCAACGCTGCTCGGCATCGCCACCACGCAGGCCAGTGGTTTACGCGCACAGTTTGGTTCGGCGGTGAAGCCGCTGCACGCCGGGTTTGCAGCTGAACGCGCGGTGACCGCCGCACAACTGACGCTGGCGGGTTTTGATGGCAAGCAGGATGGCGTGATTGAAGCCTTTATCTCTGCCACCAGCAACGGCCAGGCGCAGCCGGAAAAGCTGATTGAGAACTGGGCGCAGCCGTGGCGTATCGTTACGCCTGGACTGGAGTTCAAACCCTTCCCCACCTGCGCCGGTACGCACAGCGCCGCCGAAGCCACGCGCATTTTGCGCAATGAATGGCTGGCGAGTGGTAAATCACTGGAAAGTTTGCTGGAAAGCATTAGCGAGATCAGCGTGGCGTTTCCGCCGGGCGGCGATATTGCCGCATCGGTGCGCGTTCCGACCAACGGCATTGAAGCGCGTTTCAGTCTGGAATACGTGATTGCCGCGATGCTGATTTATGGCGATTTGCGCTTGCAGGATTTTGCCGAAGGCGAGTTGAATCAGGAAGTGATGCCGCTGGCGGCCAAAGTACTTCGTACGCCAGATGAAAATGCGCCGCCGGATGCGATTAACCCGGCGCTGCGTTTTCATCTGGTGACGATTACGCTTCGCGATGGCTCGCAGTTGCAGCATCACCGCACACGTCAGCAATCGCTGGCCGATGCGGTGGATGTGGCAGGTAAGCTGCGTGCGGCACTGCAGCAGGAATCTGCGCAACGCCAGCAACAACTGCTTAGTAGCAGCGAGCTGGCTAACAGCGCGCATCTGGCGCAATTAACCCAGTTGCTGAGTTAGAGCGTTTCGACCGGCTCCAGCGCATCCTGAATGGCATCGGCCAGATTTGCGATCTCATTGGCAACCGCCTGCAAATCCCACGATGCCTTTGATCCGCTGGCAGAGGTTGAGGCGCTAACTGACTCTTTTGCCACCGCTAATGCCGCCGCAACCGCAACGGTGCGCTTATGTTGCTCAACCGTTACGCCTATCGCTGGCTGTGTGAAATAGTCGTTGACCATCGTATCTCTCCCTTAAGTGTTAAAAAAATAAATGAATCCTGGAGAGGTATTATGGGGGAATTACAGCAGAGTGCACTCTAAATAGTGAGCCGCCAGCGGCGGCTCGACCCATTTTCAGATTTTAGGTTGCTGATCTTCAGGGAATTCAGTATCGCGGGGTAAATCATCATCTTCGTCGGGTAATGTTTCATCATCACCTGGCAGTGGAATTACATCATCATCATCTGGACGTTCTGACATAGGACCCTCCGTAAACCCGAAGTGGGTTAATTAAAGTGTAGTGACGAAATTAATTAAGAATCGTCCTTCTTTTCATTATGTGAGTTAAGCGTAAGAAATAGTGAAGTAATTAATTATTCAACTTCTCATGCCGCTTCACTTATATAAGTAAAACCAACGCTTGGCTTATATTCTTTTCATCTCAGTGATTTGCGTTAAGCTAAAGCGTGGTTATAATTTTAATTAGGCTCAATAGCAACTTTTAGGTCGCCATTAATGGCGACCCTACGAGATTCGTGCTATTTCCGTAAGGCGCGCATTCATGCGCGCCCCATAAAAAAAGCAGTTAACTTCTTTTATTTATTTCACTTTCCTGAATTTTATTCCGGGGGAACACCATGCCGCCATTTTCCAGCTTTTGGCAAGCCGGTTATGAGGGAGCGGATCATATCAATCCCTTCGGCGAACGGCTTTCAATGAATGCGCTGACCGACCATTTATCGCAATACCATAACGATTACGCCGCGCTGCAGCAGTTTGGCATTACCTCCGCCCGCGAAAGTATTGGCTGGCGACTGGCGGAAATGGAACCGCAAGCCACGCTCGAAAGTTTAAAAAAACGCATGAATTCAGCGCGCTCATTTGGCATGCAAATTAACTGGACCTTTTGTCATTACGGCTGGCCGGACGACTTAACCTTATTTTCCAGCCAATTTGTACCGCGCTTCGCCGCTTTTTGTCAGCGCATGGCGCTTTTTCTCGCTGAATATTATGAAGAGGCACCGATTTATTCACCGATGAATGAAATCTCGTTTATGGCATGGGGAATTTCTGTCGGCTTGTTTGGCAATAATGCACACAGCGATCCCGATGAGATTAAACGTCAATTAATTCGCGCCACGCTGGCGGGTTGCGCTGCCATTCGCCGCGCCGATCCGCGTGCGCGTTTCCTGCACTGCGACCCGATTATTCATGTGGTGCCGGATGAAGACAGCGATGCGTGTCGACAGCGCACCCGCGATATCAACGCTTCGCAATATCAGGCGTGGGACATGATCGCCGGTTTGCGTGAACCGGAACTCGGCGGCAAGCCGCACTATCTCGATGTGGTTGGCGCCAATTATTACCACGGCAATCAGTGGCTCACCGGGTCCGGCTGTCGACTGGAATGGCATCTGGGCGATGCGCGCCGCGTGCCGCTGCATCCGCTGCTGGCGCAGTTAACCGAGCGTTATCAACGGCCCATTTTGCTGGCGGAAACCAGCCACGTCGGCAGCGGACGCGCCGCCTGGCTTGCACAAGTGACCGCTGATGTCGCGCAAGCCCAGCTCAACGGCTGTGATATTCGCGGCATCTGCCTCTACCCGATTATCGATCGCCCGCTTTGGGAAGATCTCGAAGACTGGCCACGCAGCGGATTGTGGGATGTCGATCCTCACAAAAAGCGTCTGCTGAACCCGGTTTATGCCGCGTCATTACAGCAATCACAACGAGTATTAGCCCGTTTTCAGAGACTTATCATTCCAAACAGCAGGCCAGAGGAAAGCGTCATGAAACAATCCGTATTAGTGGTATTCAGTCATTTACGTTGGGGATTTGTTTTTCAACGTCCACAGCATCTGTTGTCGCGCCTCGCCCAGTTCCACCGCATTGTGTTTATCGAAGAGCCGATTTATCAGCCCGGTGAAGCCGCGTTACGTCACTATCAGCCAGCACCCAATGTGACGGTGATCGAGCCGCATACCGATGTGGCCGCGCCAGGTTTCCATGACAGCCAAATCGCTGTGCTGCAACCGCTACTGGCCGAACTGCTGGATGACGATGAAACGCCGCTAGTGTGGTTTTACACGCCGATGGCGCTGCCGCTGCTGGCCTGCTTTACCCCGAGCGCGATTATCTATGACTGCATGGATGAACTTTCCGCTTTCAACCAGGCACCGCGCCAGCTGCAGCAGCGTGAATCGGCGCTGTTAAGCCGCGCCGATCTGGTGTTCACCGGCGGCACCAGCCTGTATGAAGCGAAGAAACATCGCCATGCGAATGTTTACTGCTGCCCAAGCAGCGTCGATGCAGGACATTTTGAACAGGCGCTGGACCGCACTAACAGCCATCCGCTGCAGGAAAATCTGCCAAAGCCGCGCCTCGGCTATTACGGCGTGATTGATGAACGTCTCGATTTGACGTTGATTGCCGCGCTGGCAGATGCGCATCCCGACTGGCAGATTGTGATGGTCGGCCCAGTGGTGAAAATTGATGCCGCCAGCCTGCCCCAGCGCAGCAATCTGCATTGGTTCGGTCAGCAACCGTATGCCGCCTTGCCGCACTTTCTCGCCGGCTGGGATCTGTGCCTGATGCCGTTCGCACTGAATCAATCGACGCGTTTTATCAGCCCGACCAAAGTGCTGGAGTACATGGCGGCGCAGTTGCCGATCGTGAGTACCGCGATTGCCGATGTGGCGCGCCATTACGCCGAGGTGGTAAACATCGCCGATTCACATCAGAGCTTTATTCAGGCCTGCGATGCCGCGCTCAACATGCCGCTGGAAACCCGCTACCAGCTGGCGAAAAACATGGCGATGCGCGTAGCGGAAACCTCGTGGGATCGCACCGTCGAGGAGATGCAGGCGCATATCGTTGCACTGTCGAAACGCCCGATTTCCCATCCCGACGTGACTGCCGCCCGTCCACCCGCGCTGGCGCATAATACAGTTGAGTGCTTGATTCTGGGTGCCGGGCCAACCGGATTGAGCGCCGGTTATCACTATGGCGCGGGCGCGGTGGTGCTGGAGAAAAATGCCAGCGTGGGCGGCTGGTGCCGTTCGGTCGAGGATCAGGGATTCACCTTCGATCACGCCGGCCACATCATGTTCTCCAACGATCCTTACGTGTTGCGCCTGTACGACATCTTGCTGGGCGACAATCAGCACTGGCAAACGCGTGAAGCCTGGGTTTACAGCCATGATGTTTACACCCGTTATCCGTTCCAGTCGGCGCTGCACGGTTTGCCCGCCGAGGTGATTGGCGAATGCGTGTTGGGCGCGATTGAAGCGCGTTATGCGTCGCCTCCCGCTTTGCAGGCGGTCGCCACCGAAGCGCGTCGTGATTGCTGCGCCGATGGCGCCATCCCGGATGGTGAAAGCCAGGCCTGTCAGCCAGAGAGCGAAGATTTTGAGAGCTTTATTTTCCGTACCTGGGGCAAAGGCATCGCCCGGCATTTCGCCCTGCCGTATAACCAGAAACTGTGGAAAACTCCGCTGGTGAATATGGAAACCTCTTGGCTCGGCGGACGCGTGCCGCTACCGGATTTGGAGCAGATCATCTCCGGCGCGCTGGCGCCGCTGGATAAACCGGTCGGTCCCAACGCGCGCTTTGGCTATCCGCTGCGCGGCGGTTTTCAGGCGCTGATGGAAGGATTTCTGCCCCATCTTAATTGCGCGCTGGAGAGGGAAGCGGACGTCAGCGAGATCCAGCCGCTGCAACGACGCGTGCTGTTGAGTGATGGTCGACAGTTCCATTATGACCAGATGATCAGCACCTTGCCGCTGCCGGAACTGGTGCGATTGATCGGCAGCTTTGCTCCGGAAGCGGTGCAGAAAGCGGCGCAGCAGCTGCGCCATATCTCGGTGCGCTGCGTTAATCTGGGCATTGGACGGGCTAATATCAACGATAAGCACTGGATTTATTACCCCGGCAACACGCTGTTCCACCGCATTTTTTTACAAGGTAATGCCAGCCCGCACTGTAATCCGCAAGGCGGTTTTGGCCTGACTTGTGAAATGACCTATCGCGCCGATCAGCCGCTGCCTTGCGAAGGTGACGCCTTGATTGAACGCTGCATCGCGGATTGTATTCGGGTTGGCATCATCAATGCCGATGATGAAATCGTGACCGCCAGTGAAGTGGATATGCCGTACGCCTATGTGGTGTACGACCATCAACGCACCGCCAACGTCACGCTGATTCGCAGCTGGCTGGCGACACAAGGCATCCATCTTTCCGGGCGCTACAGCGAGTGGGAATATTACAACTCGGACCACGCGTTCCTCGCCGGAAAACGTGCAGCGGAAACGGTAAAAGATTTGACGCAAAACCGGAAAACCACAGCGTAATTAACGGTGCGCAAAATTCCCACTTAAATCGTAGGGTCGCCATTCATGGCGACCTCTTCACATTTCCCCGCCGAAAATTATTATGAACCTGGCGGATTAAACGCCTGTACCGGCGTCACTTCGCCGCGATATTTACGCACCTGCACTACGGTGATTTGCCCGCTGCAGCCTTGTGCCAATGACGAGGTGCCGATATCCAGCGTCAGCACATTAGGATTACCGTGACGGCAAAGTGGACGCAGTGCGGTGGGATCGACCGGATCGTACCAGGCGCCAGTCGGCAACTGCACTACGCCGCGCATGATGGTTTTGGTCAGACGCGCACTGGCGAGTACGTGGCCGCGCGCGTTGTAGAGCTCGATAATATCGCCATCGTTAATACCTGACGCCGTCGCATCAGCGGGATGCAAACTGCACACTTCGCGGCCATCGCGTTTGCCGCTCAGGCTGTAATCACCAAAATCGAGCTGGCTGTGCAAGCGCGTCGCCGGCTGATTGGCGATCAGCCAGAACGGATGATCGGCATTCGGTTGCTGCTGCGGCTCGCGCCATACCGGATGACCGGGACAGTTTTCATAATTAAAGCTGGCGATGGTGGCGGAGAATATTTCGATTTTACCGCTCGGCGTAGGCAGCGGCGACGCTTCTGGATCGGCACGAAACGCGTTGATCATGCGGCCGCCATCTTTCAGCTGCGGTAACTCCAGCACGCCTTGTTGCCAGAACTTCTCGAAGTCGGGGATCTCAACCTGATGCGCCGCCAGCTTCTGTTGCAGCTGAGCGTAATGATGCTGCAGCCAGCCGCGCGTATCGCGTCCTTCGGTAAAGGCTTCTTCCCGGCCTAAACGGCGCGCCAGCTCGGTGAAAATCGCGTAATCATCTTTGGCTTCGCCGAACGGTTGCGCCACCGGCTGCATGGCAAACAAGTGGCGATCGGTGGGTGCGCCGCCGATGTCTTCGCGTTCCAGCGTCATGGTGGCGGGCAACACAATATCGGCATGGCGCGCGCTGGCGGTCCAGGCGATTTCATGCACGATTAGCGTATCCAGCTGGCAGAAAGCCTGACGCAGGCGCGCGAGATCCTGATGATGGTGGAACGGATTGCCGCCCGCCCAATACGCCAGACGGATGTGCGGATAGGTTAAGCGGCGACCATTGTAGTCAAATTGCTTGCCGGGATTGAGCAACATATCCGAGATACGTGCCACTGGAATCAGGCGATCGATGCCATTTTTGCCCTGCGGCAGCGCTGGGAAACTTACCAGATTATGATGCTTACCGTAATGGCCCAGCGCGCCAAGCGCATAAGTGTAGCCACCGCCCGGCAAGCCCGGCTGACCGAGCGCGGCCGCCAGCACCAATCCCAGCCACACCGGCTGTTCGCCGTTTTCGGCGCGCTGCAAGGCATGCGCCACCGTCACCAGCACGCGTTTGCCGTGCAGCTGGCGGGCGAAATCACTGATGAACTCAGCGCTGACGCCACAAATTTCTGCTGCCCACGCCGCATCGCGCGTCGTGCCATCTTCTTCGCCACGAATATAGGCCGCCATTTCTGGCCAGCCCACGGTGTAACGCGCGAGGAAAGCCTCATCGGTCAGCTGTTCGGCGATCAACACCGATAACACGCCGAGAATAAAGGCCGCATCGGTGCCCGGTCGCAATGCCAGCCATTCGCCCTGCGCTTCTTTAGGCAGATCGCTTTTCAGCGGGCTTACCGAGATAAAGCGGGTGCCGCGCTGCGCCGCCTGAAGCATAAAACCGCGTTCGGTGTGTTCGCTCAAGCCGCCGCTGGCAACCTGCGAGTTTTTCAATGCCAAACCGCCAAAAGCCAGCACGATTTCGCTGTGCTGGGCGATCTCTTCCCAACTGACGCCGCGGCGCGCAATTTCAGTCATATCGCCGACGATGTGCGGCAGCAATACCGATGCTGAGCCGGAGCTGTAACTGTTGACCGAACGCACATAGCCGCCGAGAGTGGTGTTGAGGAAGCGATGCACCTGACTTTGCGCGTGGTGGAAGCGGCCCGCGCTTGACCATCCGTAAGAGCCGCCGAAGATGCCTTCCGGGCCATAAGTGTTGCCGACGCGTTGCAGTTCGCGCGTCACCAGCGCGTAAGCGTCATCCCAGCTCACCGCGACGTACTCATCGTTGCCGCGACGATCGTCCGGGCCCGGTCCGTTCTCCAGCCAGCCACGACGCACCATCGGACGGGATACGCGCGCCGGATGGTTTAACGCGCTGCGGAAATTTTGCAGCAGCGGGCTAGGATCGGGATCGCCCTTAAACGGTTCGATGGTGAGCTGTTCGCCCTGTTGCTGGGCATGAAAAGCGCCCCAATGGGCGCTGTGCATTACCGGTTTTTGCGTCATTGTTTTTTCCTTCATGCTTGTCAGCTCAACGCATCCAGGTCGCCATAAATGGCGGCCCTACAACAGACCTGCGCGCATTGCTGAGGCACTACATCTTCCGGGTGTTAAAAAAGAAAAACGGTGCTTAAAGCACCGTTGCAATAAAGTTTCTTACGCGCCCGTTTTCCGGGTCGTCGAGCACTTGCTGGGTTGGCCCCGCCGCCACGATTTTGCCACTTTCCATAAACACAATGTTGTCGGCTACCTCGCGCGCAAAACCAATCTCGTGCGTTACCACCACCATGGTGATGCCGGAGTGCGCCAGCTGTTTAATTACCTGCAGCACTTCGCCAACCAATTCGGGATCGAGTGCCGACGTCGGTTCATCAAACAGCATCACGCCGGGATCCATCGCCAGCGCGCGGGCAATCGCCACACGCTGCTGCTGTCCGCCGGAGAGATTCTGCGGCCACTCTTCTTCGCGGCCTGACAAACCCACCTGCTTCAGCAGCGACAGCGCTTTGCTGGTCGCTTGCTGACGGCTCTGCTTCTTCACGCGCATCGGCGCATCCACAATGTTTTGCAACACGGTGCGGTGCGGGAACAGGTTGAACTGCTGGAACACCATGCCGATTTCGGCACGCTGACGCGCAACTTCACCGCTGCTTAACTCGTGCAGCGCCTGGCCTTTCTGCTTATAGCCGATGATCTCGCCGCCGATGCGAATGGTGCCGCCATCCAGTTTTTCCAGATGGTTGATGCAGCGCAGCAGCGTGGATTTCCCGGAACCTGATGGCCCAAGGATCACCGTGACTGAACCGGCAGGAATATCCAGATTCACTTCATCCAGAATGGTGACGCCAGAGAAGCGTTTGGTGACTTTACGTAATGCGATCGCTTCACCCATTGCTGACGCTCCTTTCTGCTTTCGCCGCTGAGAAACCTGGCAGCGATTTCAGCAAACTGCGTTTTTCCCGGCGCGTGACGCCACGTCCAAAATAGCGTTCCACATAGAACTGACCAACTGACAGCACCGAGGTCATCAGCAGATACCACAAGGTTGCCACCAGCAGCAGCGGAATCACTTCATAGGTGCGCTGGTAAATAATCTGCGCCGAGAACAGCACGTCCTGCAGCGAGATCACTGACACCACCGCCGTGGTTTTCAGCTGACCAATGATTTCGTTGCCGGCTGGCGGCATGATGGCGCGCATCGCCTGCGGCAGCACGGTGTGACGGAAAATCTGTGAAGGACGATAGCCAAGCGCACGCGCGGCTTCCAGTTGGCCGTTACCGACACTCTGGATACCGGCACGCACAATTTCAGCGGCATAAGCGGATTGGTGCATCACCAGCGCGATCACCGCCGCACTGAATGGGCTGACTAACGCGTTAGATTGCGTGCTCCAGAGTTCGCCGAGGCCCGGAATCGACAAGGCGATGGTGGGATAAAGCGCCGCGATGTTGTACCACAGGAACAGTTGCACCAGCATCGGCACACCACGGAAGAACCAGGTATAAAACCAGCTCACGCCCACCAGCACCGGATTGGAGGAGAGGCGCATCAGCGCCAGCACCGTACCAAAAGCAAAACCCAGCACCACAGAGATCGCGGTGAGCTGCAGCGTCATTAATACGCCTTGCAGGATCGATTCGCCGGTAAAGTTCTCCGCAATCACGCTCCATTCGAAGCGTGGATTGTTAATCATCGAGTTCGCCATCGCCACCACGCACAACAGCACCACCAGCGCACTCAGCCAGCGTCCGTAGTAACGTTTGCCGACGATTTTCAAATCGCCGGTGTGGTCGTGAAAATCACTCATTGAAAGATTTCCTGATTGCGTTTGGCTTGTTTAACAGCACCAAAGCCGATGCCCCAGTTGTCGAGGATCTTGTTGTAGCTGCCATCTTTGATCAGCGAGTTCAGCGCGGCCTGTACGGCGGGCTCAAGCGCAGAATCTTTCGGGAAAGCAACGGAAACTGGCGCATCGTGTACAGTGATTTCGCCGCTCATGGTCAGCGGTTTGATCACTTTCACCTGCCACAGCAAGCCTTCATACGGGCCGAGGAACATTGGCACGCGACCGCTTACCACCGCCTGCACGCCAGCTGGACGATCCGGGAATACCGAAACTTTGATTGGTTTTTTACCCGCCGCTTCACAGGCTTTGCTGGCGTCTTCAAGGCGCGTGACCTGCGTGGTACCGGAACCGGCACCCACTTCTTTACCGCATACATCCGCCAGTTCTTTGAATGGCGCGATGTTGGCATCTTTACGCGAGATAATGCCGAGGCGGCTGGCATCGTAGTAACCGACGAAGTCGATGATCTTGGCACGCGCTGGCGTGGCGTTGATGTTAGAAAGCGCAACATCGTAGCGTCCGGTTTTCAGGCCTGGAATGATGTTGTCGAAACCGCCGGTGTCGCGCCACTGAACCTGGATTCCCAGACGCTCGCCCACGGCATTCATAATATCGATTTCACGGCCAGCCAGGGTTTTGTTGTCTTCTTTATAGAAGGTGGTTGGCGGCGTGTTGGGGTTGGTTCCGGCAACAATGTAGCCACGTTTCACCACATCCGCAGGCAGCAAACTTTTCAGCGCGGGATCGGCCTGCACGTGGATTGAGCTGTCAGTTGGGACGGATTCATCGGCGGCGAACGCGGTGTGTGCACTCAGCGCGAGCGCAAGAATAGTCATGCCTTTGGCGAATTTCACTGGAACCTTTCTCCTGATTTATAAAAAGTTTCCCCACAGGGAAAAGGCGTTGAGGTAGCGATGGTTTTGTCTCCTGACTAACCTCGCGCGAACGGCGTGCGGTGGAAGGAATTGTCATCCTCATTACGTCCCGGAGACATTGTGTTTGAAGATATACGGCGATCACAAATGCGAAAAAAACATATCTATTGCCGAAATATGGCAATAGCCGCAAGCACGGTTGCAAGGCGGGATTTCCGCCCCAGATTTGGCACGTAAGACTCAGCAGAATTCAGAATTTGCTAGTGAATCAATAGCCTGCTTATCCAATATTCATCGATACATTTCTTCTTACTCATAACGGATTCATCTAAGCACCTGAGGAGTTACCTTCCCCCCACAACTCGTACCCGCAACGGAAAATCCTTTGTAAAGGTTTGTATTGTCAGACTTGTTGCCGTCTCGCTGAATAGACAATGAGAAACGTTATCATTATCATGCGCATTTACTTACAATTGTTAACGTAACAGGGAGAAAACTTAAGTGAATGTAACTATGCGTGGCAAAAAGCGTCCGATTGCGCTTTTTTTAGCGGGAATGCTAACGTCACCTGCTTTTGCAGCTGAAACTTCAGAAAAGCTGGCTGACGATGAATCAATGATCGTCACCGCCGAGCAGGAGCTCAAACAGCAACCGGGCGTGTCCACCATTACGGCTGAAGACATCAAGAAAAATCCCCCTGTTAACGATCTCTCCGACATCATCCGCAAAATGCCCGGCGTGAACCTCACCGGTAACGGCGCCAGCGGCAGCCGCGGCAATAACCGTCAAATTGATATCCGTGGCATGGGCCCGGAAAACACCTTGATAATGATCGATGGCGTGCCGGTTTCTTCGCGTAACTCAGTGCGTTACAGCTGGCGCGGCGAGCGTGATTCACGCGGCGATACCAACTGGGTGCCAGCGGAAATGGTGGAGCGCATTGAAGTGATTCGTGGCCCGGCCGCCGCACGTTACGGTTCTGGCGCGGCGGGCGGCGTGGTGAACATCATCACCAAGCGTCCAACCAATGACTGGCACGGCTCGCTGTCGCTCTACACCAGCCAGCCAGAAAACGACAAAGAAGGTGATACCCGACGCGCTAACTTCAATCTCAGCGGCCCGCTGGCCGGTGATGCCTTGACCATGCGTCTGTACGGCAACATCAACCGAACCGATGCCGATGCGTTCGATATCAACACCGCCGAAAACGGTTCATACGCTGCGGGCCGTGAAGGCGTGCGCAATAAAGACATCAATACCGTGCTGTCGTGGAAAATCACGCCGCTACAAATTGTCGACTTCTCCTACGGTTACAGCCGTCAGGGCAACATTTACGCCGGTGATACGCAAAACAGCAACAGCAACGCCAGCACCGACGGTTTAGTGGAATCGCTGTACGGCGATGAAACTAACCGCATGTATCGTCAGAGCTACGGCATCGCGCACAACGGTATCTGGGATTGGGGAACCTCGAAGCTCAACTTTAACTACGAGAAAACCAATAATACGCGCCTGCAGGAAGGCACTGCTGGTCGTACCGAAGGGATGATCAACAGCGATACGTATGCCACCAGTCGTTTGGAAAGCTATCGCGCGGGCGGAGAGATCAACTTCCCGCTGCAGCTGCTGGTTGATCAAACCGTGACGCTGGGCGCGGAATGGAACCGCGACGAGTTGAACGATCCGGCATCAATGCTGGCGTCCAACGCCAGCGGCGTCAATCTGCCAGGCAGCTCTGGCGATCCGTCGCAGCGCAGCAGCAAAAACAGTGCCACCATCAGTTCTCTGTTCTTCGAAGACAACATTGCTGCCACTGATACCACCGAAGTAATTCCGGGCCTGCGTTTTGATTATCACGATCAGTTTGGCGCGAACTGGAGCCCAAGCCTGAACGTTTCACAAGGATTAGGCGACTACTTCACCTTGAAAGCCGGTATTGCGCGGGTGTTTAAAGCGCCTAACCTGTATCAGTCAACGCCGGGTTATCTGCTCTCGACGCGTGGCAACGGCTGCCCGATTGGCCTCAGCCAATGTTATCTGCTGGGTAATGACGATCTCGATGCAGAAACCAGCGTCAACAAAGAGATTGGTCTGGAATTCAGCAACGAAGGCTATGTCGCGGGCATCACCTGGTTCCGCAATGACTACAAGAACAAGATTGTGTCGGGCACCGAGCCGGTTTATTCCAACACCCGCCCGGTTTATAACGTGCTGCGCTGGGAAAACGGCGGCAAAGCGATTGTCGAAGGACTGGAAGGTAATCTGACCATTCCTTTAATTGCCGATACGCTGGAATGGCGCTCCAACGCTACCTACATGTTCCGCTCCGAGAGTAAGGAAACTGGCAATCCGCTGTCCGTGATCCCGGAATTTACCATCAACTCGCAGCTAGAGTGGCAGGCGACGCAGGATCTCAGCGCCAACATCAACTGGACGCAGTATGGCCGCCAGAAACCGCGTCAGAATGCCGAGACCAATATCGATACCTCGAACATGACAACGCAGGAAATCAGCCCGTATTCGGTGTTTGGTCTGAACGTCAATTACGATATCACCAAAAACTTGCGTGCTAATGCCGGTATCAACAACCTGTTTGATAAACGCATCTACCGCGAGAATTCGGGTGCGTCGACCTATAACGAACCGGGCCGCGCGTATTACGCTGGCGTGACGATGTCGTTTTGATTGAGCTGGGTTTTGGTCGCCATAAATGGCGACCCTACACAGGACTGGCGCGTTTTTCGTAGGGTGCGCATTCATGCGCACCTGCATAAATATGCAAACTAATGCCTAACTGAGCGGCATTACGCCATAAATGGCGACCGTACGTTAATTAAAAAACTCACGCAGCGCATCAGCCAGCGCCTGCGGTTGCTCATCGGGGATGAAGTGACCGCAGTGCGCTATTTTAATTCCCGTCACATCCGCCGCGAACTCGCGCAACGGCAACGCCATATCCGGAATTGAACCCTGATCGGCGCTGATCGCCAGTAACGGCAAGGCTAATTTACCGCGTTCACGAAGCAACCTTCGGTTTTGCGCCGCCGAAACAGTCACTTCACGATAAGTGGCCATTCCGGCGCGTATTGCGCCCTTCTGCTGTAATAAACGGGTATATTCCGCCATGTCTTCATCGCCAAACACCATCGGGCTGGCCGCTTTGCGTTTCAGGAACCACTCGAGGTAGATTGCTTCGCGCCCTTCTATTAATGCTTCCGGCAAATCCGGTAATAAATGAAACGCGAAATGCCAGGTTTTCCACGCTTTATCCGGCGTGGCGGGCAGCGATTCTGGCAAAGTGACACCAGGAATGCCGGCATCAAGCAGCGCCAGTTTTTTTACCTGACAGCTAAACAACGTGGCATACGGCCAGGCAACCCACGCGCCGACATCATGCGCAGCGAGGTAATAGCTCGTGTGACCTAACTGCTGCATCAAGCCCTGCACTTTCTGCGCCAGCGATGTGGTGTCGTAGCCGCTGAGCGGTTTATCTGAATTGCCCTGGCCAGGTAAATCTGGCGCGATAATGAAATAGCGATCGCTCAGCAGCGACATCACCTGCCGCCAGGCAAACCAACTTTGTGGAAATCCCGCCAGTAAAAGTAATGTTTCCCCGTTTGCTTTGCCGCCGCTGACGTAGTGCAATCGCACGCCGTCAACGGTGGCGTAATGATGGGAAAACCCGTCTAACTCGTTGAATGGCTGCGTCCAGCCGGGCGCGTGCTTGATAACAGATGCTGACATTTTCGCTCTCCGCATATTTAGGAAATGATCAATTCCTAAATACTACATGATGATTGCGGCAGCAGGGAATATTTCTGCAAAGCGAGAAGCGGTCGCCATTAATGGCGACCCTACGGAGTGGGTTGTTTGCTATTCTGTGCGCGACTCTTTCTTAACAATTGTGAAACCTATGCGAACATCGGATTTGTTGCGGCTGCTTTTTTTAGCGGCGATTTGGGGTGCCAGTTTTCTGTTTATGCGCATTGCGGTACCGGCGCTGGGCGCGGTGAATACCGCTTTTTTACGCGTATTCTGCGGCATGTTGGGTTTACTGATTATCATGGCGGTGATGCGCATTCCGCGCCGCTTCGACGGTAAATTGGGCTGGGCGATGTTGCTGGGCGTCATAAACTCGGCGATTCCATTCCTGATGTACTGCCTCGCGGCACGCGTGTTGCCGGCGGGTTATTCGGCGATTCTCAACGCCACCACACCATTAATGGGCGTGATTATTGGTGCAGCCTTCTTCGACGAAAAGCTAACAATTAATAAAGTTCTCGGCATGATCGCCGGATTTAGTGGAATTATTGTCATTAGCACTACCGGAGAAGCGCATCTTAGCAGCACTTTAATTGGCGGGATCTTAGCCTGTTTGATCGCCACCGCCTGTTATGGTTTTGCCGGTTTCCTGACCAAGCGCTGGATCGGTGCATGCGGCGGTCTCGATGCCACCAAAGTCGCCTTTGGTAGCCAACTCGGCGCGTCGGTATTTCTGCTGCCGATCTTTGCCTTTAGCGCGCCGCAAACGCCAGCGGCGAGTTGGCAAATTCCAGAAGTCTGGGCTAGCATTCTGGCGATTGGGTTTATCTGCACCGCGCTGGCTTACATCATCTACTTCCGCCTGCTCGCCGATATTGGTCCGCTGCGCACGCTGACCGTTACCTTTATGATCCCGCCGTTTGGCATTTTATGGGGCTGGTTAGTGCTGGGCGAAGAGATCAATCAGGGTTTTATCGGCGGTTCGCTGCTGATTGTCTGCGCAGTATGGCTGGTAACCAGCAACGGTTTCAGCAAACGCGCTGCCATAAACAGCAGCGTCAGCAAATAGCGTTACTTTTTGCCGGATGGCTTCAGCGATCGATTGAGGTCCTGAATGCGCTTCATGGTTTTCACCGTACGCGATGAGGTCGCGGAAGCCACCGACAAAATCAGCATCTCCAGACACACCAGCACCGTTCCGTGCAGCGGCATACGACCATTCTCGCCGCCGCGCGGCACGTTGATAATCACATCCGCCTGTTTAGCGAAAGCCGAATCCAGTGCATTAGTCAGCAAAATCACCGGCATGCCGAGACGTTTCGCCTCTTTCAGTGCGGTGATGCCTTCACGATGCGCCGACTTCTGCGCCATCATAATCAGCACATCGCCACGCTGCAGCCCAATCAACTGTTCCGCCAGCGCAATGCCGGAGCGATTGAGCGTCACCGCCGGAATCCCAATGCGCGTAAACAAACGCGCGCTGTAATCCGCCAAAATCCCCGAAGCATTGATGCCAAACAGCGCCACCTGACGCGCATCGATAAGATGTGTTACCGCTTTTGCGACCGCTTCCCGATTGTGCGGTTCGGATAACGCGTCGCAGGCGCGTTTATGGCCGCTCAACACAAAATCGATGCCCGAATTGATATCGCACGACAGTTCGCTAACGGTGGCGCTCATCTTCTCTTCGGAATTCATTGCCGGGCCAAACCAGGCGGTCAGCGTGGTTTTCAAATCGCGCAAACCGGCAAAACCTAATGCCTGCACCGCGCGAACTACGGTGGCATCCGAGGTGTTGGTGGCGTCGGCAATTTCCATCGCCGTGGCATCCAAAACCACTTCGCGATGGTCATGGATGTAGCGCGCCACCGCTTGCAGGCTGGATGATAATGTCGGCGCACGCGACCGATAGCGTTCACCCAGAACATCCACACGACTTTTAATGCTATTACGACTCATCTGCTGGTTGCTCTCTAAAGAGTGAGATTATTACTGAAGGTTTGTAGTGAATTACGTAATTACTACCAAGCATAAAATATGTAAGTAAATGAATTTATATTAATAATAGTGTAACAGCTTCGAGATTATTTCCATTTACTACTACATTACATCATGGTTGAATGATTCTCAATTGCATTGCACCAGGTTAATGATGAATGAATAACAACAAGCCCTTCACTTTTAAATCTCAACGCCATCCAGCCATCCTTGCTGCGATTTACGGCGTTAGCCTCTGGAGTTCCGCCAGCAGTTTTGCCGCTGATGATAGCCACACGCTCACCGTTTCAGCGCAGGAAGATAACGCACAAGGTGACAACGTCACTAATAGTTCAGTTGGCAGTAAAACGTCTACGCCGCGTATTAACCAGGCGCAGTCAGTCAGCGTGGTGACGCAGCAGCAATTAGAGGACTTTCAGGCGTCGAGTCTTACCGATGCGATGCGCTTTGTCAGCGGCGTAACGGAAGGCAACACGCTGGGCGGCACCGAAGATGGCTTTGTACGTCGCGGCTTTGGCAGCAATTCGGATGGTTCGATCTATCGCGATGGCGTGCGCAGCAGCCAGGGTTTGAACTTTGATGCCACCACCGAGCGCGTTGAAGTGCTGAAAGGCTCGGCATCTTTGCTGTACGGCATCCAGAATCCGGGTGGCGTAATCAATGTGATAAGCAAGAAGCCGCAGTATGAATGGCACACCAAAGTCAGCGGCAGAACCTCAAGTGAAGGCGGCGGCGCGGGCACCGTGGATGTCACCGGACCGCTCGGCAACGGCTTCGCCTTCCGCCTGATCGCGGAAAAACAGAATCAGGATTACTGGCGCAATTTTGGCAGTGAAAAGCACACGCTGATCGCGCCCTCGCTGCAGTGGTTTGGTGAGCAAGCCAGCTTCCTGATTAGCTATTCAGATTATCAATACGACATTCCTTACGATCGCGGCACCGCATTTATCAACGGCAAACCGATTGATATTGGCTACAAAGATCGCCTGGATGACAAAGCCAACCATGCGTGGGGCCACAACAAAACCCTCAACGCCCATTATGACTGGCAGTTTAATGATGACTGGAGCACGCGCGTAACGCTCGGCTGGAACCAGCGCCAATACGATAACAATGAAGTGCGCGTTACGGCGGTCAATCCCACCACCGGCGTGGTGACGCGTCGCGCCGATGCCAATCGCGGCTTCAACCATAAAACCAAATACGTTTCCTGGGACTTGATTGGCTCACAACAAGTATTGGGCATGACGCACGATCTGGTGCTGGGCACCGATTACGAGATGATCCAAACCTATCGCGCGCATCAGTATCAGGGCAAAGCCAACACCGGTTTTAACTTCAACAATCCGCAGTACGATATTCTGTCGCCGATCACCAACAGCAGCACCGAAAACACCGCCAACGCTAATAACCTCAACCGCACGCACAGCCGTTCAATCTATGCCAAAGACAGCATCAGTTTAACGGAAAATTGGATTGCGGTACTCGGCGGGCGCTATCAGCATTACGAGCAGCGCGCCTCGAAAGGCTTCGATCCGGTGGTGCAAACGCTGGACAGCGAAGGCAACAAATTCCTGCCGCAGGCTGGTTTGATCTACAAATTGACGCCGGACGTTTCGCTCTACACCAGCGTGAGTAAATCCTTCACACCATCGACTGATGTTGATGATGACAACAACGTCGGAAAACCGGAACAGGGCACCACATGGGAAGTGGGCAGCAAATGGCAGATTTCACCGAAGCTGTTTGCCAGCGTGGCGCTGTATCGCATTGACGAGCGCGATATGTCGCTGAGCATTAACGGCACCACGCGCGCCATCAATAAAGCCCGATCCAGCGGCGCGGAATTTGAGTTAAATGGCGAAGTGCTGCCGGGATGGGATCTCAGCGCCAACTACAGCTATGACAAAGCTGAGATTGTTGATGATGGTGTTAACGCGGCTAACAACGGTAACCGTTTGCAAAACGCGCCCCGCCATTCTGGCGCGCTCTATCTGAGTCATAATCTGGCGATCTCCGGCGTTCCGGGCGATTTCCGCGTTGGCGGCGGCGCGCGCTATGTGGGAACGCGTGCTGGCGATCCGGAAAACAGTTTTAACATGCCCGATTATGTGGTGGCGGACAGCTTTATCGCCTGGAACAACCGTTTGTTTGGCGAGAAAACCCAGCTGAAACTCAATCTGAACAACCTGTTTAATAAGCACTATTACACCTCCAGCGGCGGCAATCTGCGCGTGCGTGAAGGAGAAACCCGCAACCTGATGCTCGAGGCCAGCGTTGAATTCTGATTCGATATTGACCATCGGCGCACGACGTGCGCCTTCCCTGCTTGCCACGATTTTGGCCGGTTTCCTGATGCTGGTCAGCAGCTGCGCATGGGCGAAAACCATCACCGATATTGACGGCAATCGCGTTGAGATCCCCGATCATCCGCAGCGTATCGTGTTGGGCGAAAGCCGCATGCTGTATACGCTGGCGTTACTCGAGCCGGGCGATCCGTTTCAGCATATTGTGGCGTGGCCGCAGGATCTGAAGAAGTACGACAGTCAAACCTGGAATAGTTTTGCGCGTCAGTTTCCTCAGATGCTGAAAATCCCTTCGTTGGGTTCCGGCGGGCCGAACGCCATTAATCCCGAGCAGATTCTGGCACTGAAGCCGGACGTGGTGATTTTGCCGAGCCTGGCGCGCTACGATGATGCCGACCTGCGTTTAGTCACCATGCTGAAGGCGGCACATATCCCGGTGGTGAAGATCGATTTGCGTGTGCATCTGCTGAAAAACACCCGCCGCAGCGTGGAGATTTTTGGTGAAGTGCTGAATCAGCAAGCGCGCGCACAGGCGTTTAATCATTTCTACGATCAGCATATGCAGGTGATTCGTGAACGTTTAGCCACGTATCGGGGCGCAAAGCCTTCTGTGCTGCTGCAACTGCATCTCGGACGCCGTAACGAGTGCTGCGTGACGGCGATCAATGGCAGCCTCGGCGAATTACTCAACGCGGCGGGCGGCGACAATATCGCTAATAAAACGCAGCACGGCGTGTTTGGTCGCTTGAGTGAAGAGAGCGTGATCGCCGCGCAGCCGCAGTACTACTTTGCTACCGGTTTTGGCGATAATGCCTCGCAGGGCTTGCTGAAATTAGGGCCAGAAGTGGCGCCAGAAACCGTGCTCAGCAGTTTTAAACAGCTGACGGCGCAGCAAAAGGGTTTACGTGAATTATCTGCACTGAAAAATGGTCACTCGGCGGTGATCTGGATGAACTTCTACCTCAGCCCGTGGCACATCGCGGCGACGGAATTTATGGCTAAGACACTCTATCCGCAGCTATTTGCGGACGTAGAACCCGAGAAAACATTACAGCAGATTTTTCATGATTTCTTACCAATTCCCTACAGCGGCACTTATTTTATCAACATACCGCCAGCGAGCGATAAATAATCACTTCCGCTCCGCTTGTGATTAATCTGAAGCTCGCTAATCTTAAATTTGCAGCACGGGCATGGCGTTGAAGCAGTTATTTCCGCCATGCAACAACAACTCACGAGAGGATGTTTTATGGCTGAGCATAGAGGCGGTTCCGGTAATTTCGCTGACGATAAAAAGAAAGCGTCAGATGCCGGTAAAAAAGGCGGAGAAAAAAGCGGCGGTAGTTTCAAAGACGATCCCGCTAAAGCGTCAGAAGCAGGTAAGAAAGGCGGTAAGAAGTAGTCATCAACGCTGTAAATAGCACACAGCACCTTGGAATCCCGCCAGGGCACGGACGCCCTCAGAATTATCCCATTCAGTTTTATCCATCTGAAATAAATACCGTTAATAACCTTACGTTACTGCATTCCATTTTTATCCCCCTTAACTTGCCGTTTCGTCTTAATAAATCTGATTGTTCACTTTCTAACGTGACAAATATCACATTTATGCCAGGCTTAATTTATTCACCTCATGCGACAAGGAGATATATATGACAACGCAAGCCACCAATAAAACCTTAATTACTGAAGCGTATCCGGTTCCGCCTTTTAAAAAGCAGACGCAACCGATGCCAGGTTTGGCGAGCAAAATGGATCCCCGTCCCGATCATGGTGAAACCAGCTATCGTGGTACCGGCAGATTGACCGGCCGTAAAGCGCTTATCACCGGCGGCGATTCCGGTATTGGTCGCGCCGTAGCCATCGCTTATGCCCGTGAAGGTGCCGATGTGGCTATCAACTTCCTGCCGGAAGAAGAAGCCGATGCAGCAGAAGTGGTGAAACTGATTGAAGCCGAAGGCCGCAAAGCGGTGGCGATCCCGGGTGACATTCGTTCCGAAGCGTTCTGCCAGAAGCTGGTCGACCAAGCCGCTGAACAGTTGGGCGGATTGGATATTCTGGTGAATAACGCCGGACGTCAGCAATTCAACGAATCGATTCGCACGCTTTCCACTGAAGACTTTGACGCCACCTTCAAAACCAACGTCTATGCGATGTTCTGGATCACCAAAGCGGCGCTGAAATATCTGCCAGCGGGCTCCTCCATCATTAACACCTCTTCAGTGCAGGCCTATGATCCTAGCGCGATATTGCTGGATTATGCGCAGACCAAAGCCTCGATTGTCGCCTTCACTAAAGCGCTGGCAAAACAACTGGGTAAAGAGCAGATCCGCGTCAATGCTGTTGCGCCTGGCCCATACTGGACCGCGCTGCAGGTAAGCGGCGGACAGCCGCAAGAGAAAGTGGAGAAGTTTGGTGCATCCGCACCGCTGGGCCGTCCGGGACAACCGGCTGAAATCGCCCCGCTCTACGTCACCTTTGCGGATGTGAAAAACAGCTTCACCTCCGGCCAGGTTTGGTGCTCAGACGGCGGCACCGGCACGCTGTAATTATTCGTGAGGTCGCCATGCATGGCGACCCTACATTGTCCCGTTCAATCGCCCTGGAAAAACTTCCCGCAGCCATTCAATAAACACCCGCAACCGCTGCGTCAGATGGCGATTCTGTGGATACACCACATGAAACGGATAATTCGCCGGACGCCACGCCGCAAGAATCTCGACCAATTTTCCCGCCTGTAAATCTGCCGCCGCTGCGTAGCGGAAAGTCTGAATGATCCCTAATCCCGCAACCGCTGTCGCCAGATGCGCGTTACTTTCATTGACGCCAATCCGATGATCGCTCTTAATTTCCAGCTGCTCTTCACCCTGTGTAAAACGAAACGGAAACGCCCTGCCGCTCTGCGGCGACAAATAGCTCACCATACGATGACCATTTTTCAGCTCTTGCGGATAAGCTGGCACGCCGTAGGTTTTCAGATAACCCGGCGCGGCGCAGGTAATCATCTCCGCATCCCCCAAATGTCGCGCCACCAGCGACGAATCGCTGAGCGGACCACCGCGAATCACGCAATCAACGTTACCGCTGATCAAATCCACCGCGCGATCCGCAACGCCAAGATCGATACGGATGTCCGGATAACGAGCGATGAAATCGGGCAGCGCCGGTATCAACACATCGCGCGCGGTTGATCCGCCAATATCAATACGCAGATAGCCGCCGGGTTTAGCGCTTTCAGCGTTGAACGAGTGATCGATATCTTCCAAATCACGCACAATGCGCAGCGCTTTTTCGTAGTAATCATGCCCTTCCGGCGTCACCGTGACGCGCCGCGTGGTGCGCTGTAGCAAGCGAATGCCAAGATGCGCTTCCAGTTCCTGCACCAGTTTGCTCAGCGTGGCGTTCGGCATGTCGAGTGAATCCGCCGCACGCGTAAAGTTGCCCGCTTCGACTACGCGCGCAAACGCCTTTATCGCCATTAACTGATCCATGCTGTTTTCCGTTGCATTCGATTATCCACAAACAGGAATAGTCATTTCGATTTTACACCATTTATCAGTAAACGCCGTGGCGTTAGATTGCTTCTCATGCACTGCATCGCAGTCATCAAAACCTCAGCACACATTGGAGAAGCAAACATGAACGCACTCAACGGTAAAATTGCATTGGTAACCGGCGGCACAACCGGCATTGGTCTGGCATCCGCGCAGGAATTGGCAGCACAAGGCGCACGCGTGTTTATCACCGGTCGTCGTCAGGCGGAACTTGATGCGGCAGTTGCCAGCATCGGTTCTAGCGCCAGCGGTATTCGCGCCGACGCTTCGGTGCTGAGCGACCTCGACAACGTTTATGCGGAAATCGCGAAACAAGCCGGCCGCCTCGATATCCTGTTCGCCAACGCCGGTGGCGGCGACATGCTGCCGCTCGGCGCCATCACCGAAGAGCATTTCGACCGTATCTTTGGTACCAACGTGCGCGGCGTGCTGTTCACCGTGCAGAAAGCGCTGCCGCTGCTGAGCGACAACGCCTCGGTGATCCTTACTTCTTCAACCACATCGGTTCAGGGCACCGCCGGATTCAGCGTATATAGCGCCAGTAAAGCCGCAGTGCGCAACTTTGCCCGCTCGTGGGCGCTGGATGTGAAAGATCGCGGTATTCGCGTCAACGTGGTCAGCCCCGGCCCGGTGCGCACGCCAGGTTTAGGTGGTTTGGTGCCTGAAGATCAACAGCAAGGATTGTTTGATGCGCTGGCGGCGCAGGTGCCGTTGGGTCGTCTTGGCGAACCCGGCGAGATTGGTAAAGTGGTGGCGTTTTTAGCGTCCGATGCGTCCAGCTTTATCAACGCCGCAGAGTTGTTTGTTGATGGCGGTATGGCGCAGGTGTAACGCTTACCAGGTCGCCATAAATGGCGACCCTACGAATATTTGCGTTTTTTGTAGGGTCGCCATTCATGGCGACCACGCCTTTTCTACGCCTCAACCACCGGAATCTCATCCAACTGGGTAAAAATCGAAATCCCCCGCTCCTTGCCAATCCGCACATCGTTATCCGCACCCTGAGAAGCGCCCGGAATGCGCAGGATGGCATCGCAACAGTGAATCAAGCGATGCGCTACCGGATAGAGAAAAGATTCACTGATTTCATCGCCAATCTTCTGCGAACCGGCCGCGCTTGCCAGCGGCAACGCCAGCCATTCACCAATCACCGGCGTATGTCCACGCTGGTAGACCTGCAGGGCAATCTGGTCTAATTTCTTAATATTTTCATGAATTAACACTTCATTGCCGTTGGTGCCGCTGCGTACCGGTCCTGCGATAAGAATTAACATTGGGCTTCTCCAGAGGTTCGATATTTAGGGCAAGCGTTTTTTTGCACGTTTGCCCGATTCTTGGTGACAAAATCTACGCTAACATGCATAATCGTGCAGATACAAGCAAAAACATGAATGAGAAATTGATGCTCTCCAGTCAACGTAAACAGCAAATCCTCGCTATTCTGTCCGAGGAAAAACAGGTGATGTCGAGCGAGCTAAGCCAGCGTTTCGCGGTGTCGGAAGACTCGATTCGCCGCGATCTGCGTGAGTTAGCAGCCGAAGGATTACTGCAACGGGTGCACGGCGGTGCGCTGCCGGTTTCTGCGGCTATCGCACCGTTTGAAACACGCAAAAGCGTGCAGATCAGCTCCAAGCGCCTTATCGCGCAGAAAGCGGTACAGCTTATTCAGCCCGGACAAGTGGTGATTATCGATGGCGGCACCACCACCGCCGAGATGGTAAAGCTGCTACCACCTGATTTGGCCTTTACCGTGGTGACGCACAGTCCAAGCATCGCCGTGGCGCTGGTGGATTATCCGCAGGTTGAAGTGATCATGATTGGCGGCTTGCTGTATCGCCATTCGGTGGTTGCGGTGGGTGCGGCGGTGCTGGAAGCGATTGCGCGGATTAATGCCGATCTGTTCTTCATGGGCGTGACCGGCGTACACAAAACCGCAGGATTAACCACCGGCAATTACGAAGAAGCCAGTGTGAAACGCGCGCTTTCCGCACGCGCGGCGGAAACGGTGGTGATGGTATCGAATGAAAAGCTGAATTCCGCCTCGGCGTTTGCCATCGGCGAGCTGTCTCTGGCGAGTACGTTGATCGTTGATACTCAGCCCGATGACGAAATGTGCCAACTGCTGCGGAAAAAGCACATAACCGTGCTGTAAACGGCTATTCTTCGCTGCTGAACAAACGATCTGCCACTTGATAATCAGGAGCTTAATAAGATGTCTGAGAATCCCACCATCGCCCTTATTGGACCGGGCGCGATTGGCACCACTATCGCGGCGGCACTGCATGAAGTTGGACGCACGCCAACGATTTGCGGGCGTACTGCGCATCAGCAGCTCGAACTGCGTCACGACAGCGGCAAAATTATCGTTCCCGGCCCGGTGCTCACCAATCCCGCCGAGATCGCGCAGCCGTTCGATCTGGTGTTTGTGGCGGTAAAAACCACTCAGGTTGAGGACACCGCGCCGTGGCTCGCAGCGCTGTGCAATGAAAAAACCGTGGTGTGCGCGCTGCAGAATGGCGTTGAGCAGAAAAGCCAACTCGCACCCTACGTCAATGGCGCGACCGTGCTGCCGTCGGTGGTGTGGTTCCCAGCCCAGCGCGAGCCGGATGCTTCGGTTTGGCTGCGCGAAAAGCCGCGCCTGACGCTGCCAGAAACCCCGCAGGCTGAACGTGTGGTTGCGGCTCTAAAAGATACGCGCTGCGCAGTCGATCTCTCTGCTGATTTCCTCACCATTGCCTGGCGCAAGCTACTGCAAAACGCAGTTGCCGGTTTGATGGTGCTGTCGAATCGTCGTGCGGGCATGTTCCAGCGCGAAGACATAACCGCGCTGGCGCTGGCCTATTTACAGGAGTGCCTGACAGTGGCACGCGCCGAAGGTGCCGCGTTGAAAGATGAAGTGCCGCAGGAGATTGTCGAACGCTTCCACCGCGCACCGAGTGATTTAGGCACTTCGATCCTTGCCGATCGCCAGGCCGATCGTCCGCTGGAGTGGGATATCCGCAATGGCGTGGTGCAGCGATATGGCCGGGCGCGCGGCATTCCGACGCCAATCAGCGATGTGATTGTGCCGCTGCTGGCGGCCGGTAGCGAAGGTCCGGGCTAAATTAAAAGCGCCACGCCGCATACAACACGCCGCTCGCCTGACCTTTTTCCTCGGTAATTGGGCTGTCGGCGGCGTGGTTCTCCAGATGCTGCGCATTTACCCGCGCGCCAATCAGCCACGCTGGCGTCAGCGCATACTCCACTCCCGCTTCCCAACCCACTTTTTCTATGCCGGCTCCGGCATCGTAGCGCGCCAAACCGCTGCGCGCCGACTGCGCTGCCGTGACGCCATATTGCGTCTGCATGTAATCGCTGTCGGCCCAACTGAGATTCGGCCCGGTGAACAGCCGCAGGCTTTGCGTTGGGCGCCATTGCAGATGCGCATAGGAGGCGAGTTTAAAGCCCTGCTGATTACCGCCCACATCCTGCGTCAAAATCACGCCGCCTTTAAAATAATCGTTCTCGTAAATCGCTGAGGTGAAGGCGCGTGGTGTGACATCAATGTCGCCCAATCCTTTTAAATGCGGATCATCAGATTCCTGGCGCGGTGAAATGTTAGTGCCAACGCCCAGCGCAAAAGTCCAGCGATCGGTTTTAACGACGTTCCAGCCGAGAGCGATCAGATCGTCCACGCCGCCGACAAACAGCGGGCCGTAATTGAGTTTGATCGCCGGCACAAAGTCGGTTTTGTTCTCTTTCGCGCCGGAGTATTTCGGTTTCACCCCGACGCCGCCGCCAATAAAACCAGAAAACTCATTCTGAGAGGAATCGGCAAGAACCGGGAAACTTGCCGCCGACAGCAGACAAAACAGCGCGAGAGGTTGAGCCAGGGTGGAATGCATCGACATCTTCCTTTATGAGCACAGAGTTATGAGCCCATTGCACCAGCCTTGTGTAACGCCGGTTTTTACCTCCGGTAAAGTTATGTAACAGCCAGCGGTAAACGCACGCAGAAACAGGCTCCGCCGCCAGCACGATTACTCACGCTGATGCTGCCGCCGTGATATTCGCTAATCGACCGCACCAGTGCCAGGCCCAAACCTGTGCCGTTGCCGCGATGAGTGAGGCGGTAAAACGGCTGGAAAATACGCTCCAGTTCTTCATGCGGAATGCCGGGACCGCGATCCTGCACCTCGAGCGTAAAGTGCCGATCCGCCGCGTGCCGGAGCGCGACGCAAATTTCCGGCCCGGCGTAGCGCAGCGCGTTCTCAAGCAGGTTGCGCAGCAAGCGGCGAATCAGCCGCGCATCGACCTGCGCCACCACATGTTCGGCCTGCAACTCAATTTGCACGGCGGCGCACTCTTCCGCTGCGATCGCCGTGATATCAGCGGGCTGGAAATCGCCGCTGATGGCGTTGCTCGCCATTTCCAGACGACTCAGCGTGAGAATCTCTTCCACCAGCGCATCCAGTTCACCGACGCTGCGCTGCAACTCGTGGCGCGTTGGCGAATCGTCTGATGCCAGTAGTGCCGCCGCCATCTGAATGCGCATCAGCGGTGAACGTAATTCGTGCGAAGCATTCGCCAGCATGGTTTTTTGCGACTGCACCAACTGCTCGATCTGCGTCGCAGAACGGTTAAAGCTGGTGGCGAGTTGCGCCACTTCATCGCGTCCAGCCACCGTGACGCGCGCGCTGAGATTGCCGCGCCCCAGCGATTCGACGCTCTGCTGCAGCGACTCCAGCCGCGCGGTTAAGCGGCGTATTACCGGGAAGGAGATCAGCGCCACGCTGCCCGCCAATCCCAGCATCAGCAGAATAAACAGCCACGGACGTTTCTGCTGATCGCTCCTGAACTGCGTGACCAACACGCGTTTGTCCTTAAGCTGCCAGACGAAGCGCATGCCGTACCAGTCATCCTCGATCTGCCCAAAGGCGTCGCGCGGCGGGAATGCCAGCGGCGGATCAAGCGGGCGACTGAGCTGTTCACCATTGGCGGTAAACAGGGCAAAACGCGTGTGGGCGCGCTGCATCCAGCGATCCATCGCCGCCATTTGCACATCGCGCGGCGCATCAGCTGGCGGCAGGTTCTGCTCCACCAGTTCTGAAAAGGTGGCAAAAGCCTGCAGATTCGGATTGTCATCTTTGTTCCACAGCCAGAGCGCAATGGTGCAGATCACCACCATAAACAGCGCGCAGCTGAAGGCGAAGAAGATCTGCAGATGCAGCGGAAAATCGGCGAGACGCTTCATGCACTGGGCAACGCCGAGAACACATAGCCGACGCCGCGCACGGTGATGATGCGTTTCGGCGCACGCGGATCGTCTTCGATAAGCTGGCGGATGCGGCCAATATGCACATCAATCGCCCGATCAAAGCTGTCGTAAGTTTCACCGCGCACCGACTGCCAGATTTGTTCACGATTCAGCACGCGTCCGGCCTGGCGCGCCAGCGAGACCAGCAGATCGAACTGTAACGAAGTGAGGGAACAGGCTTGCTGATTCAGCAGCACGGTACGCGCGGCGGTATCGATCTCCAGCGGGCCGGAACGAATAATGTGGTCGCTGTTTGCCCGACTGCCTGGCCTGATGCGGCGCAGCACCGCACGCATCCGTGCCAGCAGTTCGCGCGGCTCAAATGGCTTTGGCAAATAATCATCCGCACCCACCTCCAGCCCGATAATGCGATCAGCGGGATCGCCGCGCCCTGTCACCATAATGATCGCCGGTTCATGGTGACACTGGCTGCGAATCTCGCGGCACAGCGCTAAACCATCGGCATCGCCCAGCATCAAATCCAGCAATACCACATCAAATTCGCGCTGTTTCATTTTGAACTGCGCATCCTGCGCGCTGGCGCTGTGCACCACCTTAAATTCGTACTGCGTGAGGTAAGGCGCGATCATCTGGGCCAGCCGGTGATCGTCCTCAATTAACAGAACGGAGGTCATTTAATTTTCCAGGCAGAAGGTTACGCAGATGAGTTAAAGACAGCGTGTGGAGGCAATTAGTTTCGCTTCTGCTTCGGCCAGGTGCGCATGAATGCGCACCCTACAAAATCCCGCATGAGCGACTTTAATTTATTTCAACCGCTCGCAGCAGCCGCATCTGCCAGTGTTTTATCCCGCCAACTTGCGGGATATAGAAATCTTTACTAGGGTTTGCGCTTCTTCTGCCTCTTATAGCTTTCTTTTCCATTGAAGAAATTACGGCTGCGAAAGCTATGAGATCGCGCCATTTTCTAACCTGGGGAATATATGAGCACAGGAACGGATACAAATAATTCAACCACATCCAGTGGCTTAACTGTTGATGACATCACCGTCATCGACAACAAATTACTTAAACGCGCGGTCAGTGCCGCAGCCTTGGGTAACGCGATGGAGTGGTTTGATTTCGGCGTCTACAGCTATCTCGCCGTTATCATTGGCCAGGTGTTCTTTGCCGATGCCAGCGCTGCCGCGCAGTTAATCGCTTCGTTCGGTACCTTTGCTGCGGCGTTTTTAGTGCGTCCGATTGGCGGCATGGTGTTTGGTCCGCTCGGCGACCGCATTGGTCGTCAGAAGGTGTTGGCGTTAACCATGATCATGATGTCGATCGGTACCTTCTGTATTGGTCTGATCCCGAGCTACGCCAGCATCGGTATCGCCGCGCCGATTCTGCTGCTGCTCGCGCGCTTACTGCAGGGCTTCTCCACCGGCGGTGAATATGGCGGTGCCGCTACTTTTATCGCGGAATACTCCACCGATAAGCGTCGCGGTTTTATGGGCAGTTTCCTTGAGTTCGGTACGCTGGGCGGCTATCTGCTGGGGGCCAGCCTGGTTACCGCGATGATCGCCTTCCTACCGCATCAAACCATGATGGATTGGGGATGGCGTGTGCCGTTCTTCCTCGCTGCGCCGTTGGGTCTGTTCGGCCTCTACATCCGCTTGAAACTGGAAGAGACGCCTGCGTTTAAAGATCACATGGATAAACGTGAAGAGATGGAGCACAACAAACCGCGCCTGAGCGTGTGGCAGATGCTGCGCGATCAACGTAAACCGCTGCTGAAATGTATCGGTCTGGTGCTGCTGTTCAACGTCTCCAACTATATGTTGACCGCCTACATGCCGAGCTATTTAACCGGTGTGCTCGGGATGAGTGAACTATCCGGCCTGATGTTGGTGATGGTGATTATGTTTATCATGATGCCGCTGACGTTGATGTGGGGACATTTAACCGACCGCATTGGCCGCCGCCCGGTGATTGGTTTAGGCGCGCTGGGCTTAATTGTGCTGGCGATCCCGAGCTACATGTTGATTGGTTCCGGCAACATGCTGCTGGTGTTTGCCGGATTGGCGATTCTCGGCTTGTTGCATACCTGCTTCAGCGGCACCATGCCGGCAACATTACCGGCGCTGTTTGTTACCGATATTCGTTACAGTGCGCTGGCGATTGGTTTTAACTTATCGGTTTCATTGTTTGGTGGTACTACACCGCTGATCACCGCATGGCTGGTGGATACCACGCACAATAATCTGATGCCGGCGTATTACATGATCGGTGCCGGGATTATTGGTTTGCTGACGGTATTAACCTTGAGTGAAACGGCGCGTAAACCGCTGAAAGGTTCATCTCCTGCGGTGGCGACAGAAGCAGAAGCGCATCGTTTGATCGATAAGCTGCGTAAACGCAAGGTGAAGCATAAACCGGCGTAAATCGCAGGCCGCATCCACAGAGGTCGCCATGAATGGCGACCCTACGGGTGATTTTGTAGGGTCGCCATTTATGGCGACCTTGTGAGAGTCCGGCGCAGTTTGTAGGGTCGCCATTAATGGAGACCCCATCTAACCGAAGCGTAAAAATCCCCCGCTTATTCGATAATTTCCGAAACCCACCTGAAATCCACCTTCTCGCGCCAGAAAAGGCGAAAATATCGACTATGATCTGTAGTCCGACCCAACGTTAGTCCCCATTTTTATATCGTTTTCAGCCAGTAGCGAATCGCTTGATGTCGTCCATTGCCCCTGCGTGGGCTAAACGAGGCAATTGAATGGAATTCAGATCATTTGAAAAATCCTGGGGCGCTGAAATTCTTGCTGATGACAGCGTCCGTTTTCGTGTTTGGGCACCCGGACAGCAGCACATCACCTTAAGAGTTGCCGACCATGATTCGGCCATGATTGACGCGGGCGACGGTTGGTTTGAACTGCAGGTCAGCGGCGTGACGCCCGGCGCAGAGTATAACTTTGTGCTGGACGATGGCACGGTGGTGCCCGATCCCGCCGCGCGCGCGCAAAAGGCTGACGTCAACGGTCCTTCGCTGGTTATCGATCCGCAAAGCTATCGCTGGCAGCACACCGAGTGGCAAGGTCGTCCGTGGCGTGAAACGGTGGTGTATGAGCTGCACATCGGCACCTTTACGCCAGAAGGCACTTTCCAGGCGGCGATAGCCAGGCTGCCGTGGCTGGCCGAGTTGGGCATCACGCAGCTGGAAGTGCTGCCGGTTTCACAGTTTGGCGGCAATCGCGGTTGGGGCTACGACGGCGTGTTGCTCTACGCTCCGCATGCGGCTTACGGATCGCCGGATGATTTCAAAGCCTTTATCGATGCCGCGCACGCGCACGGTTTGTCGGTGGTGCTGGATATTGTGCTCAACCACTTTGGCCCGGAAGGCAACTATCTGCCGCTGCTGGCGCCGGAATTTTTCCATCAGGAACGCATGACGCCGTGGGGCGCGGGCATTGCTTATGATGTCGATGCAGTGCGGCGCTACATCGTCGAAGCGCCGCTCTACTGGCTGCAGGAGTTTAATCTGGATGGGCTGCGTTTTGATGCCATCGATCAGATCGAAGACAGCTCTAGCAAGCATGCCTTGATTGAGATTGCCGAATGCATCCGTCAAGCGATTCCCGAGCACCCTATCCATCTCACCACTGAAGATTGCCGCAACGTCATCTTCCTGCATCCGCGTGATAAACAGGGCAACGCGCCGCTGTTTACTGGCGAGTGGAACGATGATTTCCACAACGCGGTGCACGTATTCGCCACCGGTGAAACCCACGCCTATTACGAAGATTTCGCCGACGTGCCAGAGAAACTCGTGGCGCGCGTGCTGACCGAAGGCTTTGCTTATCAGGGCGAGCTGTCGCCGCAGAGTGGGCAACGGCGCGGCGTGCCGAGCGCCAGCCAGCCGCCGGTGGCGTTCGTTGATTTCATCCAGAACCACGATCAGGTCGGTAACCGCGCGCAGGGCGATCGCTTGATCAGCCTGGCGGGCAGCGATCGCACCAAAGTGCTGCTGGCGACGCTGCTGCTGTCGCCGCACATTCCGCTGATGTTTATGGGCGAAGAGTATGGCGAAACCAATCCCTTCCTGTTCTTCACCGATTTCCACGGCGATTTGGCTAAAGCGGTGCGTGAAGGTCGCGCGAAGGAGTTCACCGGTCACGCCGGGCATGACGAAGAAGTGCCGGATCCTAACGCGGAGCAGACCTTCATCCGCTCGAAACTTGACTGGAATAAGCTGCAAACGCCTGCGGGCCAGAGCTGGCTGGCGTTAACGCGCGAGTTGCTGGCGCTGCGTCAGCAACACATCGTGCCGCTGCTGGCGGATGCGGGCGGCAACAGCGGCAAGGTGCTCGCCACCGCTGAAGGCTTTGTTGCCGTCAGCTGGCGTTTCCCGCAGGGCGTGCTGTCGCTGGCGCTGAATATCGGCAAGCTGACGCAACCTTTACCCACCATGCCAGGCCGCACGATTTTCGCCTGGCCGCAAGAAACTGAAGCATTACCCCAACACACCATTGTGGTGCGTTTGGATCAGGGAGCAACAAAATGAGCATTCCAACCGCGACGTACCGCATTCAGTTTCGCAACGGCATGACGTTTGATCGCGCTGCGGCGCTGGTGCCCTATCTGCAACGTCTTGGCATCAGCCATCTTTACGCGTCGCCGATTTTCAGCGCCACCGCCGAATCCACTCACGGTTACGATGTGACCGATGCCAATGAAATCGAACCGGCAATTGGTGGGCGTGACGGCTTCAATCGTCTGGTTGAAGCGTTGCAGGACGCGGAAATCGGCTTGATTCTCGACATCGTGCCAAACCATATGGCGGCTTCGCTGGAGAACGCATGGTGGCGCGATGTGATTGAGTATGGCGAGAGCAGCCGCTATGCCAATCACTTTGACATTGACTGGACGCGCCGCCTGACGCTGCCGTTTCTCGGCGACAGCTTCGAGAACGTTCTGGAAAACGGTGAGCTGAGCATCAAAGCGCATCCGGAAACCGGCCATCCAGCGCTGGCCTATTACGAAAGCTTTTACCCGCTGACACCCGCCAGCTGGCAGGATCGCGCCGACGAGGTGCTGGCGATCACCGATGCCAAAGCGATTGCCGAACTGCATGATCAGCAGCCGTGGCGCTTGATCAGCTGGCGCGATGCACGCAGCGAGCTCTCTTATCGCCGCTTCTTTGAGATCACCGGTTTAGTCGGCGTGCGCGTTGAGGATGAAGCGGTGTTTGCCGATTCCCACCAGCTGATTCTTGAGCTGGTGCGCTCGGGCGCGGTCAGCGGATTACGCGTCGATCACGTTGATGGCCTTGCCGATCCGCAAGGTTACTTGCGCCAGCTGCGTCAGGCCACCGGCCCGGATTGCTACATCACGGTGGAAAAGATCCTCGCTGAAGGGGAACAGATCCCTGACGACTGGCCGATTTCCGGCACCACCGGCTACGAATTTATTGCCGCGCTGTCGCACGCGCTGGTCGATGATTCGCAGATCGATACGCTGCATCTGGCCTATGAAGCCATCACCGGACAACGTAACGATGTTGAGGGCGGACTGCGCGTGGCGCGTGAATTAATGGTCGATCGCAATTTCGCCGGTGAGTTTGCACGTTTACTCAAGCTGGCGACGCAGATTGCCGCTTCCGAACATCGCAACCTCGGTGAAGCGGAGCTGCACGTCGCGCTGCGGGAAATCCTCATTGCCTTCCCGGTGTATCGCACTTACGGCCAGCAGGACGGTATGCCGCTGGAAGGTGAAGAGCTGCTGCAACAGGTGCTGGAAATCGTGAAAAACAGCGCGTCGCCGACGGCGCTAAGTTTGCTGCAGGCAATGCTGCTGGGCGCGGTTTCCGAAGAGAGCGATAAAGATGCACATGAATTCCGCGTGCGCTTCCAGCAACTGACCGGACCGCTAATGGCGAAGTCGGTGGAAGACACGCTGTTCTTCCGCAATCACGTAGCGTTAGCCATCAATGAAGTTGGCGCAGAGCCGCTACCGCATGCTTTCTCGCTGGCGCATTTCCACAGCGAGATGCAAACGCGGCTGCAACAACAACCCGATGGCATCTCTTCCACTTCAACCCACGACACCAAGCGTGGCGAAGATGCGCGTGCGCGGCTGTACACGCTGAGTGAAGCGCCTGCGCTGTGGGCGGAACACGTGACGCGCTGGCGGCAGATTAATCAGGCGAAGGTGGTTGAGCTGGAAGATGGCGCCGCACCGGAACCGGCGGTGGAATGGATGCTGTATCAGGCGTTAGCCGGCGTGTGGCCGACCACCTTGCAGCCGCAGGATGCCAGCCAACTCGAAGAACGCTTTATCCCCTTTGTCGAAAAAGCATTACGCGAAGCCAAGCTGCGTACCGATTGGGCAGAAAGTAATGAAGCCTACGAAAAGGCGGTGCTGGATTACGCACGCCATCTGCTTTCACCGGCTAATCAGCTGTTCCTCAGCGACTTCAGCCACGCGTTGCAGCCATTTATCCAGGCCGGACTGATCAACAGCCTGACGCAAACGGTGATCAAACTCACCGCGCCGGGCGTGCCGGATATCTATCAGGGCAGCGAAGCGCTGGATTTCAGCTTGGTCGATCCCGACAACCGCCGCACACCGGACTTTGCATTGCTGGAACAGCAGCTTGAAGAGTCTGAATCTCCCGATTTCAACGACGCGCAAAACTGGCTGAGCGGCAAGCTAAAACAACAGGTGATTGCCCGCCTTCTGCATCTGCGCCGCGATTATCCGCAGTTGTTCCGCGTAGGTGATTATCAGCCGCTACAGGTTAGCGGTGAACATCAGGAGAAAGTTATCGCCTTTGCGCGTCAGGATAGCGACCACGCACTGCTGGTGATCCTGCCGCGCCTGAGTTTCGACAACGCACAATGGACGCAAACCGAAGTAGAACTGACCGAATCACTCGCCCATCGCCACTATCGCAACTTATGGACAGGCGCAAGCTTGGCGATCGGCGATTACATCGCGCTGGATGAGGCGGCCTCGAGTGCGCCGTTGGTGCTGCTAAGCAGCTGATGCATTACCCGATTAATCTGTGTGGAGAATAATGGATGACAAGTAAGCCTCTAGAAATTACAGCAGGTTCGGGACAAGTGCTTGGCGCTAACTATGATGGCCAGGGCGTGAACTTTGCACTGTTTTCGGCCTGCGCTGAGCGCGTAGAGCTGTGTTTGTACGATGAGAGTGGCGAAAACGAAATCGCCCGCTTCGATTTGCCGGAATATACCCATGAAGTGTGGCACGGCTATATTCCCGGCTTGCAGCCTGGCGCGCTCTATGGTTATCGCGTGCACGGCCCGTACGAGCCGGAAAATGGTCATCGCTTTAATCCCAACAAACTGTTGCTCGACCCTTACGCGCGCGAACTGGCGGGCGAACTGCAGTGGGATGAGTCGCACTTCGCGTATGACCTGCACGATGACGAGAAGGATTTGAGTTTCGATACCCGCGACAGCGCGCCGTTTACGCCGAAATGCGTCGTCATCGATCCCAATGAATTCGACTGGCAGGATGCCAATCGCCCGAATATTCCGTGGTCGAAAACGGTGATTTATGAAGCGCACGTGAAAGGCTTCAGCCAGCTCAATCCGGCGGTGCCCGAAGAGATGCGCGGCACTTACGATGGTTTAAGCAATCAGGCTTCGATCGATTACATCAAAAGCCTCGGCGTAACCACCGTGGAGCTACTGCCGGTGCACGGTTTCCCGGACGATCAGCATCTGCTGGATCGCGGTCTGAAAAATTTCTGGGGCTACAACACGCTGGCGTTCTTCGCCCCGGCCACGCGCTACTTTGGTCCGCGCGGCATTCAGGGCTTCCGCGATATGGTGCGCGCCTTCCACGATGCCGGTATCGAAGTGATTCTTGATGTGGTCTATAACCACACCGCCGAGGGTAATGAACTCGGTCCAACTTTGTCGTTTAAAGGCATCGATAACTACTCCTATTACCGCACGCTGCCGGATCAGCATCGCTACTACATCAACGATACCGGCACCGGCAACACCGTGAATACCTCGCATCCGCGCGTGCTGCAGATGATCCTGGATTCGCTGCGTTATTGGGCAGAATCGATGCACGTTGATGGCTTCCGCTTCGATCTCGGCACCGTGCTGGGACGCGAGCCGGAAGGCTTTGACCAGCGCGGTGGCTTCTTCGATGCCATCATGCAGGATCCGGTGCTGTCCAGGTTGAAGCTGATTGGTGAGCCGTGGGATATCGGGCCGGGCGGCTATCAGGTTGGCGGCTTCCCGCCAGGCTGGGCGGAGTGGAACGATAAATATCGCGATACGGTGCGTGAGTACTGGAAAGGTGACATGGTCACGAATGATTTCGCCGCGCGCCTGCTTGGTTCCGGCGATCTCTACGATCAGCGCGGCCGCCGTCCGTGGGCCAGCATCAACTTCCTTACCGCGCATGATGGCTTCACGCTGAACGATTTGGTGTCGTACAACGAGAAACACAACGAAGCCAACGGCGAAGACAATAACGATGGCCATAATGAGAACCGTTCATACAACTACGGCGCGGAAGGCCCGACGGACGATGAAGGCATCAATGCGGTGCGCGAACGGCAGAAACGCAACTTCCTCGCCACGCTGCTGTTCTCGCACGGCACGCCGATGCTGTTGGCGGGCGATGAGTTTGGTCGTAGCCAGCTTGGCAACAACAACGGCTACTGTCAGGACAGCGAAATTTCATGGCTGCATTGGGAAAACCTTCCACCTTCCGCTGATGCGCTGCGCGACTTTACCCGGCATGTTCTGGCGTTAAGAGCCAAACAGCCGTTGCTGCGACGTGAGAGCTGGCGCGATGGTATGGAAATCAAATGGTTTAACGCCGGTGGCGGCTTCCAGCAGGCCGATCAATGGGATGATGGCACCACGCTCGGGGTGTATCTCGGTCGCCCGGATTTAGAGACGGAGGAAGGTATCTGGCATGATGTGTTGATGCTGTTTAATCCGTACGAAGGCAACGTGCCGTTCCGTATTCCGCAGTTTGGTGAAGGCGGCTGGGTGCTGGAGCTTTCGACTTCAGAAGGCGTTGAGAAGGGATTGGTGATTACTAAAGAGAAGGATTTCGAGCTGGAAGGCCGCAGTCTGGCGTTATTCCGCAGGCCATAATGATCAGGTGCGCATAAATGCGCACCTGGTAATTGTTCTCGTAGGGTCGCCATTCATGGCGACCTGCTACCCAACCAATCAGAAATTAACCTTCACGCCCACCATCGCGCTGGTATCGCTGTAACCTTTATCCCCCATCTGCTGACCAATATTGCCCCACAGATTGACGGTTTGATTCAGCTTGGCATCGACACCCACTTTCACTTCGCCGAGGTTACGCGCGCCGGCTTGCTGAACGCTGACGCCATTCATGCTGCTGCCGTAGCTTTCGGTGTTATGAACCCAGTTGGCTTCGATAAACGGTTCGAAGGTGCGGTTTTTGCCATCATCAATGGCGTTGTGGCCTTTGATATAGGCGCGCACACCCAGACGCGTTTGCACGTTGTTATCACCTTCACCGACCACGCGCGTGCCGTTGTGCTCTTTATGGTCATCCGCTTTCACGCCCATCCAGGTTGCCTGCGCTTTCGGTTGCAGATAGAAGCTGGAACGCTCGCTCATCTCCGCAACTTTGAAGGCGTAGCCAGCTTCAACAGAGGCGGTAATGCCTTTGGATTTGTAGCTCTCTTCCGCGATGCCATCACCCTTCACGCTGTTATCGAACCAGTTGTAGAGCATCCAGCTGTCAACATACGCACCAGTCTTGTCAGCATTATCCTGCAACCAGGTCGCGTAAACGCCGGTGCTGTAACCGTGCACCTGACCTTTCGACGTGTAACCCGTTACGTTGGAGTGCGTGTTACTTTGCGCATTTGCGTAGCCGCCCATGACGCCAAGGTGGAAGCGGTCCGCACCGTTGCTGCTCCACTGGGCAATATCGCCGCCTAACTGCATCACATAACGGTTGCCGGTGGTTTTCAGCTGGCCGGAACTATCGCTGAAGCGCGTGTGTCCACCTGCGTTACGCAGCCACAGGCTGGTAGCGTGTTTCTTACCATCTGCGCCGATGTAGTGCGTCTCGCCTAAGCGATCATCCAGCGAAGTGGTGAACAGCGTGTTCGCTGCCGCAAGGTTGGCTGCGTAGCTGCCGGTTTCCGGACGCGTAATCGGTTTGCCTTTAACCGGTACTGCTCCAGAACCACTTCCGATTGGTGCGCCTGAACCGTCACCCACCACCGGAGCGCCAGTGTCGCCACCTACGCCGCCGACCACATCATCACGCAGCACCCATTTGTTGCCATCTTGCACTAAATGATAATCGTAAGCGCCCGCCACAATACGCCCCTGCTGAGCAAAGGTACCGTTGACGTTGCCATCGACACGAATCAGTTCGATGCCGTTAATGGTTGGCGCGCCTGTGCCGCCCGCATTCTGCACCACAACTTTGCTGTTACCGGTGTAATCGCCGCTAATAATGAGATCGTCCGTGACTGACGCGTCATCACCTAAATGGGTTTTGAAATCGAGCGTGCCGTTATTACTGGTCAGATTGCCAACCGTGACTTCGCTGTAACCGGTACCCGGCGCCGTCATGTTCAGGGTGCCGTTATCCAGCGTCAGATTATCGACGGCGGAGCTTTTGCTGACATTCCAGGCGCTGCCGTTTGAGACATTCAGCGTTTCCAGTGAACTCGTCGCCCCGTTCCACACGGAATTGTTGTCGAGGTTGATGATGTTTTTCGCGGTGTTGGCGCGATCAATCACCACATCACCGTTGAATACCGAGCCGTTATCGCCGGTCAGTTCGACATTGCTCAGCACACCGGCAGTATTGCCAGCACCTGCGGATAACAGCGTTGCGCCGGTTAACAAGGTGCCTGATGTCGTTACCTGAGTGTTCGCCGTTCCCGTTACCAACATCGCGGTGCCTTCAGGCGAAGTGACAGCACTGTCGGTCAGAGACAGAGTGTTATTGCTGATAGCGTCTGACTTGAACATTAAAGCTGTGCTGTTCGCACCCTGCATAGCGATCTGAGAATTACTCATCTCTACGTTATTATCACCTGCAGCCGAGCCCATGGTAAGGCCAGTCGACATATCCAGTGCGTCCTGGCTTTCAATATTCACGCGCAAATTCTTTGCGACAATATTACTTCCCCCGTATGCCTGAAGACCGCCACCTCTGACTGCACTGTTTATTTCCACATTATCCAGCGTTGAATGAACCCCGACTAACTGAATGCCGTTAACATTGGTTCCTGTGGTATTTACCTGGACATTTTTCGCGTTGAATGTTGTACCTGCTCCATTTGCATAAATCCCCGCCGCAACTTTAGCTTGTGACCCATCATTATTAATTATCACGTTGTCGATATTACTTGCGCCATTGGAATAGCCGTAAACAGTTGTCGCTCCACCACTGAGAGTGGCGTTATTGATATTTAATGCCCCCCCATTAATTGCCTGAACCGTTGAAGTTCCTCCCGTCGTCGTTACGCTGCCACCATCATAATTAACCACGGCATTACCGCCATTGGCACGAAGACCATAAGAGTTGACGCGATCGGTGAAGATATTGGTGTTGGTCAGATTAACCGTGCCGCCACCGTAAGCTAACACCGCTTCAGCTGAAGCCCCTGACGTAGTGATGTTGCTGTTATTAACGTTCAGAACGCTGCCTGCACCTGACGCTTTAGCGCCATTTGAAAAGTGACCTTCAGCGGTAATCTCGCTGTTATTCACCGTCATCTGAGCGCCGCCTGAAGCAAAGAGCGCATGTGCGGTATCACCTGCCGTATGGATGAGGCTGTCACTGATGGTGGTATTGCCAGCGGCTCCCGTACTAACCACACCAATAGCACCTTCTCCTGCTGTGTTGACTGAGCTGTTAGTCAGCGTCACGTAGCTATTGACGTTTTGTAATCCATAAGCGGTATTGCCGTTAGTGGTGATGTGCACACCGTCGCCCGATACAGTAGCACCATCTTTGACATAGATACCTTGCGCACCATTTGCTGCAGTCTTAATGGTGCTATCCGTGAGAGTCACATTTCCTGTTGTACCCGCAGCGACAATGCCGGTGGCATTCGCACCTGTGGTTGCCACGGAGCTATTCGCCAGGCTCACAGAACCATTACTGGTTTGAATACCATAGGCGGTTGTACCGCTGGTGGTGATATGCACACCATCGCCGGTTACGCTACCCGCGCCTTTGGCATAGATACCTTGTGCGTTAGTGCCCGCAGTATTGATCGTGGTGTTGTCCAGTTTGATAGTGGCATTGGTATCGACGAAGGCACCAAAGCCAGCGGCAGCAGTGGTGGTGACGCTACCGTTGCTGAAATTAATTACACCATTGTTAGTGGCACTCAATCCGCGCGCGAACTCACCTGAACCTGTCGCGGTAATGTTCTGACCGTCATAAGTCAGGGTTGCACCATTTGCGATAATTGATACGGCAAATACAGACGGAGAGGCTAAGGCCAGTGCCAGAGCAACACCAGAAACAGCGAACGCTTTATTGTTTGAGCTTCCTGCCGTAACAGCTGAGGAGCTTGATTTAACTTTTCCTTTAGCCAGTTCCGAAGCGACAACAAAACGCTGCATCGCGGCATTCCAGATCACACGAAATACTTTATTCATAGGATTTACTCTCTCTATACCCAGCAATTTTTAACCATTGCTGAAATGATAAAGAGCAGGTCTGTAGGAAAATATCGGAGAGCAAGCCGAGTCTTGTAGTCCATTACTTATCACGCATCTGAATCAGTCATCAGTGTGGGATGATGTTAATAATTGGTGTGATAAATAACCGAAGGCATAAATCATCGATAAAAAAATTAACTAATTTCCTCAAACTGCCGATGGTTATTAATCTGCCCTCTACCCTGTGCTGCCAAAGCCGGGATGCCTTAAGATTAAGGATAATAAAATGAACATCTCCCAACGTCTGTTTGCCACCTTTTCCATACTGTTTGCTGCCATCATCCTACAAGCTGTACTCGCCATTTCTCTGCTTTCAGGTTTTCAGGATCGTTTTGAATACGTACAGGCCAATGCGATTCCCTCGATCAAAGATCTGGGAAAACTGATTGATGGCAGTAACCAGCTGGCGTTAACGCTGTACAAACACAAAAGCCAGACCGACGACAGTAAAATGCCGGCGATTGAGAATGAGATCCAAAAACAGCTGGCGGACTTGAAATCACAAACCGATTACTACATGGCTAACGATATCTCCAATGATGAAGATAAGCGCTTAACGGAAGTTGCTTACACCAATATTGAGCATGTCATTGCCGCGCTTCCGCCTTTCTTAGCGGCATCACGCGCCCATCAGAATGACATCAGTCTGGATCTGATCAACGGACAAACCGGCATCGGTGCCGCAATTCGACAGCTGATTAGTGATTATCAAAAACAGCTGCAGCTGAATATCACCATCGGCGATGAACTGCGCGCCACCAACCGCAGCACCTTCCATTCGGTGCTGTGGACCACCATTGCTGGCGTTATCGCGACCGTGCTGATTTTTGGTGTGCTGTCGCTGTTCACCGTACTGCGCATTCGTCGCAGTTTGTCTGCGGCGGGCAAGGTGATGATGGCGGCCAGCGAGAACCTCGATTTAACCTTGAAGGCGGATGAAAGTCGTCGTGATGAAGTGGGCAACATGGCGCACTCGTTTAACATCCTAATGGATCGCGTATCAGGCGCCCTCTCGTCCGTGCGTCAGGCGTCACAATCGGTTAGCAGCGCATCGGTGCAGATCACCGCAGGCAATGAAGATCTTTCATCACGTACAGAACAGCAGGCGGCATCATTGGAACAAACCGCCGCTAGCATGACTGAGCTGAGCGAAACGGTACGTCAAACCGCCGATAACACGCGCCAGGCGAGTCAGCTTGCTGCTAACGCCAGCGGATTATCGGAGAAAAGCAGCACATCACTGACCACCATGCTTTCAACCATGGATAACATTCGTGGTAGCTCGCGCAAAGTGACCGAAATTGTCTCGATCATTGAAGGCATTGCTTTCCAGACCAATATCCTGGCGCTCAATGCTGCTGTTGAAGCCGCGCGTGCCGGGGAACATGGCAAAGGATTCGCCGTGGTCGCTGGTGAAGTGCGTAACTTATCGCAGCGTTCCACCACCGCCGCGCGTGAAATCAAGACGCTGATTGAAGAGTCCCATCGTTTGACCGAAGCCGGTGCCGCGCAGGCCAGCGACGTGGGCCGCAATATGAGCGTAATGAATGATGCCATTCATCAGGTGAGCCAGCTGGTGGAAGAGATTGCCGCCGCCGCCGTTGAGCAGAGCCAGGGCATTGTGCAGGTGCAGCAAGCGGTGAATCAGATGGACGATGTCACGCAGCAGAACGCCGCGCTGGTGGAAGAAGCTTCTGCCGCTTCGCAGTCGCTGCAGGAGCAGGCCGGGAATCTGAATCAGCTGGTGGGTAAATTCCATGTTGCGGGTGCAGGCGAGGTTAATCAGACGCAGGCTGTGGTACATAAGGCTTCATACGTTAAGCCATCGCGCGTTGCGGTGGTGAATGACGCAGATTGGCAGAGTTTTTAAGGTGTTTTAGCCGGTGCGCATGAATGCGCACCCTACGGCAATGTAGGGTCGCCATTCATGGCGACCTATCTTCATTTGCCTGGCAAACTTTTCAATATCTACTCCGCTATTAGTCGTTCCACTCCTCTCTTTTGAACAAAAATTAGCGTTTATCCCGCTGTAATCTGGCTACCTGTCATTCAGGGAGGATGATTATGGATACGGTTGAGCAGCTTAATGGGACGTACTTCTACAAAGGAGTCAGCAATGTTTCGGCTGGCGAGTTATTTTTTTGGATATTGTTGGAAAAAATTGATGAGCATGTTGGCGGCATAAATAACATTGTTGCGGTGAGCAGCATTATTCTTGGTCTTCCTCTTCTTAGTACACGAGGTAAGCCCGGCAATGCTACGCCTGGCACTTCAATTGCTTCTAAATATTCACGTCAATTGTTGAACGTGAAATTACCCCGCCCCTTGCCAACATTTACTAACACTAGCATTAAGTTACTCAAGCCTATGTGGACCAACAATCTTGGTGCTTTTGTTGGTCGTACTGTTCCTGTTGTAGGATGGGCATTACTGACAAATGATGTCGCTCAAATAGTTTATAAAACAGTATCAACCTATAACATGATCGTCAGAGAAGAAGATCGAGTATGGTAGATGAACAACATGTATTAGACTTTTTCCGAGAAGAGCTTTCTCTTATGACCACATGGAGATTAAAACCCATTCCGATTGAATTTGATACTCCTCTTCAGGGCTATGCCGGATGGGATGAGTTACCTTATGCGATTGAGGATTTTGGAAAAAAATATAATGTCGATACAACAGTAATAAATTTTGATGCTTATTATCCCTGGAAAACAGAAACAGTTTTCCGAAAATACTTTTCGAAGGAATCCATACAACAAACCGTGAAGCCACTAACTGTCCGTATGTTCGCGGAATCGGCAAAGGCTGGGCGTTGGTTGTACGACTAACTAAGGAGATTCAAATGGCTATACCTGTTCACATGTTTATCAAAGATGATGGCGGAGCGGTCATCAGAGGCGGTTCAGATGTCATGCATCGTGAGGGCAGCATTGAATTACGTGGTGTGCAGCATCTTCTCTCTATTCCAACCGACAACAACACTGGGAAGCTAACAGGGACGCGGCAACATGCTCCGTTTATGTTCGAAAAAGAAATTGATTCCGCATCCCCTTATTTATATAAAGCGGTGGCAACGGGTCAGACGTTAAAGGAGGCTGAAATTAAGTGGTATCGAATCAGTGACGCTGGTCAAGAAGAAGAGTACTTCAATATATTAATGGAAGATGTAAAGGTCATATCCATATCGCCGATCATGCATGATACGCGTAATTGTCCTGGAACCGGACATATGGAAAGCGTTGCGCTTCGTTATGCGAAGATCACGTGGAAATATGTTGATGGCAACATTCAATACACCGATGCATGGAATGAGAGGCCAACAGCCTAAAGCCGGAAGTGAAATTATTGAAAAGAGATTTATCGCAACCTAATTGATGCCGTAATCCTGCATATATAAAGCGCAGGATTTCGGCACAAAATCCAAATATTCTCAGACCTTCAGCATTTTCACAGTGGCATCAATATCGATTTCATCTGCCGTGAAAATTAAGGTTGTTCCCTGAAAAGTGGTAATCGCCAGTTTTTTCAGTGAGCGGACTTCATCCGGCTTAGCATCTGTTTTCGGCTTGATGCTATTCATCAAAATACCAACAGACAGCACGGTATTCTCTTTATCAATACGCGTCTCAACCGGCACTTCTTCGCTGTAAACCACGTAAGACTTGATCGACGTAAGCTTAAGACGCTCACCTGCAATATAGATATATTTGCTTTCGGGTGAGACTTTCACTGCATAGGCTGACAAACCCTTGTTATTGGTTGTCGGCTCGAATGTCACCGCAGCATCTTTCTTGATCAGCTCAGGGTTAGCGACCTTAATCACATGGAAATAGCGGTTATCGCCATTTTCATCTTTGATAAATCCAAAACCTTTATCCTGAAACCAGGTTGTGATCGTTCCGTTCATCGCCATTGCCGCCTACCTAATCGTTATCTACTCAGTTTTTTCAGCGCGCAGTGTAAAGCACATTGCCTGCGCAGACCACGTCTTTGCTGTAAGTCTGGACGATAATTTTTGGCTATGCGAGTGCTTATCCGCCAGATTCGCCAGCTAGTTGAAAATTCGCTATTATCCGCCTCCCTTCCTCAGCCGGGCGTTTTGATGTCTACCATTATCGATCACTTTATTGCCCCGCCATGCGATGACGAAATTGAGATTCTCTATCAGGATGAACATCTGCTGCTAATCAATAAGCCTGCTGGCTTGCTCAGCCTGTCGGGGAAAAATCCGCTCAATCTCGATTCAGTGCATCATCGGTTAGTAAAGCTGTTCCCCGGCTGTACGCTGGTGCATCGGCTGGATTTCGGTACTTCGGGGTTAATGGTGATTGCCCGCAACAAGTCGATTAACGCCGCATTGTGCCAGCAGTTCAGCCAGCGCAGCGTGACCAAGATTTATCGCGCGCTGTTGTGTGGGCATCTGGCTGATGATGAAGGTGTGATCGACGCGCCAATTGCTAAAGATCCGGTGCTGTTTCCGCTGATGACGATTTGCGCAGTCAATGGCAAGCCTGCTCGCTCACGTTATCGAGTGATTGAGCGCACGCATGAAGGGATGCTGCCATTAACGCGGGTAGAACTCACGCCAGAAACGGGACGCACCCATCAACTGCGCATTCACTGCCAGCAGTTGGGCCATCCGATTTTGGGTTGCGATCTGTATGGCGGGCGCTTGCTGCCAGGAAGCGAACAAACGCCGCGATTGATGTTACACGCCAGCGAGTTGAATTTTATTCATCCGGTAAGCGGTGAGTCTGTAAACGTCAGCAATGCCTGCCCATTCTGACAGCGCAACCGGCGTTTTGATTACCACATCAAATCATCTGGCACTTTGAAATCAGCGTACGGATCGTCTTCATCCTGCTCTTCCTGACTCAGCGCACTGTTCAATACGATACTGCTCGCATCTCGCTGTGCAATTTTATCCGCAACGCTGGCAGGAATAATCGCGTATTGACTCTCGCCATTGCTATCCACGCTCAGTCGTGCGATGGCAAGGCGGCCATTAATCAGCTGCGTCTGGGTCAGCTTATCCACGTCGATTTTTTTGATCAGATTATTGTCGGTGAAATTAAAACCAATATTGCCTTTTGAAATATCGATTTTATTCATTTCGATCAGCTGCTTCACCTGCGCTTTATACTCTTTAGCTAAAGTCGCCTGTTTTTGCTGTTCACTCAGCTGCTTATCACGCTCAAGCTGCGCCTTTTTGTTCTCTTCCACCGCTTCTCTGGCCTCACGAGCCTGAACGCGTGATTTTTTAGCGGTTCGTTGGACCTTGTCCATTTTTTTGCTGCTGACTAAGCCTGCTTTCAGCATTTGCTCTTGTAAGGTGAGTTTTGCCATTTTCGTGTCTGACCCGTTAAAAAATTTGGGAAGAGTATACCTGCAATGATGAAGTCTGTGCCAGACCGCACGGGCTAACCGCTAAGCGCACGATCTTCATCCTCACTCTCATCATGAAATTCCTTCATGTTCGATGAAATTAAATCACTTTTTTTCAACCAGTGACTCAGGCATAAAAGTACCATCGTTAATAACTTAAAATAATATGAAGCTTGCTGATTGAGAGTACCCGATAAGAACATGGGGAAAGCCTAAAAATCCAGCTACAGCAAGGCCTTATATTTATAACCAGGACAGCAGACTAAAATGAATAACGCCTTTACTTTTACGGTTAAGAGCCTTCGTTTCGACGAAAATTACAATCCTTCTGGCAATACACGCATCACCACCAACTTTGCGAATCTGGCACGAGGTGAGAAGCGTCAGGAAAATCTGCGCAACGCGTTGGTGATGATTGATAACCGCTTCAATTCTCTGGCGCATTGGGACAACCCGAAAAGCGATCGTTATGCGGTTGAACTGGAGATTATTACCGCTGAACTGAATCTCGGTGCTGAAGGCAATGGCAATACCTTCCCAGTCATTGAAATATTGAAAACCAATATCGTTGATAAAAAAACCAATGAGCGCATCGAAGGGATTGTAGGCAATAACTTCTCTTCTTACGTGCGTGATTATGATTTCAGCGTTGTATTGTCAGAGCATAATAAGAGTCACACTGAATTCCGTACGCCAGATAACTTTGGCGATCTGCATGGGAATATCTTCAAAAACTTCGTTAACTCAGACGCATACAAAGCTAACTTCAATAAAGCACCGGTTATCTGCCTGAGCGTATCAAGTAAAAACACCTATTATCGTACCGGTAATGTACATCCGGTACTGGGCATCGAATATCAGCAGGATGAACTCTCACTGACTGATGAATATTTCGGAAAAATGGGCCTGCGGGCGCGTTATTTCATGCCGGCAAACAGTGCAGCGCCATTGGCTTTCTATTTCCATGGCGATTTACTCAGTGATTACACCAATCTTGAGCTTATCGGTACCATCAGCACCATGGAGACGTTCCAAAAGATTTACCGTCCTGAGATTTACAACGCTAACTCGGCCGCCGGTAATCAGTATCAGCCAAGCTTAAATCATCAGGATTATTCTTTAACGCGAATTGTTTATGATCGAGAAGAACGTAGCCATTTGGCAGTTGAACAAGGGAAGTTCACGGAGGAGCGCTTTATTAAGCCTTACCAAACTATTCTTGAGCAATGGTTTGCTACTCCCGTTCTTTGATCACCCATAAAAATATAAGGTCACCTGCTATGAAAAAATTATTACCGACTTCCACTGCTGGTAGTTTGCCAAAACCATCGTGGCTGGCTCAGCCTGAAACATTGTGGTCGCCGTGGAAATTGCAAGATCAGGAATTAATCGACGGTAAACAAGATGCGCTGCGTTTGTGCCTGGAAGATCAACAACAGGCAGGTATTGATATCGTCAGTGATGGCGAACAAACGCGTCAGCACTTTGTTACCACCTTTATTGAACATCTCAACGGCGTGGATTTTGAGAAGCGCGAGATCGTTAAAATCCGCGATCGTTATGATGCTAGTGTTCCAACCGTTGTGGGTCCGGTAAGCCGTCAAAAGTCGGTATTCGTTGAAGATGCTAAGTTTTTGCGCCAGCAAACTGATCGTCCAATTAAATGGGCGCTGCCGGGTCCAATGACCATGATCGACACGCTTTATGACAACCATTATAAAAGCCGTGAAAAACTGGCATGGGAATTCGCTAAAATTCTCAATGAAGAAGCCAAAGAGTTAGAAGCGGTGGGCGTCGATATTATTCAGTTTGATGAGCCGGCATTTAATGTGTTCTTCGACGAAGTGAATGATTGGGGTATCGCTACCCTGGAAAGAGCCATCGAAGGGCTGAAATGCGAAACCGCTGTGCATATTTGCTACGGTTATGGCATCAAAGCGAATACCGACTGGAAAAAGACGTTGGGCACCGAGTGGCGTCAATATGAAGAGATCTTCCCTAAACTGCAGAAGTCGAATATCGATATCATCTCACTGGAATGCCAAAACTCGCATGTGCCGATGGAATTGATGGAACTGATTCGCGGCAAAAAAGTGATGGTTGGTGCCATTGACGTGGCAAGCAATACCATTGAAACGCCTGAAGAAGTTGCCGCGACGCTGCGCAAAGCGCTGCAGTTTGTCGACGCCGACAAACTCTATCCTTGCACCAACTGCGGCATGATTCCTTTGCCGCGCGGCGTGGCAAGAGGCAAGCTGGATGCATTAAGCGCCGGTGCGGAGATTGTGCGTAAAGAGCTGCTGAATAAATAACGCGGCCAAATAGCACCATATACAAAACTCGGTCCGGGATATGACAGTCATTCCCGTACCGAGCAGCTGAATCATTATTTGTTAACCTGCCCACCCGACTTTCTGAAATCAATCACCATCATTTGACCATCCTGAAAGGCGTCAAAATCCGGTCCCTGCGAAAGATATTCACGCGGTTTAATGACTCTCATCTCTTCGGTTGCGTTCACCGCTTTCAACCTCAAACCAGCGTTTTTAATCAAAGCCAGCCAAATCCACGGTTCAGACTCACCCAGCATTTTCATTCGTATATGATCGATGATGGGGAAATTACGAATATTAGTTTGTACTTCAGGGGCATCATTCAGCTGACCAACAAACGCCAGAGAATCAATCGATTGTGCGCCAGGCGCCGACAGCGTGATTTTAATCTGATTCATCACATCCATTTGGTAACGCTGGTCATTCACCACCGTGTTGAAACTGATTAACATCACCACCAGATGATAAAAAAGCAAAATTACACTGAATCCCGCCAGCCAATTTCTTATTGCAGGTAAAGTGTGCACGGATACGTAGAAACAGAACAGGAAAGTAATGCTGCAGGCGCCCAACATGCGTGGCGCAAATAAGGGAGTGGCTAATGACAAAGAAAGACCGGGAATCGCCATAATGACGATTAATCCTGCACTAAACATCAATATGGCCGCGCTTACCGTTAATTTCCGCTGCTGTTTTAAGTTGTATGCCATCACAATAATGCCTGAAAAAAGCATCAGCAAAGGCAACAATAAAAATATCATCAGGCCGCGCGGATAGGCGCTGAGAAAAAGGCGACTAAACGTTTTAATCGTCTCATTGATGACTGGCAAAGACTCTGAAGTGGGCAGTAACAGTTTGCTGTGTTTCTTGCTGTACCAGTCGATCTCAACCGGCAATAAATAATTCATCGCCAGTTTATAGACCAGAATGGCAATGCCCAGCGCCACTATTTTCCCGGCCAGCCACGTCCATGAAGATTGATCATTATTCAACCGTGAAATAGCCAGCAACGCTACGCAAGCAATATAGACATTAAGTCCTGGCTGATAGAGCGTCTGAATCAGCAGTAATATTAGCGCCGTGTAAATAACCTCCTGAAACGGCTTCGATCGGTTCACCATGCTTGCCAGCATCGCGCCCGCGAATGACAAAAGAATGGTGAGGCTGTCAAAGGAATACAGCATTCCCTGCGCCAGAAAGGGATTGAGCACCACAAAAAGCGGCGGCACAAATGACCAGTAGCCAATCAGGGGAATTTTAAGTTTTTCAGTAAAGAACACAGCCGCAACACTAAGCGCCAGCAATCCGAGCAGTAAATTAAGCGGAGAAACGTCGCTGACCGTATTACCAAAAGAGACCAAAGCCTCTAATAACCAGGTGCCCGGTCTTCCGTTGCTAAGCCATGTCGACCGATCCCCATCCAGTATCCGGTAAAGGTCATCCCGATAATAAATTTTGTTGGTCCACACAGGTAGCGTTGCCAGCATTCCCATTATCATGGTCAAAGCGATACGCTGCATCCGGCTTGCTGACGGAGGATCATTTACGGGCATCATTTTATTAGCGAATTTCCATCGATCGGGGGCGGGCGGACTTTTATTTCCGCGTAGATACAACCTAGTGTAGGAGGTTTTTTAGAAGGGATGCTCTGGGATGATAAACATCATTGGCAGGTGCGAGCTGTGCGGATAACATATCACTTTATCTCCTTCTAACAGGCAACATCGGCATGGCTCTGATCCCTAAAAACTACACGCGGCTGGAAAGCGGCTATCGTGAAAAAGCATTAAAAATCTATCCGTGGGTATGCGGCCGCTGCTCGCGCGAATTTGTCTATTCCAATCTGCGCGAATTAACCGTCCATCACATCGATCACGACCACACCAATAATCCGGAAGATGGCAGTAACTGGGAGTTGTTGTGTCTTTATTGTCACGACCATGAACATTCGAAGTACACCGAAGCGGATCAATACGGCACAACGGTTGTGGCTGGGGAAGATGCACAAAAAGATGTCGGTGAAGCCACCTATAATCCTTTTGCCGATTTGAAGTCGATGTTGAATAAGAAAAAGTAAGGTTTTTGTTTGAAATAGAGGTCGCCATGAATGGCGACCCTACGAAGGCCCGTTCCGCGTACCCGCCAAATTACCGTAGGGTCGCCATTTATGGCGACCGATTTACGCTTACTTATTAGTCTTCGTACTATTACTGAACTGCTCGGTAAGATAGTTGCTGGTGTTATTCAGCACGCTAACCATCTTATCCAGATTGGTGAACTGCTTTTTATAACGCGCGATAGTGTCATCGATACGTTTGCTGGCGGTATTGTACTGATCGGTCAGCGTATTCAGTTTTTTACTGATGGTATCCGTCGCGCCCTGCAGCACACCTTTGCTGCTAAGGAACGCGGTGAAGGTGGTGTTCAGCACGGTCGAGACGCCGGTTTTTTTTCCATCGCCAACAAACATGTCTCGAATCGCTTCCGGTTTTACTTGCAGGCTACTGGTCAGTTTGGTGGCATCCAACTTAAGTTGGCCATTAGTGGGATCTGTAGTAATGCCCGCCTGCGATAACGTTTTGTAAACACTGGAACCGGAAGTGTTGGCCAGAATGCTTTTCATCTGCACCTGAATGTTACGCAATGTGCCATCGCCAAGCAGCGCACCATTTTTGCCATCCGGGTCTTTACCCGCGTCCACCGCCGTATATTTGGTCAAACTCGCCATCGTATCCTGCAGCGAGTTATAGGCATTTACCCAATCGGTAATAGCGGTTTTCGCCTTGTTGGTATCGCTGCTTACCGTCAGCGTTTGGTTGCCACTGGTTTCATCGTTGAGTTTTAGCGTGATGCCTTCCACTGCGTCGGTGATCACGTTGCTGCTGCTCTCAATCGCAACATTATTCACGGTCAGCTTGGCGTTCTGCGCCTCGACGCTTTGCGTCATGCCGCTGCTGCCAGCATCTGTCGCATCAAAGCCGATAAAGTCGTGCAAGGTATCATCGCCGGTCACGCTCAGCGATTTCACCGCATTGCCGGTGCCAGATGCAGATGAAGTCAGTGACAAACGGTATTCAGTGGCCGAAACCTTAATCAGGCTGGCGGTAACACCAACGTCGGACTTGTTGATGGTGTCACGAATGGCCGAAAGCGAGGTCTGATCTTTGGTCAGCGTAATGCTCTTCTCTTTACCTTCTGCAGTGACAAATTTCATGGTTCTGGACGCTGCATCGCTGCCAATCGCCGCTTTAATATCGGTTTTACTGTCGCTGGTTAGCGTTTGCGATTGCGCCAGTTTCTGCACGCTGATGGTGTATTTGCCCGCCAACGCATTGCCGTTGGAATCGGCGCTAAACGCTGTTGAGCTGGATGCTGTGGTCGTCGAGGTATACAGGGCGGCATCGTTTAATTTGTTGTTTGCCGTCTGGAAAGTCTGAATCGCGGTTTTGAGCGTGCCATAGGCAGACAACTTGGCGGTCGCCGCCGATTGTTGCTTAGAAATCGGTGCCAGCGATTGCTTCTCTGCCGCAGTCAGTTTGTCGAGGATGGTGCTTAAACCTAGTCCTGAACCGACGCCTAATGTTGAAATCCCAGTCATGAACGCAACTCCTGTTAATTTAACGTTACGGTACTATCGGCAGCCTTAACGCAAACTTTATAAAAATCTGATCATTTCCTTACGCTATCCTTACAAACATAAAATGCCGCGTCGTTAGCGTCTGATCGCCAATGATTAATCGCGCTGGAAACATGATGCATTTCACATTTAACTGTCGCTGTGCTTGTCGGGAAAGCTCAGCCGATTATGATCTTGCGAGATTGTTACTGCGTTCAGCGCAGGCAAAACCTGACACGCCGTCCTCCCGGTGGGTCAGGTTTTTTATTTTCAGGGCAGATAAAAATGAAAATCGCGAAAATCCTCAACAACAATGTCGCGGTAGTGCTGGGCGACAACGGCAAAGAACAGGTTGTGATGGGACGCGGTTTGGCGTTTCAAAAGCGCGTCGGCGACGAACTGGATGCGCAGCAGATCGAAAAAGTGTTTGCGCTGCAAAGTGATACGTTGACGGGCCGTCTCAGCGAACTGCTGTCGGATATCCCGCTTGAGGTGATCACCACCAGCGAACTGATCATAGCCAATGCGCGTCAACAGCTGGGCCAACCGCTGCATGAAAGTCTCTCTATTGCGCTGTGCGATCACTGCCATTTTGCAATCGAACGCCATCAGCAAGGCATCCCGATTCGCAACGTCTTGAAGTGGGAAATTAAAACGCTCTATCCAAAAGAGTTTTCATTGGGCATCGAAGCGCTGGCGCTGATTCACAAACGGCTGGGCGTGGAGTTACCTGAAGATGAGGCCGGATTTATCGCGCTGCATCTGGTGAATGCGCAGCTCGGCAGTGATTTCGCCGATGTTTCGCACATCACGCAATTTATGCAGGAGATCCTGCATATCGTGAAGTATCGCCTGCAGCTGGATTACCGCACCGAGAGCTTGAGTTACAACCGCTTCGTCAACCACTTGAAGTTCTTTGCACAGCGCATGTTAGGCAAACGCGGCGTGTGGAGCGAGGATGAATCTCTGCATGATGTGGTACGTGACAAATATCCGCTCGCCTATCAATGTGCGGTGAAGATCGACCAGCATATTCAGCAGAAATATCTGTATGAACTCTCCAGCGAGGAACGCATGTTCCTCACCATTCATATTGAGCGGGTACGCAAAGAGACGCTGGCGCTGCAGGATGATGCGGACGAGGCGTAAACCAGGTGCGCATCAATGCGCACTCTACAAAAAACGCGTCAATCCTTTGTAGGGTCGCCATTAATGGCGACCACCAACCCACTTACTTCAACGCTTCACCATGGCTGCGAATCACGTCCTGATACCAGAAGAAACTCTTCTTACGCGAACGCGCCAGCGTACCGTTGCCCGCATCATCGCGATCCACGTAGATAAAGCCATAACGTTTGGAGAACTCGGCTTTTGAGGCGCTGACCAGATCGATCGGTCCCCAACAGGTATAACCCATCACCTCCACGCCATCTTCAATCGCTTCACGCACCTGCACCAGATGATCGTTAAGATATTCAATACGGTAATCGTCATTAATTTGCCCGTCAGCTTCCACCACATCTTTAGCGCCAAGCCCGTTTTCCACGATAAACAGCGGCTTCTGATAGCGGTCATACAGGATGTTAAGCAGAATGCGCAGCCCTTCTGGATCGATCTGCCAACCCCAATCGGAGCTCGGCAAGTGCGGGTTCGGCACCATCGAGAGAATGTTACCGCGCGCTTTCTGGTTCTCCTCTTCATTGGTGGTGACGCAGCCGGTCATGTAATAGCTGAAAGAGATGTAATCGACGGTATTTTGCAGGTCGCGCTTATCTTCATCGGTGATCTCGATGCTGATGCCGCGATCGGCAAAGAAGCGTTTCATATAGGCCGGATACGCGCCGCGCACCTGTACATCGCCAAAGAATAGCCATTCGCGGTTCTGCTGCAAGGTTTCCAGCACGTCTGCCGGGCGGCAGCTCAGCGGATAGAGCAGCGCACCCAGCAGCATGTTGCCGATTTTGCCGTCCTTAACGATTTCATGGCAGGCTTTCACCGCGCGACCGCTCGCCACCAGCTGATGGTGAATCGCCTGATAAATTGCCTGCTGATCGCTCTCTTCCGCCAACCCCACGCCGGTAAATGGCGCGTGCAGCGACATGTTGATTTCGTTAAAGGTCAGCCAGAGTTTCACCTTGTGCTGGAAGCGGGTAAACACCGCGCGCGCATAGCGTTCAAAGCAATCGATGGTGATGCGATTGCCCCAGCCGCCGTACTTTTTGATCAAGCCATACGGCATTTCATAATGCGACAGCGTCACCAGCGGCGTAATGTTGTATTTGGCCATCTCATCGAACAGGCGATCGTAATAGGCCAGGCCCGCTTCGTTAGGTTCCGCTTCATCGCCCTGCGGGAAGATGCGCGTCCAGGCAATCGAGGTACGCAGCACGGTAAAGCCCATTTCGGCGAACAGTTTGATGTCTTCCGGGAAGCGATTATAGAAATCGATGGCAGTATCTTTGATGCCAAAATCGTCACCGCTGCGCTCGACGCGCGCACCGAAAATGCCTTTGGGTTGCAGGTCGGACGTCGATAAACCTTTGCCACCTTCCTGATACGCGCCTTCAACCTGGTTGGCGGCCACGGCGCCGCCCCATAAAAATCCGTCCGGGAAACGTTTAGTCATCTGCTTGCTCCTCATTATTTCAGCACGGCCAACAACGGAGCGCCTTCGCTCACGGCCGTGCGGCTCAGGGTTAACACATCCACAAAATCATCGCTATTACTCACCAGCACCGGCGTGGTGAGGTCAAATCCTGCGGCTTTAATCGCATCGAGATCGAACTCCAGCAGCAGATCGCCCACTTTGACCGGCTGATCGTTGGCGACTTTTGGAGAAAAATATTGTCCATCGAGCTTCACGGTATCGAGGCCGACGTGGATCAGCACTTCCGCGCCCTGCGCCGATGTCAGGCCAATCGCATGGCCGGTACGGAACATTGACGACACCACGCCATCGATCGGCGAAACCACGCGGCCACTCTGCGGGATAATCGCCGCGCCTTTGCCGAGCAAACCGCTGGCAAAGGTTTCGTCTTTAACTTGCTCCAGCGGAATGACATCGCCCGCCATCGGGCTGACCACGCTTTCGCGGCGCGTAAGATTGGTGGGCGGAGAAACCGGCGCAGGCGGCGCAACCACTGCAGCTGCTGGCTCGGTCAAACCGAACAGATAGGTGCTCACGCAAGCGAACACTAAAGCCACCGCCGCACCGGCAAACGCCGCAAGCACGCTGGCATCAATGCCGCTGCTCGGCACCACCTGAATAAAGGTGAACACGCTCGGGAAACCAAAGGAGTAAATGGTGGTGTGCCAGAAGCCGAGAATCGCCGCGCCCAATGCGCCACCGATGCAGCCGAAGATAAACGGACGACGACGCGGCAGCGTCACGCCATACACCGCCGGTTCGGTGATGCCGAAGATGCTGGCGGTAAAGGCCGATCCCGCCATCGCTTTGAGTTTCGCTTCGCGAGTTCGCAGGAAGATGCCCAGCGTCGCGCCCGCCTGGCCCAGCACCGCTGGCATCAGCAATGGCAGCAGCGTGTCATGACCAAAGTTAGCGAGGTTATTGAGCATAATCGGCACCAATCCCCAGTGCAGACCGAAGATCACGCACACTTGCCAAATCGCGCCCATTACCGCACCCGCAATCATTGGGCTCAGGCTGTAAATCCACAGATAGCCTTCGGCCAGCATGCGGCTTAGCCAGGTTGCCGCCGGACCAATCGCCAGGAACGTCAGTGGCACGGTGATCAACAGGCAGCACAACGGCGTAGTGAAATTGCGCACCGCGCTGGGTGAACGCGGATGCACCCAGAGCTCAATCAAACTGGAAACCCAGGCCGCGAAGATAATCGGAATCACTGAGGAGCTGTAGTTCAGCACTTCGAGCGGGATGCCGATGAACGTCAGCGCATTGCCCTGCTGCTGCTGTTGCAGCACCTCGAGAATCATCGGATGCACCAGCGCAGCGGCAATCGCCATGCTGACAAACGGATTGCCGCCGAATTTTTTACCGGCGCTGTAGCCGAGCAAAATCGGCAGGAAGTAGAACAAACCATCGCTGGCAACAAACAGCACTTTGTAGCTGCCGCTGTCGGCGCTCATCAAGCCGAGCACCAGCGCCAACGCCAGCAACCCTTTGATGATGCCGGTGGCGATCATCACGCCGATAAACGGGGTAAAAATGCCGGAAACCAAATCGATAAAGCGTGCAAACAGGCCTTGCGGTGCAGCGTTATCTGCGGCCTCGTTCTGATTATCCAGCGCATGGCGCGCGGTGAGTTCGCGATACACTTCCGCGACTTGATTGCCAATTACCACCTGATATTGGCCGCCGCTCTCCACCACCATGATCACGCCGGGATTGTCCTTTAACGCGGCGGTCTGCGCTTTTTGACTGTTTTTCAGCTTGAAGCGCAAACGCGTGGCGCAGTGCATCACGCTGATAATGTTCTCTTTGCCGCCAACACCGCTAACGATGTCATCCGCCAGTTCCTGATATTGCATCACTCTTTCTCCTGAACAATGCCCTAAACTCATGCCCTAATGCTCGCCAGTTAAGCGTCTTTCGGTCACCATAAATGGCGACCCTACAAAGGATTGGCGCGTTTTTCGCGCAAAAAAAAACCTGAGACGCGCCCTCTTCAACTGAAAAAGGGCGCGTCTCAGGTTTTGCCTGCCGAACAGTAACAATCCTTAACGGGCGCTATCATGCTTACAGCACGGAAAAAGTGGCAAGCAGTATTAGCGAACAGCGTAGAGAAGTGTGAAGCGGGTCACCGATCAGATGCGTTTGAGTGCCGCTAACGCCAGCACGCTAAGCAGCGCACCAATCACCATCAGTAGTAAATAACTCATCCACTGCAGCAGCCAAATCCCCAACACGCCGCCGCCCAAAAACGCCAACACGGTGTAAAAATGCAGCTTTAGCCGCTCAATATAGAGCGGCGCATCCTTGGGTGATTCTTTGCGGCGCAGCACATCAAACAGCATCGCCAGCTCAATACCGATATCGGTCGCGGTGCCGGAAACGTGCGTGGTACGCACGCGCGCGTTGGAGATGCGCGTCACGACGGCGTTTTGCAATCCCATCAAAAAACTCAGGCTAAGCACCAGCAACACGCCGGAGCCGCTAAAGCGGAACCAGCTTTCAATCACACCCAGCACCAGCAACGCGATGCCTTCAATCAGGATATTAATGGCGTAGATACCGCGTATCTGGCGCCGTCTGCCTGAGTTGATGATCAGAGTTGAGACCGACGATCCAGCGATAAACAGCAACACGATGAGCAGAAAAAACAGGCCAACGTGCAGATTGGCTTTGGCTAGATGGTCGGAAAGTGAGGAGACATTGCCGGTCATGTTTGCCGAGAAGAAGCCGACGGTTTCAAACGCTGCGGTGTTGAGTGCGCCGGCAACTGCGGCCAGCGTGCAGGCCAGGCGAATGTCGGTATTGAAGGTGCGCGTGTTCTCGGCGGTGATCAGCATGGGAAATCCTGGCCCGGTGAAAGATGCGTATCTTCCTCCCGTGACCAGGAATTCTCAAGCACCGTTAGGCGGTCTGTTGATCCTGTTCCTGCTCACTAAACCGCTCGCGCATTTCGTTTTCGATCTGCTCGAGTGATTTGCCTTTAGTCTCAGGCAGCATGGTGATCACGAAGATCAGCGAGCCGACATTGATGGCCGCAAAGATAAAGAATGCGCCATTGCCGGTGGCAGACAGCAGCGGCGGGAAAGCAAACGCCACCGCCGCGTTACAGATCCACTGGAATGAAACCGCAGCGCCGGTTAGCACGCCACGCACTTTCATCGGGAACAGCTCGGACATCAGCAGCCAATACACCGGCGAAATGCACATCTGCATAAAGAACAGGAACACCAGAATTGCCGCCAGCGCGAAGATACTTTGCGTCATGTCTTGTGGCATCAGCAGCAGTACGCAGCCGAGCACCAGCTGCATGGCGATTACCACTGTCAAACCGGTCATCAGCATGGTGCGACGTCCAAAACGTCCCACCGCTTTGATGCCCACCATGGTCGCCAGCACCGAGACAATGCCGTTACCGATGGTTGCCGCAATCGACGCGTTGGTGCCCATGCCGGTGGTTTTCAGAATCACTGGCGTGTAGTACATAAAGGCGTTCACGCCGGTGAACTGGATAACAATGCCCAGTCCCGCGCCCACCAGCAACAAGCGAAGAATCCATTTCTCTTGCAGCAGTTCACGCGCGGAAGGCCCCTGACGCGCCGCCTTGGCGTGCTGGCGCATCTCCGTCATCTCCTTTTTCACCTCGCGCGGTGTTTCACGCAGTTTGTGCAGGATACGGCTCGCTTCTTTGATGCGCCCTTCCGCCACCATCCAGTGCGGCGAAGCCGGCACAAAGAAGGTGCCGATGAACAGCAACGCGCCCGGAATCATCGCCATCGCCAGCATATAACGCCACAGATGCGGATCGTTAAGCGTGAAACTCATCACCGCGCTAACCACATACGCCAGCAACTGACCGGAAACAATCATCAGCTCGTTGCGGCTCACCAACGGCGCACGACGTTTTGGTCCGGCGATTTCGGCAATAAACACCGGCACGGTTGAGGAACCACCGCCCACCGCAATCCCTAGCAGAAAACGCATCGCCACCATTACGTGCAGGTTTGGCGCTAACGCGGTACCAATTGCGCCTAGTACAAAAATCAGCGCCAGAGAGCGCAGCGTGATACGGCGACCGAAGCGGTCGGAGAAGTAACCACTGAGAAAAGCACCCAGCGCGGCACCAAAGATCAGTGATGAAGTGACTAAACCTTCGGTGAATGGAGTGAGATTGAGACCGCCCTGATCAAGCGGCAAGGTCATAAACGGCAAGGCACCGGAGATGATCCCTGTGTCATAACCAAAGGCCAGCGCGCCCATGGTCGCCACCAGTACAACGAAGAAAATGCGCTGTTTGACGGTGAGATTACTTAGCGCTGAATCGTCGTCACTGTTTTGCTGCGATGTGTCCATTCCTGTTCCCTGCATATTGAACGCGCTCTGGAGCGCAAAGGTTGAAACCCAAAAGGCAGAAGTATAGTCAGGAATTGTAAAATGTGATTGAGGTCACTGTTAAATCGATAAACATCCCAAAATTTTTTTTCATGATCCGTTTCAACGATCGTCATCTGCGCCCTGGCTTTACCTCAACGGCATACTAAAATTTCAGCGTGACTAGCTAGTCCTCAAATCTCACGGAACATTGATAAGAGGTCTTCCTATGAAACAACAGAGCTACAGAGGCGGCGCAGGGAATTTTGCCAACGATCCAGAACGTGCGAAAGAAGCTGGAAGAGCGGGAGGCAAAGCCAGTGGAGGTAATTTCAGAAACGATCCTGAAAGAGCCGTTGAAGCGGGACGGAAAGGAGGCAAGATTAGCCGTCGTCCTCCAACGAAGTCTGAGTAAGGCGCCTTAGGATTTTTTATGCCATGGATTGGCTTCACTGCTTGATCGTTTGTTTCTTACACCCTTCAATAGGACGTGTTTATATGAAGCGATTTTTAGGTGGGCTTATTATCTTTTCCGCCCTGATAACGTTATCAGGCTGCTATCACTCTGACCGCCCTATTGGCCCCGATGGTCGCCCTAATGTGCAAACCGAACAACCGATTCCCGGCGGCCCCATGAGCAAAGGACCGGTTGGGCAGCCGCAAGCTTAATCAGGCACCCATCATTAAATTTTATGCCGGTGCGCATGAATGCGCACCCTACGAAAAACGCGCCAGCCCTTTGTAGGGTCGCCATTTATGGTGACCCTCATCGCACGCTATTACCGAAGCGAACATGCGGGCGGAAACGCCAATGCCTCGGCGACATTTTCGCTAACCTATCAATGAACCGCGTTGTCAGAGGGAAAAGCCGCCGCTTTCCCTCTAAAAAATTTCCCCTTTGCAAATCCGCTAATTCCTGAGTAGCCTATATACATATCGCATACATTTCATATATAGGTTTCATCATGGGCATCGTAAAAATTTCCGACCTGATGCATGAGAATCTGCGCATCGCCAGCACGGCGATGAGCCGCTCCATCAATGCGCAGGCAGAACACTGGATGAAGATCGGCATGCTGGCCGAGATTTATCCGTCACTCAATCATCAGGAATTAACGCGCTTGCTGATGCGCGTTGAACGCGACAGCGGCGCGGATTTAGCGCAACTGCTCGACCATCCTTTATTCACCTCGCAGGGAATCGCGTAATGAGCATCAAACTGCACACCGCTGAAGAGATCGAACTTGCGCGTGCCGCCGGACACGCCGCCGCTAAAGTGCTGGAGATCATCTCGCCGTACGTCAAACCAGGCGTCACCACCGATGAACTGGACGCGATTTGTCATGACTACGTGGTAAACGTGTTGAAAGTGGTGCCTGCGAATATTGGCTACCACGGTTACAGCAAAACCACCTGTACCTCAGTAAATCACGTGGTGTGCCACGGCATTCCGGGCGAGAAAAAGCTTAAGGATGGCGACATCGTTAATATTGATGTCGGCATCATCAAAGATGGCTGGTACGGCGACACCAGCCGCATGTATTACGTCGGTCAGCCTTCGGTGCGCGCCAAACGTTTGGTGGATATCACTTACGAATCAATGGTTGCAGGTATCAAAGTAGTAAAACCGGGCGCGACCTTAGGGGATATCGGTTCGGCAATTCAGCAGGTGGCGGAAAAAGCCGGTTTTTCCGTAGTGCGCGAGTATTGCGGTCACGGTGTTGGCGAGGTGTATCACGGCGATCCGCAGATTCTGCACTACGGCACGCCGGGCGCGGGATTGGAATTGCAAGCGGGCATGATTTTCACCATCGAACCGATGATCAACGCGGGCAAAGCTGGCACCAGCGTGCTGTCCGATGGCTGGACGGTGGTCACCAAAGACCGCTCGCTGTCGGCACAGTGGGAACACACCATCGCAGTGACCGAAACCGGCTTTGATTTGCTGACGCCGTGGCCAGAAGGCACCGGCGAATATCAGGCTATCTAACGAAAAGATCCAGAACGCGTAGACCGTTCTGGATCCACATCGCCTTAAGCGGTTTGACGCAGCGTAAACACACTCACGCTATTCACCATATTTGTCGCCTGCTCACTCAGCATCGCCGACGCCGCCAGCGATTGTTCCACCAGCGAGGCATTCTGCTGCGTGGTGATATCAATCTGGCTGATCGCAGTGTTGATCTGGCTGATGCCGTCGGCCTGCTCGGTGCTGGCCTGATTGATCTGCACCAGCAGCTCTTTCATCTCGGCCACATTCGACATCATGCCGTTCATCAACTTATTGGCGTCGGTGACCATATCGCGCCCATCGGCAATGCGCGTGGAAGACTCCTCGATCAAATTGCGGATTTCATGCGACGAGGTGGCCGTTTTCTGTGCCAGCGCGCGCACTTCCTGCGCCACCACGGCAAAACCACGGCCATGTTCACCGGCGCGTGCGGCTTCTACCGCAGCATTCAGCGCCAGAATATTGGTCTGGAACGCAATCGAATCGATCAGGTTGATGATGTCCGCCATGCGGCTGGCAGAATCATTGATCTCGGCCATTTTGGTAGCGACGTTGTCCATCATGCTGGCATTACGTCCCACCGTGCTTTCCGCTTTGGCGGAGAGATCGGCGGCAACGTGGGTGTTATTTCGCGTGTTGCTGATGGTGGCGCTGAACTCCTCCACCGAGGCCGCCGTTTGTTCCACCGAGCTGGCCTGCTCTTCCGTGCGGGCGGCGAGATCGTTGGTGCCCGACATTATTTCGCTCGCGCCGCCGGATATCTGTTCAGCGCTAATGCGAATATGGCTGACAATATCCGACATTTTTTCCTGCATCTGCTGAATGGCATTAATTAACTGACCCATTTCATCTTTACGCTGCTCATAAAAATCAGAGCTGAGGTCGCCATCCGCCACGCGGCCAAGGAATGCGATCACATGTTTTAATGGCACAGTAATCGAGCGGATAATGATCCAGCCAATTAATGCGGATACTAAAATAGCCACCACAAAAATAATCAGCATGGAGATTTTAGTTTTACTATATGACGCCATGAAATTATCGTAAGAGCCATTCATTTGCTGCTCTTGCAGATTAATGAAACTCTCAACCTCATTGATGTAATTTCTTTGCGCTGAGGCAAGGGTAGAAAAATAGAAATCCACCGCTTTTGTCACATCACTATTCACTAACTCGAAGAAAGCGTTTCGCTCCTTTAGAAAGTCAGCACGCTTCAATTCAACGCGTTTGAGAAAGGCAATGGATTCCTCATCCGTTGCCAGCGCGCCTAATTGCTTATAGGTTTCGCTGATATTTTTCGATGCTTCCTGAAGATTGCTTTGAATGGTCACTCTGCGCTGCGCATCAATGGGGCTCAGCAGCAGCGCCTGCTGCTGCACCGTTACGTTGATTTCATCAATCAACTGGTTGCCCAAGGCGATGGTCGGGTAATCATCCTTCATCATGCCATTGACGCCGGTTTCCGCTAAGAAAAGCGAATTTAATCCGAGCAACGCCACTAACAGTAGCATCGCGATATTCAACACAGAGGATATTGTAAGTTTGGTTCGCAACTTTACATTACGCGAAAATCTTTGAACTACGTCCATTTAGAAACCTCAATGATTTTGATTGAAAAGGTGTGAAGACAACGGTGTTATTTTAAAAATGGAAGAGGCTCCGGAAGTTAATCGGCAGCATCCCTGCTGTTATCGTCAGCTATTTAATTAACATTAGAGATGCAGTCACATTAAAACACCCTGTGAAAACTGCTATTTAGTTGAAATCGATTTCATTGATCAGTTTCATTTATTGATAGCGAGTAATATAAAAGCAGCAAGCTGGTTTTTTTGCTTAATTTAAAATAAATGATTACGTTGACCTTACGAATAGCGAAAGAATGATCTTTTTTTTGCCATTTAACGCAATTTGACTCAAAGGAAATAGTTTATCTAATCGCATACTTTAAAAATCAGCGTCAAATGCTGCGACCAGCAGATGCATGACCGCCGCTTTAGCACACGACGAACTGCCTTCGATCGCCGCGCCCGGCAGTTGATGAAGTCGCCAGGCCAGAGACACAAATTCTTGCACTGTTCGTGAGAAGAACCGCGAAGAGGCGGTTTCAGTGTCAGCGGGCAGGTGGGTTAAACATCAACTTATCCGGAGTAATAAATCATAATAAGCGAAGCGTTAATTAATACGACATAAGCAGATTAATTAAACATAGCAGGCAAGCATGAAGGCAAGGTAATACTAACGGAAATTGCGATTAAGTTTACAAGCAAACACGCTTGCCGCTTCGCTTATTATCCGGCCTGCACCACTTTCTTCTTAACGTTAAAAAACCCCAAGACATAACTCATGCTAGTTACATTTAGAGACAATCGAAAATTTAACTGGAAGTAATACAAGCAAGCCTCTTAGAATTAAGACTTAAGATTAGTCCAGGCTTGAAACTGGTAAAAATGGCACTACATTTATTTTGCATCAAGTTGGTATTTAAGAGAGAGGAGAACCAATGACGGACGCTAAGAAGCAACCCGATGAGGAAGAAAAAAAGACGCAACGTCGTGGTGGTGCAGGCAACTTCGCAGAGAATAAGGAACGTGCAGCTGAGGCTGGGCGCAAGGGTGGTCAGGCGAGCGGCGGCAACTTCAAGAACGACCCGGAGCGCGCCATTGAAGCAGGACGAAAAGGAGGAAAGATTAGTCGACGCAAATAACATTCTTCGCACAAGAATAACCATCTAACGGCGTTTTACTTCTGCACAAAACTCTCCTGACTCCGTGTTTACGCTTCGCTTAAATACAGATTCAACGATGTCAGGAGAGTTATTTCTAGCGAAAAATCCGAATCACTGATCATTTCTTGATCAATCTCACCCTATTTACCGCTTCGCTTATCCTGGTTTTACCCTTCGCTTATTAATCAGAAAACTATATTTGCAGGCTAATAATAAATTGCGGACTTAACGTTCTATTTGTACATACCCTTTTAGGTTGTACATCTTTTGCGGGATAATTCTTACTGGGCGGTAAGAATAATCGGGAATAGATTAGCGAAGCGATAAAAAGGGAGCCGAAGCTCCCTGATAACTTAATGAGTCGCCATTTGCGCGGGCAGTTTCAACTGCGCACGCGCTTTAGCCACTTCGTCGGCGCTCACCGCCCCCGCAGCGTTGCCCCAGCTATTGCGTAAGTAGGTTGCTGCAGCAGCCACCTGCTCATCCGACAATTTCCACGCGAATGACGGCATCGCGCCACTGGTTGGATTACCCGCCGTGACCGCACCGCGCCCACCTTGCAACACAGTGGTGATGATGGAGGACGTATCATCGGCCATCAATCCCGGATTGCCTGCCAGGCTCGCGGCAAGGTTAGGAATCCCTTTACCGTCGCTGTTGTGACACGCCGAGCAGTTAGCCGAATAGACGTTCTCGCCCACTTTCATTTGTGCCGTATCTGCGGCGATAGGTTGCGGTTTGGTATTCTTCGAGGGCGGAACCTGTTTCAGATACACCGCAATCGCTTTGAGATCGCTGTCGGTTAAATGCTGCGTCGAGTTTGTTACCGCTTCCGCCATTGGACCCGACGCCACCGCCACATGGTTGCTGCCCAGCTTCAGATAATCCACCACTTGTTGCTCAGACCAACTGCCAATGCCGGTATGCGGATTAGGCGTGATATCGGGCGCGTGCCATTCGCCGAGATTGCTGCCCTGCAAATAGTCGCTACTATCGCCACCAATGATGTTCTTGGCGGTGTGACAAGCGGCGCAGTGTTCCGGGCCTTCCACCAGATAGGCACCACGATTCCATTCGGCAGACTTATTGGCATCAGCCTGGAAACCGCTATTTTTGAAGAACAGCAGGTTCCAGCCCATCATCGCCAGACGAATGTTATACGGGAAGCCGAGTTGGGTTTCCGGCACCTTATTACGGATTGGCCGCACCGAACGCATATACATCCACAGGTCGTGCATATCCTGATCGGTCAGCTTAACGTAGGCGTTGTAGGGCATCGCCGGATAGAGATGCTCGCCCTCTTTGCCTTTACCGTGCCGCACCGCGCGGAAGAAATCGCGTTCAGTCCAGCTACCGATGCCGGTTGCACTATCCGGCGTGATGTTACTGGCATAAATGCCGCCAAATGGCGTGCTGATTGAATAGCCTCCCGCCAGCGGCAGTTTGCTCTCTGGCATTGTGTGACAAGCCGTACAGTCGCTGGCGATTGCGACATAATGTCCGCGCGCCACCGCAGCGGCATCTGCCGCAGTCGGCGGTTGGCTGGTCAATATATCGTTGCTTGCTACGTTATCTGCGGAAGTATCACCGTTCATCCACAGCATGCCCGCCGCGACGGCGGCCGCGATCACCGCAACGCCGGCGATAAGTTTGCTCTTTTTCATCTCACACCTTCACCAACGGACCTGGATTCTTCAGGTACTGTTCGATAATGGCTTTCGCCGTCCACAAACTCAGCGCACCAATCGTGCCTGTCGGGTTGTACCCGGCATTGTTGGGGAAGGAAGACGCTCCCAACACAAACACGTTGTGGGTGTCCCAGCACTGCTGATAACGGTTTAGCACCGAGGTTTTGGGATCGGTTCCCATTACCGCCCCACCAATGGTGTGGTCACTGGCGAAGTTGTACGGTGAATAGGCACCAGAGGCTGAATTGGTGCCAATGACCAACTCCGCGCCCATCGCATTGCCAATCTCAACGCTTTTCTCTTCGATAAATTTCGCCGAACGGCGATCGTTATCGTTGTAGTCAAATGTCACGCGCAGCAGCGGATTGCCGTTGTCATCTTTGTATTCAGGATCGAGATCGAGGTAGTAATCTTCGTGCGAATAGCTTGTGCCCTGACCGAAGATGAACGTGGCGTTCTGGAAAGCATGCGTATAGGCCTTTTTCCACTCCTTACCCCAGCGTGGCGTGCCCGGCGGCAGCGCATCTGCATTTCCGATAGGCCGCGCGCCGCGCGCCACCACCAAAATGCCCGCGCCGCCGATAAAGCCGAGCCCGGTATGGTCGAAGTTATCGCCGTTCCAGTCATCCACCTGCGATGAAAGCGCGCCCGCACCAATAAACTGGTTGAGGTTCTCATCTTTGAAGTACAACGCTGCGCCAGAGACGGTCTGGAAGCTGTACGCGCGCCCGACCACGCCGGTTTTGGTCACCGGATTGTAAGGAATGCCGATTTTCGACAGCAGCAGCAAGCGGACGTTTTGCATCTGGAACGCGGAAAGAATCACGATATCCGCCGGTTGCTCCCACTCTTTCTTGTTCTTATCGAGGTAGGTGACGCCAGTAGCGGTTTTGCCATCTTCCGCCTTGTTGACGCGCACCACGGCAGAATCAGTCAGCACGGTAAAGTTCTCGCGCTGCATCAGCGCCGGGATCACGCAGGCATTCGGACTGGATTTGGAGAAGTTGCCGCAGCCGTAATAGAGGCAGTAGCCGCAATAGGTACACGGCCCCATGCGCACTCCAAGCGGGTTAACGTAAGCGCGTGACGCCTGGCCGGCCGGCACCATAAACGGATTGAGGCCAATCTTCTTCGCGCCTTCGGCGAAAATATCGGTCAGACGCATGCTCTCCAGCGCAGGCAGCGGATACTCGCTGCTGCGATTGCCTTCAAACGGATTGCCATCCGGTATGATTTTCCCGTTCAGCTTGCCCGCTTTACCGGACACGCCCGCGATTTTCTCAAAGCGATCGTAGAACGGTTCCAGCTCGTCGTAGGTGACGCCCCAATCCTGCAGGATTACTCCTTTGGCGATCTGCGATTTGCCGTAGCGCTTAACGGTTTGGCTATAGGGCTCGAAATCGAATGGCGTAAAGCGCCAGGCCATACCTGCCCAGTGTGTACCTGAACCTCCCACGTTGTAGCCGAGTTCGTTGAGGTTCCATTCGCGCGAAGGCAGCGCAGTTTGCGTGATGTTATTACGAAAAGTGGTGGTTTCAACCGCAGGCGGCAGCAGCATACTGCGACGCGTATCCCAACGCAGTTCATCGGTATCAACCGAGGGCGGAAAATCAGTGGCGGTTTCGAACCACGGGCCACGTTCAATGGCAACGACATTCAAGCCGGCGCGGGTCAGCTCTTCGGCGATCAAAGAACCGCACCAACCCAGACCGACGATGGCGACATCAGCTTTTGGACGGACGTTATTCATGTTGTTATTGCTCAGCTAAGGCTAAAAATTAAAGGGTGTTGTCGATCAGGCTGGTCGGGATGATGTTGAGCTTCTGCCCTTTCTTCGGCAGCAGATCGCGGAAGTCATATCGCGCGCCTGGGAAGCCAATCATCTTCCAACTGGTCATGTCCTTGTTGCCGCCGTAAATCGGATCGGCGAGGAAACCTTCGCGCACGTTTTGCAGTAGCAACTCGAAGAACACCTTGGTTTCCACCTCTTCACCTAAATCAAGGCTGTTTTTCTCCATCGCGGTCAGCACCTGATCCTGCTGTTCACCACTCAATGAGACGAAATCCTGGCCATATTGCTGCTTGGTTGCTTTATCCAGCGCGGCAATGCCCAGCCGATAGCGCTGCGCGGGCGTTAGCGGTGATTGCGGACCTTGCTCCGGCGTGCCTTTAACGAACTTGCCAAGACGGTAAATTGCCACGGCATTGCCGTAATCACCGGCTAACTGGCGATCAATGAAGATGGCGCAACCGGCTTCTTTACCGCTCAGGCTGGTTTCATCGGCCGGGATAAAGCGCTCAGCGATGGCGCCGACGGTAGCGAATTCATGTTGGGTGAGATATTGCAGGCCGCCTTTGCGCGGTGGTGCGGGAGGGGTTTGAACTTTGCCGGGTTCCCAGGGCTGTCCGCCATTAACGACTTCAGCCTGGGTTAGCGTGGGGATGGTGGAAGCGACTCCCAACGCGGTGATGGAAGTGAGAAATTCTCTGCGTTTCATAGGTTCCCTGCCAATAAATGTTCACATTGCAAACCAGGACAAATTACGGACGTATTTGTGCCTGGCGATTAATTAGCCATATAAAAGGTTTCATAGATCAAATTCGTGCGTGCCCGTTAGGCAATTTTTATTATCTGATAAACAACGAGGTAAGCATCTTTACAGGTAAATCATAGAGTTAATAAAATGTTAACTACGTCACAAAGAATAATTTCTTACCCTGAGGTTTAAAAGGTTTTTCTTGATGGTTTCCCATCATTGATTATTTACCGTTTGATAAGCGACAATGCGTATAATGAAGTTTCGTCTCGCAACAGTTAAGTATCTGTCTGTCACGAAATCTAATTGAATAAATTAACTGTATTGCATGCTGAGGCCGTTAAGTATAAATGAAGAAGCTCACCTTAATTAAAGTGGCCGAGTTAGCGGGAGTGGGTATCGCAACGGTTGATCGCGTATTGAATGAACGCGGCGGCGTGCGTCCTGAAACGGTACGCAAGGTGCTACGTGCCGCACGTCAGGCGGGATTGCAGCGCCTGCTGCCGGACGATACTCAGCATCCGTGGCAAATTGAAGTGTTTTTAAGCAGCAACGGAACCTGGTTTTTTCAGCAACTGGCCGATGAGTTTGCGCAAATAGCCGATCGTTTGGGCTACCGTAAAATTAAATTATTCCGCACTCTGGTCAATGAAAACCCACCGGAAAAACTGGCAGAAAAGATAAAAAAAAGTAGTGAGTTGCGCGACGGTATAATTGTTTACGGTCACGATTATCCGGTTATTCACCAGGCTTTATTGCATTGCCATGAAAAAGGCATTCCGGTGATTACGCTGGTTTCCGACTTACCTGGCGCGCAGCGTTTTTGTCATGTCGGCATCAATCAATATCAGGCCGGAAGAACCGCAGGTTTACTGATGAGCAAAAGCATGAAAACGCCGGGTGATGTCATTATGGTGAGCGGTCGTTTTGATTTCAGCGCTCATATTCAACGTATTGCAGGCTTTCGCGACGCACTGACACAACGTGCTCCCTGGCTGCGCTTACGTGAGGTGCTGGCCGGAGAAGATGAGCGTCACAAAATTCGTGCCCTGCTTAAGCAAACACTGCTGCAAGCGGACAACGTGGTTGGCTTATATAATTCTGGTGATAATAACAGCGATATAAGTGCGTTATTACAGCAACAGCAACTCACTGATTGCTGTTATATCACCCACGAACTCTATGATGTCACGCGCTTGCTGCTACAACAGGGGACGCTGTCCTACACGCTTGATCAAAATGCACGTCAGCATGCGGTGATCTCCACTGATTTATTAATTCGCCATCTTGAGACCGGTTTTCAGCCAGATATTTATCAGGATGGACGCGTTGAATTGCGCATTGTGACGGCGGAAAACATGGCGTAATAATCATCAGCGCTGTTCACGTTTTCAGCATATTTCGTTAGCCAACTATTTTAGTCTGGGAAATTTCACATTTAGTCTCATCGATTACGCTTTTGATATTTAAGACTCTACCATTGCAGCACATTCAATTGCTAAAAATGGATATTTTAATGAAAACTTTCTTTACCTCAGCCAGCGCTATCCTGATTGCTACCAGCCTGTCAGCGGGAGCGGCACAACCGACAGCAACAAAAAATCCACTGAGCGTGCATGTACTTAACTTGCAGACAGGTTCACCAACAGCGGGAATTGAAGTAGAACTCGATCAGAAACAAAATAATAACTGGGTGAAATTAGCCAGCGGCAAAACCGACAGCAACGGCAGAATCAGCGCGTTATTCCCGGAAGATAAAACCGCCAGCGCAGGCAGCTACCGCGTGGTATTTAAAACCGGTGACTATTACAAAATGAACAACCAGAAAACCTTCTTCCCGGAAATTCCGGTGGAGTTCAATATGGAAAGCAACGGCGAGCACTACCATATTCCGCTGCTGTTGAGTCCGTTTGGTTATTCGACTTATCGCGGGAATTAAATTTAAAACGGTCGCCATGAATGGCGTGATGCACGTCATTTAACCGTAAAACGGTCGCCATGAATGGCGACCCTACGGGCTTTTCGTAGGGTGCGCATTTATGCGCACCTGGCTGAATTAAAGCACCATCCCTCTTTCGTTAAATGCCTTGCGCCAATGCGTCGGCGTGGTATTCAACCGCTGTCTGAAATGATGGCGCAAGGTTTCCGGCGATCCAAATCCCGCCTGCTCCGCAACCTGGTCAATGCTCAGCTTGCCGCTCTCCAGCAGTGCGCAGGCTTTTTCCAGCCGCACGCTCAACATCCATTCTCCCGGCGTGGTGCCGGTCGCTTCATGAAAGCGGCGCAAAAAAGTGCGACGGCTCATACCGGCTTGCCTGGCGAGCTGATCAATCACCAAAGGCGTATTGAGGTGATTGCGTAAATCATCGAGCAGCGGCGAAAGATTCTTTGCCGCCCGTTGCGGCACCGGCTGCTGAATCAGCTGCGCCTGGTTCCCCTCACGCAGCGGCGGCGTCACCATACGGCGCGCGGTGCGGTTTGCCACTTCAATGCCATAATCGCGACGAATCAGATGCAGACACAAATCCACGCCCGCTGCGCCACCCGCTGATGTAATGATGCTGCCCTCATCGACATAAATCATGCCGTGTTCAACCTGCACCTGTGGGAAGCGCTGCGCCAGAATTTCGGTGCTGTTCCAGTGCGCGGTAGCGCGTTTACCATCCAGCAATCCGGCTGCGCCCAACACGAAACTGCCTGCGCAGATCGAAACGATACGTGTGCCGTTACGGTGTGCTTTTTGTAATGCGGCGATAAGCGCATCCGAAGCCGGTTCGTGCACGCTGCGCCAGCCGGGAATCACGATGGTGCCCGCCTCTTCCAACAGCTCAAGTCCGCCGTCGACCACCAATCGCACGCCGCCTTGCGCGCCGAAAACGCCCTCTTCTACCGACGCCACGCTCAAATCATATAAAGGCTGGCCGAACGCGTCGTCGACGCGCCCAAAGGCCTCAACCGCCGTGCCGAATTCAAAGGTACACAGGCATTCATACGCCAGCAAAACCATGCGTCGGTTAAACGGTGCAGGCGAACGGGCATGTAACGGAGCAATCATTTGCATTAAAGGTCACCGGAGAAATTGGCACGATCTTGACGATATATGGCATGCGGGCGGATTTCCACTGTCACGCCAATCTTTCATGCTGGCACGCTCTTAACGTATCGCAGGGATTGAGTATGAAGAACATGTTGGCGCTGATGGCGGTTTGTCTGGCCGCATTGATGTCGGGATTGGAGATTTCGAGCGTACCGGTGATTTTGCCGGTGCTGGAAAAGGAGATGCACGCCAGTTTTCGCGAACTGCAGTGGATCATGAACGCCTATACGCTGGCTTGCACCGCCGTGTTAATGGCAACCGGCACGCTGGCAGACACTTATGGACGCAAACGTATCTTCATCATCAGCATTATCGCCTTCGGCGTGACGTCGGTGATGTGCGGGCTGGCGGGCAATGCGTGGTGGCTGATCGTTGGACGCTTGCTGCAAGGATTAAGCGGTGGCGCGATGTTAACCTGCCTGATCGCCATTTTGTCATTCCAGTTTCCACAGGGAAAAGCGCGCAGTCGTGCGTTCGCCGCGTGGGGCATTACCTTTGGCTTTGGGCTGGGATTCGGGCCGATCATCGGCGGCATGCTGGTCGCCTGGTTTAGCTGGCAATGGGTGTTTTTGGTGCACGGCTTTATCGCGTTGCTGACGCTGATCCTCGCACTGAAAAATGTGGTGGAATCGCGTGATTCTGAAGCCAAAAAGCTCGATCTCGGCGGCCTGATCACCTTATCAATCAGCGTGGTCGGCGCAACCTACCTCATCACGCAGGGTAGCAGCCTCGGCTGGAGCAGCCTGGCGGCACAGCTTATTTTGCTGGTTACGCTGCTCAGCGCGCTGCTGTTTGTATGGGTTGAGAAACGTCATCCACATCCGATGTTTGATTTCACGGTGTTCCGCATTCGCGCCTTTTCCGGTGCGCTGATGGGTTCGATTGGCATGAACTTCAGTTTCTGGCCGCTGATGATTTATCTGCCGGTCTATTATCAGAGCGGGCTTGGCTATAGCAGCATGGCAACCGGTTTGGCGCTGCTGGCTTACACTTTGCCGACCTTGCTGATGCCGCCGCTTGGCGAGAAATTGGTGGTGCGCTTTGGCGCGGCGCGCATGATCCCGCTGGGATTATTCACCATTGGCGCGGGCTTTATGCTGATGAAGTTTGCCGCCGCGCAGCAGATGAGTTTACTGCCGGGCGCGCTGCTCTCGGGTATCGCACTCGGGCTGACTAACACGCCGGTCACCAACACCACAACCGGATCGGTGCCGGGAAATCGCGTTGGCATGGCGTCTGGCATCGATATCAGCGCGCGCCTGATTACGCTTGCCATCAATATCGCGCTAATGGGCAGCTTGCTGGTGGCGGGCATTGCGGCGAGTCTGCAACGTCTTATGCCGGGTGAAAATGATGTGCAGGCGCTGGCCGAGCGCATCGCTGGCGGCGGCGAGGCTTCACTGACCCACGATATTGCCGCGCAGGTGCTGACCGACGGTTTTTCCGGCGTGTTGTTGTATGGCGCGACAGGCGTGTGGGGATTGGCGCTGGCGAGTTATCTGCTGTTTAACGTCCGTCGCAAGGCGCAGGAACAATGTACGCCTTAGTTACGGATTAACCCATTTGCTGTTGGTGAGCGCTCCGTCTGAGCGGTAACTCAGTAACGCTCTTTGATTGTTTTCGCGCGCCAGCAGGCACCAATCCAGTTGGGTAATTTGGATGATCAAGACGCCGAAATTATCCCCGGCGTTACTGACATCGTTGGATTGGTTGTCAATGTCACTTCCCGGCGCAGCGCCAGCATAGGTTTGCTGCGTCCGGCGCGATAATCGTTGCCACGCCGCTTCAGCTATTGCGCTGTGTGCGGCGTGCCGCTCGACCGTTCCCTGCAATCGCAGCTGGGTTTTCACGCAATAACCCAAAACCGTAACCTCTGGATTAACCGCCAGCGCCTGCCATTTCGGGCTACGCATATCAGTGTGAAACTCTAGCGTGCGTTTTTCACGATCAACCGCGCGCAGCACCAATGTCCTTGCCTGCGGCTTGCCCTGTAGATCAACGGATGCGAGCGTTAAGAAGTGAAACCCGGAATCGGGCTCGCGTGCGCCGGTTTCCAGTTCTTTCCAGCAAGCGGTATCAATCTCGCACAATGACATCTGTTGCTCCTGTTCGGTTACTGGTGACGCTCCACCAGCGCCAGAATCAGCGCCTGAAGTTCCGCTAATCCTTGCTGCTGGCTGATATCGCCACATACCACTGCATTAGAAATCGCATCGGCAGCGCCTAACATTCCCCACATGCTGGCTTGCGGCAACATTGCTTCGGCAAACCAGCCCCGGAATTTTTCTATAAAATCGAGCTGGTACTTGCGCTTCACTTCCGCCAGCTCCGGCGAGCTATCAAGTGCTGACAGCACATCCGGGATTTCACGTCCCTGCGTCAACACGCAATCAACGTAACTCGACGCCACCACGTTAGCCCGCTCGGTAAGGCTGGCACCGGCGGCATTCATTGCCGCCTCAATAATCGCGTTCTGACGCAGGTCGAAATCTTCATACAGCGCCGCGAGCAATCCGTGACGCGTACCAAAATGATCGTAGACCACCGGTTTACTGACGCCCGCTTCTTCTGCCACGCGTCCTAACGTCAGCGCATCGCTGCCCTGCTCGCGCACTAGATTCCACGCCACGCTAATCAGCTGCTGACGGCGTGCCTGATGCGACATGCGCTGGCGAGTGGGTTGATTCATACCGATTCCTTCACGTTAAAAAGTCGCTGTCCAAGTTGGAGGGCCAGCGTGTAATGCGCGTCGGGATAATTTTCATCGGTTGGCAACAGCAATTCGCTGGTCAGCACCGGCGCGCCGCAGTAGCCAAATATCCCTTCGTCAATTTGTGTACGCATGCTGCTGAAATAGCCACGACGCACATAGGTGCGCTGACTTGCCGCGCCCAGCGCCAGCAGATGCACCTGTAAATGGCCAAGCTTTTTCACCACGGTTTGGCCGTCATCATCGTAGGCCCAACCTTGGGTGAAAACGCGATCGATCCAGCCTTTCAGCTGCGCCGGGAACGACCACCAATAGATTGGATAAACCAGCACCAGCGCATCCGCGCGATCCAACCGCTGCTGTTCAGCCACAACGTCGGCAGGCGACGGCGCAACATTTTTGAACTGATCAACATCGGCCTGATTGAAGCGCGGATCAAATTGCTCCGCCGCCAGATCGGCAATTTCATAGCTGTGGCCGCCAGCAGCAATACCATGCGCTACCTGCGAAACAAGGTGATGAGTATAGGAGTTGGGATCTGGATGAGCAGTAACAATCAGAGCATGCATAGCGACAACCTCCGTCATGAATAAGCTACTAGTAGTAACTTACCATTGGTAGGTTGTCAATTTTACCGCGCTCTCAACATGTAAAAAAGCCCGCCGTCAACTAAACCGGCGGGCTTGTGAGGGTGACCGTTTTATTAAAACACCCAGCGTACGCCCGCGTTGTAATTCCAGCCTTGCACGCCGTTGCCGTCGATCTCTTTGCGATAATTGGCTTCGGCATACAGTGAGAGATTATTGGTGAAAGCCGCATTGCCGCCGATGCCGGCATCCCACATCTGGCCGAACTTACCGCTGTTGAAGCTCTCGCTGACGTCGCTGTTGCTGGCACCGACATTCACTTTCGCCGTGCCGCCCCAACCGCGATAGTAGTTGGTGCGCAGGTACGGCGTATATTGCCCGCTGCCGCTGTCCTGCCAGGTACGCGCCAGACGTGCGCCGACGCGGCCTATGGTTTGGTCATAATCGTCGTAAGAGACTTTGGTTTGATCGTCGTCGGTGAAGTCATCCATCTTCAAATGCAGATGCAGCAGTTGCGCTTGCGGCTCAAGACGAATGCCATTCGCCAGCTGGAACGGATAACCACTCTCCAGCGATGCGGTCCAGCCTTTGCCTTTCAACTTCGCCACCTCTTTCTGTCGCGCGATATCGGTGTCGCCACGATGCCAATCGAGAGAAAGCGCGCCATCCAAATAGAAGCCACTTTCGCGCTGCCAGGTGCCGTAAATCGCCAGGCTGTCGCTGTCGAAATCGGTTGAGCTGTAACCATCAGCTGCATTCGGTCGGATGCGTGCATTGCCGCGCGTGTAAGCCAGGCCGCCGCGCAGGCTGTCTTGCTCGCCGTCCAACCGCAGTAGGTTGCCGCCGAACTGTACCGCGCTGTAATCGAGGTCAAAGTCGTAACCGTAATGCGCCGTATCAAGGTTAGTTTTGTACTTCTGATTGGAGCCGGAATAACGGATGAACATTTCCGCTGATCCGTCTGGATTCTGCCGCAATTCGCCCAGGCGTTGATGTAAATCACCAATGGTTGCCAGGGTGTAATACGCCAATCCGACCGGCGCCGAAATGTAGGAAGGAAGCTGTGGAATGACCGCCGGGCGCACCGCGCCGCTGCCTGCGGTCTGCGGCTGGCAAACGGAACCCTCTTCACAAATAAAATTATTGGCCAGACGATAATCCCAGTTTGTATTGCCATTCGCGGGAGCAAAACTGTAAAGCCCGTATTGCCACGGCCCTGCAGCGACATAACCCCGTTGCAGCGCAAAGCTATTCGCGCTGGCGCTACCAGCAACCTGCACCAGAGAAACGCCTTCATTGGCGGAGATCACGCCATCTCGATTGCTATCCGCCAGCGTGGCAGCACTCAGCGCATCATTGATAAAGGTAGTGCCGGTAACGTTGCCGTTAACGCGTAAAGTGTCACTTTGCGTGCCCTGCGTCCGCAACGCCAACTTGCCGCCCGCCGACGCCAAATCACCATTGATGGTCAACGTGTTGCCCGCCGCGCCGCCGCCGTTGGTGAGATCCAACGTACCGGCGTTATTCACCACCAGCGAATCATCGGTTTCGCCCGACAACACCGGATTGACCTGATCGCCGACAAACAGCGTTGATCCGCTATCTACATTGATGGTGCTGTGCGCCAGCTTCAGATTATCGGTAAGGGTAAATTGCGTGTTGTAGAAATTGATGGTGCTCCAGCCCGCGCCGAGGTTGACGCCACGCGTCAGATCATCGTTGTTGAACGAACCCCCGCGCGCGTTGATCTCGCTAAAGTTCAGCGTGCTGCCACTGCCGCCTGCGGTGGTGATGTGGCGCGTGTTTGCCAGACTGACGTTAGCAATCGTCGCCACATTGTTGCTGCCGGTTCCCATCGTCACGCTGCCGTCAATGGTTCCGCCGGTGAGTTCAACCACGTCGGTGCCGTTGCCGGTGTTCACATCACCCACCACGTTGCCATCGACCAGTGCAATCTGATCATTGGTAGCGCCACCCGCAACCACAACGGTTTCCGGGTAAGGCGCGGTGACGTTGCCTTCATTGATAAATACCGAGTTGCCGCCACGCAGATCGATAATTGGCGAAACCAGGCTGAGCGAAACGATGGTGCCGCGGTTGATCACCTCGCTGGCGGTGCTGGTGACGATCGCCGAGCCGCCATCGGAACTGTTAACGATGATGTTACCGTTGGCGATCACCCGCCCGGTGGTATTGGCGCGCACGCCAGTTGCCGGGCCATACACAAAGAAGCTGTAACCCTGCGGAATAACTAAATCGTTGCTGGTGGTGGATCCATCTTCTTTGCTAAACACATAACCCGTCGCGCCTGCACCGCTCACCGTACCGAGCATATAACCGTTGGGATCGAATGAGGTCGAGGAGCGAATCAAGGTGCCGCCATCGGTGTTCATCCCGACATCCTGCAACGAAATATTGCTGGTTTCCGCGCGGTTGTTCAGCACAGTGCCGCCGCCAGAATTGTAGAGTCCGATGTTGCTGGCGGTTAACGACGCTGCGCCTTTATCCAGCAAAATGGTGTCTGCACCTGTATTGGCGTTGATGGTGCTGTAGTAAAAATTCGGCCCGGCGGTATCGCCATTTATCGTCAGCCCGCCGTTATTGCCTACGCGCACTGCGGCGATGCCGCCAGCACTCAATCCGCTGTGATCGGTCCAATAAACGGTATTACCTTCAGCGGTATCCAGCGCGACGCCCGAGGCTATGTTGGTGCTTGATCCATCGAAGATATTTCCGCCACCGCGAATACGCACGCCGATGCTATTTGGCCCGGTGAGATTGATGGTGCCGCGCGGCGTTGATTCATAGATCACACCATCGCTGATATCAAAGGCAGTGGCGTTGGCTCCGTTGCCGGTAATCGGCGCCACGTTGGCGAAGAATCCGCCTTGTCCGGTACCCGCAATGGTATTCTTGCCGTTCAGCTCAATCGGGTTTGTGATGGTCACGTCTGCACCCTCCGAGCTCTGAACCGCAATCGCGCCTTCGCCATTAACGTGATAGCTGTCGGTACCGTACAAGGTGGTGCCGTAAAGTCGTGAACCGGCACCTGAAGCTACTATGCCGCGTGTGTTGGCACCGCTCAACGTCACATCGGCAGCCACCACCGGATTGAAGATCACGCCGTCACTCAGGCGATACAACGCCGAACCTGGCGTGGAGACATCATAACTGCCGCCGTTGCTATCGATGTGCGCATAGTTGGTGGCTTGATAACCGGTTTGATTCGGCGCGTAGAAATGCAGTGAACTGGCATCGCTGATGGTTAATCTGGCGTCATCCCGCACATCAACGCCAACCGCGTTTTCGCCATACAGATTGATTCTGCCGTTCTGTGCAAAATTGGCCTGGCTGCCAGAAACGGTAACGCCCGTCGCACCCTTGCCTTTCACATTGATGGTGCCGTTGTTCTCACCGCTGGCATCCTCGAGTCGGATGCCGGTGCTGTTAATCGCGGTATTGATCACGCCATTGTTGGTGAATCGGCTGCCACCGTTGGCATACACGCCGGTGCCGCCCGCGCCAACCGTCGAGGCATCGACGCCGCTGCCATCGGCATTATTGAAAAAGCCGCTGTTGATGACGCCGTTGTTAATGCCGGTGCTACCGTTCAACAGTTCCAGTGCGTTGCTGCCAACGCTAGCCAGTTTGCCGTCAATCACCGCCGTCGCGCCATTGCTGGCACGCATCGCCGCACTGCTGGCGTTTACCACTTCCAGAATGCCGCTGCTGCCAATGGTTGCCCTGGCGTTGGGGCCATCGGCGCTTAACACAATGCGCTCGCCAATCGGCTGCGTCACTTCGTCGTAGTATTCGTCGGCATCGATCACATAGGCGATGACATCGCTGCGTAAGGAGAGCGCTTTATTGAACTCGCTGCTGTAGCTGTCGGCGGCCAGATTGCCGTTTTGCAATTGCTCAATCAGCCAATTGTTGTAGCTCTGCAAGCTGCTGACGTTGGACACGTTGAATGAAGTGGTGGCGTTGTCCAGCGTAGTAACGCTAAACGCGCCGCGCCAGGAGACCACATTGTCGAACCATTGCCCCAGTTGATAGGTGTAAGGCGTGTAGGAACCAAAAAAGGAGATGCGGTTGGCGGAGTTCCAGTTCATGGTGCCGCTGCCGCTGGCAGTAAACAATTCGCTCTGTTTTGCCGCCATCGACCAGCCGTTGGTGCTGGCGGTGGTTGCTGCGCCCTTCTGCCCGATATCAACATTGATGGTGCCATTGCTGACCTGCGCCACGCGCGCGTTGATATATTGCCCATTATTAACGTTATAAAAATTGGGCAAAGTATTGGTTTCAATGGCGCTAATCGCGGCGGAATTATATACCTGCACGCTATTATTGCCGCTGCCATTGGCGTCCGGCACATTAATCACATAATTCTGCGCACCCAGATCGACGCGACCTGAATCTTGCCAGGAATACGAAATAATTCTGCCGCTGCTGAGCAACTGTCCGATGGATATGGTGCCACCGCCGTCCTGACCGGGCGCAAACCGCTGATTACCACTTAATGTTTGAGTCGAGCCATTACAAATACAAAACACCCCGGCGCGATTGTCATTTAATTCCGGCGTAAAAGGCTGAAGCGTCGCCGCCCAAACTGGCGAAGCCGGATTAAACACACCGTAAGCGGCAATAAGGCTAATAAACAGCGGATGCAATCGAAACATCATCGTTCACTCCAGAGAAGCATGCAACGCTGCCGCGATGCGTACAGACATCGCCAGCAATGGGTTTGGCTACTATTAATTTGTGTAATTGAACGTAAGGGAATTCTGCGACGTGGCAATAACATCACTTTACGCGAGACAGTTCCAGCGCGACTTAAGCCAAATAGAGATGATTAGATAACTTTAAGAAAAGGCCGGGGATTGAATACAATTATTCGTGGGACTGAAATAGCGGAAAGGATGTTGATCGTGTTAACAACACTATAAAAATAAGAAGCCACCATTAAGTGGCTTCTTACGATTTATTAGAATGGTCCCCAGTTGATCGCCACACCAATTAATAAGGTGACAACACAAATGGCAAACCAAATCGCCACTACCGGTGCAACGAATTTAATCCATTTGCCGAAAGAGATATTGGCGGTGGCCAAGGCTGCCATTAACACGCCAGAAGTTGGGCTGATGGAGTTGACGATACCTTCACCCAGCAACACCGTCTGCACCGTCACCTGACGGGTTAAACCGAGGTTATCGCCGAGCGGCGAGAAGATCGGGATCAGCAAAGCGGATTCACCGGAACCGGATGAAATACCGAAATGCATCAACGCCGCGCTAATGAACATGCCCACCGCCGCAATGGCGGGATGAACTGGTGCCAGTAAATCAGACAGGAAGCCAACAATCGGATCAAGAATATTGCCCTGTTGCAACACCACGGAAATCGCGCCAGCCATACCCACAATGAAGCCGCCTTTGACCAATTGCGAGCAACCCGTAAGGAAGGTGTTGGCAATGGCAGAACCCGACATGCGACCAATCATGCCGACCATAATCGACAGAATAATAAACATCGCCGACATTTCATTGGTGGCCCAATGCAATTGCACCGTACCAATCATAAATACAATCAGCGTTGCAGCGCAGGTGATCAGAATCAGTTTATGCCGACCGGTTATCGCCAGTGAATCGTCATTCTGCGCAGTTTGTTCTATTCGCACTTCACCATTATTCCGCGCGCGTTTCACCGAGATAATCAAATAGGTCATCACCGTTAACACGAACAATAAACAGGTGATGCCGCGCAACAACATGCCGGAGAACAGCGGTAACTGCGCCAGATGTTGGGTTAATCCGGTGGTGGCTGGACCTAATACCGCAACGTTAAAACCGGCGGCACAGGTTAAATACACCAGCGCCATACCAATCATTGGCGATAAACCCAACGAGCGCGCCACTAATAAACCGATCGGCACAAACGCCACTACCGAGTTTTGCACCACGCCAGTGGTGCCGAGAATGGCGAATATCACACCAAAAATAATGATAATACGCGTATCGCTAATTTTGGTACTGCGCGACAGAGAATTAAGCGCTGTAGCAATAGCACCCGTCGATTCGATCACCGCTAATAACCCGCCGGTAAACAGAATCAGGAAAATGATCGGCGCGGCTTTGATTACCCCTTGCACAATCGCCATAAAAATTTCGCCGGGATATACGCCCGAACGCGCGACTTCATGCAAACTTCCCTTGATGGCGAAAGTAATGCCATTGCGGGTTTCATGATCAAACTTGCCCGCCGGAATAATCCAGGTCGCCACCGCCGCCAGCACCAAAATAATAAACAGCAGCAGATAAGGACTTTGCTCGGTTTTTGCTGCTGGCGGTTGGCGCAGCGTATTTTTCTCCACATTAACCTGAGACATGCGCATCACCTCCGAGGATCAAGCCCGCCACCAACGCCGCGCGCGGAACAATATCGGCAATGATGATATGTTCATGACGTGCATGAATACCCGCGCCGGTTGCGCCCAAACCATCGAGAGTTGGAATGCCTAACGCAGCAGTGAAATTGCCGTCGCTGCCACCACCAACCGCCTTGCCTTCCACAGAGAAACCGAGCTGCTCGGCAACCTGCTGCGCATGCTCCATCAACGCCAACGATTCCGGTGTTTGACGCATCGGCGGACGCGATTGTGCGCCGCTAATATCCAGCGTGATGCCAGCTAAATGTGGCGTGATTTTGCTGATTTCGGCGTGAATGCGCTCGGCTTCTGCTTCGCTGGTAACGCGCGTATCAATGCCTAACACCGCTTTATCCGCCACCACATTGATGCGGTTGCCGCCACGCGCGATTCCCACATTGACGGTGGTGCCGCGCTCCGGCGCGTTTAAACTGTGCAAGAACATGATCTGATGCGCCATTTCTTGTACCGCGCTGATGCCCTCTTCGGGATTGTTCCCGGCGTGCGCAGCTAATCCGTTGATGGTGATTTCATATTGTCCGGTACCTTTGCGCGCTGTCTTCAGTGCGCCCGATCCCGCCACCGCAGGCTCAACCACCAGCACTTGTGCCGATCCCAGCGCGTGCTGCGATAACCAGGCGCTGGAGCTTGGGCTACCGACTTCCTCATCGCTGCCGCACAGAAACACGATGCGTTTGCCCGCCAGTAAATCATGCTGTTGCAACGCGCGTACCGCCCAGATGGCCTGCACCAGGCCGGCTTTCATATCCAGCACGCCAGGACCGTAAAGCTTGCCCTCTTCTTCACGCATCACCAACTCGCCTTCATCCCAGACGGTATCGAAATGCCCGAGTAACACGGTTTGCTCGTCACCGCTTCCCAGCGTGAACTTCAGGTGATTGCCGTAATGCGGCTGCTCATCAATCTCTGCTGCCACGCCCAAACGTTTGGCAAACAGCGCTTGTAAGACCTCGCCACAACGATCCACGGCGGCTTTGTTCATTGATGGTGATTCCGCTGCGACCAATTCCTTGATATCCAGAAGAATTTCATCGGCATGTTGTTGCAGGTAATTTTTTATAGTTTTCATTTGTACTGCCCTCGCATAGTGAATCTTCGAGTATGGAGATAAAAATGCGCTTAAAAAATGGAGATAAAAGGCTATTATTGTTGACCTCAGATCAACAGATAGGAAAAACCTATGGCGATGCTGCTCTATCCCGAAAAATCCATAAGGTATCTGTATGAAGTGGGCAATTACGGCGGTATTCGTCGGGCGGCGGAAGCCTTGGATGTTGATCCCGCCGCCATCAGCCGTCAGTTATCGCAACTGGCGCGGGAGATGCAGTTGCCGCTGTTAGAGCGACGTGGCCGCAATGTGGTACTGACCGAAGCTGGCAAGTTATTGGCTGAAGATTACGCGCACACCCATCAGCGCCGCAGCCAGTTGGATCGCCAGTTAAAAGATCTGCGCCATAAGCGCGGCGGCTCGATTAAATTGCGCGTCGGTCAAGGCATGGTGGATGAAGTTGTCAGGCATGTATTGCAGCCGTTTTCGCGAACTTATCCCGATGTGTTTATCGATATCCTGTCGGGCGATATGCAAACCACCATGTCGCTGATTGCCAAAGGCGACGTTGATATGGCGGTGGGTTTTGGCCCGATTGGCCCTCCCGGCCTGAAGTGTTTGAGTTTTCACCGCGGACCAATCTGTGCGGTGGTGCACAGCCAACACCCAATCGCGGATTTCCCGCAAATTGAAGTGGCCCAACTGGTTAATTATTCGTTAATTGGTATGGACAAAAATTTTGGCATTCAAAGTTATATGAATGCCATGTTCAGTCAGGAAGGATTTATATTCAGCCCGGCTTATAGCTGTAATCTGTTTTCCAGCGCCATCGCTTTGAGCCAGGCCGGCATGGGCATCGCGTTTATGACCGCCAAAGTGGTTGAAGACGACCTCATCGCCAAGAACTTAGTCGCCGTGCCGATTCACCATCGCATCGCCCGCGAAAGCCAATGCCACTTATTACGCAGCGCCGATCACCGCTTCACGCCCGCCGCGCAGCATTTGTGGCAATTGCTGGTGACGTTTTTTGAAGGTACGGCGGGAGCGGTTTAATTGATGCTTATTTGATTACAAATTTAATAATGGCTTGCGGCTCTCTTTTGCGGGTTCGGGTTTGAGTTTCTCAACTGGAATTCGGCACATCATCCCAGCAGTTATGCCTATATGAGAGTTATCCGGGAATGACTCCCACTGTCCTATTTCGACACTCGCATGAACAAGTTCGCCTTCGGCAAAAGGTTTGGAAAAGAAAGATCTTCCCATCACGGCACGCTGATTTTTATCACAGTTAATGACATTTATTGCCCGTGAACTGGCAATGTAAATGGGTGGATCTCAGACTGGGCATCTGACTGAATTTTATTGGCTGAGGAGTCAGAGCCGTACTTTTTTACCCAGGCATAGAGGCTGCGCGTGGTGATATCAAGACGTGTGGCGACACTTGCAATGGAATGGCCACGATCAACAACCTGTTTAACCGCGCTCATAGGTACCTCTCTTTAAGCCATCTTAAATGACTCTGAGGTGTCTGTTAAACCCGTGGCGATTCAGTTTGAGTCTCTTCAATGTGTCCTCTATCCCCTAACTTTTCCAAACGTGTTAGCTCAAAAGATCAATAAATGAAATATTATATTCAGACGACTCGAAAGGGTTCAGGTTCGTAAAAAGCAACTCATCACCTGCATTAATTACGAAAATGTCAGGGTTGCTATTGAATGATAATCTTACTCCAACTATAGCATTGTCATCCTGTGAAAGAATAGAGTGAAAATTATTAGGGCTTAACCCAATATAACGTGAATAAGGCTCTGCATCCGAAATATCCATAACTATTTCCTTTCCATACTCGCCTAAGTCTCGATTAATTAACCAACCACGCTCTAATGCAAGAGTGGATCCATCCCTACCGCATGAAAATTGATATTCCTCATTGCAGCCTGAGAATTTTATTTGCAATCTTTGAGGAGCATCTAAATCAGGACCATCAAGGAAATAGATAAGACCATAAATAGCCTCTATCTCTTTATCAAAGGATTTTTTGGCCCATATTTTCATGTTTTCCAATGAGCTGTTCACCTTGCATCTCCTTTTAAAGCATTTATCACTGAGGTGTTTTCATTAACACCGTCCTTAAGAATTGTGACAAAGCTTCCATCAGGTTTTGTCACTACTACGTCATTTCCTTTTATTCTGAAAAATACATCTCCACGGCTTGCCCCTGGTCCTGTACCTTGGCCAGCGAACTTTCCAGGAATGACTTTATCTGGATTTTTCCCTATATCATTGATTATATCAATGACTCGTTGTCGGTCATGAGCGTTTGATGCATCTCCACCAAAATCTTCTACATGCTTACCTAGCTTTTTACCTAATTGGGCTTTACTTACTGAAAACTCAGCACTTGCTCCCACGCCTGATGCGGGACGAGAAATAGTACCAGTGGCTGGTAAATAACCTGATATTTCATCGCTGGCCTTATTTAATAGGCTTGATGCTTCAGCAACATCACCTTTCTTAAGTGCTATTTCAGCCGCTTTTAATGCTTTGCCAGCAACATCACCGGCACCGGGAATAATACCTATTGCTGCGGCTAGGTAATCCAATGCCGATTTCGCTTCCACAATACTCTTAATGTCACCTATGACAGGCACAAAATCAGCCCCCGTCAAAAGTATTTCCTTAAACTCTTCACGGCGCTGGGTGTACATTTTCACTGAGCACGCTTCTGCGCTCATACCTGCACAGTTCTCTTGCTTATACTTTTCGTTTAGTTCGTCAACCCTTTCCTTTGCTACTTGTTGAGGGGTTTTTCCTGAAGCAGTAGCACTGGTTAAATCGCTCAAAGAGTTATTTTCCGTTTCAGTACGCCCGGTCACCGCCCCACTACCCGCCCCCATGCTACCGTCAACCGCTCCACCGGATACTGCACCAGCGAGGGTACCAATATTGGCCAGCAATTCTTTCTGGTCTTCTGAGAGCTCATTAACATTCTTACCAAAGATGAACTCACTGAGTGCATCATTGTGTCCCAGCATCGCCGCCGTAAAGCCGCCGGCTGCACCGCCAGCCACGCTTCCGCCCTGCGCCTTGGCAATAAGGCCAGAAACCAGCGTGTGAAGTAGCACACGCATCGGTTCACCTCCGGCAGAATTATCAGAGGCATACTTAACCAATTGCGCAACTAGAGGAGAAGCTCCTGCTGCCACCGAACCTGAAACGTTGCCCCCGGCCAGCGCTGATAAGAGGCCCACAACAGCCTGTGCGGCCGACTGGTTTAGCGATCCTACTCCGTACTGCGCTTCAACCTTCTTATCGGAATCTGCTATCGCCTTTTTCTTCTCAGGGTCGGTTTTTCCCTTAAACGACGGATCGTTTTCCAGCGCGGTACGTGCTTCCTGCTTGCGCTGTTCCTTTAATTTTTCATACGAGGTTTCTATCACCTGTTGGCCGAGCACAGTCATCTCACGCTGCACATCCAGATTGCTCTGCAGCTTTTCTGCATCAAACTTGTCTTTCAAAGCATTTTCGGCGGACGCCGTGTCACGGCTTAACTGTGAAACATCTTGCTTCTGCGCATCAGGATTGCGGATCTCAATGGTGCCTGGTGAGACTGCGCTGTAAGTGGTAGAACTGGCGCTGTCCTTACTTTGTTGCAGCGTGGCAACCGGAAGTGAGTTACGGTTAGATGTCGGCTCTTTGTCATCATCCTTAACGTTGCCTTTAGAGGTATCCGTTTGTTGTTGCTTATCTTTATCACTGCTGTCGGTATTTCCGGCGCTTGCGCTTACAGAGAATCCATAGCCGTTGCCACCGGAATTGGCATGGTTATCAATGTCGGTCCAGCCCAGCGTACCGGTGCTGAGGTGATTCTTATTTGCGCTAGCAGCAGAGCCAATAACGGCCCCATCCAGTTGCGTGTGGTTGCCAACGTAAATGTCGTAGCCACCTTCGCCTGCAACGATGCCGCTCTGTTGCTGAACGGAGGCAAAGTCATTATAGAGGTTGCTCCCGCTCATATTTGCGCTGCCTTCCACTACAGACCCCGCACAGATAGGCGGCACGCATATACTGAAGCTTGCGCCCGATGAGCTTTGCTGGCTTTTGAAGCTGGCGTTGTCCTGCTCGCTGCGGATTATCAGGTTTCTCCCGGCATCCACACCAACATGCTTACCGCTGAGGTTGGCACCCTGCAGCACCACATCCTGACCTGAGCTTACACTCAGGTTATTACCCGCTGTTACCTCACTGTTGTGATGTGTGACTGAACTGCCGTTGGCATTCGCGCTGTTCTGGCTGGCCGAGAGCGAAATAGAGAAGCCGTTCTGAGAACCACCCATCCCAAAGCCAACCCCCACGCCATACTGGCTGCCACCGCCTGACGATTTCATGGATGACGCGTCGGTTGCGCTCTTAAGCTTCACGTCGCCACCGGCGGCGAGCGAAACATTGTTGCCGGTTATCTTCACGCCCTGCGCCGTAATATCTTTCTCTGCGTTAAGATCGACATTGTTGAGCGCGCCCAGCACCGTACCGTTTTCCTGAGTGCTGCTCTGGGTCTGTGACTGGTGGCTGCTGCCTGCCGTGGCGGACACGCTGACCTTGATGGCTGCGTTACTTTGTGCGGAGGATGAGAGCGCCGTCATGGCCGCCTGGGCCGCATAGATGGCCTGCAGGCGGGGATCGTCATGGTTACGGTTAGCCTCCCGCGCCTTATCCACTGCCTGCGCAATGCTGACCGCATAACCCGAGACAGAACCGGTGATCCCGTATTTTGTGGATTCACTGCTGCTGCTGGCGTTATGCGTATCTTTGGCAGGATCGAGGTAGATGTTTTCCCCGTTGACGCTCAGTGAATCACCGGCGAACACGTCCGCCCCCTGCAGGTTAACGTCTTTAGCCGCATTAACCGTCACGTCACCCAGCGTACTGACGATACCGCTGCGCAGGGTACTCTGCTGCGTGCCTGTGCTGGCGTTTTTCCAGCTGTTGTGGCCCACGCCCACCGTGCCGCTGTAGCCGTCGCCGCCCAGATCGCCAATGGCGTGATCCGAGCCGCTGGCCGATGTCTGCTGGCGATCTTCGCCCGCGACGACGCTGACGTTACCCTGCTCCGCGTTCAGTGCGACGCCGGTGGTGCCGGTCAGCGTTGAGCCCGTTATCCCGATATCACCTGTGTGGCTGGTCACGTCAACGCTGCCAGCGGTAATCGATGAGGTGTGCTGCGTCAGGATGCTGCTGTCGCCGCTCATCTGGCTGTTTTTCGAGCCGTAGTTGGTGCCCGCCGAGCCGTTGTTCGGCGACCCGCCGCCGCTGCGTGCCAGCGCACCAATTGAGGCGGAGGTCGTCGCCGACCAGCTCTTACTGCTGTTACTGCTGGCCGCTTTCTGACTGTCGGCGGCGCTGGTGATGTCGATATTACGCGAGGCGTCCAGCGCCGCTTTACCACCGGCGTTTAGGCTGCTGCCTTCGACCAGAATGTTGCCGGTGGACGTATCCGCATCGCCGAGCGCCTTCAGGGTCAGGTTGCCCGACGCGTTAAGTGCACTTCCACTCTGATAGACGCTCTCGATGTTCTGGCTACCCTGGCTTGCTGAGCGGCCATAGGTCAGGCCCGGCGCAGGGGAATCCAGCGCGCTGGCGCCGAACTCGTTGCCCACCTGCTTGACCTGGTCGTACACCGAACTGGTGTTGTTCATGATGTCGCGCAGGTTGCGCACAGTGTCCAGCGGCCCCAGGTTGAGGCTCAGGCCAAACCCGCTGCTCTTCGACTCCTGCTTCGCGGTTTCGCGCACCTGATCCTGGCCCGAGACGATGGCGATGTTTTTCGCCTTAACGCTGATGTCGCCATTCTGACCGCCGGCGACCACGTCGCTGCCTTTGATAAGCACATTGTTACCGGCGGTCATGGTCACCGCGCCGTTACCCGCACCGACCAGGCTGCGCGCATCGCTTTCCGTTACCTTCGCGCCATCATACTCGCTCTTTGCCGACTGCTTGCCGTAGCTGATGCCCAATCCGCCGCTGCCCATCAGACCGCTTTTCTTCACCTCTTTCAGGCTGTAGGTTGATGCAGTATTGGTGGCGGTGACCAGGTTCAGGTCGTTGCCCGCGTTAAGCGCCACGCCTTTATCACCCGCGATGGATGAGCCTTGAATCGTGAGGTTATTGCCTGCCGTGACCGACACATTATTGCCGCTCAGATGTGAGGCTTTTTCATTGGTTGAACTGTCTTCCTGAATGGTGTGGGTGGTGGTTTTCTTCAGGAACCCTTTCTTGGTTTTGGTTTCTTCTCTGTAGGCATAATCGCTTTCGGTCGCCGTAGAGATGTTCACATCACGGCCAGCCTTTAGAGCCAGATCATGATCGGCAGTTAAATCGCTCGCTTTGCTGGTGATATCGCGGCCTGCGGCCAGAGAGATATTGCCACCACTGGTAATTTCAGTGCCCTGCTGACGCACTGTTTCGTTGATAACCGTTTTTTTACTGCCGCGTTCACTGTCTCCGGAGCGGCTTTCAACTGCATTCAGATTGATATCACGCCCCGCCTGCAGACCAATATCACCTTCCGCCGCCAGCGCTGCCGCCTGGCTGGTGATATCCTGCCCGGCTTTTAACGTCAGATTGCCGCCGCTGGAAACGGTCGTGCGTTCAGCACCTGAGCTATGCGTTTCCTTGTTACCTGTTTTACGGCTTTCGCTGGTCTCGATGCTGTTGAGACTGAGGTCGTGCCAGGCGTTGAGTAGCAGATCGCCGCCCGCATTGAGTGAGGAGCCGGTGAGGTTGATATCGTTGCCGGACTTCAGGCTGAGCGCATCCAGTGACGTTATCGCCGCTGTTTGGCCAAGCAGCGTCTTGCTTGCCTGCACTGGCCCGTTGCCGCCGATCGTCCACTGTGAACTTGCGGTGGTGTTGTTGATGTCACCGTTGACGCTTTCCAGCGCCACCTTTTTACCGCTGATTGTCGAGCTGACGTTGTTAATGCTATTCAGCGCGCTGAGATTCAGGTCGCCTCCGGCTTTAATCAGCCCGGCTTTAAGGTTGTCGATATTGTTCTGGCTGTCTGCGCTGACAGCGTTCTGCGCCACAATGCTGCTGGCGCTGTTGGTCATGTTACCGCCGGAAAGTATGACGTTGTTCCCGGCAATCACGCTGCCGTTGTTCATCGCCGCATCTTTTTCGGACAGGTACACTTTCGGCACCATCACCGTCTGGCCATTCACCGAGGTAGCTTCCCACCAGATGATGCTCTTATCCAGCGAAGCAACCTGATCCGCAGTAAGCGACACGCCAAACTGCAGGCCTAAAGACTGCTGTGACGCGGCGGCGTTATCCATCAGGTAACGCATCTGGTCCAGATCGGAACCCACGCCATTCAGAAAGCGGCTGCCGGTCTGGTTAAGTACGGTGTTGCTGACGTAACGGGTATCAAATGCCGCATCGCCAAGGAAGCGGTAATCGTTGTCAGGCTTGAGGTTCAGCCTGTCCAGCAGATAGGACGAGCCGAGGAAAGTATTCACGTCGGTATACTGCTGACGGCTTTCCTGTGGTGCGCTGCCAGGCTGTTTACCCAGCAACTGATTGAGGTCACCAAACAGGCTGGCGTCCAGCTGCCCCAAACCGTTTAATTTCGGGTTGATGGTGATGAGATACGGGCTGTTGTTATCACTGGCGACGAAGTAGCCAGTGCCGCTGGTTGGTAGCGGGTATGCGCTGGTATCGACATTTGAGGATGCATAGTTTTTGAGTGTTGCAGGGACCACTGTAGCGCCCGTTGCAAGGCTGCCAGCGTTGCCCAGGTTAGCCTGACCTTTTTGCGTTCCGGGCTGATTAGCGAGTGATGCGCTTACTGGCGCTGAGGAGTCAAGTGCGGTACCGCCGTTCACCTGCTGCAGTGCATTTTGCAACTGATCGCGCCACTCTGGAGAGTTTATGGCTACGCTGCTTGTGGCAGCGAGTTGCTGACGCTGCTGTGCATTCACCTGACTGACAGCAGCTAAGTTATTTAATGCTGGCGCATGGATTGTTGTTCCAACCCAGCCGGCATTGGGTGTTGAGCTGGTATTGCTGATATCACCGCTGAAGCTGGCATTAACGTTACCGCCAGCCTGAATTACGGAACGTAATGCATCTCCGCTAAAAATCGTTTCAGTTTCAGGTGTTGTAGTTAAGAGATAGGTCACTAAAGCAGCCGATGTATTTCCTCTGAAGGAAGCCAATTGAGCATCAGGAGAAAAATAATCCAGATCGCGACCGCTTTTAAGTTTGTTGTACCCAGTGCGGCCATCATAGGTGTACGTCAAATAAGTGTTGCTCACACCGTTAAACCAGGACTGGTTATTAAGGGTATTTCCCTGAAGCGATATGGAATTACCCGCCAGTAGCGTACTGGCGAGATTATTGAGTTGGCTGGCAGAGACATCAAGATTTCGCCCCGCAGCTATGCGACCAGCATTGCCATCAGCTTGGGCGTTAAGTGTTGTAGTTTCTGTGAGATAGCGTTGAATAGCACCTTGCGCATTAGGAGCCAGGTATGAGTAATCGTCAATTGAACCATTCCCCTTACCAAAGCTGCCGCCCGTCCTGACGGAAATAATGTAATAGCCTAAATCAGAAATTTTCAGCTGGTCGAGCCGGTAAGTTAAAGATGAACTACCAATACCTGTTGGTAAGCCAGATACAGGTTGGGTCTTTTCTTCAACTCTCAGACCATCGCGCTGATTTAGCAGGTTTCCAGTCCTAATCGTGATATCGCCATTCTGCGACTCAATGGTGCCGGAAGTATTGATCACCTCGCCATTGGCATTCCCCGCCGCGTCGCGCTGCATCCACAGACTGTTGCCTGCCAGCATATCGCCACGCTGATTTTGAATGCTGTTGGCGTAAAGATAGAGATTCTGTCCGGCGTAAAGTAACGCCGTGTTCACAATGCTGCCTGGCGAGGAAATGGTGAGGCTGCCACGCGTGCCGGTGAAACCATTGAGTGCTACGTCACTGCGGCTGGCCAGCGTAATGTTGCCGCCACCCTGCAGTGTGCCAGCGCTGTTCATATTGATGCGGTTACCGCTCAGGCTGCTTTCGCCGGTTCCGGTTGTGATCTGGCCGTTGTTCGTTAGGTCGCCGCCAGCACTCAACGTCAGTGCCTGCCCCTGTAACGTGCCCAGGTTCTCAATCGCACCGTTACTGCTGATAGTCAGGCGATTGGCTGCGGCCAGCGTATTGCGTGCGGTAAAACTGTTGATGAGTTTCAGCGTGGCATCGCCCAGCGCTACCACCTGTCCCAACTGATCAAAACCGGTGCTCTCCAGCAGCAGATTGCCGCCGCTGAACAGTTTACCCGCAGCCTGTTGCGTGACCTGGCTGGCCTTAACGTTCAGCTGATTGACACCCAGCAGCGTGCCGCTGTTGTTGAGCTGGTCATAATTGACCGCCAGCGTGCCACCCTGCGCAGTTCCCTGATTCAGCAGTTGCGAGCCGGTTAAGGTTCCCTGCTGATCGGCCAGCAAGGTGCCGATGTTGCTGGCGTTGGCAGCATTCAGCGTCAGCTGCGCTGCCTGCAACCAGCCGCTGTTGACGAGTTGAGGCGTGGTGAGCGTGAGCTCACCCGCAGACAGCATTTTTCCGCTGTTGGTCGCGCTGCTGCTGGCGGTGATGCGATTAGTTGTCCCCTGAATCAGGCCGTAGTTATACAGCTCTGGCGTGGTCAGCGTCAGACCGCTCTGGCTTATCAGCGTCCCGCTATTATTGTTGGTGATACGGCCACGGATGGTCAGCAACAGGCTGTTATCTCCCTGCAACCGCCCGTTGTTAGTCAGTGTTCCAGTGGTGATCGTCAGATCACCGCCCTGAATGCGGCCATCATTGCTAGCCGTCGCCGCCTGAACATCCAGTTTGCCACCTGATAACAGCGCGCCATTTTGCTGCTGCGTCAGCGTGCCGCCGAGCACTGCCGTCAGTCCGTTAACGCCGGAGATTTCTCCGCCGTTGCTTAGCGTAGTGCCTTTTAATGTCAGGTTCCCGGCAATCCATTGTCCCTGATTGGTGAGGCTGAGGGCGTTGAGCGCGGCGTTGCCGTTGGCGGTGATTTTGCTGCCAGTGGCAGATGTCAGCGCATCGCTGAGGTTGAGCGTCAGATCGCCAGCGCTCTGCATCGCGCCGTTGTTGGCCAGGCGGGTGGCGTTCAGCAGGATTTGCTGTCCCTGCCAGCTGCCGTTGTTGGTGATGACATCACCGGCAATGTTCAGCGCGCCCTGCGTCAGCAGCTGACCGCCAGCATTGTTGATTAATTCACGTGCGGGCTGCGACTGTACCGCCAGCATGCGGAAACCACGGGTCTGCGCCGGACCGATAGTCAGTGATTGTAAGCCAATCAGACTGCCCTGATTGGTCACGCTGGCCGGGGTAATAGCCAGCGTTTGGCCCTGCACGCTACCACTGTTATTCAGCGCGCCGCCACTCAGCGTCATCGCTTTATCCGCCAGCAGCGAGCCGCTGTTATTCAGGTTCTGCGCGCTGACCTGTGCCGTGCCCTGCGACAATATTTCACCACTGTTGCGCAGCTCACCCGCAACGTCCGCAGACACATATGTGGTGCCCAGCAGCGAGCCCTTATTCTGCCAGCGTCCTGCACTGATTTGCGCGTTGTCACCCTGGATTGTGCCCGCCGTGTTGAGCTCAGTTGCGTTCAGTAGCAGCTCGCCGCCGGTCAGCGTTTTGCCGCCAGCCGCCTGTGTCAAAGCGCCGCGCGATTGCGCATCCAGCGAGGATGTTCCCTGCCATAAGCCACTGTTGCTGAGGCTATTTCCCCGTAACACCAGACTATCGGCCAGCATCTTACCGCTGTTTTGCAGGTTACCCGCCGTCAGGTTAGCGTTACCGCCCGCAGTCAGGCTGCCACGATTATCCAGCAGCCCGTCAGATTGGCCTTTGAGTGCGTCAATACCGTAAACGGTACCATTGTTGGTCAGCGAGCCAAACTGATAGTCAATGCTGTTGCCCTGCCACACACCGGCGTTATCAGCGGTTGTGCCCTTCAGTGAAAGAAGACCGTTGCTCAGTAACTGCCCCGCGCCCAGGTTGCTGAACTGCCTGAAATCCGCGTTAAGTCCGTTGTCACCCTGGAGCAGGCTTTGATTCTTCAGCACATCACCTGAAACGTTCAACTGCTGTGCCGCAATCGAACCGCTGTTGTTCAGCGTACCGCTCAGATCTGCATTCAGATTGGTTGCGGTGATACGTCCGCTGTTGGTCAGGTCACGGCCGTTGATGTTGAAGTCATCCGCCACCTGTAACAGGCCCGCATTGGTCAGCTGTATCGGGGAAAGCGTCAGCGAACCGCCGCTGATAAGCTGACCGCTGGCGGCGTTGGTGATATCCGTGCTGTTCAGTGATAGCGAGCTGTTACCCTGCAGCAGACCGGCGTTGGTCAGCTGAGGTGCTGTGATGCTGAGTCGGTTGGCCGCCAGCTTACCGCTGTTAGTGATGTCGTTGCTGATGAGAGCAAAATCGTTCTGGCTCAGCAGTGTGCCGCTGTTATTCAGCGCGCCGCTCAGGGTGCCAAGGAACTGTGTGGTCGCCTGGGCGCTGCCGGCGTTCTGCCAGCTTTGCAGCCGCATATCAAGCGTGTCGGCCTGAATGCTGCCCTGATTATCAAGGCTTCCAGCCTGAGCAGTCAGCGTGCCGGCACTCAGTAACTGGCCGCCGGTTTTATTACTGAGTTTATCGCCCGTCACCGTAAGTGCATCACTGCCCTGAATCAGCCCGCTGTTAACTAAATCTCCCTTAAGCCTGAGCGCCTGCGCCAGCAACCAGCCGCTGTTATCAACCGAATCTGCTTTGAGCTGTAGGTTCTGCTGACCAAGAATTTTGCCGCTGTTATCAAGCGTTGCGGCGTTGAGTACGCCATCACCCGCACTTAACGCATTGCCGCTGTTATGCCAGCTGCCCGCCGCTACCGCCAGCTGCTGTCCCTGCAAAAGGCCTCGGTTTGTGAGCGTGTCTGCTGCGATCGTCAGTTTGCCGTCACTCAGCAACGTGCCGCTGCTGGTTATCGCCTTGCCGCTGGCCTGCAGGGATTGTTTGCCCTGCAACGTGCCGCTGTTGTTCAGCGTACTGGCATCAACAGTGGTTGTCGCTGCAGCGATTTGACCGTCATTGGTCAGCGCAGCGTTATCAAGACTGAGGTTGTTATCCGCGAGCAGCAGGCCGCCCTGCTGATTATTCAGTTGCGCATTGGAGGCAAACAGGCTGGCAGCGTTGATTTCGCCGCTGTTGGTGAGTGCGTCGCCACTCAGCGTCAGCCCTGCCTTGCTGGTGATGAGCCCGCTGTTAAACAGTTGCGGCAGATTGAGTGCAAAGCTGTTGTCCGAACTCAGGGTGCCGCCCGCCAGATTATTCAGGCGGTTGCCGATGTAGGTCAGCGCTTTGCTGCCCTGAATCAGCCCGCTGTTGTCAGTTTGCACGCTGCTGAGTGAGAGCACCGGCGCTGACAATACGCCCTGATTCAGCAGGCTGTCGCTGCTGAGGCTTAGACTCTCTGCGCCGGAGATGGCCGCGCCCTTACCATTCTGCAGGCTACTTGTGGTGATGCCGGTGGTGTTACCGGCCAGCATGCCGTGATTATCGAGTTGTTTGGCCGTGATGTTGAGGCTTTTTCCGGCCGTCAGCTGGCCGCTGTTGCTGAGCCGATCCTGCGCCTGCAATCGGATATCGTTACCGGCTTTCGCGACGGCATTGCTGTCCGTGACAACGGTTGCGCCACTCAGCTGAATATCACGTCCTGCCGTGATGCTGGTGCCATTGGTGGTGAGATTTCCTTTCGCCGTGACGCTGACTCCGGCGTCGCTGACCAGCATGCTTTTATTGAGCGTTGCATCCTGCTGTGCACTGAGCGTGACCTGTCCGGACGCTTTGTTTTCCCCACCAAGCGTCACTGATTCAGCATTCGCCGTCAGCGCCCCGCTGCTCAGGCTGTTATTCAGCGTCAGTTTACCGCTGGCATCCAGCTGAATATCACCCTGCTTCGCCACCAGGTTACCGAGGTTAACCCCAACGCCCTTTTCGCTCGACACCAGATGAATGCGATTGGCATACATGCCGCCAAGCGCGCCGGTATCCACCGCTACCGACGGCGCCGCACCTTCACCGGCAATCGGCGTGACGGAACCATCCGTACCCACGCGGTTTGCCCCGACCGTAACAGACAGATCTTTCGCATGGATCCCGGCGTTGATCTCCGTTGCGCGCGCGACGATCGACACCGCATCGGCACTGCTGCCGTCCAGTCCCTGACCTTCGACGATCACCGATCCTTTCGTCACATCCAGCGCAGCCAGATTGCCGTTGGCATCCAGCTGCGGTTTACCGGTGGTCAGCGTGACGTTCGGCGTGTTGATAAAGCCGCAGCCGTTACAGGTAATACCGTACGGGTTGGCCACCATCACGTTAGCGGCTTTACCCGCTACTTCGGTGTAGCCCTGCAACTGCGAGCGATTGGCGCCAACGACTTCGTTGATGATCGCCTGCGCTTCGTGCCCGGCTTTCAGATTAGGGTTGTTCTGGATCAGGCCGCCCAGCTGCGTCTGGGTAAGCTGACCCGTGGCGTTATTGAGGATTAAACCCTCTTTGCCAACGTTGTACTGCTGGTACTGGTTATGCGAAATCCCGGCGCCGTTGGGCGTGGTGATATTCACCACCGGCACGCCGTTGCCGGCGGCATCCATTTTCGTTCCTGGCGTTACCGGCGTAATTTGCGCGGCAACAGCAGGCAGCATTGGCTGGACCGCCACCAGATAGCAAATCAGGTAACTCAGCGCGCGACGGGCGAGGGAAACGGGTTGACGATCGTCCATAATCTTTGCCTCTTAGAAAACCAGCCCGACGCGGGCGTAAATGCTGACGTGATCCGGCTGAAGGTGGCCGGGATAGCTGAGGGGAATGCCGACGGTGTACTGGGTGTAGAAGTTGCGGCCACGCGTGCTGAGACCTAGCGCGCTGCCCCACAAGGTGCCGGTGGACTCGCGGTTCTGCACGTCGCTCTTTAACCAGCCGCCGTCGATGGCCGCCAGCGCGCTGACGTCGCCCAAAACGGGCAACGTGAGCAGGCTGTAGCTCAGTTCGTTGCGCAGATAGCCACCGGCATCACCGGAGAGATACTGCTCCTTAAAACCGCGCACCGAGCTTTCGCCACCCAGCGTCAGGCGTTCACTGCCGTAAAGCCGATCGGGCGACCACTGGCCGTAAACGCTGCTGAGCAGCCACAGTTTGTCAGCCAGCGGCCGCTGGAAACTGCCGCTGATACTCCACTTGCGGAACTGCGCTTTGGGCAGATCGCCGGTCTTGCCCGCGTCATCTTCGGCATCAAACCACGGCATGCCGCGGCTGAACGTTGGGTTGAGCGTAGCGACGCCGCCGAGAATTTTCTGCGTGTGATTGAGTCCCAGCTGCGCGCTGGTGATTTTGCGGCTGCTGCTCTGCAACAAGGTATGGTTGAGATAGTTGTGGCTGGAGTAGTGATTCAGGCCGAGCTGGATGCAGGTTTTAATATCGCCGTTACGGAACAGCACCCACGAACCGTTAAGCCGGTGCGACACGTTGTCGCCGTTGCTCAGCCAGGTGAAGCCGTTGTTAACGAAGCTGCTGTGATAGTTGCTCCAGCTGTAGCTGTAATCGAGTAAGCCGTAGCCGTAGGGCATGCTGACGCCCGCCTGCAGATTCTGCGCATCACGCCAGTCGCTGAAAGCGCTGCTGCGCCCGCCGCTGATAAACCAGCGGTCAGCCAGTCCCAGCAGATTGTTTCCCGTCAGCGAGGCGTTGAGTTGACCAACGCCGGTGCTTTTCTGTCCGCTATTATCGAAACCTAATGATGCGCTGATTGGAAATTCCGGTTTGGCCGTTAGATTGACGACCGAATAACCGGTTTTAGGCGACGGCTGTATTTCAATCTGTACCGGTGTGGTGCGCACGCGGTTAATCTGCTCCATGCCCTGCTCAATATCGCGCAGGTTAAGCACCTTGCCTTCCAGACCGGGAAACGCCATCTGTAATGAACGCGGATGCTGGCCGTCGAGACGAATGGCGTCCAGCTTTCCTTCCAGCACCGGAATAATTAACTCGCCCTGCGATAAATCCTGTTCAATTAAAAATGCCCGGCTGGTGATATAACCGCGCTGCATATACCAGTCAGAAATGGCATGCACCAGCGAATTAATTTCGGTTAAGTTCAGGCAGCGATGAATATAAGGTGCGGCCAGCGATTGCTGCTGTCCGGCAGAAATTAGCGTGGCGTTGCGAATAGCGATATGCTGCACCGGAAAGCAGGGACCGGCCTGACCGGAATCCGCTGCTGGCGTGCTCTGCGGCGCGGTAGCACTCCACAATGCGTCACGCTGCTGCTGGTCATTTTGCAAACGTTGCTGTTGCTGGTTCTGAATATAATCACGGTCGCCGGGATTTAACGGTGCCGCAAATGCAGAAGTTGTGATCATACCGACGCACAGCGCCAGTGACATCCTTGTTTTTGCCATCATAATAAGACTTAAGCGAAATTGATTGTAAGTTTTGTGTAAGCACTTTTGTGCAGAATATCACCTTAACAATCAGAAAGTTCCTGGCTCCTTATAAAAACTTTAATTTCCTGTTTATTCAATTTTATAAATCATGAAGTTTCCCCTTAACGCAAATAGTCAGTCATTCCATCATTTTCATCGATAATGTTTACTTTCATGGTCATGCATGTTGAATGAATTGATGAGGGAAATGCATATACAGAATGAGGATCTTCACTGCATTGATTAGCAGCCTGCGGGGAAAGTGGTGGTTGCGAGCCCTAATCGAGGCATAAGCGCCTACCTTTGGTTGTTACATTATAACATACTTTAGGCCCAGCAATGGTTGAACTGATCCCCAAATCCATCCTCTTACCTAGGGCTGTCAATTTACAGGCAAGTGATTTAGTTGTTCATTATAATAACGGGGAATACATGTTTAAAAAGGGTTGGGTTAAGCAGTTTTATATACCGGTGTTTATTTCGCTCTATATCGGCGTACTTCTTAATATTCCGATTTTCATCCGTCGCTATACGCAACTGCAGTTTGATAACACCCTTTCATTAGTGACGGAGATCATCGCTGCATTTTGTTTGGTAATGCTGTTGACGTTGTTAACCTCATTAACCGGGAAATATCTATCGCGCGTATTAATGACCATGCTGGTGCTATTCTCCAGCGCCGCCAGTTATTACATGATTTTCTTTAATATTGATATTGGTTATGGAATTATCGCCGCTGTTTTAGCCACCGATTCATTAGACCTTTCTAAGGAATCGGTGGGTTGGCACTTTATGCTGTGGATGGTGATCATTAACATCGTCCCGCTTTGGCTAATCTGGCGCGGAATGCGCATTAATCCCGTAACAGATATCAGTAAAAAGCGTTACTGGTCCTATAAAACTATCGCCATTGTTATCGCCGCATTAGGTTGCTGGTTGCCGTTGAATTTAATGGGCAAAGTGCAGGATGAACAGGATAAGAAGAATAATCGCATGATGGCCAGCTACGGCGGCATTGTTGCGGGTACTTATTCACCGTCTAACTGGTTATCGGGCGTTGGCTTGTTGGCTTATAGTTCGTTCAGCCAGGCTGAAGATAATCGTAATCTTTACGATCCCGCTGAGCACTTTAAATACGTTCCACCGAAAAATGCGGATAACTTGTATATCGTGTTTGTGATTGGTGAAAGTGCCCGCCGCGATCATATGGGTCTATACGGTTACGATCGCGATAACACGCCTTATCTCGATCACGAAAAAAACCTGGTTCACTTGCAGGGTTATTCTTGTGATACCTCCACCAAGCTCTCGCTGCGCTGTATGTTTGTCAGAGAAGGTGGCGCCTCAGAAGCCCCGCAGCGCACGCTGAAAGAGATGAATGTCTTCACGGTGATGAAGAAGCAGGGCTTCTCGGAAGATCTCTATTCCATGCAGAGCGAAGCCTGGTTCTATAACAAAGTCATGGCCGACAGTTATTCGATGCGTGAATCTATTCAGGCGGAGAAGCGCAATGTTGGTAAGCCGGTGGATGATATGGCGTTGATTAATGAATTGCAGGACTCAATTCAGCGTCATCCGCAGGGTAAACATATTGTGATTCTCCATACCAAAGGCTCACATTATATGTATACCGAACGCTATCCACGCGCGTTTGCACGCTATACGCCGGAGTGTCAGGGCATTGATGATGCCTGTAGCACGCAGGAGATGATCAATTCCTACGACAATAGCCTTTTGTATACCGATTATTTTCTCAAGCAGACTTTCGATAGCCTGAAAGATAAAAATGCCATCGTGTTTTATGCCTCTGATCATGGGGAATCGATTTCCGATAATCTTCATTTCCACGGCACACCACGCGATCATGCACCAATGGCGCAACGCACGGTGCCGATTATGGTTTGGGCATCGGATAAGTTTTTAAGTGACAGTAATAACAAAGCGTCATTTGCCAAACTTCAGCAACTGCAGAATGACAAAACGCCGGTATTCCACGAGAAGTTATTCGACTCGATATTAGGTTGCTCAGGTTTTACCTCACCGGATGGCGGAATTAATTCGCTCAGGAACTGGTGCGCGCATTAAGGCACAATCCAGGCGGCAGTTTTACGTCCAATTAATAATGGATGTTTAACTGCTGCTGATTTATTTGAGTACGATTACCGCATAGCGACAACGTTGTTCCGAGTCATTCCTGAAAATACAGTCAGCAGGATCGCCCAATTCAAGACAATCGCCCGTCTGCATTTCGAAGATTTTTTCGCCTTCTTGAAAACATAATTCGCCCTCTAAAACCCAGATAAGCTGACGGCGCGACACATAGGAAATGACCGGCATCGGCACGCTAACGCCGGGCGGCAATTCTATGCTGACAAGATCGAGCGCTATCTGTCCCGGTGACACGTGTCGTCGGATATATCCCGTTTCAGGATCCTGCCAAACCGGTTGCTGATGCTGCTTCAGTAATGTGCCCGTTGGCACTTCACTCAACGCAATCAGTTGCGACATGCTCATATCAAACGAACCCGCCAAACGTGCCAGCAACGTTGCTGTAGGACTGCTTTCTCCCCGTTCAATTTTATGGATCATCGCCCGTGATACGCCTGACTGCTCAGCCAATTCGGTCAGCGACCAGCTGCGTTTTTCTCTTTCAGCCTTCACTTTTTTGCCAATTCGCGCGTTTAAATCATCTTCTTTAGTGGATTTTTCGTCTGACATAGTAGATATATAAGATAGTGTACGAAGCGTCTACTTTAGTGGCATAACAGCGAGGTGTCTATGGTGAACATACGTCCGGCAGTTGAAAAAGATGCAGCGGTAATCACAGAGATTTATAACCATGCCGTGCAGAACAGCACAGCCATATGGAACGATAACACGGTCGATATTGCTAACCGAATCAAATGGTTGTCAGATCGGCAATCGGCAGGATTTCCGGTTCTGGTCGCTGTTGATGAGGATGACATTGCGCTCGGTTACGCTTCCTATGGTGACTGGCGTCCGTGGGATGGATACCGCTATACGGTTGAACATTCGGTTTATGTCCATAACGCCGCCCAGGGAAAAGGTCTTGGATTAGCATTAATGCGGTCACTTATCACGCATGCGACCGCGCAAGGTAAACACGTGATGGTGGCGGGCATTGAGTCTGAAAACACACCTTCAATCGCGTTACATCTCAAGCTAGGATTTACCGATGCCGGACAGATAAAACAGGTAGGAACCAAATTTGGCCGCTGGCTGGATCTAACATTTATGCAATTAAGGCTGGATAACAGGGACCAACCTTAATTGACGATGACCTTGCTGGAGCCAAAGCCCAAAATGGAGGAACTATGACGCCAGAAATCAAAACGGAACGATTAATCCTGAAGCCGCTGGAAAGCCGCGATGGGCAGGCGATGCAAATCGCCTTCCCACGCTGGGAGATCGTGCGTTATCTCAATGCCAATGTACCCTGGCCTTATCCTGAAGGTGCCGCGCAGGATTATGTCGATAACGTGGTGTTGCCCGCCGTTAAGGAAGGTCGATGCTGGTGCTGGAGTATCAGACGTCAGGAGAAGCCTGAGGAATTAATTGGGCTGATTGAACTGCGTGATGGAGAAAATGATAACCGCGGATTCTGGTTGGTACCTGAGTGGCAGCAACGCGGATTCATGAGTGAAGCCTGCAACGCCGTTAATGATTTCTGGTTTAAAACGCTGGGCCGCGAAGTACTACGCGTGCCAAAAGCGGCGGTGAATACCGGCTCGGTGATGATCTCACGTAACTCTGGCATGCGTCTGATAGAAACCGGTAAAAAAGAGTATGTGGCGGGTGTTCTCGATTACGAATTATGGGAGTTAACCCGCGAAGAGTGGCTCACATAAAAAATCAGCCAAATCAACGTAGGTCCGCCCGTTTATATCTTAATGCTCGTCAGTTCGGTGTCTTTCGGTCGCCATAAATGGCGACCCTACAGAGGATTGGCGCGTTTTTTCGTTGGGAACGTATTCATGCGCACCAGGTCGCCATGAATGGCGACCCTACGGGGTTTGTAGCGATGGTAAATCAGGAAAATGCATAGTTGCTGCAGCGCGGGGGTTGAGGCGACATCCTAAACCGCTGAGGGAGTGAGGGATTCCAGGGCGAGCCGCATGGATGCGGCGAGAGGTGGCGCTGAGCAGGAGCGAATCGCCACTGGTCCGTCAGGAATCGTGAATGAGTGAAGGTACCGCGCAGCGGCGGGTTGGGCTGGCGCAGGGCCCGGGAGTGCAGAGGGCGCGGCCAGGCGTCCTCTGCTCGGTCGCCGCACGAAGGTGCTGCAACTGCCTCAGCACGAGGCGAACGAAAGTCGCTCTGCGCTTAACTGAGCGGCATTACGCCATTTATGGCGACCGATTCGCTACACATACCCCATCATCCGCAGCATCGACTGCGCCTGATTCATCGCTTCCGCGCGGTGCGTCACGCCCAGTTTTTGGTACAGATTGCGAATATGCGTTTTGATGGTGGTGGCAGCAACATCCAGCTCGCCAGCAATCTGATCGTTGCTGTATCCCGAATAGATCAGCCCCAAAACCTGCCATTCCCGTTGAGTCAGCGGGCTGGTGCGGATCAGCTCCGGTACATCGGGATGATTAATCAGGCGGCTAACAAAGCCTTCGTCAAAATGGGCAAACTTATGGCGATGATATTTATTAATCTCGCTGAGAATCCGTCTGGCGCGATGGTTATCAAGTTCATCCAGCGTATTGAGCTGAATCAGCTGACGCAGCTGCTGCGCCATCGCCTCGCCTTCAATCACAAAATGGCTGACGAAACCGGTGCTGCGCGCCAGTTTCAGCGCTTCGGTCAGCGCCAACTGCGCTTCTGCTTTGCGCTGGGTTTGCCAGTAAATCTGATTTAACAGCAGCAGATTGCGATTCATGTCGCTCATCAGGTTCAGCGCGCGGGCGTTATCATTCAGCTCATCCAGCACCACTTCGGCCTGACTCATATTTCCCAGCAAAATCTGCGCGCGCGCCACGTTGCGCCACTGCCCTTGCAGGAAATGATTATTGGCAAACTCCGGTTTCGCCGTCTGGCGCATCCAGCTGCTGGCGCTTTGGCTGTCGCCGGTCATCTGCCAGAAAATCACCCGCACCTTATCGGCATTGGCGATCCAGTCGCTGTGCAGCGATCCGTTGTTGAGTAGATTCTCAAGCCGACTAAGGTGGCTGCGGGCGTTATCAAGATTGCCGCGCGCTAGCGAACACTGCACCAGCAAGCCGAGGCACTGAATCTGCTGCTGCGGCTGATAACCTTTCAGCACTTTTATCCCTTCGCGTGCCGCCTGTTCCGCTTCGTCGAGTCGGCCCCACGCCCATAACAGTTGCGCGCGAATACGCAGCAGGAATTCATGCATCGGGAACTGCGTCAGATGCTGCTCTTTGACCAATACAAACGCCCGATCCTGCATCTCATAAGCGGATTGTAAAAATCCCTGCGCGAACAGAATTTCACTCTGCTGTATCAGGCTCCACAGCGCGTAATTCCACGCTTCTTCGCGACGCGCCATCTGCTCGGTCTGACGCATCAGCTTCAGCGAACTGCTGAGTTCGCCTTTGCAATGCATCACTTCGCCCAATACCGAAGTGGCCACAATGCAGCTGTATTGGCGGCTTTCCGGCAGCGCGTCGAGCGCCAGCATCGCCAGCCGCTCGGCTTCCTCGGCGTTACCGTCGTTGATAGAAACCTGCGCCAGCAGCGCGTTGAATTCACCACGCAGCACATCATCAATCTCTTCGCTGCAGGAGTGCTCAAAGCGCGTCAGCAAATTGCTCACCTCGGAAAAACGGTGCTGACTCTGCATCAACCACGCCTGTAACAACAGCAGTTTTGGATTTTCCAGCAGAATCTCCCACGGCAGCGCCTTGAGTGAATTTTCCAGCAGCGTGAGTTCGCTCTGATTAAACAGCGTCCACGCATATTGCAGCAGCACGTCGCGCAGCATTAGTGCATCACCGGCGGCCAGCGCATGATGAATCGCTTCGCCGGGAAAACCGAGGCGCATCCAGCTTTCAGCCGCCGCGCGATGCAGCGCAGGCAGTTCCGCCGCCAGTTCCCACTGACAGCGCTGACGCAAGAAACTGCCAAACAGCGGATGATAGCTAAACCACTCGCCCGAGTTATCCATGCGCTGCAAAAACAGGCCCTGACGCTCAATCTCTTCCAGCCGCATCTGCCCTTGCTCCTCACCGGTTACGCAGGCAATCAGCGTGTCGTTCATCGATCGCAGCAGTGCGCTTTTCAGCAAGAACTGTCGCGTGGCGCTATCGACGTTATTCAGCACTTCCTCAACCAGATAATCCGCCAGATGGCTGGCGTTAATGCCGGACAGGCGGCGCGCAGAATCCTGGGCAGAGCTGGCGCCCTGACGCGTCGAGAGCGCGATCAGTTGCAACGCCGTCGCCCAACCCGCCACGTCATCGCACAAACGCCCGCTCTCTTCCGATTCCAGCGGCGTCGTCAGGCGGCAATCAAAAAACTGTTTGGCTTCGTGATGGGTAAACGCCAGCTGCTGGCTGCCCAATTCAATCAGCTGTTCACGCACGCGCAGGTTGGCAATGCCGAGCTGCGGCAGATTACGTGACAGCAAAATCAGCGTCACATTTTCCGGCTGGTTGCGGAGAAAGAAGCGCATCGCGTCGTGAATCGCCGGATTGGTGATGTGATGGTAATCATCGATGATCAGCCAAATCGGTTGCTGCCACGCCGCCAGCTCACTGAACAACTGGGCGAACAGCGCATTTAAGTTGATGTACTGCCGTTTCTGCGCCAGCGCTTCGCTGGAGGCGCAGCCGCCCTGTGTGGCCTGCTGTAGGGCGGCAATTAAGTAATCGACGAAGCGTTCATGTTGATTGTCGCCCTCATCCAGTGAATACCAGCCCAGATTGGCCTTCCCCGCCGCCCATTGTGAGATCAGCGTGGTTTTGCCATATCCCGCCGGACTGGTCACCAACACCAAACGGTAATTGCCCGCCGCGCCCAATTTTTGCATCAGGCGCTCGCGCGCAACGGTGTTCTCAAGGCGGACGGGTCGGCTAAGTTTGGAGGGTATTAACATCGGTGAACGCTTCTCCCTAAACGTGGCGCATCATTATTTTACGCTTCGTAATTAATAGTCACATACGTTCAGACATTCATTTACCTATTGCAAGCGAACCCATTAAGCAGTCTTAACAAAAGCGACGGTTATCACATTCCTGTCACACTTTAAGATTTCCCTCAGCCTCTCCTCCCCGCTCATCCTCCCCGCTGAATTTGGTGCAGGAGGAGGAGCGCGTAATGGCTGACGCGCAGAATGAAGCACATTCACCTCCGCCCTTACAGGACTGATTATGAAATTTGATCGCACCCGTTTTAAACACGCGCTAACCCGCCAATGGCAACGTTTTGGTCTGCACGATGCGCAAGAGATGACGCCAAACCAATGGTGGCAAGCGCTGAGTGGCGCGCTGGCCGACATGCTGGCGGAAATGCCTGCGCCGCCATCCGCCACGCCGCAGCGCCACGTTAACTACATCTCAATGGAGTTTTTGATTGGCCGACTGACCGGTAACAATCTGCTCAACTTAGGCTGGTATGACGAGGTCAACGCGGCGCTGGCCGAATGGAATATCACGCTGAGCGACGTGGAAGAGTGTGAAACCGATCCGGCGTTGGGCAACGGCGGTTTGGGCCGGCTCGCTGCCTGTTTTCTCGATTCGATGGCGACGGTTGGACAACCCGCCACCGGCTACGGACTCAATTATCAGCACGGCCTGTTCCGCCAGCACTTCGTTGATGGCGCGCAGCAGGAGATGCCGGATAACTGGCAGCGCGATAGCTATCCGTGGTTTAACCACAACGCGGCGCTAACCGTGCCGGTGCATCTCGGTGGCAAAGTCATCACGCAGAATGGCGTTGTGCGCTGGGAGCCGGCAGTGCAAATTCTTGGCGAAGCATGGGATCTGCCGGTGGTGGGTTATCAAAATGGCGTCACCCAGCCGCTGCGTCTGTGGCAGGCGAAACATGCGCAGCCGTTTAATCTACAGCGCTTCAATAACGGTGATTTCCTGCGTGCCGAGCAGCCGGGCATTGAGGCCGAAAAACTCACCAAAGTGCTCTACCCCAACGACAATCACGACAACGGCAAAAAGCTGCGCCTGATGCAGCAATATTTCCAGTGCGCCTGTTCACTGGCGGACATTTTGCGCCGCCACCAGCGCGCCGGACGCAGCATCGAATCTTTGCCGGATTATGAAGTGATTCAGCTTAACGATACCCATCCCACTCTGGCGATCCCCGAGCTGATGCGCCTGCTGCTGGATGAACACGCGCTAAGCTGGGATGAGGCGTGGCACATCACCCAACGCACCTTTGCTTATACCAATCACACTTTGATGCCTGAAGCGCTGGAGTGCTGGGACGTGCGCATGGTGCGCGCCCTGCTGCCGCGCCATATGCTGATCGTTAACCAACTCAATGCTCAGTTGAAGAAGCAGGTTGAGGCGAACTGGCCGGGCGACGAAGCGACCTGGGCGAAACTGGCGCTGGTACACAACAATCAGCTGCGCATGGCCAATCTCTGCGTCACCAGCGGCTTTGCGGTGAACGGTGTGGCAGCGCTGCACTCGCAGCTGGTGGTGAAAGATCTGTTCCCGGAATATCACACGCTGTGGCCAGAAAAATTCCATAACGTCACTAACGGCATCACGCCGCGACGCTGGATTAATCAGTGCAATCCGGCGCTGGCGGCGTTGATCACTAAAACTCTTGATCAGCCGTGGCTTACCGATCTCGATCAGCTGAAAGCGTTAGAAACCTACGCCGATCACGCCGCATTCCAGGCGCAGTATCGCGCCATCAAGCAGCAGAACAAGGTTGCACTCACGCAATGGATCGCTGAACGCACCGGCATCAAGGTGAATCCTGAGGCGATGTTTGATGTGCAGATTAAGCGACTGCACGAGTACAAGCGTCAGCATCTGGCGCTGCTGCACATTATCGCGCTGTGGCAAACGCTGGTGAGCGATCCGCAGGCCAACCTGACGCCGCGCGTGGTGCTGTTTGGTGCCAAGGCCGCGCCGGGATATGTGCTGGCCAAGAACATCATCTACGCGATTAATAAAGTGGCGGCCACCATCAACAACGATCCGCGCATTGGCGATCGCCTGAAAGTGGTGTTTGTGCCTGATTACAACGTTTCGGTTGCCGAGCGGCTGATCCCGGCGGCGGATCTCTCCGAGCAGATTTCTACCGCCGGCAAAGAGGCATCCGGCACCGGCAACATGAAGCTGGCGCTGAACGGTGCCTTAACCATCGGCACGCTGGATGGCGCCAATGTGGAGATCGCCGATCAGGTTGGGTCCGATAATATCTTTATCTTTGGTCATACCGTCGATCAGGTCAGCGCGTTGAAAGCGGAAGGCTACTCGCCTGACGCATGGCGCAAAAAAGATGCGCAGCTGGATCGGGTATTGAAAGCGTTAGAAGACGGCACCTTCAGCGATGGCGACGTCACCGCATTCGAGCCGCTGCTGCATAGCCTGAGCGCTAAAGGCGGCGATCCTTATCTGGTGCTGGCCGATTTTCGTCACTACCTCAATGCGCAGGCGCAGGCTGAAACCTTGTGGGCCGATCAGCACGGCTGGACGCGCGCCGCCATTCTCAATACCGCGCGCTGCGGCATGTTCAGCGCCGACCGCGCCATCCGCGACTATCAGCAACGCATCTGGCAGGCCGCGCGATGAACAGCACTATCACACCAACCGCCGAAATCGCCAGCGAATACATCGACGCGCACGGTCAGCTGCAATCGGTCTCTGCCGTTACCCGCCAGCGTTTGCTGGCGGCGATGCATCCCGCGAAACCGCACGCTTCGCCGCTGCCGCCGGTGCTGATCGTGCAGGGAGAACACGCGGAGATTGTGCTGCCTGTGCCCGGCATGGCAGGCGAGTGGCAGCTGATCGCGGAACAGGGCGAAAGCTGGCACGGGCGCGCTATCGCCAACCAGCCGATCGTTTTACCTGCGCTGCCTTTGGGTTATCACCAGCTCAGTTACACAGCGCATCCGCAGACTTTTCACTGCCGGATTATTGTCGCGCCGGTTCGCTGTTACGAGCCGCCAGCCATCCAGCAAGGGCAATCGCTGTGGGGCGCCTGCATCCAGCTTTATACCTTGCGATCGGCCACCAATTGGGGAATCGGCGATTTCAGCGACTTAAAGCAGATGCTGGTCGAGGTCGCGCAGCGTGGGGGGGCTTGTATTGGCTTGAACCCGCTGCATGCGCTGTTCCCGGCTACGCCGGAAAGCGCCAGTCCGTACAGCCCGTCGTCGCGGCGCTGGCTCAATATGCTGTATATCGATGTCGCCGCCGTTGAGGATTTTACGCTGAGTGAAGATGCGCAGCGCTGGTGGCAAGCAGCCAGCACGCAACTGGCGTTACAGGCGGCGCGGGATGCTGAGTGGGTTGATTACTCAGCGGTAACTGCGCTCAAACTGCAGGCGCTGCGCCTCGCCTGGCAGCACTTCAGGAAGCGCGGCGCGGAAGATGACCGGGTTGTCGCCTTTGAAAGCTTTATGCAGCAAGGCGGTGAAAGTTTGCTGCATCAGGGCGTTTTCGATGCCCTGCACGCCGCGCAGATCGCCGAAGACCCTCAGCGCTACGACTGGACAACCTGGCCTGCGGCGTTGCAGTCGCCCGACAGCGCAGCGGTGCGGGCATTCCGCATCGAACACACCTACGAAGTGCGCTTTTATCTGTGGCTGCAATGGCTGGCCGCACGCCAGTTCGCTGACTGCTGGGCGGTTTGCCAGCAGCAGGCGATGCCGATTGGCTTATATCGCGATTTGGCGGTGGGCGTGGCGCAGGGCGGCGCAGAAACCTGGAGCGATCGCGAGCTTTACTGCTTGCAGGCCAGCGTCGGCGCGCCGCCCGATATTCTCGGCCCGCTGGGCCAGAACTGGGGATTGCCGCCGATGGATCCACAGATTATGCAGTCGCGCGCCTACGAGCCGTGGATTGCGCTGCTGCGCGCCAACATGCACGACTGCGGCGCACTGCGCATCGATCACGTGATGGCGCTGCTGCGGTTGTGGTGGATCCCGCAGGGCGAAAGCGCGGCGGAAGGTGCGTATGTCCATTATCCCATCGACGATCTGCTGGCGATTCTGGCGCTGGAGAGTCAGCGTCATCACTGCATGGTGATTGGTGAGGATTTGGGGACGGTGCCGGAGAAGATTATCGGCAAGCTGCAGCAGGCGGGCGTTTACTCCTACAAAGTGCTCTATTTTGAGCAGACATCCAAAGTGGCCTTTCGCGCCCCTGCCCGCTGGCCACGTCAGGCGATGGCGGTCGCCACCACCCACGATATGCCAACCCTGCGCGGCTGGTGGCAAAGCGACGATCTACGGCTGGGCAGCGAGTTGGGGCTTTATCCCGATAAGCAGATTCTTGCCGGGCTGAACAAGTCGCGTTTGGCCGCACGACGCGCGCTGTTTAAGAGCCTGCAACGCAGCAGTTGCTTGCCCGAACAGGCCGAACCGCAGGTGATGGATCGGGCGTTAAGTGCGGCGATGCAGCGTTATCTGGCGGAGAGCAACAGCGCGCTGCTGGGCCTGCAACCCGAAGAGTGGCTTGATATGGCTTCCCCAGTGAATATCCCCGGCACCACCAGCCAATATCCCAACTGGCGGCGCAAACTCAGCGCCTCGCTGGAGGAGATGTTTGCTGACGTGGAGATAAACGCGTTGTTAGAGGATATCGATCAACGACGGAAGCGGGTTTGATTGGGCATTTACATGTAGCTGGTCGCCATAAATGGCGACCCTACAGGATCGTAGGGTGCGCATTTATGCGCACCTGGCAAAAAAAGGTGCGCCGAAGCGCACCAGATGGGACAAATCAGCACTGCCGGGGCGGATTACCCCTTGCCTTTAACACTGCTGATAAACACGTGTCTGGCGGAGGTGGAACCTAAACGCTCGGCCTCATCCAGTAGCTTCAACGCCTTATCGATATTGCCCTTCTCAACCGCTTCGCGGATGTTCTGATTAAAGTAACCTTCGGTATCCGTCATGATCGGTTTAGGTTTTGCATCCGAAACCGGGGCAGCACGATAAGTCGCAGGCGCAACCCGCTGCGTATTACCGACGGTTACCGGCGCAGGACCCGATGATCCAAACAGCGGCCCAACCAGAATTGATGAACCTGAACTGGTTTTCACTTTGAGTTTCAGCGTGCCATCGCGGCTGTGCTGGGCAATCGGATCAGGGATATCCGGTACCGCATTACCGGTGCCGCGAGCGTAGGCTTTCGCCGGATCCAGTAACGTGGTGGTTTCAGTCAAATCCTTCTCGGTAGTGAACACCAGCAGATAGATCTTTTGCTGACCCAGCGCAGGCGTCAGTTTCATCACGCCTTCCAGCCGATCCGCTGCCATCACGCCCGGCTGCTGATAGGTGAAAAAGCGCGCCGGGAACCAGGCTGCTGGACGCATATTCTCATCCAGCACCAGCACATTCGGCGCAAATACCTGATTTTGTTTAACTTCACTGCTGAGCGTAATAGTGAGTTCACCGATATTCGCTGGCAGGCTATAAGCGGCCACCGATCCCGTCACGCCTGCGGCGTTCAGGTTGGCATGGTTTTCACTCAGCGCGGTTACCTGCGTGCGGGAGGTATCTACCGGCAGCCAGCTCAGCGTTTGCAGGCTGGCGGTGGGGAATGTGGGTGCTGCAGAGAGATCCTGTGGTACCAGATTGACATCAGCCAGCGCCGGTAAACTTTGACCGGCCAGCAACGCGGCGCTCAGGCAGAGCGCAAAAACCGTTTTTTTCATTCTCATTGTATAACCTCAAAAAACTGTCAGGCTGCGGCGCGAACCAGGCAATGGCGCGCCGCGCCAAAAAGAGAGGGTCTCAGTTAAGCCACAAGCGGGAGCATTACCACCAAATCTCCATCTGCGCCCCGAATGTCACTTCGTCGTTGTTGCCACGGCTGTTGGTCAGAATGCCGTTGCCGCTGCTGTCGTTAGAGGCAAAGGAGGTCAAATCACCTGAGCTGTCTTTGCTGTAGCCCCACTTCTCATCCCACTTGGCGTAGGTGGCGAACAGGCGCAGCGCCGGACGCGACCAGATGCTGTCACCCGCTTGCCACTGTTGCGCCAGCGTCACTTTGTACTGGCCGTTGCGCTCGTTTACCTGCTGCGATTTGACGTTGTCGTAGCCCACTTCAAGCAGCGTGCTCATGATCGGCGTCCATTTGTACATCGGGCGCACGCCCACGGTGTACCACTCGGTACCACGGTTGTTATCCAGATCGGTGTTCTGGTACATGGCGACGTACATCAGATCCCAGCGATCGGCGAGGTTGATTGCACCGTGATCGAGTACGCGATACATGCTGCCGCTGTTGTTGATGTTGGTGCCCTGCGGCAAGCCTTTGCCTTGTGAGGTCAACGCATCGGTGGCGTACTGCAGCACGAACTTGTTGTAGCCCTTCATCATGCTCTGCGTATGTTCGGCGGTGAACATCCAGCCATCTTTGGAGGCGTTATCTTCGAGGCGATAACCGTCACGCGCGTTGGCGCGGCCATAATCGACGCCCAATTCCAGCACACCGTTCGGGTTGGTTTCGAGGCCCGCTAAACGCACATCAAACACGTCGTTGGCGGTGCTGGTGGCGTAATCACGAATCTGATCGCTGGAGAAGGTGTAAGAACCGCCCGCTTCCGAGGAGCGCGTGGCGGCAAAAGAGAGTTTGCCGAAGCCGAGATCCACATCTTCCAGACCGGCACCGGGACCAGAAATATCCCAGTAGTAGAAGTCGATCATATGCACGTCATGACGCTGGTAGAAACGCTTACCGGCCCAGATGGTGGAACCCGGCAGTGCGTCAATCAGGTTTTTGCCCTTCACGTTGGCTTCGCGGAACGCCGGGGATGTCGCTTCCCAGTCATTCTGCTGGGAAACCGAATAGGCGACGTTGGTATCGAAATAGAAGCTCTTATCGCCCTCTTTCCACACTTCCTGGCCCAGCTTCAGCTCAGCGTAGGTTTCACATTCGTTGCCCAGACGGTATTTACTTTGTGCGCCGGTGGCCTGAAAACATTGCTGTTCCCCGCCGCTGCCGGTCCAGCCGATGCCGGAACGGGCATAGCCGGTAAAATCTACTGCCATCGACGGGGCAGCGAGCGTACCTGCCGCGATAGCAACCGCGATAGGGAGTTTGCGCAGAGTTAACATTTTCTATCTCCTGAGGTCATTGCTTTTATTGTTTTGCAGGGCTAAACACCGGGTTCCTGATGTAGCCTGCGACAGGCGCTGCCATCTTCACGGAAAAGATGGCAACGCTCTGGCGGCAGGCCGATGCCCATCAGGGCGCCCTCTTCTACCAGCACGACGTCCTCCTGGCGATAAACCAGGCTTTGACGAATGGCGGGAATCTGGATATGAATTTGCGTTTCGTGTCCCAGCTGCTCGACAACCGTCACCTCGCCTTCGAGGGTGACGTCAGCGATATCGCTGGAGAGCAGATGTTCAGGACGAATGCCTAACGACATGTTGCTGCCTACCTGCACACCCGCGCTGTCGACCGGCAGCCACACCAGTTGGGTATTCGGTAAACGTACCTGCACCTGATCGATGGCGGTGGCGGTGACTTTTACCGGTAAGAAATTCATGCGCGGTGAGCCGATAAAACCGGCGACGAAACGATTGGCGGGATAGTGATATAGCTCGAGCGGCTTGCCGACCTGGGCAACGTGGCCGCCATCTAACACCACGATCTTGTCGGCCAGCGTCATCGCTTCAGTCTGATCGTGGGTGACGTAAATCATGGTGCGCTTCAAGCGCTTATGCAGGCGTGAGATCTCAATGCGCATCTGCACGCGCAACGCGGCATCGAGGTTAGAGAGCGGCTCATCGAGTAAAAACACGCGCGGTTCTGCCACCAGCGTACGGCCAATCGCCACGCGCTGACGCTGCCCGCCCGACAGCGCTTTCGGACGTCGCTCCAGCAGATGCGCCAGCTGCAGCACTTCCGCTACCTGATTGACGCGCTGCTGGATTTCCGCTTTGCGCGTGCCCGCCAGCTTGAGGCCGAACGACATGTTTTCGGCCACCGAAAGATGGGGATACAGCGCGTAGGACTGAAACACCATGCCGATGCCGCGCTCGGCGGGCGGCACCTCATTCATGCGTTTGTCGCCAATAAACAGATCGCCGCTGGTGATGGTTTCCAGCCCGGCAATCATGCGCAGCAGCGTCGATTTGCCGCAGCCTGACGGTCCGACAAAAACCACGAACTCTCCTTCGGCGATCTCAAGGCTGATGTTTTTCGACACCTCGGTTTCGCCCCACACCTTGGAGACACTGCGCAACGTAACGCTCGACATGATGCTTTCCTCTCAGCTTGCTATTCCTTGTCCGCAAATCGGCGGACAGACCCCGGCGACCACTATGGGCAAGGACCTCAAGGCCGACATCCTCCACCGCAGCGCGTCAGCGTGGGGGAGGAGACAGGAGGAGGAGATCGTGCAGACGCGTCTGATAAAACGCGGCAGGCAACCATTTTTGTGAGCTATGACGCAGAGCAGAGCGACGATTGTGTGCGCCAGCCTGTGATAACCGGGTGGTTTTGCAACACAGATCACATCAAATGAAATACAGGCGTAGAGGCGGGGAGGATGAGAAGCGGCGGCAGATACTCACAATGTGGCAGGTAAAACGATTTCCGTTTCCGCTAACAGGATGGAGTTATGACAATGAAAACCGGTGCACGCATTCTTGCCCTTTCCGCCCTGACGGCCGTGCTGTTTTCAGCTTCTGCCGTTGCAAAGATTGAAGAGGGAAAGCTAGTCATCTGGATCAACGGCGACAAGGGCTACAACGGCCTGGCTGAAGTGGGTAAGAAGTTTGAGCAGGAAACCGGCATCAAGGTAACGGTTGAGCATCCGGACAAAATGGAAGAGAAGTATCCGCAGGTTGCCGCCACCGGCGATGGCCCGGACATCATCTTCTGGGCGCACGATCGCTTCGGCGGTTACGCACAGTCAGGCTTGTTAGCGGAGATCACGCCGGATGCGCGCTTCCAGGAGAAAATCTTCCCCTTCACCTGGGACGCGGTGCGCTTCAACGGCAAGCTGATCGGTTATCCGATTTCGGTTGAATCCTTGTCCCTCATCTACAACAAAGATCTGCTGCCTGAGCCGCCAAAAAGCTGGGAAGAGATCGCCGCCATCGATAAGAAAATGCGCGCGCAGGGCAAGAGCGCCATGATGTTTAACCTGCAGGAGCCGTACTTCACCTGGCCGCTGCTGGCGGCGGGCGGCGCTTATGCCTTTAAGCTCAACGATGGCCGCTACGACGTGAAAGATACCGGCGTGGATAACGCTGGCGCCAAAGCGGGAATGAAATTCCTTGTCGATCTGGTGAAGGCGAAAACGCTGAATGCCGATACCGATTACTCCATCGCTGAAGCCGCCTTTAATAAAGGGCAAACCGCCATGACCATCAACGGGCCGTGGGCGTGGAGCAACATCGATAAGAGCAAAATCAACTATGGCGTCACGCTGCTGCCAACGCTGAACGGCAAAAATTCCAAAACCTTCGTCGGCGTGCTGAGTGCCGGCATCAATGCTGCCAGCCCGAACAAAGAGCTGGCCAAAGAGTTCCTGGAAAATTACCTGCTGACCGATTCTGGTCTGGATGCGGTCAACAAAGACAAACCGCTCGGCGCGGTGGCGCTGAAGTCGTTCCAGCAGACGCTGGAGAAGGATGAACGTATCGCCGCCACCATGACCAACGCGCGCAACGGCGACATCATGCCGAACATTCCGCAGATGGCCGCCTTCTGGTACGCGATGCGCACCGCCACGCTTAATGCGCTGAGCGGACGTCAAAGCGTCGATGCGGCGCTGAAAGATGCGCAGGCACGACTCAACAAGTAATCCTCTCTACCAGAGCCGGCGCAATCCGGCTCGTTACTGGCTGTTAAGGAAAACCGCATCATGTCAGGAAAACCGAAAACAGCACGGTTCAGCGCCGTGCTGAAGGCTCTTTTTCTCGGTATCTGCTGTCTGCTGGTCGGCTATCTGCTCGTGCTGATGTATGCAAAAGGTGAATATCTGTTTGCGCTGGTGACGCTGATTATCAGCGCCGTCGGTATTTGGATTTATGCCAATCGTCGCGCTTATGCCTGGCGCTATGTCTATCCCGGCCTCGCCGGCATGGCGCTGTTCGTACTGTTTCCCCTCGCCTGCACCGTGGCGATTGCCTTTACCAACTACAGCAGCACCAATCAGCTGACGCTGGAACGCGCGCAACAAGTGTTGCTGAGCCGTCAATATCAGGATGGTTCGGCGCTGAACTTCTCGCTGATCCCGGCGGGCGATCGCTGGCAGCTGGTGCTGACCGAAGCCGTCAACGGGCAAACCTTCGTCTCGCCTGCGTTTGCCTTTGGCGGAGCGCAAAAGCTGAAACTGACCAGCGCCCCGCCACCGCCGGGCGAACGCGCCACGTTGCGCATCGTCACCACTAATCGACAGGCGCTGAACCAGATTCAGGCCGAACTGCCGGATGGTCGTTTGGTGGTGATGAGCTCGCTGCGCCAGTTTTCCGGCACGCGCCCGTTGTATGTGCTGCAAGCCAACGGCGATCTGAAAAATCAGCAAAGCGGCGCGCTATATCAGGCCAATCGTGAAAGCGGTTTTTATCAGAACAGCAGCGGCGAAGCGCTGAGTCCGGGCTTCACGGTGAATACCGGCTGGAAGAATTTCATTCGCGTGTTTACCGATGAAGGGATTCAGAAGCCGTTTCTGGCGATCTTTGGCTGGACGCTGCTGTTTTCCTTCGTGACGGTGATTCTCACCGTGGCGGTCGGCATGGTGCTGGCTTGCCTGGTGCAGTGGGAAGCGCTGAAAGGCAAAGCGGTGTATCGCGTGATGCTGATTTTGCCCTACGCCGTGCCCGCCTTTATCTCGATACTGATTTTCAAAGGCTTGTTCAACCAGAGCTTCGGTGAAATCAACGTGATGCTGCAAGCGCTGTTTGGCTTCCAGCCCGCATGGTTCAGCGATCCAACGCTGGCGCGCACTATGTTGGTGATCGTCAATACCTGGCTCGGCTATCCCTACATGATGATTCTTTGCATGGGGCTGCTGAAAGCGATTCCGGACGATCTTTATGAAGCCTCGGCGATGGACGGTGCCGGGCCGCTGCAGAACTTCTTCCTGATTACCCTGCCGCTGCTGTTGAAGCCGCTGATGCCGCTGATGATCGCCAGCTTTGCCTTTAACTTTAATAACTTTGTGCTGGTGCAACTGCTGACCAACGGCGGACCGGATCGTATCGGCACCACCACGCCAGCCGGTTACACCGATTTGCTGGTGAATTACACCTGGCGCATTGCGTTTGAAGGTGGCGGCGGGCAGGACTTTGGTCTGGCGGCGGCGATTGCCACGCTGATCTTCCTGCTGGTGGGCGCGCTGGCGGTGATCAATCTTAAAGCCGTGCGGATGAAATTCGATTAAGGAGTCGTTATGGCTATGGTGCAACCCAAATCGCAAAAGCTGCGTCTGTTTATGACGCATCTGCTGCTGCTGATATTTATTGCGGGAATCCTGTTTCCGCTGCTGATGGTCTTCGCCATCTCGCTGCGTGCTGGCAACTTCGCCACCGGCTCGCTGATCCCGGAGCAGATTTCCTGGGAACACTGGCAGCTAGCGTTAGGTTTTAGCGTCGAGCACGCCGACGGCCGCGTGACACCACCGCCCTTCCCGGTGCTGCTCTGGTTGTGGAATTCGGTGAAAATCGCCGCCATCAGCGCAATTGGCATTGTGGCGCTTTCCACCACCTGTGCGTATGCCTTTGCGCGCATGCGTTTTGCCGGGCGCGCCACGCTGTTAAAAGGCATGCTGATTTTCCAGATGTTCCCGGCCGTGCTGTCGCTGGTGGCGCTCTATGCGCTGTTTGATCGCCTGGGACAATATCTGCCGTTTATCGGCCTGAATACGCATGGCGGCGTGATCTTTGCTTATCTCGGCGGCATTGCCCTGCACGTCTGGACTATTAAAGGCTATTTCGAAACCATCGACGGTTCGCTGGAAGAAGCCGCCGCGCTGGATGGCGCTACGCCGTGGCAGGCTTTCCGGCTGGTGCTGCTACCGCTCTCGGTGCCGATTCTGGCGGTGGTGTTTATTCTGGCGTTTATCGCTGCGGTTACTGAAGTGCCGGTCGCGTCGCTGCTGTTGCGCGATGTGAACAGCTACACGCTGGCGGTTGGCATGCAGCAATATTTGAACCCGCAAAACTATCTGTGGGGCGACTTTGCGGCGGCGGCGGTGCTCTCTGCAATTCCGATTACGCTGGTGTTCCTGCTGGCACAACGCTGGCTGGTCAGCGGCCTTACGGCCGGCGGCGTGAAAGGCTAACCCGTTTATTATCCTCCTTCCTCAATGTTCACTGCAATTGAGGGTTTTGGCGGCCTTAGGGCCGCTTTTTTTATGGATGTGTGGGGGAGTTATTGGTCGTGGCGCAGGATTGTGACATAGCGTTCGTTGGTGCGGCTTCGTACCTGCATTGCTCTCGTATCGCTGATGTTATTAAAGAGATCTTTAATAACTTGGATACCTGTTAAAAGACTTTTTAATAGTAATGGAATTATTGTAAATCCAGCTTTATGGGGATGACAAAAAGAATGCTGATGGGCGCGGCGTAAATTCCTTAACAGTACCGGTTTTGTTCTATCAAACTCCTTTTGAACGGATATCGGGACATGAATCCCTGTGGCTGTTAGCCTTCCCGTGTGCTGCTCTACCGGGATTGTGATGTTGTGCATCACCGTGTTCAGTTCTATCGAACCGAGTCTGGTCGGCATCATGCACGAACCTACAATCGGAGAACCATTTTCATCTTCTAACCAGATAAGAGCTGGAGTTGACATATTAGCTCCTTTGAATTTAACGAAATTTATAAACAGAAATTATTAGTGTAAGAAGATATACAAGGCCCACGCTCATTATTCCACTGTCGGGGTAGAAATAAACCTTAAGCAGACCAAATACGAGCGCACATAAAACCGGCACATAGATGCATAACAACAATTTTAATTGTTCTACCAACCATCGCTTCAAATACCCCCTCATATTTCACTCCAACCCACTCGTATGCAAGCCTGAAGAGCATTATTTTTCAGCACGCTAAACATGCTCTATTTCACCCTTAAATTCAACGACATTTGTAGATAACAAATGATAGAGAGCAGAAATAAAATATCCCTACACCTAACATACTGCTATCTGGAAAAAAGTAGATTTGTAGCAGCGCAAAAAGTATTGTTGATACTATCGGTACGTAAGTGCAGATGAGAAATTTCGATTCTGATATTAACCATTGTTTTAAGAAATTCCTCATCATTCTCCTACTAACTTCATCAATCCCTCAGCGACTTCGTGATCTGAAAGCCATTGGCTTTTTAGCGCATCAGCGCGCATGAATGAAGGTTTGATAAGGAAATACATCATTTAGAGATTCCGAATATATAATGCGTGATAAAGAGAGCCTGATCGCTCCTTTATTGTTCTTACTGGCCTGACCGGAAACTGCATCAATAACGCCAGAAACTGCGTTGTCGAATTTTTCTGCCAGAATCCTTTGCGCATGAAACTGCTTTATGACCGCATCACTGTGGTACATATATATCCCTATTTCTAATTGCTTTAACCTTGCAAACCATAGGACAATAATACTATTCCGTGAAGCTAAATCTCAGCCTTCAACGTTTTAGGAAATCTAAGTACCCCGGTGCTGATAGAGGAAAACGAAACGATTCATTGTCTTATTCTTCTACCCGTTAAAACCGGCGAAGGAGGTATTTTCCGCGTTCAAAAAGGGGTCTGCTGGAACTTTGGTTATATCTTCTTTGAGCAAGGCAATTTTGTTCATGTTACTTGTAATCCTCAGCTTCAGCAGTCTTAGCCAGAAGTTAAGCAATCATCCTCTCATTCCATCCGTCCTTAAACACAATATTGCCGTCCACGTATTTCCATGTGTTCGTTTCATATCGTAGCTCAATATTTTCCAGATGCGTGCTGGTCTGGCCGTTTGGCAGCAAAGCCGGAGAGATGCTGGAGATTTTGACGTTTTCCAAAAGAATATTGAAATACTCAACCTCAATGCCCGCTTCGTTAATTCGGTACATCTTGATGGTCGCTGATTTAAGCGTTCTGGGATGGCATAGCGCACGAAGCAGCGTTGGCGTTGTACGATCAAACTCCTTCTGAATCGATATTGGGGTATGCACCCGCGTTCCCGTCAACCTGCCCGTGTGCTGATCTACCGGGATTGTAATATTGTGCATCACCGTGTTCAGTTCTATCGAACCGAGGCGGGTTGGCATCATGCACGAACCTACAATCGGAGAACCATTTTCATCTTCTAACCATAAATGCGCTGGAACAGACATATTTAATCCTTTAGAGTTTTCGACATTTATAAACAACAAAAATATACGCACACAAGTAAACGATCCCCACGCTCAACATGCCGCTGTCAGGGAAAAGGTAAAATTGCAACATGCCGTACAGCACAGTAACAATAACTGGCACATAGATACGCAGCAGCATTTTTGATTGTGACCTCAGCCACTGCTTAAAGAAACGTTTCATGCTCTTCCCATCAATTTCGCGAGCACCTGAGCGAGTTCATATTCTGAAAGCCATTTATTCATGAGCGCACCAGCCCGAATAAATTCGGACTCAATGAGAAAATACATCATTTCAAGCCTACGTATGTATAGCGCCTGATAATAAGCCGGATGCATTACTTGCAATCGTTTTGTGCTTTCTGCCGCATTCTGGACGATACCATATATTGTCAGAACACCCACTGCGTCTCCAAAATAACCCCCAATACTTTTGGCAACAGGAAATCTGATATTCATTCCTACAATCACTGCCATTGTCGCCCCGACCGCAAAGGCGTTTGATGTCAGCGCGCTTGCCGCAATGTGAATATTTAACCGCATCAGATGGCTTTTAATTACCGCAATCTGCTGCATAGAACGGTGCTCAAGTTGATAATCGATGTAGGTTTTAAGAAGTTCGAAAACAATACGTCGGTCTTTTACCAGCTGCACTATTCCCAACATGAAACGCTTATCTTCGATCGCTTGGTTTTTGCAGACATCAAAATATTCATCAGTAAAGCACGATGCATAAAATGAAAGCCGGGTCGCCCCTTTATTGATCTTACTGACTTGTTCGGAAACTGCATCAATAACACCGGAAACGGCGTTATCGAGCTTTTCTGCCAGAATCCTTTGCGCCTGAAGCTGCTTTATGACCGCATCACTGTGGTACATATATATCCCTATAGTTAATTCCGTTAACCATAAAAACTATAGGGTAATGATATTACTCCGTGAAGATAAATTTTAGCCAGATGTGATCCTTATTCATAAAATAAGGATGTGCAAATCCGCACTTAAATGTGTGTTTTATTCGTTTCAGTAAAGAAAATACTGAGATGGGTTAGTGTATGAAATATCAATTATTTAATACGTAATTGCGTACAGATATATGTCATTCGTCTTGAGCTTATTAATGCGAAACGGTCGCCATTAATGGCGACCCTACGGTTAATTCATTACTAATCCGCCATCCACATATAAGGTTTGCCCGGTGACAAATTCGCTCCAGTCGGAGGTCAGAAACAGCACCGGGCCAGTGACATCTTCCGGCCGCGCGATACGGCGCAGCGGGGTTTGTGCGGTGAGGAAGTCGCGCACCTCTTCACGTGTTGCCTGGCTGGCATCGGTGGGATAAACCAGGCCGGGCGCCACGCAGTTAACACGAATCCCTAGCGGGCCGAGTTCGGATGCCAGCGTGCGGCTGAAGCCGGTCAGCGCCGCTTTCGCGGTGATGTAATCGTGGTACGGCACCGAAGGTCGCGCCACCAGATCGCTGGTCAGATTGACGATGCTGCCGCGCACGCGCGCACGCATTAAAGGCAGCGCCGCCTGGCAGACATTGTAGGCGGCTTTCACCGCACCATCGAACTGCGATTGATATCCCGACCACGACGTTTCCCAGAAACGTGAACGATTTTCGGTGTCGAAAACGTATGGTGCGAAAGCATTGTTGATCACCGCATCGAGGTGGCCGGTGGCGTTGACGATCTGCTCCATCATCGCGTTGACCTGTTGTTCAGAGGTGACATCTGCGGCAATCGCCAGCGCGTCGCCGCCTAATGCGCGGCACTCTGCAACTACGCCCGCTGCAGCAGCTTCATTGCGCAGATAGTTCACCACCACAAATGCGCCTTCAGCGGCGAAGGCTTTAGAGATTGCCGCACCAATGCCGCGACTTGCGCCGGTTACCAAAATGGTTTGGTTGGAGAATTTCATTGTTGCTCCTTAGGGATGGAGTGTGATTCAGCCAGGTGCGCATAAATGCGCACCCTACAAAACCCGTCGCGTCGTAGGGTCGCCATTTATGGCGACCGCGTCACTCCGCATACGGTGCGTAACTTTCGGCTGCAGCTTCTGCGCCCTGCTCGATCTCCGTGATGGTCACCAGATCGAGCAAACTAAAACGCCCGTCGTGATGCCAGCCCGCTTCCGGCGAGGTCATGTTGCCGAACGCTGCGATGCGGGTGACGCCCACTTGTCCGAGCAAAGCAGAGATGCGGAACAACTCATTCGGCGCGGCCGCCACGCCTGCGGTTTGCAGGAAATGCCGCTGCTGCGCCACCAAATCGACCACTTCCTCCAGCACATCCACGGACACCACTTTCAAGGTGCGGCCCAGCGCAGCAGGCGATAAAGGTTCTGCATGATCAACACTCACCACCGCCCAACGGTCTGACGCCTCGCCGTAAAGCGTACGATCGCCGCCCAGCGCACGTATCTCCTCGCCATTACGCCACGCGGCAATGCTGTTCATCTCATCATTAGCCAGCGGACGGCGCGGATGTTTGTACGCCAGCGCAGCGAGTTCATGGGCGATATAGCTGGCGAACTCATCCGGCGACACCTTGCCGCCGCGCTCGACAAATAGCATTTGTGGCGAGTAGCAGCCTGCCTGATCGTAACGCATCACGTCATACGCCACGCGGCGAGCCAGTTCCGCGCCCTGCCGAGCATTCAGCGCCGAACGCGCCACCATTCCGAAACTGATTTTGTGGCCGTGCGGCAGAAAGCGCGTGGTAACCGGCAAACGCTGTTGAATGGCCGCCAGCGTTGGGTTTCCGCCATAAGCCACCAGCGTATCGGGCTGGTGCAGCCATGTTGACTCGGTTTGCGCATCGCCGCCTTTCCACCACACCACCGCGATGCACTCGCCGAGTTTTGGATCGATTTCCGCCAGCAACTGCGCGAACCAGCTTGCCATCAGCGGCTCATTACCCGGCAGTTTGCCGATGGTGCCCGCCTTGACCAGCAGACCACAGATCAAACTCCACAGCGGCAAACCCGGCACGTTGCCCGCCCAGATATGCATCAACAGTTGCGGGCCAAACGCGCGCGCGAAGCCGCCTTTAGGGCGCGGCTGGAAATCGTCGAGCATCTGCGGATCGGCGAAATCCTCCGCCAGAAAGCGCTTCAGCTGCGGCTGACGAAAGGTTTTCAGGTAGCCGGTGAGGCCAAGCCGCACCATGTCGGCGTCGTAACCGGTGACGATAGGCAGCATCTTTTCGGCTTTGATGCGCAGTGGATGATGGCGATCGAGCAGTCGCGCTACCGCTTCATCAATGATGGCGATGATCTGCGCCACGCTTAGCTGATGAAGATAAGCGCGGGCGTTGGTGCGAATGCGCGCCGCGAGCGCCGTGATCTGCTGGTCATTAAGTTGCGGAACGCTAACATCAAGGAGCTCGCCGTGATGATTGAAGCTCAGCGTGTGCCACTGCACTTCGTCAGCGGAAAGGCCCGGCAAATGTCCGGCAACTTCTTTCACAGCGGTGCCTGCGCGCTGGCGAGAAACGCTTCCATGGTCAGCGAACAGCCTTTGGCATCAGCACCGGTCGCGCGTCCCAGCAGATGGAATCCGCCGGGCACCATCACGCCCGCGTCTTCGGTTAACAAGGCAGAAACCGAGTTGAAATGTGCCAGATCATGATGCACCAGCACGCCAACCTCGCCGTCCGGCACATCATCGCCGGTAAGCGGATTGACCACGCGCGTGCGGATCCAGTGCGGCCCGGATTTCACTGGCGGGCAGCGCTCATTGCCCGCATCGTAAAACTGCGTGCTGATTTCCGTCATGCCGTACATGTTGATGCAGTGTGAGCGCGGGATGCCGAAGGCGTGAGAGAGCGAAGCGTAGAATTCCTCTGCGCCAATCTCGCGCGACTGGCCTTTAAAACCGCCGGTATCGAGAATGCGACTGCCGGCAGGCAGCGCGAAGCGGCGTTGCTGGCGCTGCATTTCATCCAGCAGAGGCACGAAGCTGTAGCTGGCACCCAGCAGCGCATAAGGTTCACCGCTGGCTTCGGCCTGCTCGAGCGCACTAAACAGGCGATCGATATCGAGGCCATGCTCGCCCACCATTACTTCGCTGTCTGGCGTGCCACACTCCTGCATCGCCAAATCGAGATAGGTCGCCAGCGACGAGTTCGGCATCGCCACGGTATCCGGGAACAAAATGCCCATGCGGATGCGTTCGCTGCCCGCCATAAAGCGACGGCGGAAGTTGAGTAGCATCGATTTCTTCCACACTTCCAGCGTCGGATGGTAGCTGCACCCTTTTACCGTGCCGGTGGTGCCACTGGTCATGAAGATCTCGGCAATCTGGTCGATGGGACGGCAGCTGAGCGTCAGATCTTTGAAGGCGTTAATCGGGATGGCGGGAATGTTGCGCCAGCTTTTCACCGTCAGCGGCGTGCGTCCGCGCTGGATGGCGAAGCGGCGATAAGGTTGGTTGTGTGCGAACTGATAAGCGAAGATTTCGAGGGCCAGCTGGTTGAAATCGTCGTCTGAGGCCTCTTCATGCTGCAGGAATATCAGCAGAGCCTGGATGATGTGTGTTTCGTTCATGTACGTCGCCACCTTTGCGATTGCGCAGAAACTCTCAAGCACCGCCTGAAGAGCGCGAACTGTCCGCTACAAAGCACAAAGAGGGAATCAGGGCGCAATATCGCCCTGCGGTTCCGCATCCCTACGCCGGTATTAGCCGGATCAGGTTCGGAGGGTCACTACGTTGCCAACGCATACACGTCAGCCGGTAGAATCTCAGCCCCTTAACAGAGCACCCCTTGGAACAAGCCGCAGTCTAGGATGGCGCGCGATGATGTGTCAACCTTGTTAAATTCTGGCTTGTCCGGCATTCATCACGCCATGTCTTATACTTTGGGCATTAGTATTTGTGGAGGTGAAGTATGGCTGGCGGTTGGTCAGAAGACGGTGCAGTGCACAAACAAATTGATGCCACGGTCGATGACGCGGTGGCCCGCGCGCGCGAGAATCTCGGCCACGGTGAAAGTGCCGAGTTTTGCGACGAGTGCGGCGAACCGATCCCGGAAGCGCGTCGCGCGGCATTAGCTGGCGTGCGTTACTGCGTGAATTGCCAGAGCAAGATCGATAAAAAACAGGCGGCGATCAGCGGTTATAACCGCCGTGGAAGTAAAGATAGTCAGTTGCGGTAGTTATTTAGATTAATAATTCAGGTTACTGGATATTTTAAAATATCATTTGCACTCGTTACTTTTTATTAGAATTACCATTAATCTGAAGCAAGACCATTCGCATATCTCCCGATTATTCAAAGTTAAATACTGCAGCACTATTACTGGAACCGAAAGTAGCGCCTAAATTTATAATATTCATGGCTTAGATTTCCCCTTGAGCAACTTGAGTTTAGCCAGTAATGCTGATAAGTTAGCCACACAACTCAACCCTGTACGCAGCGATTCAGTTCGCTGGCCGTTAGGGTGAAAAAACCGGCTTAGGCCGGTTTTTTCGTATCTTAAGGAAGGATAAGAGTGCGTACTGCAATATTTATTGATGGATACAATGTATTTTATGGACTCCTTGCAGGTACGCCTTATAAATGGCTCAACTTGTCATTGCTGCTGTCGCATATATGCCGGGTACAGGATCCGGCTGCCATAATTGAAACAGTAAATTATTATACCGCCTCGGTTATTCCCCACCTCGCCACACGCGGCATTGAATCCCGACACGCTCAGGATACTTATATTCGCGCGCTGAAAACGACCGGAATAAATATCTTCACCGGACGTCATCGACTTGAGCACACTCGGGCTCCACGTTTTATCAGTAAAAACGTGCCAGCATCACGTCTGGATAAGGTAGATATCTGGGAGCTGGAAGAAAAAGAAACCGACGTGAATATTGCCATCAGTATGTATCGCTTGTTTGCTAAACAGCAGAAGTTGCCAATAGAAGAGAGGATCGCGCAGCTGGTATTAGTATCGGCTGACACCGACATGACGCCAGCACTCAAGGCTATTCGCGAAGATTATCCCGAAGTTCGCATCGGGATAATTTTGCCGCACCGCCAAGGCAACGTACGTGGTGTTCCGGGTTCACTGCAAAATCATAGTCACTGGATACGCAGAACGATCACCAATGAAGAGCTTGATGCATGCCAGTTTCCTGTTCGGGTTGCGACGCATAAAAAACCTGCGGTGAAACCCGAATATTGGTAGGCATGACAACCACACCATTCAACGCACAACGCAGCCAAACTGCTCATCAAGTAATGAATAGCTTTTCGCATTAGGCAGCTCAAAGTGCCACCATTCGGTTGGCATGGCGACAAAACCGCCGCCAAACATAATTGCGTTCAGTAGCAGGCGATTACGTTGTGCTTCGGCGGGGACATTCGGATGATAGGGATGCGATTCCACTTCCATCGCATCAAAGGCGGTGCCCATATCCAGCGGCTGGCCTTGTGCATCAAGTAACGTCAAATCAATCGCCACACCGCGACTGTGATTCGAACCCTGCGCGGGCGGCACCACATAATCTTTATCCGGACAGGCATCCCACAAGTGCCACTGCGCTTGCTGCGGCCGATAGGCATCGAGTACCAACAAACTGAATCCCGCCAGCCGGGCAATCTCAATGCTTTTTGCCAGTGCCTCGGCGGCGGCCGGATGCAGCAGCGCTTTGGTCTCCTGGTAAATGGCATAGCCTGCGATGTTATCCGCCGTGGCATATTTCAGATCGAAACGTAAAGCGGGAAAGGTTACGGCTAAATCAATCAGTTCAACAAACTGCGTCATATCATATCCTTTAAGCACTGGAATTAATCTCCGCTCATAACTTATCTACCTTTCTGAACATAAAGAGTTGGAATTTAAATTCTGGCCCCATAAAACTCTTTTATAAATACATAACAGCTTGTATTTCAGTTCATCCAACAAGACTTTTCAAGGTTTCTTTCGCAAGCAGTTTATTTCTTCTAGACTTGAGATGGACTTCTTCTCAGCACCATAGTCTCAGCCTCAAAATCAGGTTCTTGCCACGACGATTGCTATTTTAGAAACCAGCGAATATCCTCTAACCAAACTTTCAATGGCATTACTAATTTTTATTACGCGCCATCATGTTAATAATTTTTATTATTTCCACCATAAAAGAATTGATATGTTAAGTTATATATACTTGGCTTTAGTGCTTATGCCACTTTTGCAAATAAATTTTAAAAGTAAAACAGTTCAACTCGCTTCACTTAAAATTCAAAGCATTAAACAGCGTTAATTATATTATTATAAGCAATTACCCACCTAAATTTAATTTAGCCTCCAATAAGAATATCTCACTCTCTTCATTGTCTATCATAGAACTTATTATTTCCTTGTCGATTGTAACATCACCACCTTCTGACACTTTAAGATACTTATTATAATGACTGATAATCAAATCAGATAAGCCACGACTAAACCCATCGTTAATCAATGAAATTACAGTTTTGTTCAAGGTTCCGTATTTTAATTTAAGGTAAAAGTTTTCATCAATTAGTTTGATATCATGAATGACTTCAATGAACTTAAATATCTGATAATCTAAAAAATCATCCTCTTCTTTAATCCTAACTATTGCAAGATTTATTTTTTCAGCTCGCGTTTTCTTATTAATATTGACCCAATGCTGACGATAGCCAGTGCCGAATGTTTCATCACCCCACTTACCAACAAAGACAAATTCTTTTTGTGTATTTTCAGGAATACTATCCCAATAATTGATGAAATTTCTTATAATTAACTTGAAAGGTGTGTTTTTTACTTTCCATGTCAAAAACATTGCGTAAAATTTTTGAGCATCTATATTTTTTAACCTTGATAACTCATTGTATCTTTCACCATCACTTATCTTACTTATAAATAGAGCTGAAATTAGCCCTATCAATTCCCCTTCATCTGATATTAATGTATTACTTTTTAATAAATGATCAATTTCTTTTTGAATATCATTCTCACACTCATGAATATTAATTTCAGAAATATTATTTTCATACAATAATTTACCTATTTCAGTGGCAACATAATTACCATCATAGTCTGAAATGATACCCTTTTCTAAGTTTTCCAAGTTATCTATAGAATTACGAAAATCCTCTAAATTATAATCATCGATTATAACCTCCTTTAATAAAACATTATTAACTTGATCGAACCGTTTACTATCTACCTTTGACACCTTCTTAGTAAAATCAATTAAATTTGTTTTTTTCCCACTATACTCTTCTGTACCAATAATAAAAATAGCCGGTAAAAGTTTATTAACTTTGAATGGCTTATTTTCTACAAAAACATCACCAAACCTATTTATTCTTCCTGCCAGGTTATTGAATTGTGAGTGACTAAGTGATGAGCGCCCTTTCTTATTTTCTAAAATAAATAGTCTTTCAACAGGTAAATTGACACCTTCAAGAAGAGTCGAGTTTGTTACAAGATATTTGATGTTAGAGGATCTTTTGAATACTGTTTCGATATAAATTCGCACACTATCAGTCATAGAGCCATGATGATATACAATTCCTTTTCTTAAGCACTTTATAATCAAATAATTCTCATCAATATTTTCCGATAGCTCTCGGCAAGCTTTATCAATAATATCACAGGTTGTATCACTGGCGTCGCTACAAAGTTCACGGGCGAACGCCTCAAGTTTTTTAGGACTATTAAAGTAAATGATGTTTTTATTTAACGCCTTATCCCTTATCAGATCAATATAGTTACTTAAAGGATTCTTTATATTTACCCATCTATCTAAAAACTGATCATATCTTTGGTAAGTATTAAATCGCTCTCTAAAGTCATAAAGATAAATTACTTCGCTTTTAACGTATTCATTTACTTTATAACTCGTAACTTCTTGATCAACCTTCTTTAATGCCAAATTATTAGCATCGTTAAGAAACGGCGTAAAATACTTAGTTTTAAGATTTGCATTACGGAATATTGATCTACAAATCACACTAGCTAATAGTTTACTGCGAGGTGAGTTTTCTAAAATATTATGAGCTTCATCTATTAGAAGCATGTCAAATCTGAATTTCTTATTTTTAGATAATAACTTAGATGCTCTTTCTTGCGTTAAAACAAAAATATTATTCTCAAGCCCTTTATACATTTCAGGATGAGTTATAACTTTGATTTTAGAGTCATATGATTTGAGAATATTATTTTTAGTCTGTGAGATTAAAGCTTTTGATGGTACAATAACACATCTATTACCATGTTCATCTTTCTTAATTTCTTTAATAATAGTATCTGATTTTCCATAAGAAGTTGGTGCTACCAGTGCGACATCATTACCTTCGCTTTCTTTGAGGAAAATGTTCATATCACTTTGTTGTTGAGTCAATGTAATCCCGTTCTCAACAAAAACATCCGAAAAACCATCTGATAGTGTTTTAATAAAAGCATCATCATTAGATGTTAAGAAATAATTACTCAATGATTTTGCAACAGGAATCAAACCTTGATTAATGGCTATTTCATATAGTGGAACATAATCTTTTGTCTTAATTGCATAAAGCAACGCAACTCTATAACCCAATCGTCTGATATGGATATCATTTTGGTTTATAAATATAATTGTTAATGATAATAATATTTTTATATCTTGCGATGTAAGTGCAGCCTTATGAAATAGCTTTGAGTAATATTCAATAAAGTTTGTCTTCCTTAATTGCATCAATGTTAAAGGTTGATGTTTTGGGCTACTCATTATTTGCTTTCCTCAATCAAAAATTCTACAACTTTTCTTAAAGTGCTTTTTTGTATGGAAAAACTAAATACATCAGCAAATTCTTTTTTATCAATGACGTGATTATGAAAATCCATAACAGTTTTTTCTATTGTTTTAAAACTCACATCATAAAAAAGATTTGATATGAAAAAGACATAATTATCAATACTGGATGCTTTCTTTTCGTATGTTTTCTCACCTTCTTCTGCAAGAATTTTCAGGACAACATCTTTGTAACTTCTATGATTTGAAACTGCAATGCTTGCTGCATTCATTGCATTATTCCAATGATTCATTTCATTTTCATTCAACCTTAACCTGAGATCATTATAGGCAGTATTTAAAAGACTTCTTGTAGTTTCGTTTTCATCCTTTCCTTTACGTAATTCTCCAGATTTGACTTCAGTTATCCAAACATTTCTACTCAAAGTAGAATATAATAATAAATCGAATCCTTTCTTTATGCTTTTTTCTTCAAGATTAAAAAAAGGTGATGCTGTTTCAAAGTCATCAAATAGTTCATTTATAATGACATGTGAAAGAAACTCACCGATCATTCCCTTTTGGGTTTTTGGAGGTTTTTTTTCATACCTTTCTAAAAAGGCTCTAACCGTGGGCTTATAACGATACATTCCATATACACTAGTTGAATGGATTTCCCCATGACAAATTCTTGATAAATGCTTCCTAATCGCTAGCTTAAGTTCGCCCGAAAAGTTTGATATATGGCATAAACCATAGCCATCCTTAAGCAAAATTTGTACGCCATCTAACGTTTTCAAGGATTATGACTCTAGAAGTGACCGATATTTGAAGCATAATATCATATAATCTAATGTATCAAAATGTTAACGGCATGAATAATGGCAATTAATGAAGATATTTCATCTAAGAATCGTCAGCTTACAGATTGGGAAGATTACTTTAACTCAAATCATTTATTCAAAAAACATTTAAAAAACCCCGCGATAATAACTTTAAGGCATATATAATTATCAAACCTGATGAAGTTTATAAGCATTCCACTCAAATCACTTACAACTTTTAAATCTTACCTCAAGTTTAAATAAATATTTGAAATTAAATTCATTTTCTTAATGCCGTTAAGATTTAAAATCTCCTGATGGTTATTTAGCCAGATTAAACATTGATTATTATTACATTAACAAACAACTGTGGGTCATTATGTTCAACAATTTGCACAACTATTACAAACATTGCGCCACTTATATCTATGCACGTAAATAATCGATTTTCAATTAAGCAATTATAATCTCTGATTTTATTTTTATGTGACCATTAATTCTTACGTTAGTTTATTATCCGCTAATCATAATAATGGTTATATAAAACTACTGGTCCGGCAATGATAATAACTGACGCGTTAAATTTGTCAGCCGTTCTGCGCCAGCGGGCGTAACGCGCACCGTTTCGCTGAACGCCAAACCTTGCGCGGAAATATACATGTGGAACACCATATTCTCTTCCAGCAGCCACTGCGCGTTAGCGTGGAAACAGCAGGAAAAATCACTCGGTCGTGGCGTGCGCGTATAAAGCCCCAACGCATAACCGGTGATATTGGGATAATCCGCGCGCAATCCTCTACTCAGCACCGCATCACGCACGATGGCATCCACGTCGTGCGCCGCCATGCCCGGTTTCATGGCCGCAAATTGCTGATCCTGAATCGCGATCAGCTGTGCTGCCAGTTCAGCACGCTGCGCCGAAATCTCCCCGACGATATAAGGCCGCATCAGGCGCGCGCTGTAATGTTTCACTTTTGGGATCAGCTCGACGTGCAGCACATCGCCTTTTTCCAGCCGTTGCTCGTGGCCGCTGGCATGCAGAAAACCATTATCACCGCTGGCGATCACTATCGGTCCGGTTTCGCCGGTATCCGCGCCCAGCCGCAAAAACTCTCCGGCCGCCAGCGCGGCGACATCGCGCACGCGCCAGCCGCCTTCCACTTCCGCGCCAATCGCCATCAAAGTGGCATCCGCGATGGCAGCAGCCTGACGCAACGCGGCGATTTCCGCCGGGAATTTAACGCTGCGCAGCCGGTCGCTCAGCCCGGTTAAATCACACCACCTCACGTCTGGCAGATAGCGCGAAAGCTGCTGCCAGCTGTGTACCGTCATGCCGTAAGAGTAAAAATCTGCGCCGATGCGCGCCTGTTGATATCCGCGACCTATCAGACTTTGCGCCACCGCGTGCCAGGCATCCTGATCATCGCGATAGCTTTCTACTTCCAGCGTCGGCGATTGCGTTCGGCATGGCGCTTCATCCAGTTGGCGCAGCACCATCCAGGGTTCGCCGTTGAGCGGCACCAGGCAGGCGCGATACATGGTTTCGGAGACGGTAAAGCCGGTGAGCCACGCCAGCAGCTCACCGTGATCCACCAGCATGATATCAACTGCGTTCTGCTGCATGGCGGCACGCAGACGCATCAGCGCTTCGGCGTGCATTACGCGGCCTCAACCGGCTGGCAAATCTCCAGAATGGCGAGCAGATAGATGCGCACCATATCGAGGAATTCACTGATTTCAACCCGTTCATCCGGCATGGTGTTGTATTTGCCGCCCGGCCCACAGACGATCCCTTCCATGCCCGCATGCTGATAGAGATGCGCCGCGTCGGTGCCAAAGAATGCCGGAGGCGTGATCACGCCTGTCGGTTGCTCGGTGCCGCGCACGGTTTTCCAGCCGCGATTCACCGCTTTGACGATGGCCGATTCAGGTGACACTTCAAAAGGCAACATCGTCGGTTTATCGCGGATGCCATCATCATAAAGTTCAGCTTTCAGGCCCGGATAACGTTGGCATAAGGTATTCAGCAATGCCTGCAGATCGGCGAGTACGCCTTCCACCGTTTGCCCCGGCGCGAAGCGTGCCGAGCCTTTTAAGCGCACAAAGTCAGCCACCTGCGGCGGTCGCCACTCTTCCAGATCGCGGCCCAACGCGCCATGCACGGTGCCGATATGTCCACGGTTAATCTTGCGATGTTCAGCGGTTTTAGCACCGCTAAAGGTCATACAGTTAATCTGCGGAATCAGCTCGACAGCGGCGCTGATCGCATCGACCGCTTCTTCACGTTTCGATAAATGGCGCGTATCGCCGGTGAGCTCAATGGTAAACATCAAGGAACCGGCGTGCATGGTCAGCGCTTGCAGATCGGTGGGTTCGGCGTTGATGAAGTAGTCGGCGCGCACGCCTTGCTCAATTGCCGCCAGCGTGCCAATGCCGCCCTGCAACTCGCCCACCACGTAGGTCAGAATCACATCGCCTTTCAGCTTTACACCGGCATCAATCAGCGTTTTCAAGGCGCAAAAGTAGGCCGCATCACCTGCTTTCATGTTCGACACGCCGATGCCGTAGATGAACTGATCGTCAATTTTTCCTGCCCAGGGATCGACGGTCCAGCCTTCGGTGACCGGATTGGTATCCAGATGTCCGTTGAACAGCAGGCTTTTGCCGCCGCCGCTGCCCGCCAATCGTCCAATGGCGTTCAGTCGATCGCCAGGCACGTTCTGCAGTTCGGTTTCCAGGCCCAGTTGCGCCATCTGCGCGGCCATGTATTTCGCCAGTTCACGCTCGCCATCAGTGGCGCTGTAGCTTTTGTGCTGCACCATTTTTGCCAGGAAAGAGAGGCAAAATTCGCGATCGATATGATGAATTAACTGTTCAGGATTCATGTTTTTCTCGTCATGCAACGGACTTGGATAAGTCGGGAATATGCACCGCATCAAGCAGTGCACGGGTATAAGGATGCTGCGCCAGCGCCGACATGTTGTCGCCGGACAGCAATTCCACCACGTCACCGCGATACATCACCGCAACGCGATGGGCGATTTGGCGAATCAGGTTGAGATCGTGGGTAATGAACAGATAGGCGGTGCCGTAGCGGCGGCGCAGTTCCAGCAGCAGCTCGATAATGGTGGCCTGCACCGAGACGTCGAGCGCGGCGGTGATCTCGTCACAAATCACCAAATCCGGTGGATTGGCAAAGGCGCGGGCGATGGCGACGCGCTGCTTTTGGCCACCTGACAGCGCATGCGGATAACGCTGCGCAAACTCCGGCGGCAAACGCACTTCCTGCAACAGTCGCGCCACCGCCTGCGCTTCGGTTTCACCCGGCGGCAAACCGTACAAGCGCAGCGGCCGCGCGATGATTTCGCCGATGGTCATACGCGGATTCAGCGAAGCATCGGGATGCTGGAAAATCATCTGCACATGGCGGCGATACTCCTTATCCATCTGCGTCCGGCCATGTAGCGTGTAGCCACAAAAATCGAGCTCGCCGCTGAACGGCACCAGTCCAGTGATAGCTTTACCCAGCGAGGATTTACCGGAACCCGATTCGCCGACCACGCCGAGAATTTCTCCCTGATGCACAGTGAGCGAAACCGCATTGGCGGCGCGCGTGGTATTGGCTTCGCGCTTCAACAGGCGGTCGAGCAAACCTTGTTTGCCATAGTCGATGGTGAGCTGCTTCAGGCCGAGTAACGGTTGATTGCCTGGCGCGTCCTGCACCAACCGATGCTGCGGATTGGGCACCGCCTCAATCAGCTTGCGCGTGTAGGCGTTTTGCGGCGCGTTAAACAGGCTGCGCGTGTCGGCCTGTTCGACAATGCGCCCTTGTTCCAGCACACAGACGCGGTTAGCGACTTTGGCGACTAATGCCAGATCGTGCGAGATATACAGCGACGCGACGCCGGTCTCTTCGCGCAACCGCTCGTAAAGGTCGAGGATTTGCGCTGAGCTGATCACATCCAGCGCGGTGGTTGGCTCATCAAAAATCATGCAGTCCGGCTGGCAGGCAAACGCGGTGGCGATCAGGATGCGCTGCTTCTCACCGCCCGAAACCTGATGCGGATAGCGGCGCATCATGCGCGCCGGATTTTTGAGTTCAACGTCATGTAGCAGCGATTCGCCCAGCTCCTGCGCTTCGCGCGCGGACAAGCCGCGATGGCGGCGCAACACTTCAGTGACCTGCTCGCCTAAGGTTAGCGTGGGATTGAGCGAGGCGCTGGGATCCTGAAAAATCATGCCCAGTTTGGCCCCGCGCAGTGCCGTCAGTTTGGCCGCTGGCACGGTTAGCAGGCTGTCGCCGTTCAGGCGGATATCGCCTTGCAGCTCACGCGCGTTACCCGCCAGCCAGCGCATAATCGCCCAGCCGAGCGTGGTTTTACCGGAACCCGATTCGCCCACCAGCCCGAGTACTTCGCCGGGCATCACTTGCAGGTTGATGTCACGCAATACCGGCAGCGCATGTCCTTTGGCTAACGCGTAATCGAGGCTGTAATTTTCCACCGACAGCACCGGTGCAAGCTTGTCACTCATCAGTGGCTCCTTGGGTTGAGCACATCACGCAGCCCGTCACCCAGTAAATTAAAACCAATGGCGACCAGCGCGATGGCGAGGCCCGGAATCATCATCATCCACGGCGCATTGAAGAAGTAGGCGCGCGCTTCTGAGACCATCAATCCCCATTCCGGCTCTGGCGGCTGTGCGCCTAAGCCCAGGAAACTCAGGGTGGCAAACAGCATGATGGCGAAGGCAACGCGAATGGTGGCTTCCACGATGATCGGCGCCAGAATATTCGGCAGCATTTCACGCAGGATGATGTAGTGCCCGGCTTCGCCGCGCGCTATGGCGGCGTTGATGTAATCCTGCTGGCGGGCGGCCAACGCCACGCTGCGCGAGATGCGCACCATGCCCGGCACAAAGGCGATAGTGATCGCCAGCACCGCGTTCATGCTGCTCTGCCCGAGCGTGCTGACAATCAGCAACGCAAACAGCAGGCTGGGAATCGCCATCACCGCATCCATGGTGCGCATCATGAACTCATCAAATTTGCCGCCCAGATAGGCGCTGGCGGTGCCGAGCACCGAACCGATCACCATCGCCAGCGCGGTAGCCAACAGCGACAGTACAATGGTTGAGCGCGCGCCCACCATCACGCGGCTGAAGATGTCGCGGCCCATCTGATCGGTACCAAACCAGTGTTCCGCGCTGGGCGGCTTGTAGCGCTTCAGGATGGAGATCGATTCAGGATCAAAAGGCGCAACGTGTGCGCCGCCCACCACCATCAGCAGCGCAAGCAAGATAATCAGCACGCCAGCGGCGCCCTGCGGTGAACGCAGCAAACGTTTCAAAATATCAGGCATAGAAGATCCGCTTATCGAGAGTGACGTAGGCCAAATCAGCCAGGAAGTTCACCACTGAATAGGTCGCTGCGAGGATCATCACGCCAGCCTGAATGGTGGGCAGATCGCGCGCCTGCACGGCGACAATCAGTTCGCGGCCAATGCCGGGAATGGCGAAGATCTCCTCCACCACCACAATGCCGCCCAGCAGATAACCGACATCCAGCGCCACGATGGTGATGGTCGGCAACAAGCCATTACGCAGCGCATGTCGCCAGAGAATGCGGCGACGCGATAAACCTTTCAGCCACGCGGCGCGGATGTAATCGGTATGCAGCACATCGACCATTTCTGAGCGCACCATGCGCGAGACGTGCGCCACCAGAATCAGCGCCACGGTCACCGACGGCAAAATCAGGTGCTGAATGCCGCTGACAAAGTTTTCACTGAGCGGCACATAACCGGTGGCGGGCAAAATCTGCCAGACATCGGCAAACAGCAGCAGCACCAGCGTGGCGGTGACGAATTCCGGGAATGAGATGCCGATGTAGGAGATAACGCTCACCAGCACGTCGGCGGTTTTGCCGCGACGTACCGCCGCCCAGATGCCGAGGGGAATGGCGATAATCAACATCAGGATTAGCGCGCACACCGCCAGCAGCAGCGATCGCGACAACGCCGTCAGCAGTGTCGGCGCTACTTCGAGGCCATTGCGCATCGATACGCCAAAGTTGCCTTGCAGCGCCTGCGTCAGCCAGTGCCAGTATTGCAACCACGCCGGGGCATCCAGCCCCAAACGTTCACGCACCGCCGCCAACGCTTCCGGCGTGGCGTTTTGTCCCAGCAAGGTGACAGCCGCATCGGCCGGTAACAGTTGAGTGATGCCAAAGACCAGCAGCGACACCACTAACAAGGTGTAAACCATCAGCAGAAGGCGTTTAAGCAGATAACTTGCTGTCACGTTCGCTCCTTACACTGCGCGCTTCGGCGCTTTGTCGGTCAACCAGATATGGTCAAGGCGGAACACCGCACCGCGCGGATGCAGGTGATATCCGCCGACATAGTCGCGGCTGGCGGCGAGCAGATCGAAGAAGGTCGGGATCACCGACGGCACTTCGTCGTGCATCAGCTGCTGCGCTTTGCCATACAGCGTGGCGCGCTGGGCTTCATCGCGGGTTTCACGCGCTGCGCCGACCGCTTTATCGAACTCCGCGTTGTTCCAGCGCGTTTCATTCCAGGATGCGGTTGAGGTGTAGAGCAGAGAGAACACCGCATCCGGCGTCGGCTGCATGTTGTAGAAGCCGACGTAGAAATTGCCTTTCTTCCATACCTGATCGAGATAGGTGCTGTGCGCCATGGTTTGCACGTTGATGCGGAAACCGCCCGGTTTCGCCATTTCGCGCAGCGCGATGCCCAACTGTGTGCGGGTAGCTGGTTTGTCGGAGGCGATAAGCGTCAAATCCAGACCGTTGGGATAACCGGCATCCGCCAGCAGCGCCTTGGCTTTGCTGTAATCCACCGCTTTTTTCGCCAGGTTGGCGAAGAACGGATACGCGCCGTTAATCGGCGTGTCGTTGCCCGGTGAACCCAGGCCATCCGCCACGAAATCCACTGAAGCCTGACGATCAACGCACAGTGCCAGCGCCTGACGTACCCGCACATCGTTGAACGGTTTTTGATCGCAGCCCATGTTCACATTGAGGAACTGGCCGGATGCCACGCGCAGCGGCAGCACGCCGGAAGATTTGGACAGGCGCGCGAACTCGCTCGACTGCGCGCTCAGCATCAAATCGGTGTCACCGGAAATCAGCGCTGAACTCTCCGCGATGCCATCGGGATAAACCACCACTTCCACGCCATCCAGATAAGGACGCGCCGGATCGTAGTAATGCGGGTTGCGCTTCACCACAATTTTGCGTTCCGGATCGTAGGACACCAGCTGGAAAGGACCTGCGCCGAACGAGGCTTTGCTCAGCTTTTCAAACTGGCCTTGCGCGATGCTGGCCGGGATGATTTTCGCATCCGGATAAGCCAGCATCACCGGCAAATCGGCGTAAGGCGCATCGGTTTCAATCAATACCGTATTGGTATCAGGCGCGCTGACGGCTTTAATCGGCCCAATGTTATGCAACGCCGGTGAAGCATTTTTCGGATCGAGCAGCGCCTGCAGGCTGGCGACCACATCCGCTGAGGTTAAGGCGGAACCGTCGCTGAACTTCAGGTTCGGGCGCAGGGTAAACGTCCACTGCTTGAGATCGGCGCTGGCCTGCCAGGATTGCGCTAAATCGGCTTCGGCTTTCATCTCCTGCGTCAGACGCGTTAAGCCGCTGTACAGCAGTTCCGCCACCAGATATTCCGGGTTGACGCGAACCTGATGCGGATTGAGCACGCTGACGGCTTGGTCAACGCTGATGCGCAACACGCCGCCTTTACGCGCGGTGCCGCCCGGCGTAGCGCTCGCCACCTGCGCGGCATGGGCCGAGAACGACCAGGGCAGCATCGCTGCGCCCGTCAGAGCGGTAGAACTGGCGATAAACTGTCTGCGGTTTAACCCTTTCATTGCGCACATCTTCTCTTCCTCGTTAATTAGTTAACTACCCTGGGTTGGCTGAAAATCATCGGCGAGATACGCCAGAATGGACTGCGAAAGTGCGATCAAATCTGCCAGCGTGGTGTACTCATCCGCGGCATGAATGCGGTTGTCGGAACGGGCCAGCCCGCCGAGTAAAATCTCCTGAATCCCGGCTTGCTGGACCCAGCCCATATCGGAACTGGTGGACGATCCCCAGGGTTTGAACTCGCTGGGTTGGAAACCAAATCCCTGACTCAGCGCCGCCTGCCAGCGCGGCCAATGTGGGCCGTCAGGATTTGCGACCGGCGCCAGATGACCAATCATTTGCAGCGTGACATCGAGTGCGCGGCTGTCGCGCATCGCACTTTCCACACAGTGCGTCAGCTCTTGCCACACCGCGTCAAAGCGCTCTTCCGGCGCATAACGGCGATTAATCAACAGCTCAAAACGTTCCGGAATAGTCGAGCCTTTGCTACCGCCCTGCGCGGCGGCCAGCGTTAACAGTGATGTCAGCGGTTTGCCCTGATAATGCGGCGGGGAAGGCATCGCCGAGGTGCGTTGTTCCACCTCGAGCTTCAGCTGGTAAAGCGCGTTCATCAGCGGCAGCGCCGCTTCGATAGCATTGATGCCGTTAACCGGATCGCCGGAGTGCGCCGAACGTCCGGTGATAATCACTTTGAGATCGATGCTGCCAAAGCAGCCAGCCCAGATGCGCGGCACCGCGCCGCCGTTGAAGCTGAGCAGGTGACCGGAGAAAAGCTGTTGCTCTGCCAGATAACGAATACCCGGATACAAGCCGCCCTCTTCATCAGTGCACAGCAGAAATACCGGATTAAAACGCAGCGGGATAGCCGCCGCCTGCGCCGCGCGTACCGCTGCCATCGCCGCAACAATGGTGCCTTTCATGTCTGCCGCGCCGCGCCCAAACAGCTTGCCTTCCGCGGCGGTCAGCGTCAGCGCCGGAAAGCGCCAGCCATCGCCGGCGGGCACGGTATCGGTGTGGAAATAGAGATTGCAGTTTTCAGCCGCACCGGCATCGAGGGATGCCAGCAGATTGACGCGTTCACCGTACGCGCTGCCGTCCGGTGCCTGCCATAAATGTTCCGGCACCGAGACGCGCGCAAAGCGAAAATCCAGCGGCTGCAACAGATGCGTCATCACGTCAGCAAATGCGCCATAACCGTTGCCCGGCGGGAAGCAGGTATCGACCTCGAGCATCTGTTTGAGGTCATCCGTCATTTGCGCGCCGTCGTTAGCAATCATCGCTAATGCACTGTTAAAGCGTGAATTTTGCATCATAGGATTATCGTCTGTTGTATTTCTATATAGTTTATAGATAATGCAATTCAACCACTGCGGTCAATCGGTAATCGGAAACATGCAAAAAAACTATGACGCGAACGATGCTCAACCTTTCGCCAGACTCAGCGAAGGTGAAGGTGCGCCGCTGTATGAAGTGGTCAAGCGCCATATCAGCGAATCGATCCTGCAAGGTGAACTGCCCGCAGGCACGATTTTGCCGAGTGAAAATAGCCTGGCAGCGAAGTTTGGTGTGTCAGTTGGCACGGTGCGAAAAGCGCTGGCGGCGCTGACCACGGAAGGCATGCTGATGCGCCGTCGCAAAACCGGCACCGTGGTGACCGGCTGGGCGCCGCTGCACAACCTCAGCCATTTCTTCCAGTATTTCCGGCTGCACGATAAAACCGGCGGATTGCTGCAATCCGATACCCGATTACTCGATTATCAGCTCAGTCATGCCAGCGCCGATGAGGCTGAGAAATTGCAAATTGCTCAGGGTGATGAGGTGATCCGGCTGAAGCGTTTGCGGCGCGTGAAGGGAATCGCTGCGATGCACGAGACGCTGGTGTTGCCGTCGGCACGTTTAGTCGATTTTCCTCCCGCCGATCAGTTACCGCCGCTGCTCTATCGCTATCTGTTTGAACGCTACGATCTGCGCGTTGCTGCGGTGCGCGAGCAAATCACCGCTACGCTGGCGAATGAAGAGGATGCGGCGCTGCTGGAGCTGAGTTTGCCGCACGCCGTAATGGTGATTGATGAAGTGTCGTTTGATCAGAGCGCCCTTCCGGTGATTCTGGCGCACCACCGCTTTAGCACCGAACACTTTATGTACGTGAATGAGATTCGCTGATCGCGCGGCATGAACCGCCGTTTGAGTCAGGTTAAACAGCGCAGAAGCATCGGGTTTCTGGAAGTTTCGGGAAAATGTTCTACGCTTTAAAGGTAGTTAAACGTATTCCACTGAAAGGAACTCATCATGATGAATAAAACAGTACTGGCAACGGCATTTCTTGGCACTTTCATGGCAATGACATTGACCGCTTGCTCTTCTAATCAGGCGATTAAGACCAACGACGGACGCACTATCGTGACGTCTGGTAAGCCGCAAATCGACAGCGACACAGGCCTTGTTTCTTACAAGGATGCGCAAACCGGTAAAACTGAGCAGATCAATCGCGACAAAATTACCAACATGAGCGAACTGGATAATTAATATCCTTTTACTAGCCTGGAGAGACTAATGAAAAAATCAATTTTGCTTTCTATTACTGCGCTTATTGCCCTGTCCGCTCTGACCGGCTGTACACGGACCTCGTACGCCATCCACACCAATGATGGACGCACCATCGTGACCGATGGCAAACCACAGGATGCCGAAACCGGCCTATTGGGTTACGTCGATGCCAATGGTGTTAAGCAGCAAATCAATAAAAGTGACGTGAAAGAGATCTCTGAAGTTCCGAAGAAATAACACTGTATTTCCGGGGCTCTGTGACCGGATGCCGGTCACTAAATTAGGTGCGCATGAATGCGTACCCTACAAAATCCCGCAAAATACTCGTAGGGTCGCCATTTATGGCGACCGCTTACGCTTAACTTACGCCCTGCTTAAACTCGTGCTACCCGCCATCCTCGCGTTAAATGCTTTTCTATCTCCACCAGCACAAAGATCCCAACACTCACCGCCAGCGAAATCAGCCAGTATTTAAACGGCAGCGGCGCGGTGCCAAACAGCGTGTTCATTAGCGGAACATAGATAATCATCGCCTGCAGCGCAATAAGCACCACGGTGACCAGCCAGATTCCACGGTTTTTCAGCAAGCCGGCATCCAGCGAGAATCCGTTGCTGTTACGGCAGTTCAGCATGTAAACCCACTGCGCGGTGACCAGCATCTGCAGCAGCACGGTGCGGATGAACTCCGGCGTGTAGCCGCGCGGCTGAAGCCAGGCTTCCAGCACAAAGGCGCTAATCGAAATCAGCAGGCCAACGAAAATCACGCGCCAGATGGCGTAACCATCCATCACCGGGCTGCGCGCATTGCGTGGCGGTCGGCGCATGATATTGCGCTCTGCCGGTTCGAATGCCAGACCAAACGACAGCGTCGCCGAAGTCGCCATGTTCATCCACAGAATCTGCACCGGCGTTAGCGGCAGCAGGTTGCCCATCAAAATCGCAATGATGATCAGCAATCCCTGTGCGAGGTTGGTCGGCATGATAAACAGGATGGTTTTCTTCAGGTTATCGTAGACGCGTCGGCCCTCTTTCACCGCTGCCGCGATGGTGGCGAAGTTGTCATCGGCGAGGATCATATCCGCCGCCTCTTTGGTCACTTCAGTGCCTTTGATGCCCATCGCGATACCGACGTTGGCCTGCTTCAGCGCAGGCGCATCATTGACACCATCACCGGTCATGCCGACGATTTCACCGCTGCTCTCCAGCGCTTTCACCAGACGCAGCTTATGCTCGGGGCTGGTACGGGCAAAGATGTCATACTCACGCGCCGCCACGCCCAACTCCGCATCATCCATGTGCTCCAGCTGATAGCCGGTAATTGCAGAATCGCTGTTACCGATGCCCAACATCTGGCCAATCGCCATCGCGGTTTCCGGGTGATCGCCGGTGATCATCTTCACGCGAATCCCTGCCTGCTGGCAGTCGCGAATCGCGGTGATGGCTTCCGGGCGTGGCGGATCCATCATGCACGCCAGGCCCAGCATCTTCATGCCGTTGCGTAAATCATCGTGATCGATATGGTGCTGCGCTTCCGGCAGCCAGCGCCACGCGGCGGCAACAGTGCGCAACCCTTCGCTGGCGTACGTGGTGATCGCCGCTTCCCAATAGCCGCGATCAATCACTTCCGCTTCGGTTGCGCCCTGCTGCTGCTGACACAGCGACAGCAACACATCGGGCGCGCCGGTCATCAGCAGGCACGGTTTGCCATCAATCAGGCAGCTCACCGCCATATATTTGTAGGCCGAATCAAACGGCAACTTGCTCAGAATCTGCACCTTGTCACTCTGAATGCCCGCCTTGGCGGCCAGCACTTTCAACGCGCCTTCGGTTGGACCACCGACAATGCCCCAGTTGCCGTTGGCATCCTGACGCAGCTGGCTTTCGTTACAGATATCCACTACCTGCAAGAAGCCCTGCATCAGCGCATCGCTCTGCTGGCCGGCTTCAAGGGTAAACTCGCCTTTAGGTTCGTAACTGTTGCCGCTGATGCGCCACTGGCTGTTCGCCAGCACCACCGCTTTCACCGTCATCTCGTTCATGGTCAGCGTGCCGGTTTTATCAGAGCAGATCACCGTCATGGCACCAAGCGTTTCAACCGTTGGCAGCTTACGAATGATGGCGTGATTTCGCGCCATCGACTGCACGCCGAGCGACAGAATGATCGAGATAATCGCCGGTAAACCTTCCGGCACCGCCGCCACCGCCAGGCTGATCACCGACAGCAGCAGCTCCGTCACCGCGATGTCGCGCAGCAGATAACCAAACACGAACAGCGCAATCATCATCAGCATGATGATGCCGAAAATGGCTTTGCCGAGTTTGTCGATCTGTACCAGCAGCGGGGTTTTCGCCTCTTCAATCGAGGAGATCATTGCATTGATGTGGCCCAGCTCGGTGTCACCGCCGGTAGCGATCACCACGCCCAGCGCGGTACCCGAACTGACGGTGGTGCCGGAATAGGCCAGATTCAGGCGATCGCCGAGCGCTTTTTCGCCCTCAAGCGCCACGGTGTTTTTTGATACTACCGTTGATTCGCCAGTCAGAATCGCCTCTTCGACGCGCAGGTTGTGCACCTCGAACAGACGCAAATCCGCCGGGATCTTATCGCCTGGGCGCAGCATCACCACATCGCCCACCACCAGATCCTGCGTAGCGACGGTGATTTGCTGGCCGTCGCGCAGCACCATGGCATCGCTCGACATCATGTTCTGGATGCTTTTTAGCGACTTTTCGGCGTTGCTCTCCTGAATGAAGCCGATCATCGCGTTGATCACCGCCACGCCGAGAATCACAAAGGTATCCACCCAGTGGCCCATTACCGCCGTGATCACCGCCGCAGCCAGCAGGATATAGATCAACACATCTTTGAAATGCGCCAGAAAACGCATCAGCAGTGACTTTTCCGCTTTCTGCGGCAGCACGTTCGGCCCGTTGGCGTCGAGCCGTTGCTGGGCATCGGTGGTGCTCAATCCCGCTGGTGAGCTGTTTATTGCGTTAAATACCGCGGCGTTATCCTGCTGATAATAGGGCCGCGCGGATGCCTCCGGACGTTTTGGCTGAATAGGAATAACAGTCATAATTAACCCCGTGCTATTGAATTGAAAATAAAAAAGCGTGCGAAAATAAAAAACACATTTTAATTATATTTTCCCGAAGCATACTGACCGTGGTCATGTTTTTACCGATTTAGAAGTGTGATGCTAATAGTTATAGCACTGATTGCGTAGCGTTATTATTTAAACGCAAATAGAACGGGCGCGTAACGCATATTAATTTTAGTTTCATCTCGGAATCTATTATTCATAGGGGGAATTATTATGAATAAAATACACAACCTGACAATGCCGATGATTATTTCCTTTATTATCATTGCAGTATCATTAGCTACCGCCATCGGTTTACTCTCTTACCATGTGGTTTCACGCATGGTGGCATAATTGATTTCGCTAAACACAGCTAAATTAAACCAAGGTTAAACACACAAAATTCATTTCCTCTAATGGCCCTTATTTTGCTGAGGGTCATTATTCCCTCCTTCAGACAATGGCATATTCCCGCCCTTTCTCTCTTATTGAGGCTGGGGTATGAATAATTGGCCAGTGCTGGGCGCACTTCTAATTTGTTTAGTTTTGATCGGTTGTGACAATAAAAGCGGTGATGAAATCAGCGCACCGCGCGTAATTAAAGCGCTAACGCTGACGGAAAATACCACAGAAAAAGTCAGGGTATTTCCGGCGCGTATTTCAGCGGGCGATTACACCGAACTGGCCTTTAAGCGTACCGGGCGACTGGCGCAGTTGCAGGTGCGTGAAGGCAGCCATGTTAAGGCTGGCGAGGTGATTGGCCGACTGATCGATACCGATGCGCAATTGCGGGTCAACGATCAGCAAAACAGATTCCTGCTGGCAGATCGCCAGTATCAACGCTTTAGCGCGCTGGCCACGCGCAGTGCGGTTTCGCAGGCAGATATGGATGTGCAAAAGGCGAACCGCGACTCCGCTGCCGTGGCGCTCAACATCGCCAAAGAGGAGCTGGATTATCACACCTTGCGTGCACCCTTTGATGGCATCGTCACCAGCGTAGCATCCCAAAATCATCAGGTGGTCGCCGCCGGACAAACGGTGGCGGTGATCAGCCGCAACGATGTGCTGGATGTGATTTTCAGCGTGCCGGAAAACCTGTTCACCAGCCTCGACGTGCAGAACCTGAGTTATCAGCCAGAGATCAGCCTGAATGCGCTGCCGGGCCGGACGTTTCGCGCAGCATATAAAGAGCATCGCGCAGAAGCTGATGCCGCCACGCTAACCTGGCAAGTGGTGCTGACCATGCCGCGTCCCACGGATTTACCGCAGGTCAGCGGCTTGAGCGGCACGGTGAAAGTGCAGATGCATAACCTGCCCACTTCCGATGGCACGCCGCTGCTGCGCGTGCCGGCCAACGCGGTGTTTAACCCGGATCATAGCCTGCCGAATCAGCCTTACGTGTGGCTGGTGAGCGGTGAAGGCGATGCGCTTAACGTCCAGCAGCAACCGGTAGTGGTGGGAAAACTCAATGCGCAGGGCATCGAAATTCTCTCCGGCTTAAAAGTGGGCGATCGCATTGTGGTGGCGGGCGTTAGCGATCTGCGTGATGGTCAGGCGGTGCGCCTGTGGACACGCGAGCGAGGTCTGTGATGCTCCTGCTGGAACAGTTTCTCAAATACCCGATTCGCAGCTGGCTGGTGATCCTGCTGCTCGGCGTGGGTGGCATTTTTGCGCTGCTCAATATTGGTCGTCTGGAAGATCCGCTTTTCACCATTAAATCGGCGGTGATCGTGACGCATTATCCCGGCGCGTCGGCGCAGCAGGTGGAAGAGGAAGTTACGCTGCCGCTGGAGAACGCCTTGCAGCGTTTGCCGTCGCTGGACAACGTCAGTTCGATCTCCAGCAACGGTCTATCGCAGATCACCGTTACGATTCACAGCCACTATCGCGCCGACGATTTGCCGCAGGTATGGGATGAACTCCGTCGCCGCGTTGACGATGCTACACGCCAGTTTCCTCCCGGCGTCAGCGCACCGCTGGTGAATGACGACTTCGGCGATGTGTACGGTTACTTCTTTACCCTGTCGGGCGAGCACTTCACCAACAGCGAGCTGCGTACCTACGCCGATCAGCTGCGGCGTGAGCTGAATCTGGTGCCCGGCGTGGCGAAAGTGGCAATTGCCGGTATCGAGCAGGAGCAGGTGAATATCACGCTCTCCAGCCAGAAGATGGCGGCGCTGGGTGTGACGCCGCAGCGCCTTGCCGCGTTGCTCAATAGCGTTAATGCCGTTTCCGATGCAGGCCAGATTCGCCTCGGCAATGAAGCCATCCGCTTCCATCCCACCGGCGAATTTCAGTCGCTGGACGAGATCGGCGCGCTGCCGATCTCTGCGCCCGGCAGCAGCCAGCAAGTGTTGCTGCGCGATATCGCCACGCTCAGCTATGGCGTTACCGACCAGCCGGGCAATCTCTATCACGCGAACGGCAAAGCCGCGCTGGCGATGGGCGTTTCCTTTGCGCCTGGCGTCAACGTCATCGACGTCGGCGATGCGTTAAGCGCCAAAATTCAGCAGCATCAGCAGGTCAAACCGCTCGGCATCGATCTGAACGTGTTTTATAACCAGGCGCAGGAAGTGAAGCAGTCAGTGGATGGCTTCATCAATAACTTCCTGATGGCGCTGGCGATTGTGGTGGGAACGCTGCTGCTGTTTATGGGCGTACGCAGCGGCATGGTGATCGCCGCCTCGCTGGCGCTCAATGTGCTGGGCACGCTGCTGATCATGTATCTGTTTAAGCTTGAGCTGCAGCGCGTGTCGCTGGGTGCGCTGATTATCTCACTTAGCATGCTGGTGGATAACGCCATCGTGGTGGTGGAAGGCATCAAGGTTGATCGCCAGCGCGGCAAGCCGTTGCAACAGGCGATGATGCAGATGGTAAAACGCAGCGCGCTGCCGCTGCTCGGCGCTACGGTGATCGCCATCATCGCCTTCGCGCCGATTGGTTTATCGCAGGACTCCACCGGCGAATACTGTAAATCGCTGTTCCAGGTGCTGCTGATTTCTCTGCTGCTGAGTTGGATCACCGCGCTGACGCTGACGCCGGTATTCGTTCAGTGGATGGATGGTCGGCAGGTTGTCAGCAAAGAAACCGCGCAGCCGTATCAGGGCGTGGTGTTCCGACTGTATCGCCGTGTGCTCACTACGCTGTTGCGCTTCCGCATCACCACGTTGGTGCTGATGGCCGCGTGTCTGGCAACCTCGATCTATGGCTTCGGCTACGTGAAGCAGAACTTCTTCCCTGCCTCCAATACGCCGATTTTCTTCACCGATCTGTGGCTGCCGTATGGCACCGATATCCATTACACCGCACAAACGGCGCGCGAGATTGAAGGCTGGATCAGCCAGCAGCCGGGCGTCACCCGCACCGTGACCACCATTGGTCAGGGCGCGATGCGGTTTACGCTGACCTACGACGCGACGCGCCAGTACAGTAATTACGGGCAGATTATGGTGCGCGTGCAGGACGCGAAGCAGCTGGAAACGCTGGCGCAGCAGACCGAGCAGCACATCCGCGATCGTTTCCCGCAGGTGACGGAGCGCATCAAACGCATCAATTTCGGCAGTGCCAGCGACAGCGCGATTGCGTTGCGCGTCACCGGCCCCGATCCCATTATGCTGCGGCAGATTGCCAGCCAGATAGATGACATTTTCCTCGCCGAAGGCAGCGCGTTTCCGCCGCGTAATGACTGGCAGGCGCGCAGTAAAGTGATCCGTCCGCAGTATTCGCCGCTGCGCGGTCAGGAGCTGGGCGTGGACAAGCGTGATATCGACCGGTCGCTGCGTATCAACTTCAGCGGCGATAGCGTCGGTTTGCTGCGCGAAGGCTCGCGGTTGATGCCGATCATGCTGCAAACCGCCGAGCAGGAGCGGCAGAATATCGATCATCTTGGCAATATTCAGGTGTGGAGTCAGGCGCAGCAGCGCTATGTGCCGCTGGCCAATCTGGTAAGTGATTTCCAGCTGGAATGGGAAGATCCGCTGATTATGCGCCGCGACCGCATGCGCGTCTTGACGGTACAGACCGATCCCGATCCCGCCAGCGGTCGCACCGCCGCAGAGATTGTGGCGCGCGTGCAGCCGGCAATCGAAAAACTGAATTTGCCCGCCGGCTATCATCTGGAATGGGGCGGTGAGCTGGAGAGTTCTCGTGATGCCCAAAGCGGTCTGCTTGGCTCGCTGCCGTTAGGTTTCCTCGCGATGTTTATCATTACCGTGCTGATGTTTAACTCGCTGCGTGATGCGCTGGCCATTTGGATTACCGTGCCGCTGGCACTGATTGGCGTCACCTGCGGCTTCCTGCTTACCGGCATTCCGTTTGGTTTTATGGCGTTGATTGGTTTGCTGAGTTTGTCGGGGATGTTGATTCGTAACGGTATCGTGTTGGTTGAGGAAACGCGCCAGCTGGCGCGGCATCAGCCGTTGCAGCAAGCGATTCTGGATGCCGCAACGTCGCGTCTGCGCCCGATCCTGCTCACCGCCTTCACCACCGTGCTCGGCCTGCTCCCGCTGCTGCGCGATGTGTTTTTCCAGAGCATGGCGGTGGTGATCATTTTCGGTTTAGGATTCGCTACAGTGCTGACGCTGCTGGTGTTGCCGGTGTTGTATCAGAGTTTTTATCCTGGTAAGAAGGTTTGATGCTGGGGTATGTTGAGGTCGCCATAAATGGCGACCCTACAAAAGCGTGAGCAATAAAACGTTCGGGGTGTTCGTAGGGTCGCCATTTATGGCGACCTTTTTGAAAAATGCTCTCCCTGCGTTTCATTCCCAGCGCTCGCCAGAAATATCTTTTTCAACATAAAGGTCAGTGGAATCGCCAGAATCGCGCCGATAATACCCAACAACGACTGCCAGATAAGAAACGCCAGCAGCTGGGTAGTGAGCGCCATATTTAGTCGTTTTCCCAATAATAACGGCTCAATCACTGAACTCAGTATTAAATTCAGCGCCACAAAGAACAGCGCAACCACCAATGCGGTTTGGATATCGTACAGCATATAACTTTGCAGCACTGGCGGGATCGCCGCCATAAAGGAACCCAGCACCGGAATATAGTTGAAGACAAACATCAATACGCCCCAGAAAAAGGCGAACTTCAGGCCGAGAAGATGCGCGCCTGCCCAGACAATAATGCCGCCGACAATACTGGTCAGGGTTTTTACCTGGGCATAAACGATCACACTTTGCACGCCCTCTTCGAGCGCCACGTAATAGCGCTGATATTTCCCTTCGGCCTGTTTGCGTAACAGGGTTTTCAAATTTTTCATTTCATACAGCATGAAAAACAGCATCAGAAAGACCATCAGCCACCAGGAAAGAATGCTGGGAATTTGCGTGAGGAAACCAGTGACAAAACGCACAACCGCACCTGCATCGACAAACGCCAGCATGTCGTTGGGCGTCAACACAATGCCCAGATGACTAAACGTCTGCGTCACCGGCTCGAAGCGTTCGGCCAGTAGCTGCGGCGCCTGGCGGCTCAGCTGGATTAAATCGGGGGTTAATACCGTGAGTTTGATGATGGTGAACACAATCACCAGTAACAGCAGCACAATCACCAGCAGGGATGAGAGCAAACGCGGCACGCGTTTTCTTTCCAGCCGACTGATTAATGGGTCGAGCATTATCGCCAGAAACAGCGACAGCATCACCTGATTAATTAACGCCGATGCCAGATAAATACCGGTGAGAATTATGGTCAGCGTGGCGAGAATTAACAGTACGCGCAAAAGTCTTGACCATAAAGGAAACTCGTTCAATCCCATCATTAAGATCCTTCATCCTATACAAAATGTATTATAGAGAAAAACCTGTGCGTTGGGCCTTGTTTGAGGTCAAGTGACGAAAAACATTCAGGCCGCGATTACTCCGGCCTGAATGTCACGCGCTATTAATTGATTCTGAATCTCCGCGTTAATGGTTTTTCGATTTCGACAATTAAAAACATCACGAAGCCAATGATCAGGGTAATAATCCAGTAGCGTAACGGTAGCGCGGTGGTACCAAACAGCAGCTGCATAAAGGGCGCGTAAATAATCAGCAATTGCAGGACCAGCAGCACGCCGCTAACAATCCAGATGCCTTTATTCATCAGCAAACCTTTGCTGAGTGAGAAGCCGTCGGACACACGGCAGTTCAACATATAGAACCATTGCGCCGTCACCAGCGTTTGTAATAACACCGTACGAATAAATTCCGGCGAATAGCCGCGCGGTTGCAGCCAGGCTTCCAGTACGAAGGCGCTGATGGCGATCATCGAACCAACAAAAATCACGCGCCAGATGGCGAAACCATCCATCACGTGCAGTTTGGGATCGCGCGGCGGACGACGCATGATGTTGGGTTCACCCGCTTCAAATGCCAGGCCGAAAGAGAGCGTGGCGGAGGTCGCCATGTTCATCCACAGAATCAACACCGGCGTCAGCGGAATTAAGTTACCCGCCAGCAAGGCAATGATGATCAGCAAGCCCTGCGCGAGGTTGGTTGGCATGATGAACAAAATGGTCTTTTTCAGGTTGTCATACACTCGCCGCCCTTCACGCACTGCGCTGGCAATGGTGGCGAAGTTGTCGTCGGTTAACACCATATCGGCGGCTTCTTTGGTCACTTCGGTGCCTTTAATCCCCATGGCGATACCGACATCGGCCTGCTTCAGCGCAGGCGCATCGTTAACGCCATCGCCGGTCATCCCGACCACTTCTTTCTTGCTCTGTAGCGCCTGCACCAAACGGAACTTATCTTCCGGGCTGGTACGGGCAAAGATGTCGTAGGCCTGCGCCGCCTCGCCGAGTTGATGATCATCCATTACTTCCAATTCACGTCCGGTAATGGCAGTACTGGCGTTGCCGATCCCCAGCATCTGCCCAATACTCATCGCGGTTTGTGGATGGTCGCCGGTGATCATCTTGACGCGAATCCCGGCTTGCAGGCAGTCGCCAATCGCGGTGATGGCTTCCGGTCGCGGTGGATCCATCATCCCGGCGATGCCGAGCAGAATCATGCCCTGCTGCAGATCCTGATGCGTCAGTTCACTTTGTCCTGGCGTGGCCGGTTTCCAGGCCGCCGCCACCATGCGTAATCCCTCGCGCGCATACTCTTCAATTTTGGCTTCCCACCACGCCAGATCGATCGGTTGCAGCCCGGCTTCGGTTTGCTGCTGCTGGCAATGTCTGAACAGCACGTCCGGCGCGCCGGTCAGCAATACGCACTCTTCATCGCCGATCAGATAGTGCGTCGACATGTATTTGTATTGCGAATCGAAGGGGATTTTATTGCGCAGTTCGGTGGTCACTGAGGGTAATTGCCCTTTGGCGGCCAGCACCTTGAGCGCACCTTCCGTAGGGCCGCCGGTGATTTTCCACAGGCCGTTTTCATCTTTGATCAGCTGGCTGTCGTTACACAGATCGATGGTGCGCAGATAGCGCTCCAGGATCGAGCCTTGCGCCACTTTCACCGGAACCGCGTCATCAGCTTTATGGATGGCGCCGACCGGTTCATAGCTGACGCCATCAACGCGGTAGATTTGATCGGCGGTGATAATCGCTTTCACCGTCATTTCATTCATGGTCAGCGTGCCGGTTTTATCCGAGCAGATCACCGTCATCGCGCCCAGCGTTTCCACGGTCGGCAGCTTGCGGATGATCGCCTGCTGTTTCGCCATGGTTTGCACGCCAAGCGACAGAATGATCGAGATAATCGCCGGTAATCCTTCAGGAACCGATGCCACGGCGAGGCTGATCAGTGACAGCATCAGCTCAGAAACCGGCATGTCGCGGAACAGCAAACTGAAGACAAACAGCGCGGCCATCATCGCCAGGATGATCAGGAAAATGGCTTTGCCGAGTTTATCCATCTGCACCAATAGCGGCGTGCGGTGCTTTTCGATATCGGACATCATCTGGTTGATGTGGCCAAGTTCCGTGGCGCCGCCGGTGGCGATCACCAGCCCTTTACCGCCGCCCGAACTCACGGTGGTGCCGGAGAACAGCAGATTGGTGCGGTCGCCGAGCGGCAGCTCTCCGGTCAACGCGTCCGTGCCCTTCTCGACCACGGTGGATTCGCCGGTCAGAATCGCTTCTTCAACGCGCAGGTTATGTGCCTCAATCACGCGCAGATCCGCCGGAATACGGTCGCCGGCGCGGATCACCACCACATCACCCGGCACCAGCGCGGTGGTAGGCAGCGTTTCGTGATTACCCGCGCGGATCACCACCGTTTCGCTGGAGAGCATATTGCGAATACTTTGCAGGGATTTTTCCGCGTTGCTCTCCTGAATGTGTCCAATCAGGGCATTCACCACCGCGACACCAAGGATCACCAGCGTATCGACCCAGTGTCCCATTACGGCAGTCAGCAGCGCGGCGGCGAGCAGAACATAGATGAGAACATCGTTAAAGTGGGCGAGAAAACGCAGCCAAACCGGCTTGCCGGGTTTCTGTGGCAGAGCATTTTCCCCGTACTGTGTTAAGCGCGCCGCCGCTTCAGCACTACTGATTCCCTCGCTGGAACTTTGCGTACTGGCCAGCGTTTCATCGACAGAAAGTTGATAATAGGTACTTTCCGGTTTAGCAGTATTCATCGCTTTCTCCTCAAATCCTGTTTCGGAAATCAAGGCGGTGATATCCCGTGATTAACAAGTCGCCATTGAACGAAAAGATCAGACCTGACTTACTCAGCTAGAGAAGTGGTCCGTTTCAGATTGAAATATATGTAATTAATCGCTGCTCAGCGGCAGTGGAGCAGCCGTATTATCTATACGAATTTGAAAGTATTTTGAAAAATGAACGCTATAAACGTAGCACAGGGATATTCAACACATTCATTTCTCAATAAAAGTCACGAGGCGGAACGCAATTATCTCATCAGACTAATCCGATCACTGAGAATAATAAAAATATAGTGTGATAATTCATAAGGCTGGGCGTTTTTGATCAAATAATGAGGTTGCTTTACGTAAGTATTTTATACTGCATTTGTGGTGTTTAAATCTCTATATTTGAAATACCATGAATTTAAATGCTATTTATTTCATCAGAAATATTACAAGCTATCTGCCTTTACTTTTTTTGACATCTGCGTCTATGCTCATCGATAACAAAAACATCCCGTTAATACTTCTCACCTTTTAGGGCGATGGCGCAGTTTTTCTGTGGTCATGGTTAATGGAGGCAACGATGTATGGTTATAGCCTGCTCCGTCTGAGTCTTTATGTTGTCATTGCAATTGTTACCTGCTCCGCCGTAGGGCTATTCACTTACGCGGTTGTTTCTATGCTTGGTAATTAAATTATCCACTCAAATAATGCCAACAATGGATTCGTTGTTGCTGAGGATAAAACAGTGACTCGTTATATTACGCTGGTTGCCATTGTTATATTTATAACAACTGGTTGCGATCAAAAAACACAGGAAGTCACGCCACCGCCGCGCATGGTTAAAGTCGTTGAGGTTATGGCTTCCGGCGAATCTCAACAACGCATCTTCCCGGCACGCATTGAGTCCGGCGATTCCACCGATTTGTCGTTTAAACGTGCAGGGCAAATTGAATCGCTGGATATTCGCCAGGGCAACCGCATTGAGCAGGGCCAGCTCATCGCCAGGTTAACGGCGCGTGAAGCACAGCAGCGCGTCAATGAACGCCAAACCGCCGCCACTCTCGCCCAACGGCAATTTGACCGCTTCCAAACGCTTTCCGGTCGTCAGGCGATTTCAAAGGCAGAAATGGACGTGCAGCGTGCCAACCGCGATGCGGCGAATGCTGCGCTACAGATCGCCCGTGAAGAGCTCAGCCAAATGACGCTGACTGCGCCGTTCACTGGCGTGGCCGCCGTCGTCAATGTTCGCAACCATCAGGTGGTCGCCGCTGGACAGACCATCGCCACTTTAACCCGCAACGATCTGCTCGACGTGGTGTTCAGCGTGCCGGAAAACCTGTTTACCGCGCTGGATATGCGCAATCTGAGCTATCGCCCGGTGGTGCGCATCAACTCGCTGCCAGACCGCGAATTCCAGGCCGATTACAAAGAGCACACCAACAGCAGTAACACCAACTCGCTGACCTGGCAGATCATTTTAACCATGCCACGTCCGGACGATTTCCCGGCGGTGGGCGGCGTCAGTGGCACGGTGACGATTAACCTCGCCAATCTGCCCGCCAACGTGAACCGCGAATCGCTGGTGGTGCCGGTGGAAGCGGTGTTCAATCCCGATAACAGCCAGCGCAATGAACCGCATGTTTGGGTGGTGCAAGGCAGCGGCGAGCAGTTGACGTTAGAAGATCGTAAAGTCAGCGTCGGTGAAGTGACCGATCGCGGCGTGGTGATCACCGACGGGCTGCATGCCGGTGAGCGCGTGGTCGCGGCTGGCGTCAACGAGTTACATGCTCAACAACCGGTACGCATCTGGACGCGTGAGCGGGGGCTGTAATGGATATCTCCCGGCAGTTTATCGATAATCCGGTCCGCGTCTGGCTGGCGATTCTGTTATTGGGCGTCGGCGGTATTTTTGCTCTGCTCAATATTGGTCGTCTTGAGGATCCGGCGTTTACCATTAAAACGGCGGTGGTTGTCACCCACTATCCCGGCGCGTCTGCTCAGCAGGTGGAAGAGGAAGTCACTTTACCACTGGAAAATGCGCTGCAGCAGTTGCCTTATCTGGACAATGTCAGCTCCATCTCGTCCAACGGACTGTCGCAGATTACAGTGAACATTGACTCGCGTTACCACTCAAACCAGTTGCCGCAAATCTGGGATGAACTGCGGCGCAGAGTCGGCGATGCAGCGCGTTTCTTTCCTCCCGGCGTGGCCGCGCCGTTCGTTAACGATGATTTTGGCGATGTGTTTGGTTTCTTCTTCGCCATTTCGGGCGACAACTTCAGCAATCCGGAACTGGTGCAATACGCCGAACAGCTGCGTCGTGAACTGGTGCTGGTGCCCGGCGTCGGTAAAGTGGCGCTGGGCGGCGTGATCCCGCAGCAAATTAATATCGATGTTTCCCTGACGATGATGGCCGCGCGCGGCATTTCGCTGCCGCAACTCGCCAGCGTGCTGAGCCGCCTCAACGTGGTTTCTAATGCTGGCGACATCAAAGCCGGCACGGAATCGATCCGTCTGCATCCGACCGGCGAGTTTCAGAACATTGAAGAGTTAGGCGACTTGCTGGTCAGCGCACCGGGCGATCACGCCACCACCCGCTTGCGCGATATTGCTACGCTGTCGCGCGGGTTAAGTGAATCGCCCGCCAGCATTTACCACGCCAGCGGACGTCCGGCGGTTACCATGGGCATTTCGTTTATTCCCGGCGTGAATGTGATTGATGTCGGGCGCGCGCTGGAGGCCAAACTGCAACAGATGTCGGCGGAAAAACCGGCGGGCATCCAGATCAACGTGTTCTACGATCAGGCAGCGGAAGTGGCGCATTCGGTTAACGGCTTTATTGCTAACTTCCTGATGGCGCTGGCGATTGTGGTTGGCGTGTTACTGATTTTTATGGGCGTGCGCAGCGGCATTATTATCGCGCTATCGCTGGCGTTGAATGTGCTGGGCACGCTGCTGATCATGTATCTGTGCGGCATTGAGTTGCAGCGCATCTCGCTGGGTGCGCTGATTATCGCGCTTAGCATGCTGGTGGATAATGCGATTGTGATTGTCGAAGGCGTGCTGATCGCGCGTCAGCAAAATTCGCCGCTGATGACCACCATCAACTTTGTCATTCGCCGCACCGCCTTCCCGCTGCTGGGCGCGACCATTATCGCCATTCTGGCGTTTGCGCCAATTGGTCTTTCGCAGGATTCCACCGGCGAGTACTGTAAATCGCTGTTCCAGGTATTGCTGATTTCCCTGCTGCTGAGCTGGTTCTCGGCGCTGACCATCACGCCGGTGCTGATCAAATGGTGGTTGTTTAAAGCGCAGGCAGCTACCAAAGTTGAGGCTGAGGTTTCGCCTTATAGCGGCGGTTTTTATCGTCTCTATCAGCGCATGCTCAAGGTGCTGCTCAGGCAAAAAACTGTCACGCTTGCGCTGATGGCGGTGCTGCTGGCGCTGGCGATTTGGGGCTTTGGATCGGTACGGCAAAACTTTTTCCCTTCGGCCAATACGCCGATCTTCTTCGTCGATCTCTGGCTGCCGTACGGCACCGACATCAACGCCACCGAGCAGATGGCCAGCGACATTGAAAAATCGATCACCGGTCAAAAAGGCGTGGTGTCCACCGTCACCACCATCGGCCAGGGCAGCATGCGCTTTATCCTCACCTACAACGGGCAACGCCAGTACAGCAACTATGCGCAAATCATGGTGCGCATGGACGATCAGCGCAATATCGCCGCGCTGTCACACCGTATTGATGCCTACATTGCGCGCCAGTATCCGCAGGTGAACGCCAGCACCAAACGGGTGATGTTTGGCCCTTCAGGCGGCAGCGCAATTGAGGTGCGGATTAAAGGTCCCGATCCCGACAGAATGCGCCTGATCGCCAGCCAGGTTGGCGACATCCTCACCGCCGATCCCGCCACTGACACCGTGCGCAATGACTGGCAAAACCGCAGCAAGGTGATTCGCCCGCAGTTCAATCTGGCGCTGGGCCGCGAGCTGGGCGTCGATAAACAGGACGTGGATAACGCTCTGGAGATGAATTTCACTGGCAGCCGCGTTGGGCTGTACCGTGAAGGCGCTGACCTGCTGCCGGTAATCGTGCGGCCACCGGCCAGTGAACGGCAGGACGCTAATCATCTCAATAACGTGCTGGTTTGGAGCCAGAGCCAGCAGCAGTACATCCCGCTCAGCAACGTGGTAAGCGGCTTTGCGCTGCAATGGGAAGATCCGCTGATTCTGCGCCGCGATCGCAGCCGCGTGCTCACCGTGCAAACCGACCCGAATCCGCTCAGTAACGATACTTCGGGGGATATTGTGGCGCGCGTGAAGCCGCAGATTGAGCAAATCCCGCTGCCGCACGGTTACAGCATTGAATGGGGCGGCGATGCGGAGAGCTCCAGTGAAGCGCAGCAAGGCGTGTTTACCTCGCTGCCGCTGGGTTATCTGGTGATGTTCGTGATCACCGTGCTGATGTTCAGCTCGCTGAAAAACGCCATCGCTATCTGGCTGACGGTGCCGCTGGCGCTGATTGGCGTGACGCCGGGCTTTTTGATCACCGGGATTCCGTTCGGCTTTATGGCGCTAATCGGCCTGCTGAGTCTGAGCGGCATGTTGATTCGTAATGGCATTGTGCTGGTCGAAGAGATCGAACAGCAGAAGCTGTTGAAGCCGCAGGCTGAAGCGATCATCTACGCCGCCACTTCGCGTCTGCGCCCTATTCTGCTCACCGCCTTTACCACCGTGCTCGGGCTGGCGCCGCTGCTGCGCGATGTGTTCTTCCAGAGCATGGCGGTGGTGATCATGTTTGGTCTGGGCTTTGCCACGGTGCTAACGCTGCTGGTGCTGCCGGTGATTTACGCCTGCTTCCATCGTCAACAGGTGGCGATTGCGTCATGAATGTGACCGGCCTCAACGTGATTAAAACGCTGGGATGTATGACGGCGGTGACGTTTTTTACCGTGTATAACACCTGGGATCGCTACGATTACGATTATCACTGGATTCTGGCGTTTCTGACCTTTATCTCCACCATCGCCACGCCGCTGTTTTTTGTCGTCGCCGGGATTATGGATGCCCGTTCCGAGCAGGACGTAAACTGGCAGATGGGCAAGATTCGCAATCTGGTGATCGTGTTTCTGTTCTGGATGACAGTCTATTACCTGTGGGAGCCTTATCAGCGTGGCTACTTGATTCAGCCGTGGTTCGTCTTCTCGTTTATCATCATCTACAGCTTTCACCCGCTAATGCTCTGGCTGAGCCAGCATCGGCGCGCGTTCATTGGGCTGGTGTTTGCGCTGTTAGCCTTTTCGTATGGCTACGATTTGCTGGCGGTGCTGCATCCGGAGGATCCGCTGTTCCGGCTTGAGCCGCAATATCGGCTTTGGACCTGGCTGCTGTTTTATTTAACCGGCCAGCTGCTGTGCGATCCGCTGATTAATGACTGGATGGAGCGTAAAAAGGTGGCGCACGGCGCGGTGATCGCCCTGCCCTTTATCTACCTGTTTACCTGGTTTTATGAGCAGCACTTCTTCTTTGCGTTATTCAAAGCCGATCGCAACGCCTTTATTCTCACCGGTTCGCAGATCTATCTGCTGGTGGTGGTGCTGGTGATCGCCGCCAGCCAGGTGCGCTTTCGCCGCAATGCGGTGGTCAAAGAGACCATTCTGGCGACCATCAGCAAAACCATGACCGGCGTCTATATCCTGCACTACTCGGTTTTCCATCTGCTCACCGCGCTGATTCCAATCACCTCGCTGGCGACCAAACTGACGCTGATTGCCGTGACCTTCGCCGCTTCGGTGCTGCTCTCCAAATTGATCCTCGCCAGCGGCTGGCTGAAAAAAGTTATAACGCTGTAAAGCAAGCCGGCAGATTGGGCTGGCTGCTGCAATCAATGCGCCCCTTAATTTTCAGCATCATGTAATCAAAAAACGGATTGGATGTGTTGCGCATCAGCGTATCCAGCCCAACGATCAGGCTGGCGGTTTCACCGCGCAGCGAGATGGTACCGAAGCTAATGCCATAACGATTCTTCTCCGTTGGCTCGCGGCCATACAGCGAGTCGCTGAGCGGGAACGGCACGGCAATGTGCGATAACGAATAGGTATCCTGCGGCCAGGCTTCATGCATCGAACGCACGATCTCTTGCGTCTGATCCGCCGGCGTCATGCGCGCCACGGTTTGATAAGTGGTCGGTGATGCGTTGGTGATCACCGTTGAAGCATAGCGGCGCGGCGCAGGCGGCAACAAATCATTGACCGCCGAATAGAGCGCTGGCCTGAACAGCGCGCGTAAGTTCGCGGCCTGATTGACGTCGAACATCACCAGTTCACTGCCGTTATCCGGTAAATAGCGATAGAACGCATTGACCACCGCGCGGGTGCTGACGGTGGAATCCAGCACCGACTGGAAAGTCAGCACTGGCGGAAACGCCGACATGGTGCCGCCGCGAATCACATGCAGCAGCTGATCCTGCATCGCCTGAGTCAGCAGCCACGATTGACGCGCCGCGCGCACCGGAAACGAGTTGTATTTAAAGGGATTGTATTCCGGGATGATGCTCAGCCACGCCGCTTTGGCGAAGCCGGGAATGATGGCGGGCCAGCCGGCTAATCCGGCAAAGCGTGCATAAGCGGTGACGCCAATCATCGGCGACAGCAATACCAACTGTTGCGGCTTGCGCAGCGCGTTGTTCTGCAGCGTATCAAGGCTGTATTTCACCGCCAGTGCACCGCCGTTCGAGTATCCAACCAGATGCAAAGGCACCTTGCTGCCCGCCAGGCGCGTCGCTTCCCGCACCGCTAAGCGGGTTGCCGCCATCCACATTTGCCAGTCAACTTTAGTGAGCGAACCGGGCGCCGTGCCGTGTCCCGGCAGTCGCGGCACCACCGCCACAAATCCCTTCTGCTGATACGCCTGCGCCAGATAGCGCATGCTGTAGGGCGAGTCGGTTAATCCATGCAACAGTACCACCGCGCCTTTCACTTCACCCTCTGGCTCGAGGATATAAGAGCGATTCCAGTCGGTATTAAATCGCGCTGGATACACCGGGCTTTGTGCGTTGAAGCGGTTGAGTGCCGTTTTCTCATCGTCACTGAGTTGATCGGTCACGTTGATTTTCATGTCGTGGAAAATGGCCGCTTCACGCGTCAGATAATCCGCGAAGCTGGCGCGATCGATCTCATCCACCGACATTTCATCCGCCGACCACGTATGCCAGCGATGCAGTGGCGGCCCTTGTTCGGATTGATAACCACGGATCACCAGGAACATCACCAGCAAAATCAACACACCTAAAGCAATGCGCTTAAGGACTTTGCTGATGCGGTCTTTGTGCAACGCGTTGGCGGAATCAGAAGGCATAGCGTACCCAGGCGAACAGCACGTTACCGTTATTGTACGTGCCAGGAATGTAGGTGAACTGCACGTTGAAATGTTTATAACCGGCGGAGAACAGCGGCAAAACAATCGGCAGCGGCACGTAATTGGCAAAGTCATCGCGCGCGGTAATCCCGGCGGTTAGCCCAAGACCGAGACGGAAATCTTGCGCTTGATCCAGATACCAGCCTTTCTCCCAGCCATAACCCACGATCGGCTGCCATTTGTTATGGGAATCTTTAAACGCCATGGCATAGAGCGCGCTCCAGTTGCCGTCTTCGTTAATACGCGAGACGCCAAACCCGCCGCCCCACGGCGTTTCATTGTAGTTATCGGTTTTCTCTTTATCGTAGGCGAAGCGGGCATGCCAGCTAATGAAAGGCAAATAGAGGTCGTAATACTGCGGTTCCTGCCAGGTTTGTGAAACGTCCTGCTTTAGCCACTCCCAGCCATCGCTGAGCGAGTTGTTCGCCGAGGCGGGACAGACAAACAGGGCCAGAGTAAGCAACCAGGCCGCCTGAAGAGTTCGCATCATGTATGCCTCTGAAATTCACCGCCAGGAAAAGGAGTGGAAAAGCTGATTTGCTCAAAAGGCAGATCAAGCCACTTATTCGGTTAGATTATAGTTGCTTGTTATTGCTATAGGAAATGACCTGGAAGGGCTAATGCTGGATTAGCTGTGCTCGCGTTTTCACCCAAAAGAACGTAAAAGGGATATGTCGATAAAATCGAGTTTTCTAAACATGTCGCCTCAACATGTTTACGCCATCGACACGTTAAGCGCATATGTCGATAAAATGCGTTTTTTTAAACATAACGCCGTGACATGTCGATGCCATCGACATATTATGACTATATGTCGATAAAAATGGTTTTTTTAAACATATGACCTGGAAAGCTGAAACCCCTTTCAACGACCTTCCTCTGTTGCCGCCGGAACTCGAGCGCATTGAAACACGTAAGGTACTCAAAGCATGTATTACTGCTCGCGCGGCAATAGCCGAGCTGAAAACTGCAGGGGAATTGATCCCGGATCAGGGTTTACTTATCAACATCCTCCCGCTGATGGAAGCGAAGGATTCATCACGTATTGAGAACATCGTCACAACCAGCGACCAGCTGTTTCAGTACGCCGATCGAGAAGAGAATGCTAATCCGGCAACCAAGGAAGCACTCCGCTATCGCACCGCACTCTACAATGGTTATACCCATCTGGAGACGCATCCTTTGTGCACCAACACGGCAATAGCGATCTGCACCAAACTGCGAGCCGTTCAGACAGATATTCGTAAAACGCCAGGCACGGTGCTCCGCGATCAGAATAACGATGTTGTTTACACGCCGCCCGTGGGTGAAACCGCCATTCGTGACTTAATGGCGAATTGGGAACGCTTTATACATGGTGAGGATGATCTCGATCCGTTGGTCAAAATGGCTATTTCACACTACCAGTTTGAGTGCATCCACCCGTTCCCGGACGGTAATGGCCGAACCGGCCGCATCCTGAATATCCTGTATTTGATCCAGACTGAATTACTGTCGCTACCAATTCTCTATCTTTCACGTTTCATTCTGGAAAGACGGGACGATTATTACTCTCTCCTGCGCGGAGTGACTGCTGAAGAAGATTGGGAATCCTGGATATTGTTTATGCTGGAAGCCGTGGAGAATACCGCCCGATGGACAACCAAAAAAATCGCTCTAATTCGCGCGCTTATGGCTGAAGTCACCGAGTATGTTCGTGAGAAGTTACCCAAAGTGTATACCCATGAACTGCTGCAGGTGCTCTTCGCTCAACCTTACTGCCGCATTGAAAACCTGGTAGATCGCGGGGTGGCAAAACGTCAGACGGCCTCTGCTTATCTTAAGCAACTCGTCGAGATCGGTGTGCTTGAGGAACTGAGTTACGGGCGCGAGAAGTTGTATATGAACACGCGACTGTTACAAGAGTTGAACCAGTAGATCAGATGTTTCGATAATTGCTATGCGAAGTTGCGAGGAAGCCCATTTCAGGCTTCCCCAATTGTTATCAGAACGGCCCAACTTAATCGCCACGCCAATCAGTAGCATCACCTCGCAGATAACAAACCACACGGCGATGACCGGCGCGACAAAGCGCAGCCATTTGCCTGCTTGGAACAGCTGCCGCGCATTACCTTTGGCAACTGCTGAGCCATTTTTTTACTGCGTCTTTAGAAAAAGAAGCGTGCGGTCTATTCTGAATATTAAGTGTGGTTTCTAATTTTAAAAATCAGCTGTTTAAAAAAGAGTGTATTTATAAGCCGCTGAAATAGTTATTCTGATTATTGAAAAATAAGATTAATGACCCGGCAAGCAGTTCCATGCTTGTTAAATCCGCCGAAAGTGATGGCTTTCACATCTGTTGATTCATATTTTCACAATCCTTACATTGTTTCTTATATTCTTCTGCGTGGATAACGCCTCATGAATTTCCGCACCGATATTAATGGGCTACGCGCCTATGCTGTGATGCTGGTTATCCTTTATCACTTCGGATTCTCCAGCGTCAGCGGGGGTTTCCTCGGTGTGGATGTGTTCTTTGTCATCTCCGGGTACTTAATGACGGGGATAATTCTGACGCGTCTCAATAAGCAGAACTTCTCTTTATTGGGATTTTATGCTGCGCGCTGCCGCCGCATTATCCCGCCGTTAATGGTGCTGTGTCTGATATTAATGCTGGTGGGCTATTTCCTGATGCCGCCGGATGAATATAAGAAAATGGCGGAGCATGCCGTCTCCAGTTTGAGTTTTATTTCCAATGTGGTCTATTTCAAACAGGGCGGCTATTTCGAAACCGGCTCGGTATATAAATGGTTGCTGCATACCTGGTCATTAAGCGTTGAGTGGCAGTTCTATTTGCTGTTACCGCTGGCGCTGATGTTTACGGCACGTTTCCTGCGCCAGCAGTTTGCCTGGGCGATGGGCATCGCCGCGCTGCTTTCATTTGGGCTGGTGCTGGCAATGGTGGCAACCAATTTCCATCTCACCGCGACTTATTATCTGTTGCCAACCCGTGCGTGGGAGATGCTGGCAGGCGGATTGGTCTATCTGGCACCAAAAACCGCGCTTAGCGGCCAACGCGCGGTTCCGCTGCTCGCCATTATTGGGCTGATTGTCTGTGCGCTGTTGTTTGATGAAAGCACGGCCTGGCCGGGCATCATGACGCTGATTCCAGTGTTGCTGACCGCAATGATCATCCATGCCAACGTGCAAAACAGCATCTGGTTCAACAACCGAATGGTGCAGCACATCGGTAAAACCTCGTATTCGATCTATCTGTGGCACTGGCCGCTTTGGGTGTTCTGGCATCTGGCCGATTGGCCAATCACGCAGGTTAGCCAGGCGATGCTGATTCTGCTGTCACTCGCCGCCGGTTGGGCGTCATACGTTCTGGTTGAGAACAAACACGGCTGGCTGAGTGGCAAAACCTACGTGACGCTGGGACAAACCGCGTTGGTGCTGCTTATGGGCGTGCTGATTGTGGCAAAAGCAGGATTTCCCTCGCGCGCGCCGCAAGTGGTCGCCACCATCAAACAGTATTCACTGGAGCGATTTGTGCGCGGCGAAAACTGCTTTGTGTTCAGTGGCACCACGTCTCCGCAATGCGTTTTCGGCAATGCCAGCCAGGTTAATCTGGTGGTATTGGGCGATAGCCACGCCGCCGCGATGTTGTCTTCGATTGTCGGCAGCGCCAGAGCGGAGGATTCAGTGGTGTTTATCGCGCAATCCGGATGCCCATCTGTACCGGATATCCATCGCAGTGCCAGCCCCGATTGCGGTGGCTTTGTGAAGAATGCCATCGCGGATATCGAACGGAAATATCCCCGTGCGTCGGTGCTGATTATTAACCGCTTATCCTTCTATCTACATGGCGATTATGGCAGCGGCAGCAATACGCCTAAATACTCATTTATCAATGACGTAAGCTCCATCGCTGCCTATCAGCAGCATTTCGGTGCGGCGGTGAAACAGCTCGCCACACATCGTCGCGTGTTTATTATGACGCCGGTTCCTGAGTTCGGTTACGACGTGATCTATCGCATGTCGCGCGATGCAATGCGCGGCAAAGCGCTGGCCGTTCAGCAAACGCGCGCAGAGTATCAATCTCACAATCAGGAGACGCTGGCGATGCTCAACAATATCGCGGCTCAATCGCCAAATGTCGCCTTGCTTGATGCAACCCTGGGATTCTGCGACAACGACTTCTGCTACGGTGCCAAAGATGATGTGCCGCTGTATCGCGACGATAATCATCTTTCCGAAGTGGGGAATAAAAACCTGAACGGCGTGTTTGGTGGCATGTGGAAAATGATCGACAGAATTTAGCAGCCGTTCAGCCATCCAGGTCTTTAAACGGTTAAAATAATTAAACTTATTCGTTGCTAAATTATTACCGCTATGTCTTAATGCATCACCGGTTTGGAACACAGACCTTATGAAAGCAGTTTTAGTAAAGCAGTCCTCAGTTCAAGTGTTATCCACAGATATCCTTCTTCGAGAGCCTCCTCCTAAGTGCCCAATAAGTAAATCTTTCACTTCAGGCCAAATTCGCCGCAATTTAGTGGCTCATCAAATAAGGAATTATCTATGTCTAACAAAATGACTGGTTTAGTAAAATGGTTTAACTCTGATAAAGGTTTTGGCTTTATCACTCCAAACGATGGCAGCAAGGACGTATTCGTCCACTTTTCTGCTATCCAGAGCGACAACTACAAAACGCTTGATGAAGGTCAGCAAGTTTCCTTCACCATTGAAAATGGCGCCAAAGGCCCAGCAGCGGGCAACGTAACTCCGCTGTAAGCCGCGCCCATTATCCGCGACGCTTACAATAGCGATGAAGACAATAGTCTGAGCAGATAAGAACCGCTGATAATAAAAGAAACCCGCTTAGTGCGGGTTTTTTGTTGTCTAAAATTTAAATAAGAAGGAAATAACATGCTCATACCAGATTTGATTTTTACACGTACGGTATATCAACCGTCATTTCAATTATGAGTCGTCCGTTGTTTGTTTCACTGGATGGGCCTAAGGGCGTCGGTAAAACCACGCTTCTGGAAGCCATTACGAAAGAACTCAGGGCCGATAACATCAAAGTGATCCGACTTAGCGAGAAAAACAGCGATCCCTACAGAAAAGAAACAATGGCCCTTGTGAACCGGCTCGCCAGAAATCCATCCCGGGATTTAGAGTTGGAAGTTTGTCAGCGCTTTGCTGATAGCCGTGCATGGATTTCCCAACATGTGCTGACTAAGCAGCCACCGGACAGCATAATTTTGATGGATCGCTGGTACCCGTCGGAGGCCGCGTTTCGCCAGATGGTTCCCTTTGCAGAGATTTTACAGCTCAATATTGAACGAAACGTGCAAACGCCGGACCTGCATGTCGGGGTTGTTACTGCGCCTGAGATTTCGTGGGCAAGGGCCGCGGCCAGAACGCGTGGGTTAAGTAGTACGGTGATTCATCAGCTGGAAGAACATGTTGCTTGTACCCAGGCGTTCGAGCATGCCGTTACAGAACACGGCTGGGTTTTATGCCGTAATGAAGGAACAATCGAACAGGCAACGAAGCAGGTTATTACTGAGATTTACAGAGTGATCGGATGCCCTTTAGGCATCAGTTCTGCTGGATCCCGCCAGTAATTACAGCAATCTCTTGGTGGGAACGAACTACCAGCGTGGAACAGCAAACCACTCCACCAGCCACTCCGTTAACGCACTGATCTTCGCTGACTGCAATTGGCTGGAAGGTTTCATCAACCAGACACCGTCTTCCCCTATCGCCTGCCAATCCGTTAGCACCGGCACTAACGTGCCTTCTGCCAGTTCTTTTTGCACCAGCCAGTTGGCAGCCAGCGCTACGCCCATGCCAGATTGAGCGGCCAGTATCAACGCATCCATCTCATCACTTTCATAACGTGTTTGCACCGGCACCGCTATCTGCTGGCCCTCTTTTTCCAGTCGCCACTCTGGCCAACTGTGCATTGGTGTGAATCCCAGACAATCGTGCTTACGCAGGTCCTGTGGATGCGTGAGCGCTGGATGGTGATCCAGATATGACGGCGCAACGCACAATATGCGGCTGGTATCCGCCAGCTTTCGCGCAATAAGCCGGTTATCCGTGAGGACACCAATGCGGATAGCCATATCGAAATTGTCACCGAGTAAATCGACGTAACGATCGCTGCAGTGCAGCACAATGCGAATATCGGGATAAGCCTTTAAAAAGCCCGGCAGCGCCTGGGCGACCCAGCGTCGTCCAAAAGATGCGGGCACCGTTAAGCGAATCGTCCCCGCTGGACGTGCTGCCAAAGCGCGGGCTTCCTCTTCAGCTTCACGCAGCAGTTCGTCTGCCAGTTCAATTTTTTGTCGATAGCGCCGGCCCTCTTCCGTCGGTCGAATGCGACGCGTAGTGCGTTCAATCAGGCGAATCCCTAACCGTTTCTCTAACGCAGCGATACGACGGGAAATTACTGAAACATCACGACCCAACGCACGGGCACCCGCGCTAAAACTGCCCGCACGCACTACCGCCAAAAAGGCTTCGCGTTGGCGAAAATCGTCCTCTTGCATTATTGCACCCCGCGCAACGGTCATTTGGTTTTGGCATCCATTATAGCGTCTGTTTTACCGCACACTGACTGCACTTAGTAAACAGGAGAACGTTATGCAAGCCATTCAGTTAACTGCCCCAACAATCGACAGCCTAAATATCTGCGAATTACCGCGCCCACAACCTAACTATGGTGAGGTGGTGATTCGGCAACATGCCGTCAGCCTAAACTACCTTGATTTGGCACTGGCTACAGGTAAGTTCGGCGCCATCGCACAGCCTCTTATTCCGGGTGCAGACAGTGCTGGAGAGATTGTCGAGTTGGGTGCGGGCGTGAGCAGTTGGCAAATCGGCGCTCGCGTGGTGCCGGGCATGATGTACCGCTGGCATGCTGGTGCGTTAGGCCCCGATCATCATCACGCATTGCGCGGTGTTACGACCAATGGCGGGCTGGCAGAATATGCCGTTGTCCCCGCCGAGTCGCTGGTGCGTATCCCTGATTTTCTTACCTGGCAGCAAGCCGCGACTTTACCTATCGCTGCCACTACGGCCTGGAACGCCATCGTGCGCGCTAAAATTCAGCCCGGCAGTACGGTTTTGCTGCTCGGCACCGGAGGTGTAAGTCTGTTTGCGCTGCAATACGCCAAAGCGGCGGGCGCACGGGTGATTATTCTGTCCTCTTCCAACGAGAAACTGGCCAGAGTGAAAGCTCTGGGTGCGGATGAAGGGATTAACTATCGCGAACAGCCCGATTGGGATCAACAGGTGCTCAAGTTGACGAATAATCATGGCGCAGATCTGGTGCTGGAATCGGTGGGCGCCTCGACCTTTGCCAAATCAATTAATGCCGCCGCCTATAACGGAACCATATTTGTGATTGGCTTTATTGGCGGTGAAGAGCTTAACGTGCCGGTGCTGCCAATTATGCAGAAAATGTTGAATATCGTCGGTAATAATACCGGCTCGACGTCCGATCTTCGTGCTGCAGTCAGAGCGATTGAAACCAGCGCAATCCAACCTGAAGTTGACCGTGTTTTTGGTTTTACTGACGTTCAGGAGGCGTATCGTTACCTGCAATCCGCCGGGCATGTCGGGAAAGTGGTGATTGATTTACATGCTTGAGTCTTGTAGACCTGTGGCCGCTCACGTATGTGATATTCCAGGTGCGCATAAATGCGCACCCTACGAAAATCCCGCCATATAACCGTAGGGTCGCCATTCATGGCGACCGATTAATGCTGACCTAAGTAGAGGCTGCTTTCGATTTCAAGGAGGACTCTGCCCAATGCAGTTGTCCTTTTTGTGCCAGGAGCGGAAGTAAGAGTGCAAGAGGCCATCTAAAAATTGATTGTGCGTTTGGCAGGGATACTTACAAACACAGGGTATTCCTATGCATAGTTCAATTTTACTGGCAGTCAGATCATTGCCATTTTCACACATGTTGAGGCGGTTACGCCGATGCCAGAACTGTGCCAAGAGCACGGCGTCAACAGCAGCAGCTTTTATAAATGACGGGTAAAATTTAGTAGTATGGATGCCGCACTTATGAGCCGCATGAAAGAACTGGAAGACAAAAATTTGCGCCTAAAAAAATGTGCGCTGAAGAGCGGCTGAAGGATAGTTTTTGTTAAATGAGGGATTATATATACCACTATAAAGTGGGGGGTTGTGTTACCATCTGGCATGAATAATATCATTTTTTTCGCTTTTGTGTCATCGAGGTATCGTGACATGGCCCAGACAAATCGCCTAGGCTAAAACATATGATTCTTCAATTAAGAAAATGGATCCTGAACGATTTCACCTTTTATCATGCAATCAATAATATGCTGAATCACAAGGCTGGGTTTGGTCGCATCATCCGCTAATGACTCAAAATAACTATGACCAATGAGGCTATCCGCAGGTTGATTGACATTACCGCAATTAATTACCGTCACATTATGAGGAATACGTGTCAGATAGGCAGGTCCCAAGCTTCCTAATCGTGGTAATGCGTCAGAATTCACTAATTTGCTTGCTTTAAGAGCAAGATCATCTCGCGCATGATAGAGCATTACATCGCGAGTGACCTCGCAAATTATTTCGGCAGGTTCATTAATTTCCAGTGCATTACTTTCCAGATCAGGTGCAACCATGAAAGTAAAATCAAATAAACGCCTCCGATCTATTGAAGATTTATACCAGTTATTCAGCGTCGCGCATAGCACCCGGTTTCCCATCGAATGCGCCAGCAGGTTTATCTTTTTGCATGCTGTCGTACGCCCTCTTCCCCAGTCAAGAAATCTCTGAATAACACGTGAAAAGGAACTTCCGCTATCGTTTGCCGCATCACGGTCATCATAATAACGGTGGATGATTCCTTTCTCGCCACAACAGGGCCAGATTAAAGGAATAACCATGATCTTAAAGGATGCAAGAGTATCACAGAGATTTTGTACTAACTGGGCTGCAGTGAAAACGTCTTCGGGCAAGTTCCTGAATCCATGCAGATAGAACAAAATTGATTTGACCTGCGATGTCTCTATTGCCTGAAGAAAATTATCGCTTCCCAGTTCGATGTCTCTGTTATGCAATCTATCTCTCTGGCAATAATATATCGAGGCTGAAGGAGTATTATCTAACAGATCAAAAATAAAATCGCGGCCGGGGTCTGTAACAAATGATCCTTGCGGAGAACGATTAGTTATAAATAACATGCACACCTCCTGAAAAAGTTAGTTTATTTCATCCCCATAAGGATGAATGACTCTAGTTGTTAATTGTTTAGCAAATTCAACATGCCAATTTGCCCATAAACGGTTCTTATCGTCTGGTTCAATAGCCAGCCAATTCCTTTCGCCGATTAAATAACCACCGTCTGAAGCGATGGGTAGCATATTTGCAGTTATTCCAGAGTCGATAATATCGACTTTATCTGCATTACTTTCTAGAATATAACGAGCGATAGCCGGCGGGGCCGGATGAACAACACCAGTTGAGATCAGCTGGTTTACTCTCGTAGCAAATCCTGAATTAGGATAACGTGAGGATTCAATAACTGCACTTGCCGCAACATGCACGTCTCCAGAAAGAATTGTGACGCGACTTTTATGAATCCGCGAGAAATCAAGTAGATTGTGCACTAGGCGAATCCTTTCCCCCCGGTGAGCGTCATCCCGCCAGTGATCTCGTAAATCATCTTCGAGTTCATTTCGTCCAGGTAGAACCTTGAGTAATTTGGCAAGATTATTCAGGTTAAGATAAGCCACTGGTATACTGGATTGCAGCAACACATGACCATTTTCGGGAAGAGCATTAAGATACTGATAAAATAATTTCCAGTTGTACTCTGACATAATTTGCATCGGTTCTGGCTGTCGCTCTTTGCGCAAATCTGCCACCAGAATAGATATTTTACCAATAGGCGAAAAACCAAGATTGTAGTTTGTACATCCAGGCAATGCTGAAGGGTGATTCTCATCACCTGTTGCAGCTAATTGTAGTTGGAGCACGCGAAAATATTGCTCTGCCAAGGCGAATATTCCCTGATAAATGTCACTATTGTGCAATGCCGTAGGATAGGACCCCCAACCGTCAAAAATATCATGGTCGTCCCACATCATAATACTTGGGATTGCTGACATGGCATTGCTTATTGCCGGCGAAGCCCAAGCTTTCAAATAAAGGTTGCATAAAAAGACATCTAGTTCTTCTTTCATCTTTTTCGTGAAGGGTTTATGCCAGCGATCAAGAGCAAAGCTGACATTCCACTCAAATATTGATTTAACTTGCTGCCATAAACCATCCGTATATACCTGATCGCCACCCATCATAAGAATATGATAGGGCCTTGATTTATGAGTGATGTAAAGATCATTCCAGCGATTGGTAATGTCACCGACATCCTTCATCTTTTTAGCATCTGAAAAGCCATTACAAGACACATAAGCAATAGCCGGACTTTGCCCTAACGCGGGTAACTCAAACTGCCAGTTGTTACTTTCGATCGCATAGCTAATTGTTTGCGGAACACCTAATAATGGCACGTTAAAATCCAGTCTTATTACATCCCATATAGGATTGCTAAATGGCAAACTGGCTAATTTTATAATCTGCTCAACTACACCGTTGCTCAGTGTGCAATCAATCTCGTTTTGATCAATGGGAACAACAAGAAGTGCAGAAACATAAAAAAAATTAACATCCACTTTTCTGAGACTCAATACAGGACCAAGAATAATATTCATAATTCCTCCAGTTATGTTTATATAGAGAAATCAACCCGTAACACTTCCCCTGGGCATATTTTAACCGCCTGTGAATGAATTGAATTTAAGCCATCACAAATCTCTAACAAATAAATATCTGGTGCAATATCCGTTACACCCCAGCAACCAGCACTAAACTCTTTCTCATTAATGGTTCTCGTTCCTTTTTTCATTAAAACTTTAATCATTTTTTGTGATGATGAAGTAGTTATATGAATATTAATAGCACCCGACAAGATCATACCATCCCATTTTTCTTGCTGGCTGTTTCCGTTCTGTACTGATGAGCTTTGACTATTCTCTTGCTGATTTGCTTTAAGCATAGCCCCTAGCTGGTTTAAACTATCGCCAAACTGCATTGACCATTCATCAGTTTCACGCTTCTGAAAACCATCTACTGATTGAATAAAATCTTTTACCAACTTGAGAGCATTTTGATAACATGTGTCAAAGTTATGTTCATTCAAAGAATTGTTAGCTATCCATTTTGAAGTGAAATCGTTATGGATTATTTCAACATCCAGCACAGTTTTAATATATCTTACCCACCCGCTAGTCCAACCGAAAACTTTATCAATCAAAAGCAAAACTATGGACATAGCGAATAAACCAAAGGCAAGTTGGCTAAGAAAAAACTGTTCACCTACATCTCCATGATAATAATTAACCACCACCGCTTGTATAAATGTGGCCAATATCACTAGAGCGAACACCATTATCAGCAATAAAAATGCCGCTCTTCTTTTTCTGGCAATACCTCGCCAATACCATTGGCAACGCCCTTCTTTGTATCCATTTGCATAACTATATAACTTCTCTATTTTTTGCTCTGGTGTAAGTGTCATGATATTAGCCAGCGCATTGATATTTTTAACATAGGCAGCGTATGACATATTCTTCTTCCTTACAGAAAAGAAAAACCTAGAGCTCAACATTAAAAAAAGGTAAACCTGTAGAGTGAAATGGTACTAACATTAATGAGCAGGACGATCTGTTAGCGCAAAAAGGTAGGGAGCGGCATATCCAAGTCAACCTCATGGTTAATCGCTCACTACGACAACATTAAATAGTTCCTTCCCGTTATGATAAAGAGTGTTAATTCTATCTCGGCGAATATCAAGGACCATGGAAATTAAAACTTTAATTTTACGTTAATTGCAGAATGCAGTTGAAAATGATGAATAATTATTTCAGGCAGCATTAAAAAACACCTCACAACGGCGGTCGGGACATACTGGGTAGACACTGTTCAGACCTCCCCTCTGAAATCGCCGCCATATCGCTGCCGATCGTCACAGCAAACGAGGCAGGCACCGATTTTGGGAAGAGATGAAATCAAGCATTCCGAACTTCCGCAGCTCGCTCACAGCGGACTAACACTCGGAATTTATCATGCTGTCGAGTGTCTATATCCCGCTTTCCTCACCCAAATACCCCTTGATTTCAGACAATATCCAACCACCTCTGCAAGAGTATTCTGCCCTCAATTTTTCGTCCTTTTCCCAGGATGTTCTCATGCACCGATGGTTATGTGGGTTCCTGATTTACCTTTCTGCAACAACCTCTGCCACACCCACGGTAGAAGCGGGATTCTCATCCGGTAAAGACGGGCATTCCGCCCAAACAATGGTGCTGCACCTGATTAACGGCGCGCATAAATCGATTGAGATGATGGCATATGAATTCAAAGCGCCGGACATTGTTGCCGCGCTGGGTAAGGCGGCTGAGCGTGGGGTGAAAGTGAGTGTCGTGATCGATTATCACGCTAACAAATCCAATAAACTCTCACTTGCTGCAATACCTGATGCGATAAGCCACGGCGTGGTGATTCGCGTGGATCGCCATTTCCACATCCAACATGACAAAGTGATGATTATTGACGGCCGAATACTGGAAACCGGTTCATTCAACTACACGCCAACCGCTGAGAAGGCAAATAGCGAAAACATTCTGGTTCTCAGGCATATACCTAAAGTAATAGAACGTTTTCAGCGACACTTTGAGACGCGGTGGAAATATGGTGTGCCGTATCAAAAAGGCGATTTGAAGTGATGCCAGACCGACATCACTCCACAAAACCGTTAATGCTGACTTCAGGCAGTGGTATTAATATTGCGCCCGATTGCCGGATTTGCCGGCAACTGAGGAATCGAATCCAAAATGCCAGCTGCCATCGTTTGCTGATTATCCAGCGTCTTCTTCAGAACCAGCGTACTGATTTTATTCGCCAGTTCCATGTTATCAAGGCCGGTAGCCAGTGATGTAATTTGTGATACATCCATCTTGCTCTCCTGATTACTACGATTATTGAGTAGCTAAAAAGCCAGAAACAGTTATCGGCAGTTTGGCGAAAAGCTTTAACTGTTCCATCCCTCACGAATGCTTGCGCTGCCTCAACGCATAGGCCAGCACCACCACAAAGCACAGCAGCGGCAAACTGTACGCCACGGCGGTACTGATGTGGTCAGAAATCAGGCCCATGAAATAGGGCATGATCGCGCCGCCGACAATCGCCATGATCATAAACGAGCTGGCTTGTTTGGTAGACTCGCCAAGATTTTTAACGCCCATGGCAAAGATGGTTGGGAACATGGTGGACATAAAGAAGAAGATGGCGATCAGCGCAACCACGGAGACATCGCCCGCGCCCAGCATCACAACCGCGCACAGCACGATGTTGATCAGCGCGTAAGCCGCCAGCATCGCAGCCGGTTTCACCCGACCCAATAACCAGGTTGAGAAGAAACGTCCGAGCATAAAGCAGATCATCGCAACCGAAAGCATATATGCCGCGCTTTGGTTGGTGACACCGTGCCAGTGCTCGGTAGCGTAGTTAATAAAGAAGGCGCCCACGCCAACCTGCGCGGCAACATAAAAGAACTGCGCGATCACGCCGCCGACAAAATGTTTTTGCTGCCATAAAGTCGCGCCGGGCTGCTGAATATGTTGGCTGGCGGATTCACGAATATCGGGCAACGCGGTGCGTTTAAATAGCAGCGCGATGGCAATAACTACGCATGCAATTACTACATAGGTGATTTTCACGCTGTCCTGCGCCGCATCCTGGCTGGCCTGAGTAAAGAACAGCGAGCCGCCAATCATCGGTCCAACAAACTGCCCTAACCCGTTAAAGGATTGCGCCAGATTGAGACGACGTTCCGCGCCATTGGGATCGCCCAGCACCGTGGCATACGGGTTAGCAGCGGTTTCGAGACAGCCTAGCCCGCACGCCAGCACGAACAACGCAAACAGGAATACCGAGAAATCATTGACCATCGCCGCCGGCACAAACAGCAGCGCGCCAATCGCATACAACGATAATCCCGCCAATATTCCGGCTTTATAACCGTGACGCTGCATAAAATAACCGGCCGGCAGCGCGACAATAAAATAGGCACCGAAATAAGCCGCCTGTAATAATCCCGATTGCGCTTTGGTAACGTTTAACGTTTCCTGAAAGTGTTTATTCAGCACATCCAGCAGGCCGTATGAGACGCCCCACATAAAAAACAGGGTGGTAATTAGCATGAACGCCCAGCGCAGGCTAATAGTTCCCCTGACGCCCATATTTTCAGGCGTCTCGACGCGTTGTGTAGACATGGTTATATCCTCGTAGGGTACAGTCGGTAAGTGTTGTTATTGGTCCTGCAAAGAGAATATTCGCGCCATCGCCACCCATTTTTCCCCTTCGGGCGTCCAGGGCGTTGGCTGTTGGAACTGCCACATCAGCGCTTCCCAGCGCTGAATATGCGGATCCTGCTCAGATGCCTGAGCAAAATCCTGCGTGTTAAAGCGATCGTTCACCTCCATCAGCATAAAAAGACGGGTGCCAAGCCGGTAAATCTCCATATTTTCGATGCCGTGCTGGCGCAAATGCTGCGCCACTTCCGGCCAGATGCGCTGATGCAGGCGCTGGTACTCGGCGATCTTCTCTGCATCGTCCACCAGATCCAGCGCCAGACAATAACGCCCGGTTGCGCCACTCATAACAGCGCCCGATCGAGATGCAGATAGCCGCCATCGACGCTCAGCCACTCGCCGGTGGTGTGCGAAGCGCGCGACGACAGCAAAAACACCACGGTGTTAGCGATCTCTTGCGGCGTGGTCATGCGTTGGCCGAGCGGAATACGCTGGGTGATTTTCTCCAGTTCGGATTGCGGATCGGCGAAGGTGCCGATCCAGCGTTCATACAGCGGCGTCATCACTTCGGCGGGAACCACGGCGTTGACCCGCACGCCGCTGTGTCGTAGTGATACCGCCCATTCACGCGTCAGTGACAGAATCGCCCCTTTCGCTGCGCAGTAGCCGCTGGTGCCGCCCTGTCCGCTCAGCGCGGTTTTGGACGCAATATTGACGATTGATCCCCGGCTATTTTCCAGCGCTTGCTGGCAGAAATGGGTCATCTGGTAATAGTGGATGAGGTTCTTTTCCAGCGAGGAGACAAAGGCGCTGCGCCCCGCTTCCAACCCAACGCCATCATTGACGCCAGCGTTATTCACCAGACCGTCGATGCGACCAAACTGCTGCTGCACGGCTTCCACCGCTTGCTGGCAGTTCTGCTCATCACAGAGATCGGCGAGCAGCACTTCGCTTTGTGGCTGCAATTCGCGCAGCGCGGCCAGCCACATCTCATCTGGCTGTGCGTTGCTGACGATGACGGGAATCGCGCCCTCTTCCGCCAGCAGGCGTGAGATGGCGGCGCCAATGCCCGATCCGCCGCCGGTGACGATAATCACTTTATCCTGCAAAAACAGATTCATTCTTCTCTCCTGTCAGGCTGTAAACCTGCGCGGCGGTGTTGCCCCAAATGGCGGCCTGTTCATCGGCGGACAGCTCCGCTAGCGCGTCGTCAATCAGTTGCGCCACCGCGTGATATTCCGCTGCCAGCAGGCAAACTGGCCAGTCTGAACCAAACATCAGGCGATGCGGACCAAAACGCGCCAGCGCCTCATCAATAAAGGGCCGCAGCTGCGCGCCGCTCCACTGACCGTGCGGTGCTTCGGTGACCAATCCGGACAATTTGCACACCACGTGCGGCATCGCGGCCAGTTCTGCAACCTGCTCGCCCCAAGCCTGTGCGCCGCGCGCAATATCTGGTTTTCCCAGATGATCGAGCACCAGCCAGTGGCGATCGTGCTGCGCGGCAAAGCGCGTGGCATCCGCCAGATGTTGCCAGGTCACCAGCATTTCCCATACGTAATCACGCCGTTGAATCTGAGTGATGCCGGTTGTCACGCGCGGTTGCTGCAGCCATGCGGCGGGATCCTGTTCATCCTGCACCTGATGACGAAAACCGCGCAGCAACGGATGCTGCAATGCCGTCAACTGCTCCACCAGATTTGTAGCGGTGACGTCGATCCAGCCAACCACCTGCGTTGCCGGTTGCTGCTGCGCCCATTGCAACAGCTGCTGCGTTTCCGCTACACACTGCCGCGCCTGTACCGCAATCGAACCCTGCAGCTGACGTTGCGCCAGCAGCGGTGCGAGATCGTCCGGCAGATAATCTTGTTGCAGTCGCGTCATGGAATCCGTGATCCACGGAAAGTCCGCCGCGTCGTAGCGCCAGAAATGCTGATGAGCGTCGATTCGCACGTCAGCCTCCCTGCGCGCGATAGCGGTATTGCTCACGCGAAGCGGGATACATTTCGATTGAGAAGCCGGGCGCGGTGGGCGGCATATAGGCCGCGCCGCGAATTTCGCACGGATTAAGGAAATGTTCGTGCAGATGATCAACGTACTCGATGACCCGGCCTTCATGGCTGCCGGCAATACAAACAAAGTCGATCATCGACAGATGCTGAACGTATTCGCACAGCCCAACGCCGCCCGCATGCGGACACACCGGCAGCTGGTATTTCGCTGCCATCAGCATTACCGCCAGCACTTCATTCACGCCGCCGAGACGACAGGCATCAATCTGCACCACATCAATCGCCTCGCGCATAATCAGCTGTTTAAAGATGATGCGGTTCTGGCACATTTCGCCGGTTGCCACTTTTACCGGCGCAACGCCCTGACGAATTTTGCGATGTCCTTCGATATCGTCCGGGCTGGTGGGTTCTTCGATAAACCACGGCCGCGCGAACGCCAGCTGTTGTACCCAATCCACCGCGTCATTCACTTCCCAAACCTGGTTGGCATCGATCATCAGTTGGCGATCCGGCCCCAACACTTCGCGCGCAATGCGCACGCGGCGAATATCATCTTCGAGGTCACGCCCCACTTTCAGCTTGATGTGGGAGAACCCGGCATCGACCGCCTGCTGGCACAGACGGCGCAGTTTCTCGTCGTCGTAGCCAAGCCAGCCCGCCGAGGTGGTGTAGCAAGGATATCCGTGCTGCTCGAGCTGGCGGATGCGCTCCGCTTTTCCTGCCTGCTGCGCCGTCAGCAAAGCCAGTGCTTCGTCTGGCGTGATGCAGTCGGTGAGATAACGGAAATCGATGCAGCGTACCAGTTCCTGCGGCGACATATCGGCCACCAGCCGCCACAGCGGCTTCTCTTCTGATTTCGCCCACAGATCCCATACCGCGTTGACCACCGCGCCGGTCGCCAGATGAATCGCGCCTTTATCCGGGCCGATCCAGCGTAGCTGGCTGTCGCTGGTGATATCGCGCCAGAATTGCCCCATATCGGCGGTAATCGACTCTAGCTGACGGCCGACGATCAGGTGCTCAAGTGCACGTATTGCGGCACAGCAAATCTCATTGCCGCGCCCGATGGTAAAGGTCAAACCGTGTCCGCTGATCGCCGCGTTATCCGTCTCGATGATGACGTAAGCAGCGGAATAATCGGGGTCTGGATTCATCGCATCCGAACCATCGAGGTGTTGCGAAGTGGGAAAACGGATATCTTCCACGCGCAGTGCCGTAAGTTTGGTCATTATTCGCTGCCCTCGGTGATTTGACGCTGCTCGCCCAGCCCGGCGATGCCCAATCTAATAACTTGCCCCGCACGCAAATAGACCGGCGGTTTCTGTCCCATGCCGACGCCTGGCGGTGTGCCGGTGGAGATGATGTCGCCTGGCTGCAAACTCATAAAACGGCTGAGGTAGCTGATGATGTGCGCGACCGAAAAGATCATGGTGCGCGTGTTACCGTTTTGATAGCGCTTGCCGTCAACCTCCAGCCACAGATCGAGCTGCTGCGGATCGGCAATCTCATCGGCGGTCACCAGCCAGGGACCGATCGGACCAAAGGTGTCGCAGCCTTTGCCTTTATCCCAGGTTCCGCCGCGTTCGATCTGATATTCACGTTCCGAGACGTCGTTGACCACGCAGTAGCCCGCGACATGCGACAGCGCATCCTCTTCCGCGATGTAGCTGCCGCCTTTGCCGATCACCACGCCCAGTTCCACTTCCCAGTCGGTTTTTACCGAGCCGCGCGGAATACGCACTGCATCATTCGGCCCCACAACCGCGCTGGTCCATTTGCCAAACACCACCGGCTCCAGCGGAATGTCGGCGCCGGTTTCGGCGGCATGATCGGCATAGTTCAGGCCGATACAGATGAATTTGCCAATCTGTCCGACGCAGGCACCAATGCGCGGCTGGCCGCTGATTTTCGGCAGTTCGCTGAGCGGCAGCTGGCGCAGTCTCTCCAGCGCGGAGGGCAGCAGCGCATCGCCCGCTAAATCATCGATAAAGTGCGACAAATCGCGCAATTCGCCCTGCTCATCCAGCATTGCCGGACGCTCTTTACCCGGTTCGCCGACACGTAATAATTTCATTCTTCCACTCCTGTTAGTTGCTCCAGCCGCCATCGATAATCTGTGCGGTGCCGGTGGTGTAGGCGCTGGCATCGGAAGCCAGATAGGCCGCCAGATAAGCGATCTCTTCTGTGGTGCCGATACGGCCAATCGGTTGACGCGCGACAAAGGCGTTATAAACCTCGGTTTCGCTGCGCCCTTCTGCCTGCGCCTGCGCGGCAATGCGCTGACGCAACGATGGTGAATCAATGGTGCCGGGGCAAATGGCGTTGCAGCGGATGCCTTCGCCAATGTAATCCGCCGCCACCGAACGCGTCAGGCCAATCACCGCCGCTTTGGTAGCGCTGTAGGCGAAGCGATTGACCACGCCTTTCACACTCGATGCCACCGATGACATGTTGATGATCGACCCTTGCTGCTGTTGCAGCATCGCGGGCAGAAACGCCTGAATCATGCGAAACATCGCCGTGACATTGAGGTCGAGCGCGAACTGCCACTCCTTTTCGCTGCATTCCAGCAGGCTGCCGCTGTGAACCACGCCGGCGCAGTTGAACAGCACATCCAGCGTACCGAGCTCCTGCGCCGCCGCGCTGATCGCCTGGCGATCGGTGACATCGAGTTGATAGGCGCGAATGCCGGGTAAATCATGCAGCGCGGCAATGTTGATATCGCTGGCAATCACATCTGCGCCTTGCTGAGCAAAGTAGCGCGCGCTGGCTAAACCAATGCCTTGTCCGGCAGCGGTGATCAGCACGCGTTTTCCATGTAAATTCATTGCATTTCCTCTGGTCCAAAGATCTAATGGTCAGGCCATTGAAAGTAGATTTCTTCCCAGCGGGAGAGCAAAATATCGCTGGCTACTTTTTCGCTTACGCATTACGTTTTATTGACAATTGCGTAACATTGACAAGTGTCCTGACGATTATTTGTGCAACTGATCACTTAATTTATTTAGACAGGGAGCAGCGCAATGCCGATCAAAAAGATGGAAAACCCCAGACTTTACAGACAAATAGCAGACCAATTGATTGCGCTTATCGACAATAACGAATTTCCGCCCGGCAGCCGCCTGCCAGCGGAGCGTGAGTTGGCTGAGCAGCTTCAGGTCAGTCGTGCATCGGTGCGTGAAGCGCTGATCGCGTTGGAAGTGATTGGTCTGGTGGATGTGAAGGTCGGCAATGGCGTGATTGTGAAAGCGCGTTCCAGTACGCAGGAGCCGGTGATGATGCAGGCCGGACGCGATCAGTGGAATGAGCCGGATGATGAGCTGGGTATCAACCTGGATTTCTCCACCGAGCTTCCACCCTTCTCGCTGCTGCAAGCCCGCCGTCTAATTGAGCCGGAAGCCGCTGCGCTTGCTGCGGTGCATGCCAGCGAGCATGAACTGGCGCTGATCCGCGCCGCTTATCAACAAAACTGCGAGGATAACCGCGCGCAATCGCGCACCCATCCCGGCGACCGCCTGTTCCATATCCGCATTGCCCAGGCGAGCGGCAATCCTGCCTATGGATTTATCATCGGCCACCTGCTCGGCCATCGCTATGGCAGCATGTTCCGCATGTTGCAGGCCCATTACACGCCTAGCGATATGCCGGTCGTCTCAGAATCCGAACATATGGCGATTCTTTCCGCGCTGGAGAAACGCGATGCCAAAGAAGCGAGGAGCGCGATGAAGAAGCATATTGATCGGGTGATCGCGACCTTTGAGCGTGTGCAGGAATGAGAGGATTTTGCGCACCAGGTCGCCATGAATGGCGACCCTAAAATGGATTGGTGCAGTTTTTGTCCTTACTGCCGCCGTCGCGGACTTCAGATAGGATCAGTCTTAACCCTTTTCCCTATATCCTTCAGCTGGGAATATTTCTCCAGCAGTTGGGGCGCATCATCCAGGCTCATCGCGAACATCCAGAGATAAGTCATGACAGAATAAATATGGCCGGCATCGGTCCCACCGCGTAAAGCCATGGTGAAAATAGTCATGGCAAACAATATAGCGGTGACCGCGCCAATCGAAAGATATCCCATCGCTTCGCGATCGGACAGGCGGATACGCAGCCCCGCCAACACCCGATAATGTCTGCTCAAAGATGCGACCGGTGCACTGCTGACAAAGCCCACTTCTTTTTCAAGTCGACCATTAAGCCGGAAAAATAGGGCCTCATTTTTATTGGTGTAACCTGGCAGAAAAAACGAAAAGAACACTAAAACGGCCAGGCAGGCGATGCCCGACCAGAATTCAATCGCCAGTAACATTAACGCCGCCCCGGTGATAGAAGCCAGGGAAGTAATCAATACCGGCAGATGTTTTTCAAAGAAGTCGACGAACTCTCTTGAAAGCGCAACACGGGCGGCGATGGTTGAATGACTGTGATTTTCCCGACGCTGGGCAACAATAACCGGCACAGCCAGTTCAGCATAAATTCGCGCGAAAGTGCGCGTATCAAGACTGCGCCTGGCGGCACCAATCACCCACATGGTAAAAACCATTAAGGCATAAAATACAGCATGCCATGCCTTACCGGCGACGATGGCATTGATGGCAAAACCAGCCAGCAATGGATAAAGCAGATAGGTCACGTTTTCGGCAATAACCAGCAATAAGGTAAAGAAAAGCTTTCTGTAATGACGGCGTCCAATGTTTTTAAGGGTATTAACCGCGCTGCCGGAGACGTTAACCGGTTCAATAATTTCATGCGTTTGCATAGGATCAATTTCTGTTAATATTAATTTGAGCGAATGCTCAAATTCTGATGGGAAGTCTATTTGAGCAACTGCTCAAAGTCAACGGAGCCGCAACATGAAAGAGACCAAGGAAGCGCTGAAAGCCCGCATATTGGATGGCGCTGCCGCGCTATTCATAGAGAAAGGTATCGAGAACGTTGCAACGCGCGAACTCACCGAAAGGCTCTCAATCTCCCGTAGCCATATTTACTATTATTTCAGCGACTGGCAGACGCTATGCATTGAAGCCCTGACAAGGTATTTGCAGAACGAACTGGATGATTTTTCACGATCCATTGAATCAACGTTACCTGCTGACAAACTGAATACTGCCATTGAAAACTATTTGCCGGATGCCCCGGACGCCGTCTGGCAGCTTTATGGTTCACTCTGGCAGATGGCGGGCCGCGACAAAGCCTATGCTGAGCTAGCAGAGTTATTTATTAATAAGTGGACCCAATTCATCACTGCCATCGTTGAGGAAGGGATTGCTCAAGGTTTTTACCGGCCTGTTGAAAGCGCGCGTTTTACACGCCAGCTCGGCGCCATGCTTAACGGCTATGCCGACAGCCTGATGATCAGCCCTAGTCCGGCAAAACATCGTGAAGCTGTTGAGGATATTCAGGCGTTTATTAGGCTTACGCTTTGAGTTGTTTTTAGGTGAGTGGATTGGCAGGTTAGATGCATACTTATTAGCCTGCCAAAAGTGATCCTACATAGTCCTTTAGCTTCTATAAATACCCCGTCTACGTGTGCTTTTTTTAACCCCTCTATTTTTCAAACTGTTATCACTCCCATCAAAAAAACCATTCTCCAGTGGCGCACAGAAATCATCGCCAGCCTGCTTCTGATGCCCGAAACAAAGGTGCAGATGATTAGTTTTTTTTCACTCTAAATAATTCCTCAACAGTTCCGATAACCACCCTCAAGAACAACACCAATAAGAAAATTCCTATTTTCCAGGGCGGGTTATCTATGAATCAGACCATCTCATCTCCGGCTTGTGGCCTGCACGCGATGCGCTCCGTGCGCTCAATTTTAATCAGAGGCTGAGCCATGACTCAAAATCCCCCTCTGCAGGTCGCTGCCCATGACGCCCTTTCAAAGGTTCAGGAGACAACACAATATCCTTTCGTTAGTGCGCCCATGCTTCCAAGCCGGGAGGGACCGGCAGGCATTCGTTACGACTTTAACGATGGTGCCCGCGTCTTGCTGCCGGAAGGCCGCTGGCGCGTTGCGCTCATAGATGAGGATTCAGGCAATATTCTGTTCCACTGCGAATCCGGCGCAGGCTGGGTGACGTCTGCTAAAAAGTATTTCATCCGCTTTCGCATTCGGGTCTGGCGTGGTGATGAGACCTCACCTCTGCTTGATGAAGTGCTTTCGCTCAGGGATCAGCATGTGTTGATTTCATTTCCAGTCGGCACGCTGGGTGACCTGCTGGGGTGGTTCCATTACGCCGAACGCTTTCGCACTCAACATGAATGCAGACTTGAGTGCAGTATGGCGCCCAACATCATCACACTGCTGGAAGGCCAGTACCCCGACATTCGTTTTTCGACTCCAGCAGAGGCGGCGTGCGCGCCTTATGCCACTTACCGCATCGGTTTGTTTTTTGGCGGGAACGATACCCATCAACCACTCGATTTTCGTCAGACCGGTTTTCACCGTATCGCCGGGCATATTCTGGGCGTCGACCATCGGGAAGAAGCGCCTCGGCTTAACCTCAGAGCCCCGCGAACGATCGCCGAGCCCTACGTCTGTATTGGTGTGCAGTCAACCTGTCAGGCCAAATTCTGGAACAACGGCCGCGGTTGGGCCGAGGTGGTAACACACCTTAAAACGCTGGGCTACCGAGTCCTTTGCATCGATCGCGATCCAACGACAGGCCACGGTTTTGTCTGGAATCACATCCCTTACGGTGCGGAAGACTTCACCGGCAACCTTCCGCTGCAGGACCGAGTGGATCTGCTGACACACGCGAGCTTCTTTATCGGGCTATCCAGCGGCCTCTCATGGCTTGCCTGGGCGTCGCAGATTCCCGTGGTGCTGATCAGCGGCTTCACGCTGCCAGGCGCTGAGTTTTACACCCCCTGGCGGGTGTTCAGCAGCCATGGCTGCAGCGGATGCTGGGACAGCATGCATGAAAAATTCGATCACCAGGACTACTTCTGGTGTCCCCGTCACAAGGGAACTGATCGGCAGTTCGAGTGCACCCGGCTTATCACCGGCAGACAAGTAAATGGCGTGATTGACCGTCTCGACGCGCAAATCCGTGGAAATCAAAAAACGTAACTAAACCACCCATGCGTAATCGACATTTACTCGCAGGGAACAAAACTTATAAGAGGCAGGGACATGAATAAGGCTTACAGAATTGTCTGGAGCGCTGCGCAACAGGCGTGGGTTGTTGCGTCAGAACGTGCTGGTTGCGGTGGGCGACCACCGATGGCCGTGAAGCGCATCGTCGGCACACTCCTCCTGATGGGAATGGCAGGTACTGCCGCCGCTACGACCTATGATGGCACGACAGTGGGCTCTGGTAGCTTAACGCTGAATAACGGAGACATTGCCAACAATATCTCGGTGATCAGCGGCGGAAACCTGAACGTGAACAACGGCGGGTTGGTGACCAGCAGTAACGTAGGTAACGGCGTAAACCTTTCCAACATCGTTGTTTCCAGTGGAGGAAGCGCAGTTTCTACTATCGTCAACTCTTCAGGCAGGCAGTACGTAAACAGCGGCGGCAGCGCCACCGGTACCATCCTGAATGGTGGTTCTGAAATCATTTATGTTGGTGCGCATGTTTCGGGCTCCACTGTTAACAGCCGTGCACAGCAGGAAGTTTATGGCAACGTGACATCGACTACCGTTAATAACGGTGGCTCCCTTCTGGTTCTTGGCGGGACAACACAGTCGACCCACGTGACATCCGGTGGTCTTGAGTACGTTATCAGTGGAACAAGTGAATCTGCGCTCATTGATGCGTGGGGCACCCAGACTATTTACTCCGGAGCCAATGCGGTGTCAGCGGTCATTGCAGGCGGGACTCAGCGGGTTAGCGGCTCGGCAATCGATACTACAGTGAAGTCAGGCGGGGTCCAGTACGTCAGTAGCGGCGGTTCCTCCACCGGTACCATTATTGAAGCAAATGCTTCTCAGGGCATCTACGGCACCGCCACCTCCACTCAGGTGAACTCGGGCGGTGCTGAGTATGTTTACGGTGGCGGCACCGCAAGCCTCACCACCGTTAAAGACGCTGCTTACATGCAAATTTTTACTGGTGGGTCAGCCTCACAGGCAACCATTAATTCAGGTGGCACCCTTTATGCTTTCGAGGGTGCTAACGCGACAGATCTGGTCATTAATGCCGGCGGCCGTCTCAATACTTTCACCGGTGCCACGTTAAGCGGCACAAACGCGCTGGGCGAATTTTCGATCATCTCTGGCCATGCTAAAAACGTGCTGCTTGAGAACAACGGCTCATTAACCGTAGACGCCACGGATTCTTCAGAGAGTACAATTATTAATCAGGGCGGCGCCGAATACGTGAACGGCAGCGCTTCCGGCAGTGTGGTAAATAATGGTGGTGTGCAACGCGTAATGGCTGGAGGCACGGCCAATGGGACAACTGCCAATGCCGGTGGTGAGCAGCAGGTTTACGGTACCGCTATTTCAACGGCGGTTAACTCCGGTGGCGCACTTTCCGTGTTTGACGGCGGCGTCGCAAAACAGGCGATGATTAACAGCGGCGGTTCTTTGTCGGTCAACAGTGGAGGAACCGCGACAGATACAACCGTTCAGGCTGGCGGACTGCTGAGTATTGCTGATGGAGGAATTCTGACGCTTGCCGACAATCACTTTGTGAACAACGGCACGACATCTTACGATACTGCCAGCGATATGTCCCTGGATACTAATCTGTCTGGTATTGGTCAGTTGACTAAGAACGGAAGCGGCACGCTGACGCTCGGTGGCACCCTTGCTCAGTCGCAAGTGAATCTGAATGCCGGTTCGCTGATTATGGATGGTTTGCAGGCCACCACTGACATAGTGGCGATCTCCGGCACATCACTATCACTGGTGAACAGTACCAGCCTGACGGGTATCATCGACCCGACCGATGTCAACATCGACAGCAGCAGTATCTGGAATATTACGGGCGACTCGTTGGTTGACACGCTGACCAATGCCGGCAGCATTGTTTTTGCCGCACCTCAGGGTACGTTCACTCCCCGCACGCTCACCGTGACCAATCTTGTTGGCAATGGGGGGACCATTACCCTGAATACCGTTGCAGGCAACAGCAGTTCACCTACCGATAAATTGATTATTGATGGTGGTCAGGCGACGGGCAGCACAGGTCTGCGAGTGCTAAACCGCGGCGGACTGGGTGCACAGACCACTGGAAACGGGATCAACCTGGTAAGTGCGATTAACGGCGCAACAACAGATTCAGGAGCCTTCAGTCTTAACCAGCCGCTGGTAGCAGGCGCCTATTCCTACAGTCTTTACCGTAATGCCGATCAGAGCTGGTATCTGACCTCCCAGCAAATTAGTACCTCAACACCTGCCACGCCTGCAACACCTGCAACACCTGCAACGCCGGGCACACCGGATCAGGACAGCGGAACAGGTACGCCGGTCAGTAACACAGTCAACTACCGTGATGGCATGTGGAGCTATGCTGCACTTCCTGCTCTTTCGTTCGATTATGACCGCCTAGTTGCAGGCACCGCCGATACACGTTTCCATTATGCCCAGGACAGCCGTATGTGGGGCCGCGTGGTGGCAGGTCAGTTGCGTCACGACAATAATGGCAGCCTGACTGGCGGCGGGGTTCCGGAAAGCAGCGGCGCTTATAGCTTCCTGCAAATTGGCGGCGACCTCTGGCAGTTCTCGGGATCCAATGCCGACTGGCGTGCCGGTATTTACGGTGCAACCGGGTTGATGCGCAGTGACGTTTGGCGTGATGGTGGGAAAAGTGAAGCGGGCACCGATCGTGATACCGTCTACACGGGTGGTGCCTATCTTTTAGGTCAGAGCCATGAAGGATTGCGTTTAGATGGCCTGTTGCAGGTAAGCCATCACAGCATTTCCACGGCCTCCAATGACGGCACGCGGTTGTCGACATCAGGCACCGGTTGGCTTGCTTCGGCACAGGCTGGACAAGCGTTCATGCTGTCTCCTGCCCTGTCGCTTGAGCCACAATTGCAATACACTATCCAGGGCATTTCACTGGATAATGCACAGGACGATGCCGCATCACTGGACTGGTCTGACAGTCGCCGCCAGTCCGTTCAGGCGGGATTGAGGATCGGTACTCCTCTTAGCAGCCCGGCGAAAGTGCTATGGTGGGTCACACCTTCACTGACACAATCTTTTGGTGGCCATAGCAACGTATCAGCCTCTGTGCAGGGCGTTTCAGATTCAACGGCTTCATTCCGCACTGACCTTTCAGGCACCAGTATCGGCCTGAACGGTGGCATAAACGCGCAAATACGTGAGAATGTTAAGCTCGGCGTACAGGGTGGATATTCCGAAGCGCTTCACGGTGGTGAGTCTGGCGGCTTCTACGGTCTGGTCAATCTGGGCTATTCATTCCGCTAAGCGGCAATACAGTGCCGGGCATAGCTGCCCGGCGCTTCTTGTTCATATGCTCCGCAGTTCCAAAATATTAGTAAATATCGTCTGCAATCCTCATCAGGAAGTGCTGGCGCTATTAAAAAAGATCTTCGTCACATTATCCACAGTCGAGCAGCATTAAATAATGGACTCATTATTTGAGAATGCACGTCATTAATCTGATTAATCAAAAAACTCTTCACTAATTCTATTTCAGCAGCCACACTGTCAACCAAATTAATTAAGTATAAATAAATAATATGACATTGAGCGCTGCTCATATATGAGCATGCTGCAATAAAACATAACATTAGCGCATATAGCAAAAAAGTTTCATATTGCTGATGATTCATTACACGCGCTGAACATCATCAATACTGCTATGGATATGAGAAACGAGCAATGTACTCTAACTCAATATGGATCATGTTAGAAAAGTCGGTAAATATCATCGGGCTCATCTATATCAATGCACTGATGGCAAAATACATTGGCCCTGAAGACTTTGGTAAGATCAACATTTCAACTTCTCTATTTATATTTGTGCAAACGCTGTCGTGGTTTGGTGGTCAGAACATCCTGTTTAAGCGCATGAGTGAAAATACTAAGTCAGGAATTGCGTTAGCGATGCACACGCAAAATCAACGGCGTATTTTCTTCCTGCTGTCATCAAGCTCAGTGTTGATCTATCTCTATTTTTTCACAGACATCATTGTTTTTTTATTTGGTGTGGCCAACGGTATTGCCACCTACTATATCGTGATGGACTTCTTTTCCATCTACAACAACACCCAGTTAAAATCAAAAATCAACACCATCACTAATGTAATTGGCTTATCTGTTGCTCTGGTGATTCGGTTCTATATCTCACACTTTAAACTGCCAGTGTACTACTTCACCCTGCCGATTATTCTCATCCCGCTGATACCTTACATCCTGCGTCTCCTCTATTTTAAATACACCACAAAAGTACACGAGAATCGTAAGGGCGCCGGAATGTATAACCGGCATATGCTGTTTACCGGGGGAGCGCTGATCTTATCGAGTCTTTCTGCGGACATCTACACACAGATATCGAGTATCTTTCTGGCAAAAATCCTTTCTTACTCAAACCTGGGCGTTTATAGCGTCGCGTTAACCATAGGAGGTGCCTGGTCATTTATCGTGCTGGCATTAATAACAAGCTTCTTCTCAAAGATCTACAGCGAAAAAGATCAAATCACCGTTGAAATGCTGCTGATTAAAATCAATCGCATTGTCATCCTGTTTTCGCTTATTGCGTTAGGTGGATTCTATATTTTTGGTGATTACTTTATCCATTTACTGTATGGCGATAAGTATATGGATTCGGTAAATATCATTCCCATTATTATCATTGGTACGATGTTCTCTGCATTAGGCACAATTTGCTATCGCTATATGATAAAAGAGTCCGGATACAGTTACCTGGCTAAAAAGATGTTTTTATGCTGTGTCTTAACCATACCACTATCCTGGCTAATGATTAATGCTTACGGGATTAATGGGGCTGCATACTGTTTTTTGATCGTTGAGATTTTGTCTTGCACTTTACTCAATTACTTTTTCAGAAATAAAACAATCATCAAAATGCATCTTAACATTTTCAAACTGAGATAATTTTAATGAAAATGATAAAACACACAGTCAAATCCGCATTAAAAATCAGCGCTCACATGTACCCAGAATTTTGCGCAAAAACTCACTATTATATTAAGTTCAAGAAAAAGCTTAACTTAACCAACCCGATCAATTTCAATGAAAAAATTCAGTGGCTTAAATTCAATGAGTTAAATGGTGACATTTATACATTGTGCGCGGATAAGTATAAGGTGCGGGAGTATGTTACAGCGAAAGGGTGTGGTGAAATACTTAACCAACTCTACGGCGTGTATGATGATCCGCAGGAAATAGACTACCGCGCATTACCCAATAAGTTTGCCCTCAAGTGTAACCATGGCGCAGGCTATAACATCATCTGTGACAACAAAGCTTCACTGGACATTGAACAAACCAACAAGCAGCTTAATAAATGGTTAAAGCAGGATTTCTCAAGCCATTTTATTGAACCCCAGTATAAGAAAATAGATCGCAAAATCTTATGCGAGAAATACATTGAGAATGAACGTGGAGGTTTTCCTGAAGATTACAAATTTTACTGTTTCAATGGAAAACCTTATGCGGTGATGGTTTGCATGGAGCGAGAAAAAGGCAAACCTAAGTTCTATTATTTTGATATGAACTGGAACCCGCTTCCCTTTGAAGATACTGTTGAATTAATCAATTCCAACAATTATCCGAAAATGCCCGAAGGTTTTCATAAAATGAAAGAGTATGCTGTTAAACTGGCTTCGGATTTTAAATTTGTCCGCGCTGATTTTTACCTTCTCAATGGTAACGTTATTTTTGGCGAATTGACCTTTACGCCGTCTGCAGGACTCGATGTTACATTGCAGGAAGCCGATGCTATTTTAGGCCACCAGCTAAAGTTGTAGTGTCGAAAGTGATTGATTTTCCTTCTATCGAAACAGGTGCGCATCAATGCGCACCCTCCAATCCTTCGTAGGGTCGCCATTTATGGCGGCCGATGAACTTGCCGCCCATCCCCTCCAGCCACAGCGTCTATACTGATATGCGTAAAGAAATAATCCGCAGATAACCGATAAAAGAATGGTTACTGATTTTTTAACTTATCTGACAACCCAGGTTGTTGGCTTAATAAAAGGGAAAGTAATGCCATTATTATTTGATGAGTTATCGGGTGCGCCGACGTGGGTGCCTGCTGTATTACTTGTCACGCTCTCACTCGCAGTGGGTTTTCTGGCACGGTTTATCCTGCTCAGATTCATTCGCTACTGGCAAAATCGTGACAGAAAACTGTTCAAATCACTGGAAAAGCATCTGCGTGGCTCGATGTTTCTGTTCATACCTTTGCTGTTAATCAGTGCAGGGCTTAACTCTGTTAATATCCAGCCTGGATCCCTGAGTTTTATCACTACCACCGTTAATATATTTATTATTCTATCCTTCTGCTCTGTGATAATTCGGTTGATTAATGTGGCGCAGGATATGCTTTTCATTCGCTATGATATCAATCTCTCGAATAACCTTCGCGCGCGAAAAATTCGCACGCAGATAATGTATGTCAAAAAAGTCGCTATCGTCGTATTGGTGACGTTGTGTCTTTCACTGATTCTGCTTAGTTTCCCTGGCGTCCGAAAATTCGGCACCACCATTCTCGCCGGTGCCGGTGTTGCCGGTATTATCATTGGTTTTGCGCTGCAGAAGTCGCTGGTCAACTTGTTTGCAGGTATTCAGATCGCCTTTACGCAGCCAATAAAAATTGATGATGCCGTGGTGGTAGAAAATGAATGGGGTTGGATTGAAGAGATCAACCTGACTTATGTTGTTGTGCGTATCTGGGATCTGCGCCGTTTGGTTCTGCCCATTACCTACTTTACTGAAAATGCCTTCCAGAACTGGACGCGCAATAACGCCCAAATATTAGGCTCGGTGTTTCTTTACCTCGATTACTCCATGCCGTTAGAACCGCTGCGCAGGCATTTTGAAAGAGTGCTCAGCGAAACTAAACTTTGGGATCAGCAAACTCAGGTGCTTCAGGTTACGGATACGACGGACAAAACCATGACGATACGTATGTTGATGACGGCACAAAACTCCCCCACCGCCTGGGATCTGCGCTGTTACGTGCGGGAAAAGATGATTGAGTTTATTCAGCAAAATTATCCGCAGAGTCTTCCTCAGGTCCGGGCGACACTGACTGATGCCGGGACTCGAGAAGCTAGGGATTAAGGTTGTCGTGGCAAATCTTATACAGCACATGCTCAGCAAGAGCGTGATCGGCTGGTAATGCGGGATGCAGAAATGTTTTTTGTTTCTGCATCCCCAATCGCTTCATCAGATTCTCGGACGGAGTGTTACGAAAAACGCGCCAATCCTTTGTAGGGTCGCCATTTATGGTGACCGAAAGACGCAATATTGACGTTACTCTTTAAGCATATAAATGCATGATTTAACGGTTAAACCTTCTTCCGTTACGACATCGACCGGTACTCGCTCATATTCATCGCCCTCGAACTTATCAAGCAAATCCCAGTTTTTCGCCAGATTTTCAGAAGAGAATAAAAATCCTTCAACCCGGTTGCCTGAGTCATCAAGTACGATACCCGGATAGCCCATTTCCGCCCCCCACCCTTTTTCCTGCAGAGAACCGCCAACATTTCCCTTCTGCCAGGAGCCTCCTATGTTTTCCAGAATATGAGCGTTTGGACGGCCAGGTCCCAAAGTTCCATAAACAAATAAGCTTTCCATTCTTTCTCCTGGATTGAAAATGTTAATAGTAACTGCTCATTAATTTATTGATTAACATAGATAACGGATGATTTGAAGCAACAGAAGTTAAATAATCCGGGCGTTGCAAAGCGACCAGTAGTATATTTGCGAGCGCGTTCTTTCAATCAGTAACCAGTCGAAAAAACTGCACTCGCACCACCGCCAGCAAAATGCCGCCAACAATCAGCAGCGTACCGAGCACTTTACTGTGATCGAGGGATTCATGCAGGATCGCCACGCCCATCAGCAGCGCCAGCGCAGGGCTAAGCAGCGACCAGGGTAAGATCTGGCTGGCAGGATAGCGTTTCAATAAGCCGTACCAAAGCGAATAGGCGAAGACCGACGAACCCAACGCGCTGTAAATCACGCCCAACCAGCCGCGCCAGCCCGCCTGCATCAGCAAGGTGAATTGATGTTGCTCGGTTAGCAAGGAACTGATGCCGACCAGTGGAATGGCAAACAGCGATAACCAGCCGGTCATTGCCAGCGGCGCAATCGGCGGTAGACGTTTGATAATCACCGTGCTGCATGCCCAACCACAGGCGCTGATCAGCAGCCACATCATGCCTTGCCAGTTCGTCAGCGCCGGGCTGCCCGCCAGAATAATCACGCCAATAAACGCCACGCCCACGCCACAGATTTGCCGATAGCTAAGCCGCTCTTTGAGGCAAAACGCCGCTAATAGCATGGCGATTGGCGTACCCATCTGGATAAACACAGCAGTGGTGCCGGCATCGGCGGTTTGCATGCCGATCACCATCAAGCCGAAATGCACAAAGCCGAAAGTGAAGGCCAGCAGCAGCATGCCCGGTATCTGGCGACGCGTCAGGCGGTGAAACGGCAGCAGGATCGCCGCCACCAGCATGAAACGCAGCGTCAGCATAAATAGCGGCGGCAGTTCCATCAGGCCAAACTTCATGGCAATGACGTTGAACGCCCAACCGTTGACCACCAGCACCAAAATCAGTACATCGCGTAGCGGCACTGCTTTCACGCGCGCAACCGCGTTGGGGTTTGCAGATGATAGTCGTGGTCCAGCTGGAAACGGCGCGCCAGTGCCAGCAACTGACGTTCGGCGCCGTCGCGTCCAATCAGCTGCATACCAATCGGCATGCCGTCGCGATCAAATCCGGCGGGATGGCTGATGGCCGGTAACGCCGACAAACTCGCCAGCGCGTTGTAGCGCATATTGCCAGTCAGCACGCTCTCTTCGCGGTCGCCCATCTGAATCGCTTCCAACCCTTTATGCGGCGCGGTAAACGGCAGCGTCGGCACCAGAATCACATCCACCTGATTAAGGTGTTGCAGCAGCTGCATGCGTAAACCAGTGCGGAAGCGCTGCGCCTGCAAATACTCCACCGCGCTGATGCCTAAACCGGCCTGCAGCAGTTTGCGCACGTCGGCGCCATACTCTTCTTGTCGCTCTGCCAGCCACGCCGCATGCAGCGATGCCGGTTCGGCGAGGTTGATCAGTACCAACGCGTTAACCGCCTGATCGAGCCCGGTGAAACTCAGCGTCTGGCATCGCGCACCTGCCGCGCTGAACCACTGCACCATTTGGTCGTAAGCGCTGGCAACGTCCGGCTGCACCTGCTGATGCACATCAGGCAGCAGACCGATGCGCAAGCCAGCCAGTTCCGGCAAGGCGCTCAGTTTTCCTGCCTGGCCATCAAGCACATCAAACAGCACTTCGCACTCTTCGGCATAGCGCGCCAGCGGCCCAACGGTATCAAGGCTGGAGGCCAGCGGGAAAATGCCTTCGGTGGAAAGCCGTCCCACGCCAGGCCGCAATCCGGTGATGCCATTCATGGAGGCCGGTAAGCGAATCGATCCGCCGGTATCGGTACCGAGCGAGGCCAGCGCGCTGCGCACCGATGCCGCTACGCCCGAGCCGCCGCTCGATCCAGCGGGAATGCGCGTGTCATCCCACGGATTGCTACTGGCGCCATAGTGGGGATTATTAGTGGTGCCGCCCCACGCAAACTCATGCATGTTGGTGCTGCCGATAATCAGCGCACCGGCCTGCTTCAAACGCTGTACCACCCGCGCATCACGGGTGGCGATGTTGCCGCTGAGGATTTGGCTACCGGCATGCATCTCTTCCCCGGCCAGATCGATATTGGCCTTAATGGCGATCGGCATGCCGTGCAACGGCCCAAGATCGTAGCCCTGTTCCAGCAGGCGCTGGCTGGCTTTGGCGGTTTGACGCACCTGCGAAACATACACTTCGTTAAACGCATTAAGATCGTGCGTGGCTTCTTCGCGCGCCAGGCAGGCTTCCACCAGATCCGGCACGCTGGTTTGCCGCGTGCGCAGCTGCTGCGCAAGAGTCAGCATCGAGACATCAATAAATTCACTCATGCGGCAACTCCAGCGGCGGTTGCAAAGCCGAAACCCAGGCGGTTGCCGGTAATAAGGTCGGCGGGAAATGCGTGGCGGCAAAGGCGCCGACGCCCGCCGCGCGCGTTTCACAATCTCTGAGTAAAGGCAGTAACTCGTCAGCATCGGCCGCGCAGTGGCGCTGAATCAGCGCCAGTCGCAGTGCAATCGGGTCGATCATGGCGGCTCCTTATTTATCACCCATCGCATCCACCGCCGCTTTGGCTTTGGTTGCCAGCTCGGCGTTGACGTTGTTTTGATAAGAGGTGGCTTCCGACGGATAGGCTTTGATGTTTTTGGCGTACAGCGCGATGTTCATGTTGTTGTCCCACGCCTTCTGCGACACCAGCACATTCTCCGGATAGCCTTTGGCATCAATCTCACGCTGCACTGCTTTCTTCACCACCGCTTCCGGCAGCGCCGGGAAGTATTTGCGGGCGATCTGCACCGACTCTTCCTGATGCTTATAGATGAAGCGCGATGCCTGCTCGAATGCCGTCACCACCGCCTGCGCCGCCTGCGGATTTTTGTCGATGTACTGCTGCGTGGTGGTCAGGCTGGAGAAAGCAAACGGATACCAGGATTGCGCCGCCGAGAACGAATACACCACGTGCAAACCGTTCTGTTGCTCAGCCATGGTCACCTGCGGTTCCGCTGCCAGTGCGTAATCCGCTCGCCCCGCCGCCACCGCTGGAATTTCATTACCGATCGCCACATGCACCAGCTTCACGTCTTTCAGGTTGTTTTGTTTGATCAGATAACTCATGAACGCCCAGGTAGTATCGGGCTGTGGGCTGGTGACCACGCGTTTACCTGACAGCAGCGATAAGTTGTCCTGCAGTGAAGCCGCTTCTTTGCCGAAGACAAAGATGGTTGGCGCGTTCTGCACGCCCGCCACCACCACGCCTTTGCCGCCGTTTTCACGGGTTTTCGGCACAAACACCGGATCCTGAATCGAGAAATCCGCCGAGCCGCCAATCACCGCCGCCCAGGATTGCGCCCCGCCGCCGCCGGTGCTGATTTTTACCTCAACGCCCTGCTGTTTGAAAAAGCCCTGCTCCTGCGCCACGTACAGCGGCAGATAGAGCAGAGACTGGAAAGCCTGATTAATGCGTACCGGGGTGTCGGCAGCCAGCACCGTATGCACACTGACCAATGAAGCTAAAGAAACTGCGGCAGAGATCGTAGCGAAGCGAAATGTTTTCATGATTATTTCCTGTCCCAGGAGAGAATGAGGCGTTCAAGAAAAGCCACCAGCGCGTTAAAACAGAGCATCATCAGCATGACCAGCACGATGCCAGCCAGCACAATGTTCATACCGAAGTTGGAGCTGCCGAGCAGGATCATGTGTCCAACGCCCGCATCGGAAGAGATGTATTCGCCAACGATGGCGCCGACCAGCGCAAAACCGACGTTGAGGCGTAAACCGGACAGCACCCACAGCATCGCCGACGGCACCACCAGCTTGAAGAAAATGGTGCCGCGTCCGGCGTTGAAGGAGCGCAGCAGATTAATCAGATCGGGATCGGTGCGCATCGCGCCTTTATAAGAGGTGGTCAGCGATACGACCACGCAGGAGAACGCCACGATCACCACTTTCGACAGCATCTCGGTGCCGAACCAGATGATGGTCATCGGCGCAATCGCCAGCACCGGAATCGAACCAATAGCGGCAATAAAAGGTGCTGCTAAATCCGAGATAAAGCGCGAGTACCACAGCAGCAGACCGAGAATCGATCCACCAATTGCGCCGACCGCAAAGCCAACCAGCGTTTCCAACGCCGTCACGCGGATGTCGGTGAGCATTTCCCCGCTGTTGAAACGCTGTACCAGTACCTCCCACACCTGCGACGGGCTGGAAAACAGAAACGCATTGATATTGCCGCTGCGCACACCAAGTTCCCAGCCGCCGAGCAGCACCACCACAATCGCGATCTGTAACACCAGCAAGGTGTAACGACGCGCGTTAGCCGAGCGGAAGAAGGTTTCGCGTGTGCTGCGGTTGGCGGTCGCAGCGACCGTTGGGCGCGTAGACACCGTATTCATCACCATGACATCCTCTTGTTAGTTAACCGGCTCGGGCTGGGTGCCGATGCTGCGCCAAATGCGCTCGTAATATTCGTTAAAGCGCGGCGCTAAACGGCGCTCGGGAATCGATAGGCTGTCGGTACCGAGATCGACCTCAATCTCCTGCACAATTTCACCCGGACGCGCTTTCATCACGTAAACGCGATCCGACATCGTTACCGCCTCTTCGATATCGTGGGTGATGAAAATCACCGTCTTGTGCTGCTGCTTCACTACGCTGAGCAGCTCGCTTTCCAGCGCGATTTTTAGCGGGTAATCCAGCGCTTTGTAGGCTTCATCCATCAGGATGATTTCCGGGTTGGTCACCATGGTGCGCATCAACGCCACGCGCTGGCGCATACCGCCGGACAGCTGTGAAGGATACTTCTGTTCGTAGCCGCTCATTTTGTAGAGCTCGAACAGTTCACGCGCTCGGGCACGCGCTTCGGCTTTTGCCGTGCCACGCACTTCAAGGCCGAGAATCACGTTGTCGATCACCGTGCGCCACGGGAACAGCAGATCCTTTTGCAGCACATAACCAAGTTCCGCCGATGGCGTGCCGGTAGTTTCACGGTTTTTCAGCAGAATACTGCCGCTGTCGGGCATCAACAGGCCGGTGATAATGTTGAACAGCGTCGATTTACCGCAGCCGCTCGGCCCCACAAATGAGACAAATTCGTTGCGATTGGCGTGGAAGTTGAGGTTGCGTAGCACCGTGACTTCGCCGCCTGGCGTGGGATAACTTTTATGGATGCCTGCGGCTTCCAGAACCTTACTCATGGCTTTCCCCCAAAGGTCGCGCGTGGCGATTGTGAACCGTTAACGGCGAAGGCGGCGCCTGCACCGGAACGTAATCTTTCAGGAAGTGATAACCGAGATAATCGCTGCTGCGCGCATGCAGAATGGCGGATTGGATCTCCACGTTGGCGAGCGCCATGCCTTCGGTGGAGCCGCTGTCGGCGATGATATTACCGAGCGGATCGATAATGCGGCTGTGACCGTGATAGTGCAGATTGCCATGCGTTCCGCACAGGTTGGATTCGACCATCCAGCACTGATTTTCCAGCGCACGAACCCGACCAAACAACGTGTAGCTGTCCACCATCGGATCGGCATCGCCCGCGCTGCCGTCACCGCCGTAACCCCATGCGGTGGGCATGATCATGATATCTGCGCCTTTTAACGCCAGTTCGCGGGTGCTTTCCGGGAACACTTTGTCGTAGCAAATCAGCATGCCGATGCGGCCCAACGGCGTGTTAAACACCGGGAAGTCGCTACCAGGATAGTAAACGTGCTTTTCATCGCCCGGCTGATGTACTTTGCGGTACACACCGACCAAGCCTTGCGGCCCGAGCAGCACCGCGCTGTTAAACAGCACTTCGGCGCGTTCGGGATGGCGCTCGGTCATGCCAAATACCACATGCACGCCAAGTTGCGTCGCCTGCCGCTGCAACGCCAGCACACTTTCACCCTGCGGCACCACTTCGGCCTGCGCCATTTGCCACGCCACGGCTTCACCGTTCCAGTTGAGCGTGTCCGGCAAATAGCCTTGCAGGATCTGCTCTGGAAAGACCACCAGATCGGCACCTTCCTGGGCGGCGTGCTCCATCCAGGCAAGCAGGTTATTGAGATTGCGCGCTTTGTCGTAAAACGCCGCTAGGGTGACACTGGCAATGGTGATGGCGGACATGGCAACAGCTCTCAGAAGTTTTTTTCTAAACTGCTACTTAACTCACACCAAGACCAATACATTTTTCTTATAGGAAATTTTTTATCATATGTGAGAAAGTACTTTTCACGTTACTCGTGGAAGAGACTCAGCATTATGAAAACCACCCGACAGCATGAAGCCTCCGGGCTGGGCGCAGCCACCACCGGCGAGCAGGATTTTGGTATGCGCATCAAGACAATACGTCAGGCGCGCGAACTTACGCTGGAGCAGGTTGCCGAGTTAAGCAGCGTGTCGATCTCAACGTTGTCGAAGATTGAAAAAGGCCAGGTTTCAGCGTCGTTCGATACCATCGCTAAGATCGCCAGCGCCTTTGATTACTCGCTGGCCGAGCTGTTTGCCGAGGAATTACCCAATCAACCGTTAACCAGCGGCGCGATGCAGGGACGGCGCACTTACACCCTGGCAGGCAAAGGCATTGCGTTTACCAATCCGTGGTTTCGCTATGAAGTGCACGCTGCCGAATTGCTGGTGAAGGGCATGATTCCGGTGGTGATGGATATCGAAACTAAGCAGCTGCCGCCACCTGAAGCCTGGTCGCAGCATGCGGGTGAAGAGTTCATTTATGTGCTGAGCGGAGAAGTGATGCTGCATACGCAACTGTATGCGCCGCTGCGTCTGGCGAAAGGCGACAGCGCCTATATCGACAGCACCATGCGCCATACTTTTGTGCGTCTGAGCGACGAGGCTGCCAGTTTGATTTCCATCTGTCAGACGGAAAATCTGGATATCGAGGATTTAGCGGGATTTTCGTAGGGTCGCCATTTATGGTGACCGAAAATCACCGTGACTGGTGTTTTCCAGTTTCGTGCGTACATTGAGATGGTCGCCATGAATGGCGACCATCTCAATGGTTTGGCGGGATTTTCGTAGGCTCGCCATTTATGGTGACCGGAAAACACCGTGACTGGCGTTTTCTAGTTTCGTGCGTGCATTGAGATGGTCGCCATGAATGGCGACCCTACAATGGTTTGGCGGGATTTTCGTAGGGTCACCATTTATGGTGACCGGATAACACCGTGGCTGGTGTTTTCCAGTTTCGAGCGTACATTGAGAGGGTCGCCATTAATGGCGGCCCTACGATTTAAAAAGGAGCTTTTAACATGGCAGCAAAGGAACACCATTATCAGGTCACGGTACGCTGGACCGGCAACCGTGGCAACGGCACTGCATCTTATACCGCTTATGACCGCAACGCGGAGCTGATTGCCGCTGGCAAAGAGAACGTAGCGCTGAGCGCCGATCCGGCGTTTCGCGGTGATGCAGCGCGCTGGAATCCAGAAGAGTTACTGCTGGCTTCGGCCTCGGCTTGCCACAAATTGTGGTATCTACACCTCTGTTCTGACGCCGGGATTGTGGTGGAAGCCTATGAAGATGCGGCGGAAGGAACAATGATTGAGGGCACGCGCGGCCGGTTTACCAATATCACGTTGAAACCGCGTATTGCGCTGCGCGATCCGGCTGATGCGGACCGCGCGCGTGAATTACATCATCAGGCTCATGAAGCCTGTTTCATTGCTAACTCGCTTAACTTCCCGGTGAACTGCGAACCCGAATTCGTGTGACTCAAGCCGCGCCGGCCAGCGACGGTTGCCACAAGCGCACGCCGTTGCGTCCGGCGCGTTTCACCTCATACAGCGCTTCATCGGCATGCCGCAGCCAGTGACGAATCGACTCCGCATGTGCTGCCGATGCAATACCAATACTCACCGAACAACGAAACTCCGCCGACGCAGGTAAGCGCACCTGCGCGATCTTTTCCTGCAAACGTTGGGCCAGCGCCACCACCGATTCATCGCTGGCATGATGCACAATTACGCCCAGCTCATCGCCGCCAAAACGTGCCGGAATATCCTGCAATCCCACATGATTTCGCAGCAACGCCGAGATTTCTGCCAGCAGGAAATCCCCCGCTTCATGGCCCCACGTATCGTTTACCGTTTTGAAATAATCGAGATCCATCAGCAGCAAATAACCGGCGCTGTCACCACGACGCGTGCTGAGAAATTCGCTCTCCAAACGGCGTTCAAACAGGCGACGATTGGGGATTTCCAGGCCGGGATCCATCAGCGCAATGCGTTCCAGCTCACGGTTACGTTTGCGCAATTGCCAGGTGAGATTGTAGGACGTCACGCTGAGCACCAGCATGTAGCAGGTCGCGAGCGGCAAGGTCAGCCAAACGGTTTGTGTGCTGAACGTCAGGTTTACGCCAGCGCCATCCATTAGCCATACCATGACAAAGCCGCAAAGAAATGCCTGCATCGCTGCGATCAACTGCGCGGCACCGCCGGCGGCATAACGATCTGAGGCCAGCACCGCCATGATGACAAATGAAGGCAGCGGACTCAGCGCCATTAGCGCCACCCAAATACCACCAAAGGCGGCGTCGAGGGTTAAATTATGCCGTTCGGTGGTGGTGGAATCTTCGGCCCGCAACGCGCGGCGATACGCCAACCACGGCCAGAGAAACGCATTCACAAATAACAGGGCGCTAAACGCCAGGCCACGATCCATCTCCATCAGTACCGAGAGGATTGGGAAAAAACATAAAATCGTGCCGAGCTGACGCATGATAAACATGCGACGGACGAAGCGTTGCGAACGCCGCTTCAAGTGACTATCGTCAGGTGAGTAGTAGTTCATGCACGGGAAGTATCAGGACGACAAGAATTGCAGTTTAACGGGAAAAGTTATCAGTGGAGCGGAATATTTTAAGAATATTTACCTTGCACTTCCGCAACCGCACAAAAAAGTCGCGCGTAGCTCAAAAGAGAAACAGTGGAAGTCAATCTGGACCGACTTCCACTGTAATTTTTAGCGTGCAGCTCCCTGCAAGCGGAACTGCGCCACCAATCGTTCCAACATCATCGCCTGCTCTTCCAGCGAATTCGCTGAGTGTGAAGAGGCGCTGACCAGTGTGGCGTTCTGCTGTGTGGTGGTATCCAGCTCGCCCACTGCGCGGGCAATTTGCTCAATGCCGCGGCTTTGCTCATCCGATGCTGCTGAAATCTCTTCCATGATTTCATTCACGCGCGCAATGCTGCCGAGGATCTGATCCATAGTTTCACCGGCGCGCGCCACCTGCTGGTGACCATTGCTGATGCGTCCCACCGATTCACTGATCAACCGTTCGATGTCTTTTGCCGCACCGGCACTGCGCTGTGCCAAATTGCGTACTTCGCTGGCGACCACGGCGAAACCACGTCCCTGCTCACCGGCTCGCGCCGCTTCCACCGCCGCGTTCAGCGCGAGGATATTGGTCTGGAAGGCGATGCTGTTAATTACGGCGGTGATATCGGCGATCTTTTTCGAGCTGTCAGAAATTTCGCCCATGGTGTTCACCACATCACGCACCGCGATGCCGCCTTTGTTGGCGTTGTGTGACGCTTCCGCCGCAATCTGACTCGCCTGACGCGCATTGGCGGCGTTATTTTTCACCGTGGCAGTGAGCTGCTCCATGCTGGCAGCGGTTTCCACCACCGCCGCCGCTTGTTGTTCGGTGCGCGATGACAAATCAAGGTTGCCCTGGTTAATCGCGCTGGCCGCCTGTGACACACTGCTAACGCTGCTCAGCACATCGCCGATCATGCTGCGCAGCCGTTCGTTCATGCGTCCCATCGCCGACGTCAGCTTGCCGAGTTCATCATGGCGATCGGTGGCAAATTGCGAACTGAGATCGCCATTGGCGATGCGCTCTGCCAGTTCCAGGTTATGGAATACCGGACGCGTGATTTGACGAATGATGTACCACGCCACCAGCACGCCGAACAGGATCGCCAGACCACCAATCAGCAGTGAGATTGCCGCCGATCCGTTGGCCAGTTCATCGTTGCGCGCTTTGACGATGGTAATGATCTGTTTAATCGCCGCACTGCTTTTATCGCCCGCCACTTTGACGGTATCTTCCGCCGCACGCAGCTGACCATAGGCATCCGCCGCTTGCAGGCTGAGGCTTTTGAATTTTTCAGTGTCCTGCCACAGCGAGGTAAATTCGCCCTGCTGTTCCGGCGGTAACTGTGCCAGCAGCGCTTTCATGCCCAGATCGGCCTGCTGGAAATGGTTCTCCAGCGTTTTACGCAGCGTATCGCTAACGTTAAAACGCAGCGCCCAGGCTTCTTCACGCACATTGCTAATGGCGAACAGCTGTTCGTAGATTTGGTTGGTAAGTTCAGGATTGGTAACCGGAGTGCGAATCAGTTGGGTGTAGCGCGAGGTCATGTCTTGCTGGCTTAAGGCATCAAGCTGCGAGCGCAGGCTATTTAGTTGCTGCGTGGCTTGCGTCATGGCACCAATGCTGTTCTGGAAACTGGTGAGGTGCGTTCCCAGCTCATCCACCCGCGCTCTGGCGCCATCCGACCATGAAAGTTGTTTCGCTTCGCTGGTAAGCTGCTGCGCATGCGTGACGTAATTCGCCATCACCTGACCAGATTTGTCATCGCCATACAGATATTTGAGGCGGTTAATTTTGGCCTGAAACACTTCAATGTTGATGTCATAAATCAGATTAGTTTTCTGATAAATGTCATGAATAGCGTTGAAGCGCTGCACGCTCAATCCGGTTGCCAGTGCCACTAACAACAGCACGATGCCGAATCCTGCCGACAGCTTACGCGTGATGCGCACATTACGTAATCGGGATACCAGCCCCATGTTCCCTGCTCCTGCGATTGTTGTTTTTGTAAAGTTTGTAAGGGAGTTATCGGAGCGGTACGGGAAATGTTTATTCAGGATTGTGCAAAAAGTGATTGCAGGATGTGACGCGCAACCGGAAATGTTGTCGTGATGTGCACGATAAATTGTCAGGTTTGACAAGTGGCAGCAACATCGTTGATCACTTGTCGCAACCATCGATGAGCCGGATTGTCCTGAGTGCGACGATGCCACAATAGATGAAAGGTTATGGTTGGCAGTTCAATGGGTGGCGTTAACACATTGATGAGCGCTTGATTTGCTGTGTGAGTTGCCACACGACTTAGCACGGTGGCGATAAAATCGGTGCCAGGTAACAACGCCGGTACAGAAAACATCGTGGGTAACGTCAAGCCGATATCGCGTACCAGGTTGTGTTCACGCAACTTTTGATCCACCAATCCATAATGATTGCCTTCCGGCGACACCAGAATATGACGCATCGCGACAAAAGATTTCAGGTCGATTCCTTTTTCTGCGACGTCATGGTGGCGTCCAATCATAGTTACAAAATCATCGGTTAATAACGGATGAGAAAGTATCCGGTTTTCAGCCTTGGTCGGCGGCACGCCAATCGCTATATCAATTTTCCCGGCATCTAATAAGGACACCGTTTCATCACGATCGGTAAAATAGCGCACATGAATACTGCAATTCGGCGCTAATAAAGCCAGTTTCTGCGTTAAAGAAGGCAAAAGTACATGGAGTGGATATTCCGTCAATCCCAAGGTAAAACTGCGCGCTTGAGTAACTGGATCGAAAATGTGAGTTGGATTCATCAGGTTTCTCACCTGCCCTAACGCTTCAGCAACCGGCACGGCGATCTCTTGTGCTTTGGCTGTCGGCAGCAAGCCTTCGGCACTACGAATAAACAGCGGATCGTTAAATACGCGCCGTAAGCGAGATAATGCTGCACTCATCGCCGGTTGGCTTACGCCCGCAATGGCGGCGGCTTTAGTGACATTACGTTCCAGCATCAACGCATTAAACGCCACCAGCAGGTTGAGATCGAATCCATCAAAATTCATATTTTATATAATGCTGTATATTAACCATTTGTTGGATTGATAGTGACAGATTCAGGAATACTGCTCAAGCCGGTTAGACACACCCTTAAACTTGATGCAAAGGAACCCTTATGAATGTCACAACCGAATTAAACCAACGCCTTAAAGCAGAGCGTGAAGCGGTAGAAATGCTGTATCGCGCCTTTAGTGATAAAAACCCTGATTTACTGGATTTAGCCGTAACTAAAGATTGGAATGACATTCCTTTAGGCCCGGAGCAAGGTCCGGGACCCGAAGGCTTTAAACCGTTGCTGGCGGGTTTTATTAAAGCTTTTCCTGATATCAACATCACCGTGCACGATATGGTGCAAGAGCCGGGGAAAATCGCGGTGCGCGCCGAAATCACCGGCACGCATCACGGTGAGTTTATGGGGATTGCGCCAACCGGACGCGGCATAAGCGTGCGTCTTCATGAATTTCATCTACTGGATGGTGAACGCGTTACCACAACCTGGCATATGGAAGATTGGCTCGCAATGTTCCAGCAGTTGGGTCAGTTTCCACCGGCTTAACACTATGAATTCTCCGTACTGAATTAACCCCTAATCTGCCCCAGTTTATATATAAAATTTTAACTGTGATTACAGGTCGCTATAGCCAACTTAGTTGCCTGATTAACCAAACCACAGCAGCAAGGCCAGAATTTACGGGGGAAATCATTAAAGTATGTTGTAACTATGTCGTGTAACATTGGGGCACCGGCGAATTTCAATCCACAATGACGGGTAAAGTTCAGCGTCATCAGCACGTTATCGCGCCAGTCTCAGGCGATTTCAGGGTGAAATCGCCTGCAACAATGTGCAGGCGAATAACGTTTACCAGCGCGTCGCTTGCATATCGATAACGAAGCGATACTTCACATCGCCCTTCAACATGCGTGCGAAAGCGGTTTCGATCTCTTCACCGGCAATCAGTTCGATATCGGCAGTGATATTGTGCTGGCCGCAGAAATCCAGCATCTCCTGGGTTTCCTGAATGCTGCCAATCGACGAGCCGCTAATGCTCAAACGACGATTCACCATCGGCGTGACGTTTGGAGACTGGTGCGGCTGCTCGGGAATGCCGACCAGCACTAAGCGACCGTTGGTTTTCAGCGTGGCAAGGTAAGGATCGAGATCGTGCGGCGCTGAGACGCAATCCACGATGAAATCGAGTGAAGTTTGTGCCGCCGCCATCTGCTCCGCATCACGTGAAACCACTACGCGCGCAGCGCCTAAACGCAGCGCATCTTCACCTTTGGCCGGTGAAGTGGTGAACAGCGTGACTTCCGCGCCCATCGCGCTCGCCAGCTTAACCGCCATATGGCCTAATCCGCCCAAGCCGACCACGCCAACTTTATCACCAGCTTTCACGTTAAAGTGATGCAACGGCGACCACACAGTGACGCCCGCACACAACAGCGGCGCAACGCCCGCTAATGGCAAGGTTTGAGGTACGGACACCACGAAGTGCTGATCGACCACGACATTTTGTGCGTAGCCGCCCCACGTGCTGTCGCCAGTGTATTTATCGATGCCGTTGTAAGTTGCAACAAAGCCGGATTCACAATATTGCTCTTCTTTCTGCTGGCAGAAATGGCATTCGCGGCAGGAATCGACCATCACGCCCACGCCCACCACATCGCCCGCTTTGAAATTGGTTACGTCTGCGCCGGTTTCCACCACGCGTCCGACGATTTCATGTCCCGGCACCAGCGGATAGCGACTGACCGCCCATTCGTTACGTGCCATATGCAGATCCGAATGGCACACGCCGCAGTACAAAATTTCAATTTTGACATCCTGCTGCTGCAGCGGGCGCAGTGCAATCTGGCTGGAAGAGAGCGGTTTGGCCGCATCGTGTGCGACTAATGCATTGATTTTCATAGTGCCTCCGAAATGAACTGGCTTTGGCTAGCTGAAGGCGGCAGACTATAGTGAACATGGTGCGAAATTGATAGTAGTTACCATTTGGTAACCATACAGGAGACGTAAACGATGCCCGCAATTGTTGACGGTAAGCTGTTTTTTTATGCGGATTCGCCGCCGCGGCGGCTAATGGATCTGTTTTCAGTGAAATGGAGCAGCATGGTTCTGCACGCGCTGTATCACTGGCCGAACCATCGCGCACGCACCGGCGAGTTGCAACGCAGCCTGCAGGGAATTTCGAAGAAGATGTTGTTTCAAACGCTGAAAGAGCTGGAACAGCGCGGGCTGATTGCCCGTCACGTTTATGATGTGGTGCCGCCGAAAGTCGATTACCGCTTAACGCCGCTCGGCATGACGTTCGCGACACCGATTGAGCAGATGTATCAATGGGGGCTGGAGAATCAGGCGGCGCTGGATGAGATGGAAGCCCACTATCGCGCCGCTACGGACGCGCCATCAGCCGCGCTACACAATCCCGATCGTGCTGCTGGCGCGGATTAAACACCACCAGACTTAAACCCGGTTTGCCTTCAACCGCGAAGGTGCTGTATTCAAGCTCCAGCACACCTTCGTCCGGCAGCCACAGCTGTTTGATGCCTTCGCCATGCTGGCTCACTTCCTGCGATTGCCACAGCTGGCGGAAGGTGTCGCTCATCTCGCACAGCTCTTCTACCAGCGCGCGCACATGCTCGCTGGCGCCGGTTCGCGCCACGTCCGCGCGGAAGTTGGCCACCATGCCGCGTGTCACTTTATACCAGTCCGGGAGGCGCTTCTTCATCTCCTCGTTACGGAACATCATCAGCAGGATATTGCGCTGGGCGGGCGGCAGCTCGGCGTAATCAACAAACACTTTGGTCGCCGCGCGGTTCCACGCCACCACTTGCCACTCTGCGGTTTTCACCAGCGCTGGCGTGTTCTCCATGCTATCGAGTACGCGCTGTAGCGATGGCGAAACATCCACACCCGCTTGCCATGTCACGCCCGGCAGACGATTTTGCGCCAGCAAAAACAGGTGATCGCGCTCGGCAGCGCTCAGCTCCAATGCGCGAGCTAAACGTTCCAGCACTTCTTCCGAAGGCGCGCCGCCTCTGCCCTGCTCCAGCCACGTATACCATGTGGTGCTAACGCACGCGCGCACCGCCACTTCTTCCCGGCGCAGGCCCGGTGTGCGGCGGCGCAGCAAGGTGTAGCCGAGTTTCGCCGCATCAAGCCGCTGGCGGCGTTCGCGCAGATAGTTGCCGAGCACGTTGTCATCTTGCTGAGTCATGCCTTTATCCTGTTAGTGCGTATACCTGTATAAGCTCACGACTTTTCGCCGCGTCGCAGACTTTTATGATAGTGCTTCAACTTTGAAAAAGTGGAGCACCAATATGCGAATTTTTGTGACCGGGGCGAGCGGCTTTATCGGTTCCGCCATTGTGAAAAAACTGCAGGCACGCGGTTATCAGGTGCAAGGTCTGGCGCGCAGCGAGGCTTCCGCAGAAAAATTGCAGCAGCAAGGTGTGCAGGTTATTCGCGGCGATCTTGAAGATCTCGTCGGTCTGCGCAAGGCCGTTGAACAGAGCGACGGCGTGATCCACGCCGGATATATCCACGATTTCAGCCGCATGGATCATGCTGCCGACGTCGATCAACGCGCGATTCTGGCGATGGGTGAAGTATTGGCAGGTTCAGATCGTCCGCTGATTGTCACCACCGGCACCGCGTTAGTGTCGCCGGGACGTCTCGCCACCGAACAAATCAGACCGGCAGCAGGCGCGCATCCACGTTCCAATTCTAACGTCGCCGCGCTGGCGCTGGCCGACAGCGGCGTGCGCGTGGCGCTGGTGCGCTTACCGCCAACCGTGCATGGCGCTGGCGATCACGGATTTATTCCGATGATCATCAATATGGCGAAGGAGAAAGGTGCGGCGGTATATGTCGGCGATGGCGAGAATCGCTGGCCTGCGGTACATCGTGATGATGCAGCTGAACTGTTTTGCCTTGCAGCCGAGAAGGCTGAGCCGGGTGCGATTCTGCATGCGGTGCAGGAAGAAGGAGTGCCGTTCCGTCAGATTGCCGAAACCATCGGCGCCGGATTAGCGCTGCCGGTAAAAAGCCTGACGCTGGAAGAAGCCAAAGCGTGGTTAGGCTGGATGGCGTTCTTCGCGTCTACCGATAATCCGTCCTCCAGCGCGTGGACGCGTGAGACGTTTAACTGGCAGCCGCGTGGGCCGGGATTACTGCAGGATATGCGTGAAAGCGGATATTTTGCATAAAATGTATAATTATTTGCAGCGCACCGTGATTGGTGCGCTTATTTCTACTTTCATCGCATACAGATTCAAATAACACATTGGGATATAGAGTTAAAAGAAAAGAACTGGGACACTAACATTCATGTTCTTTTTATGGATTAGATAATCATCAGGGATATTGTAGCGCTCATTGTCATTCCCGGGCTGAAGTTCTTGCATCACATAATTTTCAACTGCTTGCTTATACGTTGCATTATCCTCAATACTCTCAAGCTCCTCTATTTCTTGTACAAGAATATTCAAACCAATCAAACACTTCTCCAAATTCAGCAGCACCTTTCCAGTATGATTGGAAATGCTAATTCCATGCCCGCGACGTTTAAGCCAGGAAAATAATAGTACACCAGTTGCAGCATCAAAGTTACTCGTCGCATCGTGTTGTGCAGGATAACGAGCTAATCTTTCGAATAAAATGAACTCAGTTACTTCTCGCCACCATGTATAATGATGCTTTTGCACTCTGAGAATGGTTAGACAATCAACTTTAATTTCTTCCAAAACACCAACCCAAAAATTCATTTTGACTTGAATGTTTTTATTAAACGGACGAGGTCCGCAGTGATGATAATAGTCGTGTAAGTATCCCCATACCGTGCGCGCTGCGTAGCAATTCTCAGCGCTTAACAATTGTGATGTTTGCCCTTGAAAATCAAATAAAGATCCTACTCTACGCAATGTGTCTTTTTGGTAGATAGCATGGAATTTATTAAAAAAGAACATCTCAAAGTGTTGTTTATCGACCTTATTTCTTGTTTTAACATTTTCCGGAAAGAAAACTAAACAATGCCCTACGCTGAAACCTGAAGACGAAGCAATGAGTTGCATAGTTTGGCTGACATTTTGTGGATGTGGTAAATCAGCCATAATCGGTAACAAGACATCGGGTTCTTTTCGTTGCGCAAAAAAGCATTCCAGCCAATAACCTTTTTCTTTATGACTATTAGGCGTAATGATTGAAGCCAGGTAAAAAGTTTGACCGCCATCTATAGGAGGAACATAACTCTCTAATGACCGTTTAAAACAGGGTGCATTATTTAGCCCAATTCTTTTCCATTCACCAAGATCTTTATTCAATTGTACGGCATAATCCGATTGTTTTAGAGCATCCAATATCTCAGCAGACAAAGCAGTGATTTCATCTAACAAATACTCAGCTTTATCTAAACTACGTGCTATCGCGCCAGTAGCATTTTGAAATTTATTGAACTCATGTATACGAGGACACAATTCAGTAATAACTTTATTCCTAATCCATTCCATAATGATACTCCTTAGTCTCGATGACCATGGATCGTGAAACACATTGGTATCTCACCAAAGTCTTGCATGATCTTTAAATTATTATCTTGTGCAGCCTTTAACGTTGTAATACATGCGGTAACGTTTCCACTAATACACTCCAGCGCCGCCTGTACATTACTTGATACAAAACGAACATCCTGACTGTATGTATACGCAAGATGGGATGGCGCAGGATGACAAGCTATTGTGAGTTCTTCCATATTTGACGAACTACTATGATTTTTTGCCAATACCATATTCCACGTTGGCATTACAAAACTATCCTGAATCTCTAAAAAGTCCAAGTTCTCAAATACAATTTTATGTAAGTTTGGATAGACGGCACATCCTAATAATAGATCATGTGTATTCTTCCTGACTTCAATGAGAGCATCCTCAAGTGTTGAATAAAGCTCAACATCACCATCGACCTTCTTACTTTCCAGCCAAAGATAACCTGCTTTTTCACAATTGGTTCCTTTTGGCCCCAAAGTGTGAATTTTGATTTTACGATTCATACCACCCTCCATAATCACAGAATCTATAGATATTTTATTTTTAGACTTTTTTGCAAATCATAATAAAAAACTTCACAAGCTGCATGATCCGTATGACGCGTTAAAATAAATCCTGGATAACCTGAAAAATGAGGGTATGGAAGAACTTTATGCCCAGCATCCATAAATTCAAAAACGTATTGCACCTCAGGTTTTTCACGGAGATTAGCTAACCCATCAATCTCGATAAATATTCCACTTCCTTGCACAGGAATAATATAATTTCCGGCAGTAAATATCGACTTAGCCATTAACTCCAATTTTATAGGAATCTCCATGCCAAACGCCTGGCAAATAACCAATTGGAGAAAGTTTATATCCGTGCTCGCTTTCACAATATAATGTGATATTCCGGACCCACCCACGCGTGGTGCGACTTCAATAACAAAAGGCTTTTGCTTATGGTCAATACGTAGTTCAACATGTGCGGGTCCCTCACTAATTCCCAAGGCCTTAAGTGCACGTCTGACTTCATCTGCAATTTCGTCTCGCAGTTTTTCATCAATATTAGCAGGTGCAATATAAACTCCCTCTTCAAAGTAGGGACCTTTGCTATTACCTTTGTCACCGATTGAAAGCACCGTCACTTCACCACAATGAGAAAATGTTTCAATAGCAAACTCTGGTCCATCAATAAATGACTCGAGTAGAACACCTCCCTTGTCATAGATAAAATTTTTCAATTGCGTGTTATTAATTTCCCATACTTTATCTATAGCACTTTTCAATTCATCATGGTTATTAGCTCTGGTAACTCCCTGACTGGAGAAGCCATTAGTAGGCTTGACGACAAGCGGAAATTTAATTTGATCAACATTTGGATATTCTCCTTCTTTTAGCTCGATATAGGATGGTGTATTTAGGCCGTTATCATGCAGAACGCGCCGCGTCATGTTTTTATTTCTACACTGCTCAACCACGTATTCTGGTAAGAAAGGTAATCCTAACTGGTGAGCAATTTTAGCTGCGAAGTCTAACGCCGGTTCAAACAGTGTTAAAACACCATCGATTGGATGTTCTCTATTTGCTAGCATTACTTTATTTATTGCCTCTTCTTCATCGTCGAACAATGGCAAAGCAATGCTTCTGACTACAGCGGGAAGCACGGGCGGCGGCGGCTCATTTTCGTTATAAAAAAACGTAATCTCAACGCCCATCGCTTGAGCTTCATCAAAGACAAATGCCAGTTTTCTATTCTGACAAATTATGGCCAGGTTTTTCTTCTGAGTTGACATTGAGGGTTTCCTTTTTACATTGTGGTAAGATTATTAACATTACTCCGAGGACAACTACTGCCGTACCTATAATTACCGCTATCGTAATTTCTTCATCAAGAATGACGAATCCCATATACAACGCAATAACTGGAGAAATGAATAAATGCGATGTTGCTTTAGAAATATGCCAATGTTTAAGCAGAGTTATATTAAGCGTAAAACCTAACACTGATCCTATTACTGCTAAATAAAGAAGCGCACCTAAACTCTCCCCATTAAAAAAACGGTTACCACTTTCAATCATTAAGCTTGTAATCAAGAGAAAAAAACTGCCGCTAAGCATGGAGAGTGCAACAAAACTAAGAAGAGGAAGTGTTTTAATATGCTTTTGTACTTTTAGCGTTATAGCGGCTGAACTGCCCATAGCGCCTAACACTGCCAACATAGCAATTAAATTTTTTTCATTACCTTGTAAGGATATCCCTTCACCAAAAACCACACAGATACCCATGATGGCGCATACAACGCCTATCAATTGCCTACAACTTGCAGGCTTGCCGCGTAAGAAATGGTTTAGAAGCAGTGCATATACACTAATGCCAGAAGCTAAAACTGCCACCAATCCACTAGGTATATATGTTGATGCCCAGTAAACGGTTCCAAAAGGTATGGAGAAATAAAACAGACCGTTCGCCAAAGCTAGAATGGAAACAGAGTAATTAATACATAGCTTCTTCCTCATCAACAAATAAATTATAATAATGACACTTGCAATTAAAAACCGCATTCCGGCTGACCACAATGGAAGACTGTTATTTAATCCAAGCTTTTGTAATGCCCACGTTGTGCCTCCAATAGAACAAAGCATTATAAAAAACAAATAAACGCGAACTCTCGTTAAAAAGTTAAAAATGGATGACATAATTTGAGCGCTCCCTGCGCTATATATTAATGCGTTAAATTTAAAACTTCATTATTTTAATGCTTGAATTATTAGCGGCAACCGAATCCTTAAGCCCAGCTTATCAGAGCATAATGAAAACTCTAGCCATAATTCAATCACTACCTAATAAAAAGAAAAAACACTTGAATTACCAATCCCGCAGCGAACATTAAATTGACTTATAAATATAGATTGTTATTTTCAGCTGCATTTTATTCCAAAGGCAGTGTAATGATTTAAAGCAAGGGAAATTTCCCACATCAACATAAGACACGTGAAATTATCGCAAGATAGGCTGAATTTAAAACATCGTCCAAACCATTGCATTACAATGATTTTATTTCACCAATGAAATTTAGTGTGAATGTAAAAAATACATATATGTCTTACTAAAAGAAATGATTAGATTCTAACGCTGCCCACGTTCTTAAAATTAGGCGCAAATGCCGTCATAAGAATTCAATAATTTATTATGTGACGGGTATTAGTAAGAGATATGAGTTAGCAGCTGACATTCAGAGTGAGCGTCATTGCCTGCAATGACGCTCCGCATCAATAACATCAACCAAACGGCACTTCGCGCGCCAGAATGCGGGCGATCACGTTAAGTGCGCCTTCGTCATTGTTGCTTTCGGTTCTGTAACGCGACACCGCGCTGACCGGCGCTGCGGCGTTCGCCATTGAGAAGCTGTAGCACGCCTGACGCAGCATTTCGATGTCGTTGGCGCTGTCGCCTACCGCCACCACTTCACAATCATCAATACCCCATTTTTCCTGCAGCAGCGCGATGCCGTGCGCTTTGTGGCAGCCGGGAATGATCAAATCAACAAAACCAAAACCGCTGGAAACAGGATGCATAATGTTTTCAATTGCGCCCAGCTCAGCGTGCAACCGCTCCATCAAGGCATCAACCCCTTCGTGCGCCAGATTCAGCGAGAACTTAAAGATGGTGTCGTCGATATCGTAGAGATTGTCGCGCTTTTCCAGACGATGGTAGTGATTCGCCAGCATGGCAATCACTTCGTCGGACATTGACGTATGCACGTACGCGCCGTTGCGACCACAAACCACGGTGCTAATGTCCGGTTCTTTGGCGAGAATATCGAGGATTTGATGCACGCGTTCCTGCGCCAGTTCGCCGCAGAAGATCTCTTCATTGCTGTCAGAAACCCATGCGCCGTTTTCCGCGACAAAAGCGATCTCATCTTTGATGTCAGGAAAGTAGCGCAGCAACTGATAATACTGATTGCCGCTGGCGACCACGAAACGAATGCCCTTCTCTTTCAGCAACGCATACTGACGCGCAAAGCGCTGCGCGTTGTACTGTTTGTTGTCATCGAGAAAAGTGCCATCCATATCCACCGCAATCATCTTCACTGCCATTTTGCTCTCCCGTTTGCTCATTCGACTCAATAAAGGTTTTGTTAAGCTTACTCGCGGTGTGGATTATTGAGAATGTGAATAATGAGTTTGTTAACCGCTTTCAGAGATTTCCAGTCCATCTTTTACTGTAAATCGGCGCCTTTTTCCCTGATCCAGGCACAAAACATCTCCGCCATCTCTTGCGCGTAAGCCTGAATCTCTGCTGGCGTGCGCGGCGATTCGGAAAAGTGTTTCCCAACATTGCCCAGCGTACTGTTCAATAAATCTGCGGCGCGCGCCCGTTCGCTCTCCTGTGACTGCGGTAATACTTCACGCAGAAAATCACTGATGACGTTTTCACCTGCCGCGCGCGCTTCCTGCACTTCCGGCGCGTCACGATACAGAGGCGCGGCGTCATTCAGCGCGGTGCGCATCGCCGCCTCTTCACATTCGGAGTGCAAAAACGCCAGCGTGAGATCGTGCAGTCGCTGACGCGGTGTGTTGGCGGTATTACGCAGAATCGCGCCTAACAAATTGCCGGTGCGCTGCCATTCCTCGCTTTGCAATCTGAAAAGAATAGCCGCCTTATTGGGAAAATATTGATACAGCGATCCAATACTCACGCCCGCGCGTTCCGCCACCCGCGCCGTGGTGAAACGCGCGGCCCCTTCCAGTTCCAAAACCTGAGTAGCCGCTTGCAAAATGGCGGAAACCAGCTCGCTGGAGCGTGCCTGCTTGGGTCTTTTTCGCTCTGAAATCTTAGTGTTACGTGGCTCAGCCATCATCATCCCCTGAACACGAATAGTGAAACGCGAATAATTCATCGTATTCTGTTGGCACAGCAAAATCCACTTGGTATGCCCGGAGAACAACATGAATACCTTAACTTCTGCGCCACTGGCGCCGCTGCTGAATTACCTGTTTGAGCTGGCCGATAATATGGCGCATCCAACCAACGATGCGTTCAGAACGATGTCTGACGCCGAACAACATCGCCTGCTGCACAGCAAAACCGATTACCTGGAACTTTACGGACATTTAAAAGAGGTCCCATTGGCGGTATCACGTGAAACCGGCAAATTGCTGTATATGCTGGCGCGCAGCAGCCATGCCAAAACCATCGTTGAGTTTGGTACCTCGTTCGGCATTTCCACGTTGCATCTGGCGGCGGCGGTACGCGATAATGGCGGCGGCAACATCATCACCTGCGAATTTGAGCCGGGGAAAGTGGCGTTAGCCCGTAACCATTTCGCCGATGCAGGCGTCAGCGATTTGATTGAGGTGCGCGTGGGCGATGCGTTGCAGACATTGAGCTGCGATCTCCCGGCCACCATCGATATGCTAGTGCTGGACGGCGCAAAAGCGATCTACCCGGAGATTGTGACGCTGGTGCAGCCGTTTTTGCGTCCCGGCGCGCTAATTGTTGCCGACGATGCCGATTTCAGCCCGGAATATCTGGAGCTGGTGCACAGCAGTAGAGGGTTTATGTCGCTACCGTTTAATGATGGAGTTGAGGTTTCGATGTGGTTGGGAAAGGTGTAATTAAAAAAGGTCGCCATGAATGGCGACCCTACAATCAGTTAAACCATGGCTGGAAGGGATCGGGGAATTCAGCCCAATTATCGGGACCGAGCGCCATTTCCTCATCGGTTAGCAGCGCCTGTTGCAGTTTGTTTCGCAGCGCTGTTTCATCCATGTCGATGCCGATAAACACCAGTTCCTGACGCGCATCGCCGGTACCGTCAACCCAATTCTCTAGAATGTAGCCAAGGTTTTCCGCATCTTCTGGCCAGCGATCTTTGGGTACGCTGGCCCACCACATCCCGGCTAAACCCTGACGCGACACGCCGCCCGCCTGCGACCATGAACCGGCATGACGCGGACGGCTGGCGAGCCAGAAGTAGCCTTTAGATCGCACCACGCCGCGCATCTCGTTTTCAATCAACTGGAAAAAACGCATCGGATGGAACGGGCGACGTGCGCGGAACACGAAGTTACGAATGCCGTACTCTTCCGTTTCTGGCGTGTGTTCACCACGCAACTCCTGCAGCCAGCCCGGCGCCTGTGCGGCGGCATCAAAATCAAACAAACCGGTGTTGAGCACCTGATCCAGCCCGACTTTGCCGAATTCAGAGGTAATGATGTTGGCGCGCGGATTGAGCGACGTCAGGATCGCCATTAATCGCGCTTTTTCCGTCTCATCAATCAGGTCGGTTTTGTTGAGGATCAGCACATCGCAGAACTCAATTTGATCGACCAGCAGATCCACCACCGTGCGCTCATCCTCCGCGCCCAAGGATTCACCGCGCGACTGAATGCTTTCGTTCGATTCATAGTCGCGCAGGAAGTTGAAGCCATCGACCACCGTCACCATGGTATCGAGCGCCGCGACTTCAGACAGACTTTGCCCGTCTTCATCGGCGAAGGTGAAAGTCTCCGCAACCGGCAGCGGTTCAGAAATACCGGTCGATTCGATCACCAGGTTATCGAAACGCCCATCTTTTGCCAGCCGATTCACCTCCAGCAGCAAATCTTCACGCAGCGTGCAGCAGATGCAGCCGTTACTCATTTCCACCAGCTTTTCGTCGGTGCGCGACAGCTCTGCCCCGCCCTCGCGCACCAGCGCGGCATCGATATTCACTTCCGACATATCATTGACGATCACCGCCACGCGACGGCCTTCGCGGTTATTAAGAATATGATTGAGCAGCGTAGTTTTACCTGCGCCGAGAAAGCCGGAAAGCACGGTGACGGGAAGTTTTTTAAAACCATGCTGGTTTTGGGTTAATGCTGACATAGCAACTCCTCTGAATGACAACGTTCACAAGGCGTATAGGCATACGCGCAGTGCTGTTTTTAGTTATGTTATAATATAACAATTATCGTTGTCATTGAGGAATGTTGATTGAAAGGATGGGTCGCCATAAATGGCGACCGTGAAAACCCGCGATTACTGATTGTTCGGGTAACTTAAATCAATCGCGTTATCCGGCAACGTAGTGAAGTTTTTAACGATGGTGCGGAAATCTGCATTCGGCTTCAGATCGGCAAACTGTTGCGGATAGAGATCTTTCGCCAGGATTTCCATGCCGATGATGTTGTACGGATGGTTATAGAAATGGTGATAAACACCGTACACGCGGCCCTGTTTCACCGGCTCAATCTGCGCCAGGCCGGTGCGCTTCAGCAGCGTCTGGAAGGTGGCTTTCACTTCCTGCGGTTGCACGCCATAACCAAACGGCAGCACATTGCCGTTCGGACGCTTCGATCCAGTCATGATGTAAACATCCGGTTTCATAGCGATGATTTTCTCCAGCGCGACAAATCCGGCGTTGCCCGGCAACAATTCAGAGCCGATATTTTTACCGCCCACCGATTCCACCAATCCGCCCCAACCATTGTGGCTGTGCGTGAAGCAGCAGTTGTCGCTATTCCCGGCGATCGGTTCGATAAACACCGTTGGCTTATTTTTCACTTCTGCCACGCCCTGTGTAATGCGCGCGAATTTCTGCTGATAAAAATCGGTGTAAGCCTTGGCCTGGGTTTCGCGGTTCAGCACTTTACCGAGCAGTGTCACGCTCGGTGCAGTGTTCTGCGCCGGGTGCAGTTCGTAATCCACGAACACCACAGGAATATGCAGATTCTGCAACGTAGCGAGCACGCCCGATTGCTGAAGCGCCGGTTTGGCGCGCAATTGCGCAATCATCAAATCTGGTTTTTGCGCCAGCACGCTTTCAAGGTTGACCTGGCCCTGATCGTTAAAGCCCATATCAACGATTTTCGTCGCTTCCGGCCAGCGACCTTTCAGCAGATCCCAGGTTTGCGTGTCCTGCTTTTTCGGCAGATTGTTCCACGCCACCACGCGCTTAAACGGGTCGTCGCGGTCCAGCAGCGCCAGCGTCAAAATGTCGCGGCCATCCTGCAGAATAATGTGCTGCGGCTCTTTACTGATGGTTTGCGTGTTGCCGTCCATATCGGTGACGGTCAGCGGATAAGTGGAGGCGGCAGCCGCCGTTGAAGCCAGTAATCCCATTGCCAAAAGCAGGCGCGTTTTCATCCCATAACTCCGTGGTAAAAAGAATAGTTATTATTATCAATTACCTTAACACAACCTTAAGTGGCGAGAATAAACGCCACTTCAATCAGGTGTAACGGAGTTTTACGAGAGCGCTGTCAGGTGAAATCAGACAGTTTTTGTCCGGAGGTGATCAATTCCTGCAGCAGCATCTGCCGACGTTCCTGCGGCGTATCGCGGCTGACCATAAAGCAGATAGCAGCAACTGCCTGACCGCTGCGTGAACGGATCGGCGCCGCCATGCAGCAGGTAAAGCTTTCAGATAAGCCTTCCGTCATGCAATAACCGAGTTTTCCGGCGTGATGAATTTCATCAAGAAACGCCTGCTTATCGAGGATTTGGCCGCTGGCGAGGCGATAATCCTCCTCCGGGATCAGATCCAGAATCGCGCTATCCGACCAGTTACTCAGCAGCAAGCGGCCGGTCGCGGTCCAGGTAATTGGCACACGCACGCCGATATCCGAGGTAATTTTGAACGGATGCGCATTACTCTCAGAGAGCACCACGGTGTATTTATTGCCTTCCAGCATACAGAGCTGCACGGTTTCGCCGTGGCGCGCCACAATTTCCACCATCAATTGATGCGCCCGACGGATCAGATCGTTGTGCGCCATATAATCCGCACCGTAATAGTGCATCTCACGGCCAAAGAACACCGCGCCTTCGGCATCCAATTCTACCAAACCGGCTTCACTCAACAGGCTGACTAATTCATAGATGCTGGAACGCGGTGCGCCGGTTGCGTCGATCAACGCGCGCATCGACATCGGTTGGCGTGCGCTGTGCAACTGCCGAAAGATATCAATAACCCGGTCAACGCCGCGCGCCCGCGAGGTTTTTTCATCCGGCATAAACTCACTCCTTGGTGGCATGGCTATAAAAGGCATAGGCATTGAAAGAGAGGCATGATACACCGCGCACCAACATTTACCCATCCCGGATTAAATAAATATTAATCACCCGCCATTTATTAGCACGATCAATTTTGGTGCCTCATTATGGCGCATCACGCTCACAGAACTTTTATAAAAATACGATAGCGATCACACTCCAATTTAAATACGCACTCAACTTAAATTTATTTTGCGATCCGGACGACATCACAAAAAATTAAATAGCGGTGCACATATTGCAAAAGAAAATTTCCTGTGCAAATCTTGCCCTATCCAGTATTGCAGATAGCAGTCTGGTATATCAGACAACATAGTAAGCAGATTTTCGCTGCAACAGGAGCAGGAACGGATGACGATTAAACGTTATGGCGTCGAAGGCGGAACCGGCACCGGCGGGCAGAAACTGCCGTTTGCCCGCGCGGTTGAAGCCGATGGCTGGCTTTACATCTCCGGCCAAACGCCGATGCGCGACGGCGAAGTGGTGGAAGGTGGCATTATCGAACAAACTCAGCTGGCGTTCGAAAACTGTCTCACCATCATGCGTGAAGCCGGTTATCGCGTGGAAGATGTGGTACATGTCACGGCGGTATTAACCGACGCGCGTTATTTCAGTTCATTTAATAAAGTATTCAGTGAGATATTTAGCGGAAATCCACCGGCACGTATTTGTAGCGTGCAGGATTTAGTAGTCGACTGCAAAGTCGAAGTCGATATGAAATGCTTCCGCGCCGATCGTAAATAAATATTACGGTTAAAACAGGCTGGCGAATGTTTACTTTCTCCGCCCACACCAGGACAGCCTGTTATTAATTGATGCCTTTCTATTTTGCTGTGAAATAACGGTATTACGCCGTCTCGTCAAAATTTCTAAAGAGAGCATAACAATGAAGACAACATCGCTAAAAGTGAGTCTCAACGCGCTAGCCGGCGCGCTGGTATTACTGACGCTGGCGGGCTGTACGCCAACCGAAGAGAAAAAAGAAGCGGGCGCCGCACCGCAGTCAGCGCTGCAAACCGTATTGCAACGCGGCACGCTGCGCGTCGGTGATTGCCTGAGTTTCGCCCCGTTTGGGTTTTACGATAAAGACGGCAACCCGGATGGCTACGATGTTGATCTCGCCAAAGCGCTGGCCAAAGAGATGGGCGTGAAGCTGGAAATGGTCAACACCACCAGCGCCAACCGTATCCCTAACCTGCAAACCAATAAAGTGGATGTGGTGTTCTGCAACTTCACCCGCAATCTGGAACGCGCCAAAGAGATCGGCTTCACCAATCCGTATGTGGTGGCGAGTGAAGCGATGCTGGTGCGTAAAAACAGCGGCATCCAGTCAGCACACGATATGGGCGGCAAAACCATCGCCACGGTGAAAGGCTCAACCAACGGCGATGAAGTGCGCAATCTGGGCATTGACGTGAAAATTCAGGAGTACGACTCATCGCAGGCGGCCATCCTCGCGGTGAAACAGGGCCAGGCCGATGCGATGATCGAGGATAACAACTTCCTCGCCTATCAGGCCAAGCTCGACCCGACATTGACCGTAACCAACGAAGCGCTGGTGCCGCTGGAATACAACGCCTTCGGTGTGAAACAGGGCGATCAGGTGTGGACCAACTACCTCAACGAATTCCTGTTTGAAATTAACGCCTCCGGCGAAAACGCCCAGCTGTATCAGAAATGGTTCGGCAATAAACCGCGTTACCCGCTGAATCCGCAATATTGATCCCCACGCGGCGCGGCAGCTGATGCTGCGCCGCCCGAAGGAGCAGAACCATGAGTTATCAATGGCTAACCCTGTGGCGCTACGCCGACACTTTTCTTGACGCCGCGTGGCTCACCTTGCAGGTGACGTTGCTGGCGTTTGCGCTGGCGGTGGCGCTCGGTTTGCTCTCGGCGCTGGCGAAAGCGTCGCCGCTGGCCCCGCTGCGCTGGATCAGTCACTGCTACGTTGAGTTCATCCGCAACACGCCGGTGCTGCTGCAGATCTTCATCATCTTCTTTGGTCTGCCGTCGCTCGGCATCACCATGAGCGCTTTTACTGCGGGCGTGCTGGCGCTGGGGATTAACGTCGGTGCCTATCTCTCCGAAACCTTCCGCGCGGGCATTCAATCGGTGCCGAAAGGCCAGCTTGAAGCCGCGTGGGTGCTGGGCATTCCCCGTCGTCAGGTGTTTCTCACCGTGGTACTGCCGCAGGCGGCGCGCGCGGTGTGGCCCGCTATTATCAACAACCTGATTCAATTGCTGCTCGGCACCTCTTTGCTGTCGGCGATTGCTCTGCCTGAACTAACCGGCACCGCCACGGTGATCAACGCGCGTACGCTGCTGTATATCCAGACCTTTAGCGTGGTGGCATTGGTGTATCTGGTGCTGAGCAACCTGTTCTCCTGGCTGGGTACGATTGCAGGACGGCGCATGTTCCACCCGCCGCTGGTGACCCCGATAAAAAAGTCCGCCTGGGGGTGGGCAAGAAAATGGTTGACTAATCCAGTGAAACGGGAGAACGCGCTATGAACGAGTTAATCATCAGTTCGTTACCGATTCTGCTAAAAGGCCTCGGTATCACGTTGCTGCTGTCGGTGGCTGCGATTATTGGCAGCACACTGCTGGGCTTGCTGGCGGCGGTGTTGCGCACTAGCCGTCTGCCAGTCTTAAAGCAGATTGCGGTGATCTACACCGAACTGTTTCGCGGCACGCCGGTGCTGATCACGCTGATGTTCATTTACTTCGGCGTGGCCTATTTCGGCTATGACATCAACCTGTTTGCCGCCGGTATTCTTGGCCTGAGCATCTATCAGGGCGCGTATATCGCCGAGGTGTTCCGCGCCGGTATCGAAGCGGTGCCGAAAGGCCAGTGGGAAGTGTCATGGATTCTGGGCCTGTCGAAACGTCAGACTTTTATGAGCGTGATCCTGCCGCAAACGCGCGGCATCGTGCTGCCGCCGCTGGCGGGCCAGTATCTTTCCCTGATCAAAGATACCTCGATCGTCAGCATGATCGGCATGTCCGAACTGATGCATCAGGGCCAGGCGATTGTCGATCGCATCGGTCAGCCGGTGGTGGTTTACGGTCTGGTCGCCCTGCTCTACTTCGCTGTCTGCTTCCCGCTTTCCCGTTGGGTTCAACATCATCAAACCAGGAGCCAAATTTCATGAGCAAATCCGCCATTACCTTAAGCCGGATAACCAAATCGTTTGGCGCAACCCAGGTGCTGAAAGAGATCAGCCTTGATGTTTCACCGGGTGAAGTGCTGGTGCTGATTGGCGCGTCCGGCTCCGGCAAAAGTACCGTGTTGCGCATCATGAGCGGACTGGAAGTGGCCGACGGCGGTGAAGTGTGGGTCAACGACGTGCCGCTGCACCAACGCAAACGCGCCAGTGAAATTTGCGGTCACGTTGGCATGGTGTTTCAGCAGTTCAACCTGTTCCCGCATAAAACCGCGCTCGGCAACGTCACGCTGGCGCTGATCAAAGCGCAAAAGCTGTCGGAAGCAGAAGCCACAAAACGCGGCATGGCGGCGCTCACGCGTGTCGGACTCGCCGAGCGCGCGCATCACTATCCGGCGCAGCTTTCCGGTGGTCAGCAGCAGCGCGTGGCGATTGCCCGTGCGCTGGCGGTAGAACCGAAAATCATGTTCTTCGATGAAGCCACCTCGGCGCTGGATCCAGAACTGGTCGGTGAAGTAATGGAAGTGATGCGCAGCCTGGCGCGTGAAGGCATGACCATGGTGGTGGTAACGCACGAGATGGGCTTTGCGCGCAAAACCGCTGACCGCGTGGTGTTTATGGATCAGGGCGTGATTGCCGAACAAGGTTCGCCCGAGCAGATCTTCGTCAATCCGCAGAACCCGCGCACTCAGCAGTTCTTATCGCGCGTACTTGAGCACTAACAGGAGGATCTATGTCGATTCGCTTTCCGCTGCAGGCGGATGGATTACTGGATGCGCAGCAAACCGCGCCACGTTTTAAATCGGTTGCGGGTGCCGGTGAGTCGCCGCTGGCTGTCGGCACCGCAGTACTTAGCAGCGATCAGGTGTTCTCGCCGCTGATGATCATGAAGCAGTCGGCGCTGGAGAATAACCTGCGCCAGCTGGCGGACTTCTGCCGTGAAAACGGCGTGATGCTCGCCGCGCACGGGAAAACCTCGATGTCCCCCGCCATTCTGCGCCGCGCGATTACCGAAGGCGGCGCGTGGGGTTTGGGTGCCGCCACACCTGCGCAGGTGCGAGCACTGCGCCAGTTCGGCATCCGCAATGTGTTTCTCGCCAATGAACTGGTCGATCCGGCGGGCATTCGTTGGATTGCGCAGTGGCAGCAGCAGCATCCCGATCACGGCTTCCTGTGCTATGTCGATTCGCTGCAAGGCGTGAAGCTTTTGGCACAGAACCTCGGCGACAGCCAGATTTCGGTGCTGCTGGAGATGTCAGTAAGCGGCGGCCGCACTGGCTGTCGTTCTCAGCTGGACGCAGTGGCGATTGCCGAAGCGATCGCCGCCTGCCCCGCGCTCAAGCTGGTGGGCGTAGCCGGATATGAAGGCGCGCTCGGCGCAGGCCGCGATGAGAGCGGCATTCAGCGCGTGAAGGATTACTGCCAGATGATGATCGCTACCGCTGAATTGCTGGCGGAAAAGCAGCTGTTCGGCAGCGATCACATCATCCTCAGCGCCGGTGGCGGCGCCTGGTTTGATGTGGTGACAGCCTGCTTTACCGCAGCAAAACTGCCGCTGCCGATGACGCCGCTGATCCGTTCCGGTGCCTATATGGCGCACGACAGCGGATTGTATGCGCGCATCGCGCCCTTTGCTCAGCCGGGCGCAACACATCATTTTTCTGCCGCGCTGGAGATTTGGGGCCGCGTGTTATCGCGTCCAGAACCGGGCCTGGCGTTCGTAGATTTTGGTCGTCGCGATGTACCCTTCGATCAGGATCTGCCGAATCCGCTGTGGATCCGCAACGCCGATGGCAGCGCACCGCGCGCGGCAACGCATCTGCGTATCAGTGATGTAAACGATCAGCACGCTTATCTGTTATTACCGGATGATGAGCCATTGCAGGTGGGCGATTGGGTTGGCTGCGGTATTTCGCATCCTTGTACCGCATTCGATAAATGGCGCTATCTACCGCTGGTGGATGATGATTATTGCGTCACAGATTCACTGGAAACAGCGTTTTGATGAGTTTTTGTACCTTTTATGTAGGGTCGCCATTTATGGCGACCCATTGTGCATAGATTTGTGCGTTATGAAATGTGGATGGTCGCCATAAATGGCGACCCTACAAAAGCGCGAGTTTTACGGCGTCTTGTGCGTGGATCAAGGTGGTATCGAACAGCGGAACGCTGGAATCTTCCGTCTTCACCAGCAAAGTGATTTCGGTGCAGCCGAGAATGATCGCTTCTGCGCCCTGCTCCACCAGCTCGGCAATAATCTTGCGGTATTGCGCGCGTGATTCATCGCGGATCACGCCAAGACAGAGTTCCTGATAGATGATGTCGTGCACCACTTTGCGGCCTGCTGCATCGGGCACCAGCACCTCAATCTCCGACTGATTAAGCCGGCCTTTATAGAACTCCTGCTCCATGGTGAACGCCGTCGCCAGCAAACCGACTTTTTTCACGCCCGCCTGACGAATGCGCTGCGCCGTGGCATCGGCGATATGCAGCAGCGGAATGCTGACCGCATCGGTGATCTGCTGCGCGACTTTGTGCATGGTGTTGGTACAGAGCACGATAAAATCTGCACCACCTTTCTCCAGGCTAACAGCCGCTTCTGCCAGAATTTCGCCCGCTTGTTGCCACTCGCCTGCGGCCTGCAACTTTTCGATTTCATGAAAATCAACGCTGTACATCAGGCTGCGCGCGGAGTGTAAACCGCCTAGCTGCTGCTTCACCTGCTCATTGATAATACGGTAATAGAGCGCGGTGGATTCCCAGCTCATCCCGCCAATCAAACCGATCATTTTCATCTGCTTAACTCCGTTTTAAACATGCTGTTCAGCACTGTAATGGTTTTCCGGCCAGCGCGCCGCAGGAAACAGCGATAAACGAATATTGAACAGGTGGAACATGGGCGCAAACAGCGTGTTCTCCTGCAGCGCCGCCGTTTCCAGTCGCAGCAACAGCGTGTTCAGTTCCACCAGCAATTCCGGTTGCGGCGTGGTTTGCAGCGACTTCAAGCGGCGCTTAAGGAACTGACTTAGCTCATGGAACATCGCTGCACTTTCAATGTGATGCGCCAGCAGCAGCTCCCGATGACGCGTGTAGTAGTCGTAGCAGTTTGCGCCCAGCCAGGCTTCGGCAATCAAATTGCCACCGGAGACCAACTCTGGCACTGGATCGACACGTTTACGCGGCAGGATGATGTTGACCTTATCCAGTGTGCGCGAAACAAACTGCTGCCGCGCGGTCAGCGTGACGCTGTTGAGCCGCACCGTGGCGATAAAATGCAGCAGCTCGCGGATACCTTTGCGCACCGCACGTTTGGCGGTCCACGACGGACGCTTGTTGCGAATCAGCGCCGTGATCACCTCCGCGAAGGTAATGCCCACCAGCGTCGAGAGGATAGCGTTCACTATAAGCTGTAGATCGGGCTTAAAGTTGTGGCTCATGCCAATCAAGCCAGGAATCTGCGTGGCGACAATCAGGCCAATCAGGTTGGTCGACGGATTAGCGATAACCAATCCCAGCGCCAGCAAGCCCGGCGCAAGGCAGATCACCAGCGCTTCGAAGGTCACCGCCTGCGGGATCAGCAAGGTGATATACAACAGGCTGATCACCACGGAGATCAGCACACCTTTCAGGAACAGCTTCATCGGTGCAATTGGGCTGTCCATGCCGGCGAAGAAGGAACACAGCACCGCCGCCATCATCGGCGCGGTGGCGCCATCCACCCAGCCGCTGCCGATCCAAAATACGCAGGTGACGAAGGTGGCAATAAAGGCGGTGAACGACGACAGCAGCAATAAACCTTTATCGACGTGTTTATGCGCACGCGCCATCTTTCCGGCTTTGACGGCGGGCGTCCATTCACTGACGCGTTCGCTAACGCTTTGATAGGCATCAGCGATGCGCACAAAATTGAGCAGGCGTTCCAGTAATCCCATCAGCAGAATGCTCTCTTCGCTGTTGAGCCTGCCCTCTTGCCACGCCTGTTTCAGCTGCTCCTGCGCGTGGCTGAGCTTGTCGCGCACCGGCAGCTGATCTTCACCGTTTAGCCACAGCAAAAATTGCTGGAAGACTTCAGCGATGTAGTCGGGAAAACGGATTTGCTGCTGCGCCAGCAGATTGAGGCGCGACTCGATTGCCGTCAGCGTTGGGATGAAATAGGAGAGATGCTGATATTGCACGCTAACTAAACGCACCAGACGTCGCGCGGCATCGCCTTCATACACACAATGCGTGATGAGCGTTTCGACGTTGAGCGGATAGTTGGCCATCTGAATCAGGATATCTTCGCGCTCCACCGACTTTTCAGCGGGCATCACCGTGACCAGCTCGCTGCACAGCTTGCGCGCATTTTGATACCACTGGTTAACGCTCTGCTCTAACAGATTGCGCATCGAGACCGGCCATAGCAGGCGATGTACCAGGCTGCTGCAAACAATCGCCACGGTGATCTCCTCAACGCGGGAAATCACCGTATAAGTGATGGCCGATGGCGACACCACGTCGGGAAAACCCATGATTGCCGCGCTGTAGCCCGCCAGCATAAACACGTAGCTCTTCGGCGTGCGGTCGTGCAGCGAAAGATAGAGACAAACCGCCACCCAAAGTGAGATGCACAGGCTGAACAGCAGCGGATCCTGCACCGTGGCGGGATAGATCAGCAGCGTAAACAGCCCGCCCAGCAGGGTGCCGAAGAAACGGAAAACCGATTTCGATACCGTCGAGCCCGAATAGAGCTGCGAGGCAACGTACACTGTAGTCAGTGACCAGGCCGGTTTATCGAGATTGAGTTCCAGAGCAATGTAAAAAGCCAGAAAGGCGGCAAGACAGGTTTTGGCAGAAAACAGCACTGCGCTTCGTGAAAACCACTTCATAGAACGGGTAAGACCTTATGCAGGCAGCGGAATTACTTATCCTGACAGAAGCTTTTAGTAATGGCATTTTGATTTGTTATACAAATTATTACCGTGCTAATTATATAGGCATCTATGGAAATCCAAACCCTGTTTGCTGATTACAGTGAATGATCCAGATCACATAAGCAATGGTTATAAGCGATCGAAATTAGTTATTTATTGGTTATATAAGGGCTTTGCTAAGGTGGCAAAAAAACCACACGAGAATCATCATGAAAGCAAAACTTCCTGTCCTGAGCGCTTTAGCTCTCAGCGTTGGCCTGCTCTCCACACACGCCTTTGCCACTAACCCAGAAACCGTCACCATCGGCTATCAGAAAGCCAACATCTTTGCTCTGCTGAAATATCGCGGCACGCTGGATGAAACCTTTAAAAAGGAAGGCATTGCTATCCGTTGGGTGGAATTCCCGGCTGGCCCGCAGATGCTGGAAGGCTTAAACGTCGGCAGCATTGATTTGGCGGCTACCGGCGATGCGCCGCCCGCCTTCGCGCAGGCCGCGAAAGCCGATTTGATCTATCTCGGTCATTCTCCGGCTAACCCGAAAACGGAAGCCATCGTGGTGCCGAAAGATTCCGCGATTAACAGCGTGGCCGATTTGAAAGGCAAACGCGTCGGCCTGAACAAAGGTTCTGACGTTAACTATCTGCTGGTGAAAGCGCTGGAAGATGCGGGGCTTAACTACAAAGACGTGACGCCGGTGTATCTGCCGCCTGCCGATGCGCGCGCTGCGTTCCAGAAAGGCGCAATTGATGCGTGGGTGATTTGGGATCCGTACCTGGCAGAAGTGGAAGCCAACGCCGGTGCGCGTGAAATTCGCAACGCAGAAGGATTGGTGCCGCATTACACCTTCTATCTCGCCAGCCGCCCGTTTGCGGAAGGACATCCTGATACCGCGAAACAGGTGGTCGATGAGCTGAGTAAACTCAGCGATTGGGCGAACAAAAATCCGGATGACGCGGCAGCGATTCTGTCGAAATCGACCGGCCTGGATAAAGCCATCTGGCAAACCACCATTAAACGTCTGCCTTATGGCGCATCGCGCATGTCACCACAGGTGTTTGATGAGCAGCAGGCGTTAGCGGACACCTTTACGCGCGTGGGCCTGCTACCGGTGAAAGTGGATGTGCGTAGCGCGACCTGGTCGCTGGATAAGAAGTAAATTATTAATTAATCCGGGCCTGATAAATGGCCTGGATTTATCTTTTATTCGTAATACGCACAAAAACGGCCTGAGACAGGTTGAGTTTTTCGCCTACATCACGCAGCTCCTGTGCCGCGATGGTGACGGACGCGCGCTTGCTGACCTTGTAGGTCATGAGCGTGATTTTTCCGTCTTGATGATCTTTCAGCTCCTGCATACCCGTCATTAGTTCACTGAAAATATCGCGTTCAGTCATGTCTCAGCCCCCTTTTAATCACGGTCCGCGCCTAACCTAAGGCGTCGCGCTGATTGCATTCTGTTGCTCCCTATTATTGATATCCATTCAAAAAAATCAGGGCCAATCATAATTAATAAATCAGCAATCGAGAATATAAATTTTGGCTTAAAACTGAACAGTTTTAAATTGGTTTCTGATTCACATTGTGATGTAACGTGATGATTTGAGAGGTTTGTGAGTTATGGTCGCCATAAATGGCGCCCCTACAATTCAGGGATTCGTAGGGTGCGCATTTCAAGGTTTTGTAGGGTGCGCATTCATGCGCACCTGGTTTATCAGCCCTCGCCTCTGCCAATCTGCCAAATCCCCGTCGGGGCGGTGCCATTCACTTTCCAGTCGCCGATATCGCGCGCTTTGTACACCACCGGATTATGTGACGATACGGTTCGCGCGTTGCGCCAGTGACGATCCAGCGCTTTGCTGACGCGCGTATCTGATGCGCCCAACGCGTTGAACAACTCGGTAGCGGCGCGCGTTACCAGTTCGCTAGCGATCACCTGTGCCTGGCCCGCTTCGGCTTCGGCCAGCACATTCGCTGCGGCAACTTGCGCTTCATCGCTGCTCACGTGGGCAACATATGCTGATTGCAGTGAATGTGTCGCGCGGATCACCGTGGCTTCTACCGCAAACGCCAGGCTGGTGATCTCCCCGATGACCTGCAGAATCTGCGCATCGAGGCGCACAACGCCGCCGTTGCCGTGGCTGTAAACCCGATTTCGTGCCGCCACCGCCTGCGCACCATCGCGTGCCACCGCACGACCAATTCCCGCCAGCGTTGCCAGCAACACATGCTGATAGAAGGCGGTTTGATAACGAAAGCGAGTAGCGAAATCGTAGACGTGTTCCTGCTCGACATGGGCATTAGCGAAACGCGTGGTGCCGCTACCGGTTAAGCGCTGGCCAAATCCGTCCCAGTCGTCTTCACGCGTCACGCCGGGTTGGTGAGTGTTCACCAGAGCGATGACATCGCCCTGGTTATCGTTACGGCGCGCATAGACGTCAATCCAGTCGGCGAACAGCGTGCCGGTGCTGTAAAACTTCTCGCCGCTCAGTGTCCAGCCGCTTTCGCCTGGCGTGATGCGCGTAATGACATCGCCGAGTTTTACCGTGCCAATTTCCGTCCAGCCGCTGCCCACCAGCTCGCCATCGATAAAACGGCCAAACCAGCGATCGCGTTCCGCGCTGTCCGGCTGGTTCAGCCGGTCTTCGACAAATGCGAAATGGGCGCGCAGCGCCTGCGGCAGATTGGAGTCGGCTTCCGCCAGTTCGGTTAACAGCTGGAACAGCTGCGGTAGCGATGCACCCCAACCGCCCTTCTCTTTTGGAATGCGCACCGTGCCGAATCCCGCCTCTTTAAGCCAGCTAATCGGCTGATGCGGCAAAATGCGTTCCCGCTCGCGTGCTACCGTTTCTTCAGCGATGCGCGCGAAGATCGGTCGGAAGTGCGCTGTCAGCGCCTCATAATCGGTACCCGTTGCCAGTAAACTCATGGTGACTCCTGATGTGAAAGATCGTCGATGTCATGCAGCGTGGGCTCGTGGCGCACCGCCAGCAGGAAGAAGATGGGGATAATCGCCGCCAGCGAAACCACCCAGAACATGTTGGTGCCGAGTGCAGCTTGCAGAATCGGCAGGATGAACAGCGCTAACGCACTGCCGATGCCGGAAAGTGCGCGGCTGAAGCCCACGCCGGTCGCGCGAATCGAGGTTGGATAGGAAAGCGCCGGATAGACCATCAGCTGCGCGCCCGGGCCGAAGCCTTCAGCAAACAGCCACAAACCGAGCATCAATACCGCAAAGACGATTCCGGCGATGGCTTCCGGATGACCTATCAACGCCAGCGCGATCAGCGCAAAGAATTGCAGGGCAAAGCCAGCGATGGCGACGTGGCGCGACGGATATTTCCACGCCAGACGCATGCCGAGCAGGCCACCGGTGAAGGCGAACAGTGCGTTGAGGCCCAGCGAGGCGGAGATGGTTTCAAACACGCCCGCGCCGAGGAACTGCGCCAGAATCGACGGCAAGAAGAAAGCAATGGCGGTGTATTCAAATGAGATACAGATGTTCATCACACCCGCGACGATGGTGCGTTCGCGCCACGGTTTCTCAAACAGCACGCGGAAACTCACTTTCGGCGCTGCAGCGGCCGGTGGCGCCTGATGTTCCGCTTCATGCGCGTGAATGCCGTAGGAATCACGCAGGATGCGCACTGCCGATTTCAGATCGCCCTGATTCGCCGCCCAAAGGGGCGATTCGTTCATGAATTTGCTGCGCACCGCGATGATTAGCAACGCCGGTACCGCACCGAACAGCAGCGACGCGCGCCAAAGCCAGTCAAGATGCTCTTTTGGCAGCAGGAAGTAGAGCGCGAAGATCAGCAGGAAGCACAGCGTTGACGCGGCGTACCACATCGGGCACCAGGCTGCGAGCCGTGCGGCTTTGTTGCCTTTACCGGCGAATTTGGAGAACTCCGCCAGATAGGACATCGCCACCGGCAAATCGATCCCGACGCCAACGCCCATCAGGAAGCGTGCGCCAATCAGCACCCAAACATTCGGCGCTAAGCCCGCCGCAATCGCTGAAACCACAAAGAACAACATATCGGCCATAAACACCGAATAGCGACCATATTTATCCGTCAGCCAGCCACCCACCAGATTACCGACAATGGTGCCAACCATAATTGAGGAGGTCACTAAACCGGTGAGCAGCGGTGAGAGCTGAAACTCACGCACCACATCATCGATGCCGTACGAAAGCGTGGTGAGATCGTAGGCGTCGAGGAACACGCCGCCGAGCGCAAGGAACACAATCATGCGCGCGTAGTTGTCATTTTTGCTGCGAGTGTTGATCAGTCTAGCCACGTCACTGACCGAACGTACCGGTTCGGAAACCGGGATGGTGTTTTCTAAAGGAAGAGAACTCATAACGCCTCACGTTGTTGTTTTGTAATGCAGGTGAGGTTGTTATAAGCGTTTTATTGGCTGTACCAAAACAACAATTCTTGATATTAATTTACATTAAAATCAATTAGATAACTTAATTTTCGCCAACACAAAAACCCGGACCCGCCTGACGCGTCCGGGTGTGCAATCAACACAAAATTAGTCGGCTGAGACCGGCACCAACACGCCTTTTACCAGCGGATCGTCGGTGGTCTTTAACCACTGCTGGACGCGCGGATCGGAGAAGGCTTTTTTCAGCTTCTCGATGTTTTCCTGGTCCAGATAAGGTGTGCCAATCACCAGCTGAGAGGCGAAAGTGCGCGGTGCAGGCGGGAAGAGAATGCCTTTTTCGCGCGGCACTTTACCGGCATCAAATTGCGAGACGTAACCAATCGCCGCATCCACCGAGTTAAGCGCACGCGGCATAGTCAGCAGATCGAGCTCTTTAAACACGAAGCCGTGCGGATTGCCGACAATGTTCTTCAGTTTGGCCGTGCGCGGCTCAACGTTGGGGTCGAGCGTGATAAAACCCTGACGCGCCAGCAACCATAATGCCTGGCCCTGATTGGCGCCGTCATCCGGCACCACAATGGTCGCGCCCTGCGGTAAATCCGCCACCGATGTGTAGCGATCGGAGTAGATACCAAACGCCCACTGGAACAGCGGCAGCGTTGAGGTCAGCGCAAAGCCGTTGGCATCCACCACTTGCTTCAGCCACCATTGGTGCTGATATACCGTTGCAGCATACTGTCCTTCCGCTACCGCGCGGTCGGCTTGCACCGGATCCTGCACGCCCACCGCTTCCAGCTTCAGACCGTAATCCGGCGCGATGTGCTCACCAACGTATTCAATCAGCTTCTGCTCACCGGCCATCGCCGGTTCAAAATGCACCTTCAGCGTGGTACCAAATACCACCGCCTGCGCCTGTTGGCCGCGCCAGAACCAGCCGCCTGCAGCAAGTACAACGACCACTATAATCAGTAGTAGCCACGGCCAGCGGCGGGTTTTACGCAGTTCGAAATCTTGTGTTGTCATAACGATGTCCCCTGAGGATGGCGTAATGCGGTGACCAAACGGTCGCCGAGAAATTGGATGGTTTGAATGAGGGCGATTAGCACCACGATGGTGGCGATCATGATGTGGTTGTCGAAGCGCTGATAACCGTACACCACCGCCAGATAACCGATCCCGCCCGCGCCGATGGTGCCGGCAATCGCGGAGTACTCAATCATTGAGATCAGGTTGAGCGTCACCGCCGCAACAATCGCCGGTAGCGCTTCACTGAGTTGTGCCGAGCGGATGATCTGCCAGCGCGATCCGCCGCACACCAAACCTACCGCCGTGACTTCACCGGGCAGCTCACGCAGCGCGTTGTCCACCAGACGTCCAAAGAACGGAATGCCGGCGGCGATCATCGGCACAACGGCGGCGGGAATGCCGATGGTGGTGCCGGTAAGCCAGAAGGTGAACGGAATGATGGCCGCCATCAGCACCAGAAACGGCAGCGAACGACCCATATTCACAATCCAACTCAGCACCCGGTTAATACCGCGATGCGGAAACAGACCGCGCGATGAGGTGTTAAACAGCACCACACCGACGATGCCGCCGAAGGTGACCACGAACAGCATCACGATCACCACCATCAATGCGGTTTCGCCCAGAGCGGGCAGCATCAACGCCGGGATTTCTGGCCACGGCGTATCCTGACTCATCACTGATACGCTCATACCGCCTCCCGCAATGGCAACACGCTGCCGGAAACACTGGCAACTAAGCCCAGCTGTTCCAGCTGCGACAGCAAACGCGCCAACGGCACGCGTTCCTGCTGATAGTGTATGCCCACCTTTAGGCGGCCCGCTTGCAGACCGTTCACCTGCTCAACGTGCGCGCCGAGCAGATCAATACGCAGACCAAACTGCTGGCTGAGGCGCGATATCCAGTCGCTGGCGACCGGCACATCGGTGCGATAGCTGAGCTGCAACACCAGCTCGGCATCACCCGCCTGCGCCGCCAGCGGGAACAGGCGCTGTCCCAACAGCGAATCCGGCTGCGCCAGCAACTCTTTCACCACGCCGTACTGCACGATTTGGCCGTCGCGAATTTCCGCTACCGCATCCGCCGCCTGACGTACCGCATCCATTTCATGGGTGATCAGCACAATCGCCAGCTTGTAGTCATCTCGCAGTTTTTTCAGCAGGTCGAGTACGGTGACGGTGGCTTCGGGATCGAGTCCTGAGGTGGCCTCATCCGCCAGCAACACCGAAGGGCGCAACGCCAGCGCCCGCGCGATGCCAATACGCTGCCGCTGACCACCGGAAAGCTGGCCGGGATAGGCTTTGGCTTTGTGGCTGAGACCTACGCTCTCCAGCAATTCGCCCACGCGTGCGGCGATATCGCGATCCACCACGCCGAGATAGTGCAGCGGCAAGGCGATGTTCTCCCACGCGGTTTTGCGTTGCAGCAGCGCGGAAGACTGGAAAACGGTGCCAATCGAGCGACGCGCCTGACGCAGTGCTTCGCCATCCAGCCGCGAGAGATCGCTGCCGTTAACACGGATGCTGCCGGCGCTCGGTTGCTCCAGCAGGCTGATGCACTTCGCCAGCGTCGATTTACCCGCGCCGCTCGGCCCAACCACTGCGGTAATGTTGGCTTGCGGCACCTGCAGGCTGATGGATTTCAGCACCTCGGTTTGGCGGCCGTCGGGCGCGCGATAGTGTTTGCTGAGGTTATCTATTTCGATCATGAGACCTCCTGCAGCGTGGAGGATTTAACGCGATAGCCTGCGCCCGGATGCGGTGCCTGCAGCTGCGGACCGGCGGCGAATAACTTCTCGCGCAGCGTGCCCTGCGCGTACTCTTTTTTGTAGACGCCGCGCTTTTGCAGCTCCGGGATCAGCAGCTCCACTACATCTTCAAAGGTTTCATGTGTTAGTGCGTAGGCGAAGTTGAAGCCATCGACGTCGGTCTCTTCCACCCAGCTTTGCAACTCGTCAGCGACGGTTTCCGCGCTGCCGACAATCAGCGGACCAAAGCCGCCAATCCCAACCCAATCCGCCAGCGCTTTTACCGTCCACTGACGATCGGGATCGGCGGTGGAGAAGGTTTCGACCGCCGATTGAATGGCGTTGGTGTGGATATATTTCAGCACCTGATCCGGCTGATACTGGCCGAAGTCGATGCCGGTCCAACCCGACACCAGCGCCAGCGCGCCTTCGTAGCTGACCCAGCTGGTGTACTCTTTCCACTTCGCCTGCGCCGCCAGATCGGTTTCGCCGACAATCACGGTTTGCAGATTGAAGATTTTGATGCTGTAAGGATCGCGCCCCGCTTCCGCCGCGCGGCGGCGAATATCAGCGACGGTTTTCTTCAGCAGCACTTTTGACGGCGCAGCAACAAACACGCATTCGGCATGTTCTGCCGCAAACTGTTTGCCGCGACTCGATGCACCCGCTTGATACAGCACCGGCGTGCGCTGTGGTGACGGTTCACACAGGTGAATGCCCGGCACGTTGAAGAAGGTGCCCTGATGATTGATGGGATGGATTTTGCGCGGGTCGCTGAAAATGCGGCGTTCACGGTCACGCAATACCGCATCCTGCTCCCAGCTGCCTTCCAGCAGCTTGTACACCACTTGCAGATACTCGTCGGCATAATCGTAGCGGCTGTCGTGATCGGTCTGGGTTTTATGCCCAATGTTGCGCGCCCCGCTCTCCAGATACGAGGTGACGATGTTCCAGCCGATGCGGCCTTTGGTCAGGTGATCGAGCGTCGATAAGCGGCGCGCAAACGGATAGGGATGTTCAAACGACAGCGACGCGGTGAGACCAAAGCCAAGATGTTCAGTGACCAGCGCCATTGGCGTAATCAATGCCAGCGGATCGTTGACCGGTACCTGCGTCGCCTGGCGGATCGCCGCATCGCCGTTGCCGTTGAGGACGTCGTAAACGCCGAGCACGTCGGCGATAAACAGGCCATCAAATTTGCCACGTTCCAGCAGGCGCGCCAAATCGACCCAATACTCCAGATCTTTGTATTGCCAGGAACGGTCACGCGGATGCGCCCACAAACCCGGCGACTGGTGTCCGACACAGTTCATATCAAATGCGTTCAAGCGAATTTCACGTTGCGATGGCATAGCAATCTCCATAGCGAGGCCGTGATCGTGTTACGACCCGGCGTTCGTCAGTTAATTTTTAGGATGTTGAGAGATTAAAGCGCTGAAGGGGGACATCGCTCGGCATGAGCGATTTGCAGTTCTTGTAAAATATGCTTCGCCACGTCGGCGGCGTGATCGGCGACCTGCGGCAATCCCATCAGTTCACCGAAGCGCGCACGCGCAGCGGGACCGACGACAAACAGTCGCGCGTTGGGCTGGCCGCTGAGATTGAGCGTGTGCGACTGGCTGTCAACATCAATACCAAAACCGAGCCGGTCAGCGCGGATTAAACCTTGCTGGCTGAGCGATTGCAGCAGTGGCTGGCTGGCGGTTAAGGCTTCATGGCCAGGACCGGTGGTGACAATCAGATGATCGAGGCGATGGGTTTCGCTGGCACCATCGCGCGTGCGTAGCGTTATTTGCAGCTGATTGCCGAGTTTAGAGATGTCGATAAGGCGCGCGGCCAGCACCTTCAGACTGCCCTGTTGCCGACGTGCGTTGATCACCGCTGATACCTGCGGTGCTATACGATAGCGATGCACATCCCACCACGAGCGCAAATGACGGACGAAGCGCTGCTGCTCGCGCAAAGGCAGCGATTGCCAGATATCCTGACCATGCACACGCACCTGATCGAGCACACGCTGCCACGGCAAATCCTGTTCAGCGGCACGCGCAACCTCGGCGCGGATATGTCGCAGCCACAGACGCGCGCTGGACGCATCCTGCGGGGCTAACGTCCATTCAGGCCACTCACCGCTTAGGTTGTCGCGTGAGAGCTGCCCACGGCGCGAGAATGCGATTAACGGGCCACGATGCTGTCTGGTGCCCAGCGAAGCCACCACATCGGCCATACTCAAGCCGGTACCGATAATCGCCACTGAGGATTGAGGATCGATGGCGTCCAGTACGCCGTGTTGCCACGGATTGGCAATCAACGCCGGATGTGTCGAGAACGGTTGCAGCGCACGCGGCAACGAAGGCGGCGGATGACTGATCGCTAACGCCATCACATCACCTTGCAACGTTTCGCCGTTGCTAAGTAAAAGCTGCTCGCCTTCCCAGGCTATGGCGCTGGCCTGCACATGGCGCAGCGTGACGTGTGGATGCGCCTGCGCCGCTGCCACAAACTGTTCTGCCAGATAGCGACCAAACAGGCTGCGCTGCGGATAGACCGCGCCGTCGTCGCAGTGCGCTACTGAATCCAGTGAACATTCCGGCTGCTGGCGATACCAGCGATCAAACGCGCCCTGCTCTTCTCCGCTTAACTGCATGCGCGAAGCGGGCACGTTGATGCGGTGCGCGGGCTCCTGCGTGGAATAGGCAACGCCGCCGCCGAGACTGGCGTGCGGTTCGACCACTGTAATCAGTAATCTGCTCGATGAGGTTCGTGCGAGATGAATTGCCAACGCTGTGCCACTAAAGCCACCGCCAACAATGATTACCTGTGTCGTTGCCATTGCCTTCTCCTGCATTAGCTGGCGCTCGTCTGTTTTGAAGGTCGCTTATCGCCACCAATGGTTTCACCAAACGGCCCGGTATTAATGGTGCGTTCACGCTGCTGTTGCGCATTCGCCAGTGGCAGCAGCGGCAACAACAATTCGGCCACGCGATGCGCTTCTTCCAGATGCGGATATCCAGACAGAATAAAATTGGTGACGCCCAACGCCTGATATTCACGGATACGTTCAGCCACTTGCTCAGGGCTGCCGACCAGCGCAGTGCCCGCGCCACCGCGTACCAGACCAACGCCAGCCCACAGATTCGGCGAGATATAAAGATTGTCGCGCGAACCTTGGTGCAATGCGCTCATCCGCGCCTGACCGGCAGAATCCATACGCGCAAAGATTTTCTGCGCCTGCGCAATAGTCTCTTCATCAAGATGGCCAATCAACTTATCTGCCGCCGCTTTGGCTTCTTCTTCGGTCTCGCGCACAATCACGTGCAAACGAATGCCGTATTCCAGTTTACGTCCGCGCTGTTGCGCACGCGCGCGCACCACTTCCAGCTTCTCGGCAACCTGCGCTGGCGGCTCGCCCCAGGTGAGATAGGTATCGATCTGTTCCGCAGCCACATCAATCGCCGCCTCTGATGAACCACCAAAATAGAGCGGCGGACCATTCTCCTGCACCGGCGGGAACAGCACCTCCGCACCTTCAACGTGGATATGTTTGCCTTCGTAATCCACTTTCTCCCCGCGCATCAGGCGGCTGTAGACATCAAGGAATTCTTTAGTGACTTCATAACGTTCACTGTGGTTGAGGAAAATGCCGTCGCCTTTGTTCTCAACGGGATCGCCACCGGTCACCACGTTAATCAATAAACGTCCTTCGGACAGCCGATCAAGCGTTGTCGCCATGCGTGCTGCCAGCGTTGGCGGCTGCAAGCCAGGACGCACCGCTACTAAATAGCGCAGACGTTTGGTGATAGGCGCTAACGCCGAGGCAACCAGCCAGGAATCCTCGCAGCTTTTACCAGTAGGAATTAATACGCCGTAGAAGCCGAGATTGTCGGCGGCTAGCGCCACTTGCTGTAAGTAGGGTAAATCGACCGGGCGTCCGCCTTGGGTGGTGCCGAGGTAGCGTCCATCACCGTGCGTCGGTAAAAACCAGAAGACATTAATTTTATCGTTCGCGGAATCGGCCATTATGCTTTTCCTATATAACTTTATTAAAAAATGATCATTTTGAACTGCTTATTTGGTTATATAGCTGTTAGCAGAAAGCGTGCCAGGTTGTTGATTAGCGTGAAGTGCCGCATTTCAGAGAGTTAACGTTGTTGGTTACGGTATATCGAGTTGCAATTGCAACTCTGACGCAACAGCTATTGCTGCATATGCAACTGCTTATGCTTTTTACATGGTGTTAATAGTCAGCGTGAGCATTTAGCGTAGCGATATGCTCGTTACCGGACTCAATGCCATGCTAACCACCTTTAATAATCACACCGATTCTCCGCGCTTAGTCGATCCCGCCTCTCTGGCGTTTCAATCGCTGCTGGATAAATTCGCCCCCACGGATGCCACCGTACTGATTGTCGGCGAAACCGGCACAGGCAAAGAAGTGGTGGCGCGTTATCTGCATCATCACAGCCAGCGGCGTCACGGTCCTTTTCTGGCGGTTAACTGCGGCGCACTAACGGAAAGCCTGGCTGAAGCCGAGTTGTTTGGCCATGAGAAAGGCGCCTTTACTGGCGCGACACAGTCACATCCCGGCTGGTTTGAATCCGCACAAGGCGGCACCTTGCTGCTGGATGAGATTGGTGAACTCAGCCCTTCATTGCAGGTTAAATTGCTTCGCGTATTGCAGGAGCGCGAGATTACGCGCGTGGGATCGCGTAAAGCGATCAAGGTGGATGTGCGGGTTATCGCGGCAACGCATGTGGATTTGGCGCAGGCGATTCGCGAACGCCGCTTCCGCGAAGATCTGTTTTATCGGTTGAATATTGCGGTTGTTCCATTGCCGCCGCTGCGTCAGCGTCGTGAAGACATTCCTCTGCTGGCGCAACACTTCCTCGCTCTCTACGCACGACGCTTAGGCCGTCCGGCACGGCGTCTCTCACCTGATGCGCTTGAGGCGCTACGCGAATACAGCTGGCCGGGCAATATCCGTGAACTGGAAAACACGCTGCACAACGCCGTGTTGTTGAGCCGCGAAGAGACGCTGACGCCCGCACAGCTGCGACTTGCTGGTTACAGTGAACATGGTTTTAGCGAGTCAAACGATTCTACACTCGACAGTTTTCTTCAGCAGCAGCTAGCCAGCCAGCCGCAGCAACTTTTTGATCGCGTTATTAGCAGCCTGATTAGCAATGCGCTATCGATGACAGATCAGAATCAAACTCAGGCCGCAGCGCTATTAGGTATCAGCCGCCACACCTTACGCACGCATCTGGCGAATCAGGGAATGATTAAAGGACGCCGCAAAGCGCTTGTTTCTACGTCTTCATCCAATGCGCATGGAACGCAGGAACGCGAGTTACGAATCGGATATCAGAAGTTTGGTAATCTCGGCGTGTTAAAAGCCCGCCAAAGCCTCGAACACTGCTTCGCTCAGCAAGGCATTAGCGTGCTGTGGAGTGAGTTTCCTGCTGGGCCACAGCTGCTGTATGCACTGCAAAACAACGAAATCGACTTTGGTACTACCGGCGAAGTGCCGCCGATCTTCGCCCAGGCGAGCGGCAATGCGGTGACTTATATCGCGTGGGAGCCACCGGCGCCAAGCAGCGTTGGCATTGTGGTGCCGCATGACAGTGATATTCGCACCATCAGCGATCTGCGCGGTAAGCGCATTTCGGTTAATAAAGGCTCGAACGTTCACTGGCTTCTGCTGCAGTTACTGGAAGAAGCAGGCATTGGTCTGGATGAACTCAAAGTGGTGTATACGCCGCCTAAGTATCCGCTGACCGCCAGTGATTATCTCTCGGTTGATGCGTGGATGATGTGGGATCCGTTGCTCAGCGCTGCGGAGAGTAATCCCGAGCTGCGGATTTTGGTTAATGGTGAAGGGCGCGTACGCAATCATCAGTTCTATCTGGCGCGACGTGATTACGTCGAACAGCACGATGACATTCTCAGGCAGCTGGTGGAGAGTTTGCAGCAAACGGGTTTGTTCATCGATAGTCATCGTTACGAAGCTTCAATATTACTGGCTCAGGAGCTGGGATTGGAAGTTGCGTCAGTAGAACGCGCATTGACACGTCGCAGCCACAAAACGCGTGCGATGGCCTTCGAAGTGATTAAAGAGCAGCAGACAATCGCCGATCGTTTTTATGCGTTGGGGCTGATTAATAAACCGGTGCGGGTGCGCGATGCAGTCTGGCAATTTTCATCAGCGCTGGCGTTGATTGAGTAAGGTTAGTCTTGAAAGTTATCCACGCTTTCTGTGGATAAATCGTTGAATATCATCTGGCTAATCTCGCTTTGGGTCTTGAGTTGATGGCTGAAATTACAATCTTATCTGGCGATTTCAGCCTGAAATTTTATTTAAAAAGCTATATTTTTCATGGCAATAGAGATGAAATCACTTGGGCGAATGGTTGAAATTCTATTCGGTTGTTGCTCGGCTTTTATGCCTTCACTGGCGATTGCCGGTTTAGCGCGCAGCTGGTTAAATTGGCTGCAGTTAGTTTATCGGTATTGGTGAGTTAGAACCGGATGCCTTTTAGCTGCTGGTTGAAATGATGGCGATTTCAGCCTGAAATTTCCGCAGCGACAATCGATATTTCATACAGTTAGCGCTGAAATTGCGCTGGCGAGGCATTGAGAAGGGCATAAAAAAACCGCCCGAAGGCGGCATTTCGCTTACTGATTTAGATACTTGTTGAGCGTCTCGTTAATCACTCTATCCAGCTCTTCCTGCAACTCTTTTGACTGGCGATTAAACTCGTAGCTGAACATGCGTCCGCGCGTTTTCTTGCGCGCAAAACGATCTTTATCGGCGAAGCTCCACAAAGGCGTCGCAACGGTTTTGTCTTTCGCCGGTGACTGAATCAGCGTCTGGCTGCCGTTACGCACTAAACGCAGAATGCCGTTCTTCACTTCATCTTCCGCTAAACCATCGCGTGCGCATACGGTATCAACATCCATGCCGATGGTATCGATCAGTGCATCAACCGTTTGTCCGGTTTCCTGCAGCTTCTCGTAAGCTTGCAGCAGCGATTTATAGTCTGGATAAGTCAGCTCAGAATGATTCGGGAACAGCGTCACCAGCTCAAGCGGCACGCTTGCGGCTTGCAATGCACGCGTTACTTTGGCCTGAGAAAGTCCTTCGCTTTGCGCAATTTCTTTTTGCGATAATCCGCCATCTTTAAGTGCCAGCAAACGCATGCCCACTTCACGCAGGTTGTGCTCGCGCGCGGTCTGAATATCCTGCGCTAAACGACGCGCTTCTTCCGCAGAGATAGCCACTTCAGTGACCAGCACATCCAGCCCGGTTTTGCAGTGAAGAGCCGCAGCACGACGGCGTGAACCATCGAGAATCTCAATGCGGTCGTCACGCTTTACGCCAATCGCCGGGAAAAATTGCTGCAATTTAATAGTACGAATGATGTCGCGCAGCGATTCTGGTGTCAGGCCGGACTGATCGCGGCCATTGGTTTCCATCTTAACGAAGGTTTTCTCTTCGATTTCTTTCGCAGGGATGTGTTCCAGCGTGAACAGGGCGCGTTTGCCCGTCGCCAGGATAAAGGTCTGAGAATGGCCATCGGCGCTTTCCTCAGTCTGCAATGGTGTCTGGCTGAAGGTTCGGCCAATGGTGATTCTTTTTGCGCTCATAGTAACCTCAGTTCAGGCGAATGAATTCAATACGGTCAAATACGGCTTTCGCGAAATCTTCCGCCGCTGAACGCGCATTCTTTAAGGCTTCGGTGCTGCCCACATAGGTTGATGGATTGGCCGAGATAACGGTATCAAACGACTCTCCGCAGCGCTCAAAGCCATCCAGACGCGGTAAGGCAGCATCAAGCATATCGCCACCAAAAATCTCTTTCGCCAGGCTGTGACACAGCTTGTGGTCCGCTTTATTCGATAGTTTAGACATAAAGCCGATGTTGCCCTGCAAACGGCAGGCTGCACCCGATTCTTCAATGATGCCAATCAACTCCGGTAAACGCGTTAAGTACTTCAGCGTAGAGTGGAAATCTACCTGCGCGGGAGGCACTGGCGTCATCAGCAAGTCCGAAGCGGCAATGGCGTTCTTTAGGAAGGCATCAAGATGCGGGCCGCTGTCGATAAAGATAAAGTCATAATCTTTCTTCAGCTTGGCCACGACATTGTCATACAGCACCGCGTGGATGTTTTGATCGGGCAGGTGAGCCGCACACAGCTCTTCCCAACGCGAGGCAATAAAGGCGTCATCAATTGACGCCGGCAGCACATCAACGCCCGGAATAATCGATGAAACGATAAATTCGTTGAGCAACTCTTCACGGCTGACGTTCTGCAGCATCGCCTGCGCAGCGGTAGCTTCCACTAATCCTACTGAACGTTGGTGGTTCAGGAACATGGTGGCGGAGGATTGCGGGTCCAGATCGATGACCAGAATACGCAAATCTTCAAACAGCAGATGCGGATGGGCGCGCAATGCATGTGCCAGCGAAACGGTAGAGACCGTTTTCGACACGCCGCCTTTAAGGTTGCCGACAAAGATGCTGAAGGCTTCATGATGGCGATCGCGATATTTAGGCACGCCGCGATGGTGATAGATATCAATGATGTTCTGAATCGACATCGCATACTTGGTTGAGCTGCCCGCTGCACGCTTATCGAACGGATAACCGTTCTCTTCCATCTCGTTTACAGCGTAATCCACGCTCGCACGCGTCAATTTTGGCAGTTTGGCTAACGCCGCTTTAGCGTAAACCTGATAGAACGTGTTTTCCCGCAACTCTTCTTTCTGCGCCTGAATCTGTTCTGTCAGGCTCATCAGCATTCTTTCTGAACGTTGTGCAACCTTCAGAACTTGCTTCTCATCGTTAGCCATACTTGCTCCACACATGTAGGATTTATGACTTTATACATAAATCCAGCACACGAGGCAAATATATCTCTTCTGCACAGGAAGAATCAGTTATATGGAAACACCTTGATTAAGAGCAGTTTAACGCAAAGATTCACTGTAATCAGTGCTCGTTATTTAGCCATTACGTTTATTTGTACAACTTTGAACCGCTGTTTTCTTGCTCATTGGGACAAAGGTTCACTGTAATCAGTAGCTGGTTTTTCCTTGGAAGGCTTTCTGATAGAGAAAGGAGAAGGGCGCTTGCGGCTGAAATTGCTGGAACGTTCACTGTAGTCAGCAAGCAGAAGAGGGCAAATGTTCACTGCAATCAGTAAAAGGTTCACTGTGATCAGTAAATCGCGGGCGAAGATTCACTGTAATCAGTAGAGCCTATGTGGACGAAAGGAGCAGGCAAGCGAGCAACGACGAAGTTCGCATTGTTGGGATGTTCACTGTAATCAGTAAAACTTGATGACATTTCATTCTCAACGCCTAACGTTCACTGTAATCAGTGAAAGCCTTATGCTCATCATCAAAAAAGATTCACTGTAGTCAGTAGATGCTTATCGCGCTTCGATTAAACGTTCACTGTAATCAGTAAGTCAAATCTGCAAGTTCGACAGAACATTCACTGTAATCAGTAAAAGTTATGACCCGGTGAAGAACGTTCACTGTAATCAGCAAAGCTTGTTTAGTACTTTGATACGAGCGTTCACTGTAATCAGTAAACCGATCTTTGCCGTCAAATGGATGTAGCTGAAATCGCCATAAACGATTCACCGAAATCAACGGAACGCCCCCTCCGACATTCACTGTAATCAGTACATGCATCACGTTAAATGGCTTTCTTGATGACAGCTGAGTGATGCTGATGTTCACTGTAATCAGCATCTACGTTCACTGTATTCAGTAAAAGCGACGCGATGAGCTGTTGATTGTCATGCTGCAAAACCGGCGGGGCAGGGGAAGTGGTGACAGCGTTCACTGTAATCAGTGACAGCGTGACGTGCACTTCAAGCAGCATATAAGAGTCAGTACGAACTTCCCTCGCTTTCGTTCACTGTAGTGAGAAGGCAGGCCAAACGTTCACTGTAATCAGCTTAGTGACCAACCCTGTCACTTTTACTGGCTGTATTAACAGTTCATCTGCTGATTACAGTGAATCACGTTGGACCTGGCTTTATTGATACATATAAATCAAGAAGTTGCATTTGATCGTTCACTGTATTCAGTACGCAGCCCTGCGATTAGCATTCACTGTAATCAGTGAAAGCGAGCGCTTGAACAAACGTTCACTGTGATCAGTAGAAAGGCAATGAAAAGGGAATTTGAGTGAAGCGGTGCCGCCCTTGTAAGTACTCACTATCTTTAAATGTAGCTTAGAAAGGGCGCAACGCGGTTGAAGACATCGCAGAAGACATGACAAAAGCAGAAGGTTTCTGATTACAGTGAACGTTGCTGATTACAGTGAATTGCTTGCGGGTGTCTGATTACAGTGAATGCTATGAGAAAAGCATGTGTCACTTTTGCTCAAAAAGTGACACTGCTTGAGGGCATTTGCTGACTACAGTGAACGTGTAAAATCACTCTTCGAATTCGATATCTTCCAGCGAATCGATACTTTCGAGGTTGCTGATGCCATCGAGTTTTGGCGTCCTGCTATGGATGATGAAGAACACTGAGCGGCCACGTTTCACTTCCGAGTAGTCGAGATAGCCGATCTCTTTGAGCTGCTCCATCGCACGTCGAACCACGTGATTTTGCGTGGTGGTTTTCGAGCCCAGGTTTAAACGCATACGCAAACGCGCCAGAGAAATTGGCGCCGGATTGGTCGGCAAACTTTCGAGATAGGTATACAACGCCTGAGCTGATTCTTTACGCTTCAAACGCGAAATGGCCCGCAGCTGCAGTAACACTTTGTGGTCGAAGTTATAGAGCTCGAACAACTTAGGATCGGCCTGAATGCGGACCAGATCCTTTTCACGATCGTAATACGCCGATTGCACAAGGTGAGTGTGATAGGCTTTGCCATTACCTTCAAAGGACAACGTATTGGTGGCAATGCGTCTCAGAGAGGCATCTAAACGCTTACGTAACGCGGCCGAAGAGTTTGCCGAAGGGATCCCGCACATCTTAACGAAATCGATAAACGGCAGCGTCACAGTGTCGCCCTTTGAGGGATAACGCGAGAAAGACTGAATAATACCGGCCCAGGTTTTGAAATCATTATCCATATCCAGCCTTGCGCCGGTAATGGTAATCTTTTCATAACCTTCCGATTTTACTAAAGAAAGGTTCTTCAGCTCTTTCGTTGCATCTGTCGATGCCATCGCGCCTGATTTACCGCGCGCTGTGGATTTCAATGTAGGAACAAACAGACCCAGGCGCATTAAAGCGACCGGTTGTACGGTGTTATTTTTATTGGGGTGGAGTTGAATAACTTCACCGCTGTTTTTTGTCACCGACAGAAAAGGCTCGAGTAACGCCTTGTTTTCACTCTCTTTATCTGCCAT